>JAMIFM010000001.1:0-61578 GCA_035906255.1 Bacteroidia bacterium
CCCATCGCCCATTCACTAATTGCTTATACCTCTATTATTAAAGGTGCTAACAAGTTGTTGCTAAACAAAGATGCTATTGACCTTGACCTTGAAAGTAACTGGGCTGTAGTAGCTGAGGCCATACAAACCGTATTGCGTCGCGAAGGTTATGATAAACCCTATGAAGCGCTAAAAGAACTTACCCGCACACACCACAAAGTAACCAAGCAAAGTCTTGCAGAGTTTATTGATACACTAAATGTGAACGATAATGTAAAGGCTGAGTTGAAGAAGATTACACCATTTAATTATGCCGGTGTTTTTTAATCAAACACTCCTTTTGCAATCAAAAGATTTTCAGCCACTAACAAGCGTTTATCAGTCTGTATTTAGATATATTCTAAATTTAGTTAAAATAGTTGTTATTGGTTAACACAGCCTTAAATTTGCCCCGTTAAAAAACTACCTCTCAATATAAGTAAACACACATGAATTGGGTAATCAAAACATTATCATCGTCAATAGGTAAAAAAGTAACCATGAGCCTCACAGGCTTGTTCTTGTGCTCATTTCTTGCCATACATCTTAGCGGCAACCTTCAATTACTTAAGTCTGACGGTGGATTGGCCTTTAACGTGTATGCGGTTTTTATGACCACGTTTCCCGTTATCAAATTCATTTCATACGCTCTATACGCAAGTATTTTATACCATGCTGTAATGGGTCTTTACCTTGCCAATAAAAACATGGCAGCCCGCAAAAGCAAGTATGCTGTAGCACCGGGTAACACCACCAGTTTTTGGGCCAGTCGTTGGATGGGTGTTTTAGGCACTATTATCCTTGTGTTTATTGCTGTACACATGAGCGACTTTTGGGCAGAGTACCACTGGGGGAAAATACCTTATGCGCAATACGAAATTGACCTGAACAGCGGAAAAACCATCGGAATGGATACTGCTGTTGCACCCATTGAGGCTAAAATGCAGGAAACTTATACCCAAACTACCAAAACCATTATAGTAAAAGACCTAAACCGCGAGGTACAAGGCGCATTTAAAAACCCTTTGCTGGTTTTGCTGTACGTTTTTGCTATGGGAGCATTGGCCTTTCACTTAGTGCACGGTTTCAAAAGTGCTTTCCAAACTTTGGGTATTAATCACAACAAATACAACGGACTTATTAAGTTTATAGGAGTTTGGGTATTTGGTATCATCATTCCGATACTATTTGCGCTTATCCCTGTTTGTGTTTTTATTGGATAGTATAAAGTAGAAAGATAAAAGTATAAAGACCTGCTTCCCATAATGCACAACTTTAAAGAGTTAAACGTTTGGAATAACGGTATGGATTTAGCGACTGAAATCTATAAAGCAACTGAGAGATTCCCAAGCGATGAACGCTTTGGGCTAACATCTCAAATGCGCAGAGCTTCGGTTTCAATTCCATCACTTATTGCAGAAGGTGCAGGCAGAACAACAAAAAAAGATTTTTCAAACTTTTTAGGGATGGCATTAGGCTCGTGCTATGAGTTAGAAACACAACTAATGTTATCACAACGTTTAAATTTTATTTCAAAAAACACCGGTGAAAAAATAATTGACGACTGTGTACAAGTGGCAAAAATGTTAGTGAACCTTAAGAAAACATTAGACACTTAACCGCTGATACTTTATACCTTGTACTAACATACCTTATACAAATAAGAACAATGTCTGACAAATTAAATTCAAAAATCCCCGCAGGTGCCATTGGCGAAAAATGGACCAATCATAAGTTTAAACTAAAGCTGGTAAACCCTGCCAACAAACGTAAGTACGATATTATTGTGGTGGGTACCGGTTTGGCAGGTGCTTCTGCCGCTGCATCACTGGCAGAGTTGGGATATAACGTAAAGGCATTTTGTTTTCAGGACAGTGCCCGCCGTGCACACTCAATTGCTGCACAAGGGGGTATAAACGCTGCCAAAAACTATAAAAACGACGGCGACAGTGTGTACCGTTTGTTTTATGATACCGTAAAAGGTGGTGATTACCGCGCTCGCGAAGCAAACGTACACCGTTTGGCAGAAGTGAGCGTGAGTATTATCGACCAATGCGTGGCACAAGGTGTACCCTTTGCCCGTGAATACGGCGGCTTGTTAGACAACCGCTCATTTGGTGGTGCGCAAGTATCGCGTACATTCTACGCCAAAGGACAAACAGGACAACAGCTATTATTGGGTGCATACAGTGCCATGAACCGCATGGTAAATGAAGGTTCAGTAACAATGTACGAGCGTCACGAAATGCTGGATGTAGTTGTGGTTGACGGCCATGCACGAGGTATTATTGCCCGTAACATGGAAACCGGCGAAATTGAACGCCACAGCGGCCATGCTGTATTGCTTTGCACAGGCGGCTACGGAAACGTGTTCTTCCTTTCAACCAACGCAAAAGGTAGCAACGTAACTGCTGCATGGCGTGCTCATAAAAAAGGTGCATACTTCGGTAACCCTTGCTACACCCAAATACATCCTACTTGCATTCCTGTATCGGGCGACCACCAATCGAAACTGACGCTTATGTCGGAATCGTTGCGTAACGACGGTCGTGTTTGGGTACCAAAAGCAGTAGGTGATAAACGTAAAGCAAAAGATATACCCGAAGCAGAAAGAGATTACTACTTAGAACGTAAATACCCCTCATTCGGTAACCTTGTTCCCCGCGATGTGGCCAGCCGTAACGCAAAAGAAATGTGCGACGAAGGCCGTGGTGTTGGTTCAAGCGGTTTGGCCGTTTACCTTGATTTTGCCGATGCAATTAAACGCTTGGGCAAAGCTGCGGTAGAAGCCAAGTATGGTAACTTGTTTGATATGTACAAACAAATTACAGGCGAAAACCCTTATGAAGAACCCATGCGTATTTACCCTGCCGTTCACTACACAATGGGCGGTTTGTGGGTAGATTATAACCTAATGACCACTGTACCCGGCTTGTATGCTTTGGGTGAGGCAAACTTTAGTGATCACGGTGCTAACCGTTTGGGAGCATCTGCTTTGATGCAAGGTTTGGCCGACGGTTATTTTGTAATCCCTTACACTATTGGTGATTATTTGGCCGATGTAGAGCGTAAGCCTATATCAACCGATTTGCCTGAGTTTGCTGAGGCAGAAAACACTGTAAAAGAGCGCATCAACAAATTATTGAGCATACAAGGTACTGAGAGTGTTGATTATTACCACAAAAAACTGGGTAAGGTGATGTGGGATAAGTGCGGTATGGCTCGTAACGAAAAAGGCTTGAAAGAAGCCAAAGAAGAAATACGCGCCATACGTGAAGAGTTTTGGAAAAATGTGCGTGTAACCGGTGTAGGTGCCGAACTTAACCAAGAACTTGAAAAAGCAGGCCGCGTAGCTGACTTTTTGGAGCTTGGAGAATTGATGGTTGACGATGCGTTGCACCGCAACGAATCATGCGGCGGTCACTTCCGTGAAGAATACCAAACTGAAGACGGTGAAGCAAAACGTGATGACGAAAATTACTCATACGTTGCTGCTTGGGAATATAAAGGGGATAACCAAACCGAAACCCTTCACAAAGAAACACTTGAGTTTGAAAACGTTAAACTGACCACAAGAAGTTACAAATAAGAACAATTTGAAATTTGTTATTTGAAATTCAGCTTAGCTAAGCTCAAATATCAAATTAGAAATATAAAATTTAGAACACATACAAACTGAACGATATATGAACCTTACACTGAAAGTTTGGAGGCAAAAAAACAGAAGCACTGAAGGGAAATTTGAAACCTACCCTGCAAAGGATGTTTCTCCCGATATGTCGTTTCTTGAAATGCTGGATGTGGTAAACAACGGCTTGGTTGTTGACGGCAAAGAGCCGGTTGCGTTTGACCACGATTGCCGCGAAGGTATTTGCGGTAGTTGCAGTATGTATATAAACGGCCGCGCGCATGGCCCCATTAAAGGAGTTACCACTTGCCAGCTGCATATGCGCAGCTTTAAAGAGGGTGAAACCATTACTATTGAACCTTGGCGTGCCAATGCGTTTCCTGTTATTAAAGATTTAGTGGTTGACAGGACTGCTTTTGACCGCATACAACGTGTAGGTGGGTATATTTCGGTAAACACAGGCTCTGTACCCGATGCTAATGCTACCCCAATACCAAAAGACAATGCCGACGAGTCGTTCAACATGGCTGCTTGCATTGGTTGCGGTGCTTGCGTAGCAGCCTGCAAAAATTCATCGGCAATGCTGTTTGTGGGTGCTAAAGTGAGCCAATATGCTCTATTGCCCCAAGGACAGGCAGAACGCGATAACCGTGCGTTGAATATGGTTGACCAAATGGACGAAGAAGGATTTGGTGCTTGTACCAACACAGGTGCGTGCAGTGCCGAGTGTCCCAAAGAAATTCCTCTTACGGCTATTGCCCGACTGAACCGCGAATATTTACGCGCCAGTTTGAGTAAACAACTTAAATAAGATAGTCAATTTTTATGAAAAAGGCTCTGCAATATTGCAGAGCCTTTTTTCGTATAAACTTAGCCTTAAGTCCTTGTTAAATTTTGTAATTAGTTTAACTTCGTACACTAGGAATTTTGTTTACTTTCAACTCCGTACTTCTTCCATCAAAGTAAAAATGAATTTGAAAAAATATATACTTGCTCTTTTTGTAATTTTTCTTTCAACGTTCGCTCACACGCAAATTATCACACCCACTCCGGCTTCGGCAGTTGACACTGCTTGTTTGGGAGATACTTCTTTTGCGCAAGTATTGTTTTACAACAACGGCAACAACCCGCTTGTTATAGATTCTATAGTATCACCCGGAGGTGGTTTCGGACATAAAGGAGCTTTCCCTGTTACTATCAGTATAGCCTCTACTTATCCAAACAATTTTTATCCGGTCGATTTTTATTATTTCGGCAACACTTTGGGTTTGCACAGAGATACCTTTTATGTTTACTCAAATGCTGCCAACGTTCCGCGCCCTTTTAAACTGGCTGCTTCCATGTTTTATGTACCCAGCCCTGTTCCTTCTTTTACAGTAAACGATACTGACCAATGCCGTAATACAAATAGCTTTGTATTTACCAATACATCAACCATAACATCGGGTTCTATGACCTATGATTGGTTTTTTGATGATGCTACCACTTCAACCGCTACCTCACCCACAAAAAACTATACAACAAACGATACGTTTAATGTAACGCTTATCGCTACATCAAACTATGGTTGTGAGCGGGTGTTGCAACGCCAAGTAATTGTTTTTCCGGTGGTTTCCGCCCTAATCAGCGCATCATCAACCATTGCCTGTTTAAATGAAAACTCGTTTGCCTTTACTGATGCAAGTACATTGTCATCAGGAAACTATACGGTGAAATGGTATTTTGGTGATGGAGATTCAAGCACACAATCAAATCCGTCGCACGTTTATACAAATGACTCTTCTGCTTTTAAATTACGCTTGGTAGCAACCAGTGATAAAAACTGCGTTACCCGTGATTCAGCAGATATTTTTGTGTACCCCTCACCTGTTGCAGCTTTTACTATTAATGACAGCACACAGTGCTTGAACGGAAACTCTTATGTATTTACAAGTGCTTCAACTGTTAAAAGCGGCGGTTTAACTTATAACTGGACTTTTGGTGATGCTACTTCTTCAACAGCTACCAACCCTACTAAAAATTATCTCACATCGGGTAGCCGCAACGTAAGGTTAGTGGTACGTAGTGATTTTGGCTGCCCTGATACCCTGATAAAACCAATAATTGTTTATAGCAAGCCTAATGTAAACTTCACTATTAGTGATAGTACCCAATGCTTGGTAAATAATTTTTTCTCATTTACCAACCTATCAACCATTACTGCACCCGATACGATGTTCTATCTGTGGATGTATGGTGACGGTGGTACGTCGATTGATACCAATACCAGTCATCAATACGCGGCAGTAGGCTCTTATCCTGCAAAACTGGTAGTTACTTCAAACAATGGCTGTAAAGATTCACTTACCCGCACCGATGTAATATATCCCCATGCCGATGCTGAGTTTATCATCAACGATTCAAGCCAATGTTTAAATAATCAAAATTTTGCATTTGCAAACACCTCAAACACCCCATCGGGCGGCACTATTGCGGGCTATTCATGGAGGTTTGGCAACGGCGATACCAGCAACGTTACTAACCCTACAAAATCAAACTACGGGTCGGCCGATACACTAACGGTGATGCTGATTGCACGTACTACAGAAACCTGTTATGATACGGCACGCAAACAAGTAATTATCTATCCCGTTCCACAAGTGAAATTTATTATCCCTGATACTGCATTGTGTTTTAACGGGCATCAGTTTCTATTTAATGATACTTCAACCATTGATTACGGAACACTAACCCATAGCTGGCAGTTTGGTGATGGGGGAACATCAACCCAAGCAGATACAGTATATACTTATCCTAACCTTTCTACCTTTTATACGGTTAATCATACAGTAACTTCTGACCAAGGGTGTTCAGCAACAGGCTTTGATAGCGTGTACTTGTTTCCCTCACCCGTTGCTGATTTTTCAACCACAGACTCAACGCAATGTTTGCGCGGTAACTCATACAATTTCCTTGATGCCAGTTCTGTAAGCAGCGGTACAATTACACACTTTTGGAAATTTGGAAATACCGATACTTCAAGCCAGATAAACCCCGTATATGTTTATAATTACGCCGATACGTTTAATGTGGTATTAACCGTTACAACTGACAAAGGTTGTACTGATTCTTCAACACTAAACAGCATAGTGTATCCGCACCCTGCTACCAAGTTTACCGTAAATAATAACAACCAATGCTTTGTTGGCAATTCGTTTAATTTTGCTGATAACTCAACTATCCCATACGGAATCTTAACCTATTTTTGGGATTTCGGTGATGCAACCAATGCCAATACCACTACATTTAACAAATCATACGCCACCGCCGATACTTTCGATATTGTATATACAGTAACATCAGACCAAGGTTGCGATAGTTCAGTAACCAGCCGTGTTTTTGTAAACCCCTCTCCTACGGCAAATTTCACCATTAACGATAGCACACAGTGCTTAAACGGCAACCAGTTTATATATACAAACACCAGTACGGTAGGTAGCGGAAACCTTTTTTACGAATGGGATTTTGGTAACGGTAGTACCTCAACTTCTTTTAACGGCGGGGCTATATACATAACTACAGGTAGCTATGTTGTGCGCTTAAAAGCGCGTACCAGTTTTAATTGCGAAGATTCAACAAGGCACACAGTATCAGTGTTTCCCAAGCCAACCGCATCGTTTGCCATTAACGACCCAATACAATGCTTTGGCATAAATGACTTTACCCTTACCAATAACAGCTCAATTTCATCGGGTACACTAACCTATTTTTGGGATTTGGGCGATGGCACTACAAGCACCCAAACTGATGTTACCCATTCATACCTGATACCTGATACTTTTGTGGTGAGGTTCAGAGCTACTTCAACTGACGGTTGCTCAGATTCTATTCAACGTAATCTGTTTGTCCACCCCGACCCTGTGGCGGCATTTACTGTAGATGACAGCACACAATGTTTAAACGGTAACTTGTTTACGTTTACCAATAACTCAACCATTGCATCGGGTACGATGGCTTATATATGGAATTACGGCGACTTTAGTGCTGATTTGGTTGCTAATCCTCCCCCTAAAGAATACACGAATGCCGATACGTTTGATGTATCATTGATAATTACCGCCACAGCCGGAAGCTGTGTTGATACGGCAACAGGCAGGGTGTTTGTGTACGAAACACCCGACCCTTCATTTAACGGGCTTGCCAAACAATATTGTGTAAACAGTCCCCCTGTTACCCTTACCCCTATTGTGGGCGGCGGTACATTTAGCGGCGACAATGTGGTGGGTAATGAATTTACACCTACATTAATCGGGTGGAATAAAATAACATACGGTGTTGAGGTAGCAGAAGGTTGTGCCGATACCGCCACCGACTCAACCTTAGTAGTACCACCCCCATCATTTGATTTAGGCCCCGATACTGTATTTTGTAAAGAAGATTTCTTTACCCTGAACGCTACCACATTAGGGGCTCAGTATCTTTGGAGTGATAATAGCAAAGACGCCACTTTCCGTATCACCTCGCCCGGTACACATACAGTTTCGGTTACTAATGCCTGTGGTACTGTTACCGATTCGATACGAGCGCAATACCTCGATTTTGCCTGCGATGCCTTTATGCCTAACGCGTTCACACCGGAGGGCAATACCGTAAACGATTATTTTAAACCCTACATTGATACCACGATAGTAAAAGGAATTTTATTCTTGGTATTTAGCCGTTGGGGAACTAAGATATTTGAAACTACCGACCTTGCTACTTTAGGCTGGAACGGTTACCACAACGGTGCCCCCGCCCCTGAAGGTGTATATGGGTATTTGCTAAGCATGACTATACAACGAGAGGATGTTCGCATTTTGAAAAGTATTAAAGGCAACTTCCACCTTTTACGATAATACTGCCGCCACTGTATGGGACGTTGCTTTTTTTGCTAACTTTGCGCCCCATAATGTCCATTGTCATTAAATTTATACAGGTAAGGGTTTGGCTATTTACTCTACTGTTGCTTGTTTCAGGCACGGTGTTGGCGCAACCCCGTAATAAGGGCAACAAGCCCAAAAAACAACCTGTAACAGTAATTGACAGTGTGATTAAATACCCTTCGAGAATTGAATTGACTGCAACAGGTAATTGCGTAAAGGGGACTACAGAAATTTTTACTGAACTACGTATTACTGACTCTACCGTTATACCCGACCGCGTATTTTTGTACCGACTACCTGATACAGTTCAAGAACCCGACAGTACCATCCCTGATTCTGTTTTATTTGAAAAATCATACGAGTACAATAGTATTACAGTAAATAAAAACGTGTTATACGGTTTGTTGCCCGGCAAGTATTATGCTAAAACAATGACTGCCAAGCAGGGTAAGTTTATTTACAGCCGACCAAGTAATGCTGTTGAAGTTAGTTTTTGCAGTAAAATTGAATTTCCTCCGGTATTTGACAGGGCATTACAAACTTTATATGCCCCCGGGCCGTTTATAAACGTTCAAATTGTTGAATTTGATATTTTCGACCGTATGGGCGGAACCGCCTATTCGCACAAAAACAACGATATTGTATGGGACGGTAACTATCCCAATAAACAACCTTGTGCCACAGGTGTTTATTACTTTAACTGCTCGTATATTGATTTGTCTCAAAACGATGGGACGACAAAAACCCTATCGGGCATGATAGAACTAAAAAATTAATCCATGTTTACCGGAATTATTGAAACCGTTGGAACTGTAAAAAATATAGTTGCAGAAAATACCAATCTGCATTTTACTATTCAATCAGCAATTTCAAACGAGCTTAAAATAGACCAAAGTGTTTCGCACAACGGGGTATGCCTTACTGTTGTAGAGCTTGATGCAGTTAATAATACCCATACGGTTACTGCAATACATGAAACGTTGGTAAAAACTAATTTGGGTAACTGGCAAACCGACAGCATTGTAAATATTGAACGTTGTATGCCTGCCAACGGACGGTTTGACGGCCATATTGTGCAAGGCCATGTTGACCAAACGGCAACTTGTATTAATGTTGAGGAAGCCGACGGCAGTTGGTATTATACTTTTGAATACGAACCTAAAGGAAACATTACGGTTGAAAAAGGTTCGATTACTATTAACGGGGTAAGTTTAACGGTAGTTAATTCAACCGATACCGGTTTCTCTGTAGCTATTATCCCCTACACGCACGAGCATACCAACTTCAAAACCTTGCAAAAGGGTCACACAGTAAACCTTGAGTTTGATATTGTAGGCAAATACATTGCAAGATTGTTAAGGCAAGGCAACTGATTATAATTCTTATATAAATAAAAAGGGGTGAACTAATGTTCACCCCTTTTTATTTATAAGTCTTAACTAAATCCTACTTGCTCATTTCAGCAAAGTTTTGGAAAAAGTATGGGATGGTTTCAATACCCTTCAGATAGTTAAAAATACCATAATGCTCATTGGGAGAGTGTAGCGCATCGCTGTCCAAACCAAAACCCATCAATACCGATTTAAGTCCAAGTTCTTTCTCAAACAAGGCTACAATAGGGATGCTACCGCCACCGCGTGTTGGGATTGGCTTTTTGCCAAAAGTGGTTTCCATTGCTTTGCTGGCAGCCATAAAAGGTATTGAGTCGGTAGGAGTAAGTACAGGCTCGCCACCATGATGAGGACGAACTTCTACTTTAACCGATTTAGGGGCTACTTTCTTAAAATATTTCTCAAATTTTTCGGTGATTTCATCGGCCGATTGATTGGGCACTAAACGCATCGAAATTTTTGCAAATGCCTTTGAAGGTAATACTGTTTTTGAGCCTTCGCCTGTATATCCGCCCCAAATACCATTTACATCTAATGTGGGGCGTGTTCCGGTACGTTCAATCGTACTGTAACCTGTTTCACCGTGCACATCATCAATGCCTAAATCTTTTTTATACTCTTCAAGGTCAAAAGGTATTTTATCCAATTCTGCGCGGTCGGCATCACTCACCGTTTGCACATTATCATAAAACCCTTCAATGGTAATATGGCCGTTTTCATCGTGCATATCTGCTATCATTTTGCACAGCACATTAATAGGATTGCCTACACCGCCACCGTAAACACCTGAGTGTAAATCGCGGTTGGGGCCTGTAACCTCAACCTCAACATAACTTAATCCCCTCAAACCCACATCAATTGACGGGGTATCATTGGCAATCATCGAAGTATCAGAAATCAAAACCACATCGGCTTTCAACATTTCTTTCTTTTCCTTGATAAAAGTGCCCAAATTGGCTGAACCAACCTCCTCCTCGCCTTCAATCATAAACTTCACGTTGCAAGGCAAAGTATTGGTTTTCATCATATATTCAAATGCCTTTAAGTGCATATAAAACTGCCCCTTATCATCGGCACTGCCTCGTGCATAAATTTTCCCGTCGCGCACAGTAGGTTCAAACGGTGGAGTATGCCACAAATTATCGGGTGATGAAGGCTGCACATCGTAATGGCCGTAGGTTAATACGGTTGGCAACGATGGGTCTATTATTTTCTCACCATATACAATAGGGTGTCCGGCAGTAGGAAAAACCTGCACATTATCAGCACCGGCCTCGCGCATTTTATCAGCCACAAAATCAGCAGCACGTTTCACGTCATCCTTAAATGCAGAATCGGCACTGATAGAAGGAATGCGAAGCAGGTCAAAAAGCTCGTTCAAAAACCTTTGTTCGTTGTTCTTAATGTATTCTAATGGTGTCATAGTTGTATAAAAAGTATTGCCGTACAGTGGCAGTAAGGCAAAAATAGTGTATCATCGCCACAATAAAAGTTTTTTTAAAAAGTTACACCTTTATGCAACCCAAAAAAATTTAGCGCGTCTATGTCAATATATAATACATGTGACGGACGTTTATCTGCTTAAATTATGATAAACGCTAAATTTTTATAATTTTGTAATTTACCAATAGGCAAGTACGCACTAACTCTATGAAAAAATACATACTAAGTCTTTTAGTTGCCCTTTTAGCAGGCATTTCAACCCAGGCGTGGGGACAGTTAAAACCTCCGCCACCGGTTAACCCTACTATTACCGACATTTGGAAATTTGCCCCCAAGCTTGATACAGGTCGCCACTCGGCTGCTTCGTTTGTGATTGGTACTAAACTTTATGTGGTGATGGGCGATACCACCAGTTGGTATTTCAGGGGGCGTATTGTAGCCGCAACATGGGCGTACGATACCGTTACAAAAATGTGGTCACGTAAGGCTCCTTTCCCCGGAAAACTGCGTATTGGTGCTGCCGGTTTTAGCATTAACGGCAAAGGGTATATAGGCGGCGGACGTAATTTTATGAAGCCTGATTCATTGGGCGGCTCTATTTATATTCAGGGTACTACTTATAGTATAGTTTCTATGGCTCCTAAAACATGGGAACGCCAAGACTTTACCATTACCTATACCAATGCTAAAGGCGATTCTTTATTAAAAGATTTTTGGGAATACGATCCTGCGATGGATAAATGGACTCAAAAAGCAGATATCCCCGGCACTATCATGGGTAGGGCATATCCTGTAGGTTTTTCATTTGGCAACAAGGGTTACATTGGTTTGGGATACGATAATGGCCGTATTAAAGCACTACCTAACGGTGCCCCTACCTCTGAAGTTTTAGGTCCTTACATTGATAGTATTAAGCATACTCAAATTAGTTCAGGCCCTCCTCCAAAGTACAAAATTGATACTATTATGCGTCAGGTACTTAAAGTAACTGCCGACTCTATTTATACAGATAGTATTTATTATAAGAAAGATATGTGGGAATACGATCCGGGTGCAAACACTTGGACTCAAAAAACCGACTTCCCTGGTAAAGCAAGGGGTTACGCCACTTCTTTTGTACTATATGATAAAGCTTGCGTAGGTTTAGGTATTGGCGATTCAGTTAAAAACGCAATGTTTGATGACTTCTACGCTTTCACCCCTCCAACAAACTCATGGAAACGTATCACTGATTTCCCTGCCTCAAGGCGTTATGGCGCAGGCGGTTGGGGTATTGCTTTCCTTGGTTACGTTATTAACGGTAACGATGGTTTGGATCGCAAAGACTTTTACGAATACAACGATATTTCCCAAACTTGGGATCGCTTGCCTAACAAACCTGATTCAGCCCGTTCATTGGCAGTAGCCGGTGTTATTGGTCGCACAGGATATTACGGTACCGGTGCCGGTATTAAAAAGAGCTATGATAATATGTTTACTTGGTTAATTGATACTAACCGTGTAACCATTACTTCTATCCCTTCCGGTCCATTCTGCGGTGGTGAGTCTATCAGTTTAGGCTACAAAATATCTTCGGGTATAACCTTAGGAGCAGGCAACATATTTACTGTTCAAATATCTGACTCATTAGGTAGTTTCTTCTTCCCTGTTGATTGCGGAACATTTCCATCAACCAATGCAACCGGTACTTTAAACATTACTATACCCGGAACTACACTTGAAGGTAATTCATACAAATTCAGAATTGTTGCGTCAGACCCTAAGATGACAGGTACTCCAACAATGGCATCTTACAGGATACGTCAATTACCAAGTATTGCAGGTGGTCCATATGCACAATCATCGTGCTTGAAAGCCGATGCAATGTTTATTGTAAATGCAGGTGGAACAAACCTAACTTACCAGTGGCGTAAAGGTGGTGCACCTATTTCTGACGGGGTTAAATATGCCGGTACTAATGATGACTCGTTGATTATTAAATCAACCGTTATGGGCGATGCCGGTACTTTTGATGTTGTTATCAGTGGTACTTGTAACCCTCCTGCAACTTCATCATCAGCAACACTAACCATCCAAAATATACCTCCTGCAACAATTACTATGCAACCACAAACCGACACTATTTGTGAAGGTGATTCGGCTAAATTTAAGGTAGCTGCGACAGGAACTGCAATCAACTACCGTTGGTTAAGAGGGTTAGATACCTTAACTAACAAAGACACAGTGAGGAACAGTCCATTTGTGTTAGGTGCGAATACAAGTGAGTTAACCATTGCACCAACCCGTTTGAGCGATTCAGGCTGGTATCGTTGCGTTGTATTTGAAAACTGCGGTTCTAAAACATACTCTGACCCCATTTTCTTAGGATTTTATCTAAATACTGAAATTATTGACCAACCTAAAAACATTGATACTGTTGAGTTTGTGAATATCGGGTTTAAAGTATCAGCCAAAGGTGAGAACTTGAAGTATGAATGGTATAAAGGTACTACCAAGCTAAACAACGGTACTAAATACGATGGTGCTGATGCTGACTCTTTAACCATCAAAAACCTTCAAATGGGCGATGTTGGTTTCTACCAGTGCTATGTTACAGGAGATTGCGGTACAGTTAAAAAATCACTATTGGGATTGCTTGAAATTGACCCAATGCCTGTAATTACCCAGCAACCTATTAACGCCAGTGATTGTGAGAAATCAACCGTATTCTTCTCTGTTAAAGTAGATGGTGCAAATATTACTTACGCTTGGAGAAAAGGTGGTACGCCTTTAACAAACGGCGGTAAAATATCAGGTGCTGATGAGCGCACTTTAGTAATCTCAAATATTGATGCTTCGGATAACGGTTCATACGATTGTGAAGTGTCAACCGGACCTTACACAAAAGTTATCTCTTCAAGTGCAACTTTAATTGTAAAACCAACACCTCCAAAACCGATTATTACTTCATTTGGCCCTGACTTTATCCAGTCAAGCACAAGCGGTGATATTTACCGTTGGTATATTGATAACGTATATGAGCCCGGTTTAACTGTTCAAACTCCTAAAGTTACTACTATTGGTGATTACCGTGTACGTGTAACCAAAGACGGATGTATCTCTGAATTGTCAGACCCATACTTCTGGTTCCCAACAACAGGTATTGCTAATGTTAATGCCGGTAGCCTAAACTTGTATCCTAACCCTGCTACTAATAATGTTGATGTTGAAATACCTTCATCAATTGAAGCCGGTACAGTTAAAGTGTACGATATATTAGGTAAGGTTATCATCGAAAAAGACTTTACAGCTTCAGGCAGCTATTCACTTAACATTGCCCAACTACGTGAGGGTATGTATGTAGTAGCTGTTGTTTCTGAAAATAACACATACGTTGGCAGGTTGGTGAAACAATAAACCCACCTTGCTGATAACGCAAAGCCGCCCCAATACGGGCGGCTTTTTTGTTTATCGTATGTTGATATTTATTTACTGCTCAACGGCAAGCCAGTCCTTAACTTTGTTGCTTCCGTATCATGGCTTTAAACATTAATATCGACTTTCTTAACGAATTGAACGAACCACAAAGGCAAGCGGTGGAAAACACTGATGGCCCTGTGATGATAATTGCCGGTGCAGGCTCAGGCAAAACCCGCGTTCTTACTTATCGTATTGCATATTTAATGGCAAAGGGGGTTGACCCTTTTAACATTTTATCACTAACCTTTACCAACAAGGCCGCTAAGGAAATGAAAGAGCGTATTGCCAAATTGGTGGGTAACGAAGCTCGCAATCTTTGGATGGGCACCTTCCACTCAATTTTTGCAAAAATTTTGCGGATTGAAGCCGATAAACTGGGTTATCCTACCAACTTCACCATATACGATACTGATGATAGCAAAAGCCTGATAAAAACCATTTTGAAAGAGATGGGGCTGGATGATAAGGTGTATAAGCCCGGCATGGTGCTAAACCGTATCTCTACAGCAAAAAACAGCCTGATTACCGCCCAGCAATATTTTAACAGCCCTGAATTGGTGGATTATGACCACAACACAGGCAAACCAAAAATTGCAGAAATATTTTTAAACTATACCCAGCGCTGCTTTAGAGCCGGTGCTATGGATTTTGATGATATATTGTTAAAAACGCATGAGCTGCTGGCTCGTTTCCCCGATGTGGTAAACAAATACCAACACAAATTCAGGTATGTGATGGTAGATGAGTTTCAGGATACCAACCACGTGCAGTATGCCATTGTTAAAAAACTATCGGCCGTACACCAAAATATTGCTGTGGTGGGAGATGATGCGCAAAGTATTTATGCGTTTCGCGGGGCTACTATTAAAAACATCTTAAACCTCGAAAAAGACTATCCTGAACTAAGGGTGTTTAAACTGGAACAAAACTACCGCAGCACACAAACCATTGTTAACGCGGCAGGGGCAGTAATAGCCAATAACAAAGAGCAGTTGAAGAAGAATGTGTGGACGAGTAATGAGGAGGGTGAAAAGATAAAAGTACTGCGTGCCACTACTGATAATGAGGAAGGCAAAATGGTAGCCGAGGGCATTTTTGAGGAGAAGATGCGTTACCGCCGCTACAACAGTGATTTTGCCATACTATATCGTACCAATGCCCAATCAAGGCCATTGGAAGAAGCATTGCGTAAAATGAACATCCCCTATAAAATTTACGGGGGCATGAGTTTTTACCAACGCAAAGAGGTGAAAGACTTGATTGCGTATTTGCGCATGACTATTAACCCAAGCGACGAGGAAGCATTAAAGCGTGTTATTAACTATCCAGCAAGGGGAATTGGAAAAACTACCATTGACCGTTTGGTGGTATTGGCCGACCAAAACCAAACAAGTTTGTGGGAAGTAGTTAATAACTGCAACAGTTTTCCCGACTTGAAAGGTGCAATAAACAACCTGAACGATTTTAAGAACATGATTTTGAGCTTTACCGCACTGGCAAAAAAACAAAATGCCTATGATGTTGCGGTATATATAGCCAAACAAACAGGGCTGCTTAAAACACTGTACGAGGATAAATCGGTAGAGGGGGTGAGCCGTTACGAAAACCTTGTGGAATTGCTGAACGGTGTAAAAGAATTTACCGAGGACGATACCCGCGAGGAAGCCAAAACGATTGACGTGTATATGCAGGATATTGCCCTGCTTACTGATGCTGATAGCGAGGATGAAAACGATATGGATCGTGTGAAGTTAATGACTATACACGCGGCCAAAGGGCTTGAGTTTCCTGTGGTTTATATTGTGGGACTTGAGGAAAACCTTTTCCCATCACAACTTTCATTAAACAGCAGGCAAGAACTGGAAGAGGAGCGTCGCTTGTTTTATGTGGCCATTACACGTGCTGAAACCAAACTTACACTGGCTTTTGCCACCTCACGTTTCAGGTTTGGAAGTATTACCTACTCTGAACCCAGCCGTTTTATTACTGAAATTGACGAGAAATACCTTGCCCTTGACCCTCGTATGCTAAACATAGCAAACACCGCTACTGTGAGGCCGCAAACAAGTGGAGGCTATAATTTTAAAGCAGTAAATAAACCTGCTTCTCCGCAATCAAAACCTACCAGTACACCCAGTTTCACCTCAAGTATAAAATCACAGGTGCTAAAGCCTGTTTCATATACCCCCGACCCTAATTTTACACCTGATGATACCAGTAATTTAGAAGCAGGGATGAAGGTGATTCACCAACGCTTCGGCCCCGGTGATGTATTGCGTGTTGAAGGTGCAGGTGATAACCGCAAGGCTACCATCTTATTTAAAGAAGCCGGCGAAAAGCAATTGGTACTCAAGTTTGCAAAGCTGCAAATTGTAGGGTAACAATTAAACCCAATAAACAAAACCCGACCTGCAAAAGCACGGTCGGGTTTTTGTTTTTATAACTCCATTAATGGTTGTATTTGTTTATAGTGTAGAGTTAACCAACCCCTGCCACTTTTTCACTAACTGTAGCTCGCCGCTTAATAAAAAGTTACTGCGGGTTGCATCATAAAACACCAAGCCGGTTTCAGGGGTGTTAGCATCAGCATAAGAAAATACCAATTCTAACCTCGCTACTGAGGTTTTATCATTGTTCTTCACCTCAACCACCCTGCAACGTTTCACTGTTGAAAGATCAATCTCCACCTTTTGTACCTCGCCGCCTGTTTTGGCTACATACAACAAACGCTTTGTATCTTTATAGATACCTATTACGGTATAGCTCCAAAAATCGTGTTCGTCAAGTTTACAGTTATGCTGCTGCGCATAATCATACAATTGTTTGATAAACTTTTTTTCAGCGTTTGTTTTTATAAAATTCAGATAAACTATAGGGCCGCCCAGCGCAGCCAACATTATTACTCCAATTAATATTACTGATGTGTCCATTTTCAAAAATTTTAATTCACATTGTTTAAATACAAAACCTACCAAAAGCATTAATTGCTTATGGTTATCATCTCAAAAAATCATAAAAATTACGGTTGTATTTACCAGTGATAATGAAAAGGATAGATAAGCCGAGTTGCTGCGGAGTGTTTCAGCCGCTGCCGGCTACCTGCGCCATAAAGCACACCTGCTTGCAGCAGCACCGCCTCGCGGTCGTCGTTGCTTAAAGCAGTTACTTTTGCAGAAATTTTAACAACTGAAAAGTGCCCCCCGTCAAGATTATTTGAAAGATTTTCTTCGTGAAGGTTTGTGCAAAAGGTGCTTACTTTTTCAGCAAACAGCAGTTTACTTGACGAATGATTAACATCGGCTGGCGCAATCGTACCCGATGTAGTTAGAAATAACCCTAAAATAAAACACAACAGCGTTGCCGCAGCTATAAATGCGCGTACCCTTTGTGCCTTATTCATGTTGCAAAAGTAGGATGTTTATGCCACAATCCCTTTAAAATATACCAATTAGCCACCTTTCCGGTGTTTTTCAACGTAAGTACCCGTATTTATTCTACTACACAAACTACAGGTTTATACCAAAAATCACATCATAAAATAACCGTTTTATCACCCCGTAAATTTGGGTTGTTCAACGCTGTTTCACAAAGCCAAATCATAGTTCCTTTGTACTCGATGTGTGTATAATAGCTTGCTATCAGAAGCTATAAATATTTGCCGGAGAAAAAAAGCTAAGGCAAATAGTTGTAAAAAACCTCATGAATCGCGCCCCGTGTCCGGGAGGATACCGGGGTGCATTTTTTATAAACAACAAATAATACAATGTTTAATAATTGTATTGAATAACTAAGAAAACAAAGTATCTGCCTTGATTAATAAAAAGAATGCCCCGCTATGTAGTGGGGCATTTGTATTATATAGCATTACTTGCACAAGTTATTACCGCTGACGTTGGCGGTATTCCTCAGGAGTTATTTGCGCCCACTTTTTAAAAAAACGGTTAAAATACGCGGGGTCGTCAAAACCCAATCCGTACGAAATTTCTTTTACGCTGCTTTGCGTTAGGTACAACATACGCTTAGCCTCAACCATTACACGCTCCTTAATCACTTGCCCCGGGCTTTTACCGTAAAACCGTTTAGTAAGTTTTGATAATGTATTGGGTTGTATAAACAGTTTATCAGCATAGTAGGCAACCCCATGCTCCTTAGTAAAGTTCCCCTCTACCAAATCCTGAAAACTGATAAGCACAGTATTATCGCTGCGTGTTTCGTCCTTTACCTCACCGTTAATAGTCAACATTTTTGCCCTGCTGGCTCTAATCAAGAAAATTTTAAGGTACGAGAACAACATTTCTTCCTGTGCCAATCCGCCCTTGTCAAGCTCAGTAGTCATGGCATTCACCACTTGTTCAAGTTCGGTTTCAAGCCTTGCGTCCGCATGCAAAAACGGAGGGCCGTATATCCCATTAAACAATACACCGTTACAAGACACCTCGTGCCGATGCTTCTCTATGCAAAAAAACTCCGACGAAAACTCCAGTACCGTAGCTTCAAACCTTTTTCCCTTTTCAATCACAAACGGCTGGTACGGCATTAAAAACATCAGTGTGCCGGGTTTCAAAACATACTTTCCAAAATCAACCTTTACCTCCCCTTCCCCATTGTGCACCCACATAACGGTGTACAACTCAAAAAAAGCGGGTTTATTATTTTGCCCACCCATTTCAATCACACTGTCAGCCAATGTAAAAGCAATTTGGTCGGTACCCGGTTTATATATGCTGTGTTTTTGACGGTTGGTAATGGTAAACATAGTCCAAAAATAAACTATTGCTTCATGCAGCAACACCTGTGCCACAACAGCACAAATTGCGGGGCAGGCAACTTATCCACAAACAGCTTGTGCAGCCAACATTTTTTTAGTTTGTGTAGTCTGATACTCACAATAAACAAATGCTTGCATAATTATTGCACGTGCAAAAGCAGTTTTTTATATTTTTGCACCCCTTTACCATTAAGAAAAAGTTATGGAGTTAAAAGATATAGTAGCAGTAGCCGGCATGGGCGGCTTGCACCAAATTGTGGGCCAACGCCCATCAGGTCTTATTTTGGAGACCATTGACGAGCAAAAACGCCGTTTTCCTACTACACTTACCCAAAAGGTATCTATTTTGGAAGATATAGCCATGTTTACCATTGAGGGTGAAGTGCGTTTAAGCGATGTTTTTGTAAATATAAACACCAAAGAAACAGACGGCCTTGCCATACCTGAAAAGGACGCAGATAATACCGCCTTGAAAGCATTTATGGAGGTTGTATTGCCTACTTATGATAAGGAAAGGGTATATGTATCTGATATTAAAAAGCTGGTAAGCTGGTACACCATACTAAAAGGCCATCTTGATTTTGAAGCCTTGAAAAACAAAGGTACAGAAGAAGAAGGCGGAGAAGCCAAAGCTGAAACTAAGGCTGACTTGAAACCTGCGACTGAAACAAAACACAAAGCAGTGAAAACAGCAGCCCCTAAGGTGAATACCAAAAATGCACCTGTGAAGAAAACTTCTACACCCCGCAAAACAGGCGGTGGTTGATATGAAATAATACGTTTAGGAATATTACAAGCCATAGCCCCAAGGTTATGGCTTTTTTAGTTTTAGAAAGATAAAAGCAATACAAGCCAATTATCTTTGCGGCGCATGAAACTTAGTATTGATCTTGCCTGCGATAGCAGCCCCGAATGGGTGCAAACGGTAATAGATGATTTTGACAGCTTTTTGCAAGACCATGCAAATTGTGAGCGCAAGGCCAGTAATATGGCTTTGAGCCTAATTGCAAAATATCCCGACCGTTTGGAGATTATTCCTGAATTGATTGAAACGGCGGTTGAGGAGTTGGAGCATTTCAGGGATGTGTATGCGGTAATGCAAGAACGCGGATTACCTTTGGCTAAAGAGCTTACGCAAGATGCGTATGTGAACCAATTACTAACACTATTACGCCCAAGCAGTTTGGAGCGTTTTATGGATCGTTTGTTATTAGGTAGTGTGATTGAATGCCGGGGAGCGGAACGTTTTAAACTGGTTTGGGAGGCATTGCCCGAGGGTGAATTAAAAAAATTTTATCACCGCTTGTGGGCAAGCGAGGCTAAACACGGCAATATTTTTGTGAAGATGGCCTTGAATTATTTTGATGAAACCGCTGTTTATAAACGCCTGAACGAATTAATGCAGGCAGAAGCGGCCGTTTTGCAATCGTTGCCATTAAAAGCAGCATTGCACTAAAATTTTTACTGTACACATTAAACCTTTATGCTTGATAAGCATCATAGCAAAGGGTTATTTTTTTGATATACATTTATATGCGAGGTAGGTTAAGCATTTTTATACTTTTTTTAATTTTTGGAAGCAGTGCCATAGCACAAAGCTATACGGTGGAGGGCACTATGCTGGATAGCAGCACACGCCAGCCCATGATTGGCGTAAACGTTATTCTTACTTCGTTCAGAGATAGTACCCTTAAGTTTTATGCCGCCACAAATTTGGATGGCAAATTTTTAATCAAAGATGTGCAGCAGGGCGGCTACCGTATGTATGCCACCTCCATTGGTTATAACCCATATACACGCACAGTTCGCGTGGGCGAAAACCTTAAGTTGGGCGCATTGATAATGGCAGAAGCTACGGTTGAAGTTTCAGGGGCAGAAGTAGTAGAAAGGCTTCCGCCCGCAAAAATAAAAGGCGATACAACTGAGTTTAACTCGCAGGCATTTAAAACCAACCCCGATGCTACGGCTGAAGACTTGGTGAAAAAAATGCCCGGGGTAACGGTTGAAAACGGACAAGTAAAGGCACAAGGTGAAGAAATTAAAAAAGTGTTGGTGGACGGTAAAGAGTTTTTTGGCGACGACCCCACATTGGCACTGCGCAACCTGCCTGCCGATATGATTGATAAAGTACAGGTGTTTGACCGCTCAAGCGACCAAGCTGCTTTTACAGGGGTTGATGACGGTAATGCTGCCAAAACAATCAATATTATCACACGAAAAGACCGCCGCGAAGGTGTTTTTGGCCGTGTATATGGTGGCTATGGCGATAAAGACCGTTACAGCTCAGGGCTAAGCCTTAACTTTATGAAAAACAGCCACCGCCTTTCAATTGTGGGGCTATCAAACAATACCAACCAACAAAACTTTGCTGCCGAAGATTTGCTGGGCATTTCAAGCGGAAGTTCAGGCGGAGGCGGCGGAGGCCGTGGCCGTGGTATGATGGGCGGCGGCGCAGCTTCAAACTTTATGGTTGGGCAGCAAAAAGGTATTAGTACCACCCATTCGTTTGGTATTAATTATAGCGGCTCACTTTCAAAAAAAGCTACACTTACGGGAAGTTATTTCTTTAATAATTCAGTTACTGAAAATACCCAGCTGCTAAACCGTACTTATTTTATCGGTGGCGATAGCGCGCAATTGTATAATGAAAACAGCAGTTCAACAGCCGACAATTATAATCACCGGGCTAATTTCAGGCTGGAGTATAATATCGACTCTTCTAACTCTATCATATTTACTCCGCGCCTAAGTATGCAAACCAATAATAATGAGAATAAGTTTACAGGAAAAACCCAATTGCAAAGCGAGTTGCCGCTTAGCGACCTGCTAAACAGTACCGCTTCAAAACAAAACGGTTATAACATAAACGGCGACCTTTTGTATCGTCATAAGTTTGCAAAACAAGGCCGCACCATCTCTACAAATTTTACTGCCGGCCTAAACGAAAGGACGGGTAATAACTCACTATTCTCTAATAATAATTACTATGGCCCTGTGGTTAGTTCACAATTGTTAGACCAACGCGGAACCAGCAAAACATCGGGTAACAACATTTCGGGAAGGTTGGTATATACTGAACCGTTAAGCAAACACGCTATGTTACAGTTTTCATACTCACCTGAAATTACTTACTCAAAAACATCAAAAGAAACGTTTAGCGATACAGGTGCAGGAGCATATAATTACCCCGACACATCACTATCAAACGGATTCAACAGCACCTATACTACTCAGCGCGGCGGTATTGATTTTAGCTACAATGTAAACGAAGGGACAGGCTTTTCTGTGGAGTTGGAATACCAACAAGCGCAATTAAAAGCTGCTCAAACTTTCCCTGTAAATAATACCATCAGCCGTCCGTTCAGCAACTTTTTGCCCTCGGCTTCATTCCGTTATAAATTCTCCGATAAGAGCAACCTGCGTGCACGTTTCCGCACCAGCACCAGCGCACCGTCGGTTAGCCAATTGCAAAACTTGGTAAACAACAGCAATCCGTTGCTGTTAAGCACAGGTAATCCCAACCTGCAACAACAATATACCAGCATGGTATTTGGACGTTTGATGTTTGCCAATCCGCAAAAAGCCCGCAACTTGTTTTTAATGTTCATGGGGCAAAACGTACAAGATTATATCGGTACTTCAACCACTATAGCAGCCAATGATACCACTGTAAACGGTATAGCACTAAACAGAGGCAGCCAGCTTAGTATGCCCGTTAACCTAAACGGATATTATAACGTTCGCTCGTTTTTAATGTACGGCTTACCTGCGGGATTTGTAAAATCAAGTCTTAACAGCAGTACAGGTGTTACCTATTCACGCACCCCCAGCCTAATTAACGGCCGCCAAAATATTGCACAATCAACCTCACTTTCACAAGGTATAACACTTAGCAGCAATGTTAGTAAAGAGCTGGATTTTACTCTTTCGTATTCTGCAAACTATAACATTGTTAAAAACTCAATCCGCCCTGAACTGAATAATAATTTCTTTTTTCACACAGCAGGCGGTAAGGTAAACTGGATTATTTGGAAAGGATGGTTTGTGAATACCGAGGCCACCCAAACCCTGTATAGCGGTTTAACGGGCGATTTTAACCAAAACTTTTTGTTATGGAATGCGGCAATGGGTAAAAAATTCTTGAAGAATAATGCAGGTGAGCTAAAGCTAAGCGTGTTTGATATTCTAAACCAAAACAACGCCATTGGCCGTACTGTAACCGAAACGTATGTAGAAGATACTCGCACACAAGTACTTAACAGGTACTTTATGCTTACGTTTACCTATACCATCAAGCACTTTAAAAAAGGCAGCAGTACTGATATACCTGAGCAAAAAAGCGATATGCCCTTTATGCCACCGGGAGCACCGCATCCGGGTATGCGCCCTCCACAGAACTAAAATTAACGCCTTCGCTTTTTTAACGAAAAAGCCACAAGCAACAATACACAAAGCACACCTGCTAAAAGGTAGGTGGTGCTTTTTTCGCCCGTATCTGTTTCGGCTGCTTGGGGTTGGTCAGCCGTTTTTTCTTGAATCTGTGGCGATTCAGGTTCTTTCTTCTTCTTAGTTTCCTTCTTTTTATACGTATCGTTTACCGCATCACCGCCCCACATACCCAACACACTTGTTTTTGCAGCAGCCTCGCATTCCAAATACTCTTGTTTCTTCTTAAACTTAAAGCGGGTATATACTATCGCATACCCGTCACAAACCATACGCTGATTAATATCTTCACCATTTAAGATTGTGTACCGCAATATCCTGCCGTATTTGTCTTTATCACCATTTCCTTTATCTGATTTTAATTCCACCGTTTTCCCCTCAATCAGTTCTATCAAATGCTGTTTGGCATCATCCCCGAACTCGGTTTTCATTTCAGGGGCATTAATCCCAATCATACGCACCTTATCTCCGTTTTCAAGCACATACGTGTCCCCATCAATCACCCTTTCTACCTTTTGGGCATACAAAGGCAGTAACACAAACAAACAAAATGCAGTTATAAAATATCTCATCATCATTCTTTATTCTAAAAATCCATCGGCCAAAAAGCATCCTCAATATGGTAAATCTCCTGCTGCTGCCCATTGAGCACAATGGCCACAATATCAAAACGTATATCCCCTTGTACGGGGTACTCCTCAACAAAAGCATTTGCAGCTTTTTGCAGTCGTTTTTGCTTTGCCTTGTCAACCGCCTCTTCGGGATAGCCGAAATAATCCGTTTCGCGGGTTTTCACCTCCACAAACACCCAATCGTTACCAACTCGGGCAATAATATCCACCTCACTGCGCCCGTTCCGCCAATTGCGGTGCAAAATCTCATACCCCTTTTGGATAAGATGTTGTGCAGCAAGCTCCTCCCCTTGTTTGCCTAATTCTATGTGCGGTGCATCAGCCATCCCGACGAAAATAACTAATTTTGCAGCGTTTTATGGTTCCAGTTAAAAAAACCGATTTAGGCGTAATTGATTACAAAGAGGCTTGGGACTTTCAGGAAAAGTTGTTTGCCGAAAACGTAAATACCAAACTTGAACACCGCAGGCTGGAACTGGAAAGGGAGGCGGCGGTCAATAGTCAACAGTCAACGGAAGTGTTACCCCCCGCTACTACTAATCACCTTTTGTTTTGCGAGCACCCGCACGTGTACACATTGGGCAAAAGCGGCAAGCCTGAAAACTTGTTGGTGGATGAAGAAGGGCTGAAAAACATACAAGCGACTTATTATAAAATAAATCGGGGTGGAGATATTACCTATCACGGTTTCGGGCAAATGGTGGTGTACCCCATTTGGGATTTGGAAACCTATTTTTATACCGATATACACCGATTTTTACGTGATTTGGAAGAAGCGGTGATACTTACTCTTGCTGATTACGGCATTATTTCAGGCCGCGTAGATGGGTTAACAGGTGTATGGGTGGATGGTGAACACCCTGAAAAAGCACGCAAAATATGCGCAATGGGCATACGCTGTAGCCGTTGGATTACTATGCACGGAATTGCATTGAATGTGAACACGGACATGAGCTATTTTGGGCATATTGTGCCTTGCGGTATTGACGATAAGGCAGTAACCAGTATGCAACAGGAGTTAAACCGCCAAATTGACCTGACAGAAGTGAAGGAAAAGTTCTCTTATCGGTTATCAGAGGTGTTTGGTATAGACTTTATGGCATAAGCTAAGCATAAATATATAACTTGCACATACTTTAAAAACAAACTACCATTTATGAAACGTTCAACCATTATTTTACTTGTAGTAGCCGGTGTATTGGTTCTTTGGGCCATTTTTGCACAACGCGGTTTTGTTTCCAAAGAAGAAAAGGTGAACAAAGCATGGGCCGATGTTCAAAGCAGCTACCAACGCCGTTTTGACCTGATACCCAACCTGCAAGCAATTGTTGAAGGTGCCGCCGATTTTGAAAAAAGTACCCTTACTGCTGTAATTGAAGCCCGCGCTAAAGCTACTTCGGTAAATATTGATGCTAACAACCTTAGCCCTGAAAACATCCAAAAATTTCAAGAAGCACAAAGCCAGTTCAGCAGCTCACTAAGTCGTTTACTGGTATCTGTTGAGCAATACCCTCAGCTTACTGCCACACAAAACTTTAAAGATTTTCAAGTAGAGTTGGCCGGAACTGAAAACCGTATTAACCGCGCCCGCGATTTGTTTAACGAATCGGTGCAAAGCTATAATACCTCAATCCGTATGTTTCCGGGTAATGTACTTGCAGGACTTTTCGGGTTTGAGAAAAAAGGCAGCTTTGCTGCGGATGCAGGCGCACAAAATGCTCCTAAGGTTGACTTTAAAAAAGATAAATAACAGGGATGCTTTTTGATAAACCCAAAGATATTTTCACACCTGAGCAGCAGGAAATGATTATTTCAGCCATTAAAACGGCCGAAATGCAAACCAGCGGCGAGGTAAAAGTACACGTAGAGCCTTTTTGCAAGACCGACCCTATGCAAAGGGCTTTACAGGTATTTGATGAGTTGGAATTGTACCACACTGCCCAACGCAACGGGGTGCTTTTTTACCTTGCTTACGAAGACCACAAGTTTGCCATATTGGGCGATGAAGGCATACACAACAAAGTGGGGCAAAATTTTTGGGATACCACTAAAGAAAAAATGGCTGCTCACCTTAAAAAAGGTGAATATACCGAGGCCTTGTGTGAAGGGGTTTTGATGGCAGGTGAACAACTGAAAACCCATTTCCCATACACACACGACGACAAAGACGAACTGAGTAACGATATATCTTTTGGAGGGCACGATGCGTAAATTTTTAATTGCCCTTACTCTTGTTTTAGGGATTACTTTACAGGCATTTGCGGGGAATATCCCAGCAAAACCCAAAACACTGGTAAACGATTATGCGGGAGTACTGAGTGCCGGTGAACGGGCTGATTTGGAACGTGTGTTGGTGGCCTATGATGATAGTACCAGCAATCAGATAGCCATTGTTATTGAAAGCCACTTACCCGAAGGTGAAGAACCCTTTACCCGTAGCGTTGATATTGCCGAAGGCTGGGGCGTAGGTGATGCCCAAAACGATAACGGGGTATTGATATACATTGCCCTTAACGATAGAAAAATGTACATCCAAATCGGGCGGGGGCTTGAAGGAGCCATACCCGACGCATTGGCGGGACGTATTATTGATTATGAAATAAAACCACGTTTTAAACAGCAACAGTATTACGAAGGCTTGATGGCCGGTTCAATTGCTGTAATGAAAGCCGCAGCAGGTGAATACAAAGCTAAAGGCCGCAAGAAAAAAGATGGGCTGCCCGGCTGGCTGATTGTGTTAATTATTATCATTGTTTTGATAGTGCTTTCTTTTGGCAGACGTTCGGGTGGTGGAATGAGAACTTTTGGTGGAGGCGGTTTTGTTGGCGGTTGGGGCGGTGGAGGCTGGTCGTCAGGTGGTGGCGGAGGCGGTGGAGGTTTCGGTGGTTTTGGCGGCGGCAGCTTTGGCGGCGGTGGTGCAGGCGGAAGCTGGTAGTTTAGTTTGGGTTATTTGTTATCCGTTATTGGTAAAACTATACGGCTATATAATTGATTAACTGCAATTTTCTATCGTTCCTTACAACTTTAATACACTCAACAACTGATTGCTGAAAGCTAATGGCTGATAGCTACTAACCGATAACCAACTCAATGCTGGATACTATTGATTTAGAAAAAATATTGGTGCTGGATATTGAAACAGTACCTCAACAACCTGACTTTCATGATTTGCCCGAAAAGTTTAAAGAACTGTGGGTGAAAAAAGCCGAAACTTTTATACGTAATAACGAAAACCCATCAGCGGCAGATGCCTACGGACGTGCGGGTATTTATGCAGAGTTCGGCAAGGTGGTTTGCATCTCATTCGGCATATTTATAAAAACTGCCGAAAGCCCCAGCGGATATAGTTTTAGGATAAAATCGGTTATCCACCACGACGAAAAAATACTACTGCAAGAATTTGCCGATTTACTTCAATCAAAATTTAACCGCACAAGCAATTTATTATGCGGTCATAATGCCAAAGAGTTTGATTTTCCGTACTTGTGCCGCCGTATGCTGGTAAACGGTATAAAACTGCCGGGCATACTAAACACCGCAGGCAAAAAACCTTGGGAGGTGGAACACGTGGACACAATGGAGTTGTGGAAGTTTGGCGACTACAAAGCCTATACTTCGCTTGAATTGCTGGCTGCCATTTTTGACATACCTACCCCAAAGGATGATATAGACGGCAGTATGGTGAAAGATATTTATTGGAAGCTGAACGACCTTGAACGCATACAAACTTATTGCCAGAAAGATGTGGTAACGGTGGCGCAATTGCTGCTTCGGTTTAAAGGTTTGCCCATCCTTAGCGATGAAAACATTATTTTTGCGGCATAACCCAAAAGAGCGTTGAAACTTATTACCCCCCAACACTGGAAGCAGTACGAACTGATTGACTGCGGAAATTTTGAAAAACTAGAACGTTTTGGCAACTACGTGTTGGCACGTCCTGAACCACAGGCCGTGTGGGATAAGCAATATGAAAAACGCGAGTGGGACGCTTTGCTGCACGCACGTTTTGCCCAAAAATCAAGCCACAGCGGTAACTGGAACAAGGCTCAAAAAATGCCTGATAACTGGCAATTAGAATACACTCACAAACAACATAAGCTGCGTTTTAAACTGGCTCTTACAGCCTTTAAACACGTAGGTGTTTTTCCTGAACAGGCCGAAAACTGGGATTTTATCATTAACAGCATCCAAAGTTTTACTACCAAACAACCTAAAGTTTTGAATTTGTTTGCCTACACAGGCGGCGCATCACTGGCGGCAAAGGCTGCGGGTGCTGATGTGGTGCACGTTGATAGTGTGAAACAAGTGGTGGGTTGGGCACGCGAAAACATGGAGTTGAGCGGCTTGAGTGATATACGCTGGACTGTGGAGGATGCTATGAAGTTTGTGCAACGCGAGGTGAAACGCGGTAAAAAATACAACGGTATTATCTTAGACCCTCCTGCCTATGGTATCGGTGCGAGTGGTGAACGTTGGAAACTGGAAGACTCTATTAACGAATTGCTGAAAGAGGTAGCTCAATTACTCGACCCAAAAGAATACTTTTTAGTGCTGAACACTTACTCGCTTGGCTTTTCGGCATTGATAATTGAAAACCTGATTGATATTAATTTCCCCCAGTTTAAAAACCGTGAAACAGGCGAATTGTACCTGCAAGCCAAAAGCGGGGTAAAACTTCCGTTAGGTGTTTTTGCAAGACTTAGGAGTTAACTTATCTCGACATTCCTATATCATCACACCACTGTCCAAGTGCCTTTATATCGTGTCGCTTTGCTGGCGGAAATATTTGAGCATTGTTACACGAAAAACAAATATTAACGCTTGCCACAATTTTATTGGTTTTGTCGTAAAACAATACTCCGTGATGCGGCTCAAAACAAGCAGCCGCTACTTCTTCAGGGTTTTTCTCGCTTACAATCCGTCCGCACAAAATATCATTTAGCTTGTTCACTTGTGCAGTATCCAGTATCCACAACGTATCGGCTTTGATATACTTATCAAACGGTTTATTCTCACCCAAGGCAACTAAGTATCCCTCGGGGTCATTTATTAAAAATGCGTTGGCTACCTTATAATCAAACGTTAGCCAATTACAGGTATCTTGCACCTGCTGTTTTGCCGTTGTTCTTTCCCCATCGGCTGATTTCACTGCATCTTTACAGGCGCAGGCCAATAGTATCATCAATATTGGTAGTATGTTTTTATTCATCCAATGTTTCAATAATTTCACAAACATGAGGGTTTGCTGTTGAGTATTTAACTTTTACATTAATGCTTCTGCCATAATACTTATAGGGAATGTCGTAAGATTTGCTAATACTTTCACCATCTACATAATATTCCAGTATTATATTAGACTCCATAGCAGCTGATAATGTGCCTATGGTGGTCTTTCCATATACATCCAACTGCACTTGTTTATACACCTGCGGTGCATTAAAACTAAACAAAAATATCAGCCCCACACATCCTAAAAACAACAACGCTATACGGTTGCGCACCTCAAACCTGAATGGCTTATCAAGGTTTTGGGCATTCCATTTTTTAAACAACGCGTTTAAAAAATATACTGTGCAAACCAACGTAACCACATACCCAAAAAACATTTTAAAAAACGCAGGCTCACGTTCGCCCAACACATCGTAAGAATACCAGTTGGTAATGATAATATACATAGACAGTAAGATGCCCGCAATCACCAGTCGGTACCTCCACTTATAGGGCATAACCTTTTGTGCCCGCATATATGCCTCTCGTATCTCGCGGCTTTCACGCTCGTATTTTTCGCGTTTGCGTTTCAGTATTGCTTCACCCTGTTCTTTCTTTTTCTGCTGCTTCTTTTCCTCCGTCTCCCCTTCTGTCTTCTGATAGGCGAAAAAACCTGATAGCCTTAAATCATACTCCCGCTTCTTTTGCTCATCACCCAAAATATCATAGGCCGCCGATATCTGCTTAAACAACTCTTCGGCCTCTGCATTTCCGGGGTTTTTATCGGGATGGAATTGTACCGCCAGCCGCCTGAACGCGGCCTTCACTTCGCCCAAAGAGGCATAGCGCGGCAGTCCCATTATTTCATATAAATTTCCCGTTTTAAGCATTTCTTGGCCCGAGGTTTGGTTTTATATTAGCCACTCCAAATTTATTGTTTGTACAATGATTTATAAAACACAACGAAACTTTACCGTTGCCATTATACTTTTTTCTTTAGTTACACTTTATTCCTGCAAAATGTTATCGCACAAAACTACAGCACCCAAAGGCATATACAGCCGTGAGATACTGAACGATACTACGAAGTATGATTGGTTTGCACTTGAATATAAATGGTACACTACCAACCATTTTTCTACCGACCGATTGAATGAATACCTGACCCCCGCCCATGAATTTTTAGTATTTGGCGGTACATGGTGCGGCGATACAAAAAACCTGCTGCCTAAATTTTATAAAATATTGGATACACTTGCTGCACCACCAAAAGTGACTTTGGTATTGGTAGATATGAACAAGCACAGCGGTACAGGGCTTGAAAAGCAGTATAATATTGAGTACGTGCCTACTTTTATAATTTTAAAAGACGGTAAAGAAGTAGGCAGGGTGGTTGAAACAATTAAACGCCCTGACTTGGAAACTGATTTAGCAGATATTGTAAACCCTGTAGGAGCGCACTAATTAGCTAATTAGTCCTTACGCTCATCGGCAGGATTTCCGGTGTAATAATACTTGTATATGCGCATGGGTTTGCGGGGTGCATTGTTGTCTTCCGCTTCATCCTCCTCCAGCCAATAAGGGTCGCTCTCGTCGGGTTCTTCCAGCACAATCGGCTCTGGCTTTTGAGGGCCTTTTTTGCGGTAACTCCACGCCAGCAAAGCACCCGCCACTCCGCCTGAAAGGTGTCCTTCCCACGATATGTGCTCCAACACAGGGAAAATGCCCCAAATTAAACTGCCGTATAAAAACACTACTAATAGCGATATTGTGAGCAAGCTAACATTGCGCCTGAATACACCGCTAAAGAATAAAAATGCTGCCAGTCCGTATATATAACCGCTTGCCCCTATGTGGTATGACGGACGGCCGATAATCCACAGCCAAAACCCTGAAATCAACAGGTTAAAAATGGCTATTTCCCATGCTATTTCTTTATAAAAATAAAATAACAGCGTACCCAGCACCAGTATGGGAATGGTATTATCAAACAAGTGGTAATAATCGCCGTGTATAAAGGGGGAGAATAAAATACCCTTTAGCCCGTCAAGCGTGCGCGGAAAAACTCCCCACTCGCTAAAATCAAGACCCTTCGAGTTTTCGATAATCTTTACCACCCACATCACCATCACAAAAAACAGCGACAGCAGGAAACTCGACCGTATTTTGCTAAGTTCTTCTTTCAGCATTTTTACAGTAATATATCCGAAAGTTTACTAAAACCGTGCTAAAAGAAACCTGCAAGCAATAAATTTGCGTAAAAACCCAATCATGTTCGGAAAATTGAACGAGGCCAAACAAAAGGCCGAAGAAGTGAAACAACGCCTTGAAACCATTAGCGTGCAAGGCGAAGCAGAAAACGGAGCGGTGCGTGTGATTGCTAACGGAAACCGCCGTATCCAAGAAATTATTATTGATGATAAACTACTGACAGACAAGGAGCAACTGCAAGACATTTTGACTGTGGCGGTGAACCGTGCTATTGAAAATGCAGACAATGTGGCCAATGCAGAAATGCAAGCTATAGCCGGACAACTATTACCGGGCTTAGGCAATCTTTTCGGTAAGTAGTTATTGGTAACAGTAATGCCTAACTTGTTTTAACATGACGGGGTTCTCGTCATTGCGAGGTCTCCCGAAGCAATCCGTTCCCAGCACAGCAAACAGATTGCTTCGTCAACCAAAGACGACCTCCTCACAATTACGATAACTTGATAAGTAGTAATAACCTGTCGTGCTGAACTTGTTCCGGCACTGTAACAAGATGATAAAGAACGTTTAAACTTAAAAACATAACACTGTAAACATAAAACCAATATGGAATATAACTTAGGAATTGGCTCACGCATTAAGCACCCCACACACGGCGAAGGAGTGGTGATAAACGTTAAATCGTCGTCGTTGCAAGTAACTTTTATGAGCAACGGCTACAGGGAAATCCCCAATACGGATGAGATTGAAGTGATTGATGAAATGGTGCCCGATACCGATATGGTGAGTATGTATGAGGTAGAACGTTCACTGACCCGCATTTTGCAAAAGTGGAGTGATGTAACCGAAAGTACATCACTATTGGGTGAGAAATGGACAGGCGGCAAAATGATTTTGCAACCCGGCCGCAGGGATTTGGCCAATAAAGAAGTACCCATTGAGCAGTTCTTTCACAAAATAGTAATGCTGCGCGACCGCCTGCGTACAATGGAACAAAAGGTAAACGCCAGTAACCTTAGCGACGAAGCCAAGGTGGACATACAGCAATACATTACCCGTTGCTATGGCAGCCTTACCACCTTTAACATATTTTTTAAACACCCTACCGACCAGTTTGTAGGTGAGAAGGGGAAGGAGTAAAGCATTAATCCCACGCAATATTAAAACTCTAGTTGGTGTGATATCTAACTAGAGTTTTTACTTTTCCCGCTTAACAATATCCCAAGGGCTCTGAAAACACAAAGTTATTAAGGGTTCTTTTCGCGGATATTTTCCATTTCTAAATTATATCATAAAAATATTTATCTTCGTTTACCCATCATTAAAAACCGATATAAGGTTATTTTTAAGCAATATAGGCTGTACCTAGTAATTAAATTGCGATGCTAAAAAATATTAAAATTGAATATATAAAAGGTATTCAAAACAAGGAGTTTCCTCTAGATATTCAACCTAACAAGCCTAGTTTGTTGGTAGCCCCTAATGGTTTTGGCAAAAGCTCTTTTGCAACGGCCTTCAATTCAATGCAAAGTAATAAAATTGCACTGAAAGGTGATGATTTCCATTCTGAGAGTTCATCACACAAACCAAGAATTACCATTGAGTATAAAAGACCAGACAATACTATTGTAAATCTTGAAGCTACAGATACTACAAATACTATCAGTAATGAGTTTGATTATTTTGTAATTAATAATTCATTAAAACCAAGGGGGATAGGCAGTCAGTATGGAACAGCCACAGCAATTCTGGAAATAAAAGATGTTGTTTTAGTTGACAATATTCCAACTAATGTTCCATTCGGTTATTCATTGACAAATTCTAAAACACGATTTGGCATAAATAGTAAAGTTCTTCCAAATGCTAATGCGGTTTTCAATAATTTAAAATTGGTTGCAAAATTAAGTGAGCACTTACAAGATTTACAAAGAGCAAATGGACAGACTGTTCAGAATAAAATCAATCGTATAATAGATGAAATAAATGCACAGACAGGAACAGAAGATAATTTAATTTCTTGGATTGAAACAAACCATTTAACTGCTTTAAAGCAAATCCAATATTTGAATACAATTGGAGACATTATAAACGGTTTTAACATTGGATATAGTTCAGAAACAAAGAGCTTTCTTGCTGCAATTCAATTAATTTGGCTTTACAATGACTATCGCACAGTATTTAAGGATGCATGTACATATAGTAATTACAAGTTGGACAAGCATAGATTTGATGAGACATTAAGTACATTTAATTGCACTTGGAAGAATATACGTTCAAGTGAAACAGGTGGAAAACTTGTCGTGAAATTTCCAAAAGCAATTCATATTTCAAATGGACAGAGAGATATTCTGACTTTTATTTCAATGCTTTTTAGGGCTCAAAGACGTTTAAGAAAGCGGGCTAACATTTTAATTATTGATGAGGTTTTTGATTATTTAGATGATGCTAATTTAATAGCAGCACAATATTACATAACGACTTTTATTAAGAAATATAGTGATGAGGGTAAAAGAATTTATCCGTTAATCTTGACACATTTAAATCCAGTTTACTTTAAGAATTTTGTTTTTCGCGACCAAAAAGTATACTACTTAAATAAATCTACTATTCAGGTCACACCGCACTTAATAAATTTATTACGAAAAAGAAATAATATAACTATTCAAACCCATGTTGATGAATATTTACTTCATTACCACACTGAGACAATTAGCAAAAGAGCAGAATTTCGAGCATTAAATCTACCTGAACTCTGGGGGGAGCAAAGAAATTTTATTTCTGAAATGAACACACACTTGGAAAATTATTTGACAGATCAAGCTTATGATCCTTTTGCTGTTTGTGCAGCGTTACGTGTCAAGATTGAAGAGATTGCCTATAACAAGCTAACTATTGCATCAGAGCAGGAAGCATTTCTAACAACTCATACAACAAAAAATAAATTAGAAAAGGCGGAAGAATTTGGAGTCGTTTCTCCAGAGTCGCATTATTTACTAGGTATTATTTACAATGAAGGAATGCATTGGAAAGATGACTACGATAACGTTTCTCCTATAGCATCAAAACTTGAAAACTTAACGATCAAAAAACTAATAAGAGATGTGTTTGAAAATTAACCAGTTAAAACATAAACGTAACGCTTATCTAGTAAATAAATCTCTGTGCAGCTAACTACATTAAAGAAATACCTTTAAAATATGATTTCGCAACAGCCTTCGTATAGTTAGTAACTTACTACTCTGACTTAACCAAACCCTTACACAATTCCCGCAAATAAGTGAGTCGGGTTGAGGTTGCAAATAATCCCATTTATTTAATCTGTTCGTGTTTTTTATTCGCATAACTTGGCTTAGGTTTGGTAAAACTATCTATATAAATGAGTAATAAGGGAAATATGCTGCGTGTGGGCGAATACCTTGGCCCCAATGAGTACTTGGTTTCAAAAAACAGAGCATTTTTTGCCATCATGCAGGCCGATGGCAATTTTTGTGTGTATAAGGGCGACGGCCCAAGTAACAATCATGGTTTGCTTTGGGATACGCGCACACACTATTTTGGACAGCCAACACATGTAATTATGCAGGCCGATGCCAATTTTTGCATGTACTCAGGGGCTAACCCCGCCATGCACGGTGCCTATTTATGGTCGGCCACCGGACAGGGAAGAGCCATAGGGAATTACTTTGTGCTACTGCAAGACGACGGAAACCTTTGCTTGTACGCAGGCAAAGGAGATAAAGCCCCAACATCTGCTGATTTTATTTGGAATACCGGCAATACAGACCCATGGAGAGACTTTACCATTGAGAATGTGGTATATGATGTGAACAAGGCGATTATTAAAGGTACTAAGGAACATACAGCACACGAATGGGAAATAAAAAATGACCGCCCGGAGGGTTTAAAAGAAGTTTGGGTATCAGGCGAAGTGCCTGTAACTGAAACTATGGAGTGGCAAGACGAATATCGGTTTAAAATAAAAATTGAAACCGCACATTACAAACAGGTACCTGAACTGATAAACGGACAGGTGGTATTGAGCGACTCGCTGCATAAAAACTTTAAATGGAACGATGCCACCACACGTGTAACCCGCTTTAATGCCTATATTGAAAAACCCTAGAATTTTCCGCCGGGCTATAATGCCTCTATGGGTTTTAATGTAAAGGTCGTTCTTATAAATATTGAGGTACCCTATACAATTACGGGCAAACACACTCTTGCATCAGGCGCAAAAATATCGGCTACCTTAAAAGGCCTGTATAAAGGCGCATTTATGCGCGGAGATATCTTTGCAGAAATATCAAGCTATGATGATGTAATGAAATGGGTAACCGTTTACCGCGAGCCAATGATTTGTTCACGCAAAACCTAACAAACGTAAACTATGATTTCGCAACAGCATTTGTATAGTCAGCAACTTGCCACCCTTATTAGCCAAACCCTTACAAAATTCTCACAAATAAACGAGGCGGATTGGAGCCACAAACATGCCCCTGATAAATGGAGTAAGCGTGAAATACTGGGGCATTTGGCCGATAGTGCGCAAACAAATCTGCGCAGGTTTGTGGTAACCCAACACCTGCAAAACCAAAACATTGTGTACTACCAAAACGAGTGGGTATTGCACCAAAACTATCAAAACACACCCACCCAAGAGGTGATTGAATTGTGGAAGGTGCTTAACCAACACATTTGCCGCGTAATGGATAACCTGCCAGCCGAGAAACTCTCATATACCTGCGATACCGGCAAGCAAGGCCAAGAACTATACACCCTTGAGTTCTTAATTCCCGATTACATCGCTCATTTAAAACACCATTTAGCACAAATCGTACAGTAGCAACTTGCAACATCGTTTGCCGCTTTGTAGGTTTGCCAATGTATGGATACCTCTTCGCGTTTACAACGTCTGCAACAAATCGACCTTGAAGAATACAATTATTCTTTACCCGATGCGCGCATTGCTAAATTTCCACTGGAACAACGCGATGCTTCAAAGTTGCTGGTGTATCAAAACGGGGAAATAAGCCATAAAACGTTTAGTGAAATCCCTTCCCTATTACCCGCAGGCAGCTTTTTGTTTTTTAACAACACTAAGGTTATTCCTGCAAGGCTGCACTTTCGCAAAGAAACGGGTGCACTGATAGAGGTATTTTTACTCCACCCTGTGCTACCTTCACGCATTACGGCCATCACAATGGCTGCAAAAGGTTCGGTTACTTTTGAATGCTTAGTGGGCAACCTTAAACGCTGGAAAGACGGCGAAACTTTGAAGCGAAATCTTGTAATAAACAATGAAACCTTTAACCTCACCGCCCGCCTTATTAGCCGCGAAGAGCGATTGGTAGAGGTTTCTTGGGAGCCTGCTACGCTCACTTTTTCTGAGTTGTTGGAAGTAGTAGGGCAAATCCCTATTCCCCCATACCTGAACCGTGAGGCTACAGAAAAAGACACTGAAACCTACCAAACCGTATATGCCCAAAATGACGGTTCTGTTGCAGCACCCACTGCCGGTTTGCATTTTACCCCTGCGGTTTTTGATGCCCTTGAAAACCGTGACATACAACACGATTTTGTAACGCTGCACGTGGGCGCAGGGACTTTTCAGCCTGTAAAGGTAAAAGACCTCAGCACCCACCCTATGCACCGCGAACAGGTGGTTTACAGTTGCCAAAACCTTGAAAATATTTTAAAACACCATTCTCATATTATCCCCGTGGGCACTACCAGTATGCGCACGCTTGAAAGTTTATACTGGTACGGGGTGAAACTTCTGACAGGCCACGATAAAGAGTTCTTAATCGATAAACTGGCACCCTATACATCACCGCAAAACATTACTGTGGAACAAAGTATGCAAGCTGTGTTGGATTTTATGATGCAAAACAACCTGCAACAGTTAATTGGAGAAACTGAATTACTGATTGCTCCGGGTTATGAGTTTAGGGTTTGTAAGGGACTAATCACCAATTTTCACCAACCCTCCTCTACCCTATTGTTATTGGTTGATGCGTTGGTGCAAGGCAAGTGGAAAACCATTTACAACCAAGCTCTCGAAAATAATTACCGCTTTTTAAGCTACGGCGATTCATCGTTGCTGCTGCCATAATCGCCCTAAACTTGTTTCAGGGTCTCAACCGTTGTTACGGTGTTACTCTGTTACAGTGTTATGTTGTTATTTTTGTTACGTGCAGCACAAGGGTTTCAAACGGCTGATAGAAAGTATTTCTTTTTTGGTCAAAGAACAGTGAATAAAGTATAATTGGGAAAATGAGTAATTGAGGTGGGCTACCCGTTCCCCGAAGCGTCAACGCTTCGGGATTAATAAACGTAGCGTCACGCTACATAAAAATTAACTTCAAGCGTGGACGCTTGAAGGGACGGCAAAAAGCAGCTTACAACAAGTAATTCGCCAAGTTAGCCAGCTCGCTGCGCTCGCCTTTTTCAAGGGTAATATGACTATAAATGTTTTGGTCGCGTATGCGGTCAATCAAATAACTAAGCCCGTTACTTTGGGTATCAAGGTAAGGAGTATCAATTTGGTAAATATCCCCCGTAAAAATAATCTTAGTACCCTCCCCTGCCCGTGTGATGATTGTTTTCACCTCCAACGGAGTTAGGTTTTGGGCTTCGTCAACAATAAAAATAATATTACTTAAACTACGACCGCGTATATAGGCCAGCGGGGTAATTACCAGTTTTTCATTTTCAACCAGTTCAGTAACCTTGCTGTGTTCTTTCTCTGTTTCCTTAAACTGGCTTTGTATAAACTTCAAATTATCCCACAACGGCTCCATGTATGGGTTCAATTTTGATTTAATATCTCCCGGCAAATAGCCTATATCCTTATTATTTAAGGGTACTACCGGCCTTGCCAAATATATCTGGCGGAATTGTGAGCGTTGCTCCAAAGCACAGGCCAATGCCAGCAAGGTTTTGCCCGTACCGGCCACCCCTTGTATGGTTACCAGTTGCACCTCGGGGTTCATAATGGCGTGCATGGCAAACGCCTGTTCGGCGTTTTTAGGTTTTATTCCGTAAGCCGTACGTTTATCTACCTTCTCTATGTTTTCAGTAAAGGGATTAAAATAGCACAACACACTTTTTTTGTTGTTTTTCAGCACAAAATAGTGGTTGGCAAAGGGTTTCTCCTTCATCAACTCTTTATAATTGCAAAAACCGTTTACATACAGTTTTTCAATGGCATCACTATCTACGTCCTCAAGTGCGGTAATGCCCTTATACAACGAGTCTATGTTTTTAATCTTGCCCGTTTCGTAATCTTCAGCAAGCAACCCAAGTGATTTTGCCTTTAACCTTAGGTTCACGTCCTTCGTCACCATAATCACCTTGCGGGCAGGGTTCTCTTCGTGTATATGCAGTGCTGCGTTCAATATCTTGTGGTCGGCCTTTCGCTCACCAAACACCCTATTAGCATCCACCTTGCTACTTTCGTCCATTATCACCCTAAAATTACCCTTAGTAGGGCCATTCAACGGCATCCAATCCTGCAAGCTTTGGTTGTGCTTGGTTGAAAGTTTATCCAAAAACCGTATAAACTCTCTTGCCTCAAAGTTTATAGTATCGTTGCCCTTCTTAAAATTATCCAGCTCTTCAAGCACTGTAATGGGTATGGCCACATCGTGTTCCTGAAAATTGTTAATGGCGTTGTGGTCGTAAAGGATTACCGAGGTATCTAGCACAAAGATTTTACGGTCGTCAGATTTTTTTCTCGCTGGCATCTTCTCACAAATAAATTCATTGGTAATTTCCTCTTAACCCTACAAAAAACACAATGGTAATTACCCACACGGGTGGATAAAAACAGGCAATTCACAGTGTTATTTTTTTGTGAACAGGGGCTAATCGAAAAAACAGCTAATTGTTGCTTTACTGCTTTTATTAAGCCCTTTGAATGATTTAACAGGAGTTCGCGTATCAGCGTTTATTACGTTTTCCAGAAATAGTCTTCCCTAAAAATACAAAAGCCCCGCTGCATGGTGCGCAGACGGGGCTTTCTTTCAACATATTAAACCAAACTATGAAAATTACTTAATCGATATGGTTTTGGGGCCTACTTGCTCGGTTTTGGGCAATGTAAGCGTAAGGATTCCGTTTTTAAATCCGGCTTCAATTGCATCAGTATTCACGTTTTCAGGTAGCATAAAGCTGCGGCTAAAGCTGCCGTAGTGGTTCTCAACCCTGTGATAACGGGTGTTGCTTTCTTCTTTTTCTTGTTTGCGTTCACCGCTCACAGTCAGCCTATTCTCTTTCAACTCAATTTTCACTTCCTCTTTTTCTAAACCGGGCAATGTAAATGCAAGCTCAAAGCTGGTTTCAGTTTCTTTCACATCTACCGCAGGCCTGAAAAACGAGTTGTTTTCCATTTTGCCTAAACGGTCGTTAAAGAAGGTATCGAAGAAAGTTCCGAATGGGGTGATTGAATCACGGAAAATTTCGTTAGCGGGTTTAAATTTTGTTACGTACATAATTGTAAATTTTTAAGTTTTAATATTTGGCTACATTATTTCAATTCCTGTACCACTCCGTTTTTAAGACAAAAAGTCATTTAAATTAATTTCAGAGAGAACAAATAAAGACAAAAAGTCTTATTTTTGATTTTTAAGACTGAAAAGTAGGTGCTTTTTGTCTGATAGAAACAAAACACATACCCACCCCTTCTTCATGGCTAAGACCATAAATGGAGTGACTTCCCTTTATAGGGCATTAAAAAATGGAAATTGTGAGAGGAGATTAGCGCAACAAGGTAATGTTGCCCATTAGCACTTTGATGATGTTATCAGCACCTGTGTAACGCAATTTGTACACATATACCCCATCAGGGCAAGGCGCATCTTTGTAAGTGCCGTCCCAGTTATTTGCAATATTGTTGGTTTGGAACATACGTTCACCCCAACGGTCAAAAATCTCTAAATCAAACGTTTTTATACTGCCGTACACAATCTGGAACTTAGTATTCAACTGGTCGTCGTTAGGTGTAAAGGCATTGGGAACCCATATTACAGGCTCGAAATTGAAGAATATCTCGTTAGACCAAGTTGTATCTCCCCCTGCGTTGTTTTCATAAGCTTTTACACGATACCGTTGGGTAAAGTTATCAAAACCGTCGTTGTAATAATCGGTAGTATCACTGCCCCTGTCTTTCTGCATCACAAATGCAGGGTCAAAATCAATGCTGCGGTGCAATTCATAAGTACGCACTCCGTCTGTCCAGCCTTTATAACGTGTCCAAGCTAAATCCACATCATAGGCATCGGGTTGTGTACCGGTTAGCAATATATTCGTATGAATATCTGAATAAATCTCACGACTGCAAAGGTCTAAGGCCACCACACGGTATTCAAATGCAGTTTTATCCGTGTTTAAGTTCCTCTCAATATAAGTAAGATTATCTTTATCAACCGAACCAACAGTTATCCAGCTATCAGGCACACCTGCTATGCGCCGCTGAACTCTGTAATTTGAATTAAAACGGGGTGCATTATCCAACTCCCATTTAATCACCATGTGGTCGTCTTTAGGAAAGCCTACAGAAACATAGCGCATTTTCAATATGGGGCTGTCAGCAAATATTTTCAATGTTTGTGTATCACCCAAACATCCCTTATCTGATACCTCCAACACACGCAAGGTATTGTTTTGTGTTCCGCTCCAATCCACATTCACTTTATCTGTGCCCGCGCCACTGTTAATAGTACCGCCGTCAATTATCCAATTAAATACCGAGGTTGCAAACCCTGTGGTTACATAATCATGGTTACCAAACAACGGGTTACACACAATGCTGTCACCCACAATCGGAGTAGTCACAGGTTTGGGATTTACCAACACTACTGAATCAACTGTAAAACTGGTACAGCTGTCTTTAGTAGTTTCTTGAACTGAAACTAAGAAGTTGCCCGCTGTTTTCCATTCTACCCAAATGGTATTCTTTCCTTGTCCTTGAATGTTTGAGGTATCGCCGTTAATAGCCCAACGGTACGTAGAGCCGGGGAAACCTGCCAAAGAGTACGAATATTGCCCACTGTGCTGGCATAACTCAAACGTACCAATAATTTCATCTGCAACAGGCAACGGGTTAATTACAACAGGCAATCGTGATGGGGTTCCTATGCAGGGCTTGTTATTAACTGAATCGTAACTGGTTTCAAATACTTCCACATATCCGTTTCCGGTAGCACCCCAGTTAACTTCTATCCAGTTTTTAGTAGCATCGCCCGTGATTGTTCCTCCATTTACCGTCCAATGATAGGTAGAGCCAATGGTATAAATAACCTCATACCTTACCTTGGTTGAAAACTCGCAAACCGAATCGTCGCCCACAGGGGTCCTTCCACCCAAATTATGGCTTTTGTTTACCCTATACCTTACAGTATCACCTTTACAACCCCATTTAAGGGTCTCTACCACTTTCACATATCCGATGCCTTCATCACCCCAGTCAACAATAATGCTTGGAGTATTATTCCCTGAACGTAAAGTACCGCCTTCAACCACCCAACGGTAGCTGGCTCCTTCGCGTGCTATAACGTAATAACTCACTCCCCTAAGGTTAGGGCACACAATCGGGCTGCCATACAACGTATCAAGCAATGAGCGGGTTTTGTGCACATAAAAATAATTGGTATCGCCAGCGCAACCTGCTTGGTTGGTTTCAACCATTTTTACAATACCGTCGCCCACACCACCCCAGTTAATGCGGACTTGGTTGGGTTGAGGGTTTGCAGCTATGCTCCCGCCTTCAACAAACCAACGGTATGTATTTCCGGCAACAAGTGATGTTTGGTATAATGAACTTGTGGTAAACTCGCAAAGAGTATCTACTCCTGTAATATCGTTCTTAGCAGGCTTAGGTAATATATTTACTACTATTTCTTTTGGCGGGCTTGCGCAACCACCTTTGTTGTATTCTACAACCTTAATTTTTCCTGTGCCTGATGCACCCCATTTTACTTTGATAGAGCTACCGTCAACAGGGCCTTCAGGTTGGCCTCCGGTAATTGTCCACTCATACCTGTGCCCGTTGGTAAAACCGGTAGTGTAAGTACTTGCCCCATCGCCTGAACACACCTGAGTAGGCCCGTTAAGCATTGAACTGCCTAAAAACGGATCAACAAAAATATTAAAGGTTACGTTGCGGCTCTTAGGTGGGCAACCGTCGTCAATCGCTTCAACAACAAAGTTATACGATGCTCCCCGTGCTTGTGCACAAGAAGGAGTCCAGCAAAACTGTGAAGTAACCCTTTGTTGTGCTGTTTTCTTAGTAAAAGTAGCTACGGGGCCGCTCCAGCCGCTTCCGCCAAACACCTCCCCTTTTGCACTCATTGTAACATTTTGCTTAACATTATTACGGTTAAGATCAAAGTCGCTGGCTTCAATATCAAAACAAATGGTTTCGCCCGCTACCACCCTTTTCACATAATTGCCTGTTGTGGGTACTATAATGGGGCTTTTATTGGGGGCACAGGTAATAACAATCATCTGAACATCCAATCGTATTGAGCTTAATGCTACACCATTCCTCCATTCTGTAACCTCAATAGCCAATGCATAACGGCCTGTATTGGGAGGCATCATGGTGGTAAGACCATTGTTCACATTTATGCTTGCTACGCCTGTTGTTCCAAAGGGGAAGTTTACGTTGTGACCTGATTTGTATATAACATTTTGAAAGGGAAGAGACAGTTCGCTGGGAGGGTTGGGGTTAGGTAAATCTGCATCAGCACCCGACCAAGGATGTACTAATTTGTAGGATAATGAATCGCCGTCAGGGTCGCTGGCACCGTTAAAATATGTAGTGGTATCATTTGCACAGATATATGGAGCCGGAACACCTGTAAAAAAGGGGGAACTATTGCGAATGTTGGTGGGCGGAATAAACGCATAATACGTTTGCCCCATCTCATCGATAATGTTTTTTTGGGTATTGCGGCAGCACCGCATAAACATCAAATGGTATCCGAAACTTGAAGGGGGAAGGCTAATTAAACGACTGTATGTTGCTTCCCTAAGACATACCTGCGGTTGGTCGGGACAATCGGCACCTCTTGGGGGGTCAACCGATATTTCATTTAATAGAGAAAAGGTAAACTGTGATGCAAGGGTACGATTGCCGGTAGCATTGTAGGCTCCAACAACAATTTCAGGGTCAAACTCTACTTGTGATGCAGCACAATCCCTGTAGATTTTTAGTGTTACTCTGTATTGGAAGTATCCGTTTGCCAATCTGCTCACATACTCGTAACTCATACTGCCACCCACCAAGTGGGTTGCTTTTGCAGCAATCATGCTACAAAGAGCTACAACAAGCAGTATGTATTTGGTTACGGTAAACTTCATCTTCACTATACAATTTACAATATTTGTTCCAAAAGCTGTACCCTTATTTATATAGAACTTTAAAAAGCCAAAATAGTTGCACAAGCCGCTGAATATTATACAAAACTAAGCCCCGTTACCCCTAAACGTTTTTATACTTTTTTTATTCTAAAAGGGAACGGTTTTTTGACTTAGAAAGTTGGATTTGATGAATTGAAAATGGTTTAATTACCTCTATCGTAAAAGGGTAACACTACCGCTTTTAATGGTATAAATGTTATCTGCACCTGAATATTTTGCAGTGTAAATATACACTCCGTCCGGAGCCGGCACCCCATTGATTGTTCCATCCCAAGATGTATTTATATCTTTGGTACTAAACGTTTTACGCCCCCAGCGATCGTAAATATCAATTTCAAATGTTTTTACACTGCCCGATACAATTAAAAACTGAGGATTAACCCCATCAATATTGGGAGTAAACGCATTGGGTATCCACACAACAGGGATTAGCTTCACTTCTACTTCGTTTGACCAAGCAGTGTCGGATTTACCGCTATTACGGTAGGCTACCACTCTATATCGTTGCAAGTAGTTTTCAAGCCCATCAATATATTTATCGGTGGTGTCCCTATCCACATTACGCGAAAACACAGGACTTACCTCAGCGTCATTTCTTCGATACACTTCATAATTGCGTACCCCGTCGTCCCATCCTTGATAAGGCGTCCAATTCACCGTAACATCATAATCTTTGGGCGGTTCAGCACTTACCCAAACATTTACATGCACAGGCGAGTAAAAATCACCGCCACACAGGTTTTTACCTCTTATTCTATATTCAAATGGGTTGCTATCGGTGTTAATATTAGTATCAGTGAAGTTATTAACTGTTCCTGCAACTGTGCCTACTGTTTTCCAATGATGGGTAGTTCCTGCATTGCGACGTTGTATTGCAAAATCGTGCGCATAAAACGGAGCACTGTCTAACTGCCAAGCAAGACGTATATGGTCATCAGGAAAGCCCACCGTAACGTATTTTATAGTTAAATAAGGTCTGTCGGCAAATACATTTTTACGCATCGTATCGCCAATACAACCTTCGTCGGTTATTTCAACCACTTTCAGGTTGTTATACTTTTGTCCGTTGAAACTAACTACAATATAACTGGTACTGTTACCACTATCGATAGTCCCTCCTTCCATAAACCAATTAAAGGTTGAGCCGGTATTACCACCTGAATAGTATGGGTTACGGTTAAATGTAGGGTAACACACAATGGTATCTCCGCGTATCGGTTTTGTTTTAGGTTTGGGAGTTACCCTAAATACGCTATCAATTAACGGTCCTATACAAGTGTCTTTGCTGGTTTCTATTACCCCAAGGGTAAATAAACCAACGGTGTGTGCATCAATACGTATAGTATTTGTCCCTTGCCCTTTAATGTTTGTACTGTCGCCATTAATAAACCATTTATAGGTTGACCCTGCAAACCCGTTTATGGTATAGCTTACATTGGTTTCTCCCTCACAAATTTTAAAACGCCCTATTATTTCATCCTCAGAAGGTATTGGATTTAGCAATATATCCAACGCAACAGGTGCCCCAATACACGGAATATTGTTAATAGAATCGTAACTGATTTCATAAACACTTACTTGGGCATTTCCAAATTTGCCCCAGTTGGCCATAATACTATAGGTGGTATCGTCCTGTACTATAGTACCACCGTTGATGCTCCAGAAATAATCTGAGCCTTTGGTTTTTACTACTTCGTACCTTATCCCACCTGTAAACTCACACATAGTATCTCTGCCCACAGGCTTAAAACCTTGTAATACATGGTTCTTAATCACATTTATCTCCACTGTATCGCCGCTGCATCCCCATTTTGTGGTTTCAAATACTTTTAGTTTGCCCACTCCTACCCCACCCCAATCAATGGTAATAGTATCGGTACCGTTACCGTCAACTATAGTTCCGCCCTCTATAAACCATTGATATACGGATTCATTACGAGGAGGATAAGCACTATAGCTTACCCCGCGAATGTGCGGGCATACGGATTGGCTCCCATAAATACTATCGGTAAATGCTTTTGTGATGTTAACATACTGGCGTAAAGTATCAGCAATACAGCCATGTTTTGTAGTTTCAATAATGGCTATTTTTCCAATACCTATTGCACCCCAATCTACCAATGCAATATGCGGCTGCGGGAAACTGTTTAATATTCCGCCTTCTTGCACAATCCACTGATAAGTGCTACCAGCAACGGGTGTTATAGGATATTGTTTAGAAGTAAACTGGCAAACCGTATCATTAGGCAAAGGTACTACCACAGGGTACGCACCAATTTCAACCAAATACTCACGCTGCGGGGCCACACAACCAAAAGCACTGGTTTCAATCAGCCTTAATTTTCCTGTCCCCACATTACCCCAGTTAACTTTTACTGTAGTTAAACTATCGGCCCCCACTATAGCTCCCCCAATTACCGACCATTTATATTTATGCCCGATACTATTGGTCATGGTATAAATTATTCCCGTATCTCGTTCACACACCAATGATTTTCCGCTTATTCCCCCCACTCCAACAAATTTTTTCACCTCAATTGTAAATGTTACACTACGGGTTTTAGGAGGGCATCCATTGTCTACAGCATCTACCACAAAATTGTACAAATTGGTTCTCCCTTGGTCGCAACTTGTAGTCCAGCAGAACTGAGAAGTAATGTTTTGTATTGACGAATCGGTTTTAAACGTCGCTTTAGGGCCTTGCCAAGTGGGGTCAGCTCCAAACACCTCTCCCCTTGCACTTATTTTAACCTGCTGGTTAGTATTTGCATCTGCCGCAAGAATATTAAAACATACGGTTTCTCCGGCTGTAATAGTTCGATGGTTGGTGCCGCTTGTAGGTGATATCGAAGGGGTTGAATTGGGCGGACACGTGATTACGATAATCTGTACATCGCGCCGTATTACACTAAGCACCACCCCGTTTCTCCACTCCGTTACCTCCATAGCCACTGAGTAAAGCCCCGTTTGCGAAGCCAACATAGTGGTTAACCCGTTCAATTGGTCGATTTGGGAAATTCCGTTTCCTCCAAATGGAAATGTGGCCGAAAAACCATTTCTATAACTTATATCTGCCGGGAAAGCAAACACATCCGGAGGGTCGGGCGATGGCACAGTGCTTGTTCCACCTGCCCAAGGCCTTACTAATTTATAGGTAAGCGAATCTCCATCAGGGTCAACAGCCTTATTAAGATATGTGGTGGTATCGTTGGCACAGATGTAGGGTGCCGGAATATCTGAAAACGTTGGGGAACTGTTTATGGTTGAGGTAGGTGGTATAAAGGCATAATACGACTGCCCTGTGTTATCAAAAATATTTATTTGAGAGTTATTACGACAACAACGTGAGTATAACAAATGGTATCCGAAATTGGAAGCGGGAAGGCTTACAATGCTGGTGTATATACCCTCTTCAATACAAACGTCAACTGTACTTGGGCAATTTGCCCCTTGAGGCGGGTTAACAGCTGTGCGGCTGGAAAGATTAAAGTTTATCGCGGTTGTTAAATCCTTAAAGCTATCATCTTCATAAAAACCGATAGAAATAACATTATCAAAATCACCCGGAACTGTAATTCGACAGTCGCGGTAAATGGTTAATGTAACCCGATACCTGTATTGACCACCTGATAACCCCAAGTATTGATAACTCATACTACCTCCTACCAAGTGGGTAGCATTTGCAGCAGTTGCGCAAAACAATACTACCAATACAAGAAGGAGTTTATACACGTTCTTAATCACTGTGACTATCAAATCTTTGTTAAAGTTAACTATTTAGACAGACGAATAGTATAAAAGAGTTGTTTCACCCTTAAAAAAAAGTCATTTTTTTTGTTGTTGCTTCCAATCCAAATTTTATTAAATTTGCAGCCCTTTTAACAAAAAGGCGGGGTAGCTCAGATGGTTAGAGCGCAGGATTCATAACCCTGAGGTCGGCAGTTCGATCCTGCTCCCCGCTACAAAATACCAAAACCCTTGCATTGCAAGGGTTTTGGTATTTTACAGGACTATCGAAAACATCAAAAAAACATAAGTCCCTCTCTATTCCATTCAAATCAAAATTTTCTTGGCAAGCACACTCGCTTAAAAACCGTATACAATTTTATATTGCTGATAATCTTCTCAAAGAGTCTTTTCGACGAAAGTAAGACAACAAAACAGACATTTTCACATTACTAAGTAAATGTTGCATTCTGCTAATTAATCAAACGATTGCATCAAAACTTAATTGTCCATAATAAACTATGTCTGACCCAATTAAACAAACACTGTTCCGGTTTGCCAGTTTGCGCTCCCCCGAACTAATTACTGAAGAAAACAAACAAAACTATTTTGTTTACCACCCCGACTCATCCTCAGGCCCATTTTTCGACCTACTACCGTTCGACCCCTCTGATGATAAACGAGAGTTGTTGTTAGAAGTCGCCTTAGGCCCCACCTTTACTGATAAATATGAATCAGTGGACGAAATCAAAACAGAAGACGAAGAGTTATTTGCGTTTTCTCAATGGCTGGTCAAAAATCGTGAAAGTCTCACTGTGGCCTCTGCCAATGCAGAAATTACTGCTCTGTCGGCTGCTGCATTAGACTCGGCAATGAGGTTGAAACTTTGGGACAACCTGTTTTACCAAGTATTAACTGTAGAGTCTTCTTACATTGCAGATGCCATCATTGAAATACTTATAGCTGATAGTTTTATCACAAAAAAAGCAGGAGTCGATCAAGAAGATGCAATATTTCGCAAGTTAGCAAAAGCAAAAGTCGCCTTACCAAAAGAACTATTCAACTTTGTAGCAACCCAGCAATCAGAATCAGAAGTTGGCATCACCGAAAATGCGCTAATCAATAAGACGTTGCTTTCTGGGAGAATGTCATCAGCGATTTCTGCCGTTAAAGCTCAATTAACCGATGCCGCGAAAAGGGAAGTCGAAACCTACCAACAGCAATACAATGCAAGCTACACCTCGGGATATGCTACTGCAAGAGCATCTTTTGAAAGCGATTTACAAACTTGGTTTTCAACTGCTCCAACCGCAACCGCAACAGATCAAATCACAGGGTACACTTATGAGTATTACACCACCAATGATAGGCCAACCATAGACTTTACACCTGATGAACAAGTTTCAGGAACTGCACTTGAAACAGATCTTTCTCCTGAGAGCTACTATATTCTCACCAATAACAACCTGCTTGAAGAAACAACCCTTAGCGGATTAACAAACAGGCTAATAAACATTGGTGCTACAGAAACACAACGAGCATTCGATGCCACCACATTTTCAAATAAAATGATAGAGGTGGGCGGTACTGTAATTACCGGTAGCGAAAACCTTAATCTTGGGCCTGCATATTCTTTCTATTTGCATACGGTTAAAAGAGCCGATACCAAATATAGTTTGGTAATGGTTATGGTAGCTCCCGGCTATGATACAAAAGTAAATGATGTAACAATAACTTTAGGTGCCCCTGCCAGTCAAACTTCTAGTGCCTTCACTTGTGGTGTAGATGGTCGCATCCTTACAATAGACCTTACCCCATCAGGCGGCTTCACCATCCCATCAAGCCCTGCTGAATTATCAGTGACTGGTACAATCAACCTTTTAGGGGGTATTTCACTAACAATAAATGTAGTACTTAATATGCTTAACGGCTCATACAGTATTGCAACCGCTACAACACCCACAGGTCAAATCGCAAATATTTATACCGCAAAAAATTACGGTATAAAAAGGTTGGGAGTTACTGATTACAAAAAAGTTGAGCAATCACTTTGTGGGTATAAGCCCGGTGAAGTATCCCACATTGAGAACATACTGGCTCACGAATACAAAGAGCGTAGTACACGCAGGTTACGGCGTTCAGAAGATACCACCACTACTACCACTGAATCAGAGCGTGAAAGCCTTACCGATACTACATCAACATCAAGGTATGAATTGCAAAGCGAAATCTCTGAGATGCTTCGTAAAGACACTTCTTGGGGAGTGAATGCCAATGTAAGTGCTAACTTTGGAACTCCTACAGCAGGTGTCAACGTAAGTGTCGGTGCTAACTATGCACAAAACACCTCCAAAGAGATGTCTAAAAACCAGTCTTCAACCTTTGCACAGGACGTGGTTGAAAAAGCATCTGAAAAGGTGGTAGCAAAAGTTAAAGAAGAACGAGTCTATAAAATTATCGAAGAATTTGAAGAGCAAAACAAGCACGGCTTTGACAACCGTTTGGGCGAAAACCACATATCGGGTGTTTACAGGTGGGTAGATAAAGAGTATAAAAACGACTTGATAAACTATGGTAAGCGTTTGTTATATGAGTTCATGGTTCCCGAACCTGCAAGATTACACTATGAAACAAGAGCATCCATTGGTGGGCAAAAAATTATTGAAGAACCCATAGACCCAAGGGCAAAATCTGTTGCTGGTTTGGGAAAACTTGAAAACTCATCCAAACTTAACGAAACCAACTACCAAAGCTGGGCTGCACAATACAATGCCGAAGTACAGCCACCCCCTGCTATAAAACAACTGGTAGGAAAATCCTATTCAAAATCTCAGCAACAAGGCGATGGCAACCAATGGCAAAACAAAGCCATAACAGACAACATTGTCATTCCTGAAGGATATGGCCTTGATAAAGCATTTCTTTCATTAACTTTCTATGGTCACGATTCTGGATCCAATGTTGCGATAGGTATTGCCGATACACACAAAATGTATTTTCAAAACGAGACAAGGTCTTTGTTTCTAACCGATTCCAATATTTTGGAGTTAGACAAATACACCGATTCAGTACCTGTTTCAATGTTCTTCAACATGTGTTGGGGTGGTCAGATAAACATTAGCCTCGAGTTAGTGCGCAAAAAAGAAATCTACGAAGCATGGCAATTAGAAACCTTTAACGCTATCATTACCGCCTACGAAGATAAACTGCAACAATTCAAAGACGAGTTAGCACAAGCCGAGATAAAACGAGGCAATATGTTAGCCACCAATCCTGCATACCACCGTGAGATTGAACAAACCTTGATTAAGAAAAACTGCATCGAGTTTATGTTAGGGCACACCAACATTGGGCAAAATCATATCAATGGTAGCACTTTTACCGGCACCCATGTAAACAACACCCTTGAAATGGACAAATATGCCGCCACGGTGAAGTTTTTTGAACAAGCGTTTGAATGGGAAATAATGAGCTATAAGTTTTACCCTTTCTACTGGGCCGATAAGAACAATTGGGTTGAAATGTACTCTTTTGAAAACGACGACCCTATTTTCAGAGATTTTATGCGCGCGGGTATGGCAAGGGTAAACGTAAGCGTGAAGCCCGGCTTCGAATTAGCGGTGATGTTTTATCTAGAAACCGGACAAATATGGAACGGCGGGCACGAACCCGTTATTAACGATCCAATGTATTTGTCAATCGCTGATGAAATAAAAGAAATCGACGGGGATATTGAGTCAACTTGGATTACCCGCCTGCCATCAACCCTCACATTGGTGCAAAACGGCACGGCATCGCTTAACGCATCCGGCTTACCTAATTGGTGTACTACCGGTACAATTGGCTCCGAAACCATTGATGCAGCTGACCCCGGTACAGCATTAGGTGTTTACATCGAGGGGTACACACCACCCCCTATAGTATAATTAATGTCAATTGCAATGGGGCTACCAACCGGTAGCCCCTTAAAAAATAAGTAAATGAGCGAAACAATATTTCCGACTTTCCCCAGTGCATTTGAGAACAGTGTTCTTGGGCCATATTGGGAGGTAGAAAATCGATCCTACGGACAAGATACCAACATTGTACCTGATGGTGGAAATCCAATAAATGAGCACGATATCTTAACCATAAGATATAAGCCATATGACACACATGAAAGGTACTACTCTCAGGCAGCACACCCTTTAGGGGTTCGTTCTTTTATTCAACTTAAAACAGGGTCAGGTGTAACGCCATTAGGAGGAAAAACACTCGAACTAAAAACATATTCAGGCTTTGACTCAACAGTTATTGAAGAGGTTTATGGAGTCAAGATTGGTGAGTTCCTCATTAAATCAGAGAATACACCAAATGAAGATAAAAGCCATGTAGAAAAATTGGTTCAACAACATTTAAACTGGATCTTTTCAGAAGACATCGAGGGAAAAGATAAATACTACAAGGTGTTTTATGATAAAGCAATACTTTATTATACCCTACAAAAAGAGGGGAGTCCAAATTCTGTTTGGGCGGATTTAATGAAGTTGGTTGGAATTACTATAGCACAACTTTGGGCTGAAGCACTTAAATATCTTGCTAATCAAATAAGAGAGCGTTTTAAAATCACAAACTTCAATTATTGGAACCCCTATAACGATGATGGAACCCAAAACAAAAGTTACATGCCAATTTTTTTTCCATCAGGACAAACTTTTGATAAAGGATTAACAGAATTTGGGATTAAGTTTAATGCAATAAGTGTTTTTACCACCGATGTACCCCAAGTCATTAAAATTGGTAGTTCTTCAGTGCATAAAGGCAATGATCTGTTAAGGAATGTTTTTGTGAATGGCGTGCAATCCTTGAAAAATGATCTATTTCAATCAATAAAGGCAGTGGCTGATCTTTCAGCACAACTTCTAAATGCTTTTTTTGTGGGGCTTTATAATGGAGTTATAGAAATTGTAGCAGGTACGCTTGAAATCATCGGCCAACTCCTAAAGCTAGGTGATCCGAAAGTGAGGGCAAAAATACTTGAGGCCATAAAATGGGTGTTCACATATATAAAGCAAGAGGGGATCATAAATACGTTGGTTGAAACTTTTAAAATACTAACGCTTGAATATCGTGAAGGGAAAAATATTTATGAAATTCTAAAAACATTAGGTGAAGATTTAGCCGAAATAATTGTAGCGATAATCCTAGCCTATTTTACCGGTGGCGTTACAGTATTTCAGAAAATAAAACAGTTTGTTACGGCGTTAAAAGAACTGGCTCAAAAAATGCCTAAGGGAGCTTATGAAGAATTCAGGGAGGCTGTTGATAAACTAAAACGGAAATTTAAAGGAGGTGACGACCAATCTAATTTAGATAAGTCTGATGAAACTACTACTGATAATTCCACTAATGATAACGATAAAAACAAAACAAAAAGGACACCTAATAGATATAAAAAAGTTCCGCTCAATCACACAAAATTAGGAAAAATAGCTGTTGAATATCGTAGAAGACTAAGCAATCCAACTCATGGAGGAAATATAGCGGTGTTTGAATACATTAACCCAGAAACTCAAAGGCTGGAAACAAAAGTCTTTTCAACAGATCCAGCCCCAAACATCAGAACTCATGCTGAAAAATTTGGCTTTGATTGGTTTAAAGAACAAGGAATACCAACAAATAATATTAAAGGAATTTATTCTGAGAATGCCCCTTGTGAGTTTAATGGACATCGTTGTAAAAACTTGATTGATGATGGAACAGATGGTATTATTGTAGAGTACAGTTATGAATACCCCGGGGTTGGCAACGATAACGACACACCTGAGATCAAAGAATTAAGGAAGTCTGAACAAAAACGAAAAGATAGCGAATTGAACGAAATATTTAATAAATAATATGGGAAATATTAACACACTTGTAGAACATTTTGGAAATAGATTAATCAAATACAATAATATTAGCTTGTTTGAATTTGATAGAGTTTCTGAACCAAATAAAAGAATTTTACTAGAAGTAGGGATTCCTGATTGTCGGAGCATTAGTGGTGTCTTTACTCCTGTTGAAAAATTTAAAACTATTAATAAAAATTATTTTGTTATTCAATCTACAAACATTGAAACCACATTCGTTTGTATAGAGCTGTCAACCAATTCATTGGTATTGTATGATTTAAGAGATAATACGTCATCATTTATTAATAGCAACTTAGAAATATACTTAACATATATTAAAATTGATGAAGACTACGTTCGCGACATTAGAAGTCCACTTAAATTTGGGCCTTATACTCGTGACACTTATGAAAAATATGCTAACTATCTTCAATCACAATTTGAAAAAATAAATAATGATTATAGTAGAGATATTTGGAGTAATGTACTAGAGCAAATGAGCTATGGAATTTTTTAGGCTTTAGTAAGCTATAAAATCATTTTAACATTACAATTGGTCTCTCACAATATCATTTGTTCAAAATTAGAATAATATAACACACCATTTCATGCAAACAGAAACAAACAAACTAATAGGCGGTAATGGGACAGAGTTTATTACCGCCACAGCAAAAGGTAAACAATACACCTATCTTGTAGTAAACGAAGATGCAGTATTTACCACCATAATCGGTGCAGAAAACACCAATATTTTAACCGACCTTAAAATAGGTGAACACATCATACGGCAGGGCATGATAATACGCCCCCGCAATGGAGAGTTGATACAAACAGTAACCCTTGAAAGCGGTTCAGTTTTCGGGATAATTAATTAACATGTTATGGCAATTGCAACAGCTTATGGCGGTGGTATTAGCCACCGCTTTCCCACATGGCCGCACAACGGCCTCAAAATGATGTTTTGGGACAACCATCTGGGTAGTTATTCCGGCTCAGGTAACGTAATAAAAGACCTTAGCGGTAATGAAAATAACGGAACTTTAGCAGGTTTTCCCACTACAGGAACCTCAACATCCGGATACTATGAGAAATCCCTGCGCTTTGATGGAGTAAACGACCGCATAAACTTTCCTAACAGTTGGCTTACCGGTAAAACAGAGTTTTCGTTTTACACCGTTTGTAAAATTGGAACAATGCCAAACAGTTACAACTCCTATACAAACGGCGTACTGGGTCCTGATGGAGGCGGATCTCAGTTAGCTTTTACCCGTGTAATGACACCTTACACACATTACACACCTTACCTTTTTTTGGGAGGTAGCACAACAAACTTCGAGTTTTATGGAAACAGTGGCAACATCGCTGTCCAACGGTATACTGATTTATCAAAATTTTATCACATCGCTTTTACAGTAAAACCCGGAGAAATTTCAGTGTACGCCAACGGAGTTTTATTTCATCAAGTTGTTAGAAGTATAGGATACTTAACCACTCCACTAAGAAAAATTGGTGTTTATGCAAGCGTTCAATATTGGAACGGGCAAATACCGGTTGTAATGGGATATGATAGGGTACTTACTCCCACAGAAGTAAAACAGATATATTTATACTTTAAGGATTCATACCATTAAAAACTTTTCTTGCCAAGTAGCTTAAGTTGTCAAATAGGTTCGATAATAAAACATTCCGGGCTACAAAATCTTCAAAACCCTTGCAGTTGCAAGGGTTTTATTGTTTGGTGGTCTTTCTACTGTAAAGAAATTGACCCTAAAGTATTGATTTATAATGCAATTGTAGTTCGATCCTGCTTCGGTTTTTTCTTAAAATAATTATACCTTGCATCTACGAATAAACTATCGCATGCTAAATTATAATAGTACTATGGATTTTCTCCCTGCTCTTCCAAATTTTGATTATAATAATGCAATAAAAAAATCTCTCAATTACGTTTTTGAAACCGATATCCAATGCAGCAACCGATTTTTTGAAGCACTTAAGTATAGAACCGATAATATGACAGGAATTCCTCCTTATGGATTATGGATGTCTGCGATGAAACTTTATCCGCAAATAATTGAATTTATGATTAATAAAGGCTTTCGACTTGAAAATATCAAATGGAATCGTTGGCCAAAGGTTGAAAAGTCCAATATCATTCAAGATTGGGTCTCTTCACTTCAAATCATGTTTAGCATCGCTGAAAATGAGGAAAACTTTAGTCAGTTTTCAACTTTACGGGACAATCAATTATACAACGATATAAAATTACGAGGGCAAATATCAATTATTGATTGCTTAATTGGAACTTTAAAAAACTCCTCCAACTATTTCTATCCAAATTCTGCAGTTAGCTTTTTATATGCAGGAATTAATAATGTGGATGATGTAGAGATACCTTCCTATAGTGAATCCCCTGAAAAGCATGAACAATCAATCAAGCAATACTTTTCATGGGCTTCCTCTATTGGTTCCCAACTCAAAGAGTGGGCGTTAAAAAACGATTTAGTTGAAGAGAACTTATTTATTCTAACCTATGAAGAAAATAAAATCCGTATTAAGCCATTTACAGTTTTTAATATTGGCCTAATAGAACACCCCGTCACTCGTGATAGTGGAATATGGAAGGGGCGAACAAATGTTATAGAGAGTGCAAACATTCAACTCAATTATTCATTACTTTTATTAGAAGACCTTATTAACTCAAATGCAAAAGAACAAGAGTTTCAAAAATTCTTTGAACTTAATCCTCAGTTTCTTTTACTCTTAGGGAACTATAAAAAACTACACCCACAACTAATTTTAAAAGAAGATAATGGCTCAAATCTTATTCCTGATTTTTTCATGGAAAAGGTTGATTCTGATTTTTGTGACATTTTAGATTTAAAAAGACCCACTGCTGAATTAGTACGGCCTCAAAAAAACAGAGTTAGGTTTCGTGAATGCGTAATGGAAGCGGTTGCTCAATTAAAGTATTACAGAGATTGGTTTGACGACAAACAAAACAGAGTACTATTTAAAAATAAGTACGGATTAAATTCTTTTAAACCGCAGGTTGTAATCATAATTGGAAGAAAACAAAATTACTACGATGAAGTTACTAAGATACAATTGGAGACGACCCTTCCTCGCTGGGTAACCTTAGCAACGTATGATGACATTATTGGCCGAGTAAAGCAGTGGAAAAATTTTACATCTTTATATTGAATTCTTAATCTTTAGATGTTTATCCGTTTTTCAAATCGGATTCTTCTTCAGAAGATGTATTAATACAAGTAACTAGAACGCTAAATCTTTTTAAAAAAGAGTGTAAATAGTTCGATAACGCTCTGCTCCGGGCTACAAAATTTTTAAAACCCTTGCACTGCAAGGTTTTTTTGTTTTACAGAAATTATGAACACACTATTATTTTCTTCTAAGCAATTGACTTATAGCTTGTTTATGGTTCAATTCTGCCCCGGTTCTTTCCTTTAAGATTTTTATAATACGCTGGTTATCTTTGCTTATCTTCCTGTGTAAGAGATTTATTGTTATTATCATTTAGCAAACACCAAGAAGCTATACCTCTAAAATGGATATAATTCAAACAAGGAGGAATAAGCTAAAAAGTTTAATTTTAAACCTGCAAGTATGGGAAAAAATGTTTCAAAAATTACAGATAACCTACAAACTTCTTTAGATTTTGAAACACCTCGCTGGCCTGATCATGAGCGGTTTCCTCTAAATAAAAAAATTGGAAATAAAACAGTTGAATCTGTAATTTATGATGATATCGAAGCTAGTGGCACTTATCTAATTGTAACAGGATTTACCTCGCTTTCTAATCTTGTTGATTATTTTGGATCATCTGAATTCGAGAAGCTTGATAAAGTACGAATACTTATTGGCTTTGAGCCTAATATAAGGGGAAGGAGAAAATATCAAGCCGTTAAACTAGATAAAGAGATTAAAGAATACTGGCTTAAGAAAGGATTATCCATTATGTCTGGAGGGGCTATTATCAGACTTATCCAAAAAATTGATGAAGGAAAAGTCGAGTTTAAGTACCGCGATAAACTACATGCTAAATTATATATAGGAGATACTTTTGCTATGCTAGGCTCGTCCAACTTTAGCAAGAATGGTTTAACTATACAAGAAGAGGCAAATATTCGAGTAAATAGAGAGAGTCAAAACGAACAATCCCAATACAATGCGATAAAACTTATCGCGGAAAGTTATTACGAAGAGGCATACCCATATAATGACAAGATAAAAGATTTATTACACGACCTGATTCAGCAAACCTCATGGGAAGAAGCGCTTGCCAGAGCTATAGCTGAATTACTTGAGGGCGAATGGTTGAGTGAGTATAAAGATCTCCTAGAAAAGCTAAAGAGCACCAGTTTATGGCCTACCCAGTGGAAAGGACTATCACAAGCTGTATCCATCCTACAGCGACAATCAAATGTGCTGATTGCAGACCCAACGGGTGCTGGAAAAACCAAATTGAGCACATCATTGGTATTGGCCCTTAAGCATTGGCTTTATCAATTGGGGAAGAACTATAGTACGGAGTCATTAGTAATTTGTCCACCATTGGTTGTCTCGAAATGGAAGGATGAATTTAGGTCTTTAAAAAAGATTGACGCAAATCAGTTATCTCGAGGGTTGTTAAGTAATTCACATTTAAAAAATAAGAAAATGGTACAGGAGTTATTAGATATAGCCAAGATTTTAACCATTGACGAAGCTCATAATTATTTATCAGCTACATCTAATAGAACAAAACTGATTAAGAATAACCGTGCAGATTATAAAATATTAGTGACAGCCACTCCAATCAGCAAAAAGATTGAAGATCTTCTTCGGTTGATAGAATTGTTAGACCTGGATAACCTTTCAGATGAAAATTTCAAAAGTTATAGTGAATTGGTAACTAAACCTCAGTTACGCTCTCAGCCCCAACATGTTCAAGAGTTAAGAAAATTTATTAGCCAATTTACCGTACGCAGGACAAAAACAGCACTCAACGCTGAGATAGACAAGGAGCCTGAACAATATAAAAATAAGCTAGATAAAACCTGTAAGTTTCCCACTCAAATTGAAAAAATATATAATACGAATGAGACCTATGATGACATCGAATTGGCTAGAAAGATTAATGACCTAGCCTCCCGTATTAAAGGTGTAACTTATTTAACCACTTTTAATAAGCCAAAATTTGAAATGGTGAATGAGGATAGTATCAAAGGATATATCGAGAACCGCATCAGTTCAGCAAAAGCATTATCAATTTATATGATCCGTTCAGCGTTAAGATCTTCACATGTCGCTTTAATAGAGCATATTGAAGGTACCAAAGCTGCAATGGATTTTTTTGGTTTTAAGGGAAAAACAAAAGAAACTGGAGATAAGCTTCAGACCATTCAAGGTCTGATAGATAAAAACAGCCTACCCAAAAAATACAAACTGTTTAAAGATTCACTTTTTCCGACTTGGTTAACCGATAGTTCCCACTATCTGCAGGCCTGCATAGAAGACTTAAGTCTATATGAACAAATTAGTAATCTATCTAAAAAATTTAGCGGAAGTAGGGAACATGGAAAAATGGAAGAATTAATTCGCATTTCAAGATTGCACCGCTTTATTCTGGCATTCGATAGTACTGTTATATCGCTTTATTACCTTCAATATCTTTTCTCAAAAAGTTATCCAGACAAGACTGTATTCGTTGCTTCTGGTAGCGAAAAAGATAAGGACAGCAGGAATGTTATGGACAAATTTAATCTTTTATCCGAGACTGATAATGATAGCATTGCTTTATGTTCAGATAAAATGTCAGAAAGTATTGACTTACAAAAGGCTTCATCTGTAGTGTTGTTGGATATGCCCAGTGTTCTACGAATTGTAGAACAACGAATAGGTAGAGCAGATAGGATGGATAGTCTCCATAAAGAGATAGAAATATACTGGCCGAGGGATTCGGAAGAATTTTCACTAAAGGCAGATAAAAGGCTTATGGAAACAAACGCGTTAGTTGACCAAATATATGGATCAAATTTTAACGTACCTGAGGAACTAAAACAGAAACACTTCGAGAAAGTAGATTCTGTTTCCGATATGATTCAAGAATTCAAAGATTTTATTGATAAAGATGAATCATGGGCAGGGGTAACTGATAGCTTTCAACCCATTACTGAACTTAAGGAAGGTAAGAGTGCACTTATTGATGAAGCAACTTATGAGGCCTATAAAGGGGTTGAGTCCTCGGTAAAAACAAGAGTTAGCTTTCTTGGGAGTAATAAAAATTGGTGTTTCATTGCTTTGCGTGGTGAAAAAAACCGAAGCCCTAAATGGTATTTTATTGATGACGAAGAGAATATCCATACAGAATTTCCTGATATATGTCAGCAATTAAGAAATTGCATACAAAAAGGTTCAAAAGGATTGGCATGGAATGATACCGCATTGAGACAGTACATCACTGTTTTCAAAGAAAAGGAAAGGGATTTACTACCACATAAGAAAAAAAGAGCACTTGATGTAGCTGAGTTTATTCTGGAGAAAAGTTTGAAGCGTAAAGACATTAATCAGCAGACAAAATACGTAGTTGAATCCCTGTTAGCGTTATTAAAACCGAATAATCAATTAGTAGTAGATTATGAATTTTTGGCCGATGAATGGATTGCCATATTACAACCCCATTTAAATATAAAACGAGGAAACATTGGTAGGAAAAAAATTGTCCTGAACCTCTCAAGTCTTAAGCAAGAGTTTAAAAATTTCGATTTTACTAATAGACCTTTCGCTCAGATGTTGGAAGATGCACCAGTTACTGAGGATATTGATAGTAAAATTGCTTCTTGCATTATCGGTGTTCGTGGTGGTGTTGACATAAATAATTAAAGGCTCACCCATAAGCAGTTCCAAAGTTCGAACTTTGTCTAGTTGAGTCCCCAGTTGTTATCTTACACAAGTTTTTAATTGACTGATTTTAAGTAAAAAAGGCGACAAGTGGTTCGATAATAAAACACTCCGGGCTACAAAGTATTCAAAACCCTTGCAGAGCAAGGTTTTTTTTGTTTTAATGAATTTCTGAATGTATAGAGATTTTTCTTCTATAGTATTGATTTATAATAGACTTATGGTTCGACGTTGCTTCGGTATTTTGCGCCTACATCTTCAATAGATTAATCATTGCTCTATTATATTCCTATTTGCCTCTTAAAATTTTAAGAGTATTCAAAATCAACCCTACCACCCCCCTTCATAAAAAAAGCCGCCCTTTTTGTGGGGGGCGGCTTTTAAATTAAACTACTATACAATTCAATTGACTATTGTACATTCATTTTTATGGTTTGCCTGTGTCCGTTGTTTTCCAGTATTACCATATAAATACCGGGAGCAACATTTTGAAGCAGTATCGATTGCTTAGTTGCAGAGATAGAATCCTCCAACACTTTAGCTCCCAA
>JAMIFM010000002.1:0-7134 GCA_035906255.1 Bacteroidia bacterium
GGAAATCAAGCAATAGAATTGATTTAATCTCAAACGAAGAGTCTTTTAGTGAATGCGTTACATTACCTGCGGTACTCATTTTAAGCTCGCCTGTATTAACACCAAAGTTCACATTGCCCTCGCCATACATTTCACCGTCTTTGTGGTTGTAGCTAAAGTAGTTTCCTTTTGGATTGTTAGCATATAATTTTTGCGAATCGGCATAGATAAACTCGCCCGCAGCATCATCGTAAAAGAATACTCCTTTGTTCACATTCAGTATTTCACCGTCAGAATAGTTGCGCTTGCGGCTGAAAATATTGCTATACATGAGAGCAGTATCATTAGCTACACAAAAACCTGTGAAAAGGTCTTTTTTATCATCGTTTTTAGGTTCAACAACTTGAAGGAACACAGAGTCGGGGGCAATAATCTGCCTGTGACGTACCCACCAAGTAAGCGGCGGGTCAATTTCAGTATCGGCCATAAAGAAGCCGTCAAAGTCAAGCCCACGGTTAGCTCCTGTCAGTATTACATCACCTCTGTATTTTATACGCGGCGATAAGGTGAAGTCGTGCGGAATATTGATTGTACCTCTGGCTACTGTTTGTTTGGTTAGCTTTTCAGCCCGTACATCGTTAAACAAAATTTTGTTCTTTTTACCTGAGCGGTCTATGTGATCATAATAGCCGTCACCATAGTATTGGTATTTACCTGCTACAAACAACTTGCAATCATACAAGGTGTGGTACTTATTGGCAGTATCTACCAGCAGTTTTGCTTTGCGCAGGGTATCCATTGCACCGTACTGACGTATCACAACTTTGCCGCTATCGGGTATTGCACGTGCATCGGCAATGTTTATATAAGGCACTTTGTTGGCATATAGCACAAAGTCTTTCAAATCATACAAGGCATCTTTCGACATAAAGTTAAGGGAGTCTTGCGAAGCGTTGGTTGATACAAAGTATTGTTTTTCTTCAGGAGTTCCCGGAGGGGCTAAGAAACGCAAGGTTTTAGCCTTTATATCCCACTTAAACTCGTTTAACGAGCCTTTGTATGAGTTGTAAGGGAATTCAGAGTTGGCACCGTCGCCCAGTGCTTTAAAGTCACCGATACGTTTTTCCATGTTCACATCGGCTTTTACATTCACAGCCCTAAAGGCGTATTTAGAAGTATCAATTGATTTAATTACAAGGGTAGAGGTATCGGCATTAAATTTCTTTTGGCCAAGGCTCATATTGCGTGAGCCAAGTATAGCATCGTTAAAGTGCATATTGCCATTGGCGTTTGACCCTTTTTTACCCAAAATGTACTCACCGAAAAATTTAGCATCGGTATATAAACTCATGGGCTCATCGATGGTAAACTGGCTCATGCGGTCTTTATAAGGCTCCCAGTGAGTATAAACATTTTTAGCTTTTACACCGGGGTTCAAGGTGCTTTCTTTCAAATCAAATGATTCGCTGAAACCGTTGGTTGAGTCGGGGAACAATGTAAATTTATCCGATTTGGTAACTGAACCTGCAAAGCTGATTTCACCTGTACCGAACAACCCTTTGTTACTAAGGTTCATGGTCATGGTGGTGTTTCCAGTACCCCTGTACATGGGCAGGGTAGCGGTTTTGATGAAACCTAATGAGTAATCATCCATCAGCACAAGGGTTTCACGCATTTCGGGAAAAATATCCGCAGAAGTGAAAGTACCGGGGAAACGAAGACCTGAACGTGAGAAGTTATCCAAACTATCAATGGTAAATGGATCAACGCTAAAGTAAAAGTTACTGCGTTTATACACCCCGCCAAACGTGGTGTAATAATCGTAATAAACTTTAGAACCTTTGTTACTCTTAAAAATGGGATATTCCGAATACTCTTTCAATCCCGATTTATTATACTGTTGGTCAATAAATAGTGTACCGCTAATGTCTTGCAGTACCGAGTTTACTTTTACAAGGTTGTTATTCTCGTCGGGGAAGAACAAACGCATCGAGTCAACGTTGTTCATATCAATAGTAAATTTTTGGTAGTTAAAGCTAAAGCCTTTACCAAAAAACTCGAAACGGCCGGCACGTACCTTACCTTCCAGTTTCATTTCGCGGTTGCCGCGTAATGTGAAGCGTTGTTCAGTAGGAATTACATACACAGTTTGCGAATCGGAGAACTTTACCTGTGGTACCCCTTCGATTTTCATATCGAAGTTTTCAAGGTTGATACTGGCATTGGGTAACCCACCAATTACTGATTGAAAACTGATTACATCGTAATCGGTACGGCCAAAGTGCGAGTTTACGTAGTTAAACGTTTTTTCATAAATCTGCACAAACTGGTTAGTGCTGTAGTATTTTATGAAGCCCGCATCGTGCAGGGTAATAAACTGGGGGATAAGGTTATCAACGGTACTGGAAGCCCATTTTGAGTAATCTTTAAGGTAAAACTCTTTTACTTTCTTCTCATCGCAATACTGCTTTATTTTTTGCAGAGGGTTATAGGCAAGCATCCCTTGCAGCTTTTCGTAACGGTATTCTTTAAAGAAGTTATATGAATAGAAGGTAGCGGCCTCGTCCTTCAAAATCATTTTTATATCAATCTTAGGCTCTTTTATATTCCATGTAATTACATCGGCATGAATTTCCATGTTGTGGTAATTATCAATAAAAGGTGCTCTAAATAGCGGTTCGGTACCTCGGGTAATAGTTACCTTTTCTTCACCTACTAGGTAATTGAAATTTACGCGGGGGTGAAAAATGGTAGTACCTGAATCTAAAAACAAGGTAACCGATGCGTCGTCGGTTACTACTTTTTCGTTTTTAAATACAAACAGTTCTTCACCCGAAACTTGAAGCACCAAGCGGTTTTTATAGTAATAACGGAAAGTAGCGGGGTTTTTCTCATCACCGCTGGCAAGTATTTTGCTGCCATGTTGGGCATAACCACCCACATAACGCACGTTTTCAACAAATTTGTTGATGATAAGGTCTTTACGGTATGAAGTGAAACGGGGGTAGCTGGCTTTTTCGGCACTGCTCACTTGATCCATTATCTTTTCATCCAAATGCCCGAATACTTCGCCGGGCAGGTACTCGCTGTTATAAAACTTCACCGAGTCAGCACGATACTCGCCACGCTCAAAATTAATAGCGTATTTATCCAGCTTGGCAAAACATACTTTGGGGTCAAGGGCTGCCCTTTCCCACGATACGTTTCCGCCTTTTCCTTCCCACGAAAGGTCGTCCATAAAAAATGTGCCTTTGGTTTCGTACAAGAAACCCGAGTCGCGCGGACTTACGCATTTAATATCAGTTTTAGCAAAAGTGGCCGTAGGTCTGCCGTTTTGCTCTGCAAAATCAAAGTCTTTTGAAAGTATATACCATGTGCGTGTTTTAGTATTGCTGCTTGCACCGCTTTGCAATAATCCCAACGATGTTTCGATAAACAAAGCCAAATCGCGACCCTTCTTATTGTAGTAGGGGCGTACCAATTTGTCCCACTTCATGTGGTGGCTTTCCATTTTGCCTTCGTTTACAAAAGCAATTACGGTATTTAAGAAGTTTTCAAAATCAGGGGTGGGGCGCAACTTCTTGTCAAGCATCTCATTACAAGTAATAATAATGCGTTGCAAGTTGTCGTCAGGGATGCTTTTGGCAGTCCATTTTGTTTTGAATGCTTCAAAAACCACTTTACCGCTTTCGTTACGGTCTTTGGTCATAAAAGCCTCTAACTCTTTCATGAAAGTTTCGGGCTCACGGCCAAAGCTCTTTTGAGCATTGGCAGTTTTTGAAAAGGTGATAAGTGCAGCTAAAAATAAAAACGCGGTTATACTTTTATAAAACTTCATCATAAGTAAAAATTGCGGCTGTCCAGTTATTTGTGGTCTTATTGCTTAACAGCCTGAAACCAAATTTTATTGCGTGGTTTTTAATATCCTCTAAATCGCTTTCGTAGAAACCTGATACAATAAGCCTACCATTTTTTTCCATCATTCCGGCGTAGTGCTCAATATATTCAAGGTTTATGTTTTTAGTAATGTTGGATAGGATGATGTCGTACTTTTCATGTTCAACATCGCCAATTTCGCCCAATACCACATGGGTACTCTGTACCTTGTTGCGTACAATGTTTTCAAGGGTGTTTTTATACGCCCACTCATCGTTATCAACAGCGGTAATCATTTTAGCACCCATTTTATAGGCAAGTATGGCCAAAAGGCCTGATCCGCAACCCATATCCAACACCGTTTTTCCGCGCAGGTCTTTTACCAGCATCAACTCCATCATTTGTGATGTAGTTGCGTGGTGTCCTGTGCCGAATGACATTTTAGGCTGTATGATAATTTCATACGGGTATTGCGGCTTCGGCTCGTGGAAATCAGCACGGATATAGCATTTATCAGCCACCACCACTGATTGGTAGTTGCTTTCCCATGCTTCGTTCCAGTTTTTGTTTTCCATCAGGTTTTTGCGAATGGCATCGTGAGAAATGTTATAATATTCAAGCACAATTCTCAATTCTTCAGGGTCAAACGCTTCCTGTTCCACATAAGCCATTATGTGGTCTTCATCTTGCAAAAAGCTGTCAAATCCCGCTTCCGAGAGTTCAGCCATTAGTATTTCGCCCAATTCGGCGTTGCAAGGGATATTAAATTCAAGGTATTGCATTAGCGGGCGGCTTTAATAATTTCTATAAAGTCGCGCGATTTTAGTGCAGCACCGCCAATCAGGCCACCGTCAATATCAGGTTGTGCCAATAGTTCGGCTGCGTTTTCGGGTTTCATGCTTCCCCCGTACTGTATGGTAATGCTTTGAGCCACTTCGTTTCCGTATTTTTTTGCTATAGTAGCGCGTATAAAAGCGTGCACTTCTTGTGCTTGCGCACTACTGGCGGTAACACCTGTGCCAATAGCCCATACAGGTTCGTAGGCAATTACTACCTTTTTCATTTCATCAGCGTTAAGATGAAATAACCCTTCGGTTATTTGTGTTTCGTTAACATTGAAGTGTTCACCTGCATTTCGCTGGTCGATGGTTTCGCCACAGCAATAAATAGGAGTGAGGTTGTGTTTTAGGGCTATATCCACCTTTTTTGCCAATAGTGCATTGGTTTCACCAAAGTATTGGCGACGTTCGCTGTGGCCTATAATTACATAAGTTGCGTTGTGTGAGGCCAGCATACCTGCTGATATTTCACCGGTATAAGCCCCGCTTTCGTGCTCACTGCAATTTTGTGCGCCCAGCTTAACAGCTGAGTTTTTTATCAAACTATAAGTGCCGCTTAGGTGAACAAAGGGAGGGATAATCACAACCTCTGCACCGTTGTTTATCTCATCACGGTGTATGTTCACTATTTCTGATACTAATCCTTGAGCCTCTTCGGCTGTTTTGTTCATCTTCCAGTTTCCGGCAATAATCGTTTTACGCATCTATCTTTTAGTTTTAAGTTTTCTGTTTGTAGTTTTAAGTGAGCCTCTGTCTCTCAAATTTCAGGTTGTGCAATAGCCAACCTCAGTAACTATTTAGCGTTTTCCCAAAACCGGTCTTCTTTGGTTTGGTTAAACACTTCTGTAAGCATAGCTTTTTCATCATCAGTGAGGGTTTTTCCTCTGCGTTGATACACCAACTCAGCGGTTTCAAATACTTTATTCGGTTGGTAGGTTTCAAAGCCTTGTGCTCCGCCCCACGCAAAATCAGGGATAAAATTACGTGGAAAGCCTGCACCAAAAACGTTGGCACAAATACCTACCACAGTACCCGTATTAAACATAGTGTTTATGCCGCACTTGCTGTGGTCGCCCATAACAAGGCCGCAAAACTGCAAGCCTGTTTTTTTAAAGCGTTTGCTTTCATAATCCCACAACTTCACCTCTGCGTAGTTATTTTTTAGGTTGCTGTTGTTGGTGTCAGCCCCCAAATTGCACCAGTAGCCCAATACACTGTCGCCTAAAAATCCGTCGTGGCCTTTGTTGCTGTATCCCATTATTACGCTGCGGGTAACTTCACCGCCAACTTTACAGTGTGGGCCAACGGTTGTAGGGCCGTATATTTTGGTGTTTAGTTTTAGCTGCGAGTGGTCGCACAAGGCAAACGGGCCGCGTATGCTGCTGCCTTCCATTACTTCGGCATCAGGGCCAATGTATATAGGGCCTGTGCTTGCGTTAAGGTTTGCGCACTCTACCGTAGCACTATCTTCAATAAATATATTTTCAGGGGCTATTACCCTGTTGGTATCGCTAATAGCTTTGCTTTTGCGTCCTTCTGTAAGCAGTTTAAAATCTGAACGAAGAGCTTTATCGTTCAGCATAAACACATCGTGTGTGGCTTTAATTACTAATGCGCCGTAAAACTCAACTTTAGTAGCAGGGTTAAAGTTCTCTGCGTCAAAATTCTCTGCATCGGCTTGGCTCACCCTTGCGGCTATCAGTGTGCCATCGCTATAAAGTGCTTCACCAACAGCAAGTGCTGCTATTTCTTTTGCCAATTCCATATCAGCAACCGCCCCACCGTTAATAAACCAGTTGTCACCGGTAAGTTGTATCGGAAATAAGGTAGAAAGGTAAGGCTGTGTTTTATAGCTGATGGTAGCTTGGGTAAGGTGTTTCCATCTTTCGGCAGCGGTTAATATACCTACCCTTAGCTCGCCCATAGGACGTGTAAAGGTAAGCGGCAACAAGTTAATGCGGTGTTTGGTATCAAAAAGAATAATGTTCATCGGCTACAATAATAAAAAAGCCCCCGAAATATCAGGGGCTTCAATATTATGAAATAAGTTTAAAAGGAAACTTATTTTTTAGCGTAACGTTTGCGGAATTTGTCGATACGTCCTGCTGTATCTATCAAGTTTGATTTACCGGTGAAGAAAGGATGCGATTTGTATGAAATATCCAATTTGTACAAAGGATATTCGTTACCGTCTTCCCATACAATGGTTTCGCGTGTTTCAACAGTAGAACGGGTCATAAAGGCATAGTCGCAAGACATATCTTTAAACACAACCTTGCGGTAATTTTTTGGATGTATATCAGCTTTCATCGTATTATACTTTCAGTTTTAAAAGGACGGCAAAGGTAATAATATTTTTAATGTAAAACAAAAAGTGCTATATCTTTTGTAGCCAACCATACATTTTTTGGTCTTCAAACCCCTCTAACCAGCATACATA
>JAMIFM010000003.1:0-59498 GCA_035906255.1 Bacteroidia bacterium
GATGGCCTGGCCGGGACGGGGGCAAGCATCGTCTTTGGCGGTGATGGTGAAGGTATAGGGGATGTTACTCACATCGCTCTCTGCGGGAGTCCAGCATACGGAACCGCCTGCACGTTTGGTGGCACCGTTGTTGTTGCTGAAAGTGGCTCGCGGAATACCCCGGTTCCATGAGATGCGGACGGTGTCGTCAGTGTCGGCATCATCGGTGGTAACGGTCACACACACTTGTTGGCCGGAACAGGCCGTTTGGCTCTGCCCGCTTATTTTAGGTACTTTGTTATCGGGACAGGGGGTTACGATAATCTGCATATCCCTGCGGGTTACCCCTACTACGGTCGGGGTGCCATTGATGGTTCGCCACTCGGTTACTTCGATAACCATTACAGTTACTTCGTTTTGTTTGGTAGGACGGAAGCTCAAATCACCGGTAATACTGTCCAAACGGAAACCTGCCGGGAAACTTAAACCTGAATTAGGAAATCCTAAAAACGAAATAGGTTTTTGTGAACTCCAAGAACCGCTGTAAGCAATCGCTGTACCTTCGGCACTTAGAGGGTTTACTAATTTATACGATAGTGAGTCGCCCACATCGATGGTATCGGATGCACCGTTGTTAAATATAAAATCCTGACCTACGCAGATAAGTGCTGCGGGAGGTGAGGTAAATTTAGGTGAACTGTTACAGGGGGTAACACACTTGTTGATTTTGGCGTTGGTATAAAAGTTTTGATCAGCAGCACCTGTACTAATATTACTGTTACGGCAGCATTGCTCCCAGCTAACAATAACCTCGCAGCAGTTTAGCGAACTTAAATCAACAGTACCTTCCCAAATGTGTTCTTCGATACCGTATGCGTAGCTACCGCTGCAACGGCTTTGGGTGGGGCAGTTAGCACCCATTCCGGTAACGTCCTTCACACTGATTTTAGTCATGTTAGGAGTTATAGAGCCTGAACCCGATGCACATTTAATGGTCATGGGGGTGTTACTCAACTGCACACCGTTACAATCACGATATACTGTTAATCGTAATTTATATTGACCATTCCCTAAGCACTCATAGGTAATGTCGCTACCCATTACGTGGGTGGCGTTTGCTTGCCTAAAAACAAGCAGTCCAAATAATAAAAATAATATAGGTAGAAACTTTTTCATGCTAATTCTTTTTTGGTCTCTGAATAGTTAGATGCAACTGTATTATTAAAACGTTGCCCATACACTAATTGTTCATTAACCATTGTTGTAACTGCAAGATATAATATTTGCGCGGCTTCGGCCGCATACCTTGCCCTAAGTAATAGATAAACCCTCTTTTTTATTATACTAAACCTATTTGATTGAATTTGATAAAATTACACCATTCGCAATCATCCAACCCGCACCCCTTGTCAAACCTATGATTCTTAATTCCTTCATAAGCATATTTAACTTGTTGTTTTATGGCTGTAATATCATCACTTTGTATTTCGATACGTTCTTTCACATACTCACCTGTTTTTTTATCAGGTTCAACAAAATCAAACTCAGCAAACTGCATTTCCCAATCCTTGTTGCCGTCGTTATCCATCAACAGTTTATAAAAAATAGCCTGCCGCCAATAATCGCCCCCGTATAATTCTTCGGTTGTTGCCAATGAATCGGCTTGAGGAACGGGGCGTTTCAGCTTGGCTTTAGCGTTAGCGGGATTGCCTGTTTTGTAATCTACTACCGTTGCTTTTTTTCCATCAAACTCTATTTTATCCATTTTACCGTTAATCGGTACTCCCTCTACCAAAATGTTGCGGAACACCCTTTCTACAGTAACGATTTTATTCCACTCATTGATATACTTATCATAATATGCAGGCAAAATTTCTACGCCATATTGCATCCTGCGTTTGTACTGCTCAGGAATAAAATTGTTTTGCAGTATGCCCATGTACTTGCGGAAATAGTTTAGTAATTGCTCTTTTACTGGCCAGCGTTTGGTACTGTCTGTAAGCATGGTTCGGTAAAACTCTTCAAGGGCATTATGTACTGCTGAGCCAAAGGCCATGTATTCGTTTTGGGGTGCCGGTACCCGCAAAATGTTGTTAAAGTAAAAAGCAACAGGGCATTTAAGGTAATTGCTTAAATGGGTAACGCTTAATGAGTAATTTTTAAGTAAATCATCAAGGTATTGCTTATCTATTAAGCTTATCTCCGTAGCCTCTGCGGGTTGCAGTACGGTTTCTATAAATTCGGCCAGCTCTTCATCTTTCAGGGTACTATTTTGTTTCTCAATCACTGACAGGTGTTCTATTTCGGCCACAAAACGCGAGCGTTCCAGTTCTTTTTCTGCTGAGTTTTTTAATGAATAGCTGATATGCAACTGTTTCTTAGCCCTTGTGAGTACTACAAAAAACAGCCTACGGGCTTCTTCGGTTTCAGTATCACTGTCTTTACTAACAGTATCGGAAATAATAGTATCAGGCAAGGTATAGGTTCCGCTCCTGCCGCCTTTGTCCCAAATATTACTGTTACAACCCAACAGGAATACCTGCTCGTATTCTAACCCTTTTGAAGAGTGGGCGGTGATAAGATTTACCCCATCGGCACGGCCTGAGGTGCGGGTAAATGATAATTCTATCTTATTGTCATACATCAAATCCAACGTATGTATCAACTCATCAACATGCATGGTAGGTTTGCGGTTAAACTCTTCTTGCACAAAATCAAAAAAGGCTTTCAACATCTCAAGCCGTGCAAACTTATCTTCGCCTTTCACCACAGTGGCCAATACCCCTGCATTATTAATAATTTTTTCTAATAATTGCGGCAGCGTTAGGTTATCAGCTTGTTTTAGCCAATAATCAATGTCTTCGCCCAAACGTTTCATCCCAGTGTTGCTAAAATGTTGGTCAAAAAGTGTTGGAGCTTTTTTAAGTCCTGCCGAGGGGTTAAGCAATTCCTCTCTAAACGAGGTGCTGCGTTCTTTATAATTTTGTTTTGATACTGCAAGGCTTAGCTTAGCCGCCTCAATGGGGGGAATACCAAAAAAATCAAAGTGCATCATTTCAAACAGCAAATACTCGCCACTATGGGGGGTTTGCTGCTCGTGGGCTATGTATCGCAAAATGGTTATCAGCTTATAAATAAGCGGTTCATTAAGCAGGTTTATTTTTCTTTTGATGTAATATGGAATTTTTTTAACCTCAAAATATTTTACCAACTCATCGCACTGGCGGTGGTTTCGGTATATAATAGCGGTTTCTTTTAAATCAGTTCCATCGTTTTTTAGCTTCTCAAGTTGGTGCGCTATGTCAACAATCTCGTGATAAGTATTTGCGTAGGCAGTTATTACAGGTTTGTTTTCAAGGTTTTTTAGTGCGGGATGCGAGGCAGCCAGTTCTTTTTTTAGGTAGTTAAAACCCTCGTGGTTAATCAACCGCTCGCGGTTGTTGCCAATTAAATCGTGGGCTGCTGTTAATACATTGGGTACTGAGCGGTAATTCTCCGTAAGGATAATTACTTGCAATGCTTCAGCGTGTTTCAATGCAAAGTCTTCTATGTTTTTAACGTTTGCACCCTGAAAACGGTAAATCGCTTGGTCATCATCACCTACTGCAAACACGTTGGGTGTTTCCCAAAACTCCGTTAGTAATGATAATAACTCATTTTGTGAACCGCTGGTATCCTGAAACTCATCTACCAGAAAATATAAAAACCGCTCCTGATAGGTATATAGCATATCAGGATGCTGTTTAAATGCTTGCAGCACCCACAAAATCATATCGGCAAAATCGTACCGCTGGCGTTTGCGCAACAGTTGCTGGTAGTTATCAAACTCGCGGGCAGCAGCAGCCAATTGCTCCATCCGTTTTTGTTCTTGCTCTATTTTATCGGTTTTCAGGTCGCCTGCTTGTATGCCGCGTTTGCTATTGGGGCGTTTGTAAATAAACTCATCGCGATAAGGCAAATCGTCTAAATACTTTTTTATTTTTTGTTCGATAAATTCCGCCGTCCAGTCTTCTTGCTTCATCAGTTGAAACAACCTGTCAAGGCGTGATGTTTCATAATACACCTCCCCTGTCCATCGCTTTAGCGGATGCTTGGCATCAAAACCATCCACCAACTCTTGCAACACTTCAATCTTTTCAAGGTCAGAAACGGGTTGTAATCCCCTATAACCAAAGTAATCGGGGTTTTCCTGTATTACCTCGTTACAAAAACTATGGAAGGTTTCTATTTTCACCCTGTAAGCATCGGGGCCTATAAAACTTGTAAGGCGGTTGCGCATAGCCAATGCCCCCGCATCGGTATAGGTAAGGCAAAGTATATTTTCAGGACGGCTATCAGTGTTTAATAGTATATACCCTATGCGGGCAGCCAGTACTTGTGTTTTGCCCGTACCGGGGCCTGCTATTACCAGCACAGGGCCTTCGGTAGTTTCAACGGCTTGACGTTGTGCTGGGTTTAGTTTTTCAAGTTCAGCTAAGAATGTTTGGTTATAGGGGGCTTGTTGCGGTTGCATAACAGTTACGAATGTAAGCAAACTTAACCCAATGGAAATGTTGGTTTGTTACTGCTACAAGAACAAATGCTTATAACCGTCTCAGGGGCGAGGCATCGTAGAGTGTATCTACTACTTTGGGGGGATTGAACCTGAAGCCAATACTAAATACGGATGAATAGAATGATGTGCTTGCATTTACATTGGGCAATGCAACCAAATTACGGTCGCCGCGCAGTACAAATCCTGAATAAAAATGTTTGCCGTTATATCCCAACGACAGCATTACATCTCCCAATAGTGCACCGCGCCAACCTTCTGAAATCATATTATTTGTATTGTCTTTTGAGTGATGGTATTGTCCATCGCCGATAAGGTATATGCCCATCGAGAAAAACCATTGCTTATATACAAACGATGCTGCATAACCCGGCCCTACTCCTATTGAAATCACATCTAAATATTTCATAGCGTTGTATTTTCCATAATACTCGCGTTGCCCGGGATTAAAAAAGGCTGAGTCGGCATTGGCTTTCATACGATATAGATGTGCCACAGCAAGGGCAGTGCCTTTGGTTTTAAGCTGCCTTTCGGTAAAACTATAGGCCGCCCCGTATGAAAACTTACGGTGTGAAAATATGTAGATGGCTTTTGCTTTTGTGTATTGCAGGTGAATATCGCTGCGTTTTACATACAAATCATTGGCAGGCCGCAAAGTATCATACCCTGCGGTGTTATAATCAGCAAATCCCTTAAAATCACTGTGATAAAACTCATATATCAGGGGCGATACATTTAGCCTCAGTTTAAGAATACGGTATTGGGTTTTACCATATATTTCTTCTTCGGTGGCTAATGTATTGCTTCTTAATCCAAAAGAAATGTTTAATGCCCTGTAATTAATATCAAGCCCGAATACCGCCTTCAGGTAGGGCTTATAGTCGCTGCGTTTCACAAATAAACTATCGTCCCTGTTTTCTAACCTAAACGTTAAATCGGGGGCTGCTATCCAAGGTTCTATGGCTATTACATTGCCAAATTTGGCAATGTAATTAGTATCATATTTTAACGGTTTTGGGGTAGGTACAGAATCGGTGGAAAGCACTAAAACAGTATCGGCTTGCTGGGCATTTATCCCTATAGTAATACACAAAAACAACACGCACAGCAGATGTTTCATAGTGCCGCAAAGTTCACTTTTTTAACCATGTATTTGCAAGGGATTTCTTTACTCGTAGTATTCAATTTTAAACACTTCTGCCCTTGTCAATTTCCCGTCACTAAGCGTTTTTTTATACACTACATTACCCAATTTATCAAAGCCATACTCATACGTCTCTGTTGTTTTAGAAAAAAATGAAGGCACAAAATATTCCGTACTCCTGCTTTTCAATTTTCCCGTAGCGGGGTAATACTCATAAGTAGTTACATCCAACAGTTTTTCATTATGATACGCTGTTTCTTTAATGCACCGCTTATTATCATTATACTCATACAAATGCTTACCGTTTCCCGCAGTATCGTTTAAAGCAAACGATACCTCTTGCATTAAACCGTCATTGTTATATTTATAAATGGTGTTATTGTAAAAATAGCCGCCGCCGTTTCCATCAGGTTCATAGGTAATTGCTTCTTTTAACCGCTTACTATTATCGTAAGTATAATAGCTGTATAAAAAAGTGGCGGCCTTTTGCAGCTCTTCTATTGTGAAATTGATTTTTCCTGTGGGCAAAGAAGCAGTGGTGCTAAAAATAGGTTGCCCTGCATCGTTTAATAATTCAATATAACACTCATCAGTATCCACGTTAAGTACTTTGTTATCGTATTCATTACCGGCCGAATCAACAAACGTGCGGGTATCATACATATCACCCATCGTTTCTTTGGTAATGATTGCTTTATCTAAAAACTCGTACTCTATAAGCTCCAGCAATACTCCACTTGCATTGTGTGTTTCTTGTTTCAGTAAATTACCGTTTCTATCAAAATACAAGGTATTCAACGTGCTGTACTCCAGCAAATTCAAACTATCGATTTTAATATCCCAGTATTTTTTTACCTGATATTTTTTAACCGCACCATGAAGACGGTATGCCTTTGCTGTATATAATGAATGCTTTAACCAGGCGTTCTCAGGAAAATCATCATGGCTTAGCTGTTGTGCAGGTAGTACAAATACAATGCACAAGGAAAGTAATAACAACAGATGTTTCATAGTTCATTGAAAACTACACGAAGGTCGTTTTTTTTAGTTATTGATTTGCAAGAAGGTAATCACTAAAAGGAAACGCTGTTGTGGCCAATTTGTCGTTTTCTAACATTACTGCGGGTAAAAACCGCAACTCGTATATTACAAGGGGCTGCCTCAAAAGATAGGGGTTTGAAAACCCCTACTATTACAATTACCTCCCTGCAAAGGACTTAAGTCCTTTGCAGGGAGGTAATTACAAAAACGAAAGGTTTTAACCTGTCGTGATAAAAGTTTGCGTATTGTAATTTCAACAGAATAGGCTTTAAACCTTATTCCTGCAAAAAATGTAACCCCTTAAAATAAATCTGTAGGCTCTATGATTGTATCCGTAGCATTAATTACTAATGTATCCGAAGGGATAATAAAGTTTTTGGCTGGGCCTTTTAGCTGCACTTGGGGGTTAAAGCCCAAGGTATCGGTAGCAGGTATCCACTCGCGCTGCACCATGCGGCGCACCACAAGATTGGTTTTCTCAATCAGCCAGTTTTTTAACGTACCGTCTTTCTCAAACCCATATTTAAAGGCTTTAGGGCGGGGGACTATGTTTGAAAGGTAAATGGCTTCAGCCATCGTTAAGTCGGCGGGACGTTTATTAAAATAAAAGGCACTGCCCTCCCCTATGCCATATACACCGGGTGCCAACTCAATAATATTGGTGTACACCTCAAACATCCTCTCTTTGCTGCTAATATGGTTGTTTTCTATCAACCATACTATCAGTGCTTCCTCAGCCTTGCGGGCAATAGTTTTCTTACGCTCCAAGTACACGTTTTTCACCAACTGCATACTAATGGTACTGCCGCCGCGCACAAACTTGAAACCAGCTTTGTACACCGCCACAATAGCATCCCTAAACGATTGGGGAATAAACCCCCGATGGTGAAAAAACGAAGGGTCTTCATTGGTTAATATGGCATTTTTGAAATGTGGCCCCAATTGGTCAAGCGGGGTAAAGTTGGGGTTTTCAGGCCCTACAATAAAACTGCGCAGGGGGCTGCCGCCTTCATACACCGTGTGCATAAACGAACCGTTAATGCGGGCAAAGTTTTCGGCTCCGTACTTTACAACTTCAAAACCTTCTTTTTTCAGTTCAGATTCAAATTTCAAACTGTCGGGCATACTGCCGTCCATGCTGCAATCCAACCGGTACGAAAGGTTGCCTTTGGTTTGTATGCCTGCAAAACTGTTAAACATGCCCGCAGGCAATGAATTAAAGAACTTTTGCGACGGGGTTGACGGCATTTTAAGTGACAATGCGTACTGCTTTTCTTTACCGATGGGAAACTGTACAAACGTTGAAAGTTGAATATCGTTGATGTTAAATACCGATGTTGAATCTACAACCACATAAGAACGGTTGATGCGCATAGCAAGGTTACCCCCCGCTTTGCCAAACACAACTGTATCCGCAGCTAACCTTGCATTGTAAATGTGTAGGCTGTCAATATCCCCTTTGCCTTCAAACACAAGGGCTTTGTTTTTATAATCCAGTTTGTCAATTTGCAGGTGGAGCTTTTTAAACCCAAGTCCTGATTTTACCAAACCTGCCAGATACACATCTATCCCTTCGGGGCCGTGTAAGGTAACTTCACCCTTTATGTCGTGTTTATCAAAAAACCCTTCTGCTACCCATTCGGCACCATAGCCTTGCTGTGGGGTGATAATTGCCTTAAAATCATCGTTTACCCATCGTAGAGATGAAAGGGTAACGTGTTGCAAACTATCGTTATACTTTATACGCAATAAGGCATTGGTTACCTCTACCTCATCGGGCAAATAGCGCAGTAATGTTTTTACATACCCGAATGCCGTTTGCGAAAAATCTTCGTTGGTGTTTTCTTTCTTTTCCTGCTTTTTGGCTGGCTTCATTAAGCCTCTGAAATTGGTTTGCAAACTATCCTTGCGCAAATACAACTGCGTGTTGGCAATCTTCAAATAACCCAAACGCACCTTACCCAGCAAAGCAGGTAATAATTTTACAGAAACTCTAACAGTATCGGTAGTAAACAAGGTGTCTTTACCCTGCGGTACAAGACTTATGCCGCTCAACTCAACCGTGCTGATGCCTGCAAAACGCGCATTGCCCACATTAAAATTAAGATGGGTGCGTGCCTCAACACTGCTTTTTACCTTTTGCAAAGCTGTTTGCAGTATATAATTACGCAATGAAAAGTAGCCGATGGTAGCTAAAAGCAAAAACGCCGAAATTGTAATAGTTACATATTTCAGCGTTTTGCGCGTGAATATTTTAGTAATGAGCTTTTGCAATGTGCTTACACCGTCATTATTTCTTTTTCCTTAGCAGCCATCAATTCATCAATCTTCTTAATGTATTGGTCGGTAATGTTCTGCACTTTAGTTTCACCATCTTTCACCACATCTTCAGGCATACCGTCTTTTTGTGCTTTTTTAAGACGCTCGTTGCTGTCTTTGCGGATATTACGAATAGTTACTTTAGCTTGTTCAGCATCGTTTTTCACGTTTTTCACCAACGCCTTACGTCTTTCTTCAGTAAGTGGCGGAACGGCTATGCGCACCACAGCACCATCGTTTTGAGGGTTGAAACCCAAATTGGCATCTGTAATAGCCTTTTCAATAGCACTTATCAAACTTTTATCCCAAGGTTGCACAATAAGGGTGCGGGCATCGGGCGTAGTAACGTTTGCAGCCTGAGCCAAAGGAGTAGGCGCACCGTAATAATCTACTACCACGCTATCTAACATTGCGGGCATGGCTTTTCCTGCACGTATTTTGGCAAAGTCAGACTCGGTGTGGCTGATGCACTTGTCCATAGCGACCTTTGTATCGTCTAATATTGTCTTTAAATCTTCCATAAATGCTTATGTGTATATAAAACCTTATTGGTAGCTGTATTTTATGAGTCGCAAATTAAACTTTTTTTAGCTTAAATGTAAAACGGGGTAGCTAAGTTTGGATGAAAACCCTTGTTGCAAAAGGATTCAGGATTTGCGGTTTACCTGCAATCTATAATAGATTTTGCATTTACCGTGCTATTTTTGCAGCCTTATGAAAGCTGTATTTTTTGACCGTGACGGGGTATTAAACCGTGAACTTGGCCGTTATGTTGTGAATGCCGGTGAGTTTGAAGTAAATGATTGGGTAGCTCCTTTTATGCACGTTTTTAAAAATGCAGGCTATCATTTTTTTGTAATTACTAACCAAGGTGGCATTGCAAAGGAGTTATACACGCATACCGACCTTTTTGCTATACATAAAAAGCTGTCCGATACTCTTTTACCCTACAATATTGCTTTTACTGAAATATTTTATTGCCCGCACCACCCGCTAAAAAGCCAATGTTTATGCAGGAAACCCGATAGTTTGATGCTTGAAAAAGCAATAGCAAAATATGGGGTAAATGTGCCAAAATCATTCCTTATCGGTGATACTGACCGCGATATTAATGCTGCCGAAAAAGTGGGGTTAGCAGCCTACCAAGTGATTCCCAACCACCCGCTTACGAATGAACAATTGCAGGATTTACAAGGGCTAACGGGCATTAATTTACAAACTCTTATTTCAAAATAAACGATGCTTTTAAACAGGGTGATTTTACGCACTGTTTTCCACAGGTGTTATTAATGTGCAACCCTTACGCTGCAATGCGCAAGGTAATTTTGTGCGTTTATTAACACGTATTTATTGTGTTTTTACTGCACAAAGCTAAATTTTTACATCCCTGCATTTATTGGTGCATAACCTTGCTATGCTTGTTGCTTTCGCAGCAGGCAACAGCCAATACACCCGATGCTTACAAAGGCCGCAGCTTTTGGCTGGGGTATTTACAAAGTGAAATGGGCAAGGATAAGTTTGAGCTTTCGTTGCACGTTACCTCATCTGTAAATGCTTCTGTTACGGTAAAGCTGGCGGGGGTTTCGGCAGACTCACGCGGTGAAAAGGATTGGGTGCAAACTTTTCAAGTGAATGCGGGCAGTGTAACCAATATTATTATCCCCGAAGAATATACATTTAAATCGAAAGAAGGAAAAAGCACCAACAAGGGCTTGTACATTGAGGCCGATGCCGATGTGATGATTGTGGCAAAAAACAGCAGCGGTGCATCCAGTGACGCAGCAGTGGTTATCCCCATAAAATCGTTGGGCACTGAGTATTACATAATGCACTATGCGGCTGTAAAAAAGGGTTACCCTGCACAATACCTTGTGATGGCTACCGAAGACAGCACTGTGGTTGAGTTGCGCAATACCGACAAAAATTCTGACAAGCAGCCCACTAACCAAACTTACACTATTACACTGAATAAGGGCGAATACCATATTGTTCAATCAGAAAAGGATTTAACAGGCAGTTATATAAAAGCAGTAAACGGTAAAAAGCTGGCGGTTTTTGCGGGCAACACCTGTGCGTATGTGCCCCGCTATTGCCAAAGCTGCGACCACCTGTTTGAACAATTGCTCCCCGTGCAAAGCTGGGGACACCAGTTTGCGGCCGTGCCTTTTGATACCCGCGAAAAATATGTGGTGCGCATTATGGCTCAGGAAAATAATACATGGGTGGATGTTGACGGTGAACGAAAAGAAATAACCAAAGCAGGCAAATTTATTGAGTTGGAACTGAAAGAACCCGTATATATTACCAGCAGCCGTAATATAATGGTGTGCCAATACACCATAGGTTCACGGTGCGATAACCAGCGTGGCGACCCTTCGTACGTGGTACTAAAACCTTTATTGGGTTATAACGGAGAAACGGTATTGCCCGTTATGAATACTGAGCACATTAACCGCTATTATGTAACGGTGCTGTTTAAAATGGGGGATATTGATAAATTAACCGTAAACGGGAAAACCGTTACGGGTAGTTACAAATTACTACCCTATACATCGCAATACGGGTATGCACATATCGAACTGACCGAAAACACTAATACTATTGAGTGTGATTGCAGCTACAATTTCCTTTCCTACGGCTTCGGCTGGTACGAGTCTTATGCGTATTAGAACTGCCAATTTTCAATCCCTAAACACTTACAACTAACCCCTCTTTCACACTAAAGCCACTTTTACTGCAATTCAGGCATCTTTGTTGTATAATTACAAAAAATGCAAGCCTGTTTACGTACCCTTTATCCTGTATTACTCTTCTTTGCGCTACTACCCGTAGCCAAAGGCCAGCCCAATAGTTTCTTTTGTATAGGTATCTCTGATGTGGTAACCGATGCCAACCAGCAATTTGTGCAGCAAACGGGGCGCGACCGCATTTATTTGCTGAACACCGCCAACGAAGACCGTTACGACGCCACATTTGGCCTTGCCTTTTTTGAATATGAAAAGATAATCTCGCGAGGGATAGAAGGCTTGTATTACGAGTGCATGATACCCAACATCCCCGATTCGGCCTCGGTACACATGGCATTGCTGGAAATGGATTACAATCTGCTGGGATGTCTTTCAGGGCTGACACGAAATCCACGCGGCGACTCATTAGTATATACTTACCACTATGAAGAAGGTGATACGGTTGAGGAAATTTTTATCCGAATGTGGGGCACCTACCCTACTGTTGATGCCGATTCTTTCCGCTCAGCCGGGCAGGTAAATATGGAAATATACGGAGATATACGCCGCCGGTTTGTGCCTTATAAAACCGATGCTAAAAAAGCTGACCTTGTTTTAAAAAATGAGTTCCAGCAAATAGAAAAGGGATTGCTTGATAATATAACAACCATACGCGGCAAGGCCACTAAAGACCTTTATAACCAAACCATCTACAAAACCAACGTGATGATAACCGGGGCAGGCAATGCCTATATAAAAGCCATTCCTGAAAATTTGGCAATGCCTTTTGGCTATTTTGCTGAGTTTTATGTAGGTCCAAGTTTGGCCGAAGCCAAAAAAGTATTTAAAACGTGGGATGCCAAGGTAAAAAACAATGCTTTTGCCGAAAAACGTTTCAGCCAGAAAAACAGGCAACGATTGCAGTGGAAATTTTTACCTTACAATGAGTTTTTTGACCCGAATGATTATGCTAATATTGTGGAGCAAAGCGGCTACTCGTGTCCTCTATATTCAGAAGAGCCACTAAACCGTACCCCGCTTTTCACCTATCATTTGTTTATTATTAAATATCTTGACAGTTACATAGTTGGGCTAAATATTGCCAACCGTTATTAAAAACTGTTTTCCACACACTTGTAGCCAAAGCATTGTTTGGCCTATCTTGCACGGTTAATCTGCGTGTAAAAAAGCAGTACAGAGTTGAAAGTAGTAAATACACAGCCTTTTGAATTGGTATATACCCTTGTTGATCATACCCACCTCGGGCTGCTCATAGAGCCGCACGTGGTGCAGATTAACACTTTGGGTAACTATACCCTCACCCATCAAAAGGTGTTTAATACCACCATTGATTATTACGAAAAAAGGGTGGACGATACCGACCGTAAGCTGGTGAATTTATTAGGAGAGCTTGACCAAGAGGTGATTGTAAAAAAATTCCATCCCCAAGCTACCATACGCCCTGCCGAGTTTTTTAAAAAACACTTTACCGAAGAGTTAAATAAGAATTTTATCCGCCCTTATATTGAAAAGCGCGTGGCCGAAGCCATTGAAATGCTTCGCGGCAAAAAACTGTTTATACTGGGCAAAGAAGGCAATCCTACCTCAAAAGAAGTGAAAGTAGCCCTGCAAAAGGCATCGGTATTGTTCCATTTCAGGCGCGATGATGATAAAGTTCGCTACTTCCCTACCATAAAATACAATAACGAACGGGTTGAGTTTTCTCAACGCGACGGCATAATGGTTACTACCCGCCCTGCATGGATGTTGGTAAACGGTATGCTGTATAATTTTGAAAAAAACGTTGACGGCAACAAACTGCTGCCTTTCCTTAGCAAGCGGTTTATAATGATACCCAAAGCTACCGAAGCCAAATACTTTGAAAAGTTTGTAGTGCCGTTGGTTGAGAAGTTTGATGTACACGCCGTTGGGTTTGATATTAAAACCGAATCGTTGGTGGGTACTCCCGTTTTGAAAATTGACGACGGATGGGGCGATGAAATACGACTGAACCTTTATTTCCGCTACAACAAACAAGAATTTCCCTACCATGCCACCAAGCGTATATCAGTAATACTTGAAAAAGAGGGCGATAACTACATTTTTAAACGGCTGAAACGCCCTAAAGAATGGGAAGAACACCAAAAGCTGCTAATTGCCTCAAAAGGCTTGAAACTACTTGAAGGTTGCTCGTTTACTGTTCGCAGACCTGACGGCAGTAAAAGCCCGTATGCAGCCATACAATGGCTGAATGAGTATAGCAAACTGCTAAAAGACAACAAATTTATTATTGAGCAAGACACCCACAACAGCAAGTACTTTATAGGCCAAAGCACCTTATCAATACAGGTGAATGAGTATAAAGACTGGTTTGATGTGATGGCAGTGGTGAAGTTTGGCACTTACGAGGTGCAGTTTATACAATTGCGCAGCTACATTTTGCAAGGCAAGCGCGAATACATACTTCCCAGCGGCGAGATTGCTATTATACCCGAAGAGTGGTTTGAAAAGTATAGCAGCCTGCTTGAGTTTAGCGAAAGCGGCGATGGGATACGCATACGCAAACACCATTGGAAACTGATTGATGAATTACAATCACCGGCCGATAGTAAGGAGTTAAAAGATAAACTTTCAAAACTTGACTTTAAACACCTGCACGAAGGCGAACCGCTTTCAGAAGGGTTTAAAGGCGAATTGAGACCCTACCAGCGCGAAGGGTATAACTGGTTTTACTTTTTACAGAAAAACCGTTTTGGCGGCTGCCTTGCTGATGATATGGGTTTGGGGAAAACCGTACAAACCCTTGCCATGCTGCAACGTGAGGCCGACCTTGCCGAGCAAAATCCTGTGTTGGAAGAGGCCATACAAACCGAAGCCATGCAAGGACAAGCCCTTATGTTTGATGACGGGGCTAAAAAAGCAGCCGCACTTAATCAGCTTGACCTGTTTGGCAATGCAGGCACTATAGAAATGCCTTCGTTACCGCCCAAAGTAGTTTCGTACCAAAAAAACAGGCATACCAATCTTATTATACTGCCCACATCGCTGATATATAACTGGCAGAGTGAAGCAGAAAATTTTGCGCCGGGGCTAAAAGTGTTTATTTATACAGGCACATACCGCAACCGCGAGATTGCCTATTTCAGACATTACGATTTGATAATTACCACTTATGGAGTAGTACGGTTGGATATTGATATACTAAAGAACTTTAACTTTCATTATGTGATATTGGATGAAAGCCAGTTTATTAAAAATCCGGCTTCGCAAACAGCAAGGGCGGTTAATAGCTTACAAGCGCGCAACAAGCTGGTGCTTACCGGTACTCCGGTAGAAAACTCTATTACCGACCTTTGGTCGCAAATGAACTTCCTTAACCCCGGCTTGTTGGGCAACTTTACCTTTTTTAGTGAGAAGTTTGTTATCCCGATTGAGAAGAACGGAAACGAACTGCAACGTAACCGCCTGCAAAAAATCATCGACCCGTTTATTCTGCGTCGTACCAAAGAACAGGTGGCAAAAGACCTGCCCGAAAAATATGAGCAGGTATATTATTGCGAAATGACGGAGGAGCAGGAACAAATTTATGAGGCCACTAAAGCCAAATACCGCAACCAGATATTGAAATCGGTAACTGAGTTTGGCCTTAACAAATCAAAACTGCAAATACTAAAAGGGCTGATGATGTTGCGCCAAATAGCGAACCACCCTTTGATGGTGAACGAAGAGTATTTGGGCAATAGCGGTAAGTTTGATGAAATTATCCGAAAGCTGGAGATTGCCCTTGCCGAAAACCACAAGGTGCTTGTCTTCTCTCAGTTTGTGAAACAATTACACATCTTTAAAAAATACCTCGACGATAAAAACGAACCATACTGCTACATAGATGGCACATACAGTCCAAAACAACGGCAGGCTGAAGTAAACAAGTTTCAGAAAGAGAAAAGTGCAGGGGTATTTCTTATTTCATTACGTGCAGGCGGTGTGGGATTAAACCTTACCGAAGCTGATTATGTATTTATAGTTGACCCTTGGTGGAACCCTGCCGTTGAACGGCAGGCAACAGACCGCAGCTACCGCATCGGGCAAACCAAAAACGTGTTTAACTACAAATTTATCACCCGAGGCACTGTGGAAGAAAAAATACTTACCCTGCAAAAACGTAAATTAGAGTTAGCCAACACGCTGATAAACACTGACAATACATTTCTTTCTACCCTAAGTGTAGAAGAATTGGAAAATATTTTTGTGTAGCAGGCAACGTGTATTATTAAACATTAGTCTTTACTTTGCAATTAACAATTAAATTACATACACCATAAGTCATGAAAAAAATTTTACTTTCAGCAGTAATGCTATTTGTATGCAGCATTGCAGCTTTGGCTCAAATTCCTAATGGCAGCTTTGAAACTTGGAACGTAGTTGGTAACGATACTGTAATGGGTAGCGGCTGGAACGGAAACAACTTCAGGGTTTACCAATCTATTAACATCAACACTCAACAAGGTACTGTAACCCGCAACGCAAGCGCAGGTCAATACTTCGTAGGTGTTTTCCATGCTCCGGATCCAAACAACGCAGGTCAATACTTTTTAGGTACCTATGGTAGTGCTTTCGCATATACTCAACGTCCTGTATCGTTTACTTTCTCAGCAATGTACTTCCCTCAAATCCAAGGCGAAGGTTTGGCGATTGTTATCACTACCAAAAAGAACAACGGCGATACCGTTAGCCAAACTGTAGGTACTTTGGGTCAAGGTACAGCTGCAAACTGGACTGACCTTTCTTTGAACGTTTCTTACAGGCAAAATGTAACAGGTAACCCTGATTCATGCTTTATCAACTTTATATTGTTGCCTACCCAAGCTAGCCAACTTAGCCCAAACACCGCTTTGTTTGTTGATAACCTAAGGTTCAACAGCTTTGGTGTATCAGTTGAAGAAACTATGGAGAACTTTGGTAAAGTAGGTAAAGTAAATGTTTACCCTAACCCAACTGCGGGTAACACCAGCATCAGCTACAACCTTCCTGTTGCTCAAGAAGTAGCCGTGAAATTGTTCGACATTTCAGGCCGCGAGGTAATGAACATTTTTGAAGGTATGCAAGAAGCAGGCGAGCAAACTGTGAAGTTTAACGCTGAAAACCTTGCTGAAGGCGTTTACTTCTACCAACTACAAGCCGGTTCAGTATTGAAAACCGACAAAATTGTAGTGAAGAAATAATTTCCTCAGGTAATTAAATATTGAAAATCCTCGGCATCAGTGATGCCGAGGATTTTTTATTTATATGCGTTTGTCGAAAAACAGCCCCCCAATACATTCAAATCATTCTGTTTTCTTATATTTCAGCACCAACTACATATACATAATGAAAAAACTTACACTTATGCTTATGGTGGCTGCTTTAGCATTTGCTACCTCTTGCAAAAAAGACGAAGACGAAAAAAGCAACTCGCCTGCCAAAACAAAAACGGAATTACTTACCTCCGGTTCTTGGAAAATTACATCGTTGATTTTAGGTGGAACAGACCTTTGGCCAAGCCAAGATGCTTGCGATAAGGATGATTTAGCAATTTTTAAAACTGACGGTACTTACATTGATGATGAAGGTGCTACCAAGTGCGACCCTGCTGACCCACAACAAACCACCAGCACATGGAAGTTTACCAACAACGAAACCGTGCTTGAAATTGACGGCGATGCCGGTACCATTAAGGAACTTACTGAATCTAAATTGGTAATTGAAGCAACTTCTTCAGGTGTAACTGTTACTGTTACTTACGGTAAATAATCAACAAGCTTTTTATAACTTTAAAAGCAGCTTCTGACTTGAGGCTGCTTTTTTGTTTTCTGCCTACCCTCCCATAAAACCAACAGAATACCTATTTTTGCCCTTCACCAAAAAAGAGAATACCAAACAAAATGGCAGGGCACAGCAGGTGGGCCAATATAAAACACAAGAAGGGCGCGGCCGATAAACGCCGTTCGGCCTTGTTTACTAAACTGGTTAAAGAAATTTACGTGGCAGCCAAAGTAGGCGGCCCCAACCCTGATAGTAACCCACGTTTGCGTTTAGCCATGCAAAACGCTCGCGGACAAAGTGTACCAAGCGATAACATCAACCGTGCTATTAATAAAGCAAGCGGTGCAGGTGGCGAAAGTTTCAGCGATGTGATGTATGAGGCTTACGGCCCCGGAAACGTTGGGATTATTATTGAATGTACCACCGATAACCTGAACCGCACCATTGCCAATCTTCGCACATACTTTAATAAGGTTGACGGTAGCTTGGCTACCAATGGTTCTCTAAATTTTGTATTCAGTAACAAAGGTGTGTTTGAACTCACCTTACCTGAAAATACGGATACCGACAGTTTAACTCTTGAATTGATTGACGGAGGGGCTGATGACGTGGAGATAGAAGATACCTTTGTATCAGCATCGTGTGCCCGTGAAGATTTTGGAACGGTGAGCAAAAAACTGGATGAGTTGGGCATCGTTCCCCAAAAAAGCGGGCTGCAATACGTACCCCAAATATTTAAACAAATAAGTAAAGAAGACGCTGTGAAATTGGCCAAACTGATTGACAACCTTGATGCTGACGATGATGTGAAAACATTTTATCACAACGTAGAATTTTCAGAAGAAATAGCCGAAATATTAAATTGACGCGAAAATGAATACGATAACCATTTTTCAGATTATTAGTACTATAGTAGTTAGTGTTAGTGCTATTATAGCGTTGGTATCCTACTTAAAACAACAAAAATTTAAAAGAGTACAAAATTTATCATTACTGTGGGAAAAGTTTTTTAAAGAAGAGAAATTACGGGTTTTGTTTTCCCTTTTAGATGAAATTGAACTTGAAAAGGCAAGCCCTAATGATATCAAGAGCATTCCAAACGCTGATAAATTATACTATTTAGCAGTGTTAGATGATGTTGCAAATTTTTCAAAAAATGGTGAAATTGACGAAAAATATGCCATTGATAAATTCCAGTGGTTTTTTTATTATGCTTTTATCAGTGAAAAAACCGCAGCTAAATTTTGGGAATCGCTTGGTGGTATTGAGGAAACAAAACAGCATTACTGGCAAAATATAAGGCTGTTTGCAGAAAAATGTAAGAAATCAATCAACGGATAATGGATAAAAGGGAAAAATTACTGCAAATGCGCGAGGAAGCACAGCTGGGCGGCGGAAAAGAGCGCATTGCTGCACAGCATAAAAAGGGAAAACTAACCGCTCGCGAGCGTATTCATTTATTGCTTGACGAAGGTAGCTTTAATGAGATTGGGGCTTTTGTAACCCACCGCAGTACCGATTTTGGTATGGATAAGCAAATAGTGTTGGGCGACGGTGTGGTAACCGGTTACGGAGCTGTACACGGCCGCTTGATATATGTGTTCTCACAAGATTTTACCGTATTTGGCGGTTCACTGTCAGAAACATTTGCCGAAAAAATATGCAAGGTGATGGATTTGGCCATGAAAAGCGGTGCCCCTGTTATCGGTCTTAACGATTCAGGCGGAGCACGCATACAAGAGGGTGTGGTATCTTTAGGCGGTTATGCCGATATATTTTACCGCAACACCCTTTCATCAGGTGTTATCCCTCAAATATCAGCCATTATGGGGCCTTGTGCAGGTGGTGCGGTATATTCTCCTGCCATTACTGATTTTATCTTTATGGTAGAAAAAACCTCGTACATGTTTGTTACAGGACCTAACGTAGTAAAAACCGTTACCCACGAGGAAGTAAGCAGTGAAGATTTAGGAGGAGCATCGGTACACTCAGCCAAATCAGGCGTGGCTCATTTTGCCAGTGCCAATGAAGTAGAATGTATTAACGGGCTGAAACGTCTGCTGAGCTACATCCCCCAAAACTGTGAAGAAACAGCTCCCATGCTGCCCTATACCCCACACGAGGAATTGAGGCCGCAACTAAAAAATATTGTGCCTGAAAACGCTAACCAACCGTATGATATCCGTGAAGTAATTGAAGGGACAGTAGATGATGCCAGTTTCTTTGAAGTGCATAAAGATTTTGCCGAAAACATTGTAGTAGGCTTTGCCCGCTTGGCAGGCCGTAGCATAGGCATAGTAGCCAACCAGCCTGCATTTTTGGCGGGTGTGTTGGATATAAAATCATCACAAAAAGCTGCCCGTTTTGTGCGCTTTTGTGATTGCTTTAACATTCCTCTGTTAGTGTTTGAAGACGTACCCGGTTTCCTTCCCGGTACCGATCAAGAATGGAATGCAATTATTACCAACGGTGCTAAATTGCTATACGCATTTAGCGAGGCCACCGTTCCCCGCGTTACTGTTATTACCCGCAAGGCTTACGGTGGTGCTTATGATGTGATGAACAGCAAACACATTGGTGCCGATATGAACTTTGCTTGGCCAACAGCTGAAATTGCTGTAATGGGTGCTAAAGGTGCAGCTGAAATTATCTTCAAAAAAGAAATTGCCGATGCCGAAGACCACGAGGCACAATTAAAAGCCAAAGAGGCCGAATATGCAGAGTTGTTTGCCAACCCATACCGTGCAGCCGCACGTGGGTTTGTTGATGAGGTTATTTTGCCTGAAGAAACCCGAGAAAGGTTGATTGCTGCTTTTAAAATGCTGGAAAATAAAGTGGCCAACTTACCCCGCAAAAAGCACGGAAATATCCCTTTGTAATCAATGAAACCAACACCCTTTGTTTCAGTAATCATTCCCTGCTACAATGAACAGGAAGGAATAGCTCTTGCTTGCCAACGTGTGTTGGCTGCCATGCAAGGTGATTGGAACAATGGTTTTGAGATACTTTTTATTAACGATGGCAGTAAAGATGCCACACCCGATATTTTGAAGCAGCTTGCCGCAGAAAACCCTGTGGTGAAGCTGCTTTCTTTTTCGCGCAACTTTGGCCACCAAGCAGCAGTAGGCGCAGGCATTGCACATTGCAAAGGCGATGTAGCCGTAATATTGGATGCTGATATGCAAGACCCCCCAGAATTAATTGCTGAGATGGTTGGCATTTACAGCCAAAACCCTTGCAATGTGGTATATGGGGTGCGTAAAGAACGTAAAGGTGAAACACTGTTTAAGAAACTTACGGCTCGCTGGTTCTATCGTTTGTTAAACAGCCTTGCCGATATGGATTTAAATACAGACACGGGTGATTTTAGGCTGATTGACCGAAAGGTAATTGATACCTTTAACGGTTTTAGCGAGAAAAATAAATACATACGCGGCATTATCAGTTGGATGGGTTTTAAGCAGCTGCCCTTGTATTATAACCGCGATGCCCGCCAGCACGGTAGCACTAAATATACCTTACGAAAAATGTTGAATTTGGCAAGCATTGCCATGTTCTACTTTAGCAAAAAACCATTAAAAACAGCATTAACACTGGGCTTTATCAGCATACTGATTGGCATTATCCTTACTGTATATGTATTGTATGTGCAATTAGGCGGCGGTTATACAGTGCCGGGTTGGGCAAGCACCATAATTACCATTATATTTTTTGGCGGGATACAACTGCTTACTATTGGTGTAGTAGGCGAATACATTGGTAATATATTAGATGAGGTAAAAAACCGTCCTGAATATATCATTGATGAAAAGGTGAATATAGAGAAGTAACCCTGCGGTTAAACTGAGGTAATACGAGTCGTCTTTATTCGTGTTATAGCTAACCCTCAATAAATGAAAAAACTTTGCCTTCTTTTGCTCATCATCCCCAAACTTATCTTTTCACTAACCGATAATAGCACAACCCACACCAAACCTGCAAAAGCACCTATTTCTACACGCACGGATAATTGCTATTAAATAATAGGTTTAAGAAATGAGTATAGAAAGGCTACTCAATTACCACCTTGCGGTGTTCAAAGCCCCACGTCCATAATTCCCTTATCACCTTTTCAAGCGTTTTACCGTGCTCGGTAATTGTATATTCTACTTTTGGCGGAAAAGTATCGTGCACCGTGCGCTTCACCAGCTTATTCACTTCCAAGTCCTTCAACTCCTTAGATAGCATTTTATCGGTAATTCCGCCCACCTCTTTAGAAATCTGCTTAAACCGCTTTGGCCCAAACGATACCGAAATAATAATAGGTAATTTCCAACGCCCGTTCAAAATTTCAAGTGCATCACGCACGGGCAAAATCATTGTGAGGCACAACGCTTGGTCGGCTGATATTCCAATTTCTTCGGCAACCTGTGTTTCCATATACTATCAAAATGTATAGTGCTATACAATAGCATAGTACTATAAAATACATAGCAAATATATATAGGTTTGTATCGTAACACAAATTCAAAAACTTAAATAATTAGCAATCATGATTTTAGTAACAGGCGCAACCGGACATTTAGGAAACTCAACTATAAACTTCTTACTACAAAAAATCGCCCCCAATAATATTGCCGCGTTGGCAAGAGATACATCCAAAGCTGCCGATTTAGCTGCCAAAGGAATCGACGTTAGGGTTGGGGATTATAACGACTACGATTCATTGGTAAATGCATTTAAAGGTGTAACCAAACTGTTTCTTATTTCATCAAGCGATACCCAAAACCGTAGTGCACAGCAACAAAGTGCCGTAAAGGCAGCAAAAGAAGCCGGCGTACAACACATTGTTTATACAGGCGTTGATATGAAAGACTTTGTGAACTCGGCAATCTCACAAATTTCATTAAGCCATGCCGAAACCATCAGCCTGATTAAAAGCACCGGCATTCCCTATACCATACTTAACAACACCCTGTATGCTGATGTACTACCTATGTTTTTGGGAGAATCGGTATTAGAAACGGGAGTATTTTTCCCAACAGGTGATGGCAAAGTACCCTTTGCCACCCGAACAGATATGGCAGAAGCGGCTGCAAATGTTTTAACGGGCACCGGGCATGAAAGTAAGGAATATGCAATCTCTAACAGCGCAAAATACACACTTTCGGATGTAGCCTCTACCCTTTCTGAACTTTCGGGCAAGCAGGTAGCATACGTTAGCCCCGCAGCTGATGTATATCAACAGCAATTGTTGGCAGCAGGGGTTCCTGAAATGTACGTTGGTATGTTTGCCGCTTTTGCCGAAGCGATAAAACAAAACGAGTTTGATACCGCTACTGCTGATTTGGAGGCACTATTGGGCAGAAAACCGACTACATTGAAAGAATATTTGCAAGCTGTGTATTTTTCAGGCAGTGCAACTAATTAAATTAGCACCAAATAAAACTGAACAAGTGAAGCACAATAGTGTTATACTATGTATTGTATTGATGTTTACGGCAGTACCTGTTTTTTCTCAAACAGACACTGCCGCAAGGCATTTTTCAAAAAGTACTGATACAACAATAAAAAAGATGAAAGTAGAAATTTGGAGCGACGTAATGTGTCCGTTTTGCTACATAGGCAAAAGGAAGTTTGAAACTGCTATGACGCAGTTTGCTGACAGTAATAATATTGAACTGGAGTGGAAGAGTTTTCAGCTTTCGCCTGATGCTAAAACCGATCCTTCAAAAAACATACACCAATATTTAGCCGAGCATAAAGGCATTAGCATTGAGGAAGCCAAAGGCATGAACGACTATGTAACCAACATGGCAAAGCAAGTAGGGCTTGAATACAATTTTGACAAGGCAATAGTTGCCAACTCATTTAATGCGCACCGTTTTAGCCATTTTGCCAAACAACACGGTAAGCAAGATGAAGCTGAAGAAATGCTGTTTAGGGCTTATTTTACTGAAGGAAAAAATACTGACGACTTAGCTGTATTGGTTCAGTTGGGTACTGAAATAGGCTTAGATACTGCTGCTTTAAAAGCTGCCTTAGATAGTAATGCTTATGCCGAAGATGTGCAAGGCGATGTTGTTGAAGCCATGCAGTTGGGTGTGCGCGGAGTTCCGTTTTTTGTATTCGACAGGAAATATGCTGTATCGGGTGCACAAGACCCAACGGTATTTTTGCAAACCCTCACAAAATCGTTTGAAGAATGGCGCGAAGCTAATCCAAAACCTGCTTTTGAAATGGTGGGTGATGGCCCAAGTTGTGAGCCGGGGAAAGATTGCGATTAATAGTTTGCCTTTTATTTATAGCTGCAAAGCCACTAAGACATGAGTGTTTTGGTGGCTTTGTTATTTACGTTGTCACTGTTATGCTGATCAAGGAAGCATCTTATTACTATTGTGTTTTTCTGCTTCGAGTTGACATATATGGGATAAGAAATTTCGCTATGCTCAATTTGACAATGGGGAGTTGCGCGATGCTTTCCTGAGCTCGCCAAAGGATAATGTCTTTCTGACCATAGGGAAGAACCTTATTACACTCTAAAACATACTTAAACGAAGAAATTTCGCTGCACTCAATTTGACAGTGGGGAGTTGCGCAGGGATTTCCTGAGCTTGCCGAAGGATAATGTCTTTCTGACCATAGGGAAGAACCTTATTACACTCTAAACATACTTAAACAAAGAAATTTCGCTGTGCTCAATTTGACAGTGGGGAGTTGTGCAGGGATTTCCTAAGCTCGCCGAAGTGCTTCCTAAGCTTGTCGAAGGATATGGCTGACGGCCACCCCACTTTGTTCACCGGAGCGTCCACGCTTCGGAAATGGTAATAAAAGAGTAGCGTCTCGCTACAAATATTTTCGCATAGACACGAATAACCAACTTCAAGCGAGGACGCTTGAAGTAACTATGAGCACGCCCAACAAAAAAGCCGAACAATTGCTTGTCCGGCTTTCCATTTATGTGTGTGTTGCTCTTGATTATGCGTTCGCAGGTTGGGCTTTCACCAATTCAACATTCATCACCAACTTCACATCATCGCTCACCACAAGACCACCGGCTTCGGTAACAGCACTCCATTGCAAGCCAAACTCTTTGCGGTTTATTTTGCCACTGATTTCAAAACCTGCACGGGTTAAGCCCCAAGGGTCAACCGTAGTTCCACCGAAATCAACGTCTAATTCAACCGCTTTGGTTACGTCGCGTATGGTTAAGTTACCGCTCAATACATACTCACTGCCACTTTTTTGAGAAAACTTAGTGCTTTCAAACACCAACGAAGGATATTTTTCAGCGTTAAAGAAATCGTCGCTGCGCAAGTGAGCATCACGGTCAGCTACTCCTGTATCTACCGATGCAGTTTTAGCTTCAAACTTAATTTTTGCAGTGGTAAAGTCATCACCTTCAGTTTCTGCTGATGCGGTAAACTCATTAAATTTTCCGGTAACTGTAGAAATTACCATGTGTTTCACTTTAAAGTGAATTTCGCTGTGCGCGTTGTCAATGTTCCAAGTTGTTGTTGCCATTGTATTAAACGTTATGTTTTAAATGTTTTTTTATTAAAAATGTAAATCGAGTTAAATAGCCATTGGTACTTCCATCAATAGTAACTCTGCATCACTATCGGCAGTTATATCAATCGCATCAGTATCCCATACTCCAAAACCATCTCGTTTGCTTAACGCTTGTCCGTTAATGGTTACATTTCCGTTCAGTACAAACGCATATATACCATTACCCTTCAAATTCAATTTGTGGTTTGCCGTAAATCCTTTCTTCAAGTTGCCTAAGTAAAACCACGCGTCTTGGTTAATCCAAACGCCGTCACCGTCTTTATTTGGCGATACAATTTGTTGCAGCTTATTATCACGGTCGGAAGCCACAAGGGTTATTTGGTCGTAGCGGGGTTCAATGTTTTTTTGCTTTGGGAAAACCCATATCTGCAAAAAGTTCACCTTGTTATCCGCATTTTTATTGTATTCGCTGTGATAAATGCCTGTTCCGGCACTCATAATCTGTATATCGTTCTGCTTTATCACCGCCACATTTCCCATGCTGTCCTTATGTTCCAAATCACCGCTAAGTGGTATAGAGATAATCTCCATATTATTGTGCGGATGTGTGCCAAAGCCCATGCCTCCGTCCACAATATCATCGTTCAAAACACGCAGGTTGCCAAAGTGCATCCTGTCGGGGTTCATGTAATTAGCAAAGCTAAAAGTGTGGTGAGAATCAAGCCAGCCGTGGTTTGCATGGCCACGGGTTTCGGCTTTGTGCAATACAGTGTTCATTGTTTTAATCTCCTTGTTAGGTAAATGATTGTAACCAATTGTTCCATGTTCCGTTTCTCCGGTTTTTCCTGCAAGTTGCATTACCTTGCTTCCCAGCCCGATAACTGCTGCTGATAAAAAGCCGGTCCTCAAAAAATTCTTACGGTTCATAGTAAAAAACATTATCGATGTTTAAACATTGTTTGTTTATACAAACGTTATGCCAAAGATAAAAAATGTTGCTGAACTAAAAACAAAGATTTGTGTTATTTTTGTAGAATAATTCTAAATAAGAAAGACCGAACACAATGGAGACCAAGGAATTAATTAATATATACACTGAGGCCACACCAAACCCAGAAACGATGAAGTTTGTGGCTAACCGCATGATTTTGCCTGACGACAGTGCTGATTTTCAAACAAGGCAATCGGCATTACGCTCACCGCTTGCTACCAAACTGTTTGAATTTCCGTTTGTGAATGCGGTATTCATTATGAACAACTTTGTTACCGTAACAAAACTAAGCACGTATGAGTGGTATGATATTGCTACCCAATTGAAAGAGTTTGTAAAGGAATACCTTGAAAGCGGTGCTACTATTATTAACCCCGTAGAGAAGAGAGAAGAAAGCGGTGATGATAGCGAAGCGGTAATTAAAATTAAAAATATGCTTGATACGTATGTGAAACCAGCTGTTGAAATGGACGGCGGTGCTATTACATTTAAATCTTTTGAAGAGGGTGTGGTGAAGGTGGAACTACGCGGTTCTTGCAGCGGTTGCCCATCATCAACCATCACGCTAAAAGCGGGTATCGAAAATATGCTGAAACGTATGGTGCCCGAAGTAGAAGCTGTGGAAGCTGAAGCAATGTAATTTGTACCAACCTGATTTTCTTATAAAAAAGTAAGGCCCCGTCTGCGACGGGGCCTTACTTTTTTATATCCGGTAACCATTAATAGTCGCCTTCTTCTTCATAGTATTCTGCCGATTCATCGTACTCGTAATCGCCAAAGTCGTAATCATAGCCCATGGTTATGCTCAACAACTCTTCTTTAAGCATCACAGTAAACTGTTTTTCAATTGTTGTTTTCTCATTTACCTTCTCTCCGGTAGAAAATACGCGTGTAGAAGCATTAATTTTTGAAACATCGGCAGGCTGCATACCCACTATACCCAAACGCCATACTTCGCTTTCCGCAAATTTGTATTTATACAAATACACATATCCCTTCTCTCCTTCAAACTCAACATAACGCTTGCTAACCTGCACAATGGTATCCACTTCTTTGCTGCCATAGCCGCTGGTAACTGCGCGTAGTATAAGGCTGCGGGTCATAGAATCCTGAGTGTTGTATTTAGCAGGGAACAATGAAATCTTTTTGGCCTCTTCTAACGACTCGAATAAGTTAATGCGGTCGCTGTGTTTTTTAGCAATACCTTCCCATAATGTATCGGGCACAGTGCGCTTGTTATCCAACAGTTTTAATGCCACTGAGGTGCGCAGGTCATTATCCTTCATTTGTAAAAGCTTATCATAAAACTGTTTCACGTTTTTATCATCGTACTGACTAACCAGTATAGTGGCTAAATTACCCAAATAGTTACTGCTGTTATTATATCCGTAGTCTGAATAAGAATAATCATCCTCGTCATCTTTTTCAACATCGGCAGCCGCTTGACGTTTCAATTCGTTCTTGGCTTCGTTAATCAACGTAGGTAAAAAGTCTTTGTACACAGGCAACGCTACTTTACTGCTATCCACCAATTTAGCCAGCACATGAATAACCTTGTCTTTGTATTCATCCAAGGTGAATAGTTTCAGCATATCGGGGTACAATTTAGCCGTTAACTCAAGGCTATCATCAATGCTCCAAAACAGTGAGTTGGTTTCGTATGGATTACCCAATGGGGTTTCTGTAATCAACAAGTCTTTAAACGCTTTGTATGAAGCGTCGGTTTCCATATACAACAACGTTTTTAGTACCGACAATTGGAAGGTAACTGTATCACCTGCCTTATCATACAATCCTTTCAGGTAGCTAATGTTTTCATCTGTTTTGATTTCCCACAACTCTTCAATCAACTGCGATTTGTATTCAAGATACTTTTCATGTTCAGGCTGTAAAGTATCTATCACTACTATCCATTGCTTAAAGTGCTCGGGTTTCACCTTTACATTCGAAAGGTATTCTCGGGCTTCGGCGCGGGTAGCACTATCCGCAGCGTTCAGGTCGGCCATTATCACCTCAGCATTATTGCCGAATATATCTACCCCTATAACAGTGTCTTTGGGTGCAAACGTTTCAAAAAACTTGTTGTAAAACTCAGGCATACCTTCGCTTTGTTTGTATGATGAGCGAATTTCATACAGTACCCCGTTGCGTTGCATATTTACCTCTTTAGTAGCATAGGTGCATCCCGTATCAGTGTAATCAATCTCAAATACATCAAACCCGTTTTTGGTGTAATGCTTTTTACTTAAGATAATATTGCTGCTGTCTTTGTTATAAGCGCTTTCTATATCTCCCCAATACGTTGCACTGTCTTTAAAACGCAGGTACTTACCATAGCGTATGTAAGTAACCGTTACAACGTTTTCAGATTTTGTACTTTCTATAAAGGCGCGGCTTTCACGCAAGGTGCGGTAAGGTTTTTCTTTTTCTTTAAAGTTGTTAAACTTACGCATCAACTTTTCCATCTCTTCCTTTTGCACGGCAGTTGTCACTGTAAAATGCATCACGGTATCGTCGTGTAAGTCGTATGTAAATGAAGGGCGGGATGCAAACCTTATTGAACGCACAAAACGCTCAGCATCAGCACTGTCATTTTTATATTTTACAGATAGTGTATAAAAATACCCGTTACGTAAAAAATAACGTACACGCATATTGTAGTTTTCATCTACACTGTAACGTACATCGGTAAACAGCAAATCTCCTTCGGTACTTTGACTGCGCTCCAACACATCGTAATATTTTTTCTCTCCGTTTTCAAAAACCCTCTTTTCAATTATCAGTGAATCTGAGGTAAGCAATGAACTACCGCTGTATGCATATTCTTTATGTACAGTATATAAATTACCGTTGCTAAAATCTACGGCAGTAAACGGCTCTGAGCTGTAAAAAACACCCATTAGTGAAGTATCACCGTAAAATAACGGTGCATGAGGCATTTGTACCGTAAACATCCCGTCGGGGGTAGTAAAGTCCTTCCAATCAGTTTTTATCGGAATATTCAGTTTTATAGAGTTGAAAAACTTATCGGCTTCTTTGCCTTTGGCAAATTCGCCCATACCTCCCAGCTTAAACACAAAAATTTCGTCGGGTGCTATCAATATTTCATAGCGGTGTATATCACCTCTGGAAATGCGGGTGGTAATGCTAAAGCCTTTATACCCGTTTTTCTCAATTTTCTTTTGCTTTAGTATTTTTCCGGGTACATTTTCATACAACAAACTGTCAACCACCTTAATCACATAAGCGGGGTCTTGCTCTAACTCGCGGTTAAACGTTTTTATGCGGGTAACGGTATAATAACTCCCATTGCCCATATCAGGGTGAAAGTAGCTGCGTGTAGGGCCAAAACCTGTCAGTTCATACATTTTTCCGGGCAAATCCACTTCAAAGTAGTTATCAAACGACTTTTGTGTGGTGAATTTGCGCTGGATAACCATCTCGTCAATTTTTTCCTTTTGTTTTGGGTCGCGCTCGCCGCGGGTAACCGCACGCAAGGTGTAGCCCATTTTGCGCAGCATTTCAATTACCCCTTTTTCACCGGGTAGGTGGGCAGCACCCATGCCTGCAAACAAGCTACGCTTACCCACGCGGATAATGCTATCCATACGGTCGGCCATGTTTTGGTTGCGCTTATACAACATATACTCCAAATACCCCGGAGTACCCTCAGCAGAGTTTAGCGAATCAATCACGTCCAAATCACCATCGCGGTATGCGTTCTCAAGCATTTCTTCAAAGCTCACATAATCCTCATCATAGCTGTATGGGTTACGTTTTTGCTTCTTGTATTTATATTCTTCGCGCTGCAAACGTTGAGCTTCATCTGTAAGCATCATAGTTTCGCTCATAATCTCAAGCCCGCCTACTTCCTTTTTCAACTTTTTACCCGCCTGAAAAATGTATAAATCTAAATAGGTGTTTTCTTCAAAATTTCCTGTGTACCCTTGGCTGCGGTATAAGTAATAGTTAATCAAGCTGGGGTCTCTGCGAAGAGCATCCATAATTGCTTCGCGGCGTTGTTTTTCTTTACCCGCTTCTTCACCCCTGCCTGAATAAAACATTCCATCGCCCCAAAATGCGTAAGGATCGTATGCAAGCATATCATCCACCCATGTATCGGGGTTAATTTCAAGTGCCACCATATCAGTGTTGTTCAGTGCCACAAAAAACGAATCGCCTAAGTGAAACGCCAGTTTGCTGCTTACGTGCATGGTACCGTACAAGTAAGATGGCTTACTAAGCCCGTTACCTGAAATTTCCCAAAGTAACCCTTGGTATTTCTTTTGGGCATTGGCAGCAGTAAAAATTAAGAACAAGGATAAGAATAGGAGAAGATGTTTTTTCATGTTAGATGGAATAGAGGCTAAACAAGTGTATTGAATATAGTTTTAGATATATCGACTGCAAAATAATCTATTATGATGAATTGCCAATGCCAAAATAAGATACAACCGATAGCAGGATAATTTTTCGACGAATGTTGCTAATAGCAGTTTTGAAAAGGCAAATAGCTTGCAGAGCTACACAGTACGCATGGCAATTTCTGCTTTCACATGCTGCAAAAACACTTTGCAACTGCGCTGCAATATCGAGTACACGTTTTCAAAACCCTCGGCACCGCCATAGTAAGGGTCGGGTACATTATTAGAATCGGGAATAGGGTCAAACTCGCGCATCATTACAATTTTAGCGCGGTGGTCATCGTTCACAGGCTTTTCAGAAATAATATCAGTGTAGTTGCTCTCATCCATAGCAACTATGTAATGAAAATCATAAAAATCACCGAAACTCAGTTGCCTTGCCTTGTGGGTAAGTTCAATGCCTTTATGGCGGGCTACTTGGCGCATACGAGCATCAGGCAAACTGCCTGCATGGTAACGCGATGTACCCGCAGAATCAGCAATAATTTTGCCTTGCAACCCTTCTTTTTTTACTAAATCAAGAAACACCCCCTCAGCCATGGGCGAGCGGCAAATATTTCCCAAGCAAACAAAAAGCACCTTCATTTGTCCGTAATAATGTGTGTAGAACCTATGCTACTACAAATATACGATGCCTGTTTGCTGATTTTTTTTAAAGATTGGGTAAGAAAATAGAAACCTTGTGTAAAAACAGGTGGTTTTACCTGTATGTCACTGCCCGTGTCCCATTATACCACCCACCGCTTGTGTTGGGGAGGCAAAATATGATTGTTTAAAAAACGGTGCAATATACGGGCTTCTTTATCAAGCTCTTTATCCATAAAAGGATGGCTAAACCCGTTTTGCCCCAGCTTATGCAGGTTCAGCAATTGCAGTTCAAGCCCGTTAGATGCTTGCTTACCTGCAATGTAGGCGGGCAATACCTGTAATCCTGATACAAACGTATGCGCGGCCGATTTAGTAATCTCCAGCTTTAACAGCAGCGGCATACGGCAAAAAATATTTAAATCATACGCCACAAAATCTCCCAGCGAATAAACGGCAAACCCCAATTTTTCCTCACCCGTAAAAGGGTCTGTAAACTGGTATTGCTCCATCGGCTGCGGGTTGTGCGGGTGATGTCCCAATATTACATCCACGCCCGCTTCATCAAAAACACGGTGGTATAAATCAACCGTGTGTGTGGCAGGATATGCCTGATATGCACACCCGCAATGCAGCGAGCATACCACCATATCGGCTCCGCGTTCTTTGGCCAGCTTTGCATGATGTACAATTAAACTTATATCACATTCAGGTTGGTTAAGAGGCAGATAATTGGTCATATACTCTTTGCCTGCAATGGGTACCAGCTTATTAAGGCTGTAAGTGTAGGCTAAAAAGGCTACTTTTACCCCTTCCCGTTCCACTATCGGAAAATTATCCTGCTCTTCTTTACTGCGTGCCGAACCTACCGCTTTAATGTTTTTACTCTCCAAAAAAGCAAGAGTACCCTCAAGCCCTTCCCGACCCTTATCCAGCATGTGATTATTGGCCGTGCTTAATACATCGTATCCTTTATATTTTCCGTTTCCGCTAAATATCTTGTACAATTCAGGCGACCCGTTAAAGTACATATCGTTCAGCATTACTTCAGGGCAAAGTGATGCTGTTTCGTTGACATAAAAGGGGGTTTCAAGATTAGCAAATACAATATCGGCATCGAAAAAATAATCACCTACCTCGTCCCACAGGTGTTTTGCAGCAGTTGGGTTCACCCATTCATACGGCATTAAATCACCACCTGCACTTAGGGTAATAGTGGTGCTACCCTTAAGCTTTTGGGGGAATGAAAAATCCTGTGTTAAAAAATATTCTTCAAGGCCTGAGTTTTTTTCGGCCTTTTCCAACGTTCTGAAATAATATTTATAAGCAAAAAACAGAATATCTTTAAAGGTGAAATGCAGCGGGTCGTCGTGAAAACCGACGGGCGGGTATTGCCATTTTTTCCACCTGAATATGTGTATGCAAAACGTTAATAACCAAACAACACGAGCCAACACCCTGCCTTTAAACGTAATGGCACGAGTGGGTTTTGTGGGTGTTTTGAGCGTAAAAAGTCCCAAATTAGTACGAATATTGCCCTTTGGTGTTACAGAGTAGCAAAACTTAAAAATCGGGCAAAAATATGGAAATACTATTTCTAATTATAGGTTTAATAGTGGGTGTGGCAATTGGCTGGCTGATGAGCAAAAATAAAATGGCTCAAATGGTGGGGCGCGATGAGTTGGATACACGCCAACAGGAAATTGCCCGACTAACTGCCGAAAAGGCTTCTGTAACAGCCCAAGCAGCTGCCGCACAAAGCACTGTAGCTGAGATTAAAACCCAATTTGATACTGCCCAAAAAGAAGCGTTGCTACTAACTGCTGATAACAGCCGAATGGCCAACCAATTGCAAAATCTTGAAGAAAAGCTGAACAACCAGAAACAAGAAATTGAAACCTTGCAACAACGTCTTGCCAAAGAGTTTGAAAACCTTGCCAATAAGATTTTTGAAGAGAAGAGTGAAAAGTTTGTACGCCAAAACCGTGATAGTCTTGATGTGGTACTGAACCCACTAAAAGAAAAAATGGAGGAGTTTAGGAAAAAGGTGGAAGATACTCACGTAGAAAACAGTAAGGAACAAAGCCGATTAGCTGAACAAATACGCGGACTGACGGAACTAAACCAAGGAATGCGTGAAGATGCTAACCGACTAACCCAAGCGTTGAAGGGCGAAAGTAAAACACAGGGTAATTGGGGCGAATTGATTTTGGAACGCATACTTGAAAAAAGCGGACTAACTAAAGGACAGGAATACACAGTGCAGGAAAGTTTTGTGAACGAGGAAGGCCGCCGCCAACAGCCCGATGTGATTATTAAACTGCCTGATAATAAGAATTTGATTGTTGACTCTAAAGTATCGCTAACGGCGTATGAGAGGTTTTCATCGGCCGTTAATCCTGAGGAGCAGCAAGCATGGTTAAAAGCCCATACTAAATCTATCCGCGAACACATTAAGCAACTAAGTGAAAAACGCTACCAGCAGTTGTATGAAATTAACTCGCCTGATTTTGTGTTGATGTTTGTTCCTATCGAATCGGCGTTTGCGGCAGCGGTGCAAGCCGATTCAGAAATATATAATGATGCTTTTGAGCAAAACATTGTGATTGTTACTACCAGCACATTATTGGCTACGTTGCGAACAATATCAAGTATTTGGAAACAAGAATACCAAAACCGTAACGTGTTGGAAATTGCAAGACAGGGCGGTGACTTGTACGATAAGTTTGTAAACTTTACCGAAGACCTGATTGATTTGGGTAAGAAAATGAAGGCCGCGCAAGGGGCTTATGAAGACAGTATGAAGAAGCTGTACGAGGGCAAAGGTAACCTGATACGCCGTGCCGAAAACTTGCGTGAATTGGGTGCTAAAGTCTCAAAACAACTTGACCCCAAACTGGTGGATAGAGCCGACGATTTATAAAATCATTCAAGATATACAGTCGTTGGGCAAAAGTCCTCCCTATAAAGGGAGGATTTAGGAGGGTGTCAACCTGAATATAAAAACTACGAATTGCTTCGGCAAACTACGTAAGCCTCACAATGACGTAGAAAGAAACTACAAACCATATGATAAATTAGGCCCTAACCAACGCTCAACGGTTTTAATATCCATTCCTTTGCGGCTGGCGTAATCTTCTACTTGGTCTTTATTAATTTTACCCAAACCAAAGTATTTACTATCAGCGTGAGAGAAGTAGAACCCTGAAACCGCAGCAGCAGGCCACATTGCAAAACTTTCAGTTATCTTAATTCCTGTTTCGTTTTCAATATCCATCAAATCCCACAAAATACCTTTTTCGGTATGGTCGGGGCAAGCAGGATAACCCGGCGCAGGACGTATGCCTTGGTATTTCTCGCGGATTAAGTCTTCGTTGCTAAAGCCTTCATCGGCGGCATATCCCCACAGTTCTTTACGCACATACTCGTGCATATATTCGGCAAAGGCTTCAGCAAAACGGTCGGCTACGGCTTTTATTAATATGCTGTTATAATCGTCGTGGTCGCTTTCAAATTGCTGCACCAGTTTTTCAATGCTTTTTCCTGTGGTTACGGCAAAAGCTCCCATGTAATCGGCAATACCTGTTTCTTTAGGTGCTATATAATCGGCCAACGAATTATTGGCTATACCGCTGCCTTTTTGGTTTTGCTGGCGCAAAAAGTGGAATGTGGTAAGCACTTGTGTGCGGGTATCATCGGTATAAAGCTCCACATCGTCTTCATTTACCGCATTGGCAGGATAAAACCCAACAATGGCAGATGCTTGCAGCGATTTATCGGCAATTACCTTATCAATCATTTTGCGGGCATCATCGTATAGTTTTTTAGCCTCAGTGCCTACGTACTCATCGTTAAAAATTTCAGGGAATTTGCCGCGTAGTTCCCATGTTTGGAAAAACGGTGTCCAGTCGATATAATCGACCAGTTTTTCTAAGGGAAAATCAGCAAAGGTTCGGGTTCCCAAAAACGAAGGCTTGGTAATTTTACTATCCAGCCAATTCACGCGGTGTTTATTAGTGCGAGCATCGGCAATGCTGATGTATGATTTGGTTTCTTTACGGTTGCGATGAGCTTCGCGCATTTGCTCATACTCGTTTTTATGCCCAAGCTGAGCCGCTTCTTTCTGTTCCTCGCTCAATAATGCTGATGCTACAGGTACTGATTTTGAAGCATCTAATACGTGTACTACAGGTCCCGTATATTCAGGGTCGATTTTTACCGCCGTATGTATTTTTGAGGTGGTAGCACCGCCAATTAACAAGGGTATTTTAAAGTTAAGGCGTTGCATTTCGCGCGCTACGTGTACCATCTCGTCAAGCGAGGGGGTAATCAACCCGCTAAGACCAATCACATCTACTTTATGCTCTATAGCTTCGGCCAGTATTTTTTCAGCCGGAACCATCACGCCCAAATCCACAATTTCAAAATTGTTACAGGCAAGCACCACGCCCACAATGTTTTTACCAATATCGTGTACATCGCCTTTTACGGTGGCCATCAAAATTTTGCCTGCATTTTTGCTTTGGTCGCCGCTCAGCCGTTTTTCTTCCTCCATATACGGGGTAAGGTATGCCACCGCCTTTTTCATTACGCGGGCACTTTTTACCACTTGGGGCAAAAACATCTTACCCTCACCAAATAAATCGCCTACCACGCTCATACCAGCCATTAACGGGCCTTCTATTACGTGCAACGGGCGGGGATATTTTTGACGGGCTTCTTCTGTATCTTCATCTATATACTCAATAATACCTTTTACCAGTGCGTGGCTAAGGCGTTCTTCCACAGTTCCATTACGCCATTCCTGCTCTTCTTTGGTAGCTTCCTTGCCTTTGCCCTTAACCGTTTCAGCAAAAGCCAGTAAGCGTTCGGTAGCATCGTCTCGGCGATCAAGCAGTACGTCTTCTACTAACTCTAAAAGGTCTTTGGGAATTTCGTCGTAAATAGCCAATTGGGCAGGGTTCACAATTCCCATATCCATACCGTGTTTTATACCGTGGTATAAAAACGCACTGTGCATGGCCTCGCGCACTACATCGTTACCCCTAAACGAGAACGATACGTTACTTACTCCCCCGCTAATTTTTGCACCGGGCAGGTTTTCTTTTATCCATTTGGTGGCATTAAAGAAATCAAGGGCATTTAGCCTGTGTTCTTCTATGCCCGTTGCAACGGGGAATATATTAGGGTCGAAAATGATATCGCCGGGAGGGAATTTTACCACATCTACCAAAATACGGTAGGCTCGTTCACATATTTCAATACGGCGTTGGTAGTTATCGGCCTGACCTACTTCGTCAAACGCCATTACAATTACTGCTGCACCGTAACGTTTTACTAATTTGGCCTGACGGATAAATTCTTCTTCCCCACCTTTCATACTGATGGAGTTTACCACACACTTGCCCTGCACGCACTTTAATCCCGCTTCAATAATTTCCCATTTCGAAGAATCAATCATCACAGGTACGCGTGCGATATCAGGTTCAGAGGCAATCAGATTCAAAAACTTGGTCATGGCTTCCACACCATCCAACATCCCCTCATCCATGTTTATGTCTATAATCTGTGCGCCGCCTTCCACTTGGTCGCGAGCCACAGTAAGAGCTTCATCGTATTTACCTTCTTTAATCAGGCGCAAAAACATCCGCGAGCCGGTAACGTTGGTACGTTCACCCACATTAATAAAATTGCTGCCCTCGTAAATAACAAGGGGTTCAAGACCTGATAATCTTAATGTATAATCCATTTATATATTCTAAAATGTCAACAGTCGACTGTCAATGGTCAACAGCTATTTGAGAGAATTTCTCAAAGCCTGTATGCCTTTAATCAGTACCTCCGTTTGGCCATAAATTTCGTTAAAATCTGTTTCGTTAATTATTTTCCTTCGTTTGGCAATGTACAAACAACTAATCACCTCAATACCTGAACGTGATGCAATTCCTAAAAAGCGTTTGAATTCAGGTGTGGTCTGACCCGTTGAGCCTTCGGCAATGTTTAAAGCAATAGAGTCTGCTGCACGTTTTATTTGCGCCGATAGAATAAACATTTCTTCTTTCGGAAAAGTAGAGGTTAACTCAGCAATTACACCGGTCAACTCAACAGCATCCTGCCAAACTCTCAATTGCTCAAACTTAAAGGCCATGAACTCTTAAACGTTAATCGTCTCATTCTCCTCACTGTTGACTGTTGACTGCTGACCATTGACCTTGCGGGGTTGGTAGCGTGATGCAACATCCGCAATTGCCTTAATGTGGTCGGGGGTAGTGCCGCAGCATCCGCCTATGATATTGATTAAGCCTTCTTTCAAAAACTCTTCTATTTGATTGGCCATATCTTCGGGTGTTTGGTCATATTGTCCAAACTCGTTTGGTAAACCTGCATTAGGGTGGGCACTTACGTTAAATACTGATTTTTGATCCATAACCTGTAAATACGGACGCAAAGCCGATGCTCCCAAAGCACAGTTAAGCCCTATGCTAAGCAAAGGTAAATGCGAAGTAGAGATTAAAAAGGCTTCGGTAGTTTGACCGCTAAGGGTACGTCCGCTGGCATCGGTTATCGTTCCCGATACCATTACAGGAACGCGGTAACCCAACTCTTCAAACAACTCTTCAAAAGCAAACAGTGTTGCTTTTGCATTTAGTGTATCGATAATGGTTTCGGCCAACAGTATATCAACACCGCCCTCTATCAGGGCACGGGCTTGGTCTTTAAATGCTATTACCAATTCATCAAAAGTAACAGCACGAAAACCGGGGTCGTTTACATCAGGCGAAAGTGATGCTGTACGGTTGGTAGGCCCCATTGAGCCTGCAACAAAACGAGGTTTATCAGGCGTTTTGGCCGTAAACTCATCCGCAATTTGCCTTGCCAACTTGGCCGATTCGTAATTGATTTGGTACACCCAATCTTCTAAACGGTAATCTGCTTGCGCAATGGTAGTACCGCTAAAGGTATTGGTTTCCAATATATCGGCACCTGCTTCTAAATACTGACGGTGGATAGCCGCCAAGACATCAGGACGGGTAAGTGCCAAAAGGTCGTTATTTCCTTTTAAGGGGTGTGGATGGTCTTTAAGGTTTTCGTTGCGGAAATCGTCTTCCTCCAATTTATACCGCTGAATCATGGTGCCCATAGCACCGTCTAATACCAAAATCCGTTGTTTCAGCAGTTCTTCCAGTTGTTGCTGTTTGTCCATTTCTTTAAATATGCTAATTCGACAATATGCTAATGTGCTAATTTTCAGCTAGCATTCTTAGCAGAGAATATTATTTTAGTTATGATTTTTTGTATGTGTCCAAGTTCATCAATAAGGTAATCGCTATCAGGATAATTTTTTGAATGTTTGCATAGTAAAAGCCAATACTCTGTTTCTTCTACCTCTTTAGCAGCAATTTTAATCTTATGAATAAAATCTGCCCGACTTTCAGCACTTTGGGCTTCCCAAACATTCGCGCCTACAGACGTACCACTTTTTAATAATTGTTTGCTAACTACATATTTCTTTTTCTCTTCAAGCAGTTCGGCATACTCAATTATCTTTAAGGCAAAATCAAAAGTCTTTTGAACAATAACATTGTCTTTCTTTTGCATACCAAAACATTAGCACATTAGCATATTAATGTATTGACACATTATGCTATCGTACAGTTACCAAATAAAAACACTAGGATTTGTAGTCTTTCTCTACGCTCATCTTCACCCGCCACAGCAGAGGCTGTTTGGGATAGGAATTGGCACCCACCGGGATGGGTTGCCAAGACTTCACAGGGCCTAGTCCCTCCGTCTTTCTTAATAAGCAGTGCAAAGGTACATCAATTTTTTAATTATCATGCAAATAACCACGTTGTTTCGACTACTGAATAGTTTACTAATGATGGGCTATTGAACAATCTTATAATCCACCAATAGCCAAACTATTTTATTTCCCTGCTTTGGGGTTATTTCTTTTCTTACTAAACCAACGTTTCTGGCAATATAGAAGTTGGTTTCCGCACCCCCATAAAATAAGTTACTGCTTGTGTTGACCTGAATGACCTTTGAAAAGACGAATGGGTTAAAACTAACGCTATCAAAAATATCTGTTGTTCTTACTATGGCATTATCGATTCCCATCGAGGCATATCCCCAGTAGTTTTTCTGAAATGGTAAGAATACCAGATAATTTTCACCAATGAAACTCCCCGGACGGGTCATAATATGCTTGATGTTGTAGCACGGTCGGCTCTGATTTCCGCTAATACACTTTTCCGACCAACTCGTATTTATGGAATAATAAAAATAATACTTATAGTGGGTGCTATATGTTATTGTTTGATATTGCTCGTAGTACTTGCCATTTGTTGTTATAGGAATAGCAACAGTGTCTGTAACAGTAACCGTATCAACCATATTTGTAGCGCTATCCTTATAAATCCAAAATGTACCCGGCTTAAAATACATGAACTCTTTTATTTCATTCGGCAATGGAAAACTTGTTTGAAGGGGCGGGTTTGCTCCTCCTTCAGACTTGCAACTATAAAAACTTTGCGCCAGTACAGTTAGTATTGATGATAAGAAGAGGACTTTTTTCATAGCAGAAATAGCGTTAACATTACTCTTCTTTTTTGCGCTGCACGCTTAATTGACCTGATTTTGCTTTCTCTACCAATTGCATAGCCCGCTTGATGCGACTATCCACATTTTTAACCGAAGTAACGTAGTGTATCAACCCGCGTTTGCTGCCGGTGGTAAGTTTATCAAAGGCTGCTTTGCCTTCGGGGTCTTCATTAAGTACAGCGGTAAGTTCTTCCGGTATTTCCAGCTCGTTTTCATCCACAATAACAAATTCTGTTTGCACGGGTACACTTAACTGTATCTTAGCTGCCCTTCGCAGCGGAGCACTTACTGAAAAATAACGCTCACCCGTTTTAAGGTTTTGGATAGCCAACGCAAACGGACTCCCGTTCATAGTACCTTTGGTTCTTATGCGTCCCTTTTTATTAATCCGTTCAATTATCTCATCGGGAACAATTAAGATGCAATGCATATACACCCCGTCGATGCGGGTAATACGAGCAGTGAATTTGTAAGTTTCCATAGTTTTAAATCTTACTCAAAATTACAGGAGTTCCAATGTTGTTTCGGCGTATTCTTTTCCGTTTATCACAATCGTAATTTTATGAATACCCGCATAATGCTTTCGAGTAGTCATATCATGAAACCGTAACGTGCGGTTAAATGCTATTGCCTTATCAGGGCTATAATTGTTCTCAGTAATCTTAAACAACTTGCGGTTTGCCGTTCCGTTGGCCTTTACATAATACACCCCGTACTCAACACGCAGTTTTTCTGTTTGCTTCTCTTTTAGAGTGATTAAAAAGTCTAACGTGGCCTTCTCTCCTATCTTCAATTTGCCGGGAGCTATGGCCAGTTTATCAACTTGTGCTTTAATGCCTCTTTTCAACCCAAACGCATCCAACGCATCATCATGTCCTTTCTTTAAGAGCGTGCGGCTACCATGTTTAATAATCCAATCCGTATCGGGGTGGCTGCCCTGCCAGCGTTTCACAATCTCCATTACCACATCGGGGTTATCTTTAGCAATATCATTTAAGTTATTGGCAACGCTACGACGCACCGTTTCAGCAGGGTCGGTTTTCAGGTTCTCAAGTATGGGTAATATCTGCGCCGGGTCTTTCTTCAAAGCCGGCAAAGCCATTGCCCAAGGCAAACGCGGGCGGCAACCTTCGCTGCTAAGCCTCCTTACATACATATTAGGATGCTTGCTCCATGCAAACATTTGCTGCATGGTTTGCGGATACTTCACTATAAAAGGACGTATGGCAAACTCAGCACTTGCATAGCAGGTAATTTTTTCAAAAGCCCGCATACTGTTTTCATAATCATCAATGCCGTATAACTCAACATAATCCGGCAAAAACATGTGTAAAAAATCCATTGCCCCTTCCCGTCCGTCAAGCAACACCTCTGTTATTTTTATCAAGCTGTCTGCTGCTTTGCTAAAGTCGTGGGGCAAAAAACCATGCAGCACAACAGCTACGTGGCGCATACGTTGTTTCAACTCAAACTGTTCCCACCCGTCAAAAAATATCTTTTTTATAAAAAGAGGTTTGTCAAAACCTTTTATGGCTTTGGCAAGGCGGTTTGAAAGCGTATCAAAAAATGCGGGGCTGTAATAGTTTTTTAAGGGTTCGGGCATAGTAATGCAAAGGTAAAATACTAAAACAGGTTGCATTAAAATCCATCAATTAAAATTACGAACTTTGCAGCGGGTATGGATCGTATTTTAGCAGTAATGCTTTTGTTTGCCTGTTTAAAAGCACAGGCTGTTGATACTTTGCGCTATTACAAGCAGGGCAGGTTATTCTCAACCACATACAGTACAGCAACTTACCCTAAGCAGTTTGCCCGTTTTGAGCCAACAGCACCTGCCACCATAAAGAGTGTAATTATTACTCTAAGCGGCAATGCAGGCGGAACAGCTACTGTACGAATGTTTGGGCATGAGGGGGGCTCATCATTCCCGCAATTGCAGGCCGATTTATTTCCGCCCGCTACTATTACCAAACAAACCAACGACGCTGCCGAACGGATAGAAATCAAACTCGACAGTTTGAAGTTGAGGGTAGAAAATAACCAGTTTTTTGTTGCCCTCACTAATATGGTAAATGTGCAACTGCGTATAGGGCAAGATGCCGTGCCGCCAAGTTGCAGTACCGACCCAAGTATGGGCGGGGATTACTTTTATACCACTGCTGAAAACACGCAGGGACAATGGGCAGTAAATGCCAATCGTCCGTTTGCCATAGATGTTGTGCTTGAATACGATGCCCTGCCAACCCAACCTTGGTTTGAAGAGGTTGGTGCTCAAGCCGGTTTCAAAATACCCGGCCCCCCTTATGCTGGTAATATTGCAAGCGGTGACATTGACGGGGACAGCCACATTGATATATTGCTTGGTGATCGTTTGTTTAAAAACAACGGCAACGGTACATTTCAGTTCATTAACCCCACCTCAGGAATTGATTATTTTTTGCAACCGGCGGCTAATTTATTCATTGATATGGATAATAACGGGTCTGATGATATTCTGTTTTTATCGCACGACCCTGCAAAAAATTACTTTTACATAAATAACGGAAACGGGCAGTTTACAAAACAACAGGTGATATTGCCCGTTAGCCTGCACACCATTACCAGCTTTAGTGTGGCTGATGTAAACAACGACGGGTTTCCTGATTTGTTTGTTGGGCAATTGTGGGAGCCTTACGGAGTTCCACTACCTAATTATCTATTTATTAATGACGGGCAATTAGGCTTTACGCTTAATAACGGAAATAAACTACTCGGTACAAACGGATTTAGCAGGGGCAGCCAGTGGGTGGACTATGATAATGATGCCGATTTGGATTTGTTTGTGGCTAATTATGCCGCATCGTTAGACCGTGCTACCAGCTATGATAATTTTTACCGTAACAATGGTGACGGTACTTGGGAAGACATTATTTCTTTTACCCCTATTGATAACAACAACGGTACTTTGTTTTACAACATGAGTACGGGTTGTGATTGGGCTGATTATGATAACGACGGGGATATGGATTTGCTGCACAGCAATTTTTCTCACCCCCGCAATATGCCGCCTGTACAATATCTTGCTCCTTGGGGCGTAGGGGGCAGTAATATTACGGTGAAGGAAGATACCCGCATGACGGTGCTGTTTGAAAACGAAGGTGCGCCTAACTACTCGTTTAAAGATTTGATGGGGCAGGTATCACAGCTGCCCGGGCAAATATCAGGTACAGGCATACAATTTGAAGAAACCCATGCCACTGCCGCGTTTGGAGATTTAAACAACGATGGCAGGCCGGATATAATGACGACTACTTTTTACGGCTGCAATTTTAACGATGTATATATACAGCAGCCTGATAAAACCTTTGCTCTTAAAACTTTTCATTACGGACTGAATAAAAAGAACGGCAGCGAAAACCCCACCTTTGTTGATTATGACAACGATGGCAAACTGGATGTTTTTGTGGGACACGGCCCTGCCCCTAACTTCCGTTTTTATAAAAACACCGCGCCGCATGGCGGCAATTTTGTAAGTATTGAGTTACACGCCACAACAGTAAACAAAAAAGCTATCGGCTCTCGTGTATGGGTATATGCTGATGGTAAAACCTATATGCAGGATGTGGTTTCAGGGCGAGGAATCAACAGCCAAAAACCATTGCGTTTATTCTTTGGCATGAATAGCCACAAGCAAGTAGATAGCGTTGTTGTCCGTTGGTCGGGCAAAACCTCTACCGAAAAGTTTACCAATATTACCTTAAACACTCTTAACTACCTAAGCGAAGGCGGGCAAGTGTCTTTGCATGAAGACCCTGTTAACGCTGAAACTCCACATAGAGCTTTGGTAGGCCCCAACCCCTTTAGTGAAAAAGTAACGTTTAATTTCTTTTTGCAAAAAGAAGAAACCGTATCACTACAAATTGTTGATGCTTTGGGTAGAACGGTTTATACTTCTTCAGCTATTTTCGCAGCCGGACAGCGACAAATAGAGTGGTTTACTCAATTAAACGGTGCAGTAGCGATACAGGGCATTTATACTTATCGTTTGCAAATGGGTGCAACCATACAAAACGGAATACTGATAAAAGAATAAGTATGCAGAAAGGCGACATATCAAACAAGTTTAATACCCTGCGCAACAGAAATGATAATAACGACACGGGTATTTACTGGTTAACAAAACGTATGGGAAAAATCCGTAACCTGATTATTGTGGTAGGTTTCCTGTCGTTTGGGGCATATTTATACTTTTGGTTTAAGAAGCACGGTGATAAACTGAAAACCACTTGCGAAAAAGCATACGAACAGCAGTTTGAAGGTACAGTTGTAAAAGTGTTTTTAGAAGAAAACAGTCGCGGTATAGTTACCGTGCAATTGCTAAACGGCACAGATACTGTTGAATATTTTACCGGTTGGGGTGGCCACCAAAACACAGGCGAGCATATACGCAAAGGGTACTATATCAGCAAAAAGGCCAACTCTTTTGATTTAAAAATAGTGGGTGATTCTGCCTCTCAAGGAGCCACAATGAATTTGAAAGCTACCGATACGGTTTGCAAATAGCATCTCCATCTATTAATATTTAATTATATTAAATCCCCATTTCTCATCTTTACATAAATTTTACAAAAAACTATTTGCTAACACCAAAAATTATTATTTACCTTTGTAGCACAATAAGGTATTAAACCTATATAACGAAGTTTAACCCTTTAAAGAAATTAATACAATGCTAATGCACCGCGACATACAACTATTTAGCAACACCAAAGGATACGATGGTGGGTTGCACGCCCGTGTGCCAAAGCATAAAAGCTAACCGCTTTTAGCCCCGATATTAAAAGGCCCCGGACGCAGTTAAAAAGCACCGGGGCTTTTTGTTTTCATGCTGAATGTGTTTCAGCAGCCCATTATCAAAAACTGATAGCGGGCACAAGAAATTAAAAATATCATAATGGCTAAGAATATTAAAATAAATAATCACGAGCTGGCAGCACTTGGTGTCAGTGATAAAACCATACTGAAAACCATAGGGCAACTGGCAAAAGTGATGATAAAAAAGCAAGGCGTTGATAAACGCAAAGTGCTTGAAATAGCTAAACAAGCATGGGACGAACCTGAAACGGCGGAACAAGACAAAAACCACCCTTTTGCAACGGTACTTCCCGAAATTAAAAAACACAAAGCCAATGTTGTACCTGCTATGCAGGAGCATACTTGGAAATTAAGGAGTACACAGGGCTACGAAATATTTGGTGCTGACGGTATTGACAACCATACCATAGCCCAAATGGATTTGGCCATGAAACTGCCCATAGCAAAAGCAGGGGCATTAATGCCCGATGCACACGTGGGCTACGGTTTACCAATAGGGGGCGTGCTGGCTACTGATGCAAAAACTGTAATCCCTTATGCTGTGGGCGTGGATATTGCCTGCCGAATGTGCTTAAGTGTATTTGATTTGCCCGGAAACAGGGTATTTGAAGATGCTGATACCCTTAAGAAATTGCTACAAGACCATACGGTGTTTGGCAGTGGTGGAGAAACCAAGGTGAAGTTTGACGAATCGCTTTTTGACCGCAACGATTGGAATGCCTTTTCAGGATTGAAACGACTGAAGGATAAAGCGTGGCGGCAATTGGGCACATCAGGCACGGGTAACCACTTTGTGGAGTGGGGAATTATTGATGTAGCCGCACCCGTTGCAGGATTTAATGTGCCTGTGGGACAATACCTTGCGTTACTTTCACACTCCGGTTCTCGCGGATTTGGTGCACATATCGCTAATAACTACAGCAATATTGCCATGCGAAAAACCCGTTTGGTAAAGGAAGTGAAACACCTTGCTTGGCTGGATTTAGATAGTGAAGAAGGGCAAGAGTACTGGCTGGCTATGAACCTTGCTGGCGATTATTCAAGTGCTAATCACCACGAGATTCATAACAAAATGGCAAAAGCATTGCGCCAACGCCCCATTGCAAGAGTTGAAAACCACCACAATTTTGCGTGGAAGGAAACCCTGCCTAATGGTGAAGAGGTAATAATGCACCGCAAAGGGGCAACTCCCGCAGGCAAAGGCGTGCTGGGTATTATACCCGGTAGCATGTCGGCACCCGGTTATGTGGTAATGGGTAAAGGTGGGCAAGGTTCGCTTAACTCTGCATCACACGGGGCAGGTAGAGCCATGTCGAGGAGTGCCGCCAAAAGTACTTTCACGCTTCACCAAATGAAAAAGCGGTTAAGTGCACAAGGCATACAATTGATAGGTGGTGATGTGGATGAATCGCCGATGGCATACAAGAATATCGAGCAGGTAATGGCTGCGCAAACCAACTTGGTGGATGTACTGGCTAAATTCAGCCCGCAAATTGTACGCATGGCCGACGGCAGAGAGCCCAGCGAAGATTAATTTGCCATAACGCCTCTAACACCAACAAAAGAAACATCTTTGTTGATACTATAATTTTTTAAAACCATCCTTTATTAAACTTTTGCTTTTTAGCAATTGCAGGGATGTTTATTGTTTGAATAAATATAATAACTAAAAATATTAAATATATGGCTTTATTTACCCGTGGCAACCTTTGCACATTATGCAGGTTGCCTATGGAAAACCGCAGAGATGTTATCATATTCCCACACTTGGTAAGTAATCTGCACGACCCTTTGTTTATGTTTAGCGGAGGTGTATTTCACAAAACCTGTGTAAGCCAACACCCTTGGGGCAAGATGGCAGTGCGCCAAAAACAATTTGTGCACGAAACCATTTTGCCCAATAAGAAAAAGGTATGTGTGATTTGTAGAACCAACATTGCAGAGACAACACAGTTGGTGACCACAGGAATATTAACATCTGACGTGCTCCACCCGTTGTTTCGTTTCAACTGGTTAGAAGCGCACAAGCGTTGTTGTGCGCACTGGCGCGAGTTGCCTGTATTGATAAATGAATTGCAAAAATTTATCAAAAATGGGCAATGGGCTGATTTTAACCCTGAGTACAGGTCGGTAGAATCGTTGCTTGAAACTATACAACCCCTTGTGCCCGGACGTGCTGAGAGTTTATCTCTGTAAAAACAAAAAACCTCATGGCAAATGCCATGAGGTTACTTCTAATTTAAGTAATAATTATTTAAGTTGGTGGTTACGCAACTTATCGCTGCCTGCTTGGTTATCACCAATGTACCAAAGGCAATGCTCATAAATGCCCAATTCTTCACATACTGCCACTTTCATATCAAGTGCAATATCATCCACCGATACATACGAAATACCTGAACTTGCCCAAATCAACTCACCGGAGGCAAGGTCGCGTCCGGCAGTGGCAAAACCCGGTTTACCTGTCAGTATCTTGTAATTACTGTTAGTAAGGCTGTAACCGCCTGTTGCCCCAAAGTATCCGTGTGCGGGCAAACCTGCAATAATTTTAGTTTTATTGTTCACCTTGTCGCGTGCCCATTTTAAGATATCAGAAAGCCATCCCAAAGGTTGGCAAGGGGCACCTGCACCCAAATCCCATTGGTAGTCATACGCCATAATTACCAAGGTATCTACGGGCAAGGTGTTAAAGTCTTCGTACTTAAACTGCCAATACCCTTGAGAGTTCCTTGAAGTCCATTCGTTTGAAGACGAGTAAGTAGTAGTACTATCGCTCCAAATACCGGGTGCTTCAACAGACAATAGGAAACCTTTGGCATGCAAAGCATTACCCAACTCGGTTAAAAAGGTTTTGTAATTGGTGTATTCTGATGCCGACCACGAGCCAAACGCTTCAAAGTCGAGATCAACACCGCTAAAGTTATTGTCCTCGCAAAATGCAATTAGTGTGTTAATAGCATTTGTACGTTTGGTTGAATTTCCGCAAAGTGCATCCATCCATGCGTGGTTGCCACACGATACGTTTACGTATGCCTCGGTACAATTCTGGCGGATACGTTTTGCATTTTCGGCGGTAAAATACATATTGGCTCCATGCGATGAGTTATCGCGTAAAACCAATACACCTGAAGAGTTTAATTCGTACCAAATAGCACGAACTGAATACCATTCGTTATCAATTAACGAAAACAAGGGGTTAATGTTAGTGTCAGGAAATATCCAGCCACTTCTGCGTGATAGAGAAATTGTTGACATATTTTATTTGTGCTTTAATATATAGCACATAGTAATTGGCAACTTTGAGTTTTGTCCCCCTCTTTATACAATGTTTAACCACAAAAATAATTATATGATAACACTGCATATCTTATTAATAATGTTAGCTTTGGGTAATCAATTTTCTATTAGCATTGCACGCAGCTTTAGTTGCAAACAATCAAACAAATACTAACTATTATTTAAAAAATTACTATCATGACAACAAATGCAAATCTTGTAAACGCATGGATTTACCTGAACGAGGACGAACCCGAAGGAACCACCTACAACAGCCCTAACAGCTGTTATCAAACTCTTATCCAAAACAATGTATACCAAGCAATGGATATATTGTACATGTGTTTTGTAGAAACAGTACCCACCAGCAGTAGCACAATTCCTGCGGGAGACGGTTCATCTTACACCATTGCTATGGGCAATGCGCCCCACAATCAGGTGTATATGGAAAATATTTTGAGGGATGCGCCTCAAAACAACCCTAATCTTAAATTTGGTGTAACGCTTGATTATGGCGGCGCAGGCACACAGATTGAAAACATCTTTTCAAACTCAAACTACACCCCTGAGCAAAATGCTGCGAACTTTGCGCAAAACTTGTTGCAGTATATGCAACACTATGGCTTAAACGGATTTGATGTGGATTGGGAATGGAATTTATCAACCGTTACTACTACCAACCAGTTTAAAGCGTTGTTTAAAGCGATTGGTGAGGTTTTTCAACAACAAAGCGAGCAATATTATCTGTCGATTTCACCTGCTACCAATGACCACACTGATGTAGATACGATTAACAATTACATCGATTTTGTGAATTTGCAGATGTATTACAGTACCGGTTTACCCTCTCAATTTAAAGGGGTTAATCAAAACTTATTTGGTTATGGAGTGAAGTTTGAAGCAAACGGACAAACAAGTAACCCTTGGTACACAGGTAACCAAACTGCGCTTAACGGCTACCAACTAAATACTGCCAACAACCATTTTGACACTTACATAAACTGGCGCTTAAACTCGCAGAACTTTATGTTTGAGCAAACCCAGCAACAAGTGTTGTATGGCTTGGTACACAACAACTATGCTACTCAAAACCAATGGGGTGGTTCATCGGCTCCTTGGCACAACGGCGGTACGTGGGTAATTGGTGCCCGCAACAACCAACACGTGGTTGAAGTGAACGCTACCTCTACAGACGGCGGAGCCACCTTAACGGGTTCTATGACCTATGCAGGCGAGGGACCTATCGGGTTTATTGCAACATTGGTGGGTAACAATACCTATCAGGTGCAAAACCAATGGGGCGGTTCATCAGCTCCTTGGCATCCGGGTGGTGCTTGGCTGATGGGTTGCCGACCCAACCAAAATGTGGTGGCTTTAAACATTAGTTCAACCGACGGCGGACAAACCTTAAATGGTACTATGACCTACGCTGGTGAAGGCCCTATTGGGTTTACAGGTGCTTTGCAAAACCCTGTAGGCCAAACTGCAAGTATGTAATCCTACATTAGTCTTAAATATGAAGCCCGCCTGAGATTACATTTCAGGCGGGCTTTTGGCTTAAAAAAGGGGCTGTATCAGAAGTTGATACAGCCCCTTTTGTTTGTATGTTAAGGGTTATGTTCCCCTGTCATTCCGAAGCGCAGCGAGGAAACTTATTGCACGTGTGTTAACAAAGCACGATAAGTTGCTTCCTACGTCAGCATGACAGGGCCACCCGTCATTGCGAGGGTTTCCCCGAAGCAATCCCCCAGAAACAAAAAGAGGCTGTCTTTTGAGACAGCCTCTTTTATTGTAATTACATGAACAACAGGTTTTATCCTGTTACGACTTCAATATAAGATTATTGCAACGATTGGTATATCAAACGCGCCGTATTGGCCGAAGCCCCCTCGTTACCCAATTTGGTTTTCAATTCTTTATAGCCTTGTAAAATAGCACCCCGTTTAGCACCCCCTTCAATAAGACCTGCTAATTCACTTTTGATATTATTTTCGGTCATCTCGCCTTGTATCAGCTCACGCACCAGTTCTTTATCCATTACCAAATTTACCAGCGAAATGTATTTAATGTTCTTTACCAGTTGTTTGGCAATCAGGTACGATACATTACTGCCTTTATAGCAAACCACTTCGGGCACCTCAAACAAAGCCGTTTCAAGCGTGGCAGTACCTGATGTAACAAGAGCCGCCTCAGCAATGCTTAATAAATCGTAGGTTTTGTTTGAGATGATTTTAACCGAGCTTTTCACCGCCTGTGGTATTAAACTTTCATAAAAAGACACAGGCTGCGACGGTGCACCTGCAATTACAAACTGATAGTTAGGGAAATCGGAAATTACCTTTAGCATCTCGCCAAGCATTTTGGTTATCTCTTGCTTGCGGCTACCCGGTAACAAGGCAATTACAGGCCGATCGTCAAGTCCGTTCTTTTGTTTAAAATTATCTTCGGTAGCAAAACTTTTTAGCGCATCCAACAAAGGATGCCCCACAAAATGCACATCGTACTGCCAGCGGTTTTTATAAAAATCCTTCTCAAAGGGCAGTATCACATACATTTGGTCAACATACTGCTTAAATTTCTTCACCCTGTTTTCCTTCCATGCCCATACCTGAGGAGATATGTAATAATGTACCTTAATGCCGTGTGCATGGGCAAATTCTGCAACCGGCAGGTTAAAACCCGGGTAATCAATCAATATTAACGCATCGGGTTTCCATGCCAGCACATCGGCCTTGCATTGCTTCATAAACCCTAATATGGTGCGCAGGTGCATTACTACCTCCAAAAACCCCATATAGGCTCGCTCTTTGTAGTGACTCACCAATTCACCACCTTGTGCCTGCATCAAATCCCCGCCCCAAAACCTAAACTCGGCTTGTGCGTCCACACGCTTCAGTTCCTTCATCAGGTTACTGCCGTGTAAATCGCCCGAAGCCTCGCCGGCTACTAAATAGTATTTCATTGCCGCAAAATTAGGGCTTTGTGTTAACTAAACTCACTTTTATGCCGTCATAGTTCTTATACAACTGCCTAAAACCCAAGAATAAAGTTTTGTAAAATAATTTATATTTGAAGGTTGCAATTTGTGAAGCAAAAAATATCCATACAAGTTTTGGCTCTGCTGTTGGCAGTATCCACCTTTACTGCGTCAGTAGGGCTTGCAGTGGATATACACTTTTGCAAAAACACAATAAAGAACGTTAGCTTTTTTGGAGTTGCCGACGACTGTATGACCGCTGTTGATAATGAGGCCGCAGGAACTTGTTCCAACCCTTCAAAAGTTCAACCCGTCACCCAAACTCAGGTATCAAAAACCCCTTGTTGCAGCAACCATACCTTTTTTAGTAAAATTGATATTGCATCGCAACATCAAACCGCTACCCAACAACACAGTAATTTTACCATTCTTTCTGCTGTTGTTCCTTCAACCGTAGGAATAGCAGTATTTAGCACTTGCACACAAAGTAATACAGGGCACTACTCCAAGTCGCCGCCCCTATCTAAAGACTTTTCCGTGCTGTATCAAACTTTCCGCATTTGATTTTTCTTACTGCCTGTTAAAATCAGGTTCATTCATTCTGTGGGTTATCAACGCCGCAGCATATCGGGCATTTATTGCCTGTTATTATTTAATTTACAGCTTATTAGAACATTACATTTACTATACTACGATATGAAAAAATTACTTACAGCCGTTTTGGCTTTTATGATAGTAGTTGTTGCATCAGCACAAACTACTGTGAAACTGAACATTGAGCATTTGCTTAAAGACAAGAATTTTGCGTTGAACCAAGCTTCTGATAACAACTTAGGTAATTCATTCAATGTTACCCGATTAGAATACTACATTTCAGAAATCAGCATTATACACGATGGTGGCAAAACCACCAATGCCACAGGTGTGTATATACTTGCCAATGCCTCAACCGCGCTATCGGTTGATTTAGGCTCTTACAACGTTACTAAAATTGAAGGTGTTAAATTTTCGATAGGGGTAAACTCACCTCAAAACAACCAAGACCCTTCACAATGGCCGGTAGGGCACGCATTAGCTCCAAAATCACCGTCTATGCACTGGGGCTGGACTGCGGGTTACCGTTTTGTGGCCTTGGAAGGTAAGGCGGGCAGCAGCTTAAACACCGGGTATGAACTACACGCTTTGGGAAACAACTACTATTACCCCATTCAAATACCATTGGCAGCACAAGAGGTTTTCGGTCAATTACATATTAACCTTAAAGCCGATTACTCAAAAGCCATTGAAAACATTAATGTTTCAAGCGGAGTGATTATGCACGGTGAGGGTGCTGAAACCATTAAAATGCTACAGAATTTCAGAGACCACGTGTTTACTTCTGATTCAGGAGCTAAAAATATATTGACCAGCATTACTACTGCCGTATCTCCCAATGCGCTAACGATATATCCCAACCCAAGTAACGGCAACGATATTACAGTTGAAATAACCGATAATACCGTAGCTTATACCACTGTTCAAGTAGCCGATATTACAGGCAGGGTTGTTACTGAAGTAGTTACAAACAGTACTCAGGCTATTGATATAACCAATTTTGAAAAAGGTATTTATATGGTGAGCCTGATGAATGGTAATCACCGCTTGCTTACCAAAAAATTGGTGGTACAATAATCCGTTAACTAATGCGGAACCTTCGGATACATATACTGTTGGTAGCAACAATGCTGCTGGTGTTTGCCTGCAAAAAAGAGTCAAACAATGCTCCTGCCATTACTACCGGCAATGGAATTGATGTGCCCGAAGGTTTCCCTCCTATCCCCTTTCCTGCCGATAACGAATACAGTTTGAGACGCTGGGAATTGGGAAAACGATTGTTCTACGACCCGATACTATCTTCTGACAGTACATTAAGCTGTGCATCGTGCCACAAGGCAGCTATTGCTTTTAGTGACGATGTAGCTTTTAGCACAGGCGTTAAAGAACGTGCGGGTACACGCAACTCACCAACGCTAACCAACGTGGCATACCAACCTTATTTTACAAGAGAGGGCGGAGTACCCACGCTTGAAATGCAAGTGCTGGTGCCCATACAAGAACATAATGAGTTTGATTTTAACATTGTGCTTATTGGTGAACGGCTGATGCAAAACAAAGAGTATGTGGCAATGAGTTGGGAAGCGTACAACCGCCCGCCTGATTATTTTGTAATAACACGTGCATTGGCAATGTTTGAGCGTAGCCTTATTAGCGGCAACAGTGCTTATGACCGTTACTATTTCCAAAAAAACGCAGGTGCATTAACCGCTGATGAAATGAAAGGAATGGAACTGTTTTTCAGTCCTAAAGCCAATTGTTCAGAGTGTCACGGTGGGTTTAACTTTAGCAATTACGCTTTTAGTAATAACGGTTTGTATGAAACGTATGCCGATATAGGGCGGAAACGGCTAACCAACAACGATGCTGATTTGGCTTTGTTTAAGGTACCTACCCTGCGCAACATAGCCCTAACGGCACCTTATATGCACGACGGCTCGGTGAAAACATTGGAGGAAGTAATAGAACACTACAACAACGGAGGGAAAAACCACCCGCAAAAAAACAAACTCATAACGCCTTTGCAACTAACGCAAACGGAAAAAACACAACTGGTGGCTTTTTTAAAAAGCCTTACTGATTATGACTTTGTAAACAACAAAAAATTTAAACCATGAGGATTACTTCGTATATCACGGTTTTTGCAGCTTTTTCAGTAATGCTTATTACTGCATATAGCTGTAAAAAAGAGAATAACAACACTTCTAAAGGTGTTGAGTATGATAATACCCCCTATGTGCTCAACTACGGCACATTTCCCGCCCCTGTTATTGCGCAGGACAACCCGCTAACAGTGCAGGGCGTGCAACTGGGAAGGATGCTTTTTTATGAAAAAATGCTTTCTAAAAACAATACGTTGGCTTGTGCAGGCTGCCATCGCCAAGAACACGCTTTTACTGATACTTCAAAGTTTTCGGTAGGGGTGCGCGGATTGAATGGAAAGCGGCAGGCGATGTCTGTTTTTAACATGGCTTGGAATGCTAATGAGTTCTTTTGGGACGGTAGGGCGCATTTGCTACGCGACCAATCGCTGAAACCCATACAAGACGAATTGGAGATGGACGAAACCCTTGTCAATATTGTAACAAAGCTAAACCAAAGCCAAACCTACAAAGACCAATTTATGAGGGCCTTCGGAAGTGAGGAAATCACCCCGCTTAAAATATCATTGGCTATGGAGCAGTTTATGAACTCTATTGTTTCAAACAAGTCGAAATATGATTTGTATTTGGAGGGCAAAGCCCAATTAACGCCTGCTGAACAAAGAGGCCGCATCTTGTTCTTTAAAGAGTATAATCCCTTTTTCCCTGATTCCTCAGGGGCTGATTGCGCCCACTGCCACGGTGGCGACAATTTTGAAAACGACCAATACATGAACAACGGCCTTGATGATGATGCAGGCATAACTGACATAGGCAGGGAAAAGGTTACTAACAAAGCCGGCGATAAAGCCAAGTTTAAAGTACCCAGCTTGCGAAACATAGCTCTAACTGCCCCTTATATGCACGACGGCAGGTTTGCTACGCTTGAAGCTGTGGTTGAACACTACAACAGCGGTCTCAAGCAATCATCAACACTCGACCCTGCTTTGCAGCAAACCATTAGTAAAGGTTTGTTGTTAGATGCTCAGGAAAAAGCTGATTTGGTGGCGTTTTTAAAAAGCCTCACCGACGAAACTTTGATTAAAGACCCGCGTTATTCAAGTCCATTTTAACAGCATTTGCCAAAGCAATGCAAAAAATAAACATTAAAAATATGGTATGCCCCCGCTGCATTAAAGTTGTGAGTGATGAGCTTACAAAAGCGGGGGCTATTATTGGCGAGGTGACATTGGGCAGTGCCGAAATACTAAACGATGATTTTGACACTGCCGCCTTTGCCAATGTGCTAAAAGAAAACGGCTTTGAACTGATTGAAGAAAAATCGGCCAAATTGGTAAATGCCATTAAATCGTTTGTAATTACCTTCATCCGTTCGGGCAATCTTGAAGACCAAAAGCTAAAAATTTCAGCTTTGTTAGAACAAGAGTTGAGCAAGGACTACAACTATCTTAGCCAATTATTCTCCCAAACCGAAAATACGACGTTAGAGAAATACATCATCGCCCAAAAAACCGAGCAGGTAAAAGAATGGTTGGTGTATGACGAATTAACCTTATCTGAAATGGCTTTTAAACTGGGATATAGCAGTGTGGCCCATTTAAGCACCCAGTTTAAACAAGTAACAGGTTTCACACCCAGCAGTTTTAAGCAGTTAAAAAACCATCACCGTAAAAGTTTAGACGAGGTGTAAATTTTGAAACATTCACCCGAAATCCTGTAACAAGCTATCCCTTTTGCGGCTTCACCTTTGTATTGTAAAAATTTAATACAAAAATGGCTGCAAATAACGGACTTACAAAAGTTACCCTGCCCATACAAGGTATGGATAGTGAACATTGCGCCCTGATTATTGACAATACCCTTGCAAACGAAAACGGCGTTATTTCTCATAAAGTTGAACTGAACAATACGCAAGCGATTGTTGAGATTGACGAGAAGAAAACCAACATTGCCAAACTTGTTTCGGCCATACGTGATGTGGGGTATGATGTACCCTCAATCAAAAAAACATACCCTGTAACAGGCATGACTTGCGCTTCTTGTGCATCAAGTGCTGAAAGCATAACAAAAGTATTACCGGGCGTATTATCCGCTTCGACAAACTTTGCAAATACCTCGCTGCAAGTTGAGTTCTTGCCCGATATTATCACTCCTGATAAAATTAAAACCGCCTTGCAATCCATAGGTTACGATTTGTTGATAGATGAAACCAACAACCGTCAACTAAAAGAAGAGGCACACCAAAACTATTACCGCCAACTAAAAACCAAAACTATTTGGGCGGCCGTGTTAAGCCTGCCCGTAGTGGTTATAGGTATGCTGTTTATGGATATGCCTTTTGCCAACTATATAATGATGGTACTTACCACCCCCGTAGTATTTTGGTTTGGCAGGCAGTTTTTTGTAAACGCATTTAAACAGGCCAAACACCGCTCGGCCAATATGGATACTCTTGTAGCACTTAGCACAGGCATTGCCTACATTTTTAGTGCTGCGGTTACTCTTTTTCCTGCTTGGTTTCATCAACAAGGCATACACAACCACGTGTATTTTGAAGCCGCTGCGGTAGTGGTTGCCTTTATACTTGTTGGCAAACTGCTGGAAGAAAAAGCAAAATCGAATACTTCAACAGCATTAAAAAAATTAATAGGCCTGCAACCGCAAACCGTTACGGTAATACATCACGGCGGGCACGAACAGGAAATAAAAATTGCAGATGTAAAAGTAGGCGATGTACTATTAGTGAAACCGGGTGGCAAAATACCCGTAGACGGTATAGTGGTTAGTGGTCAATCGTTTGTTGATGAAAGCATGATAAGCGGTGAACCGCTGCCCGTTGAAAAACATGAGGGGACTACTGTGTTTGCAGGTACAATCAACCAAAAAGGCAGTCTTCGTTTCAAAGCTCAAAAAGTGGGCGGCGATACAATTCTTGCTCAAATAATCAAGATGGTGCAAGAAGCGCAAGGCAGCAAAGCCCCTGTGCAGCACTTGGTTGATAAGGTAGCTAAAATATTTGTGCCCGTTGTTATAGCATTGGCCATTATAAGCGGGCTGGTTTGGATGCTTTTTGGTGGTGATAATGCGCTATCGCAGGCCTTGCTGGCTGTTGTTACGGTTTTAGTAATCGCGTGTCCCTGTGCTTTGGGGTTGGCTACCCCTACTGCCATTATGGTAGGGGTTGGTAAAGGTGCTGATGCGGGTATTTTGATAAAAGATGCCGAAAGTCTTGAAACTGCACACAAAGTAAATGCTATTGTACTTGATAAAACAGGTACCATTACCCAAGGCAAAACCATTGTTACTAATATTGAATGGACATTTGATGCTGACCCTGCAACCCTTGCCCCTATATTGTACGCAATAGAAGCCCAAAGCGAGCACCCATTGGCCGAGGCAATAGCCAACTATTTTGCTTCCAAAAACATCGCAAAAACAATCAACCATGCTCATGTAGAAAGTATTACCGGAATGGGGATACAAGCACACATACATGAACAAACGTATTATGTGGGTAACAAAAAACTACTTGCTTCAAAAAATATAATTGTTGAAGAAACACTATTGGCAAAAGCCGAAAAATGGCAGCAACAAGCCCAAACCGTTTTCTTTTTTGCGAATGACAAAACAGTATTGGCAACCATTGCCGTAGCCGATGAAATAAAACCCACGTCAATAGCGGCAGTGAAGCAACTACACGATTTGGGAGTTGAGGTGTATATGCTTACAGGTGATAATGATAATACTGCCAAAGCAGTGGCAGCACAGGTGGGAATTGACAATTATAAAGCCGAGGTAATGCCCCAAGATAAATATGCTTTTATTAAACAATTACAACAACGCGGTAAGGTGGTTGCAATGGTGGGCGATGGTATAAACGATACCCAAGCACTGGCACAAGCGGATGTGAGCATTGCTATGGGCAAAGGCTCGGATATAGCTATTGATGTGGCTAAAATGACCATTATATCATCAGACCTTACCAAAATACCTCAAGCATTTAAATTATCAAAACTCACGGTAACAGCCATAAAGCAAAATCTGTTTTGGGCATTTATTTATAATATCATAGGAATACCCCTTGCTGCCGGTGTTCTGTACCCTGCTTTTGGTTTCTTGCTTAATCCTATGATTGCGGGGGCTGCTATGGCTTTAAGCTCTGTATCAGTAGTGAGCAACAGCCTGCGCTTGAAGTTTAAAAGCACTGAAAATAAATAATTAAAAATAATACAAAATGGAAACACTACAATTTAAAACCAACATCAACTGTATGGGCTGTGTACGCACAGTAACCAACACACTAAATAACACAGTAGGCGAGAATAATTGGTCGGTTGATATTAACAACCCCGAAAAAACACTTACTGTTACAGGTGAAAATATTACTCCCGAACTTATTGAAGATGCAGTAAAATCAGTTGGCTTTACTGCCGAAGAAAAATAAGGCTTGAAGGTGCAAGGTACTACAATGCCTTGTACCTATTTAATCCGTTATGTTTGTAACAACTTTAATTTATAGTTTATTTACCCCGATAATTAATAAACGTTATGAAAAAAATACTTATAGTTTCAGTATTGTTAGGGCTTTTAGTATTGGCAGCATGTCAAAAAAAGGCTTCGAAAACCGCAACAAAGGCGATTGAAACCCAGCATAGTTTTGGCGATGTAGCCCCACAAACTACTGAAATGATGAAAACTGCTTTTGGACATTATATGCAAATGAAAAATGCAATGGTTGATGACCAAGCGGCAGACTCAAGAAAAAGTGCTGCTGCATTGCGGGATGTATTTAAAGCTTTTGATTCTACTACTCTAACGCCTGAACAAAACAGGGTGTATAACTTGTATTATGCTAAAATAATTAACAATACCGAGCACGTAGCAGGCTCTGCCGATTTATCGCATCAACGTTTGCATTTAGACCCTTTAACTGCAAATATGTATGAGTTGGCTAAAGCCTTTGGTGCCGGACAAAACATATATTATTCATACTGCCCAATGGCCAACGAAGATAAAGGTGGTTATTGGCTTAGCGAATCTGACAAGATACGTAATCCTTATTTTGGTGCTAAAATGCTGAAATGTGGTGAGGTGACCGAGGTAAATAAGTAAAAAACTCTTCCTTTATTTGGTTAATACTTAAAATCCCTGAGCGTATCTTATGCGTTCAGGGATTTTACTTTCATACAAACCCAGATTTGTTAAAAGCAAAAAGCCTACTGATGAAATATCAGTAGGCTTTTAAAGTTTGTGGAGGATAACGGAGTCGAACCGATGACCTCTTGCATGCCATGCAATATATTTTATCTTTCTAAAATTTTCTTTAAATTATATATGTCTTTTTATCAGTTGTTTACAATTTAATTAACTTCCTGTGCTTACCTGTGTTTATCAAAATTTGCTTACTTTGTTGCACCAATGTTGCACCCTAATGGCATCTGTTAAAGTTAAACTCCTTACTTGGAAACCCGCAGTAAACGGCGAGTACCCCATTGCAATATCCATCATTTCAGACCGAAAGCGAAGGATAATTTATACAGGTTATCATTGTGCTGAAGAGCTTTGGGATACCAAGACAGGGTATCCTAAAAAGAAACACCCGTTATACAAAGAGTTGTTGGTTATTCTTGATAAAAAGAAAACCGATGCCACCAAACTATTGATAAAGGCAGACGAAGAAGATAAACAACTTACCGCTGACGATATAAAAACTGCTCTCAAAAAAGACACCCGAAAACTTAAAAGTGTAACGGCATACTTTGACAGCACCTACGAACGCCTAAAATCAACAGGTAAAGTAGGGTATGCAAATGTGTTTAAAGAAACCGGCAGGAACATCCGAAACTATATTGGCGAAGATGCCAACCTAAATTTTCAGCAGGTAGATTATAATTTTTTGAAAAAGTACGAAGAGTGGAATCTTGCTCGCGGACTTAAACTCAACTCTCTGTTTGTTTTCATGCGTACCTTTAAAACGTTACTGAATAATGCCAAAAAAGAAAAGCTGGTGCCTGAAGATTATACACCGTTCAAAGAC
>JAMIFM010000004.1:0-36663 GCA_035906255.1 Bacteroidia bacterium
AAACAACACCAAATAGGCTTTGCCACCTGTATCAATAAGCCACCCGCAACTATCCAAAGCCCTTTCATAAGGTGCAAATGCCTTATAAACGGTATCACCATACGCCATTGTAAGTTGTTTCTCAAACAAAACAAAAGCAGCATCGGCTAAAACAATATGTGTTAAAAGTTCATCGGCATTCGTTGCAGTGTATTCTTCTTCAAAAGGAAGTTCAGTTAAAGAATCGGATAAAGCAGCTAAAAAGCTGTCTTTATGTATGGTTTTTACCTCAGTATTGTTTTTGCAGGCACCAAAAACCAGCAAAAGAAATAAAGCGGCAGCACCTACCCTCATTACATTAAGATATTATGTACAGGTTCAATTTTGGGTGGTAAATCCGTTTCGCCAAGCATTTCGCGCAAATCAATCTCAATAGTGCGGCTAAGAGCCGATATCGGCACATCATTCGGAGTACCCTCAAAAGGATTTTCAGTTACTTCGCCAATTTTCTCCATGGTGTTAAATACCCAACAAACCAATGCACTAAAAGGAATGGTAAGCCAAATATAATTTTCGCCTATTTTCTCAAATTCCTTTAGCATTCCAAAAGGTACAAGAATAATAAACAGGCGCACAAAGTATAAATTAAGAGTAGCAAACTGCCGCGGGTAAGGAAAGTTCTTAATCCGTTCGCACTTACCTTGCTGGTCAAAAAAGTCCTTCAGCATATTTTGCATTTCCACATGGCGTAAATCATCCACAAGTCCTGCGGTATTCAGTTTTCCCAATACTTCAGATTGTAGCGTGATGAGTTGTGCGGCAGGATTTTGTTTACTAAGAATTAGTTGTACTTCATCGGGGGGTAATACTTTAGCCAACTCATCCTCCAGCTTGTTTTCAAGTTCAGGAATACTGTAGTTACTCCTGTATTCGGCATTATAATTTACATTCAGGTTTTCCCACTTTCTGGGTTGTCTTAGCTGAAACCGCAGTGCAGTAAGCCATGCAATATGTCTGTATATCAGCCACTGTTGTATTTGTTTCAGTTCATCCTCGTTCACGGGTGTTTTGGCGTGATTATTAGTAACAAAATCTTTTGCCATTATGCCCCATGTGCGGCTGCCGTTTACAATAGCACCCCATATTTGGCGGGCTTCCCAAGTGCGGCCATACGTTGCATTGTTTTTAAAACCAATAATAAATGCTACTGCTGTACCAATAAGAGCAATAGGCAGCCACGGTATATTCAGCCATTGTATGTTACACACATCATACAATACGGCAGGTATAGCCGATAGAATAATAATAACGATAATATCCCTTCGGGTCCAGTATAAAACTTCTTTAATGCTGTAATGACGGCCTGCGTGCATAAAACGGATTTGTTTTTTCTCAAATATATTTAAAACTGTGTAAGATTTTTTGAACCTACAGTTAAGCCTGCGGGTATAATTCTCAAAACCGTAACAAATGAAAACAATACTAAAAGTAATTTTTTTATTAGCTGTACTGCATAGCACAGTTATTGCACAAACACCCGAAACCATACACAGCTTTGCGAAAGTTCGTAAGTCTCTTGATTGGTACAGGCAACAACAAAAGCTATGGAAAGGTGAGGTGGATAAAAGCCAAACCAATGCAAATGCGTGGCTCAATTATTTTAGGGTGTGCAGGGTATTAGTGCGACTTGATACTATTGATAAACGAACTAATGAAGAAAAGAGCAAATACCTGAAAGGCGTTGTGGATGAGATGGAAAAGGCGGTGCCCAACAGTTTCGAGTATAATTTGGTACGTTGGATATCGGTAGGGTTGGGAGATATGAGTAAAATTAGCTATTTACAAAAAGCCGCCGAAATGCAACCCGATAACCCTGTCCTATGTTCGGATATGATAAATTGGGGAGAGATAAGCAGAGACATAACAAAGCGGGATAAATACGCTAAACTTTGGTTCACATCGGGTGAAACATCAGCAGGTATGCTCAATTATAATTACAATGTAATGGCCGGCTTGAAAGAAAATGCCATTTTAATAACCACAGGGGATAATGATACCTACCCAATATGGATTTTGCAGGCTGAAAAAGGATTTAGAAAGGATATTACTGCCATAAACACCAGTTTAATAATGATAAAAGAATACAGGGATAAATTGTTTAAAGAATTGGGCGTTGCACCGTTGGCATACGACCCTTCTGCTTCAGGAGAGTTGGGTGATAAATTTAGAAATGAATTATTAGAAGTGTTGGCAGCCAATAAAACAAACCGCCCTGTGTATTTGGCATTAACCGCCAGCAATGAATGCGATGGGAAAATGCTTGAAAGAAGTGCCCCTAACCTTTATCTGACCGGACTTGCCTACGAATACAACAAAACAGCCATAGATAACACTGCTTTACTTAAGAAAAACTTTGAACAAAATTATGCCCTTGATTATCTCGACAGGTATTTTGTATCTGATATTTCAATAGATTTTGTGAAGCACGTGAATACCAATTATGTGGTGCCGATGGTGAAATTATACGACCATTATGTACTTGCAGGCCAAACCCAACTTGCCGAAGGGTTGAAACAGAAAGTGCTGAATGTTGTTGAGGGTACAGATGAAGAAAACGAAGTGAAAAAATATTTTAAGAAATAAGCCTTGGGTTTATTTAATAAAACATACAACAATTTTACCGATGAGGAACTTATGAGCCTTATCGGTAAAGGCGTTAAAGCAGCGTTTAATGAGTTATACGGAAGGTATGATAAAAAGCTGCATTATTTTATGCTTAAAATATTGCAATACGACGCTGAAAAAGCCGGTGATTTTTTGCACGATATTTTTGTGCAGATAATTGAAAAACCCGAAAGGTTTGATACCACAAAAAAATTCAGCACGTGGGTATATACATTGGCAAAAAATATGTGCCTGAACGAACTGCGTAATACAGCTAATAGGGCAAGACTGATAAATGATGCAGGTAAACAGCAAGAAACAATGTATCATCCAACGTATGCTGCAAAAATAGATGCTGACCTTTTTGCAACGGAAATAGATAAAATATATACTGAACTGAACGAGAAAGAACAATTGATAATTACGTTACGGTTTCAACAAGAATTATCAATAAAAGAAATAGCTGAAATAATGGATTGTCCCGAAGGTACCGTTAAATCAGGTATTTATTATTTGTTAAAAAGAATTTCAAAAAAAATACCACATTTTAATCCAAATAGTTAAAATTATGGAAAATATACCTGCGCATATATACGATTGGATAGAGGTTATTCCGTATGAAAAACTTACTGCTGAACAAGAACAGCAGGTGCTGTTGTACTTTGATAAAGCTGAATATACCCAGTTACATTTGGCTGCCATTGATGCAAAACAGTTTTTTGCCGTAAAACCTGCAATAACTACTACGGATGTTTTTGCTGCCCTAACAGATAAGTTTGATGCAAAACACGGTATAAGAAAAACCCCGTTGCCTTTGTCGATACGTTTGTGGCAAGCAACGGCAGCGATATTATTATTGGCAGTGGGATATATGGGGTTTCTATTGGTGAAACAACCTTCAATTAGCCCTGAAACACAAACGGTACTACAGCGTGATACGGTGTATATCGAAAACCAATTGCCCGCTAAAGAAGTCAAAATACACGATACGGTGTTTATTAAACTTCCTTCGGCAGGCGGAGCAAAGAAACCAAGAACAAACTTGGCTGATAGCTTTGCAAAAACTGAGTTTAGTACTTATAGGGGGAGTTTTGACAGGTTGGGAACATTGTCTATTATTGATAAAGATGCCCCTCAAAATGCTATTAAGAACCAAAGTATTGAGGGAGATACTTTTATCAGAGAGTTTGGGTTTGTTGCGTTGTAGTAGTTAATAATATTTTCGACGAAAGGTGCAGGGCGTATCTTGCTTTTTAGCAGTCAATTAGTATCTTTATTGTACTAACCAAATTGCGTCTTTTTATGAAAAAAATTCTACTGATAGCATCGGTACTTATGTATATAAGTGCTAATGCCCAATTTTTCCAACGGTTTTATGGCGGCCCAAACAACGATGATTTCCTTACACACGGGATAAACACCAATGTATTGGGTTATGGCCATTTTATGGTGGGGCGTTCATTTACCACCACAGGTAATATACCCCTGATGGCGGTTCGAACCGATTTTAGCAGTGCCCCTTTTCCTATGCCTAACTATTTTGTAAGCAATTATCAAATCAGTTTAGGTGCTAACAATCTTATTACTGGGCTTGCAAAATCTTTTGAGATACCTGCGGGTGCAGGTACAGGGTTTGGGGTGGTGGCCGAAATTTCAGGTGCGGCTAATGGGTTGGCTTATTTGGAGTTAAACCCGATGGGAAATGTTATGAATACTTACCACTACTTTACTCCAACTCCGGGGCATGTAATTTCACTTGCCCATGTGGTGGTGAATGACTTAACCAACACCGACGTTCTGATTGTAGGTACAATTACTGATAACAATTTTAGCCCTGCACAAGAGTATCCCTTTGCTATGAGCGTTGATATTGCATCAGGGGCTATTAATTGGTCGGCATATTACGACCATTTTAACGGGTTTTCTCCTACAGTTAATGCAAAGGCTTATGATTGCGCCTTAGTGCCCGGTATGGGTTGGCTGGGTATTGTAGGAAGGGCAACTACCAATGGAGCTACCTTTGGTGACGACGGCTTTTATATGGTAGTTGACATTACCACAGGAGCATGGATAGGTCCTACTGTTTTATACGAATGGGGCAGTAATGAAGACCTTAGAGCAATTAGTTTTTCTAATGGAGCAGGTGTATTTGCAGTAACCGGTAGTTTTAACTTTTTTGGCCAAAACGATGTGTTAGCAATGGTAGTTCCACCGCCACCGAGCCCTCCTATTTGGGGTACGGTGCATCAATACAACGGTATCGGTACTGCTCCTTTCAATGTAATCCCATCGGATATTTATTCCCGTACTAACACATCGGGAGTGGCAGAGTTTTACATTGCAGGAACGGTTGCTAACGGAAATATAGGGGTTACTGATGCGGTGGTATATAAGTTGGATATAAACCTTATGCCCGTTGGTCAATATACATACGGAAATACGTTTAGAGGGGAAGGTGTTTCTTTGGATGGTTATGACGCTCCGGCACCCGCAGGACTTAGCACGTTTGGAAGTCTTATGCCCGGTGTAACTACTATGACCCATGATTTTCACCACGTTAAATCGTATTATAACGGATTGTCAGGTTGTAATGAAAATTTAATGATATCTAACTTGCAAGGAATTCCGCCTCCGTTTTTTCCGCCTGTTCCCGCAAATACAGTTACCAATATTATAAATATAGGCAGTACATTAAGCATAGCTCGTTCATTCCACCCAAGCTTGCCTGCTATGTGTTTTAACGCAGGTATTGGGGGAGGTAGCAATGCCAAAGTAGCCCCATTGGAGGAAAAGGCCGACCGCGAAGCCAAAATGAGTCCTAACCCTGTGCCACAAGGTGCATCAGCAGTGGTGTTGGAAGTAAACACAGAAGTACCTGTGGATGTTGAAGTAGCTATTTATGATATGTTGGGCAAACAATACTATAGCAGTATGCAAAGCCTTAGCAGCGGTGATAACCGTTTGCCCATAGATATATCAACTACTAATATGGCACAAGGAACTTACATTGTTAAAATAACAGGGATTGATTTTAATAAAAACCTAACCTTGCTGGTTAAGTAACCGCATTTAATTTGTTTATACAATGGGGTATTGCCTAATGGCGATACCCCATTGTATTTATACGCTTTGCTAAGAGTGTATAAAGATTTTCGTCATTGCGAGAAAGCCGTCTTCGGCTGACGAAGCAATCCGTTCGTATGGTTTTGATAAGATTGCATCGGCAGACCTCGCAATGACAATAATTGATGATTATATTTTCGCTAACTCATTATTCAGCAGTTGTACGATAACTCCCGTACCTATTGGGGTGTCATTTAGTAGTAATTCAAACGAAGTACCTGCGTCAAGTTTAGTTATAAATAAATCAGGGTCGGATAATTTTATTGCTGCTTCAACAGTGTCACCCGGAAATACCCATTCATGGTGGTCGAACATCTGTTCACAAATCCCCTGTTTATCAATGTAATCAAATGTGATTTTACATCTGAATCCTGATGATAAAGGTGTTTTTAATCCACCCTTATCGGCAGGTAAATAACTTATCGAGGCAATAAAATCAGCAGCGTTTTCTAAATCCATTTGTGGCTCGAAATAATTTATAAAGAAATCGTAGGTGTTTTTTAAGGTAATTATTTGGTAAATACATCCAAAGGTGCACCCATGCAGCCGTTAGGAAATTGTAGCTTTAGCAATATGGCTATTGTGGGGGCAATATCAGTAATTGAAACCCTGTTTATGCTATTTCCCTTTTTTATGCCCGCACCATAAAATAATATGGGTATTCTGGTATCGTATGCCCAAGGCGACCCATGACTGGTGCCTTTATTCCCATGATCCATCCAACCCGGTTCGGTAAGCAAAATAACATCACCTGATTCTTTCATATTCCAGCCGTTATACAACGATTTTTCAACCTCCAGTTCTCCTGCAATCCCTTTACTATACGTACATTTTGTATAATACCGTGCAATACCTTTAAATGCCGCAGCCAAACTACCCACAAACTCTTGCACTTCACAAGGCGAAAGTTTTAACTCGGCTATTCTCTCGTTATTAAGGTACACTTGCTCGTTTATATATTTTTCAATCAAGTCTTCACCAAACCGTTCTTTAGTGGCAGTTTTCAGTTGTTTTAAGATGGTATCGTTTTGCAGTACACCCGCAGATATCTTGTGGTCTGTTAAAAAAGAAGGCACATCATTACCGCCATGGTCGGCAGTAATAAAAGTAGTCCAATTGCCCTTGCCTATTTTCTCATCCAAAAAATTAAACAAAGTAGCCAGTTCCCTATCCAAGCGCAAATACATATCCTCAACCTCAATGGCCTGTGGGCCAAACATGTGTCCTGCATAGTCGGTTGATGAAAAACTCAGGCATAAAAAATCAGTAACGTCGCTTTTCCCCAACACTTCACCTTCAATGGCAGCCTGCGAAAGATTAACAAGCAAACTGTTTCCCCAAGGCGAGTAGGTAATAAATTTATAACCATCTTTTTGAGCAGAAAAATCATAAGGGAAAGTAGGGGCTTTTTTATCGCCTACTATCTCTTCATAATCGTTACTGTCAGAATAGGATGCCGTATAAGTAGCAATAGGGAAAAGGGTTTCCCATGTTTGTTTTGCATAGTGGGCAGGCAGCTTTTTTGCATTAAAATCATTAACCCAGTGGGGCAAATTATTCATGTAAAAAGCACTGGTAATAAAATTCCCACTTTTAGTATCAAACCAATACGCTCCATTGGCGGTATGCCCGCCGGGTAAGATTGACGACCTGTCTTTTAACGAGATTGAAACCACTTTTGATTTAAACATATTAGAAAGACGCAATTGGTCGGTAACGGTGGTGGTTTTCAGTTCTTTGGGCGATTTTCCCATGCCCCCGTCAGATTGCCCTACAATAGCATAAGCAGAATCGTCAACACAATAAATAGTTTTGTTTTCGGTTGTTTTGTACCAATTGTTGGCAACAATACCGTGTACGGCCGGTGTAGCACCTGTATAAATACTGGCGTGTCCCGGAGCTGTGTAGGTGGGTACATAATTGTAATGGGCATTTTCAAACATCATTCCGTTATTTATCACTCGCTTAAATCCATCATTACCAAAACGGTCGCCATATCTGTAAATATAGTCCTGCCTCATTTGGTCGATAACAATACCAACTACAAGTTTTGGGGTTTGTGCAAATAATGAGAGACTTAAAGAAAGTATAAAAACCGATGTTATTATGCGCTTCATACAGGCGAATATATTGCCTATTCCTAAAACAATTGTTATGCAATACTTAATCAGAAGAACGGCCTTTGTAAGATTGAGCCGTTTGTTTGTGAAGTGCACTCACGTGAGGGAAAACGAAATGTGGAGCTTGGTGCGGTCAGGGGGATTTGAACCCCCACACCCGAAGGCACCACCCCCTCAAGATGGCGTGTCTACCAATTTCACCATGACCGCAGTGAGGGGGCAAATGTACTGATTTTTTAAACCGAGGGCAACGGGCTTTTTTTGGTAGAGTTAACAATTTATTTATATTTGATTTTAAGCTAACTAACCTATAGACCAAATCTTTACTAATTAAATGAGGCTGATAAACCTGATTAAAACACACAGCAACTGGCACCGTTATTACTATTACAAGTATTTTGGCAAAGGCCATGAATCTATCACTTTTAAATGCCGCAACGGCATGCGGATTAATGTGCCACGGCGTATGGTGCAAACCTACAAAGAGAGCTTTTTAGACGAAGTGTATTTTAAGGGGCTTCCAAAAAATTACCTTAATTCAAAACCGGTAATTATTGATATTGGGGCAAATGTGGGGTATTTTTCGTTGTTTTCGCTGGTAAAGTACCCAAGTGCCAAGGTGGTTTCGTTTGAACCCATGCCAATGAATTTTAAATTACTGCAAAAATATTGCAGCGAAAATACCGCATTGGATTTTACGCCCGTAAATAAGGCCGTAAGCGGCACTGTGGGGCATATTACTTTGCAATACGATGCCAATGATACGTTTACTACCAGTGCCAGTATTTTTGATTCGGCTTGCGGTGGTATTGATACTTTGAAAGTTGAAACCACTACGTTGGCCAATATTTTAGATACACACGGGTTGGAGAAAGTGGATTTACTGAAACTGGATTGTGAAGGCTCCGAATACAGTATTTTATATAATACCGATGATGCGGTGTGGGGACGGATTGGTGCATTAACCATTGAAACGCACGAGGGTAAAGCGGAGAACGAAAACCGTGACTATTTGATGAAACATTTGCAGGTGAAAGGCTATACCACCAAAACCGAGGGGGATATTGTGTGGGCATACCGGTAGTTATATAATACACCTGATTACTGCTTTGCCTGATACAACTGCATATTATGTTGTTGTATCAGGCATTGTTTTGTGGGATAAAGTCAACCAAAATCACGAAGTTTGGTAACGAAAACTATTTATAGCTGTAATGAATTCCCTTTCAATAAAAAGACACGTACAATCTTTATTTCTATTAGTGCTGTTTAGTGGTTGCGTATCACTTACTGTTACTGCGCAGCCTTTTGTGGGCGATAAGTACGGATATGTAAAAGACACGGTTTTTCATAAGCTTATCAAAGAACGTGAGTATAAAATTGTGGGGGCTTTTGATACAATGAACGGTATTTATAGTGCCGAGGTTTACTATATGGGTGAATGGCGGTATATTGATTCATACGGTAATTTAATTGTAAAAAAGGAGAGGAACAGAGACAAGGAGCATTACCTTGATAGGGTTAGGGAGATTAATATTGGCGACGAAGGCTTTGATAATATAGCTGTTCCACCTGTTGAGAAAGGAGAGCCAATGTGGGATAATGATGAGTATGAAACAGTTTTTATCAACGGTAAAAGCGGTACTAAACACAAGAAAACAGGAAAGGTGGGATTGCCTGCTATCTATGATATTTTTACTATTTATGGTAATGGTTTAATAGGGCTAAGGAAAGACGGAAAGCATGGGATGGCTTATAGTAATGGTAAAGTGTTTATTGAGCCGATTTATGATGAGGTAATTAGGTTGTATTCTTATGGCGTTTATCAAAACTTAGCATTTAGGATTAAAAAAGAGGGAAAGTTCGGGTTGGTAGATTCTTTGGGTAAGGTGTTGTTTAAAACCGAGTACCAAATGATTACCAACGCATACGATTGTGGAATGGACAAAAAGCAGCCGTTGCTGGTGAAAAAGGACGATAAATGGCAAATGGTTTCAATAACAAATGTACAACTTGCCCCAAACGAGTATGCTGATATTAAACCACTGATTACAGGTTTGATTAAATATACTTATTCAAATAATAAAGTAGGGTTACTTAACTGTAAAGGTGAAGTGTTGTTAGACAGTCAGGATAAAATTACCTATGATTATTATGAAGGGCTGATAACGTTTGAGAAGAACCGACTTATCGGCAAGATGAAAATTGACGGTAGCATTAAGATACAGCAACGCTATGAATCGATGTATGATTTGGGGGATGGCTATACCCGCGTGATGCAGAATGGCAAATACGGATTAATAAACAAAAACGATGAGTTTATTGTGCAACCAATGTATGATGGTGTAGATATTATAAAAAGTTTGGGATTGATATCGGTGGAGGAGCGTAAAACCATACCTGTACTGCATACTAAATATGGGTTGCTGGATATGGAAGGCAATGTGTTGATTAATGTTTTATACGATGCGTTAAGCAGAATAAATGATACTACTCTTTATTTTGCAAAGGACAAGAAATACGGGTTAATGGATTGGGGTGAAAAGGTGATAAAGTATTTTGAATACGATGAGGTGTACAGGATTGGTGATTTTTTCAAAGCAACAAAAAACTATAGAGAAGGCATTATTGATATTGAGGGAAACATTTTATTGCCAATTAAATACGACTACGTAAAAGACGGTTACGATTTTTATAACAGGGGATATTGCAAAGTGAAATTGAAAGGGCAATATTATTTGGTGGACAGGTATGGAAATGAAGCGCCGAGAAGTTGGTAACAGTGGTAAATAAGTATAAAAATAAAAGGGGCTGCCTCAAAAGTTGCGATAGTCTCTTTTTTTGTTAGTACGTTCAAAACTGTATTCACCTGTCATTCCGAAGCGTAGCGAGGAAACTTATTGCAAGTGTGTTAACAAAACGCGATAAGTTGCTTCCTACGTCAGCATGACAGTAATTATCCGTTATACAAAGTCGCAATAACAAAAAAAGAGGCTGTCTCAAAAGACAGCCTCTTTTATAATTTTAGTTGTTATGCAACCTCTACTTTGGTTGCTTTTTGCGAATCGTCTTTTACGCTTAAATCAACAGGATTTTCTACACTATCTCCGGTTAGTGAAATATCCAGCACTTCAAGCATATTACCTACATAATGGAATTTTAAATTAGTAAGGTAGCTTGGGTTTATATCTTCAATATCCTTGCGGTTTTTCTCGCACAAAATAATATCGCTGATTCCTGCACGTTTGGCCGCCAGTATTTTCTCTTTAATACCGCCTACGGGCAATACTTTACCACGTAGAGTAATCTCACCCGTCATAGCCAAATTAGGAGTTATTTTACGTTGGGTAAACAACGAGGCCAACGAGGTAAGAATAGTAATACCTGCCGAGGGACCATCTTTGGGTATTGCTCCCGCAGGGAAGTGGATGTGGATGTCGCGTTGGTCGAACAATTTTGGGTTAATACCCAAATAATCAGCGTGGGCTTTAAGGAAAGTAACCGCTGTGATAGCCGATTCTTTCATTACGTCGCCCAGTTTACCTGTCAAGGTTAGTTTACCGTTACCCGGAGTTAATACCGATTCTACGTTAAGAATAGTGCCGCCTACGGGAGTCCATGCCAAACCTGTTACCACACCGGCCACATCGTTGCCTTGGTACATCTCTTTCTCCATACGCTCGGCACCCAAAATACGCACCGCATCATCCACACTTATCTCAGCAGAAAAATTGTCTTTGGCAACAAAGGTTTTTGCTTGGTAGCGCGCCAAATGTGCAATGCGTTTTTCAAGCCCGCGTACTCCCGATTCGCTGGTATAATCCTCAATAATGCGCTCCAATACTTTGCCGTCAATTTTCATTTGAGCTTTTTTCAACCCGTGTGCTTCGGCTTGCTTGGGTATCAGGTATTTCTTGGCAATTTCAATTTTCTCTTCAACGGTATAGCCGTTAATTTCGATAATTTCCATGCGGTCAAGCAAGGCAGGCTGTATAGTATCCAAATTATTGGCAGTGGCAATAAACATCACTTTGCTCAAGTCGTAGTCTATCTCCACATAGTTATCATAAAAGGTATTGTTTTGTTCAGGGTCTAATACCTCCAACAAAGCCGACGAAGGGTCGCCCCTGAAATCGCTGGCCAGCTTATCTATCTCATCCAAAATAAACACAGGGTTTGATGATTGAGCTTTTTTCAGCGATTGGATAATACGCCCGGGCATTGCACCAATATAGGTTTTGCGATGTCCGCGTATTTCAGCTTCATCCCTCAATCCTCCCAACGACATACGCACATATTTGCGGCCTACTGCTTTGGCAATACTTTTACCCAACGATGTTTTACCCACCCCCGGAGGGCCATATAAACAGATGATGGGACTTTTCATGTCGCCTTTCAGCTTCAATACCGCTAAGTATTCAAGTATGCGGTCTTTCACCTTGTCCAACCCGAAATGGTCGGTATCAAGCACCTTTTTAGCGCGTTTTATATCAAAATTGTCTTTGGTGTTTTCATCCCATGGCAACTCAAGTACCAATTGCGCCCAGTTAAGCCCTACCGAATAATCAGGAGCCATTGGGTTCATGCGCTGCAACCTGTCCAGCTCTTTGTTAAAAAGGTCTTTTACCTCTTTTGCCCATTTCTTTTTAGCACCCTTTTCGCGCATGGCCTCAATCTCACGGTCGGGGCTTTCTTGTCCCAACTCCTCCTGTATCACCCGTATTTGTTGTTGTAAAAAGTATTCACGTTGTTGCTTGTCCAAATCCACCTTCACCTTGTTTTGTATCTGGTTTTTAAGTTCCAGCATTTGGGCTTCACGGTTCAGGTTTTCAAGCACAAGGCGGGCGCGGTCAAGCAAATCACTTTCGTTCAGTATGCGTTGTTTTTCGGCGGCATCTACATTTAAGTTTGATGCAATGAAATTCACCAAAAAATTAGGACTGTCGATATTCTTAATGGCAAAACCTGCCTCCGTAGGAATATTGGGCGAAAGCTCAATAATTTGAAGTGCCAGTTCTTTAACGGTATCAATCACTGCTTGCCCTTCTTTGTCCAGTTTTTTTCGGGGACCGTCAATAGGAGTAACCTTGGCTTTAAAGTAAGGTTCAGTGGCTGTAAACTCAGAAATATGAAAGCGTTTTTTTCCTTGTAAAATAACCGTAGTATTCCCGTCGGGCATACGCAGCATTCTCAATATCAGTGCTACTGTTCCGGTTTCATATAAATCCTCTGTTTCAGGGTCTTCAATACTGCCGTCTTTTTGGGCAACAACACCAATGGTCTTTTTGCCTTTATTGGCATCTTTTATTAAGCTGATAGATTTATCACGACCTACTGTAATGGGGAAAACCACCCCCGGAAACATTACCGTATTTCGTAGCGGCAATATTGGCAGTTCTTCGGGAGTTTCTTCTTTGTTTATTTCATCTTCTTCTTCTTGAGACAGCAGAGGCAAAAATTCTGTGCCTTCTTGTTCATCCCCTCCAAGGGCAGATATAATAAACCTGCTGAACTTATCTTTACTATGCATCTATTCGTCCTCTTATACTTTCAATTAAACGTGTTATCTAATAATTAGTTCACTACCTTCCAAGCCTTATGCCAAAGTAGCTAGTAGCCATTTTGACAGTATTGCAACACCGTGTTTACGTTTTACGTGTAAGTTTTATGAGTAGTTAATGGTATACAAGACACCCAGCTAATGTATTTTAAACTTATATCAAAGGTAGCCCTTAGTTTGATGACTTTGTTTTATTTATATCGAAAAAGGTATCTTGTTAGGTTTGGTATTATATATTTTTGCTCTAATGAAAAAACTGTTCTTTTTCGCAGTGTTGGTTTTGTTTACTTTTTCAATAACAAAGTCGCAAATCAATTTGAAAAATGGGTTGGTTGCATATTATACATTAGATGGACACGCTGTTGATTCTGGGTCTAATGGGTTGGATGGTACCCTGATTGGAGGAGTTAAAGACGTTAGTAGATTTATGCGGCCCACTGCCACAAGGTTTAATGGGGCAGGTGACGGGATGAGTGTGCCACACAGTAGCCTACTAAACTTAACTAGCGATAAGTCAATATCAGTTTGGTACAAGTTGTCAACAACAAGTGGTTTTACCCCTTTTCCGATGTTGGTATACAAAGCAGGTGTAAGCTACTACCCTACATACGGTATCCAATTTCTTGAAGATGCCGGGTATGGGGCAAATAGATATAAGGTGTCATTCATATTTGGAACAGGAACAACGGCAAACTATACATGTAATACTAAGCAAGATTATAGAAACTATGTAAATCAATGGGTTCACATTGTAGCATCATATAGCTCCTCAGATGGATATATGCGAACCTACTTTAACGGAACTATTTCGGATTCTCTTTACATTGGGTTGATTTCATCAAACTCCTCTGCCGATAGTCTTAAAGTTGGAAAGGGATTAGCTCCAAACTCCGGAAATTATTTTAAGGGTCATATAGATGATTTAAAAATTTATAACCGTAGTTTAACTAAGCTCGAAGTCCAAGCACTGTATAACGAGCACTTGGTTGTAAACTCTACTAGGTCATTTAATTTTTGTCAAGGCGATAGTATATTGCTTGGGGGAGTATATAGAAAAACATCTGGAAAGTATTACGATACATTGTTTTTAACAAATAATGTAGACAGTGTGGTGATAACTAACCTCACCGTTAACCCCTCTTATCTAATGCTCCAAACGGTTACTATTTGCAGTGGTGGGAAAATTGTATTAGGAGGAAAATTAAGGACTGCCGCGGGTATTTATTACGATTCTTTAAAAACCGATAAAGGCTGTGATAGTATTATTAAAACCACCCTTGTAGTCAATCACTCTTATTATATTCATCGTACAATTAATTTATGTAGCGGGCAAACATATTTAGCGGGTGGAGCCAATCAAACCGCTACCGGTACATATTATGATTCATTGTTAACCGATAAAGGCTGTGATAGTATTATTACAACTACATTGATAATAAATCCCAATTATGTTATCCGAAAATCGATAGAGATATGTCAGGGAGATAGCTTGGTGTCGGGCGGGAAATACAGAAAAACGACAGGAATTTATTACGATAGCCTTTTAACTGGCAAAAATTGTGACAGTATTATCATTACTAATTTAACTGTTAATCCTGTTTATTCTTTTAATAGGACGGATAAAATTTGTAATGGCGATAGTATATATTTAGAAAAAAAATACAGAAAAACAGCCGGTATTTATTACGATACGCTTTATACTAGAAAAGGCTGTGATAGTATAATAATAACTCACTTGACAATAAATTCATCGTATTTAATTTCTAATAACCTTGAAATATGTAAGGGAGATAGTGTGCTGATAGCCGGAAGTTATAGGTACACGACGGGACTGTATAGCCAAAATTTGAACACAGTTAACGGTTGTGATAGCATTATTGAAACTACACTTAAGGTTAATCCTGTTTATGTAATTTCAAATAACTTTAGCATTTGTGGCGGTGATAGTGTTTTAGTTAGAGGAAACTATATTAAAACAGCAGGTGTTTATTACGATACGCTATCAACTATCAAAGGGTGCGATAGTATCTTAGTTACAACGGTAACCGTAAACACAATTAATCCTTTGGTAACTAAAAATGCACAGGTACTTATTGCGCAGGAAAGTGGGGCTGTTTATCAATGGTTGGATTGTGACAATGGCAACTCGCCCATTTTTGGTGAAACACAACAGAGCTTTATCGCCACTTCTAATGGTAATTATGCAGTAGCCATCACTAAAAACTTCTGCTCGGATACTTCTATTTGTTATTCTGTAACCTCTTATACAGGAATTGATAATGAATTGGAAAAAAGCTTATCAGTTTATCCTAATCCCGCTAAAGAATGGTTTACTATTGATTTAGACAAAAACTATAGCCAAATACAAGTTACTTTGATAACAATTGCCGGTAAGCAAGTGGCCGTATATACAGAAAACAGCAACAGTCAAATCACGATACCGACAGCCCGTTTAACGGCAGGAGTGTATTTGCTGGAAATTGTTGCCGATGGTAAGCAATCCTATTCAAAAATTATGGTTGAATAGGGTTACTAACTCAATACCCCGTCTTTTTTTGCTGCCCACCACAACACGGCAAATGAAATAACGGTACTTATTGCAAAACCTGTTGCGGCTTGCCATTCGTGCAGCAATAATTTACCTGTTAAAAACAGGATGCTGTATGTGAATACACAACCTGATAACCAACACAGCCAAAGATACGCATGGTTAACCTTTGTTGCGGTTCTTGCAGTATTAAATTTACCCCACAGGCCGCCGGGCTGTACGCGGGCATAAAAGTTTTGTAATGTTGCGTCGGTTTCGGGTTTTGTAATAAAAGTTATAATTATCCAAACAAGGGTGGTGATGCCTACGGTGATGAAAAATGTATTTGGAAAAGCAAGCCCCCACTGAGTTTTGTAAGCGGTTAATATTCCGTACACAAAAAACGGGGTAATAGTTGCCGCAATTTCGCTCCATGCATTTATACGCCACCAATACCAGCGTAGTATAAGCACAAGACCCAAACCTGCCCCCGCCTCTAAAATAAACTCCCAAACCGATTTTACGGAAGTGATATAAATACTGGCAAACAACGAAACCAACATTAGCAACAGGGTAGTTAATTGCGATGCCTTCACCAGTTTTTTATCCGTAGCGGCAGGATTTAGGAAACGTTTGTAAAAATCATTTACCAAATAGCTGGCTCCCCAGTTTAGCTGTGTGCTCACAGTACTCATGTAAGCAGCCAAAAAGGCAACAAACAGCAATCCGCGTAAACCGCTTGGTAAAAAATCTTTCATAGCCAGCACAAAGCCTTTTCCTTTCTCATCGGCTCCCAATTCAGGATACAGTACAAGAGCGCACAAACCCACTAAAATCCAAGGCCAAGGGCGAATGCAGTAGTGTCCTATCTGGAAAAATAAAGTTGCTAATAGCGAATGACGTTCGTTTTTGGCACTCATCATACGTTGTGCCACATAACCGCCGCCGCCGGGTTCTTGACCGGGATACCAACTGCTCCACCACATTACGCCGATATATGCCAAAAAGCTGCCTAATGTGAGCGACAGGGTTGTGGCAACCCCCTCGCCGGAACTAATGGTTGGGAAAAACTCAAGGCTCGAGGCAGGCAATTTGGCTTTTAGTCCTTCAATGCCGCCAATTTGGTCAGAGTTTACTACTATTACCGCCAATATAATACACCCTCCCATTGCAATGATAAACTGCACCACATCAGTAATGGCAACTCCCAATAATCCTGAAAGTGAAGAATAAAACGCGGTAAGTAGCATCACTCCGCCGGTAATCAGTATCAGTTGTGTTATATCATCAATTCCAAAAAATACTTTTAGTATGGTTATAAAAGCAAAATTTACCCAGCCCAGTACCAAGATATTCATAAAAAAACCAAGGTATATGGACTTAAAACCCCGCAAAAAGCTTGCAGTTTTGCCGCCATAACGCAGTTCAATCAATTCAATCTCAGTAACAATACCGCTTCGCCTCCACAAGCGGGCAAAAAAGAAGGTGGTGAGCATACCGCCCATTAAAAAACTCCACCACAACCAATTTCCCGCAATGCCTTTAGTGCCTACCAATTCGGCTACAGCCAGCGGGGTATCGGCAGCAAAAGTGGTAGCCACCATACTGATACCTGCAATATACCAAGGCAAATTGCGTCCCCCTAAAAAGAAACTCTCTAAGTTTTTTGAGGCCTTTTCTCTGTAGCGAAGGCCAATCCAAAGACTAAGAACGAGGTATGCGGCAATAATTGCCCAATCGGTAAGGGTTAATATCATAAGTTAACTTTGGGTGAAAAATAGCGCACAGGCACTTTATATACAAGCAAGTAATACGGTTAAGCATTTTTTATATATTTGTACTTGAAAATTTGTTGTGCTATTTATAAAGTTTGGACAACTTTATAGCAAATGGTTAATTGCTTAGTCACATTCTTGGTTGCAGAAAATCTAACGCATTTATTGGTTCCAATTGTTCAAAGTTCTCCCTTCCCTTAACGGGCATGAGATGTGCTGTATGGCTTTTTTGTTACTTCAGGTCGGAGAAGTAAGCGGAACCGCATAATGGCAAAATTTTATTGCATGGCAGATTAAACACATAATTATTAATTTAAAAAAAATTAGAAAATGATTTGGTTTACATCTGACCATCACTTTGGTCATAAAAACATTATTAAGTACACCAGCCGTCCGTTTAGCGACGTGAAAGAAATGGACGAGGAATTGATTAAACGCTGGAATGAGCGTGTGAAGCCCGATGATGAAGTGTATCACTTGGGCGATTTGGGTTTAGGCTGGCCTAAAGAATTAAAAAAACAGTTGAGCCGCCTAAACGGCAAAATATACCTGATATTGGGTAACCACGATTCGGCGGCATTGAAATGTGCCGACAGGTTTGAGTGGATTAAAGATTACCACGAATTGGTTATTGAAGATGCCGATGCACCGGGTGGCAGGCAACTGATGGTGCTATTCCATTATGCAATGCGGGTATGGCATAGCAGTTATAGAGGCTCTTTTCATTTGTACGGCCACTCGCACGGCAGTTTAGAAGATTTGAGCGACTGGCGTTCGTTTGATGTGGGTGTTGACAGTCACAACTTTTATCCCATCAATTATGAGGAGGTGAAAGCCATTATGATGAAAAAGAACTGGAAGCCGCCTTTTGGCGACAGAAGGGATGTTTAGGTAGTATTAATAAATGCTCCCCTTTTTTTGAAAATCGTTTTACCTTGCAGGTGGTAACGGCTAAAAGCCAAAAATAAATGTCTAAGAAAAAACACCGTAGCAGAACAGTTACAAAACGGCCTGTTATTCAACAACGTACAATGCCCGGTGCAGAGCCGGGTTTTTTTGATTTAGGCGAACGCGAAGAATGCCCGTTGGTGAGGGTATTTTCATACAGCCAAACCGAGTATCACGAGAATTTATTTAACAGTACTGAAACACTTTTTAAGTATTTGGATGCTGAATCAGCCCTTATTCATTGGGTAGATGTTTCGGGCTATGGAAACAAGAATTTTTTTAGCAGAATGGCCAATCGTTTCGGTTTGCACGATTTGCAGATTGAGGACGTGGTAAGCCAGCAACAACGGCCAAAGGTTGAAGAGTTTGATACACATTTGTTCATTCTTTCGAGGATGAAATATACCAATGCTGAGCGGGTATTTATTGATGAGCAGGTAAGTATGTTTGTTTTTGAAAACCTTGTGTTGAGCTTTCAGGATTATGAGGAAGACTGTTTGCAGCCTGTGAGAGACCGCCTGAAAAAAGTTAACAGTCGCATACGGCAAAACGACGCATTTTTTTTAGCATATAGCATACAGGATGCCATTATTGATAATTATTTCCCGCTGTTGGATATACTCTCGGATGCTCTTACCGAACTTGAAAATGAAATATTGGCAAACCCCGGCAAAGAGGTACTTACTGAAATGCAAAACATTAAACGTTTGCTGATTGATTTGCGCAAAAGCATTTGGCCTGAGAAGGATAAAATGAACGAGCTATTGCGTTCGCACTACCGTTTGGTGAAACCTGAATATGAAATTTACTTGCGTGATACCTACGACCATTGCGTGCAGATAATGGATTTGATAGAAACCAATAAAGAGATTGCCCACAGCATTATGGATGTTTACCTTAACAGTGTAAACAACAAATTGAGCGAGGTAATGAAGGTTTTAACAGTGATAAGTAGTGTGTTTATACCGCTTACGTTTATTGCGGGGGTGTATGGTATGAACTTCTCAGCTACTGATAAAACGGGTAAAGAACTGCCTTTTAATATGCCTGAGCTATATCATCCTTGGGGCTATGCAGCGATTATGGTATTAATGTTGTTTATAGCTATTGCACAGCTACTGTATTTTAGGCGCAAAAAATGGTTGTAAAACACCATAAGATGCTTTGAAATAGCAAGTAACTCTGTTATATTTGCCCAAATTCATTTTAAAGAAACTAAAAACGATTATGAAAAAATTAGCACTATTCGTAATGTTTGCCATCACAGGTAGCCTGTTTTTGGCATCGTGCAGCGGGGGGGATGATGACACTGCTGAAAAACCAAAACCCACTGTAACTTGGAAAACTACTGCCGGCTTCAAATTTGCCGATGGTACTGAAACTGCCGGTAACAATATCTCTTTTGGTATTTTGGCAACTCCTTCATCAGGTGAAAAAATCACCCGTGTTGTTATCAACCTTTCAGTTAACGGTGGTGCAAACGCTATTTTGTTTGATTCTACCTTGAAAGAAAACAGCTTTAACCAAGACTGGATTGACGTGAAACTTGGTGAATTGGCCGGTGCAAAAAGCAAATTTACTGTAACCGTTACCCAATCTAACGATCAAACAGCTTCATCTACTTTCACTATTACTGCTTCTTCACCTGCACGTAATACTCAAGTAACTGCTAACATCGTTTTGGGTGCACAAGCCAGCAACACAGGTTCATTCTTTAATCCTAAAGAAGGTTCTACCGGTGTTATGACTATTGCTGCTGCTGCTGCTGACCAAGCAAATACTCACGTAGTTTACTACATGGGTGCTACCAACAAAGCTACTTTCTCAGCTCCTAACGATGCTCAAATCACAGGTGTATTCAGCAGCATGTCTAACTGGAAAACACGTAACGCAACTGTGTTTAAGAAAACCACTATGACTGCCGCTCAATTTGATGCGCTAAATCCAACTGATGCAAGCCAAATTGATACTGAGTGCAGCAACGGTGTGTTTGTATCTAAAATTACCCAAATGGCTATCGGTGATGTAATTGCTTACCGCACACAAGACGGTACTCACTACGCACTATTTAAAGTTACCGCTATTAGCAACATGGGTTCTACTAACAGCGAAATCACTTTTGATATGGCTAACCCTGCATTCTAATTATAATTAGAAACAGAATATTTTAAAGGCCATCCCCAACGGGATGGCTTTTTTTATTTATGGTTTGGGAACAATAAGCAGTTATTTTGCAGGTGGTTTAAACGATTTGGTAGTATGAAAAAGATTGGGGTTTTTACATCAGGGGGCGATTCGCCCGGTATGAATGCCTGTGTACGTGCTGCTGTTCGCACAGGGGTATATCACGGTGCTGAAATGGTGGGTATTATGCGTGGGTATAGCGGAATGATTGACGGTGATTTTATTCCGTTAGGTGCTGATGCAGTGGGTAATATCATACAACGTGGCGGTACTATACTTAAATCGGCACGAAGCAAAGAGTTTATGACTGCCGAAGGACGCAAGCAAGCCTTTGAAAACCTTAAAAAACAGGGAATAGAGGGATTGGTATGTGTGGGTGGTGATGGAACGTTTACAGGTGCCAATGTGTTTTTTAGTGAATACGGAATACCCTGTATGGGTGCACCCGGTACAATTGATAATGATTTATACGGAACTGATTATACCATTGGATTTGATACTGCGGTGAATACGGCGTTGGACGCCATTGATAAAATACGTGATACGGCCGATAGCCACGACCGCGTTTTTTTTGTGGAAGTGATGGGGAGGCACAGCGGGGCAATAGCACTTGAAGTAGCAATTGCAGGCGGTGCATCGGCGGTACTGCTGCCTGAAGTGAAGGATGATATTCTTACGCTGAAAGAGATTTTTAACAAACGGAAACGCAAAAAGAGCTTTTCTATTATTGTGGTAGCCGAAGGGGATGAAGAAGGCGGCGCATACAAAGTTGCCGAGGCATTAAAACACGATTTTCCTGAAATTGATACCCGTGTGAGTATTCTTGGGCATATACAAAGAGGCGGTAACCCAACGGCCAACGACCGTGTACTGGCAACGCGTTTAGGGGCGGCTTGTGTAGAAGCTTTGCTAAAAGGCGAAACGGGTAAAATGGCGGGAGTTGTAAATAATAAAGTAATACTTACACCTTTTGGCGAGGCTATCAAACAACAAAAACCATTGCCTGATACCTTGCAATTATTACACTACACAAACGTGTAATAATATCGGTTACAGTTTGCTAATGCCCTTCACTAAGCCGGGGCCGCTGTATATAAAGCCTGTATATACCTGCACTAAACTTGCACCTGCATTTAATTTAGCTTGCGCATCGGCAGGAGTCATTATACCTCCGGCAGCAATAATGGGTATAGTGCCGTTACTTTTTTTATGAAGATAAGCCACAACTTGTGTGCTGTGTTGAGTTAGCGGGGCACCGCTTACACCACCTGCTCCAATAGCCTCAACTTCAACTTTTGAAGTAGTTAATAAATCACGACTGATGGTGGTATTAGTCGCTACAATCCCATCAATACCGCTGTCTTTCACTATTTCCACAATTTCATCCAATTGTTCATTGGTTAAATCGGGTGCGATTTTTAAAAATATAGGCTTGCTTGGTTTCCCGTTTTGAATGTTTTGTGCACGCAAGGCTACTAAACGGTTCAGCAATGCAGTTAAGGGCTCACGGTCTTGCAACTGGCGAAGGTTAGGCGTATTGGGCGAACTTACGTTTACTGTAAAATAATGTACTACATCGTACAAACGGATAAAACATTTTTCGTAATCGCTTGCCGCATTTTCGTTGTGAGTTACTTTATTCTTGCCAATGTTGCCGCCAATAATTACCCCTTTGGGCAGGTTTCTCAATCGGTCGGCCATTACATCCACCCCTTGGTTGTTAAATCCCATACGGTTAATAAGGGCTTTATCTTTTGGCAGCCTGAAAAGGCGGGGTTTATCGTTACCGGGCTGGGGCAGGGGGGTAACGGTTCCTACTTCAATATGCCCAAAGCCTAAAGCGGCTAAGGTATGTATATGCTTAGCATTCTTATCAAAACCTGCGGCCAATCCTACTTTGTTAGGAAAAGTAATGCCGGCAACAGTAACGGGATTGTTTTTGGTTTTAAACATGGCTTTTACAATAGCTCTCGAAACGGGGAACGATACCAAAGCATCCATAATTTTCATGGTGAATTGGTGGGCGTTTTCAGGGCTTAGTAAAAATAAAAGCGGGCGTATAATGGTAAACATAGTGTATTAAAAAGGGTATCCTAATCCTAAATTAAGTATGGTAGAACGTAAAATTTTCTTTGAGCCGTTGGCATAATCATTCAGCAGCCAACGGTTATCCGACGGCAAATCAGGGCTGCGTAGGGGTACTCCAAAGTCAAACCTTAATACAAAAAACGAAAAATCGAAGCGGATACCTAATCCTGCACTCACAGCCATTTGCCCTAAAAAGGTGTTAGGATTAATCTCTACCCCTTGTCTTCCCACCAACGGGTGGGTGTACCAAATGTTACCTGCATCGGCAAACAACGCCCCTTGCAGTAAATTCCGTATCAATGTAAAGCGGTATTCTGCCTGTGCTTCCACAATTATTTCTCCGCTACGGTCAGCTCTCACGCCGCTAAGACTATTATCAAAACTCCCGGGCCCTAAAGTACGGGGTCGCCAACCACGTAAGCTATTAGCCCCCCCAATAAAATACCTGCGCACAAACGGCATAATGGCTGAATTACCATAAGGTAGCCCTACTCCCACGTGTCCGCGATAGGCGAGGGCATTTAATTCGTTAACTATGTGCGTATAGCGTACATCGGCATCAATCTTTACAAACTGTTCAAAATTCACATTGTCAATTTTGTAAATACCGTCAGAAGGGAGGGGCTGATTAGTAGCCTTCATAACCTGCCTTAATGTCCAACCTGCCGATTCAACAATCAGTTTTGATGAAAAATAAGTACCTGTGCGGCTAATGGGTCTATCACTATACGTCCAAGTAAAACGGGTATTTAATATCAGGTTGGTAGTAAATAGATTGGCAATAAAAATACTATCAGCGGGGTTTACCAATGCCAAAAAATTGCGTTTGGCATCGGTGCGGTTATACGATACCTCGGCAAACGACAGGTTGAAGTTGTTAAATATGTTATAATACGTTTGGTTGTACCCCAATGAAAGTACGTTGCGTTTAAAATCGATGTTTGATTCGTAAATATAATTCCCAACAAATGACGAACGGTCTCCCGTAGAAGCAAACCAGCTTTTGAAGAAGGGGAATAAGCGTGCACGAGGCAGTGCCAGTGTTGTTGTTATATTATGCTCGATGTTGCTGAAAAAGGGAATACTGTCACTGTTTCTAAACTGACCCTCCAATGAAACACGGTAGCGTAATTCAAGCATTTCTGCATTGCGGAGTAAATTCTTATTACGGTAGGTGATAACATTTGCCAAACCGTAGTTACGCAAGTTATTTTGTTCTACGGCGTTGTTTTGGTCTGACGATATAATTTGCGGCTCAAGAATATACTCGTGGCGTTTGCCCGGAAAAAGATTGATGTAACAAACCAATCGGTTTGCCACCGTATCTCTCTCAAAACTGATGCTTGTTTGCCTTAAAAGCAGAATATTGTTCAGCCTGTTATACGTAGCATCAACAGTGCTTTGCTTAAAAAGGTCGCCGGGTTGTATAGCTAACTCACGCAGCAAAACATCTTCTTTAATCTTATACCCGTTAGCGTTTAGCCACACGTTGGGTTTGGTTTCATGAAAACCTGTATCAATTGCTTCATCAAGTGATGGGTTTACAATGTTCACATAAATGCGGCTTATCTTATACCGATTATGTTGTAAAAACACATCGGGATTGCGGATTTGAACATGCACGTTAACATTGTGTCCTTTACCGGTGTTAATGGCTGTAAATTGTATGTATTCTTTATTAAAAAAGTAATATCCCTCGTTGCGTAGTTTTTTGGTAATACGTTCCCGTTCTTCGGCAACTTTTTCTTTGCTGAAAATCTGGCCTTCTTTCAATAATGAGTTTTGTAAATCCCCTGTTACTACATAATACAGCGTGCGGTCATCAATGTTGTATTCAATCGTATCAATAGTGTAAGGCAGTTTTTGCTCAACATAATAAGTAATGGAAGCCTTTTTATGCCTACGCCCTGTGGTATCAATAGTATATTTTACTTCAGCATCAAAATAGCCGTTATTAAATAAGTAAGCCTTTATCTGGCGGCCTGTTTCGCTCAATTTAGACGTGTCCATTATTACAGGCGGCTCGCCTATGTTTTCGCGGATATATTTTCTAAAGCGGCGCGAGGTATCGCCCCGCATACCATAGTTATAGGCTCTTAGATAAAACCGCCAAAACCCGAAAAGACGTTTATTTGGTTTTTGTTTTTGCAGCAGTTTAGCCCCGTCTTCTAAGGTATTATCTTCAATACCGTTGATTTTTACCTTATTCACCAGCAACTCGTCTTCTTTCAATTCTTGGGTTAATCGGCAACCCGATAAACAAATGCATAAAATAATCACGGCAGGCAATACCTTTGCCACCGTAACCATATTATAGTTCACATGCTTACAAAATCCCAAATTCAACTGGTAAAATCGCTGCGTTCAAAAAAGTTCAGGCAAAAATACAACCAATTTATTGTTGAGGGGGAAAAAGCCGTTGAGGAGTTATTACAAAGTGGCTTTTCGGTGGTTGAAGTTTTTGGTACACACGAGTGGGAAAACCTGCATTTACACAGGTTGAGACAAATACCTTTTACCCGTGTAAAAAATGATGAACTGGAACGTTTGAGCGGGTTTGAACAACCCAATAAGGTGTTGGCCATTGTGCAAATACCCGAAAATATATTCAGTAATAAAGTATTTGAACAGCCGATAACCATTGCCCTTGATTTTATCCAAGACCCCGGAAATTTAGGAACAATTATCCGCATTGCTGATTGGTACGGGGTAACTGATATTGTTTGCAGCCACAATTGTGTGGATGTATTTAACCCAAAGGTTATTAATGCCACTATGGGTAGCTATGCAAGGGTAAATGTGCATTACGTGGATTTGGAGACTACTCTTGCCCTTTATAAAAACCGCCTGTATGCTTGTGTGATGGATGGTGAACCTGTGTATAACATTAAACAGGCCAATAACCCGATAATAATTATAGGGAACGAGGGGAAAGGGGTGAGCGATGAAATAATTGCCCTTTCAGCAAACAAAATAAGCATACCCCGAAGGGGGGGGGCTGAATCGCTGAACGCGGGGGTGGCTACGGCTGTGATTGTTGATAACCTGGCGAGAATTCTTCCATAGGGATGTTTTTCACGTTTTCAAACAACAACTCTTTCTTTTTCCATTTTCCTTTTTTAAAGATAAAATAGTCATAACTGCCGTCGGGCAAATAAGTTTCGTACATTCCTACGCTGTTTTGATCGGGTGGTATCAGGTGCTCAAAGGCAATTAAGTCCTTCTTTTTAATATAGCGTAAAGTCATTACCGCATCATCCCTAAACTCAAAAATAACACGGTGCTGTGGGGGGACATTTTCTTCCATTTCAAAAATGGGAGCACCAAAGCGTGGTTTACCCATTTCATCAAACACCAATACGTCAGCAATCTTTCGGTTGCTGGCCATTGTGTGCCCATCCCATCCCAGTAGCGTGTAATACTTTTGCTTTTTATATTTTGTTTCAATAATCTGGTAATACAAAGCACCGTACCAAAAGCGGTTACTTAGCTGTATATGCTCAGGTTTTCCTAATCGTGCCGAGCTATCGTATAAACCGTACAACTCTAATTTGTCGGCATTGGGTTTTTGTATAGCACCGTAAAATTCAAACGAATCAGCAGTTACCAATGAGTCTTTGCCCCATTTAAGGCTCCATGTAAATATGCGGAAACTCTTATCGGGCGGGGTAAGTATAGATACATACCTTGCAGCCGAGTCGAACGGATATTCAAACGAACCGGGCTGTTTAAGAGCCGCAATCAAGGTTTTTGCAAAAAAATACGTTGAAGTAACCCGTTCTTCTTGACTGCGGGCGGTAATAATACTTTGACCCAAACCAATAAGTCGGCGTTCGTAAAAAATCAGCGAATCTTGAGGCGAAAGCGGCGGTGCGTTTTCAACAAAAATATTGTTTGAAGATGAATCGGTATTATCAATCTGTGTATTGCCAAAAAAAGAGGTTAGCAGGCATAACAGCGAAAGGGTAATTTTTAACGTTTTCTCCATGTATATTATATATCCAACGAAACCGTGCCAAAGTAAATTGTTTTTATCGGGAATAGGATAACGGATTAATAAATTTCGCTGCTGAGTTCAATTTCACCATTTTTGTACGGATTGATTTATAAATAACCGTGCTGTTTGACGATATATATACCATTCCGGCAAAAAACGGACAGGCTTTGTACAAAGACAAGGGTAGTAAGTTTTTTGCATACGCTTTTGCAGTTTTTAACGAAGGTGATATTAAAAAGTGCTTAGACGACCTGAAAAAGCAATACCCCGATGCTACCCACCATTGTTATGCTTGGATACTTAATCCCGATAAAAGTGCACAGCGGGCTAATGATGACGGCGAACCTGCAAATACAGCAGGCAGGCCCATTTTGCGGCAAATATTGTCGAAAGGGTTAACTAATACGCTGGTAGTAGTGGTTAGGTATTTTGGAGGGACTTTATTGGGTGCGGGAGGTTTGATTACTGCCTACGGCGAGGCTGCCAAACTTGCCCTTGATGATGCGGGGAAAGAAGAGAAACAGATAGAGGGTGTTTTTGAGGCGGTATATGATTACGGGGTTGAAAATGATGTTTTTAGGTTTTTAAGAACCCTTGGGGGAAATATTTCGTCAGTAGATAAACAGGAGAAAGCCACAGTGAGTTTCACGGTAAGAAAATCGAAGGTGGAGGAGGTGAATAACCTTTGGCACGACTTCCGTAATTTTGAACTTAAATTTATCGGGTATCAATGAAACTTTCAAAATTTGTAGTTGCCATATCACTATTTACAGGGCTTGGAACGTCTGTATCGGCACAAAATCTTGCCCCTGCACCTGTTTTGCAGCAAAAGATTAATAATTTCAACGGGGAGCAGTTTTTTTTGGCTGTACCCATTGAAAATACTGCTGAAAAGGTGGGTGATTGGACTGCAAAACAGTATTTAAAGGGAGCTATTGATTATTCGCTTACAAACGTTATTCAGCGGGTAAGCCCTGACGGAACTTATTACACCTATGAGGTACAATACTTAGGTGCACCACTGTATAGTAAAAGCATTAAAGTGTTTGTTGATAAAACAAACAACATACGCTATGCCTACCACAATATAGGGCAATTAACCACTGCCGATGTACAAGCATTGCCTACTCAGAGTTTTATCACACAGTTTTACAGTAATAGTTTTGGGCAATTAGAACTTACCGATGCTCAATCGGTTTGGGTGGATAATGGTGAAAAAACCATGCCTGCATTTTATCTTACGGTTAAAGACCATAACAGGCATACCACAGAGCAAAAGCTGTTTGGTGCTGATGGCACATTGCTGTTTACACGGCCAATGGAAAGCCATTTTGCTGCTGATACCCCCGCAAACGTATATGTGTATGACCCTGACCCGCTTACCACCGCCAATGTGGCTTATGGTGGGGCATACAGTGATAATGGCGGACAAGACAATGCCCAATTGCAGGCGCAGCTTAAAAAACGTACAGTGAGGGTTGAACTTGATGGTGACTCAATGATTTTATCCAATGAGTCATTTTATATCAATGAAATATCATCACCCGTGTGGCCGGTAACAAGGGTGCATTTAAACGATACGTTTAAGTTTAGCCGCAGTCATTTTTCGTTTTGTGAAACCAATGCGTTTTATCACCTCACCAATTACAAAAACTATGTTCATAGTTTGGGTTATACCGGATTGCCGGGCTATAGGATGCAGGTGGATGCTCATGCCTTTGGCGGAGCCGAAAACTCAAAATTTACACCGGGCGATAATCCGCCTTCGCTTCAATTTGGCGATGGGGGAGTGCCTGATGCTGAGGATGCTGAAGTGGTGATACATGAGTTTGGACACGCCCTGTCGAACGGGGCTTCACCCAACAGTGCCTTCGGTGATGAGCGGTTGTCGATAGATGAGGGTATTGGTGATTATTTTGCAGTATCGCACACCAAAGCAATTGATGTGTATAACTGGACTAAGGTTTTTTCTTGGGACGGTAATAATGGAGGGTGGCAAGGCCGTACAGTGAACTATCTTACATTATACCCCAACCTTACTAACAGTATATGGACTAACGGACAAATGTGGTCAACCTCGTTTATGCGTTTATACGATGACGTAGGTAAAGAAATTGCCGATAAGTTGATGTTAGAGACGCTGTACCGTCTTTCGTCGCATATAACCATGCCTCAATTGGCAAAGGCTGTGTTGCAAATTGATTCAATTAAGTATGGCGGGGCGCACAAGAAAAACATACAATGTGCGTTTGCCCTTTCAGGTATTTTAGAAGGGCCTGCCGAGGGGTGTACCCAATCAACGGGTGAAGCAGGTAATATAACGTTAGGTGCTGTTATAATAAACAACACCTATGCCTTTGCAACCGGCACAGGTGCTGTTGAAGTAATATTCCCAAATAGTAAATCTTATACTGTTAGTTTGTGCACTATCAGTGGTAAATTTGTTTCGCAATGGCAGCCTTTGAATGGGGAAAGCATCGCCATTAGCGGTCAACAATTAGCCGCAGGAGTATATTTTCTTCAAATCAGTAATGATGAAGGAAACGTACAAACGCAAAAACTAATGCGGTATTAAATTACAATTGTGCGTATGAAATGGTAGTGTCTTTAGGTTCAACCACTAAAACAGGAACCGAAGAACCGCTCATAATCTGTTCGCTTCGGGCTTTGTTAAACCAACCCCCGTCGCGCTCATTCATAATAATAATCAAATCGGCACCCGAACTGTCGCCAACGCGTATGGTTTCATCAACCACTTTTTTGCCGGTTTCAATCTGATAAGTGCAGCGTCCGCCTTTTTCATGAATGTACTTCTCAGCTTGGTAAGCATAGGTTTTTAGTTTTGTAACCTCCTCGTGGTCGGTACTTGTAACTACCAATACATGTATTCCGGCACCAAATATTTTTGATATTTCGGTTGCTACAGGTATTTTTTGCCTTGTACCCGGGTCATCGTGCAAAGGCATCAGAATGTTCTTAATCAGCCCTTGTTTAAATTCTTTTAGAATTGAAAGCACAGGCACTTTTAGTGAGTCAACCAAACTTTGTGTGTGTTTGCTGTTTGATACAACCACCAAGTCGGCATCAATGTCTTCCACCACTTTAGCAGCCGTTTTGTAGTTTTCGTCGGCAAGGGTGATTTGAGTCGGCTTGTTTACAAGATTTGCGATAGAATTAGAGATGGCAGAAGCACTGTTGCGGCTTCCTTCTGCGGTAGTTCCAATAACAAGTTGTGTACCAAAGGCTTTGCTAAAATTAATAGCACCTTCTAACACTGCGGCATCATTTTGGTTACCGTAAATTAGGGCTAGGGTTTTTGTAAAAATATTACTCATCGGCTATAGTTTTAGGATAGTATGCGCTTGTTCGTGTTGTCAAGTTACAACTTTTTTTTAATACTAACGATAAAAACCATCAAAAGGTTACACCCTAAGCCTGAAAATGAGGAAAAATTTGTTTTTAAAAATAAGGATAATGGCGCAACTTTGTGCCTGAATATTGAAAAAATATTTATATTACTGAAAATCAATAAATTATAAAATGAAAGAAGTTTATATCGTTTCCGCAGTCCGTACCCCCATAGGTAGCTTTGGTGGCGCATTATCATCAGTGGGTGCTACAAAATTAGGTGCCACCGCAGTAAAAGAGGCTGTGAAACGTGCAGGAATTAATCCTGAACAAGTTGATGAATTGTTTATGGGTTGTGTATTGCAAGCCAATTTGGGACAAGCCCCTGCAAGGCAAACTGCCATTTTTGCAGGTTTGCCTAATACAGTGCCTTGTACTGCTGTAAATAAAGTGTGTGCGTCAGGCTTAAAAGCTACCATGTTGGCCGCACAAAGCATCATGTTGGGCGATAACGATATTGTTGTTTCAGGCGGTATGGAAAGCATGAGCCAAACTCCATATTACTTAGATAACGGTCGCTACGGATACAAATACGGTCATGGTCAAACCATTGACGGCATTGTAAAAGACGGTTTGACTGATGTTTACCACAATAACCTGATGGGTAACAGTGCCGAGCTTTGTGCAACTAAATATGAAATTAGCCGTGAAGAGCAAGATGCGCATGCCATTGATTCATACAAACGTGCTGCTGCTGCATGGGATGCAGGTAAATTTGATGCTGAAATTGTTCCCGTTGAAGTAGTTGGCCGCAAAGGCGATGTTACTTTGGTGAACAAAGACGAAGAATACAAAAACGTGTTTTTTGAAAAAATACCCGGTTTGCGCCCAGTGTTCCAAAAGGACGGTACTGTAACTGCTGCTAACGCATCATCAATAAATGACGGTGCTGCTGCTTTGGTACTTATGAGCGCCGATAAAGCAAAAGAATTGGGTATTAAGCCATTGGCTGTTATCCGCAGCTATGCTGATGCTGCCCAAGAGCCTGAGTGGTTTACTACTGCCCCTGCAAAAGCACTTCCAAAGGCATTTGCTAAAGCAGGTGTAAGCAAAGATGACATCGATTTTTTTGAGATTAACGAAGCGTTTTCAGTAGTATCAGTGGCCAACAATAAGATATTAGGCCTTGACCCTTCTAAAGTTAACGTAAACGGTGGTGCTGTTGCCCTTGGCCACCCATTGGGTTGTTCAGGTGCCCGTATATTAGTTACCTTAGTACACGTGTTGCAACAAAACAATGGCCGCTTAGGCGCAGCCGGTATTTGTAACGGTGGTGGCGGAGCTTCTGCTATGGTAATTGAACGCATCTAATTAGTTAAATACTATTGATATTTTAATCCCCGTTTTGGAGCAATCCAAAACGGGGATTTTTTGTTATTGTGTAGTAGCCGATACTGTTGCTATGTCGTATGCGTTTTGCGCTACGCGTTTATCTGAGTATCTTGCAGTACTGCGGGCAACTGTATGGCATAATCAGCTGGTATTTGAAAAAAATCCTATTAATAGAAGACGACCCCAATGTGTGCTCCTTTATATACAAAGGGCTTACGGAAAATGGTTTTGAAGTAGCTGTTGCATTAAACGGCGAATCGGGGTTAAGTATGTTTGCGAATTCCTCGTTTGATTTGATTGTGTTAGATATAATGCTACCCGAAGTGAGCGGCTTGGATGTGTGTAAGAAAATACGCGAAACCGACCAATTAACCCCCGTATTGTTTTTAACGGCATTGGGAAGTGCCGAAAACATTGTATTGGGACTTAATACAGGTGCTGACGATTATTTGGTGAAGCCTTTTAAATTTATAGAGTTGCTGGCACGAATAAATACTTTATTGCGTAGGGTGGGTAATTACAGCCAACAAGTTGTTGCCGAAGCTACCGAAGAGGAACTGTATAAGTTTGCTGATTTAGAACTGGATAATAATTTGAAAGTTGTGAAGCGCAATGCACAAGAAGTATCGCTTACATCTACTGAATACCGCTTGATATATACATTTATTAAGGCACCCAAAAAGGTGTTTACCCGCACAGAATTGTTAGAGGAGGTTTGGGGGATTAATTTTGATATTGGTACCAACGTGGTAGATGTGTACATTAATTATTTAAGGAAAAAACTCGAAAAAAATAACAACTCACGCCTTATACACACAATAATAGGTATGGGGTATGCTTTAAGAGAAGGCGATGAAAATACAAATTAAAATAGTATTACTGTTATTAGTTGTTTTTATAACATTCACGTTAATTTTTAGCGGGTTTATATACTTTTCTATCTCGCAATATTCATTCGCTGATTTTTATAAACGCTTAGAAATAAGGGCAGCAACCACTGCAAAGGTAGAGTTGGATTATCAAAAAAATACAGCCTCTATTAAAGAGCTTAAAAGTGAATATTTAGAAAAACTTACCAATGAACAGGATTATATTTTTGAAATAACCCCGGCAACGGCATTAGAAAAAGAAGCCTCTAATATCAAAGTCCCCGCATCGTTTATAAAAGAAATAATATCAAACGGTACAGGTAACTATCAGAGGGGTAATACCTTTTTTGCAGGTATAAAATATAAATCAGATGAAAAGCTGTATGCAGTTATCGTCTCGGCAGAAAACTATTATACTACCCACCATATAGCATATTTGCGTAATGTTTTGGTTACACTGATATTGGTGAGCGTTCTGTTTATTTTGCTTGCTTCGTTTTGGGTGTCAAAAAAGATTATTAAACCGATACAACAAATAACCAACAAGGTTAAGAAAATAAGCTCTGAAAATTTAAGTTTACGGTTGAGCCTGCCCAGCCAGAATGATGAGTTTGCAAACCTTGCCCGCACTTTTAATGATATGCTTGATAGGTTGCAAACGTCTTTTGAAACTCAAAACAATTTTGTAAGCAATGCCTCGCATGAGTTTAATACCCCTTTAACATCCATTATAGGGCAGGCCGATGTTACTTTATCAAAAAGCAGAACGCAAGAAGAGTATGTTGAATCGTTGACAATCATCTTGCAAGAGGCCGAAAAACTTGATAAAAAAGTTCAGGCATTGTTGTTTTTGGCGCAAACCGGGTTCAATGGGAAGGCGCAAAAGTTTGACAAGGTTAGGGTTGACCAACTCATCTTAGATGTTAAGCTAACCATTGATAAAATATATCCTGCAAGCAAAATCCATATTGATTTTAACCTACTTCCTGAAACTCCCGAAAAGTTGAAAGTGAAAGGGAACGAGCAATTGCTGCACTTAGCCCTTACTAACATTGTAGGCAATGCCTGTAAGTACTCAAGAAACCAGCCCGTAACTATTTCATTAGGGGCAACCGCCGATAAGATAATTGTAGCCGTAAAGGATAACGGGATTGGAATACCCGATAAGGAATTGCAATACATTTATGACCCGTTTTTTAGGGCATCAAATACCAAACAGTTTGAGGGTTATGGCATAGGCTTACCGCTTGCACGTAACATCATCAAAATTCACTCCGGTGATATAAGTATATATTCTTCTCACAATCAAGGGACTACTGTGGAGATTAAACTACCATTAGGAAATTTCAGTGTTTAAACAACATTCTAATGGTATTCTAATTTCATCTTAAAGTCGGTTTAATGGAACCCTAAGAATTTTGTGCCTGAAAAGGAGAAAATTGTATGGGGGAGAATATTATTGTTCCGATTGATTTTACGGTTGAGTCTTTATTTACTGTTAAAAAATTTTTACAGCATAATCCTGAAACAGAATGTAACCTGCTTTTGGTTCATGGATACCGGATGCCCCTTTCAATAACCGAATTATTGTTTTTTTCTAAAGCAGCACAGTTGAGAAAACTGGCGGGCAATGAGTTTGAAGAGGCGGTAACAATATTAAAAAATAAATATGCCCAAAAAAGGGTAACAATTTGTATCGATTTGTTTTTAGGGTATAACCAAGCATCTTTTCAAAATTTTATTGCAGGATATACAATAACTCAAGCAGCTATTCCCAAGAGTTACCGATTAAAGACGGCCGGCGGTAATGGGTTTGATATTATGAAATTTATTAAAAGGAGTGATTTAAAAATAACAGAATTTGACTGGACAATAAGCGTAGGTGTGCCTGAAAAGAATCACGTATCGGAATTGTTGTTTGATTTATAGAGGTATGAAAATAAGGGCGTTGTACACGATAATTTTTGCAGCAATAATAGGCTTTTTCACACTGTTAGTTACAGGTGGCAAAAGCCCCGAAGAAGCTATTGTAGGTTCGTGGAAAGAGGTGTCGTGGGAGTATGAAAAGGTTAATAACTCAACCGGCAACGATGGGTTTACCAAGCAGATAGATGATAATGTGAAGATTGAGATAATGGAAAACCTTATTATCCATAAAGCTGAAGTTTGGAAGTTTACTTCTGACGGCAAACTTTATTTACACAATAGCGATAAACCTTCAACTGAAATTGATTGGAAACTTAAAGGACGGGGGCATATCCTTAAATTAAATTACAAGGATAATAAGACAGAGTATTACGATTTATCGGAATTAGATAATAACAGGTTGGTATTATATTTTGATATAGACCTGCAAGTGAAAGGTATTGTAAAGATGACGTTTGAAAAGATATAGATGAGGTATGTTGACAGAGTATAGTAAATTCAGGACGCTTTCGGATAATATTAAATTAGGTTCGTTAACCGCATTTTCAGCAGGGATGGCTAATGTGGCATCGTTAATGATATTTTTTGCCTTCACATCAAATGTTACAGGGCATTATGCAATTTTAGCCGAAGAAATTGCCAAAGGTAATTGGTATCAGGCAGGGGTGGTTTTCGGGTGGATATTCCTTTTCTTCTTCGGAAATTTTGTTTCTAACGTAATAATTATTAATACGAAAAAACCATTTTTAGCGCACGTAACCCCGCTATCTATAGAGATTTTTTGTTTGTTTTTAGTAGGTAGTTACGGGCAGTTTTTTTATAAAGAAACACTTACTGAGACTGAGATACTTGTGGCACTGATGCTGTTTGCTATGGGGTTGCAAAACGGGTTGACGGCAAGTGTTTCTAATTTTTTGGTAAAAACAACCCACCTTACCGGTTTAACGACTGATTTGGGTATTATTTTTTCGATGTTTACTAAACGTAAATTCAGGAGGGATAAATCATTACGTGATAGGGCTAAGTTGTTGCTAAGCATAGTGAGTGCTTATTTATGCGGCGGTGTTTTGGCAGGTGTATTATACTTAAATATCCAATTTATTGTGTTTTATATTGTTTGTGGGGTATTGGGAGGGATTATTCTGTACGACTATTTTAAATTAAAGGCAAAAGACGAATCATGTTAAGATACAAAGAGGCTTAAGGTAGGTTAATAGGCAATACACAATGATTAAGGTATAGGTGTTTGAATTGTGTATGGAATCCCGCCTAATGTGGCGGGATTTTTTGTTTATAAAAGAATTATGCAGTGAGTACAGATAAAATAAAAAATCCCATTGGTTTTTCCAATGGGATTATGGGGGTAATATTGTTAAGTCGGAGTGGCGGGATTTGAACCCACGACCTCTTGCACCCCAAGCAATGTATTTTATCTTTCTAAAATTTTCTATAAATTATATGTGTCTTTTTATCAGTTGTTTATGTGTAATTAAACTTCCTTTATTTACTTCGTGTTATCAAAATTTGCTTACTTTGTTGCACCAATGTTGCACCCTAATGGCATCTGTTAAAGTTAAACTCCTTACTTGGAAAACCGCAGTAAATGGCGAGTACCCCATTGCAATATCCATCATTTCAGACCGAAAACGAAGGATAATTTATACAGGTTATCATTGTACCGAAGAGCTTTGGGATACCAAGACAGGGTATCCTAAAAAGAAACACCCGCTGTACAAAGAGTTGTTGGTTATTCTTGATAAAAAGAAAACCGATGCCACCAAACTATTGATAAAAGCAGACGAAGAAGATAAACAACTTACCGCTGACGATATTAAAACGGCTCTCAAAAAAGACACCCGAAAACTTAAAAGTGTAACGGCATACTTTGACAGCACCTACGAACGCCTAAAATCAACAGGTAAAGTAGGGTATGCAAATGTGTTCAAAGAAACTGGCAGGAATATCCGAAACTATATTGGCGAAGATGCCAACCTAAATTTTCAGCAGGTAGATTATAATTTTTTGAAAAAGTACGAAGAGTGGAATCTTGCTCGCGGACTTAAACTCAACTCTCTGTTTGTTTTCATGCGTACCTTTAAAACGTTACTGAATAATGCCAAAAAAGAAAAGCTGGTGCCTGAAGATTATACACCGTTCAAAGAC
>JAMIFM010000005.1:0-20085 GCA_035906255.1 Bacteroidia bacterium
TACCTTGCCCGCTCTTTCAGCTGACCCAGCACTATATTCTCATATGTTAGCAACCACTACAGGAAACGTTGACACTTTTGATTATGTATTTGGTGTAACAAAGAATGATAGCAACCCATTAATTCCGTATATTAATAACTTCAACCAAAATCTAGGCAACAACTTTTCAATTGTTACATTAGACTATCAAATCTCACCGTATTTTTATCTTCATTTTGTATTAAAAGAGCTTGAATATTATTTTGGCATGCAACATACTGGTGGATTTATAACTGATGCCGAGTTGCGTACGCTTGTTTTTTATACTCCTATCACTTGCAATGATGTTACGTTTAGTGCCAACCGGTTTTTGCCCGAAATTAAAATCCGTGATTTTTACAAGCACTTGGCCAAGTTATTTTGCATGAGCTACCACTTTAGCAGAACGGATAATAAAATTGAAGTTAAATTTTTCAAAGACATATACAACAGTAATGACGTTGTAGATTATACAAACATTGCTAACCCGAATAGTACCTTTAAGTTCATTGAGGATAGGGGATTACGTTTAATAAAAAATAATGATGCTGATGATGTAATAATTATTTCACCAACGGAACTTACAAGTTTTGGAACAGCCCCATTTTCAGAGATATCAACGGATATATCATATCCTATTAGCCAAGATTTTATAGAACTCTTTTCCTTGGCCGGAGAGCTAGGGTTTGGTAGCAATAGAACTTTCAGAGTACCTCATACTAATCAAAATTCAGATTTCCCACTTGATGAAAGTAAACCTGTGTTTAAGCCTAGACTATTGTTTTATAGAGGTATGCAAAAAAATAGCTCTGCAATTGATTATCCATACTTATCATTCAACGATAAGGCTTGGAATAATGTTACCATACCCGGCACAAACTATACATTAGAGTGGGACGGTGCCAAAGGCTTGTATAACAATTTTTGGAAACAATACGCTGAGTTTATTACCACAACGCGCATTGCAGTGTTTAATGTGCAGTTTAGCCTTACTGATATACTGGAGTTTGATTTTACAAAGAAAATACGCATAAAATCAAATGAGTATTTGTGCAAAAAACTAAAGTATAAAGTTACCAAGCACGGCATCACAGAGGGCGAAATGGAACTGTACCGCTTATGAGAAATATTAACACAACTGAGCGGGATAATGTTGCCCGTAAATGGGGGAAATCAACCCTTTCCGCGGCAAAGTCAGAAGCAAAATCATTGGGCATACGCTCCTATTCGGGTTCGTTTTACCGATATCTAAGAGACCGGTATTATAAAAACCGAAATAATGTAATTGGTGCTATTGGTTTTGCAATGCCCCGCCATGCTGTTTTTGTTCACAAAGGAGTAGGACGCGGATACCCAATTGATGCTGATGGCCGAGATTTGTTTGCAAAACCATCCGCAAGGCAAATAATAGGATCAATGCGTGCCAAAGGCTATAACAATAGCACGATTAAAGCAGCACTTAATAAAACAGGTTTTGGAGCTAGCCTAAAAGGCAAATCACGTAAGCCAAAGCCATGGTTTAACCCTGTGGTAGATAGAAACATTAACCAATTGGCCGATGAGTTGGCCAATGCTGATGCAAATATTATTGCTAATAACCTTTTTATAGACTAGAAAATGGCAGACCAAACCCGTACCGTCAAAATCCTTATAGATGATGTGCAATTACAAAAGCAGTTGGATAATGCACGAAAAAAAGCTGAGACGCTTGAAAACAAACTTTTAAAAATGGATACCGGCAGCAAGCAGTGGGCAGAAACCAATGCTCAGTTGCAAAAAGTGAATGCCCAAATCGGCACACTGGAAGGCCAGTTAAGCGGTAAACTAGAGCCATCAACTTCACAGCTTCGTGCTGAGTGGCATCGTTTGAGGGTTGAAATTGAGAAAATGCCTAACAACTTAGCGAAAGCTACAGAAGAATACAAAAGGTTTACTGCTATTGATGCGAAGTTGAAAGCATTGCGAAAAGAGCAAGAACTACTCAACCAAACCACTAAACAGGCTGATAAACTTGGTGCCGGCAGCTCCGTTATGGGACAGATAAAAAGTTCTATCATAGGAACCTTTGCAGGTAATGCCGCCTTGATGGGAGTGCAAACAATCGGTCAGTATATCTTCGGGGCTATTGACAAAATGAAGTTGCTTAGTGATGCTCAAAGTGATGTGATAAAAACCACGGGACTAACTGAAAGCGAGTTTCATCATCTTGAGAATAGGCTCTCAAAAATTGATACAAGGGCATCTAGAGGTGAATTACTAAAACTATCCGCAGAGGCTGGGAGATTGGGAGTAAGCGGAGTTGACAATATTGCAAAATTTGTCAAAGAGGCGGATATAATTAACACTGCATTAGGAGAGGATTTAGGCGAAGGTGCACTTGTACAGATGGGTAGGTTAAGCGAATTGTTTGACGAGGAAATTCTAAATATTGGCAGTATGGTCAACAAAATTGCCGACAGTGGTTCTGCTTCAGCAAAATTTGAAGTTGAGTTTTTAAGTAGAACAGCCCCCTTAAAAGACGCTGCCGGCTTAAGAGCTGCCGCTTTGGGCGGATATAGTGCAGTGGTTGAGGAAGCGGGTTTGCAAGTTGAAATGACCGGAACGGCACTAAACAGTTTTTTCATGGACTTTGTGAAGGATACGGAAAAATTTGGTAAAGCAGCGGGCTTTGGAGCAGGTGAGTTAACTAAACTTAAGAATGAACTAGGCACCAATGAAGCGTTTTTGAGGTTTTTAGAAGCCATGAAAGCCGGCACCAATGGACAGGATGATTTTCTTAAGAAAATGGAAGAGATGGGCATTAATGGCGATAGAGGTAGTGTAGTCTTCCTCACCCTTGCCCAAAACATAGATAAGGTTAGAAAAAAACAGGAAATCGCTGCAGTAGCAATCAAAGATGCAAGCAATGTTACGGCAGAGTACAACAAACGAAATAATAACCTAGCTGCTGACCTTGAAAAGGCTGAAAAGAAACTAAATAGTTTTTTCAACAACAATGTTGCTACAGACGGGTTAAAAGGCCTAATACAATCAACTGCTCAATTTATCATTAACCTAAGAACTACCTCTGAAGAACTGGAATACAACACGAAGGCCGTGATGGAACAAACCGCAGAAGTAGATAAATTGAATAATGAAATTAACCCGCTTTTAACCCGGTATGATGAGCTGAAGGGGAAAACCAATCTATCAGCAAAGGAACAGGAAGAGTTGAATACGATTTTGAGTAAACTTCAGGAAACCTTACCGCTGACTGTGATGGAGTTTAATAAATATGGTGAGGTAATAGGAGTTAATACCACGAAATCAAGAGAGTACATCTCTCAATTAAAAGAAATCAACGCCCTTCAGACAAAAGACCAACGGCAAAATCTAGCTGATGAAGCCGCAAAGAACGTTGAGCGTTTAAAACAACAGTCAAAATCTTTTCAAATTCTGTTAGAGCAGAATGAAAAGTTCACTCCAAAAACACAAAAAGAAAGGGAAGCCCAGGTAAAAATTATTCAACAATTTCAAGAATCAATGCAGGCTCTTAAAACCGAAACAAAAGGTTATTTGGTTCAGCTTGAACAATTAGGAGCCGGACTTGATGAAAATTTTAATGTTTCTCATACAATTTGGGGTCTTGGTGAATACAAAATTGCATTAAAAGATATTGCGAAAGAGGTTGGTTTTGTTAGTGCCGATATTCAAAAAGCTAACGAAAAAACAGATAACAACGACAACGGTAATAAACCTACGACACCGTCGCCTGTTGTAAGAAACTTGACTTTATTGAAAAACGAACTAAAAGACTATCAGGAGCAGTTAGAAAAAGCGGAAATTGGCAGTAAACGGTTTTTTGAGCTGCAAAAACTTATTGAGGCGAAGAATAAAGAAATATCATCTGCCCAAGGTAAAACGATAAAAACTCAAGATGATAAATCATCCGAAATTCTCTATGAGAAAATTAAAAAATTAGCAGAGGATAATCGTATAGCGTTGGGAAAAGAAGATACGCTTACAGAAGAAAGAGTGCGTTTGAAATACTCTCGTATGGAGGCAGAAGGGTTGAAATACTTTGATAAAACTCATGACTATTTTATTCAACTCGAGCATGCTAAAAACGATGAGCTTGAAAAAGTAAGGAATGAGGCTTGGGAAAAGGAAGTGTCTGCTATGGATAAGCAGTTTCAAGAGGACCTTAAGCGAATAGAAAAAAACTATGCTGAAGTAAAGAAACTACGCCAAAGCCTTACCGATGCAGTGGCAAAAAATGCTGCTGATGAATTGGCCGCTCATCATGCAATGCTTGAAAATATTGTAGGGGATGAAAAACGTAGTTTATCTGAGAGAAAAGCCGCTCAGCAAGAATTGTTTAATAATGAGCTGGCGCAATTAGAACAAAAGCAGCAAACTCAAAAAACAGCACTTGAAGAGCAGATGAAGGCTGTTGAGCTTACTGATGCCCAACGCACTGAAATGGCCGCGCAACTTGTGCAATTAGATGCCAACACGGCCAATCAACGTTTGCTTATTGAACAAACCTATCAGGATGCCGTTGCTGATATGGAAGCTGCTGCTTTGCAGAGAAAAGTAAACGCTGTTGCTGATTTTGCAACGAATGCAACATCTGTATATTCTAGCATAAATCAAGTTTTTGACAATGGAGTTGAAGGGCGGTTAAATAAGTTGACTGAAGCACATGAAACCGAACTACAGCAGCTTGAAGAACAAAAAAACAGGAAAGTAATATCCGATGCACAGTACAACCAGCAGAAAAAAGCGATTGACGATAAATACAGAGCAGAAGAGGCTAAGATTAAAGAGCGTCAATTTCAGCGTCAAAAGGTTGCAGACATGTTGCAGGCTGGTATAAATACTGCCGTGAGCATCACCAAAACTTTTGCGCAGTTTGGTTGGCCGGCTGGTATAATACCCGCAAGTATTGCCCTTGCCGGTGGTTTAGCACAACAAGCAGTTATTGCCAGCAAGCAAACCCCTAAATTTGGAAAAGGTGGTGATTTTAGGGGTAAGGGCCGTTCGCATGCACAAGGAGGGAATCCAGTCCTAGACCCAATCACTGGGCAAATAATTGCAGAGCTGGAAGAGGGTGAGGTGTTACTAAGTAAAGCAACCGCTTTAAACAATGCTCCAATTGTTGACGCTCTATTGGATAGCAGCATGAATAATGGCGGTGCTGCAATAAACCTGCCTACTAACCCGATTTTAGACTTTGCTCCGTTTTTTAACGCCCAAAGAATAATGATGGCCACCGGTGGCCGGATGGGTGAAGTAACCGCTACCAGCACAGTAACTAAAGAAACAACCCACAATTACCATTTACCGCCTGAATTTGCTGCACTTGTGGCAAATGTACAAACCACTGTTAATAGACTTAACAACACGCTGCAAAACGGCATATCAGCAAGGTTTAATCCGGAAACTGTAAGGGATATTTCGGAAGAGCAAGGCAAGCAATCGGAAATAAATAATCAAAGTGATGCTTAGTTTTTTATAAATTTGTGAACAACACATTGTTATGAAAAAACTATTATTGCTCACCGCTTTGGCATTATTACTCTTTTCTTGTAAAAGAGAGGAAAATAACCCTACTAACAGTTATTCCTTTTATGCTAGACAGTTTAATGCACAAAATCTTGATTTAAATATTGAAAAAGTTCTTACTGTAAACAACATAATAGTTCCTGAAAACATTGGTAGAAACGGCCACTTTTATGTGGGTTATAACAATGAATTTGGCAGGTATATAGCAGCAATAATTGACAGCATACCTTTCAATGGATATGCTGTTTTTGAAGTATGGGAAAACAATAAAAGAATAAGTTACGATAGTCTTTACAACACTACAACCACCCTTATTGACTTGAAAAAAGAATATTATATCGAAAATAAAGGAAGGTAGATAATGAAAAAACTATTATTGCTCACCGCTTTGGCTATTGCCCTGTTTTCGTGTAAAAAGGAAGAGTGTAAGAATTGTAAATATATTGGTTTAAGTTTTCACGAAAACGGCGGTAAAACATCAAACGATAGTGCTTGGTTAATACGTTATGATACTCTATACAGTGAAAAATGCGGAGATGAGGCACAAGAAAAGAGATATGAAACCTATATAGAAGAAAGATGGGTCAAGTATTTCACTGCAACAGATACAATAGATACGCTTTACCGTTTTGTACATGATGGCACATGGTATTGCCCGTAAATGATAGCGACAAAAAAGCCCCTATTTAAAGAGGGGCTTTTTTTATAAAATAATTACATTTGTTCCGCGACCCTTATGATACACAACAATCCGGCGTTAAGATCTGCCGGTAGTTCCGTTTTGCGGCTTATCCGCATTGCGGCGCCTATTGTTGTGGGTGAGGGTCGCACCAAAAACTACCGGCTTTTATGAAAAAACCACAAGATGAAGGCGAAGATCTAACTGCACTGCATTACGCAATCGCTAATCTAACAGAATGCTATTGCCCGGTGGACACAAAAGAAGAATGCAATGTATTTCTAAGTACAACAGATTTATATAAACAGCTACGAGAATTGTATCCAGCAGATTATACCCCTGACACTATTGTTAATCTGCTTTATCAGGAAGGGTGGGAAACTTTTTACCATCCTGTTTTAAGTAAGTTTTTCTGGAAGGTTAAAAAAGTGGGGGATTAACCATTTTCTCATACTCCAATACTACGCGATCTGCCTGCGGCCTTGCGTAGTGCAATTGCGTTTCTTCTTTTACGTGTCCCATCATTGCCGCCAACGCAGTAGTACTATATCCCCAGTGATTTTTTACAATGTTTGCAAAGGTTTTACGCCCAATTTTCATGGTTAGGTTAAGTTGTATGCCTGCCTGATCACCAATGCGTTTTAAAAGTTGGTTGTAATAATCTTTGTTGATTACAGGCATAACAAACCCGTACTTTTTTAACACCAATGCAGCAGGCTCAAATAGCGGTATCGTTGCTTTTTGACCGTTCTTTGCCCTGTGGTACACTAAATAAGGCCTGCCGTTAATTGTAGTGATATTGTTGATTGTTAAGCCCGCTATATCGCTTAAATACATACCTGTGTAGCATTGTAAAACAAACATATCCGCTATGGGTTGCAAATCATCATTGTAGGGATAAGTCCAAATGGTTTGCACCTGCTCAAGTGTTAGGCATAAAGGGGCTTTATCAGCTCCGCGCACGTAGGTAAAATTCTTCAAATAATCATCCGTCAAATACCCCTGTTTATAGCCAAACTGAGTGATTTTTTTCATCACAGTAACCACCCTTGCAATTGTATTGCGTTCAAGCGGAGTACTGTTATCCTGCCGAAGCCAATCCGCTATTGCTTGCATTGAATTAGCACTAAAATGTTCTGCTGCCGGCATGGCTTTCTTTGTTTCAGCATAATAACGCTGCACGTGTTTAAACTTATAGCGATAGGTTTTAATAGTAGTACTGCACACCCGCTCTTCTTTGTCTAAGCGAGTGTTGGATGCAAGAGTATCGCAATGCTCAAAAAATAAATCCGCTAATTGCTGCAGGCCTATGGATGCTTTACCATCAAAAGCGGCCATCACGCTTTCAACGGTGGGTTGTTGCCCTGCGGCCAGTTGAGTAGCATAAATTAAGTTTAGCTTTTGCTCTATACTTTCAAGCAACAAGTTAGTTGCCGTATTACCCTTTTCCCTGTTATTCTGCCACTTTTCCGGCCTAACCTTTTGCCCAGTATATCTGCCCGATGCTAACCGTTTACCGGCAATTGTAATTCTAAAGTATACAGGCACCTTGCCACGCTTATCAATACGGTTGTGGCGCAAATAGAATAGAATGCTCATTGAGTAAAATCTTTTCACAAGCCTCCTCTTTTTTGCCAATAACGCAAAAACAGGCGCAATGTGTTGTGTTTGCTGTAATTATTCGATAAAATGTTTGGTACACCCGAATAGATTTGGTACACCCATTGGTACACCATTTTTTGAAAGGCAATAAAAAAGGGGCAAAACCGTGTGATTTTGCCCCTTTGCACCTGCGTTATTGCGCGGCTTGTAAGATAATTGCGGTCTGGACGGGACTCGAACCCGCGACCCCGTGCGTGACAGGCACGTATTCTAACCAGCTGAACTACCAGACCGTGGTTTCGAAAAGGGAGTGCAAATATAGCTATCTGTTGTGTTTTGTCAATACTTTTTTAAAAAATTTACTGATTGCATTAATTTTCAACATCTTATTTATTTAGGCAATGGGCATGGTGCACCTAATTTGAAAATTGGTTTACTTTGCGGGTTCAAAAAAATGAAGTAAGTATGGCACAACTGATGGATTTTGAAAAACCTATTGCCGAACTGGAAGAACAGTTGGAGAAGATGCAACAAGTGCAGGCAAAGGGAAAGGTGGATGTTACGGACAGTATTAAAAAACTGGAAGCCGAAATACTTGAGACTAAGAAGAATTTATACAGCAATTTGAGCGGGTGGCAAAAGGTGCAAATTTCAAGGCACTCTGATAGGCCTTATACGCTGGATTATATTGAAAACATTTGTGATGAGTTTATTGAGTTGCACGGCGACCGCAATGTAAAGGACGACAAAGCCATGATTGGCGGTTTGGCCAGCATTGACGGTAAAAGTGTGATGATTATAGGTCACCAAAAAGGCCGTAACACTAAGCAACGCCAATTGCGCAACTTTGGTATGGCAAACCCTGAGGGTTACCGCAAAGCGTTACGTTTGATGAAGTTGGCAGAAAAGTTCAACAAGCCAATTATTACGCTGATTGACACTCCCGGTGCTTCGCCCGGTTTGGAGGCTGAAGAACGCGGACAGGGTGAGGCGATTGCCCGTAACTTGCTTGAAATGAGCGTACTTAAAGTACCCGTTATCTGTATTGTGATTGGTGAAGGTGCATCGGGCGGTGCGTTGGGTATTGGTATAGGAGATAAGGTGATGATGCTTGAATACACTTGGTATTCGGTGATTTCGCCTGAGTCTTGCTCGTCAATCTTGTGGCGCAGCTGGGATTATAAAGAAAGGGCTGCCGAGGCGTTGAAACTAACGGCTACGGATATGTTGGAGCAAGGTCTTATTGACGGTATTATTAAAGAACCGATAGGCGGTGCCCACAACGACCCTCAGGTGATGTACAAGACGCTTAAAACCGAAATTAAACGTTTGCTGAAAGAGCTTAGCGGCTACTCAACCGAAGATTTAATCAACTTTAGGGTAGAGAAGTTTTCTAAAATGGGCGTGTATCAAGAGGCGTAATAGCTTCTTGCGCCCTGCAAATCGTTACATATCCAATCTAAAATACTCAGGTTGGGTATAAATCCTTGTTTTTCTTCAAACACTTGTATGTATTGCGGGTGCACAGGCCCTGTTTCAATTTTCGGGCTGATGGTATTGCGTAAATCGTTTACCCCCTCTCCTGCCTGCACTGTATATTCTATAGTGAATGAATGGTTAAGGGTGGTTTTGAGCGTTTTTGCTACCCATTCCAGCCACATCAGGTTGTAATCCAATAGGTTTTTATGTTGGGTGAAGAATAGCCGATGGATGTCGTCTTCGAAGTAATCGTAATATGGCGACGAGCGGTAGGCTGAGTGTACGGCCATAAAGTGGATATGCTGCCATTTTTCGGCATACATTATCTCCAATTCTTTTACGGGTATTTTAGCCGATTTTTTCTTTACAGGCACTATCAAATCCTGCACGCCGTTTGCTCCCGCTATGCGGCAGCGGTTACGGTAGGTTTGTTTTATAAAATGCTCGTGGGCTTCAAAAAACACAGTATTGCCTGCAATGGCTTTAACATACGCTATGCTTGGCAAATAGTGCAATTCTATTAAAACAGGTGTACCCATAGGCTATATAATAGGGCGAGAAATGCCCTCGGCGAAATCGGTTGTAAACAGCACGTCTTTTAAACGTTCGTAATCATCTGTATCATTCACAAAATCGAGGTTTTTAGCATCCACCACCACAATTTTCTGTTGGGGCATCTGCTTAAAAAACTCAAAATATCCGGCTTCTATCTTTTCGAGGTACGACGGGCGGATGTCCTGCTCATAACTGCGTCCCCGTTTGCTGATATTAGCAATCAACTGCCCTACAGGACGGTGTATATACACAATCAAATCGGGGCGGGGTAGTTGGGGTTGTATAATCTCGTACAGTTTATAAAACAACTGAAATTCATCGTCTTCAAGGGTAACTCTTGCAAACACAAGGTTCTTAAAAAAACTGTAATCGGATATGATACTTGGGTTGCTAAAAATCTCGTTTTGGTTGGTAATTACATCTTTCAGTTGCGTAAAACGTGCCGCCAAAAAACTTAATTCCAACGGAAATGCAAACCTGCGTGAATCGTTGTAAAATTTGGGCAGAAATGAATTGTCTTCAAACTGCTCCAGCATTAAGCGACAATCAAAATCAGCCGCAAGTTTTTTGCTGAGGCTGGTTTTTCCCGCGCCAATGTTCCCTTCAACAATCAGGTATGGATACTTGTGTTGCATCAGGTTTGTATCACACCGGGGTTAAACTGTTTGGTAATGGGGCTGTGGTTGGCCGCCTCAATACTCATTGAGATGTGCCTGCGGGTTTCCAGCGGATTAATGATATTATCCACCCACAATCTTGCTGCGGCATAGTAGGGCGTGGTTTGCGATTCATACCTGTCGGTAATTTTATCCAACAGTTCTTTTTCAGCTTCGGGGGTAATCTCCTCCCCTTTTCCTTTAAGAGTTGCTGTTTGTATTTGCAACAAAGTTTTGGCTGCTTGTTCGCCACCCATTACGGCAATTTTAGCCGTAGGCCATGCAAAAATAAAGCGGGGGTCATAGGCCTTTCCGCACATTGCGTAGTTACCTGCTCCGTATGAGTTGCCGGTAATGATGGTAATTTTTGGCACCACACTGTTGGCCACTGCATTTACCATTTTAGCACCGTCTTTTATAATACCGCCCTGCTCACTACGGGAACCGACCATAAAGCCCGTTACATCTTGCAAAAACACAAGGGGTATTTTCTTTTGGTTACAGTTTAGTATAAAACGGGCAGCTTTATCAGCACTATCAGAGTATATCACCCCGCCAAACTGCATTTCGCCTTTTTTGCTTTTTACCAGTTTGCGGTTGTTGGCCACAATGCCCACTGCCCAACCATCAATACGGGCATAGCCGCACAAAATGGTTTTTCCATACAATTCTTTGTATTGCTCAAACTCACCGTTGTCCACCAATCGCTCAATAATTTCAAGCGTATCGTATTGTTTAGCACGGTCGGCCGGCATAATTCCTAAAATATCTTTAGGATCTTTTGCAGGCAGCACGGGCTTAATACGGTTGAACCCTGCGGTTTCATAATGCCCTATTTTGCCCATTATCCCTCTTATGCGGTCTAAGCAGCTTTTATCATCAGGAAATTTATAATCTGTAACGCCTGATATTTCGCATTGGGTAGTAGCACCGCCCAATGTTTCGTTATCAATATCTTCGCCAATAGCTGCCTTTACAAGGTATGAACCTGCTAAGAATATAGACCCTGTTTTGTCAACAATCATGGCTTCATCGCTCATAATCGGCAGGTATGCTCCTCCCGCTACGCAACTCCCCATAATGGCGGCAATTTGGGTAATGCCCATACTGCTCATAATGGCATTGTTGCGGAAAATGCGGCCAAAGTGTTCTTTGTCGGGGAATATCTCATCTTGCATGGGCAAATACACTCCCGCGCTATCCACTAAATAAATAATGGGCAAACGGTTTTCCATGGCAATTTCCTGTGCACGTAAATTCTTTTTGCCTGCCATCGGAAACCAAGCTCCTGCTTTTACAGTAGCATCGTTGGCCACTACCATACACTGGCGACCTTGCACATACCCTACCCCGCACACAACGCCTGCACTAGGGCAGCCTCCGTGTTCTTCGTACATATCATAGGCGGCAAATGCCCCTATTTCCATAAACGGACTGTCTTTATCCAGCAAATAGGCCACACGTTCGCGCGCCAGCATCTTGCCTTTTTCTTTTTGTTTAGCTGCTGCTTTATCTCCTCCGCCCTTGCTTATTTTGGTAAACTCGTGCTTTAGCTTATCTACTAAAAGACGCATAGCGTCTTCGTTTTTGTTAAATTCTAAGTCAGACATATCAATGGGCAAAATAAGCTAACAAGGCTTAATTGGCAAAGGGAAAAATGCGCTTAACATCAAATGCAGTCCACATTATTATTTTTGCCTCAATGGAAGACTTATTGCGGTTTTACGGGATTGACTGGGTAGCTATGACTCTTAGCTTGTATGCTGTATATTTATTAGGTAACCGTAACAAGTGGGGCTTTGTGTCATTTATCATCTCCAATGCGTTGTGGGTGTATGTAGGTTATCTAACAGGCAGCTATGCCATTGCCATCGGCAATTTTGTGTTTTTACTGATGAACTCTCGCGGGTATTTGAAATGGGTGCGTGAGGCAAGGGCTTCATAAAATAGAGCCTTTTAAACTTTACTGACAAAAATTTCGTTTCAATAATATGCGTTATCACATACCAAACCCCTGCCACGAGAACTGGGATAAAATGACCCCCGATGAACAGGGTCGTTTTTGCAGTGTATGTAGCAAAACAGTGGTTGATTTTACCCGAATGAGTGATAACGAGGTGCTTAATTACTTCTCAAACTATAAAAACGGAAGCATTTGCGGACGCATAAAAAAGCAACCCCAACTACCCGAAATAACCATTCACATCCCTGCCTCAACAATAAAACGACGGTTTAATTATTTCCAAACGTTCTTACTGGCCTTATTACTTTCGTTCGGAGTACTGCTAACAGGTTTTACGGGTGAAAGAACACACGCAGGGTTTGCCATTGAAAACACTAAAAATATTACAGCTGTTGATAGCCCACCGCCAGCACTTGAATTACCCAACCCCGACCCGACCGAAGAGTTTATTCTGGGTAAAGTGATGATATTCCCTTCCTATCCTGGTGGGGAAGAGGCAAGGATAAAGTTTATCGATGAAAAGCTAATGTCGCTTAATTTTTCTTCTTACTCAGATAGTCTTCCACGAAAAGTTTTGACACATTTTTACTTGGACAGTTCAGGCAAAACAATTAATGCTACGATAATAAAAGGGGGGTTAGATAGCGCATTCAATCAACAAATAATCAACATCATATACGCTATGCCATTGTGGGATATGGCCGACATACACCGTAGCCGTATGCCGATAAAACTAAGTATGCCCATCAAAATTCTGCTCAAAGAGTAATATAAATTTTGTGTTAAGCCAAACGCCGTATTATATTTGCCCCGGGTCTGTACTACCAGCTCCCACTAATCCCCCAGGTCAGGAATGGAGCAAGGGCATGTGGTTGTAGCGGTGAGATACAGGCCTTTTTTATTGGTTTACATTTTAAGATATTAATATACATCGGGTTAAAAACCGTTGCTCTTGCAATTACAACGCGAAGCAGGACTTAAGTCCCGCTTCGCGTTGTAATTTTAACAGGGTAGGATTTCAATCCCGCTAAAACAACATCGGGATGTTTACTTATCTTTGCAACCGTTTCATAATTACCCAATAACAAATAACTGATAACCACACAAAATGAAGTTTTTTATTGATACCGCCAACCTTGACCAAATACGTGAAGCCAACGATTTAGGCGTATTAGACGGGGTTACTACCAACCCTTCGCTAATGGCTAAAGAAGGTATTAAAGGGCAAGAGGCCGTAATGGCACACTACAAAGCCATTTGCAATATTGTTGACGGTGATATAAGTGCCGAAGTAATCAGTACTGATTTTGAAGGCATCGTTCGCGAAGGTGAAATACTGGCTGCTATTGATGAGAAAATAGTAGTAAAAGTGCCTATGATTAAAGACGGGGTTAAAGCCCTTAACTACTTTGCCAACAAAGGCATTAAAACCAACTGTACCCTTGTGTTTTCACCCGGACAGGCTTTATTGGCTGCTAAAGCGGGGGCTACTTATGTATCTCCGTTTTTGGGTCGTTTGGATGATATTTCATTCAACGGTTTGGAGCTTATTGCCCAAATGAGCAGTATGTATGCCGTACAAGGATATGCCACCCAAATTTTGGCAGCATCTATCCGCAACCCTGTGCACATTGTTAAATGTGCTGAGTTGGGCGCACACGTTATCACCAGCCCGCTTGACAGTATTATGGCGTTGTTGAACCATCCTTTGACTGATATCGGCTTGAAAAAGTTTTTGGCCGACCATGCTAAACTAAACAGCTAAGCACTGTTTAGTAAGCAGAATATTAAGAACGCTTGCCCAAAAGGCAGGCGTTTTTTGTTGTTCCCTCTAATCCGTATTTCAATGTTACGGTGTTATACTGTTACGCAGTTATGTTGTTATTTTTGTTACGTGCAGTACAAGGGTTTGCTGTGATTAAAACAATAACTGATTTCAGGATGCCAAAGAACTGTTTTAATACACAGTAATTGGAAACCCAATACAATGAAAAACCGTTACCTAAAAAGGTTCGGCAAATCATAAATAGAAAATGTTAAATGATAACGCGTTGTGCTATCAATAATTGTTTATAGCACAACTCATTAGATTTACTATTGTAATTGCTTCGGCATACCTCGCAATGACGAGGAGGCGCAAGTCACTATAGGGGATTTAGGAGTATTGTCATGCTGACGAAGGAAGCATCTTATCCCGTCCTGTTGACACAATTGCTATAAGATTCCTCGCTGTGCTCGGAATGACAAGAACAAGTCCGTCATTGCGAAAAACCGCTTTGAGGTTTTGAAGAAATCAGTTAGGTAGTCAACAGTTTACGGTCAACTGTCAACAGGTTTTAGAATTTCTTATTTGAGGTTTAGAGTTTAACGCTCACCGTTCCGCCAAATACAAATTCAGCAGAGCCTTGTAAGCGTATGTTCTCAAAACAGTTAGACCCTATTTTATCAAACACTATTTGCAAATTTCCGCCCGGTGTGCTGATAGGCTGGGTAATATCCTTACCGTCGGGTGTATTTGCAGCCGCAGCCAGCGCAACAGCAGTAACTCCTGTACCGCAAGAATACGTTTCATCCTCAACACCGCGCTCATACGTGCGCACCTTCAATACATTGCCTGCGGGCTGCACCACATTATAATTAGTACCCTGCGCAGCAAACCTGTCATTATAGCGCACTTTATGCGCCTCAGTAATCAAATCAAATTTATCTATCTCCCCCTCAATAAACCTCACATAATGCGGAGAGCCTGTATTTAAGTAATAGTCTGCTCCAATGCCTTCTATCTCCTCCACATTCTTCATATACAAACTCACCCAACCATTATCAAAAATCTCAGCATCGTGGGGGCCGTCAACCGCTAAAAAGCGAGCCTTAGTGGCTACAATACCCAATTGTTTGGCAAACATGGTAATACAACGTCCGCCATTACCACACATACTGCTCTCATTTCCGTCGCTGTTAAAATATACCATCTCAAAATCATACCCCTCTTTGTTTTGCACCATTATAAAGCCATCAGCACCAATGCCAAAGCGGCGGTCGCACAACTTGCGGTACAACTCGGTATTATGGCGCGGTAACTCAAGGTTACGGTTATCCACCATAATAAAATCATTACCCGTACCTTGGTATTTAAAAAATTCCATCTCCACTTATTAATCGTTGCTTATTTAATCGGCGGTAATCCTTTCAACGCCTCTGTATCTGTAAGTTTAGTTAAATCGTTGGGCTTACCGTCTTTTTTCAACGGATAGTATCCCTTGTTCCATACCAAATATGATGCCTTTTCCATCTCATACACCATCACCTTGTCTTCAAAAGGCACTTTATACAACGTAAGTTTATTCGGTTCATATTGATATTTAAGAGCATCTGCCGATTTATAATACACCAACAACTTGCCTGAGCTTTTGCCGCTGGCAATACGGGTTATATTATCCTGCCTGTTTTTGGTGAGCGCATACAAATCCACCTCCTTCTTAATTTCGGGAATTACATCATCACCGTTGATTTGTTGCGGAGTTGAGTTTTCTACATAGGCAGGAGTTTCCTGTGTGTTGGTTTTCCCATCTTCTTTATGAGTTGCTACACCGTCTTCATTTTCACCATTTAGCCCTTTTGAGTCGGTCTTCCCGCTGTCTTTTGATTGCTGCTCTGCCGTTGTTTCATTATTGCCCGAGTTCATAAAATATTCAACAGCAACATACGAGGCAAACATAATCACCAAGATAGCCGCCGAAGTCATTACCCAACTGCGTCCCCAAATATTACCTATATACTTAATATTGGCATTCTTCTTAATATAATCCTTCAGCTCCTCACGACGTGCTTCACGAATACCCGCCACCATATTGCGGTGCCACTCGTATGCCTCCCGTAGTGCAGGGTCTGACTCCAGTTGTTGCAAAAACTCCTTCGCCTCAACCTCACTCATTTGTCCCGTAAGAAAACGGTCAAAAACCTCATTAATATTATCATCAAAGTTCATTTCGCGTAAAAAGGGTAAATGTGTTACATCAGTTAAATGTTAAAATCACCTTTGGTAAAATCCTGCTTAATCAACTGCTCCAGCTTTTTAAAACACTGGTATTTTTTTGATTTTGCAGTATCTGCGTTGGCAAAATCCATCCGTTCAGCAATAGAAGTCATATCCAACCCGTCAAAATAAAACAACTGCAACAACTCGCGGCACGTATCACCCAGCTTGCCCAAATACTCCACCACAATGTCCAAATCCATCTTATGGTTTTTAGGCTCATCGGCCGGATGGGTGTTGCTATGAAAATCCTCAAGCGGGTCAAGCCTTTTATCCTTGTTCAGTTGCTTCAACCACAAGTTTTTGGCTATGGCATAAATGTATGTATTTAACTTAGAGGTGAGGGTAAACTCGCGTTGGCTTGCATTCTGCCAAACCACAATCACCGCATCTTGCAAAATATCGTCCACATCTTCCAGCGTACCGTTATTTTTTAAAATGTAATTTCTCACTGAGCTAAAATTATTTTGATACAAATACACCAGTGCTTGCTGGTTTCCTCCACGTATTTCTTCTACAATTTCTTCGTCGCTGAATTTTTTGCGTCCAAACATTGGTTAATTCTGTATGGGGGTTAAAAAGTAAATGGCAAGATAAGTTTTTTTATCCATCGACTAACGGCTGCAAAAATACTACGTATGTGCGGCACTTTGGTATATGAATTGATACTATTTTGCAATCACAACCCGTTGTTTGGGTTAAACACTTATTCTTACATTAAATTGCTGACGATATGAATTATAAGAAAATTTTAGGAACCTTTTTAGTAGCCTGCCTCGGCGGAGCCGTGGCATTAGGCGTTTTTAAAATTGTAGAAAAGAAAAACCCAAAGAGCATTGAAGAAATGCAAGGCAAAGTGGCCTTTGCCAATTTAAAAAACCCTGATGGTACCCCTGCTTTTGATTTTACACAACCATCAGCGATAGCAACCCCTGCGGTAGTGCACATTAAAACCACTGCCGAAGCTGTAAGCGGCGGCGAAGGATTTGATTTTCACCAGTTTTTTGGTGAAGGTTTTGAGATGCCCGAATTGCAGCCGGGCGGCGGTTCAGGTTCAGGGGTAATTATGACACCCGACGGGTACATAGCTACTAATAACCACGTAATTGAGGGTGCCAGTACTATTGAAGTGGTACTGAACGATAAACGCAGTTTTGCAGCTGAACTGGTAGGCCGCGACCCAAGTACCGACCTTGCTCTGCTGAAAATTGAAGCTACTGATTTATCGTTTTTGCGATTTGGTAACAGTGATAATGTGAAAGTGGGTGAATGGGTAATGGCCGTGGGCAACCCTTTTAATCTTACCAGTACTGTTACTGCGGGTATTGTGAGTGCAAAAGGCCGTAATATTAACCTGCTTCGCGATGCCAACAACCAATATGCCATTGAAAACTTTATACAAACCGATGCGGCAGTGAACCCCGGAAACAGCGGCGGTGCTTTGGTGAATATGGACGGTGAGTTGATAGGCATTAACACTGCCATTGCTACCCGCACAGGTTCGTATGCGGGGTATTCGTTTGCTGTACCTGTGAATATCGTTAAAAAAGTAATGGACGATATTTTGAAGTACGGCGAGGTACAGCGCGGCTTTTTGGGGATTGAAATTGCCGATGTAACAGCCGCTCTTGCCCAAGAAAAAGGCATTAAAGATATTAAAGGTGTGTATGTGAACCGTGTGAATGAAAGCAGTGCTGCTGAAAAAGCGGGTATTAAAGACGGGGATGTGATTATTAAAATTAATGATGTGGCCGTTAATTCATCATCAGAATTGCAGGAGCAGGTGAGCCGCTACCACCCCGGTGATAAGCTGAATGTGACCGTGAAACGTAAGGACAAGGAAATGGTATTGAGTCCTGTACTTAAAAACCGGGAGGGCACTACTGAGATTATTAAAAAATCAGACAAGAAAGAAAGCATAACTGCTATGAAGGGTGTTGAGTTGGAGGGAATAGATGCTGCCGATAAAAAGAAATTCAACATTAAAAGCGGCGTGAAGTTGAAAAAAGTGAGCAACGGGCCTTTTAAAAATGCCCGCGTTCCCGAAGGTTTTATCATCACCCATATTGATAAAAAACCTGTGTACACTACCCTTGAAGCCAAACGCCTGTTAGAAACCAAAAAGGGCGGTATATTGGTTGAAGGATTTAACCCCGACGGCAGCGAAGGGGTGTATGGATTGAAACTTGAATAAAAAATTACAATCGCTACGTAATAGAAAGGCCGCCATACTTCTGTATGGCGGCCTTTTCATTGATTAAAAAGCACTTGCATTGTATCACATTATTTTTATACCTTCGATTGTAGGTACATATTTCCGGCGAAAGTCAAACCAGCTTACTCTTTCTTGAAACTACTATAGACCAATAACTTGGTGGCTTAATTATATAAATTGAGATGCCCGTGATGTTTATCGTCATGGGCTTTTTTATGATTTATCATAACTACATTAAAATAAAAACATAAGGTTTAACGATTCTTTGCAAAAGATATTCCCTTTAACCACAAAGGCACGAAGGCGCAAATTATAAGTGTTGCGTCTTCGTGCCTTTGCAGCATAAAGTATGGCTTATTTTTACAGATTAATTCTCAGGCATCAATACAAAACGGGCGTAGTTTTCCATAGTAAGGTACTTGTTTGCCAGTTTCTTGATAGTATCGGCAGTAATACCGTCCACCAGTTTATCGTATTGCCCAAAGTCTGACCATTTCTCGTTGTTTTGCGAGTATTGCGACAGCACGCTTTGCCAAAAGTTATTTTCTTTCAAATTGGTTTCGCGCTCACGCCTTAAAGTTTCTTTTACCTTGTTAAGGTCTTTTTCTTCGGGGCCGTTTGCTTTAAGTTTCTCAATCTCAAGCAGCACGTTGTTTATTAAGGTATCTACGTTCTCAGGGGCACAACCAAACTGCACGGTAATATTAAACGAAGGTTGCGGAATGCGTGAAGGGTAACCGTTGGCTCCCACACCATACACGCCGCCTTTATCTTCACGCAAATTCTCACGCAGTTTTATACGCAGTACACCCATCAGGGCATTAAACTCCAAGCGGTTTTGCATGGTCCACTCAAACTTGCCATGGCTTTGCAATTGTACATAGCTCTTAGGCTCTACCCCTTTTTTCACCACTTTAGAAATTTTACCCTTAGGGGCTTTAATACCTATATCTTTCCACTCTTTAGGCTTACCTGTTGAAGGCAATGCACCCAAGTATTGCTCGGCAAGTGCTTTAAACGAAGCCACATTAACATTACCCACAAACACAAATGTGTGACCGTTAAAGTTTGAGTAGGTTTGCTTGTAAATATCAAACGCCCTATCAAGGTTTATTTTACCCAGTTCAGTAATAGTAAGCGGTTTCACACGCGGGTGGTGGCCTGCCATTGTTACGCTTACCGTATCACTGAACACCTCCTCAGGGTCATTACCACGGTTCAATACATAAGGTTTCAGTTGCTCCATAAGCGCGGCAAAAATATCAGCATCCTTGCGGGGGGCAGTAGCACGCAGATAAATCAGTTGCAAGGCTGTTTCCAAATCAGCAGGTGAGC
>JAMIFM010000006.1:0-3453 GCA_035906255.1 Bacteroidia bacterium
CGAAAAACTGGCTCTTAACGGGGTAAGTTTTGAGGTACCCACAGGCAGTATATTTGGGTTGCTTGGGCCAAACGGAGCAGGCAAAACCTCACTAATACGTATTATAACCGGTATCACCGGTGCCGATTCAGGCAGGGTATATTTTAACGGCGAACCTTTAGGCCCTGCACACGTGGGCACCATAGGCTACCTGCCCGAAGAACGCGGACTGTATAAAAAAATGCCGATACAAGAGCAGGCCATGTACTTTGCCCGCCTTAAAGGATTAAACCGTAATGAAGCCAAACAAGCCATTGATTATTGGTTTGATAAGTTTGACATAAACTCTTGGCGTACAAAAAAGGTAGAAGACCTTTCAAAAGGTATGCAGCAAAAGGTGCAGTTTATCATCACTATACTACACAATCCTAAGCTGATAATATTGGATGAACCGTTTACAGGATTTGACCCTGTGAATGCTGAATTGGTGCGCAAAGAAATTATTGATTTGCGGTCAAAAGGGGCTACTATCATCCTATCAACCCACCGCATGGAATCGGTAGAACAGATGTGCGACCACATTGCGCTGATAAACAACTCGCAAAAGGTATTAGACGGTAAGCTGCAAGAAATCAAACAGCAGTACAAGAAAAACCTGTTTGAAACCATTACCGATGCGTTTGACCCAAAAACAATAGCAGGTTATACCGTAACAGGTACTGATACCCTACCTGACGGAAGACAAAAAACCATTTTTAGCGTAGAGGGAGACAGCAACCCTAATCGTTTGTTACAACAATTGCTACCGGCTACTTTGGTGCATTCGTTCAGCGAGTTGCTTCCTACCATCAACGATATTTTTATTTCATTGGTTAGTAAAAACGAAATCCCCGCAACAGCATGAAACAGATATGGCTTGTAACCCAACGTGAATACCTGAGCAGGGTAAAAAAGAAGTCTTTTATCATTATGACCCTCCTCGGCCCATTGCTGATAGCATTGTTTTACGGGGCTATTATTTGGGTAATGGTAAACGAATCTAAAAAAGATAAAGAACACTTTATCCAAGTAATTGACGAAAGCGGGCTGGTGAAAAGCCAACTTAAAAACAACAAACAGGTGTTGTTTGGCTATTCAGACGATAAGATTGACGATGCCCGTAAAAACCTTGATTCAACTTCGTTTTACGGTATTTTATATTTCCCGCCCTCATTTACGCTCGACAGACCGGTGGGGGTGCAATTATTCACCCGCGAGCAAAGCAGTTTAAGCACCCAGCAATCCATCAGCAGTTGTATTGAAAACGAATTGAAAAGCAAGCGGATGGAAAACGCGGGCTTGAGTGCTGAAAAGATTGACAGCCTTGATGTGGACATAGACTTGAATGTTTTGGTAAACTCGGGCGGCGAAACCAAAAAATCAGAAACGGCAATACTCACGGGTATTGGCTTCGCCCTCACCTTCCTCATGTATATGTTTGTGTTTATATACGGCGTGCAGGTAATGCGGGGGGTAATGGAAGAAAAAACCAACCGTATTGTTGAGGTAGTAATTTCAACTGTACGCCCCTTCCAGCTAATGATGGGTAAAATATTGGGCATTGCTATGGTGGGGCTTACCCAGTTTATCATGTGGGCTATTTTAGGGTCGGGATTAATATTTGTTATCTCTCTTATTTTCGGTGTTTCAGGTGCTGCCGATGCAAGCCAGCAAATGCAAACCATGCCCGGTGGTATGCAACCCGATAAAGTAGAAATGGCCGAGCAAATGGCCGAAATGATGGTAGGTAGCGGTATATCAACCGTGCTGGTTATAAAATACCTGTTAATTTTCCTATTCTACTTCATATTCGGGTATTTAATGTACAGCTCATTATTTGCAGCCGTAGGTTCAGCCGTTGATAACGAAACCGATACCCAGCAATTCATGTTCCCCATTACTATACCCATTGTATTTTCGTTCATTGTATCCGTATCAAGCATCACCAACGACCCTCATAGTTCGCTTGCGTGGTGGCTATCCATAATACCGCTCACTTCCCCCGTCACTATGATGGCTAGGCTACCGTTTATTGAAGGCCATGAGTGGGATTTGGTATTGTCTATGATACTGTTGATAGCAGGGTTTGTAGGTTCAACATGGCTTGCTGGGCGTATTTACCGCACCGGCATATTAATGTACGGCAAAAAGCCAACCTACAAAGAACTATGGAAATGGCTGCGCTACAAAGGATAGTACAAGGGTGAAGGGGCAGAATATCCCGTAAATACTCACTAAAATGTCATTTTATTGATTTTTAAACAGATAAATTATCAGTTAATGTACATTTTTTGAAACCTTGCGGCTATTTATTAGTGTAGTTACGCAAATTGCTTAACTTGCATAATATTTTAAAAAACGTTGGTTTTTATGACGCAAAATATACGGATTATCTGCTTGCTCGTTCTTTCATGTACTACTTTTCTTCTGCCTGCTCAAGACACTTTGTCTCGTCCGTTAATGGCTTTAAAAGGCCACGTAGAAGATATTGAAGCGGTTACATACTCTCCCGACGGCAAATTTATTGCCTCGGGCGGATGGGACCGTTCAATCCGTATTTGGGATGCAAAAACAGGGACAGAAGTAAAAAACTTCCGCGCTCACGACGCATCAGTAAGCTGCCTTGCCTATAGCCGCGACAGTAAGTACATTATCAGCGGGTCGCGTGATAATTCTGTTAAAATATGGGATTCGGCATGGGGACTAAAATTCAATCTTTATGGTCATCAAAACATTATAAATACCGTTGTTTTAGACCCAAAAGTACGTTTTGCCTATTCAGGCTCAACAGACGGTACTGTGAAACTATGGGACTTGAAAAAAAGAGGGGAATCAAAAAATCTTAAAAAGTTTGATAAACCCGTACATGCCATTACACTGAATATAACAGGAACCGATGTTTTTGTTGCCACACAAACCCCCGAAATTGTTAAACTTGATTTTAAAGGAGAAGTAAAAACAACATATACCGGCCATACTGACGAGGTAAACTCATTGTCATACGCTCTTAACAACAAATACCTGCTTTCAGGTTCGTCAGATAAAACGGCTATCATTTGGGACGTGTTAACAGGTAAGGTAATCCGCAAATTGGAAGGCCACAACTGGAAAGTAACCTCTGTTGCCTTTTCACTTGATTCTAAATATGCAGTTACCGGCTCTACAGATGGTAGTGTGAGACTGTGGGACGTTGAAACAGGTAAATTGATACGCATATACCTTGCCGGTGTTACTTCAGTAAGTACCGTTGCCATGTCGCCCGATGTAACCCAAATTGCCTCAGCAGGAATGGTAAACAGTTACGAAGCTGATTCTAAAAAGTTTTTGGTGTATTTGTGGGAAAGCGGGCAAGAGCTTGAAAGTGCTAAGTTGGCCAAATTGAAAAAATTCAGGGAAGATTCTATCCAATATCTAAAAGATTCTGTAAAACGTTAC
>JAMIFM010000007.1:0-97584 GCA_035906255.1 Bacteroidia bacterium
CCCTAAATCCCCTGTGGGGACTTTACCAACGACGGGCAAGTGCGGCTGTTTCCCTCCTTGGGTGGTTAGTGGGCTGGTAAGGAGGGACTAAGGGAGGTGTCGAACAGATTGCCACGTCAGCCGAAGACGGCCTCCTCGCAATGACGATGGTCAGGTGCACGTGCGGCTGTTTTCCCCTATCAAGGAGGAACGCCAACGCACAGCCCTCTTTAAAAAAAGTTTACAGGTTTGGTTTGTAATTATTAACTATGCACTAAACTATGTTAACCGTTAATTTTACTCCGTTTCCAACGCTGCACACCGAACGATTGGTGCTGCGCGAAATAAACCACAACGACGATGAAGATGTGTTTCTACTGCGCTCAAACAGAGGGCTGATGGAATATATAGACCGCCCAAAAGCCGAAACCATTGACGATGCCAAAATACTGGTGCAACGGATGATGGATGTTGTAGTTAATAACGAGGGTATTAGTTGGGGAATTACCCTTAAAGGTTCTGATAAACTGATTGGTACTATTGGCTTTTGGCGATTGGTAAAAGAACATTACCGAGGCGAAGTAGGCTATATGCTGCACAGCGATTACCATCGCCAAGGGATAATGAAAGAAGCCTTACTATTGGCCGCTGAGTACGCCTTTAAAAGTATAAAACTACATACCATAGAGGCCAATATAAACCCTGCCAACACAGCATCAATTAAACTGGCCGAAAGCGTAGGTTTTGTTCAAGAAGCCTATTTTAAAGAAAATTATTACTACAACGGTAAATTCTTAGACTCAGCCATATTCACATTATTCAACCCTTATGATATAGTAACATAGTAACAGTAATAACAGAAGTGTTACTACTAACACCAGCTATTAGTGTTAGTAATGTTAGTATCTGTTAGTATTTTTGGGCAATGGATAAAGCCTTGCACTCCCGTTTGATTAAAGAAGAAGCCCAACGATTGGGTTTTAGCTTTTGCGGTGTGAGCAAAGCAGGCTTTTTAGAAGATGAAGCCCAGCAGCTTGAACGTTGGCTAAAGCAAGGTATGCACGGCCAAATGGGCTACATGGAAAACCATTTTGATAAACGCCTCGACCCTACAAAGCTGGTTGAAGGGGCAAAATCGGTGGTATCGTTCCTGTACAATTACTTCACCCCGCAACACCAACAACACGCTGACGCCCCAAAAATCAGCAAATACGCTTATAACACTGATTATCATTTTGTAGTAAAGGATAAGTTAAAGCAATTATTGCAGTTTATTAACGATACGATTGGCGAGGTACACGGGCGGGCATTTGTGGATAGTGCCCCTGTAATGGAACGCGCTTGGGCGAAAAAAAGCGGGCTGGGCTGGACGGGTAAACACACCCTGCTGATTAATAAACAACGGGGCAGTTTTTATTTTTTGGGGGAGTTGATTATTGACCTTGAATTAGAGCCTGATGCCCCGATAAAGGATTATTGCGGCACTTGCACCGCCTGTATTGATGCCTGCCCTACAGATGCTATTACCCCTTATTGGGTAGATGGCAGCAAGTGCATCAGCTACCTGACTATTGAGTTGAAGGACGAAATACCTGCCGAGTTTAAAGGTAAGATGGATAATTGGGCGTTTGGGTGTGATATATGTCAACAGGTATGCCCTTGGAATCGTTTTAACCAACCTCACAACGAGCCTGAGTTTGAGCCTCATCCTGATTTGATGACAATGGATGCCCGCCAATGGCAAGAAATAACCGAAGATGTGTTTAAGCAACTGTTCAAAAACAGTCCCGTAAAGCGTACCGGCTATAAAGGCCTGAAACGAAATTTAGATTTTTTGAAAGGAAGCAATTGACTTTAATTTTTTGGTATCTAAATATACTACAAAGGATAGTAAAGGAGCAACATCCCGTCATTGCGAGGTCTCCCGAAGCAATCCGTTAGTATAAACACTAAAATCTAACTACTAAATTCTAAAAAACTGTTGGCCGTTGACGGTGGGCTGTTGAGTTTCCAACGGATTGCTTCAAAACCCAAAAGCAGTTTTTCGCAATGACGCAACCTTCGTGTCTTTCTGAGCGCAGCGAAGAACCTTATAACAACTGTGTTCACAAAGCGGGATAAGATGCTTCCTTCGTCAGCATGACAGCGGTCTTCGTCATTGCGAGAATCTTCCCGAAGCAATCCTACTGAAACTATAGCCTACGACAGCCTACTCGAAATGACGGTTACTAGGTTATAGTTATTTAGTCTATCGAAGAATGTAAGTACGTTGATAGTAAGATCTATTCTTCTTCTTTCACCTGTGTAATCATAATTTTGTCAATACGGGCACCGTCCATATCAATCACCTCAAGGCGCAGGTTTTGCCACACCAGTGTGTCTTTTTCTTTAGGGATGTTTTTTAGCTCATGGATAATCAACCCGCCCACCGTATTAAACGTGTGGCTTGTTGAATTATCATCTAATTCAAAATAATTTAAAAAGTCATAAAACGGATAATCCCCGTCAATGATCCAACTGCCGTCTTCGCGTTGTTGCAACGTATAATCTTCCTTGTAAAACTCATCCACGTCACCTACCAAAGCCGTCAGCAAATCGTTCATAGTTATCAACCCTTGCATTTGCCCGTATTCATCACTCACAATGGCATGGTGTATGCGGCTTTTCTTAAAATTCTCCAACGTCTCATACGCCGATAAATGCTCGCTGATAAAATGCGGCGGGTGCATATATTCCGAGATTTTAAAATCAGGCTCCTGCAAATGCCTAAACAAATCCTTTAATAAAATATACCCCTCCACATCATACTTATCTCCTTCATAAACAGGATATACTGAATGCACGGCTTCATCTACAATTTCACGCACCTTATCGGCCGAAAAATTAATATCCAGCAATACCACATCCTGTCGGTGGGTCATCAATGAGCTAACATTACGATCGCCCATACTAAACACACGCTCCATAATATCCTGCTCAATTTCCTGAACCTCTCCAGTTGTAGTGCCCTCCTGAATAATCGATTTTATTTCTTCCTCCGTCACCTTGCTGTCCGTTGACGGTTTTATGCCAAATAGCGCAATCAAACCATCGGTAACACTGGTTAGTAACCACACAAACGGAGCAGTAATTTTTGAAATAATATTCATGGGTTGTGCTACCGCCTTGGCAATCTTTTCAGGATTGGTGAGACCGATACGCTTGGGCAGCAATTCGCCCAATACCAACGAAAAAAACGTAATGAATACCAGCACCACCACAATTGCAATTGTATTGCTGTAAGGGGCAAGCGCCTCAATCTTTTCAACATTGGCCTGCAATTGGTTGGTAATATTTTCACCGCTGTATATACCCGTTAAAATACCAATCAGCGTGATGCCTATTTGCACCGTAGAAAGAAATTTATTTGGGGAGTTTGATAACTCCAGTGCGAGTTTAGCCTTTGAACTACCTTTTTTGGCTGCACTCTCCAGCCTCGACTTACGTGCTGATACTAAAGCAATTTCAGCCATCGAGAATACACCGTTAACTAAAATCAGTAAAAAAATAATCAGTAGTTCCATAGGAATATGGGGCAAAGGTAGTAAAACAGCAATAACTGATATAGATTATAAATCCTCATATCCACAATCCATAAACTTCATCGTCAACGCAATAATTATTTATCGAAAACATGACGAACTTGGCAACGAAAAACCGCACACAATGTATCACTTAAACTATTGAAACCTATTAACTAACGCTAATTTTAATTGTATGCAAATGGGACTATCTGTACAAAAATTTTTCAGTCTCAAAAAGGCCATGTATGGCGTAGCTTTTTTGTGGGCTTGTTTTACCGCAAAAGCACAAGACCCTGAGTTTACCCAGTTTTACGCCGCACCTGTTTATACCAATCCTGCGCTGGCGGGCACATCAGCATGCAATGATAAACAAGCGGGAGGGCGCATGGTACTTAGTTACCGAAACCAATGGCCATCGTTGCCGGGTAGTTTTAAAACCTTCGCTGCATCTTTCGATCAATATGCGGGCGGGGCGCACGGAGGCGTTGGTATGCTTGCCCTGCGGGACGTTGCAGGTGACGGTTTGCTAACCACCACAGCCGTAAGCGGAGTGTACTCGTTTATGGGGATGTTTGGAGGCCATAACCACAAACGGTTTGGTTTTAGTTTGGCTATACAAGCGGGTATCATGCAACGCACTATTGATTTTAGCCAACTGCATTTTGCCGATGAAATTTTACCCAAAAGGGGATTTGTATTACCCACCAAAGAAACATTTGCAACCAACACAGTCACCTTTCCCAACTTTTCGGCGGGCGGACTGCTTTATTCGGGTTCGTTTTATGCAGGGGTTGCCGTGCACAACATAAGCGAACCTAACCAATCGTTTTTTCATAATACCAATGAGGGGACTACACTGCCCCGACGTTATACACTACACGCAGGTACAGTAATATCGTTAAAGAAATCGAAGCCTAATCCTACGGAACAACCCATGACCATTTCTCCCAATATTTTGATAATGGTTCAGCAAAAATTCTTTCAAACCAATATCGGGTTTTACCTCAACAAAGGTTCTTTTGTGTCGGGGTTGTGGTTTAGGCAAACCGCGCCCAATTCCGATGCCATTATTGCCCTCATAGGGTTTAAGTTCGATAAGTTTAAAATCGGGTATAGCTATGATATTACTGTATCAGGTGCAAGGCAAGCCGCACCCGGCTCACACGAAATATCAGCATCAATAGAGTGGTGCGTGAAACGACGTACAGGTTGGAAACCCATTAACTGCCCTATATTGTAAACTGCTACTGCCTTTCTGACCGCAGGGAAGAACCTTATAACAATTGTGTTAACAAAGCGGGATAAGCTGCTTCCTACGTCAGCATGACAATACCCCTAAATCCCCTGTGGGGACTTGCTCTTCCCCGTCATTGCGAGTGTCTCCCGAAGCAATCCGTTGGTATAAACACTAAAATATAACTACTAAATTATAAAAAACTGTTGGCCGTTGACAGTGGACTGTTGACCTGCAAACAGATTGTCACGTCGTCGTGCCTCCTCCTCGCAATGACGATAGTTGAGCGAGTGCAACAGACAAACATTTAACTCACCCCAAACAATACACCCTTGCTTGATAACCCAATACTTCCCCTCTCTTTGTAAGAGAGGGGCGAATATCAGAAAGTCAACCAAAACAAATGCCGAAGGGCGCGTTTGTATAGGAGGGACTATGAGAGGTGTCAAACGGATTGCTTCAAAACCCGAAGACGGTTTTTCGCAATGACGATAGTTGAGCGAGTGCGGCAGACAACATTTTACTCGCCCAAAACATCGCAACCTTGCTTGATAACCCAACACTTCCCCTCTCTTACAAAGAGAGGGGCGAATATTAGAAAGTCGACCAAAACAAAAATCAGGGGTGAGTCAAACAGCCTCCCTAAATTATACTTCGACAAGCTCTGTTCAAGCCCTAAAGAGAACTTTACCAACGACGGGCAAGTGCGGCTGCCATCCTGAGCCTGTTTAAGGATTGAGCTTACCGAAGGGTGCAACTGGTAAAGAGAGATTAATGGTAGTTTATACCACTTGCTCCTCTACAATCTCTGCAACGATGAGAGCAATGAGCCTGTCTGACGCTTTTATTACATTCTTACAAATCTGCCTTCTCACAACTCACAAATTCCCTTATTTTTGCGGCTTCGCAGTAAACGCATAAATAGCACCAATGAACGCTCAACAAATTAGGCAGCAGTTTTTAGATTTTTTTGAAAGCAAAGGACACAAAATTGTCCCCTCGGCACCCCTTGTAATTAAAAACGACCCTACCCTGATGTTTACCAATGCAGGGATGAACCAGTTTAAAGATTATTTTTTGGGCAACCAACAAGCCCCAAACAAAAGGGTGGCCGATACTCAAATATGCCTGCGCGTGAGCGGAAAACACAATGACTTAGAGGATGTGGGGCACGATACCTACCACCATACTATGTTTGAAATGCTGGGCAACTGGAGCTTTGGCGATTATTTTAAAGAAGATGCCATTGCTTGGGCTTGGGAACTGCTGACTGAAGTGTTTAAACTAGATAAAGACCGCTTATATGTAACGGTGTTTGAAGGGGATGTAAACGAAAACCTTGCTTTTGACCAAGAAGCCTACGACTGTTGGAAAAAACACATTGCCGAAGACCGTATTTTGCGTGGGAATAAAAAAGACAATTTTTGGGAAATGGGTGATACAGGCCCCTGTGGCCCTTGCAGTGAGATACACATTGACCTGCGCCCTGATAGCGAACGCAAAGCCATTAGCGGTGATACATTAGTGAACAACGACCACCCGCAGGTAATTGAGATTTGGAACAATGTGTTTATGCAATATAACCGCATGGCTGATAGCAGCCTGCAACCATTGCCTGATAAACACGTAGATACAGGCATGGGCTTTGAGCGTTTGGTACGTGCCATTGAAAACAAAACCAGCAACTACGACAGTACAGTGTTTATGCCTTTGATAAACAAGGTAGAAGCACTTAGCGGAGTGAAATACGTTGGCGGCGACCCTGCTGCTATACCCGGCGGAAGCCCCAAAACCGATATTGCCATCCGTGTGATTGTTGACCATATACGTGCAGTTGCCTTTACAATTGCCGACGGACAATTACCAAGCAACAACGGAGCAGGCTACGTAATACGCCGCATATTGCGCCGCGCTGTACGTTACGGCTTTAGCTTCCTTAACTTAAAAGAACCTTTCTTTAACCAACTGGTACCCGTACTGGCTCAGGAATTCGGCGGTATTTTCCCCGAAATACGCCAGCAACAGGATTTTATACAAAAAGTAGTATTAGAAGAAGAAATCAGCTTTTTAAGGACTTTGGAGAATGGGTTGAAGTTGATTGAAAATGAAAACATCAACGGAGAACAAGCTTTTAAACTATATGATACTTACGGTTTCCCGATAGATTTAACTGAGCTTATCGCTAAAGAGCGTAGCCTTAGTGTTGACAGAGCTGGATTTGACACATTGCTTCAACAACAAAAAGACCGTAGCCGTAAGGCAGCAGAAACTACAAAAGACGATTGGGTTACTGTCCTGAGCTTGCCAAAGGACGACGGAACAGAATTTGTTGGTTATGATACCCTTACTGCCGAATCGCGCATACTACGTTACCGCAAGGTGGCAGCCAAAAACAAAGAGTTTTTCCAGTTAGTATTGGATAAAACCCCCTTTTATGCTGAAAGTGGTGGACAGGTAGGTGATACAGGGTATTTGCAAAGTGCCAATGAAAAAATTGAGGTGGTAGATACCCAAAAAGAAAATAACCTTATCATCCACATCACCAATCGGTTACCCGAAAATTCCGAAGCAGTTTTTGAAGCAAGAGTAGATGTAAATCGTCGCGTTTTAATTGCTGATAATCATAGCGCTACGCATTTATTGCACGCGGCTTTAAAACGTGTTTTGGGCGATCACGTAAACCAAAAAGGTAGTTTGGTAGGCCCTGATTACCTGCGTTTTGACTTCTCTCATTTTGCTAAAATGACCGAAGAAGAAGTGGCAACCGTCGAACGTATGGTAAACCAAAAAATACGTGAAAACATTGCTTTGACCGAGCAACGCAATATCCCTATTGCCGAAGCACAAGCACAGGGTGCTACTGCTTTGTTTGGTGAGAAATACGGAGATACCGTGCGTGTTATCACCTTTGATAAAAATTACAGCATGGAATTGTGTGGTGGTACCCACGTACCCGCCACAGGTCAAATAGGTTATTTTAAAATCACTGCCGAAACTTCTGTAGCAGCAGGTGTGCGTCGTATTGAGGCCATTACTGCTGAAAAGGCAGAAGAATTTATCAATGAACAGGTTACATTGGTAGAAGAGGCCAAAGCCTTATTAAATAACACTAAAGACCTTAAAAAGGGAATTGAAACTCTGTTGAACGAAAAAACCGAATTGCAAAAACGGTTAGAAGCTCTTGAAAATGCACAAGTACAACAAGTAAAAGCAGAGTTGAAACAAACCATTGAATCAATTAACGGTCTTAACTTTATAGCCCAACGGGTTACCATTGGCAGTGCTGAAGCCATTAAAAACCTTGCTTTTGCACTTCGCGGTGAGATTGACAACCTATTTTTGGTACTTACTGCCGAAATTGGAAGCAAGCCCAATATTACTGTAATGATTAGCGACAATCTGGTAAAAGAAAAGGGCTACGATGCAGGCAAAATTATCCGTGAACTTGCCAAGTTGGTTAAAGGCGGTGGAGGCGGTCAACCTTTTTATGCTACCGCAGGAGGCAGCGATGTAAGCGGTTTGAATGCAGTACTTGATGCTGCAAGAAACCTCGCAAGCACCGCTACTGCATAAATCATCCCATACTACCCTGCTGAGCGATAGCGAAACATCTTATACTGTTTTGTAATACCTTAACCACTCATAGTAACTCCTTACCAGCCACCTCCGCACCCTTCGGCAAGCTCAGGAAGGCAGCCGCACTTGCTCAACTATCGTCATTGCGAGGAGGCCGTCTTCGGCTGACGTGGCAATCTGTTTACATGTCAGCAGTACACCGTCAATGGTCAACAGTTTTTTAGTATTTAGATTTTAGTGTTTATACCAACGGATTGCTTCGGATAGACCTCGCAATAACGGGGAAGAGCAAGTCCCCACAGGGGATTTAGGGGTATTGTCATGCTGACGAAGGAAGCATCTTATCCCGCTTTGTGAACACAGTTGTTATAAGGTTCTCCCATACAGTCAGAAGGACGGGGAAGATTGATTCATGCACTCTGCCGACGGTAAAAGACTTTCGCTCAATTTGCTAATGCAAATGCAAGAAAGAGTCAGATACACTCAAATTTTAACTTCTTGGATTTTTAGTGTTAATTTGGAGTTGAACCGAATGAAGAAACAATTACTTACTATTTGCTGGCTGTTTGCAATACCGTTTTGTCTTTCAGCCCAAAACCCCAACTCTGATAGTGCTGTTATACGCCGTATGTTTGATGAAGCTCTGTTGCGGGGCAAAGCCCATCCTATGTTGGGTGAGCTTTGTAAAACCGCACCGGGTCGTATAAGTGGGTCGGCTAATGCCCAAAAAGCAGTTGAGTGGGGGTATAAAACCATGACTGATTTGGGATTTGATACCGTGTTTTTGCAACCTTGTATGGTTCCCCATTGGGTGCGCGGCGATGCCGAAGAAGGCAAAATTATTGGCAAAAGGGTAAAAGAGAAGGTAAATATCTGCGCCTTAGGGGGCAGCATTGGTACCGATAAAAAAGGAATAACAGCTCAAGTAATCGAAGTAAAAAGCATTGAAGAAGTTGAAAAACTGGGCAAGGAAAAGATAGAGGGCAAAATTGTGTTTTACAGTCGCCCTATGGATGCCCGCAAAATATATACGTTTGCAGCCTACGGCAGTTGTGTTGACCAACGGGTTTGGGGAGCTAAAGAAGCAGCCAAACACGGTGCTGTGGGTGTTATTGTCCGTTCAATGAATTTATCGCAGGATAAGCATCCGCATACAGGTACATTGGTGTATGAAGACAGTGTGAAGAAAATACCTGCCGCCGCCATCAGCACCGAAGATGCTGATAAACTAAGCCTGTTGCTGCAAAGCGAACCTGAATTACAGTTTTATTTCCGCCAAACGTGCCAAACGCTGCCCGATGTGCTTTCGTACAATGTTGTGGGGGAAATACGCGGTACTGAATTTCCGCAAGAATATGTTATTGCAGGTGGCCACTTGGATGCTTGGGACAACGGCGAGGGTGCTCACGATGATGGTGCGGGCTGTGTACACTCAATAGAAGCAGTAAGAATATTTAAGGCATTGGGCATACGCCCCAAACGTACCATACGCGCTGTATTGTTTATGAACGAAGAAAACGGGCTTAAAGGCGCATTACAATATGCCCGCCAAGCCGACAGTTTGCAAGAAAAACACATTGCTGCTATTGAAAGCGACCGAGGGGGTTTCACTCCGCGCGGTTTTCACTTAGAAGGAGATTCAGGCAAGATAGAATTAGTACGCCAATGGGTAAAGTTGTTTGAACCTTATGGTCTGCATGATTTTGCCAATGGCGGCGGCGGTGCCGACATTAGCCCTCTTAAAAAATCACAGAAAGGTATTTTGCTGGCAGGGTTCGTTCCCGATTCTCAACGCTATTTTGATTTCCACCATGCCAACACTGACCGCTTTGAGAACGTCAATAAAAGAGAACTTGAATTGGGTGCAGCATCCATTGCTGCGTTTATGTATTTATTAACACAATATGGGTATTAAATCGCTACCAAAATATACTGCACTGGCAATGGCTTTTGGCTTTGCTATTGCCGCACAAGGGCAACAAAACGCCTTACCTGCCATCACCCCAACTGCTGTGCATACTATAAAAGGACTGGATGCCGAGCAAATGTATGCCGAAGACAACAATAGTAAGCGGCCTTACCGACCTGAGAATGTGGGACGCTTGTTGCCTGTTAATTTCACTCTTTACAATTCGGGCGAGTGGATAACCACTGATAAAGGTTCAGTTTGGCGGTTAAAAGTACAGCTTGAAGGCGCAAAGGCAATTACGCTGTTAGGTAAAATGGAGAATATGCCTAACGGTGCATCGTTAACTGTTTACAATAGCAATACCCAAGCGGTTAAAAACACTTACAAAGCAACTGATTTCTCAACCCAAAACATTATTTCTACTACACCTGTTGCAGGGCATGAAGCAGTGATAGAATATTTTGTGCCCAGAGGGGTAAGCAATACAGCCAATTTGGTAATTGAAAGACTTTGCTACATCTACCGTTATACCAACCCTAACGAAATTCAAACCGATGGGTTTGGCAATGCAGCCGCTTGCAATGTAAATGTAAATTGCAGCGAGGGCGATAATTGGAGAAACCAACGTAACTCAGTGGTACGCATATTAAGTTACACCGATTTTAATACCCAATGGTGCACAGGAGCAATGGTAAACAATACCTCGCAAACAATTAAGCCGTATTTGCTAACGGCCATGCACTGCGGTTTAGGTCTTAACGATAGTTTAAGCAACGATACCATGTTTAAATACTGGCTGTTTACCTTTAACTACGAAGCCCCCTCATGTGCAAACCCCATGAGCGAAGGCAACCTTGCCGATAATAAAATTACAGGTTCAAAAGTACTGGCACACACTGAAGATAAAGGCGGCGAATTGGGTAGCGATTTTTTATTGATTGAGCTTACACAACCCATCCCCCCTAATTATGGCGTTTATTATTCAGGCTGGAGTTTAGATACTACCGAAGATTATACCGATAGCGCAGTAAGTATTCATCACCCCAAATACGATATTAAAAAAATATCTACCTCCACTTGGCCCTTAAAAAAGGGTGCGCCCTACCCTACTTCGCCCGATAATACCCATTGGGAAGTACTATGGTCAGCCACAACCAACGGTCATGGTGTTACCGAACCCGGCTCATCAGGTTCAGCATTATTTAATAAAAAAGGGTATTTGATTGGAACCCTTACGGGCGGAAGCGCATCTTGTAGTAAGTTGAACGGCACTGATTTTTACGGCAGGTTGGATTGGCATTGGAACCGCAACAGTGGTTCTACCCCCCGCAGCCGCTTGAAAGACTGGCTCGATTCTGCCAACACGGGTGCTACAAGTGTTAGTGGTACTTACTTATACCCCGAAAGCGTAGGCAAAACCGTTGAAAAAGATAAATTGGTACTGTACCCCAACCCTGCCAACAGTTGGCTGCAACTAAGCGGCGGTGAGTTTGGTTACGCTACCATTAACAATATTATGGGGCAGCAACTACAAACAATTGCCCTGCAAAATGGTTGGCTAAATATAGAAACACTACCTGCGGGCGTTTATATAGTGAGTGCAAATGACGGTACTACTACTTATACGGGCAGGTTTATAAAGCAATAACAGGACAAAGAGAAACAGGAGTAATGAGAGTAGTTGTAGTAATTATCGGTTTGCTGGCCGCAATCAGTATGTATAGTTGTAAAACGGGTAAAAGTGTTGCCGTGCCGCTTTCGCCGCATACAGATACATTAAAAATGATGGTGAATTATCAAACCGATACCTTAACCGTATTTGTAAAGAGAATAGTAGTTAATGACAGCCTGTATAGTCTTGACGAAGGCGCTGTAGATTTTAATATTGTTCATACTGAACAAAAGGACAGTATTTTGTTTATTACTATCAGCAGTTATTTCAACTGCAAAAAAGACGATTTTAACTTATACCAAAGCAGAATTGAATTAAAAACCTACCCTGTACGCTTACGCTTTCGTATTAGCAAAGGAGAGCCTAAAGGATGTGAAGAAAAACCTGCCATGTACACGTTGGCAGTAGATATACGCGACATCTTAAACAACCACCCCGAAGCAAACATTATGTTTACAGGCTTTAATAAAATGGCCAACGTAAAACGCTATAAATAATGGCAAAACGGCACAGCTATGCTATTGGCTTTGTTTTTGCGATATTTGTAGTATAAACCATAAACACTATGGAAGTATTAGATGCCCCTAAAACTCTTATCCCTTCACCCATAACTTTTACTGAAGGTGCTCGTGCCGAGTTATTGAAGCTGATAAACACGCTTAATATTTCGGGTGAACAAGGACTTCGTATTGGTGTAAAAGGCGGGGGCTGTTCAGGTTTATCTTATCTGTTGGCTTTTGACAGCAAGGAAGAAGGTGATACTGAATATATGACCGACGGTATAAAAATACTGATGAATAAAGCCCATTTAATGTATTTAGTCGGTATGCAAGTAGATTGGGAGGACGGACTTAACAACAAAGGTTTTACGTTTAGTAACCCCAATGCCACCACTACCTGCGGTTGCGGAACATCATTTGCAGCGGGGTAATATTTTACAAACACGATAACAAAAAAAATCCCCGAATAGTAGAGAAGCCATTCGGGGATTGTATTAAATATATTTAGTATAGTACTACCAATGTACTGCGTCGTATGGGTAGTACTTTTGTTCCTTCAAACTGCTGTCGTCAACGCCTTTTAATTTCACTATTGCTGCCGCTTCCCATGCCCAATAACCAAAATAGGTATTAACTTCTGTATCAAGGTGGCTGTCATGCCATTCAGCGTCTTTTTGACCTTTGTACCACACCTTATCAAGGTAATGTTTAAGTTCGATTGCACTGCTTAAATTATCCGTATTCTTATAAAGTGACGGTTCAATATAGTTATGAGCGGTTACAGGCCATTCGTTTCCCAATTTTCCGTGAATAATAAAATCCAACAGCTTATCCTTAACACCGTCTCGCTTAATAATATTGGTAATTCGTTTAAAATCATCCGCGGGGATATCACACAATAAGCCTAAGCACACAAGCCACAACATTTCTTCATATTGCCCATACCCCAATTCTTTCCCTTGCCATTTAAAACCCTCTTCAAAAGCAGCTATGGAGTCAACTAGTGCCATCCTGATTGAACTCTTTGCTTCACCCATTGAGTAAAGAGCTATTGTTTTTTCAATATGTGCCGAAAGTATTGCCAACTTAAGTTGTGGATGTCTTTCTATTTTTGCCCGACCTATTATTATTGACTCTGTAAAATGGTTAATCGTTCTTTCCTGCCTTCCTATGAAAGAATTAAAGTACTCCGTGTTTTTATTTCTATCTCGCATAGTTTTTGTTAGATGCCCGTCTTTGATTGGGAAATACAAGTTATTAAATTGCACCCGCATCCATTTCATAAAATAATTGAAGCCAAGCGTCCGATTTTTCAAATCCATATTCTTTTACTTGATCTGAATAAAGGCGATTACCGACTTCATTAAATTCAATTTTTTCATTCTTCTAATTCTTCAATAGGGCCATGAGGGCTCATAGTGTACAAGACTTCACCTGTATTTGCATCAATTATAATCCCCATCGCTCGCTCATCCATGCCCCATGGGGCTCCATACCCAACAACATAGGTATCAATATACTGTCCTTCCCATACTCCATAGAGAACTTTCATTTCTTTAAAAAAAACCAAATCTTTCAATTTCCTCAACAGAATTTATTGATGTAAAACTCCTCTTTTTCTCTTTTAAATAATTTTCAGCAATCTCCATTGCTTGTTTTGGTGTTATCATAATCAATATTATAATTGATTAATTTCAATTCCTCTAAACTTTAGGGTGTTTTTCAATATCAAAACTATATTATATTTTCAATTATATACCGCAAAAAAATTAAGGGTTAACAAATTTTTGAGGTGTAATTAAATATAGTATCGTACCATCTTTTGCATCTAACATGACGAATGACACTTTAACTTCATCTCCCCAAACTTCACCAAAGCCAATACTATAAGTGCTATGAACTTCACCAAGTTTTGCTCCAAAAGGAATAACATGGGTTTCTTCAAAATAAATTTTATCATTGGAATCTATAAATGTAAAATCGCGAGAGTTTTGTTTCAAATACTCTTCTGCCAGTTTTCTGGCAACTTCTTTGGTTATCATATTATTTTACTTGCGAATTTAGTATTGTATTAATGTCAATTCCTTTTCCGTATAGCTTCATTAGTTCGATTTCGCTTATCTCCAATCTACTGCAAACAACAAAAAATCCCCGAATAGTAGAGAAGCCATTCGGAGATTGTATCAAATATGTTTGGTTTAGTGCTACCAATGTGCAGCGTCGTAAGGATAGTACAGTTGGTCTTTTAAAATACTATCGTCGATGCCTTTTAGTTTTACTATTGCTGCCGTTTCCCATGCCCATTTAGAGCTAATCCTCCCCATAGCGTTTAACCGTTTTTTCTATTGTTCCGTCCTCATTAAGGGTTAGATACACATTTGCATGGCTGTGAAATATTAACAAAGGAGCCCCTGTTTCATCCTCAATATACAAAAAAGCAAGTCGCCTAGGGGTAAATTGTATCCCAATCTGATAAGCTACAACCCAAGTAGGTTTAGAAAATCTATTGTCTTTTTTATCCACTACATTTATATTCATACCAAAAGAATTGTCATATGAAATTTCAAGTTTCCTTAAAACGTCTTTTGCAATGTTTATAATCTCTTCTTCTTTATGTTTCATGAGTCAGATTTCTTAACACCGATGTACTGCAAACAACAAAAAATCTCCGAATAGTACGGAAACTATAGAAATACATTAAGTAAGCATTAGCTTTAATATATATTCTAGCATTTTGTTAAATGAATCAAAAATTTCAACTGCATCTCCACTGTAACGATCAAGTATCTCAAAATTCATTTCCGTTTTATTAAAAACAAAAGTGTATTGCCCCGATTCAGCAAAAAAAACATATCTTTTGCTTTCCTCATCCTGATTATACCAAACTTCGTTGTTTTCAAAAATGCCGTATAAAACATTATTTACATCAAAATAATTTGATGAATAAATTATTACTCCATTTTCCTCCAGCCCATTACAAATCTTCAAAAATTCTAAGTATTCATCATCCAAGCTTGTTTTAAAATACTCTTTAAATTTTATGCTAAAAGAAGCAACATCTTTATTGTCCAGTCCTTTAGGAATACTCAAGTTAAAAGCATTTCTCTCTTTTTTTATTTTTCTAATTAATTTTTCAATTACAGTCATATTTATTTTTTTATTAGGATAGACAAAACCATTTAATATTGCCCATACCCCAATTCAACACCTCCCCATTTAAAACCTTCTTCAAATGCTTTAATACTATCTAATAAGTCTAATGTTATGATATTTTTTGCTTTTCCTATAGAGTATTGTGCAATAGTTATATGGATACTATCTTCTATAATTGCATCTCGTATAGCTTTATGCCTGCTTTCATGAGCTTCGCCAGAACTAATGGCTTGAGTGAGCCTTTTTATACCTTCTTTATCTACTTCAATTAGTTCGGTAAAATTACTTTTGTATCCTGTTTTATCTCGCATAGTTTTTTGTTAGATGCCTGTCTTTGATTGGGAAATACAAGTTATTACATCCATTTCATAAAATAATTGAAGCCAAGCGTCCGATTTTTCAAATCCATATTCTTTTACTTGGTCTGGATAAAGGTGATTACTGACCTCATTAAATTCAATTTTTTTCATCGCCATTTGTACACCAACTTGTGTTGCTTACAGAAATAATAATTCAACATAAACGCTAATAAAAGTTTTTCTACCAATATAGCATTACCTGTTGTAAAGTTTAAACGGCTAAAGTATTGCTTGTAAAAAGAAGTTTGTATTAAATACTTTTGTAAAACGGGCGTACTACAACCCGCTGCAATACTATTTTGACTTCTTATAAACGTAAACGCCTTACTATTGACGAATACTACACTGGTATTTTAAATGCCGACCGTGCCATATTGGGCAAGGCCATTACGTTGATTGAAAGCACGTTGGAAGCTGATAAACAGCTTGCCAATGAGGTAATCGAACGTTGCCTGCCGCACAGCGGTAACAGTATCCGTGTGGGTATTACAGGTGTACCCGGCGTAGGTAAAAGCACATTTATAGAGTCGTTTGGGATGTTTTTGGCTGATGCAGGCCGCAAGGTGTGTGTGTTGGCTATCGACCCTACTTCGCAAATCTCGCACGGTAGTATATTGGGCGATAAAACCCGTATGCAAAACCTTTCATCGCACCCCAATGCGTTTATCCGTCCTTCGCCCAGTAGCGGCTCATTGGGCGGAGTAACCCGCAGTACCCGTGAAACAGTGATACTATGTGAAGCAGCTGGCTTTGACACGGTAATTATTGAAACTGTAGGCGTGGGGCAAAGCGAAACGGCTGTGCACGGCATGGTAGATTTCTTTTTACTATTAATGCTGGCCGGTGCTGGCGATGAGTTGCAAGGAATAAAACGCGGCATTATGGAAATGTGCGACGCCCTGATTATTACCAAAGCCGACGGTGAAAACAAAACCAAAGCACAACGGGCGATTGTTGAATACCGAAACGCTTTGCATTTGTACCCGCCAACCCACTCAGGTTGGGCTGCTAAGGTGGGCATTTGCTCTTCACTAACGGGCGAAGGAGTACCCGAAGTGTGGGATATTATTAATGAGTACGAAACGCTGACGAAACAAAACGGGTATTTTACAACCCATCGTACTGAACAGGAAAAACAACGCTTGCACGAAACCATCGAGCAACTACTAAAAGACCGTTTTTACCACAATCCTTCGGTATTACAAAAAATAAAAGAGTTAGAACAGCAGGTGGCCGATAAAAAAATAAGTGCCTACAGTGCTGCTGAAGACTTGGTTAAAAAGTTAAATTAACGTGAATTTGAGATAAAAATTCACTATCCCCATAAAATTTCATTAAACCCTGCTCTTTGTGCGGCGGGGTGTCCACGAAAAGTGTGAAGTTCAGATTTTTTGGCTCCGGTAGGGCTGGTTCTGTGGGACGAAAAAATCTGAATTTGGTTTTCGTGGTGGGCTTTTTTGTTACTTTTTTGCCCAAACAAAAAAGTAAAAGGATGGCTGAATAATGGATTATTTTTTCTTTTGAGGGGCAAAAGAAAAAATAACCTCTGTCCTGTGAGGCACCTTGCTCTCACGCAGGTGATGACAAATTCTTATCCCCAACTCACGCCAAATACATTGACAGCCTTGAGGAAATATTAACAGACTTAAATGAAGCTGCTAACTATTAAGTCTCTTATTAAAGCCTTATAACCCTATTACTCCACCTCTACTACTCTGTACATATCTTCACGTCGGTCGCGCCAGTTGGTAACAGTCCCGCTTTTGCGCGTACGTTCAAGTGTAGCAAGGTCAAGGTCGGCAATTACCACCGTTTCTAAGTTAGGACTGCATTCGCCCGCCACAGCCTCGGGCGGAAACGCAAAATCGCTGGGGGTATAAATACCGCTTTGGGCGTAGTTAATGTCCATGTTCTCTACTGAGGGTATATTACCTATCGTTCCGGCAGTTGCCACATAAATCTGATTTTCAATAGCTCGGGCTTGCGAGCATAGCTTCACACGCAAATAACCGTGTCGCTCATCAGTACAAAAAGGAACAAAAATCACTTTAGCCCCTTTTTGCGCCATAATACGGGCAATTTCAGGAAACTCAGAGTCGTAGCAAATATTTATCCCAATCTTTCCGCAATCGGTATTAAACACTTTTATTTCATTACCCGCCTTCACTCCCCACCATTTCGATTCATTGGGGGTTACGTGTATCTTGTATTGTTTCTCAAACGTACCGTCGCGTTTAAACAAAAACGAAACGTTGTATAAATCCCCGCCCTCAACCACCAAATGGGTACCGGCTATAATATTGATGTTATATTCTAACGAAAGACGCGAAAACAGGTTAATGTAATCACCCGTGTAATCATCCAGTTTACGGATACTGTCTTCAATACTTACTTCCGACGAATCAATAAACGAAAGTAATTGAGTAGTAAACAACTCAGGGAATAATGCAAAATCCGATTTATAGTTAGAGGCTACATCGGTAAAAAATTCGCATTGGGTAGCAAAATCTTCAAACGACTGTATTTTACGCAACTCATACTGTATGCAGCAAATACGGATGTTTTTCATCAACACGCTACGCTCCGGTGTTTCAGGCACATAGTCAATGTTGTTCCACTCCATCAATACCCCGTAACCACCGCTCTCCCAATCGCTGGGCAAATAGTCTTTTATTATCTTACGGATTTGAAAACCTTGCGATAGCTGAAAGTTTACCACAGGGTCTTTAATTTTCTTATCCAATACCCGTTTCAGGTACGCCCTTGCCCCAAACTCCTCCTCGTACTTAAAAAAGTTGGGGATACGTCCGCCAATCAAAATCTCTTTCAGGTTCATATCCTCGCAAAGCTGGCGGCGCATTTCATACAAACGCCTGCCAATCTTCAGCCCTTGATATTCAGGATGCACCATCACCTCAATTCCGTATAAAGTATCTCCCTCCGGGTCGTGGTTGGTTATGTAGCCGTTATCGCATACCTCAGACCATGTGTGATTATCAGTGTAATCCTCCATGTTCACAATCAAACTGGTGGCACTGCCCACAATTTCACCGTCGTATTCAATCACCTGCATTCCTTCGGGAAACATCGTGTATTGGCTCTCCAGCATCTCAAGTTTCCAAGGCTGATGCTCGGGGAAACATATTTTTGAAAGTTTGATAATATCATGAAAATCATCAGGTGTAGCGTGGCGTTGCTTTAACCTCGGCTTTCTTGAACGACGTATTTGCGACATAATTGGATACTTTTTTTGGCTGTGCGAAATTAATATAACAAATTTGCCCGAAAAAGAGCGAATAACGATGCAAAACCTGCAAACAATAATTGAAAGTGCTTGGGAAAACCGCGAGCTGCTTAAAGAAACTGCTACGCAAGAAGCTATAAACACGATAATTGAAGAGTTGGATAAGGGTCGCCTGCGTGTGGCGCAGCCTACTGATAACGGCTGGCAAGTGAACGACTGGGTGAAAAAGGCTGTGATTATGTACTTCCCCATCCGCCAAATGGAAACCATTGAAGTGGGTCCGATGGAGTTTCATGATAAAATGAAATTAAAAACCGGTTATGCCCAATTAGGCGTGCGTGTGGTGCCCCATGCCATTGCCCGTTACGGTGCCTACCTTGCCAAAGGGGTAATTATGATGCCCGGATATGTGAATATTGGTGCGTATGTTGACGAAGGAACGATGGTTGATACTTGGGCTACTGTAGGCAGTTGCGCCCAAATAGGAAAAAATGTACACCTAAGCGGTGGTGTGGGTATTGGTGGTGTGTTAGAACCCGTGCAAGCCGCTCCCGTTATTATTGAAGATAACTGTTTTATAGGCTCGCGTTGTATTGTGGTTGAAGGGGTGCGTGTGGAACGTGAGGCAGTACTGGGCGCAGGGGTTGTGCTTACACAAAGTACCAAAATTATTGATGTTACAGGGTCAACGCCTATTGAAACCAAAGGAGTAGTACCTGAACGCAGTGTAGTGATACCCGGTAGCTATACCAAAACATTTCCTGCGGGTGAATATCAAGTGCCCTGTGCTTTGATTATAGGCCGACGCAAACCAAGCACTGACCTTAAAACCAGCCTGAACGATGCTTTACGCGAGCATAATGTGGCTGTATAAGCGTTTCAACAACTCATTTGTAATACAATAGACTGATAATCTATATTATATAATTGTTAGCTATTGCATTCATAGCAACCATTTTACAATAAGTTTCGTTATCCTGATTATGATTAAAGGGATATGCTGCCTATTACTTTTAACCACGTGCTTTTGTGCTACGGCTCAAATTGACATTGATTTTTTAAAGCAGAATGATATACCTGTAATACTGGCCAACGGACAAGTAAACTCCGGCTACAAAAATGAACTGGTATTAACTGCGGTTGCAGAAGCTCGTATAAAAACTATTTCAGTAAAAGAAACGGGAACATTCCCGAGAATGAGTGTATATGGGTTTGAGCAACAAAAACCCGATAGTGCACTTTTATTTGAGTTTGAAAAAGACGGGAAACTAAAACGAGTTTTCCCTGAAGGTGCAGTTGTAACTTATAATCGACGCAGGCAACCTGTTTCATACAATTACATCGAAAAAATAACAGAAGGCTGTGCTACGGGCGGTTTTGTACATTCAAGCTATCACCGCTATACCGACCTTTTTTACAAAAAGAAAAGGTTGGTAAAAGCTGTTTCGGGTACTATACGTCATACTGAAAAAACAAAAGGTACAATTACACTTTATAATGAAGTAAAAGCGAAAGATGCTGTGTTTTATGAAAAAGTGAGCTATTTAAGTCACGATACACTTACTAAAACAACCTGTATTTTTTACAACCCAAAGCGTAGTGTTAAAAGTGAGTTTACACTTAGAAATAAAGTAGGTGTTAACCAGTACAAGGTATTAAAAGGGATTGAAGACAGTTTACTTCACTATTTAATGACAAACCCTTGGGGTGTTTGGCAAGACAGCGCATTTATTGCATACAATTATCATTTATCAGACAGCCTTGAGCAACAAGACCGTTACGAAGATTATTACGATTATGAAACGGCTATTCAAAATGTAAACGACTCGATGGTTGAACTTTACAATGAACTTGCTGAAAATTACACAGGCTATTTGTACGATAAAAACGGATTACTGACTCTTTCAGGCACATTTAAAAACGAAGACCCGCAAAAGGTTGATAAATATGTGTATGATAACAACCGCTTGGTTATACAGTGGGATACATGGCACTTTTGGGATGAATACAAGCATGGTTCACGCCCATACGGATTAGATTATTATCGGGAGGATTATAAAATATCCCGCTATTATCAATACGACACTAAAGGCCGGGTACAAAAATGTTTTTTGTATGTATTTACATTTTTGGTAAACGATTATGAAGAGGAGTTTTCGTATAACTCAAACCCCTACTGTTTAGAATATGCGTTTGAATACGACTCAAAAAACAGGGTAAGTTCAATGACTGTTACTGATTTACAAAAGAAAAAAGGACTAACCACCTACCCTTTTATTTTTGAATACACCCGTTACTAAACCAAGGGTTGGCCTGCTTCTAAAAACAGTTGGTGTAAGTGCATTACTTGGGGTATCAATGCCTGTTTTCCATCGTTTTTTATCAAAAAATCTGCCCGTTCCATACGTTCCTTTTCACTTAGCTGGTTATTCATTCGTTTCAACACGTCGGCGCGTTTGGCTCCGTCACGTTCCATCACTCTTTTTAACCTTACCTCTTTGGGGGCTGTAACGGTTATCACATAATCCAATCCTTTATAGCTTTCGCTCTCAAACATCAATGCAGCTTCTTTTATCACATACGGGCAATTGGTTTGTTCATTAGCCCACCGCACAAAATGCAATTTAACCGCAGGGTGCACCAAAGCATTTAGTTTCTCTACTTTGTTTTTATCAGCAAACACAATAGCCGCCAACTTTGGTCGTATCAACTCACCCTTGCCGTCATAAATATCAGTCCCAAACTCCTTTTTTAGTGCCGCCACCAATTTTTCATCCGTATTCATCAACTCACGGGCTTCCAAATCGGCACTGTAAATGGGTATTCCCAGTTGTTCAAATATTTTGCAAACGGTGCTTTTACCGCTGCCTATACCGCCCGTAATTCCAATTTTCAACATTGTTTAGCGTATTAAAACAAAAAACTCAGGCACAAAAGTACCTGAGTTTTTTGATGAATATAGTTTGAAAAATTACTTTTTCTCTTCCGTTTTTGGATTGTTAAGAGCGTTTGTTGCTTCCATTGATATCGAAGATTTTTCGATACGCATTTTCACCCCTTCTTCTAATTCAATTACCAAAGTTGTATCGTCCATATCCTTAATCTTTCCGTGTATTCCGGCAAGGTTCACAATACGGTCTCCCTTTTTCAATTCTTCACGAAACTTACGTTGTGCTTTGGCTTTGCGGCTTTGAGGCAAAATCATAAACACATAAAATACCACCATTATAAGTAGCAAAAATATTATTTGCCCTGGTCCTCCGCCTTGCTGGCCGCCGGCCATTAATAAAATACTTAAAGTCATTTTGTGTTGTATAGCTAATTAAATTATCCTTTTTTGGGGTTCACTTGTACGGTAAACTTCAAATCAGTTACATCGCCGGGGTATGGAGCGTTTGATTGTACGCTGATGTTTTTGGTAATGCTTCCCGTTCCTCTGTCTTTACTGTTATATACTGCTTTAATTTTTCCTTTGGCACCGGGTGCAATAGGCTCTTTTGGCCAATCATCCGTTACAGTACAACCACAGGTAGGTTGCACCGCTTTAAGCACCAATGGAGAGTTTCCGGTATTAGTAAAGGTATAAACGATTTCTATTGATTCGCCTTCTGTAATAGGCTCAACAGTAACGTGGGTATTTTCAAAACTAATGGCAGGAGAATTGGCAGGGTCGGTTGCTGCTGCGGGGTTTTGTGGTGTAGCAGGATTGTTAATTACATCAGTATTAGGTGTAGATGCGTTTTGTGCACCACCATCAGTTGCACCGTCGGTTTTTCCTTTTTTCTCCGCACAAGCGGCCAATGCTAACACTGTAACTGCTATAAGTATTTTTTTCATTTTGTTTCTACTATTTATAGTTCAAAAATAATAAGACACCTTTACTCAACCAAACCACGCCCCTGTTTAATTATTTTATTTTCATCCAGCAGTTCGTTTTTGATTTTATCTAAGATACCGTTCAAAAATGAGTTGCTTTTCGGCGTGCTGTAAATTTTCGATATTTCGAGGTATTCGTTAATGGTAACTTTAACGGGGATAGATGGAAACTCTATCATTTCGCAAAGAGCCATTTTCATTAATACCAAATCCGATACTGCTATACGGTCGCTATCCCACTTCTCGGTTTTCTTCGCTATCAATTCTTGGTATTCCTGATTGTTAACAACCGTTTTGCGGAATAGTTTTAACGCAAAGCCCCAATCTTCTTCCCAATCTTCAGATAATGGATATAAAAAGTTCTTATCGTTTTCTTCGTTTACGGCTTCAATTGATTTGGCAAGAAAGTTAAATATCAGTTTTTTATCGTCTTGCCAGTGCATTGATAACTCTTCCATGTATTGTTCAAAATCTTCCGATTCTGCCAAGAATTGGGTGAAGAAGTTAACCATCAAACGCTTTTGCGCCGAAAAGTCTTTCAGTGGCTCATCAAGGTATTGTTGGAAGTACTTACCCCCTTTAAATTCCCTGAAAAGTATGCGTAGCAGGTCTTTATTATCCTGCCAGTTAAATTTTACTTTTTTAAGTTTATCAACAAAGTGAGGATTTTGCTGAAGTTTAGTAATAATCTCGTTGTAAACAAAAGTACGGCCTGTGGCGATATCCCTTTCGGTAGGGAAATACTTTACCTCTTCGGGGTTAGCGTCGTTTTGTATGTAATACTTAATCTCACCGGGAAGGTTAAGAATAAAGTGATACATTTCTTCGATACGAGAAATACTGGTGAGCAAAAAGGTTTCGTGGCGTTGCATAACGGGCTGCTCTTCCCGATAATACGCATAAAGAACTTGAAAGACCTTGATTCTGAGAATACGTCTGTTGAGCATAAAAAAATGGCTGCAAAAATAGAGTAATAAATCAATTATGCACTGTGATAGGTTACTTTTTATTAACAACAAAGGTTGTTTGTTTTGCAACAAACAACCTTCTGTTTATCAATTAAGTACGTTGAAAACTATTTGTTCTCTCCCAGTTTTACTAAAAAACCTACATTCAGCACTTGGCTAAACTGCACATCTTTGTCTTGCGTGCGGTCAAAAAACATAATAGATGAAAGAGTAGTGTTAATGTACTTAGTAACTTTAGCAGTAAACACAAAATCTAAACGGTGTACAAAATCGCTCACGCTTACCCTGCCGTAATCAAAAAAGCCAAAGTAGTTGGCTTTAAAGTTAATGGTACTGGTAATATCACGGTTGTAGCCTGATACTATTTGCATACCAAACTGGCGATATACCGTTTTATTGGTATCAACCCCATAGTTATTAGCTACCGTTTTGCGGATATGAGGATCGGTAACAAATGTATAGCGCAGTGAGGCAACCCCAAAACGGGCAAAAAAGTAAGCATTGGGCTTGTATTGGATACCCAGCGGGATAGTTAGATAAGCAGGAGCAAAAAAGTTACTCTGGCGTTCTACATATAAGGTATCGTCATCATACTCATAACCCGGTGTAAACTGGGTAATAAGGTTGGCTCCTAAGTATGCACTCCATTTAGGATTCTTAAACAGGTAGGCGATTTTAGTATCAATCAATAATACGTCTATCGTTTTGCGTTGTTCTTGCCCCTTATTGTTCTGAATACCGTATTGTGAATTTATCTTACCATCAAACGCAAACCGTTTTTTGGTATATGAGCTTGTGCCGTTTAATAAACCGCCAATAGAATAGGAGTTTGTTCCCCCACCTTTCCAATTGGGGCTAAAACTCGATTGGTTAAAGTTAATACCCAATTCAAGGGTATTATTCCATCTGCCTGTATCAGAATACAATGAGGCTTCTTTAATATCAATTTTTTGATTTTGTGCAGTGGCGGCAAATACAAACCCTACACTTAAAATAGTTAGCAAAACTTTTTTCATGACCGGTGGTTTTGCTACAAAAATAAACGTTATTACACAGGCTTTATGAGGTATAGTTATACCACCTGTTAATAAAACTACAAATCAAGCACCTCTATAGTGTACGTATAGCTTTGTGCAGTGGTTTTGCCATAAGCTGCCACCCCCGTTATTTTAATGGTATAAACATCGCCTGCTTTTACTTCATTTTGCATTTGCCAAACCACTGTATTAAGTCCATACCCTTGTTGCTGAGGTTCTGTTTTTATTTTAACGGATTTCCCCTTTAGGGTAACGCTTATTTTGGCTTTGCTAAAATCCCCGTCTTCTAATGAAAAAGACCACCTGTTGGGTACTAACGGCGCAGGTACATAGTCTTTTGGGGGCCAGCTAACAAAGGTTTCCTTATTCCATTTAGGTAAACGGTCTTTTTCAGGATTATTGTAAAACTTACCAAACACATACAAGGCCATACTTTTATCAGTGCTACCGTGCCCAAACACCTTATTGTGCGGATTTATAATCCAACGGCGGTGTCCTACTGAAAAGTTGTTTTCTCCGTCATCTTCCATCTGCCCTAATAAAGCATCTGTACCACTATAACCTAATGACAGGTTGCTGCTGCCTGCTCCGCGCTTACCTTTAGCTGAAAAACACTTCCAACTGCTATCAGGGTAATGGTCAAGGTCATTACGGGCAGTCATAAGCAGTGCAGCTTGTTGTGCTATCTCGTTTAGCTCAGCATCCAAAACACAACTATCATACATACCCGCCTGCCTGCGCAGGTAATTAATCATTCCAATAAACTTTTTGTTAGCAAGGCTATCCACTTTGCCGGGTGTGCACGTACCTACATGATACACCACTTTCATTTCGCCAAAACTTGTTATTTGGTTGGTTAAAAAGTTTTGGTTGTAATCTTTTATCACCATCTCCTTTTTTAACTTCTGCATTGTTGCGTCGGCTGTAAAACGTGTAAGTCCCCTATTCACAGTAGCAAAAAACAATGAGAAATTTTGCCCTTGTGCCATTGGTTTTAAGATTTCGTGGTAAATGGTACGTTCAATCTCGGGTAGCTTTTTATTAGCGGGTGCAATAGTGGTAAACTTTTCGGCCAAATCAAACGAAGCAAGTTCTTTTGGGGCATCAGTAAGCAATTGCACAAGCTTATTTTCAAGTGCTGTTTGCATATCGGCCAGCATTTTCTTGTCTTTTGGGTATAATGCTTTGCTTTGTTTGATAAAATAGGCGGCCACTTCATAATTATCTTGCTGCAACAAATAGTTAAATACGTATTGCGCGGCAGGAATGTTTGCCCCTTTAGCCCCAGTGGCATTGTATTCAATCAACACACGGGTAAGGTTATCAAGTGCCCCGTCAACCCTGCGTATGTCAGCATTATTGTATAATGTAATAAGATGATTGTTTATGGCTTGCGAGCTGTATGTTACAGTATCATATACGACACATTGCCTAATAAAATCAAGTGTGCTTTGGGGTTTATCGTAATCGTATTGAATGCTGAGGGTTAGTATTTTAAAATTGGTAGTTTTCAGCATGGTTTGCACTTCCTCGTAACGGGGGTAGCAACTATCAGCCCACAATAAATGGTTGCGCAGCTTATTCAAATCTTTAGTGTAATCAGACACAATAGTTGCGGCATAAGTGCCTTTCACCTGCATTACCAATTCACTTCGGATGGCCGTATCATTAGGGAAAACCTCCACCCCTTTGCGTAAAATATCTTCTGCATTAAAGTAATAGTTTCGCTTTAGATATTCTTTTGATAAACGTGCAAACGCTTGCGGTATTTGGGTAAGCTCCTCCCCTGTTTTATAATCTTTATAAACGCCTAAAACAGTATTACGAAGCAAGGTAAAACCATCAGCTCTTTGAAAAGTATCGGCCAGCATACACAAACTTTTTTTGTAGTTGCTTAGCCGGTCACCAAATAACTCATTTATATTATCATAAAAGCGTATCGCTTGCCCGCATTTACCATCTTTCACAAATTGGTCGGCTTTCTCAAACGCTCGCTGCCTAAGTTGTTCATAATCGTCGTAAAACTCATCGTACAACTTATCCTTTTTATCTTTCCGCATGGCTTTACGGCCAGCCGAAAGGGCTTTGTTTATAGCACTCTTCTGTTTATCGTGGTTATCATCGCCATCTATCGCCAACCAGCATTTCATCAGGTACAAATTGGGGATAGGCTCTTTGGGCTCTGCCTTTGCATACTTTTCAGCTTTTTTAATGCACTTATCATACTTGTTGGCCTCAAACAGCTTTTGCAGTTTGGGGTATTGTTTGTATTGTGCCTGTGCAGTGCTTAAAAGCAGTTGTAGTAGCACTATCCACACCATTTTACTCATACGTTGCGAAATTAAACGAATAATGTAATGCCTTATCAACCGTTTATTATTTATCCCTAATTGTTTAAGAATAGTAAATACCAAAACGTATGTATTTATTGTACAAGGTGATTTTAGATTGTATGTTTACGCTATGAAACATTTGTTTGCAGCTTGTGGTATTTGCATTGTAATACTGGCACAAGGCCAGCAATTACTGAACAGCGGCTTTGAAAACTGGACATTAAAGAATGAATACATTGAGCCTGACGGGTGGATAAGTACCAAACCCTATGCTTTTTTTGGCTCACCTGAAACCTGCTACCCTTTTGAAGATGCCCACTCAGGAAACTGGAGTGCCAAGTTGGAAACAAGGCTTGACCCTATTACAGGCGACACTTTAAGGGCTGTATTAATCACAGGCAATAATTACGAAGCACCGGGAACGGGCTTCCCTCATCGGCCAACGGCTTGTGGTTTCTACTACAAACACAACCGTTTAGATACTGCTGCTGCTGTAATATACTTGACAAAGTGGAATGCTTTAAAAGGAAAAAAAGATACTGTTGCATCAGGGTTTACTATATTTTTTGATATTGCAAACAGCTTTACGCTGCGTACTATACCCCTAACCTACCAAAGTAGCGTGAAGCCCGATAGCTGCATATTTTTATTTACTACTACACTTAAAGAAAAGCCCAACCCCGGTAACTATTTGATTATTGATGATATTGCTTTTACAGGTTTTTTAAGTGTTGAAGGCATTAGCACCCAACCTGCCGTTAAAATATATCCCAACCCTGTGCAAGATGTTTTAACCATTGATACAGAAGACGAAATAAAACAAGTAACGATACGCTCGATGGAAGGGAAAGAGGTTCTTACCGGTATCACTAAAAAACTAAATACCAACTGCTTAACCGCATCAATTTATTTTATTGAAGTTGAAACCGTTAATGGATTGATACACACACAGCGGTTTGTGAAGGAGTAAAAAAGTTGTTGTTCTTTTATCGGTAAAAAACACCTTTGTACCCACTACAATAATCGGTTACACTGCTTATTATTTTATATTGCATACTGAATGGAATTAAAAGCAACATTGTTTGACGGTGTAGTGCGGGAAGGTAAACCCGTGACGTTGGAATTATTATCTGAGAATATAAAAATACAAGTTACAGGAAACGAATACACATCGCCGCAGTATTGGCAAATAGCCCAATTAAAACAACTGCACCACCACAGGCCGCAGCACGTAATGTTACAACATACGGTTAATACCAAACATTACCTTGAGCTTAGTAAAGAAGATTTTAATACATACGTTATTCCGCATTACCGCAGCCATTCGTTCATACATCCTGTTAAAGAAAAAACCGGCTCTGCCCTAAAGCCTATTTTAGTGTTGGTGGGTATTGCTTTAGCCATTTTGGCGGGTTTATACTTTTTTGTTGTGCCTTGGGCAGCCGAACGCTTTGCTACCGTAGTACCCAAAGAAACAGAGGTAGAAATTGGTGATAATCTTTTTAAAAGTACCATAGCCGAGTACACGGTAAACGATAGTGCTACCAAACTTATTAATGCTTTTTTCAGACAGGTAAACCGTCCGCAGGATTATGATATACGGATTACGGTGGTTAAAAATGAGCAAGTAAATGCGTTTGCAATGCCCGGCGGGAACATTGTTGTATTTGACGGAATATTGAAAAAAATGGATGCCTACCCGCAATTAGCGGCTTTGCTTGGGCACGAATTTAACCATGTGCAACACAGGCACACTACCCGTTCTATCTTCCGCTCATTGGGTAATTATTTATTTATTGCCGCTATTTTTGGTGATGCCAGCGGAATTGCAGGCATGATAGGTGAACACGCTAACTCGTTGAAAGATTTGGGATATTCCCGAAACCTTGAACACGAAGCTGATGCAGAAGGGTTTAAACTGTTGGTGCAAAATAATATTGACCCTAAGGGTATGATACAGTTGTTTGAGAAATTGGAGGAAGAAACGAAAGGGCAAGAGATACCTGAGTTTTTAAGCTCACATCCTGTTACACAATCTCGTAAAGATTTTGCACAGGACGAGATTAATAAGGGTGGTTATACGGTGAAAGAAAATGTCACAATGAAAACCATTTTTGAGCAGTTGAAAGCACAAGTGAAATAACATATATGAGCGAGTTAAGAACTTGTGCCAACAGCCACCAATATTATAAAAGCAGTGATTGCCCCACTTGTCCGTTTTGCGAAACTGAACGTAAACCCCAAAACGGTTTTTTATCGTTGCTTTCAGCCCCTGCCCGCAGGGCATTGGAGAATAATGGCATCAATACTTTGGAGCAATTAACGGCGTTTAGCAAAAAAGAAATTTTGGCATTTCACGGCATGGGGCCAAGTTCAATACCCAAACTGCAAAAAGTGTTGGAAAAAGCTGATTTAGCTTTTAAAGAGAGCTAAACTATTTTTTCTTCTTTGATGATTTGGCCTCTTTGTTAAATGCCAAACAAAGCTGAAGCCAAAAGTTAAGCCCGTCAGGGGTGTCAATTAATCTATTGCTTACAAATACATAATCCTTCATTGGTTTACCATTGTGCACCATTTGGCGGCAACCATCGGTTTCTATTACTTCACTTATTTTCTTTGCGCCAATACGGCACAGAATTTCATCCTCGTTAACGCAGATGCACATTTTATCATTCACCATAAAGCACACCCCGTTAAACATGGTTTTTTCTGCTACGTCGGGCAAATGCACCAATGCTTCCCTAACTCTGTTGGTAATTACCTCGTTTGCTGCCATTATTTTTAATTGGCAATAAATATAACCCAAACTATTTATTCACCATCATCGCCCTGCACAATAGATGCTTCTTTTTCAATAAATATAATATCGTTCACGGGTACAGTAAGGCGGTTGCCTTTTACAATATCGTGCAAGAAATGTGATTTGGAGTTTGCACTTTCCCCCTTTAAGTAATCGGCAGTATAATAGAACATATCTCCACAGGCTCTCAAATATTCACCAAAAGTTCCCACATCCACTTTGGCCATTTTATATATGTGGTACACGCACCATCGCCTGTATAGTTTTGGATGGATAAGATGTCCCTTATCCATCATTGTTGCACCGTTTCTCCCTATTGCCGTTGGGTTGCGGTAACGTAATTTGTTATCAAATACACCAAAATAATCTTTGTACAGCGCATACACACCACTTTTTGAATTCCTGCCCTTTTGTGCAGCTTCGAGCACGTTTTTAACTTCACTCACCACCATACCATCGTACAATGCAGGGAAGGCAAGTGCTTTTTCAAGCAACCAATGGTTAATGCACACCCGTTTGTTTTTTATTTCAATAAAAACATCGCCCACAAAACGGCCATAAACATCACAGGCATCTTCAGGACGGTTTACGCATGAAACAAACGTACACGCCACCTGCCCTCCCTTAGCATTTTTACTAAGCAGTTCTAATAGTTTTACCGATGCTGTTTCGGCCATCGGTTGCCTAAAGTCGGCAGAATTGTTTATTAAGATTAATTGTTCATAGTCTATGCCCAGTAAATTCCCCTTTTTTGTAGGGTGTTTAGTAGGCGTAGGGCCCCATAGTTTATAGTGTAGTTCGGGAGCATCTGTACCCTGCAAACGGGCTTCAATTTGCATCCCCCTTTTTATTAGTTTTTGTTTTTTTCTCCCCTGTCCCGTGTAAGCCTCATTAAACAGACTTATCAACTCAAAATCAGCATCTTCGTTTTTTTGAAATTGAAACGAATTGTTATCTACTGTTATTTTGATTTTCGAAACATCGGCGGCCGATTTTCCTCGCGGCCAAAACTGATCCAATCTAATAAGCCCGTGTATCTTTAGTACCCCCATAAATCATGAAACGCAATTGCATTTATAATTACAATTTTATGGGTAATACTTTGTTATTTCTACGGTGAAAACACGGTTTTATTTTCTGTGAAACAACGTAAGTTGTAGCTTTTACTATACGATTTTTTACTCTGCCTGACTATACTTTGACACAAGAATAACGGCTTCTTTAGCCTCTTTAACATCGTGCACACGCAGTATGTTTGCGCCTCCCAGCAATGCCAGCGTATTTACAACTGTGGTACCGTTTAACGCTTCGGCAGCTTTTATACCCAATACTTTATTTATTAAACTTTTGCGTGAAACACCTGCCAAAATAGGCACATTTAGTAAGGAGAATTTCTCCATATTTTTAAGGAGTAAAAAATTATGTTCTACCGTTTTTCCAAAACCAAAACCGGGGTCAACAACAATATCGTGTACACCCAACCCTTGCAATAAAGAAACCTTTGCGGCAAGATATTTCATTACCTCATTCACCACATCGGTATAAACAGGGTTTTGTTGCATGGTTTGCGGGTTACCTTGTTTGTGCATTAAAATATAAGGCACATTTAGTTCAGCCACTAAGGGTATCATTTGCTCATCATCATCCCCTGCCGAAATATCGTTAATAATGCTTGCGCCACTTTGTACAGCAGCTTTTGCCACCGCTGCTCTAAATGTATCAATTGAAATAATACACTCAGGAAAACGGCTTGTTATAGCTTCAATCACGGGCACCACCCTCCTTAGTTCTTCATCAGGGATAATGTCAATAGCACCGGGACGGGTTGAATATCCTCCCACGTCAATAATATCTGCACCTTCGGCAAGCATTTTCTCGGTTCGCACCAGTGCGTTATCCACAGCATTATACCTGCCCCCGTCGAAAAACGAATCGGGCGTTGTATTCAGTATTCCCATAATGCGGGGCGGGGTAAGGCTTAGCAATTTTCCCCTGCAATTAAGGGTATATGTGGGTTTTATCAGTTTGGGGGCTATCAATTGTTTATTTATTTTAGTCGGCACAAAACATATTTTACAGTATTTTGCAAAGTAACAGCAACACACAAAACTATACCAGTTTGAATCCAACGTCGCAACAATACGATACAGTTATAAGCCGGTGCAGGGATATTTTTATGAAAAAAAATACTGACTACGGTACTGCGTGGCGTATTTTGAGGCAAACATCTATCACCGACCAAATTTATATAAAGGCCAAGCGTATAAAAAGTATTGAAGAAAAAGGTACGCAAAAAATTGATGAGGGGGTTGAGGGCGAGTATGTAGGCATAATTAACTACTGCATAATAGCTTTAATACAAATGGAGCTGCCAAAAGAAGAAGAACTTGAGATTAGCAGCGAAACTTTGGCTGATTTGTTTGATAAAAAAGCAAAATGGGCAAAGAATTTGATGGAAGACAAAAACCACGACTATGGAGAAGCGTGGCGTGATATGCGGATTAGTACTTATACTGATTTGATTTTAATGAAGTTGTTGCGTATTAAACAAATTGAGGACAATAAGGGGAAAACCCTTATATCAGAAGGTGTTGATGCCAACTTTTTAGACATTATCAACTATTCGGTTTTTGCACTGATTCGATTAAATGAAAAACAACCCGCATGAAAGTATTAGCAGTTATTAGCCGCATTTTAGTTGGACTATTATTTATTTTTTCGGGCTATGTGAAAGCCAACGACCCTTCGGGTTTCTCATATAAATTAGAAGAATATTACCACGTTTTCGGGCTTAACTTCCTTTCATCAACGGCCTTGTACCAAGCTATGTTTATTAGCGTGCTGGAAATGGTGCTTGGCTTTGCCGTGCTTATGGGCACCCGTATGAAAGTAACGGGCAGCCTGATATTGGGTATGATTATATTTTTTACCATGCTTACAGGCTTTACGGCCATTAGCAATTGGTTTTTTGAAAATCCCGACAGAGGCACTACTAAATGGTTTGCCGATTTGTTTGGCTTTGACCCAAAGAAGATATATTACATGACTGATTGCGGTTGTTTTGGTGAGTTTATTAAACTAACCCCATGGCAATCTTTCTATAAGGATTTGATATTGCTGGCGTTTATCATCATTATATTCATACGCCGCAAGCATACCCGCTCCATCTTTTCACGTACCATGCAAACCAATATTATTGTTACACTTTCGGTTGTGTTTACAGTGTTTACAGGATATTGCAATATGTATTTGCCGATGGTTAATTTTCTTAACTGGCAAAACGGTAACGATGTAGCAGACCTGATAACCTGCCCACCCGATGCACCTAAGGACAGTGTGCAAAATGTATTTATATACAATGTAAAAGGGGTTGATACTGAGTTTTCATACGATGATATGATGACGGGTAAAATACCCGGTGATGCTAAGTTTATTGACCGAAAAGACAAGGTAATTATTAAAGGCTGTCAGCCTAAAATTATGGGTTTCACAATGTTTACCAAAGACAATGTGGACTATAAAGACAGTATGCTGCGCAACAATGATTACCAATTATTGGTAATATCCTACGACTTGGAACACGCACGTAAAAACGGCATGAAAAAAGTGGCTGAGCTGGCGAAAGAGTTTATTGAAAAAGACGGTAAAAAAGTGTGGGGATTAACAGCTACTACGCTTGACGATGCTGAAAAAATACGCCACGAATACGGGCTGATTTTTGACTTTTATAATACCGATGCCAAAATGCTGAAATCAATGATACGCAGCAATGCCGGATTGATATTGATGAAAGGCAGCGTGGTTATAGATTCGTGGCCGGCACGCAGCATACCCAAAGCTGAAAAAATCAGGAAACTGATGGCTAAAAAAAATTAAACTGAGTTTTTGGGACTCCAATAATTTCAAATTCAAAATTTGAAATTTAGAATTGTATGCTAACCTTTATCACAAAAAAGCTGCTGTATGGCTTGCTGGTACTTATCGGCATTGTGCTAATGGTGTTTGTTTTGTTTGCATGGTTTCCTGACCCCGCCGAAATAATGGCCGGCCAACGCGATGATGTTTTAACGAAGGATGCAATAAAAAAAGAATTTGGGCTTGATAAACCCAAAGGCACGCAACTACTTTTATACATTAACGATTTATCCCCCCTATCGTTTCATCAGGCTACCCAAGAAAACAGGGAAAAGTATAATTACCTGCGTCTTTTTACAGCCGGCCAAACTGATGTGGTAGTAAAGCAACCCTACCTTCGTCGCTCTTATCAAAGTAAAAAAAAGGTAGCGCAATTATTGGCCGAATCGTTTGCAGGTACTGCCGTTTTAGCCACAGCCTCAATAGTATTCGCCGCCTTTTTGGGTATTCTATTGGGAATTATAGCCGCATTGCGCCAAAATACTTTTGCCGACAGGGCCATTTTGTTTACCAGCACCTTGGGTATATCCCTTCCTTCTTTTTTTGCAGCCATTATAATTGCATGGTTGTTCGGTTATTTGCTAAGCAACTATACAGGCCTTAACATGACGGGCAGCTGGGTGGATTACGACGGGAATTACCACCGTTATTATAGTTTCAGCAATTTAATACTTCCTACACTTGCATTAGGAATACGTCCGCTATCAATAATTATTCAGCTTACCCGAAGCAGCATGATTGAGGTGATGGGGCAAGACTACATACGGACGGCCTACGCAAAAGGATTAAACCACAGACAGGTAATTTGGCGACACGCATTAAAAAATGCCTTAAACCCTGTTATAACATCAATTTCGGGGTGGTTTGCATCACTGCTTGCAGGCTCGTTTTTTGTTGAATACATTTTTAACTGGCGCGGTGTGGGTAAGGTAACCGTTGAAGCACTTGAAAAATCAGACTATCCCGTAGTAATGGGAGCCATACTATTAATTGCAGTTGTTTTTATCGCCATGAATATTGTGGTTGATATTATGTATAAAGTTTTAGACCCAAGGGTAAACATACACTAAATGGTACTATTCTTAATCGGCTTTATGGGGGCAGGTAAAACCCCTTTGGGCCATCAATTGGCAAAAGAACTCGGTTATACATTTATTGATACCGACCAAGTATTTGAGTTACGTTTTAAACAAACTATTGCTGAGTACTTTGCTGAGCACCGCGAAAGCAGTTTTAGGCGTGAAGAAAGGCACATACTTGAAAGTGTAGCAACGGTAGATAATGTAGTAATTGCTACCGGCGGCGGCCTGCCGTGTTATAAAGATACTATGGAGTGGATGAATAAGCGCGGCATAACTGTTTACCTTAAACAAGAGCCTCAAGAGCTTTATACAAGGCTTAGTTTACAAACCCAACACCGACCTATATTAAAGCAGAAAAAGGGAAAGGTTTTAGAAAAGCACATAGCAAGCTTATTAGAGCAACGAAAAGTGTACTACGAACAGGCCAAATTTGTATTTCAAGGGCCCGTTATATCACCTAAAACCGTTATCAACACTATTATCTTTTAATGTGAATAAGTGTCAAACCCGCATAAAACCTGTACATTTTAATATACTTTTTTAAAAAATCGAGTACTAACAAGCGTTTGCGCCGAATTTTTTTTTTGATTAGGTATTGCATCTATCAAAATTTGTAGTAAGTTTGATTAACCTTTTGAAAATTAAGTAACCATTAACTATTCTACCTATGAACAAATCAGATTTGATCAACTCAATCGCTAGCGACGCGAAAATTACTAAAGTTCAAGCCCAAGCTGCTTTGAATTCATTTTTGGATGCTTCTTCAGCAGCTTTGAAAAAAGGTGACAAAGTTATCCTTGTAGGCTTTGGTACTTTTTCAGTAGCTAAACGTGCTGCTCGTACCGGCCGTAACCCTCAAACCGGAAAAGAAATTAAAATTTCAGCTAAAAAAGTAGTGAAATTTAAGCCCGGTTCTGAGCTTTCAGCTAAAGTGAAGTAATTCGCCGTTAGAGAGAGTTAAAAACTAAAAAAGTCCTGCGTACAAACTGTGCGCAGGACTTTTTATTTTTGCACCATGCATACCCTACGCCATTTATTTACTGAATACCTTGCCCCTACTTCTGATGCTCCTATGCTGTTAGACATTGAAAGGGCTGAGGGTATTTACTTATACAGTACTGACGGGAAACGTTACGCTGACCTTATATCAGGTATCGGGGTAAGTAATTGCGGGCACGGTAATACCCATATTATAAAAGCCATAACCACACAAACCGAAAAACACCTGCACCTGATGGTGTATGGCGAATATGTACAAAAGCCGCAGGTATTGCTGGCCGAACGTTTGTGCAGCTTTTTACCTCAATCCCTCAACTCAGCATATTTTGTAAACTCGGGTTCTGAAGCTATTGAAGGGGCTATAAAACTGGCCAAGCGTACCACAGGCCGCCACCAAATTGTTGCTGCAAAAAATGCTTATCATGGCTCAACCCAAGGAGCATTAAGCCTGATGGATAATGAATATTACACGGCCGCTTACCGCCCTTTGTTACCCAACGTTAGCTTTATAGAATATAACAACATTCAATCGCTGGATGCTATTACCGATGCTACTGCTTGTGTTGTGCTTGAAACAATACAAGGCGAAGCGGGTTATATTGCCCCTCAACAAGATTTTCTTTTCCGGTTACGCCAAAAGTGCAATGAAACGGGCACATTGCTGATACTGGATGAAATACAATGCGGTATGGGGCGCACCGGAAAATGGTTTGCTTTTGAGCAGTATGGTATTGAGCCTGATATTTTGGTATTGGCCAAAGCACTTGGTGCCGGTATGCCGCTGGGGGCTTTTATAGCTAACCGAACACTAATGGATAACCTTGCCCAAAACCCTGTGCTTGGGCATATTACAACGTTTGGCGGACACCCCGTGTGTTGTGCAGCAGCCTTAGCTGGTATTGATTTTTTAAACGATAGCGACTTAATCCCTCAAGTAGAGCAAAAAAGCAGATTGTTTAAACAGTTATTACAACACCCTGCTATTAAATCAATTAGCGGAACGGGGCTAATGCTTGGATTAGATTTGGGTGATGAGACTTTTAACAAAGCTGTGATTTCACGCTGTATCAGCAAGGGGGTAATTACCGATTGGTTTTTACATTGCGGGCACAAGATGCGTATTGCTCCGCCCTTAATTATCACTACTGAGCAGATTGAAGAGGTATGCAGGATAATTATTGAGGCTATAAACGAGGTATCAACAACGTAATCAGTTATCTAACAGTTTATCCAAATTTATTGAATCTATATATTTTTCAAGAGTCTTTTCAGGAACTACCTCAATCCAACACACTTCATCCAGCAAATACCTTTTCCACGCCTCCACATAAAAACCGTCCATTTTATACAAAAACGCTTCCATACCCCTATATGTGCGGCGTTCAACAAAATGCCCCTCTTGTTCTAACGCTTTGTAGCGTTGCAAAAGGGACATCTTTTTAAATTCAGTTTCTGTAACAGAAGCCAATGTTATTTTTTGTTTTTGTTCTTAGGAGCAGGGCTTTTAGGTTTTGCTTCCACAATTCTGTCAACCTTATAATCTTTATCAAAACGACCAAAAGCAAAATCAATACGGTACTTCACTGTAACCCCCTCGTCAGTGGTATATTTACAGTAATAATGGTTCTCTTGCTCACTCACAGCATCGGGTGAAATTTCAAACGTAAATTTGCCTTTATATTGCTGTATAGTATTAGCTACCTCCGTTAGTTTTGTTTTAGTAACTTTATCCTTTTTATGGAAATAGTATAGCGCACTATCTACATTCTTTTCCTCAAGCAGCATCATAATATTGCGGCATACATCCTCTTGACTTCGCATGATGATAATATCATCTTCAGTATAATTAGACCGCTGCGCGTTTGCCGTGCTCAACAACGCAGGGATACAAATAGAAAACGCTATAAATAATTTAATACGCTTATACATAATCAGTTTTATTTTAAAATATGGCAACAACGAATTTATGAAAAATTACCAATAGCTAAAAGAAACACATTCGTCGAAAGGATTTTATTGTTAATTTAATATTATGCTATATTTGGAAACTTAACTACTTAACTACAATAATCCCATGGGCGATATACAAAAACGCTTCGATGGGCTGCTTTCGTTATTACTTTCTTTTTCAGCTACTAATAAATTGGCAGAGCTTTGCTATGCCGATACTGAAAATGAAATTGCCTTTACGGCACCTACACCTAATGCAGCTTATCCTACGGTGAAAACCGTCATAGAAATTTTTAACCTTAACGTATTAAAAGGTAACGGAGGTGATTATAGTTCGCTGATTGACGCACTAAAAAAAACACCCCATACCCAAGTATCGCTTTGGCACATTGATAGCGAACATGGGAGCTATAGCATTGCAACTTCAATTGACGGAAAAGAATTCATCGGTATCTCAAAGTCTCCTAAAACTTTAACCGACATACGCAAAGAGTACTTTATGCAAAAGGAAGTGCTCGAAAAAATAGGCGAGAAGCCTTTATACGATTATGAGGCTAATGAGATTACCTTCATTAATCGTAAATATATACAATAAGCCTACGCCCCTTAACGTGTGTGCAATTGCAGGGCTACACTCCATACCATCAGAGTTTTAATACTTTACAAAAAAAGTGATTATATAACTCCATGAATTATGAACACGTATGCAAGGTACAATGAAACCACCCATACGGTAAAGGGTGATAAAACCCGTTCTTTGCTTTTTTAAAGTCTATTTTTTTATACACTCTGATTTGCCGAAATAACCTAACCGCCAATAACTAACTGTTACCCAGCATAGAGAGTATAAATAAGGTAAAAATATATAATAGTGTAAGCGGGATTGTTTTATAAAAAGTTACCCCCTATCGGTAAGAGGTAACTCCATTTTAATGTCCGACCTTTCATACAAACCCTTTTCTAAAGGAACTTCAACAAAACCGTATTTACGATAGATTGATAATGCAGGTGCCAGTATTGTATTTGAGTACAAGATTATACGAGTAGCCCCCATTTGTTTTGCCGTTGATAAAGCACTTTCAAACAACAGTTTACCGGCTCCCAACCCTTGAAACTTCTCATCAACCCCCATTTTGGTAAGCTCAATTACACCATCGCTTTGCCATTTCATAGCAATGGTGCCTATGATTTGCTCTTCATGCTTGGCAAATAAAATTTTTCCGCCGTGATTAAGTATTGCCTCTTGCGGATTGGCAAGCACATACTCATCAATCGGTTCCACATAAAAATATTTCTCAAGCCATGCTTTATTCAGCCGTTCAAAATGCACCGCATATTGCGGCTCATAAGAAACTATTTCCATTGTGTAAAAATTTAGATTAAAACCCTAAACTCAGCTTCACACCCCCGCTAAAAGGGGTATTGGGCTGTTGGTAAGCCATATTAAAAGTGGGTTCCCAACGCAAAGTAGCCACATCGCTTACATTAAACTCAAATAAATGGGCATCAACATTGGCATCAATAATATTAAGAGCATACCAACCAACAGTAAGAATTATTGATAAATCGCGCCACTTGCGGTATATATCCCGCTCATTGGCCAATAAAGCAGGGTCGGCATTGGGAAATTCTGACACTGTTGAAGCCAGTGTATCAACACTATAGTTATATGCTTTTCGAAACCGTTTATACTCGCGGTTGTTTTGGTTGATAAAGTAGCCAAACACCGCAAAACCTGTCCACACAACGGGAGCTTTCCAGTATTTTTTATTGTATATCTGTCCGGCACCGGGCAAAAGTGCAGAATACAGCATGGCCTTTTTAGGCGAATGCACAGGGACACTATCCAACTCAACCACACTTTTTTTAGCGGCCGGCGGTAAACTGTTAATCACAATGGCTGTATCAATTGTAGCCACCGTATCAGTTTGGGCAAACAACGCAGCACTTGCTATAACAGCCAATAATACAGTGAATATGTACCTAATCACAGGGCAAATTTAATTGTTTTTGCTGCAACACCGCCAAAAATCAGGCCACGCACTGCGTTTAGATTAAAAAATACTTTACACAACAGAATATGTATGTTTTACGTCATTATAATTGCGTATGAAATATAACAGCCTGTGTGCCATAATTTTTATGTGCTGGAGTTGCCTTGCGGGTACCCAAGCATGGGCACAACGGCAGCATGATAACTGGTATTTCGGCACTAACGTAGCTTTTAATTTTAATACAGGTACTTCGCCCGTTGAAGTAGCAAATGCCTCACAAATCACAGGCAGTGTTAGTACAACCATATCAGATGCCACCACAGGGCAATTGCTTTTTTATACTGACGGAGTAACTGTTTGGAACCGTACTAATGCTATTATGGATAACGGTGCAGGTTTACTTTCAACGCCAAATTGCGGCCACGTTACCTCATGCCCCAACCCTGTAAAAACAGGCCAGCACTATATATTTATGTACAACAACGGTCAATTGCGGTATGCATTGATTGATATGACGGCGAACAGTGGTTTAGGTAAAGTAATTTCTACCGATAATTTATTGGCACCAACTGTTGCAAACAAATTTGCGATAGCAAGGCACGCAACTACTGATAGTTATTGGCTGATAACATTTAGGGGCAGCAACGGTAACGATACGTTTGAGTGCTACCCCATAACCAATGCGGGCATACAAGCCCCCATACGCTCGGTAATGGGTTTTCATAACGGCATCACAACGTTGGGAGATTTGGTTACCGACCGAACAGGCGATAAGATTTTTATCGCTTTTAACTCACCCACTGCCGCTGCAATTAACCAATACGGTTTTAGTAAAACCTGCGGAACGGTTAGTACCCCCAGAAACCTGCCAATTGGTGCAGGGTGGACTCATGCTAAGAGTTTGGCCTTCTCCCCATCTAATCAGCAGTTATATGCCATTTTCGGGCAAACCCAAGGACGTGTAGTACAATACAGCGGTGCTGATTTTCAATCAAGTCAGGAAATTACAAACAGTACACAACCCTACAACGATATTAAAACAGGCTCCGACGGTAAAATATACATTACCAAAAATATTGGCGGTAACCCCGGCGGACGTATTGATGTGATTGACAAACCCGATTTGTTTTCACTGGCGGCGGCATACATGACGGATAATATGTCCCTTAGCGGAGGAAAAACCGCTACTTGTTTCCCTATATTGATGTATGATATATCTATACCGGGAAACCCCGTAATTACTACAAAAGTTGACGTTAAAAATACCTGTTATAAAGATACAACGGTGTTTACTCCGTCAAATATGCCTTTTTTAGACTCGTTGCTGTGGGATTTTAATGACCCTTCCAGCACAAATAAAACATCTACCAACGATATACCCTCCCACATATTCACCGATACAGGTATCTATAATATTTCCTTAAGCTGGTTTTTATGCGGACTTAAGTACAGTATTTTTAAAGAAGTATCTATTATTAAACCGCCAAAAGTAAACTTAGGCTCTGATACTACCCTTTGCTTTGAAAATACGATTACGCTGCAAGGCCCCAAAGGCAGTTTTGATTACACATGGAATAACGGAAGCAAAGACACAACTTTGACTGTTGATACATCGGGAATATACTCGCTTACCATCAGCATTGGCCCCAAATGTGCTGAAAGTGATACGATAGCCATCAGTTACTACCCAAAATTGGAGGTTGATTTTTTTGACAGTACTTATTTTTTGTGTGAAGAAGATGGTGAAACAATACCCCTCACGGCAGGCAGCGGGTATGCTACATATTTATGGGAACCGGGATTAACCACTGCACAAACCCATACGGCTACAAAAACGGGATGGTACAAAGTAGCAGTAACTAACAATAAGGGATGCAAAGCACAAGATTCTGTGCAGGTTTTTACCCTGTGTGATAACTGGTTGTTGATGCCCGAAGCCTTTAGCCCTAATAACGATTTATTGAACGATACCTTTGCCCCTGTTTATACTGAGGTGTTTAATTTTGGAATAGAAATATACAACCGCTGGGGGGAAAAAGTATTTGAAAGCAACGACCCGAAAAAAGGTTGGGATGGCACTTATAAAAATGCTTTTTTACCTACTGACAGCTATTTGTGGAAACTACGTTACCAAGGGTATTTTGATAAAGTGCTGCGTACCTATACAAAAACGGGTGTAGTGAAACTTATCCGCTAAAAACCCCTTCAAAAAAACTTTGTTCACTACCTTTGCAGCCCATGAAAAAAACTGCAATAGATTTCGGCATCGCCAAAAAATACATATACATATCATTAGCATTGTTTGCCTTTAATATGTTTACTGCGGTGCATACATACGTGCAACAACCCCAACATAGCACAGCCTACCAAATGGGCTATATCTTGTTTCCGTTTTGGGGTGCAGCCTTAGCAGGTTCATTATTGGGTTTTATTGTGTTGATGTTTCCTACAAAAACAGAGTACAGACCCGAAATAAAATACACACGCTCAAAAATTGTTGGCATTTTGATTGCCAACGCCGTGTTTGTGTTTTTATACATCTATAAACTACTTTCATTCTATTATTCTGCACCCAATGCTTAATAAGCCCTTACAAGGTTTAAAAGTTGTTGAGTTGGCCTCAGTACTCGCAGGCCCCGCAGTGGGTATGTTTTTGGCCGAATTGGGAGCCGAAGTGATTAAAATAGAAAATCCTGCAACGGGTGGCGATGTAACCCGCAGTTGGAAACTACCCGCAGAAGACCCTCAAAGCCCCTTATCAGCCTATTTCTGTTCAGTAAACTGGGGTAAACAGCATCTTTTTTTAGACCTGAAAGACAATGAGGCAAAGCAACAGGTTTACCAAATGGCGCAAACGGCTGATATTATTGTAGCCAACTACAAACCCGGCGATGCAAAAAAACTGGGAATGGACTATGACACGTTTAAAGCAGTTAACCCAAAACTCATTTATGCAGAGTTGACCGGCTACGGTGAAAGCGACCCACGTGCTGCATTTGATGTAGTATTGCAAGCCGAGGTAGGTTATATGAGTATGAACGGAACCCCCGACAGCGGCCCTGTAAAAATGCCTTTTGCCATGATTGATTTATTGGCCGCACATCAACTGAAACAAGGGGTTTTATTGGCTTTATGGGAATGTGAAAAAACAGGCAGGGGCTGCCACGTTAGCACCAACTTGTATGAAAGCGGTATTGCCATGCTTTGCAATATGGCCAGTAATTGGCTAATGGCAGGCCAAGTAGCACAACGTATTGGCAATGCCCATTATAACATTTGCCCTTACGGTGATATATTAAACTGCGCCAACGGTTACCAAATAGTATTGGCTGTGGGCAATAACCAACAATTTGCACATTTGTGTGAGCTATTAGGCAATGCACCCCTTGCTGCTGATGAACGCTTTGCCACTAATCCTGCCCGCGTGGCCAACCGCCCGCAGTTAGTGAGTTTACTAAACGAATTATCGGCCAAATTAAACGGAGAAGAATTGCTACAACAACTTCATGCCCAAAAAGTACCTGCCGGAGCCATACAAAATATGCAACAGGTATTTAGTAACCCAACCGCACAGGCCATGATTTTAGAAGAAGACGTTAACGGCATGGCTACCAAACGGGTAAAAACAGTTGGGTTTACACTAAACCAATGAACAAACTAATCCCAACGTTTGTTAAACAACCTATACCGGCAAATAATTTAGCACAATCAACCATACTAAATAATGGTGGTCAGCAGTTTCAAAATCATTAAATGCTAAATCTTTAATGGTATCTTTGCAACCTTATTTTTAAAAATGGCAGTTGTTTTAAAAAATCTTGAACAAATAGAGGGGATAAGGAACAGCAGTGTTTTAGCTGCCCAAACCCTTAAATACCTTGAGCAATTTGTAATACCCGGCAATACTACCGAGTATATAAACAAAAAGTGCGAGGAATATGTACGCGATCACGGAGCTACCCCCGCCACTATCGGCTATAAAGGATATAAATACGGCAGTTGTATAAGCCCTAACGATGTTGTATGTCATGGCGTACCCAACCAATATGCCCTGCGAGATGGCGATATTGTGAATATTGATGTTACCGCAATACTTAAAGGTTATTTTGGCGATACCTGTAAAATGTATGAAGTGGGTGAAGTGAGTGAGTATGCAAAAAAACTGGTGCAGGTTACTAAAGAAGCTACATTTTTAGGTATTGAGCAATGCACACCCGGTAATTATTTGGGCAATATTGGTTTTGCCATTAACCGCCACGTTACAAAACACGGATATAGCACTGTATATGAATTTTGTGGACACGGTGTGGGCTTGAAGTTTCACGAAGACCCCGAAGTGACTCACATAGCAGATAAAAACACAGGCCCTAAATTAAAAGCCGGAATGACTTTTACAGTAGAACCAATGGTAAATGCAGGCAAAGCCCGTAGCAAAGTTGATAAACGCGACGGCTGGACAGCCCGTACTATCGATGGTAAACTAAGTGCCCAGTTTGAACATACTATTTGGGTAACTGATGGCAAGCCTGTAGCCCTTACCGATATTGACAATGAGCTGGTGGCTGCCGGTTTTTGCCAAACGTATGAAGAAGCATTTGCTGCCGCATCAGCAGCAGTTAGCGTATAATTTTAAAGCCCCGATTTATGATTTTGTGATTTTCAAATCATAAATCTTAAATCAGAAGAATCCCGTTGAACCACAATAACTACTACTTTTTAAGCCATCTTACCGCCCAATTGCAAACTATTTTGCAGGGGGCATTGTTTGTAGAAGGGTTTAGCACTTCAAAGCAAGAAATATGGCTGGTGTTTAAAACCGCCTCAGGTAGTTATTTCCCCATAAAACTCAACTTTATTGCCACTGATAGCGTACTCTCCTTCCCTACCGATACTGCATTGCCCAAAAACAAGCAACCGCAGTTTCGTTTGTTTGAAGCAAAAGCCGTCGAAGCAGTAACAGTACACTCGTATGAGCGTAGTTTTCACATTCAATTCGCTGGCGGTTTGTTTCTATATATCAAACTGTTCGGTAAAAACGGAAACATCATCTCTATAAATAACAACACTGTAGTTGATGTTTTCAGAAAGCAAATCAGTGCGGATGCAAGGGTTGATTTTAGCCAAGTAATCATTCCAAAAAACATTGATGTAGAGGCATTGCTATCAACAACAAACAGTGCCACTGATGTAGCTAAAAATCTCCCTTTTATACCTGCTGATACGCAGCAAGAATTAATTAACCAACGTTATTTTGAGGCCGATACAAACAGCAGGTTGCAAGTAGCTAAAACGTTACTTACCCAACTGGCTACTTCCCATTTTTATATTAGTAAATCGGCTGATAGTTATAGTCTTTCTTTTTACAACCAAGAAGAAGTTTTGGGGGAATATACCGACGCAGTATCAGCCCAAAACGATTTTGCCCGGTTATACTTAGGAAAATACTTTTTTGAAGAAAAGAAAACCCAGCTTACCCATGCCCTGAAACAGCGAAAAGAAAAGCTGGAAAAGGAGATACACTCTAAAAAAACCAAACTGCAAACCATCGCCACTCAAACACCGTATAGCCACATTGGGGATATTTTGATGGCGCATTTGCACCAACTGCAAAAAGGGCTTGAAAAAACCACTTTGTTGAACTTTTATACCAATGAGAATATTGATATAAGACTAAAAAAGGAGTTAAGCCCGCAGGAAAATGCAGAAAACTATTACCGCAAGGCCAAAAATCAACAAAAGGAGATAGAGGTATTGCAAGACAACCTGCAAAAGGCAGAAACCGAATTGGCCGATGTGGCACAGAAACTGGAATCTGCTTTGCAAGCGGCCGACGGTAAAAGCCTGCGTGGTATGGAAAAAGACAAACAAGCGGTTGAAAACATTGATAAACCTACCCTTTTTAAAGAATTTGAAAAAAGCGGCTACACCATTTTGGTAGGTAAAAACTCTGTAAACAACGATTTGCTTACCCAAAAACACGCTGCCAAAAACGATATATGGCTGCACGCACGCGGGTTGGCAGGTTCGCACGTGGTGATAAAAACCAAACCCGGCCAAACCGTTCCCGTTGATGTGTTGGAATATGCGGCAGCATTGGCTGCTTATTTCTCAAAAGGGCGCACCGATAGTCTTTGCCCTGTTATCTACACCGAGAAAAAATACGTACGCAAACCCAAAGGCGCAGCCGCCGGGCAAGTGGTGGTTGAAAAAGAAAAAACTTTGCTCGTAAAGCCCGCCTTTCAGTAAACAAACGACATTTAGTATTGAACACTGAACAAGCCGTTTAACATTATATCTTTGCCACAATGCCGGCAGCACAACTAAAATCAATATTAGTTATACAAACAGCCTTTATTGGCGATGCAATTTTGGCCAGTGGCGTGCTCGAAAAACTACACCAACATTACCCAAACACACAAATTGATTTTTTAGTACGTAAGGGAAACGAGGGGCTTTATGCAGGCCATCCTTTTATTAATACCCTATTGATTTGGAACAAAAAAGAAAGTAAATACAAACACTTGTGGCAGCTATTGCGCACTATCCGTGCTCGTAAATACGATTATGTAATTAACCTGCAACGATTTGCGGCTTCAGGCTTTCTTACCGCGTTTTCAGGAGCAACACACACCGTAGGGTTTAGTAAAAATCCGTTGTCGTTTTTGTTTTCAACCCGTATAAAACACCAATACCAACGCCACGAGATTGAACGCAACCATGCGTTGGTGCAAGGTATTACAGATGCTACACCTGCACGGCCTAAACTATACCCTCAAACTACCGATTTTGATGCAGTAAGTGGCTACAAAACCCAACCATACATTTGCATAGCACCTGCTTCGGTATGGTTTACCAAACAGTTTCCGCAAGAAAAATGGGTGGAGTTTTTAAACGCCATCCCCTCGCCTATTACTGTATATGTATTAGGCGGGCCAAGCGATGCTGAACTTTGCAGCCACATTATACAGCAGGTAAAAAACCCTGCACTTTCCATACACATATTAGCCGGCAAACTAAGCCTTTTGCAAACCACTGCTTTAATGCGAGATGCGGTAATGAACTATACCAACGATTCGGCACCGCTGCACCTTGCCAGCTCAATTAATGCCCCCTCGCGGGCTATGTTTTGCAGCACAGTTCCTTCATTTGGTTTTGGCCCTTTGAGTGATAACAGCGCGATTATAGAAACTGACCTTTCCCTCGATTGTCGTCCTTGCGGATTGCACGGCCACAAAGCGTGCCCAAAAGGTCACTTTAAATGTGCCCTTACCATTGATGTAAATAAAATGGTAACAGCAATGATGAACGCGCAGTCCTGAGCAACAGTCGAAGGATTGAGCGCAGTTGAAGGGCTATCTCTTTTAACTAAATTAATAAAATGTATTTTTCATGTTTGCAACGGATTAAAATCCGCTGCTATTGAATTACAAGTTATGGAGGACTTAAGTCCTCCATAACTTGTAATTCAAACAGAATAGGACTTCAGTCCCATTAACAAAACAATCCTCTCATTTAAAACACATTATACATTTTTCAGGCAATAAATTCATGTTCCGTTAGGGGTACAAAGCGCCCAGTTTGTATATACCTTACAAACTATGAAAACTTTCACATTTCCATTATTTATCGTGTTAGTGCTATTTGCCTCATCGTGCAAAACACCACAAATGCTTGTTGATACTGACCTGAAACAAACCAGTGCGGCCATGACTGTTAAAGGCCGTTATGGTTTGTTAATCGGGCAGAGGTTGAACTTCGGCACTTACCAAACCGGCGAAGTGCAACGCGGCTGGATAAAAAGCAGGCGGTTTAATTTTTTGTTTATTGATAACACCAATAGTAAACAAGCCATCAATTTTTCACTTACAGATAGCTTGGGTAATACTTATACTGCCCAATGCCTAAGTAAACTAAAGAAAGAACAAACCGACTTAGGGTTCTTTTTAGGACACACCAACAACCCAATTTTGGACGAACTGATGCGTATTGATGAAGAGTACGACGAATCGTTTGCAGTAACCATAGAAGCCGATAGTACTACCGTTTGGAATATGTTGGTAGCCAACCGCCATGTAATACGCTACAAGGGTAAATACAAAGGGTTGTTGTACAACAAAAACCAAACCATTGAAATTAATCCTATACGCCATGTTGAGGGTACAAAAGTCCCCTTTCCGGATGTAATTGGATTTGAATACATATTGGACGGAAAAGTGATAGGTGCAGTAGAAACCCTGAACAAAGGCCGTATTTGGATTAATCCTGATGTTGATAATCAACTGAAAGGTATTTTAGCCACCGCTTCGGCAGCCCTGCTACTCCAAACCGATTTGGAAACTGTGTAATAACTTTCTTTCCAACGTATTTAAGTCATCAACGGGTGTTTTAAGGTTGTATTTTTATAAGGTGATAGGTTTTCTTGTATCTATCACCTTCAATTTTTCAAATTGCAGCTTATCTTTGCCGCCCTGCAAATGAAACAGCATCTTACCCATCCTATTTTTGAGGTAGTGAGCGAAGCCGCACACCGTTTAGGCATGCCTTGTTATGCAATAGGCGGCTATGTGCGCGATATTTTTTTGAAGCGAGGCAGTAAAGATGTTGATATTGTAGCACTTGGCAGCGGAATTGACTTGGCTCATGAAGTAGCCAAACTGTTGCCCAACAGTCCCCACGTTAGTTTCTTTAAAAACTTTGGGACGGCCATGCTGAAAACCGACGATGATTGGGAAATTGAGTTTGTGGGAGCACGAAAAGAATCGTACAACCGCAACTCACGCAAGCCGATTGTTGAAAACGGTACGTTGGAAGATGACCAAAACCGCCGCGATTTTACAATAAATGCGCTGGCAATCTCATTAAACAAAGAAAGCTACGGCGAGCTATTAGACCCCTTTAACGGAATAAGGGATATGGAAGATAAGATTATCCGTACTCCGTTAGGCCCTGATATTACTTTTAGCGACGACCCTTTGCGTATGATGCGCGGCATACGTTTTGCCAGCCAATTGGGATTTACCATTGAACCCGAGACGTTGCAAGCCATTGAGCGTAATGCAGAGCGAATAAAAATAGTTTCAATGGAGCGCATTAGCGACGAATTGAACAAAATTATCCTTTCAAAAGTACCTTCGGTAGGCTTTAATTACCTGTTTGATACTAAACTGCTGCACATTATTTTCCCTGAACTGGCGGCTATGTATGGCGTTGAGATTATAAACGGCAAAGCACATAAAGACAACTTTTACCACACTCTAAAGGTATTGGATAATATTTGCCTTGAAACCGACGATTTGTGGCTGCGTTGGGCTGCTATACTACACGATATAGCCAAACCCGCCACTAAACGCTTTGAACCGGGACACGGATGGACGTTTCACGGACACGAGGATAGGGGCGCACGAATGGTGAAACCGATTTTTGACCGCTTTAAACTTCCTTTAAATGAAAAGATGAAGTTTGTACAAAAGATGGTAGCCTTGCACCTCAGACCTATTGTACTTTCGCAAGAAGTAGTTACGGATAGTGCTGTGCGCCGCTTGATTGTGGATGCGGACGAGGATGTGGATGCACTGATTACACTTTGTCGAGCAGATATTACGTCGAAAAATGAAATTAAGGTGAAGAAGTTTTTGGCCAACCTTAAAATTGTTCAGCAAAAAATAATCGATGTTACTGAGCGTGATAACCTGCGTAACTTTCAACCGCCTGTAGATGGTTTTGATATAATGAACACCGTCGATATACAAGACAAAACACAAATCGGAACTATAAAAGCTGCTGTGCGTGAAGCCATACTTGACGGTGAAATTAAAAACGACCGCCAAGAGGCTTTTGATTTTATGCTGGCTACCGCAGCAAAAATGGGGTTATCGATAAAACCAAGCCCCACAACATAAACTACAAATAAGATTTTTGGTTAATTTGCCACACTAAACCTATGCCACTGTATAAATTTAAAGTTTACTTTGAGGATAACGATGAGGTTTACCGCATCATCGAAGTGAAACACAATCAAACCTTCCAGCACTTGCACGAAGCAATCCTTACCTCTGTAGGATTTGATAATAAACACGATGCCACGTTTTATATGAGTGATGATACGTGGCGAAAAGGACAACAGCTTACCACAAAAAAGGGGACTGATTTTCCTGTGCTGAAAGACAGTAAACTAAATGCTTTTATAAACGACCCGCACCAAAAAATAATATACGTGTATGATTTGGAGGCACAATGGTGGTTTAATTGTGAGCTTACCGGTATAATTATTAGTGAAGATGCTGGAAAAGATTACCCTTTTGTGGCTAAAACAGTAGGCAAAGCTCCCAAACAATATAATACTGAGAAAAAGATTGGTGAGGATTTGGAAGAAGACGAATTTGAATACATTACCCGTAACCTGTTATCAGGCGATGTGGCTCCCGAAGAATTAGGAGAAGGCTTTGGAAGTGAGGGAGAAGACGAAGAAGAGAATGAGGAAGGGGACGACAGCGGTTTGTTTTCAAATGACGAGGAGGAAAACCGAGGCGGATACGATGAGGATTAATCCCTCATTTATAACTTTGAACTTTTATAAAAAATCCTTCTAAATACCTTGTTGTAGTGGCAGGGCCTACGGCTGTAGGCAAAACAGCGACGGCCATACAAATTGCCCGACAGTTGGGCACTGAAATTATTTCGGCCGATTCAAGGCAGTTTTACAACGAGTTGAGCATTGGTGTTGCACGGCCTTCAAAAGAGGAACTACAAACCGTTAAACACCACTTTATCGGTCATATTTCCATTCATACCCCATACACTGCCTCCGATTTTGAAAAGGATGCGCTGGCTGTGCTTGCCCAACTTTTCAGTACCCACAATTATGTGGTTGTAGCAGGCGGCTCTGGGTTATTTATTAATGCTTTGCTAAATGGATTAGACGATTTACCGTTTGACGAAGCTCTGCGCCAACAACTTACGGCACAGTTTGAAACGGAAGGACTGGAAGGTTTAGCGGAGCAACTCAAGCAACTCGATATCGAATCGTATTTAACCGTTGACATTAATAACCCACGACGTGTAATCCGTGCACTTGAGATTTGCATAGCCTCGGGCAAAAAAGCTTCTGAACTGCGCATAAAAAATACCACTCAACGGGGGTTTACACCAATAAAAATTGCGTTGAACCTTGATAGGGAGTTATTATATACCCGCATAAACCAACGGGTAGATATAATGATGGAAGAGGGCTTACTTAACGAAGTTGAAGGATTACTCCCTTATCATAACTTAAACTCGCTGCAAACGGTAGGCTACAAAGAGTTGTTTGACTATTTTGATGGAAAAGCCTCATTAACCGAGGCTGTTGAGTTAATAAAGCAGCATACCCGAAACTATGCCAAAAGGCAGCTTACGTGGTTTAGAAAGGACACCGCTTATCATTGGTTTGAACCCGCACAAATTGATGAAATATTACAGTTTATTAAATCAGCAAGTGTATAAAATAAAAAACCCGCCGTTGGCGGGTTTTTTATTTACTATTTAGTGTAACTAATTATTTTAGGTTTTTAGAAGTACCGTTGATGATAAGTTTACCGCTGCCACCTGTTTTCCAAAGTACAACAACAACTTCAAGGTTATCTTTAGACCAAGCTGCATCCAAAGTAGTTTCGAAATTTTTTGAAACCTCTTGGTTTGCAGTTACGCCGGTAATCAAATCTTCGCCAACTACGCTGCTGGCAACGCTCTTACGCAATACGTTGTTGTGAGTTGCGTTTTCGTTCCAACCTGTACCGCTAACGTATTGACGGCCTTTGATGTTGTTTTCAACTACATATACTGACATTGAGTAAGCATCAGCAGAAGTTTCAAAGAATTTGGTTTTGGTTTTGATGGTTAATTTGTTGCTGGCATCAACTGCTACATCAACTGAAGAGTTAGCAGAAGCTGTTTTGCTCAACACAGTGTTGATTTGGGTAGTCATACCGCTTTCCATACCTGTACCACCGCCGATTTTTTGTGCAGGTTGTCCGGCACCGCCGATAGCGCAAGTAGGTACACCTGTTACAGCCCAAGCACTGGCTAATGAGTTAGCATCTTGAGTATTGTAAGGGTCAGTAGCACCACCACCGCCATTAAGATGGCAAGCAACTACAACAAACTTAGTTGGGTTTGCTTTTTCAACATTAGCCATAGCAGGCTTACCGTACAAACCGCAAGGTCCGCACCAAGTGCCTGACAAGTAGAAACCAACCGCCTTTTGCTCTTGTGCAATACCAGCAGGGTTTTCAGTAGGAGTAGCGTTGTTTTCTTCTTTTTTACATGATGTAACGGCAAACAATGCCACGAAGAAAAAAGAAAGTAGAGATAACTTTTTCATATTTCTAAGGTATAGTAATTGGTACGTGTTATTAAACTGCGATTTACGGATAAATGTTGTACGGCGCAACATCTTTTTTTATTCTGTTAACCGCATTATTAAAAATTCAACTCTTCGGTTTTTCTTACGCCCTTCAGGAGTTGCATTGCTTGCAATCGGTTTGGTGCTTCCAAAACCGTCTGCAAACAGGCGTTTACCATCAATACCTTTACTTACAAGATACTTTTTAACGGCTTGCGCCCTGCGCTTACTTAGCGAAAGATTTGTTGCCGGATCGCCAATATTATCGGTATGCCCTTCTATAGATACCAAATAACTTTTCTTAGCGGCCAGCAAACGGGCAAGATTATCCAATGCCTCAAACGATTCGTCTTTTATTATATCGCTGCCCGTTTCAAAAGTCAGGTTATCAAATACCTCCTGCAAAATTTTGTCTTCGGCTTGCATGGGTTTTGGCTCTTTTTTAGGCTCAACCTTCGGTTCTTCTTTTGCAACCACTGTATCGCGGGGTTCTTCTTTTTTCTCGGGGCAGCCAAAATTATCTTTTAACCCTTTTTCATCAGGGCATTGGTCAGCTGTATCAATTACACCGTCGCCATCACTATCAGGGCAACCGTTCAGCGCAGGTAATCCTTTAAGCTCAGGGCAAGCATCTGCTGTATCAATAATACCGTCTTTATCGGTATCGGGACAGCCATTGTATTCTTTTTCTCCAGCCAATTGAGGGCATTTATCCTCATCATCCAAAATACCATCTCCGTCAGTATCAGGACAACCTCGTGTTTTTTTACTACCCGCCAAATCAGGGCACTTATCCTCACTATCGCCCACCCCGTCGTTATCCCTATCGGGACAGCCTTTCAGCTTCCATACACCTGCCGAATCGGGGCACATATCCATACGGTCTGATACCATATCCTTGTCCCTGTCTTTTGGTTTTTTATACGCAATAGGGATACAAAATCCTGTGTACACATCCATACCGTAAAGGTTTCTTGAATTGAACAACAATGAGCCTATCCTATCAGAACCTAAGAAAAATGGGCCTATCCTAAAAAACATCCCGAAGTTTAACGAACGGAAATCGTTGTTGATTACAATGGGAATGGCAGCGTCTATCAATTTGGTTTCGTAGCGTGGTGTTACGGACAATTGTGTAAAATGACGCATCCCCGTTTGCCCTTTACGACGAAGGCTTTGAACATAGGTAGCGTTTACATAAAAGTTGTTTATTATGTTATAATCAAATTGAAAGTTTAAGGTAGATGGGAGCTTTGATTTGAAAGAGTTGTTTGCCGCCTGAAACCCGATAAGTGTATCTATATAGCGGTTCATACGGGCAAATCCGTCTAAATTTCCGTCCTCTTGCCCAAAATCTTCAAACATCTTATTAAGGGTATCTGTTTTTCCTATGTCAAGTGTAGCACTGGCGGGCAACACTCTCTCCCCTACCCATTTTGAGTTGTTATAATTAATACTTCCTAAATCTATCAACGCAGCACCTATTTTCATTTTTGGTTTCACTGCACTGCGGTCGTATCGTTTTTCCCTATCCATTGTGTAACGATGGTTTTTGTAATCAGGCCTGTATTCATACGTAAAGCCCAAATCAAAACCCCACCCTGCACCTAATTTATCTTTAAATAAAATGCGCGACAGGCTTAAATCAGCATCGTTTGCTGTATAATAATTTTCACTCACATAAGCATATTGTATGCTTGTATTAACAAAACCAATACTATCAGGGCTATGCACAACAATACTACCGCCGGGCTTGTTTTGAAAATAGGTACTGTACAACCCTGTTAAACGTTTTACTGTAATACCTGCTTTAAACGCTTGGCTCTTATTTTCATACACCAATGTGCTGTAGCTAAAGCTATACTCAGCAAATACATTGGCGTTGATTGCAAAATCATTTTGGCCGTATAATGCACCGTATGAAAGGCTATCAGGGCCTGAAAACGCAGCCGATGTGGGGCTGGTACCCCAACGCATAATACGAGCAAGGTTTTCATTTAAATCAAGTACTTGTATTGCCGCCCTTACTCTTGTGCCCACAGCAAAGGTGTGTTTAGGCCCTACGGTAAATAATACCGATGGGCCGCGCACCTCAGTCATAAAACTAAAGTTTTTATTTTTTCCGTTAAGATTTTCAAGCAGGTACGAGTCTTCCCAACGCGGTGTTCCATTAGAATCAAGATATTCTTCGGATACTTTCTTAGTTAAAACCCGCCAAGGACTATAAGGGGTATTTAATTTAATGTAGTCGTTATGAAAGTTTACATTAAGCCCCACCAAATTCATATAAAAATTATACTTGTTATTGGCCATGTTGGCAGGGTTTATATACATACCATTAGTACCCGCATAGCTACTGTTTGCATACCCCAACCAATGTTGTGCTATTGCTTTTTGTCCTGTTGAAAGAAGTATAAAAAATAAGAGTGAATATAATAACGAGTAAACTCTTTTCATCAATATTGATTATTTACACCAAATTAACATTCTTTTTAACAAATCACACACACAGCCCGTCGATTAATGTATAAAAAACAACCCCGCTACCAAAAAACGGTAACGGGGTTGATAAATAAACTATTGTATTTTTAATGTAATTATTTTATCACTTTAAACTCAACCCTACGGTTTTTCTGTCTTCCTTCGGGTGTTTTGTTAGTATCAACGGGTCTTGCATCGCCAAAACCTTCGGTTTTTATACGGGTATCCTCTATCCCTTTACTCACCAAATATGCTTTAACTGCATTGGCTCTGTTTTCGCTCAATTTTTGATTTGCCTTTTTATTGCCCACATTATCCGTGTGCCCTGCAATGTATATTCGATAAGCAGTTTTGGTCTTTAGCAATTCGGCTAACTCATCCAAACTTGCAAACGATTCAGCGCGTATTACTGATTTTCCGGTTTCAAACTCAAGGTTATCAAATGCTTCACGCAATACCTTTTCTTCTTCCTCGGCCAATTCAACAATTTCAATCTGTTCAGCCACTTTAGGACAACCGTTGTTTTCAGGCAATCCGGCCTCCATTGGGCACAAATCTTTGTGGTCAGGCACACCATCACCGTCAGTATCGGGACAACCTCCAAATGCAGCAATACCGGCAACATCGGGGCATTTATCAATATTATCGGGTATGCTGTCTTTATCAGTATCAGGACAGCCCTTAAATTCAACTAAGCCTGCTTTATCAACGCACTTATCGTCAATATCACGCACGCCGTCACCATCCGTATCAGGGCAACCTTTAAGCTCAATCGACCCTTTAACATCCACACAATCATCCTTAGAATCCTCAACACCGTCAAGGTCAGTATCAGGGCAACCGTTAAATTCAGGCAATCCTTTCAAGAATTTGCATGAATCCAACCTGTCCTCAACACCGTCATCATCAGTATCAGGGCAACCGTTAAATGACAGCTCACCGGGCACATCGGGACATTCGTCTTTGGTATCCTGCACGCCATCTCCATCCCTGTCAGGGCAGCCGTTAAATTTGGCCAACCCAGCTGTATCGGGGCATTGGTCTTTTGCATCTTCTACACCGTCCTTATCCCTGTCGGGGCAGCCGTTAAAGTCCCAAATACCGGGAACATTTTTACAACGGTCGCGACGGTCTGAAACCCCATCTTTATCTTTGTCACGCGGGTTGCGTTTATAAATGGGCACATATAACCCTGCATACAAATCAAATCCGTACACTTTTTTTGATTTTACTAACCCCGATATGTTATCTGAGCCTATATATACGGGGCCAAAACGTAACATAGCACCTATGGTAACGTTGCGGTAATCGTTGTTAAGGATTACTGGTAAAGCAGCTTCAAACCAATTAGTTTCATAGCGCGGGGTTACTGAAAGCATTGAAAACTGTCGTGCCCCTATTGACCCTTTCTTACGCAAGCCCTGCAACCACAAAATATTAGCATACACGTTGTTTACAATTTTAACATCGGCTTGCAGGTTAAACGCTGTGGGTAGTTTAGATACTATTTCATTGCTTTGGCTTTCAAAACCAAATACAGTTCCTACAGCATTATCAAATCGTGAGAATACACTATGGCCTGCGGGTATTGAGTCGAAATTCTCAAAAATTTTAGCTACGGTATCTATGCTACCCCAAGTAACCACTTTGTTTCTGGCAATAACATTATTTTGTATGTACTGCTGGTTGCTATAGCGTATGCGCCCCAAATCCATCAAAGTGGCACTTATCCTCAACAAATATTTATTTACCGTTTTGTCCCAACGTTCTTTACCGTCAAGCGTATAACGGTAATCATCGTGTTTGGGTCTAAATTCATACGTCACCCCTAAATCTAAGCCAAATCCCTTACCGATACGGTTAGAACCAAACATCCTACCCATGTCAAAATTATTAAAGTCGCCGTTACTATTTCGGTAAGCCGCTTCATTAAAATAACCGTAGCTAATGTTGGTGTTTTCAAACGTAAGACTATCTGTACCATCTATTTTCACTCCGCTTCCGCCATCGTTTTTTAAGTACAATGTGTATAGCCCTGCAAGGTATTTATAGGTAAATCCTGCTTTTAAAAAGTGTTCTTTATTATCTACCAACACTGTGGCATAGCTAAAACCAAACTCAGTAAAATTGTTTACGTTAATACCAAAACGGGTTTCGCTATATAGCTGCTCTAAACTAAGCCCGTCGGGACCTTGAAAACCTTGACTTGCAGTATCAAGCCCCCAGCGTATCATACGTGCAATGGGTTGCGAAATATCCACCGCCTGAAGAAACATACGGTTTCGGGTACTAAATGCTATGGCATGCTTGGGATGCAACGATACCATAAACGAAGGGCCGCGAAGCTCGTTTGAAAAATTAATTACCTTGTCTTTCCCATTCAGGTTTTCAGAAAAATTATCATTATCCAGCTTTAATGAAGAATCTCTGATGGCGTTTAAAAACGATTTTGGGCCAGTGTAGCTTATGAAGTTGTTATACAAATTGCTACCTATACCTGCTAAATTGATATATGCCCCTAAGCGACTATCAACAATTGATGCAGGGTTTAAGTAAATTCCGTTGGTTCCTGCCCTGTTTCCGGCTGAAAGGCCAATCCAGTTTTGTGCTTTTACTGCATAGCTAAAGCAAACCAATAAGGCCAACAATATAGTTTTTTTCATAGGCTAGTTAAAACAAGAGGTTCAAAGGTACACCAAATATAAGTTGCTTATAGCAGGTTATTGAACCCTTTTTGAAAAAAAATACGTGTTTGTGCACATAAAAAACCTGTTATTTGAAATTGGAATTACAACTCACTATAAACCTACTATAACTAACTGTAAACACACATGAGCAGCTTGCAATACCGCTTATTGGCAATTGCCTCAATTATTGCCGCCACCGCAATAATAATAGGAGCTTTCGGGGCACATTATTTAAAAACTATTTTAGATGATACCCAACAAAATAGTATGGAAACCGGAGTACGTTACCAAATGTACCACGCATTTGCCATTTTATTTTTGGCCTTTATGGCCACAAAAGCCAAACCTGCTACCATTAATACCATGATGTATTTATTTATTGCAGGAATTATTTGTTTCAGCGGTTCAATATACGTGTTTACTTTATTGGCTATTCTTGATGTTAATGTCCCATCATTCCTAAGGCTTATCACTCCCATAGGAGGGTTGCTTTTGGTTACCGCATGGGGTATAATTTGCACAAACAGTATTAAACATATATACCAACGTAATAAGGAGCGTAATTCGTAACACATTATTAATGTAAAATACTTACCTTTATAGGGTGGTTAGGCCCGCAATGAAAACTATTTATTTTCTTCGTCATGCCAAATCGAGTTGGAAAGATGCAGAGCTTTCTGACATTGACCGCCCTCTTAACAAGCGTGGAAAACTGAATGCGCCCCTTATGGGAAGGTATATGCGCAAGTTGAAAGTTAAACCGCAGCTTATTATTTCAAGCCCAAGCAAACGTACCATGACTACCGCCCTTATTGTGGCCGACAAAATCGGTTATGAGGAGCGGAATATAAAAATTGACATGCACCTGTACGGGGCTAATGTGGCACAAATAGCCCAATTGGTTCATCATTTAGATGATACTCTTAAAAAAGTGATGCTGGTGGGGCACAACCCTGCTTTTACTTTAATTGTTGATTATTTCACAGGCAAACCCATTGATAACCTACCCACCTGCGGGTTGGTGCAAATTGATTTTAAAGCAAAAACATGGAAGGAAATTGCTCCTAAAGCAGGTAGCTTAGAGTTGTTTGAGTTTCCCAAAAAGATTGAAGAAATAGAAAAGAAAAAGGTGAAAAAAGAAGCCTGACCGTTTCTCTTTACATTGTTTTGCTCCCCTAAACCACCTACTTTTTAGTATGTTTGCCTTTCCGCATGTCTTTGCTCGAATTTAATACTGAACATACCCACGCCGAGCGCCAAACCCTGTTTGCCGAAATTATATTACCCCTGCACCTGCCCAAAAGTTATACCTACCGCATACCTTTTGAGTACAATACCGCCGCGCAAATAGGCAAACGGGTAATTGTTCAGTTTGGCAAGCGCAAAATTTATGCAGGCATCATAAAATCAATTGCAACCGAACCGCCTAAAGGCTATGAAGCAAAATATATACTGCACGTATTAGATGATGAGCCGATAGTAAACAGCACTGCACTATCATTTTGGCAATGGATGGCCGGATATTATATGTGCCCTGTGGGCGATGTGATGAATGCTGCCCTACCTGCTGCACTGAAACTAGAAAGTGAATCGAAAATAAAATGGAATGAAGAAGCTGAAGGGGTTGAGGGAATTGAATTAAGCACTAAAGAGCAAACCCTGTTGTTTGCTATTAAAGCCGCAAAGGAAAAAGAAATATCGCTGGGCGAAGTAGCAGATATACTCAACATAAAAAATACATTCCCCGTAATACGGTCGTTGTTTGATAAGGGCTTGATTATTATTAACGAGGAAATAAAAGACCGCTACAAACCTAAAACACGTACTCAAATAACACTAAGCCCCCAATACGGTAATAACAGCCCTGAATTGAAACCATTGTTTGAAGCTCTTGAAAAACGTGCGCCCCGACAACTGGAAATTTTATTACAGTATTTTAACCTGAGTTTTGAGCAAGATGTTATTTATAAAGACGAATTAATTACAGAGGCTACCCACCGTACCGCCTTAAATACGTTAGTAACAAAGGGTATTTTTATTGAAACCGAAATTATTATCGACCGCCTTTTTGCTGAAACTAATGTTACAGCAAAAAATACGCTAAACACTGAGCAGCAAAAGGCACTTGAAAACATTAACAACCACTTTGCAGATAAGGATGTAGTGTTGCTGCACGGTATTACCGGCAGCGGCAAAACCCATGTGTATGTTGAGTTAATTAAACAAACCGTAGCACAAGGAAAACAAGTATTGTACCTGCTACCCGAAATTGCCCTTACCGTTCAGTTGGTGGGCAGATTGCGCGCCCATTTTGGTAACAGCGTGTTAGTATCACACTCCCGTTTTAACGAAAACGAACGGGTAGAAATATGGAAAAAGGTAGCCGAAGAAAAGGCACACATTATTGTAGGGCCTCGGTCAGCAGTATTTTTACCGTTTCAAAACCTCGGGTTGGTAATTGTAGATGAGGAACACGAGGGCAGTTTTAAACAGTTTGACCCTGCCCCACGCTATCACGGTAGGGATGCAGCTATATTTTTAGCTTATTTATGGAAAGCTAAAACCTTGTTGGGTACTGCCACTCCCTCGGTAGAGACTTATTACAATGCCAAAGCAGGTAAATACGGGTTGGTGAAGCTGGAAAACCGTTTCGGTAACTCACAACTACCCCATATTATCACCGCTGATATGGCCGATGCAGGTAAAAAAAACCTGTTGAAAGGCCCTTTTACAGTGTATTTGCTGGATAAACTAAACGACGCGCTGGCACAACAAGAGCAAGCCATTTTGTTTCAAAACCGCAAAGGGTTTGTGCCGCTAACCGTTTGCAAAACCTGCGGTTGGGTACCTAAATGCGAAAACTGCGATATCAGCCTCACGTATTATAAGTTTCAAAACACTTTCAAATGTCAGTTTTGCGGCTACAACCATGCGCCCTATAAAGCCTGTGAGGCATGCGGCAGCCATCATCTTGAAATGACGGGCTACGGTACTGAACGGATTGAGGAGGAATTGCAATTATTATTGCCCAATGCCCGCACCGAACGTTTTGATTTAGAAAACACCCGCACTAAAAATGCGTATTACCGCATTATACGTGATTTTGAAAGCAAGGATATTGACGTTTTGGTAGGCACACAAATGGTGGCAAAAGGACTTGATTTTGAAGATGTGCAATTGGTGGGCATTTTGGATGCTGACCAACTACTACATCAACCTGATTTTAGAGCCAACGAACGTGCATTTTACCTAATGGCTCAAGTGGCAGGCCGAGCCGGACGTAGGGAGAAGGAAGGTTTAGTTGTATTGCAAACCCGCCGCCCGCACCACCCGACTATACAGTATGTAATACAGCACGATTACGAAAGTTTTTACCAAACCGACCTTGCCGAACGATTCCGTTTTAATTATCCGCCGTATTTTAAACTGATAAACCTGCGCATAAAAAACAAAGAGGCCGAAGCGGTAGAGAATGCCGCCCAACAATTAGCCCACCTGCTGCGTGAAAAACTGGGCGACCGTGTATTAGGCCCGCAAGCACCATACATATCAAGGTTGAAAACCTTGTATATCCGCAATATTCTTATAAAAATTGAACGCGAACGGGTATCGGTAACTTGGGTAAAAGACACCATCAATCAGTGCATGGAAGCCTTTATGCAAACCAAAGAAAACCGTAAAACTATCGTACAGGTAGATGTAGATGCTTATTTTTAGTGTTGCATAGTTTATCCCTGCTGCTGCTGTTCAAGGGATACTAATACAAACTCAGCCGGGCGTACTAAGGCCACTTTGGCTATAACCCGCAAAACTCCATTCAAAATATCATCAGGGGTCATTGTGGTACCTAAACCAATTTCAACAGAAAACGCATTATCAGCTGTAGCTCCCACAAGTCCTCCTTTTTTCCATAAATCAGTTAAGAAATTATTGGTCAAATTCCTTATTCCTGCCCAAGTATTGGCATCGTTTGGCTCAAAATGATACGCTTTCATGGCAGCTTTTATTGATTGTTCAACATAAATCAGTAGCCGCTTACTGTGCACATATCTAAAGTCGAGACTATTTCCGTCAAAAGTTCTTGCCCCCCATACCAGTACCCCCTCTCCATAAAAGGTTCTGATAAAATTTATCGATTTTCCGATAAAACTACTTATTCCCAAATTGTATTGATCCTCATCCGTCACATGAACAACGGGAGAAGCAACTCCATTAACTCTTACGTTAGCTGGCGCACTCCACACTCCCTTTTTTTCATCCACTGCTATGTATATACCTGCTATGCTTCCGCTTGGCGGCTGTATGTTAATCTTTGCAGCTATGGCTTTAGCTACAAGTAAATAATTGGGCGAGTTCTGAAGCAAATGTTGGTTAACCCCGGTTTCACCTACTTTTTCAAGCACCTTAGTAACACTAACAATTGAAGGTTCTAATAACCCATTTAAAAATCCAATATTTTCAATTTGTTTATAATCAATGTTTTTTTCGGTTATCAAAGTAGTATTTAAAAAAGGGTAATACGCTGCCCCCCATTGCAAATTTTCAACGCCTATAGCATTTCTAAAATCAGTAAATACACTGGTGTCTATTCCTAAGTTACCATTGTACACATCTAATATGGCAAAACAATTTTGTGTAGCACTGCAATATGATAAAAGTGCCTGAGCTATTGTACCATATTGTTCAGCATTTTCAACCAAAACAGCATCCGGAACTAAAATAAGGCTTGCATCAAGGGCTTCGCCACTGTTTTGCAACGCATGAATTGCTGTTATAATATCATTTTGGCTTATCGGTTTACTATAATCCCCTATTGAATAAACATAGCACTGGTTACCACCGTTCATGTAAAATAGCTGCATGGCATTGTACAGCAAATAATCACCGCTTTTGGCCAAAAGGCTATAGTTCTTTCCTTCAATAGAAAAATCAGGAATTGTATTGGCGGCAGATGCTTGTATTTGATATACGGTATTGGGTGCTCCACCAAAAAACGATTCATATTTAGCGAGTGAATTTACCATAACCGGGCGGTTGGTATAGTTTTTTCCTTTATTTTCAGCTTTCTTGGTATATCCGATAAAAACAGGCATTGAGGTTGGTGCACCTTGAATATTAGACGGCAGGGGCTTATCTGTAATGTAAACACCGGGGGTTCTTAAGCTCATTGTATAGTTAGTAATTGGTAGCGGAAAAATAATCACATACCGCTTGTTATACAAACAATACTTGCAGGTTATTTACATTGAAATATTATTGAAAAAAGAAGCGAAAATCACTTCCCTCTGCCCTGCACCATGATAAGTACAGTATAGATAAGGATTTTTAAATCAACGGCAAGGCTTATGTTTTCAATGTACAACAGGTCAAACTTCAAACGTTCAACCATTTGCCCCACATTTTCGGCATAGCCGTATTTTACCTGCCCCCAACTGGTGATACCGGGACGCACTTTGTGCAAATGGCGGTATTGCGGGGCTACTTTCACAATCTGGTCAATAAAAAACTGACGCTCAGGACGAGGGCCTACCAAACTCATATCACCAATCAGCACATTAAAAAACTGGGGTAATTCGTCCAAACGGGTCTTGCGTAAAAATAACCCTGTACGGGTTACACGGTCATCGTTTTCTTTTGCCAATTGCGGGCCGTTTTGTTCAGCATCTACCCGCATACTGCGAAACTTAATTATCCTAAAGGGTTTTCCATGCCACCCTATACGTTCTTGCGTATAAAACACAGGGCCTTTTGACGATAGTTTCACCATTACACCAATGGTAAAAAATACAGGGAAACCCAATATCATTACTATTAATGAAAATACCACATCTATCACTCGTTTCACTACCTGCTGCCATGCAGGCATTATTTCGGTTTTTATTTCGATAAGCGGAGGACCCAGAATATGATTCACACGCACCGTTCCCGATATAATATCGTACATATCGGGTATTATTTTAATATTTACCCGCTCGCCTTCCAACTCATTCATTATGTTTTCAAGCAAATGATGTTCTGATGTTTCAATGGCAATAATCACTTCGGCAATGCCCTGCTCACTAATGGTACGTTTAATATCATTTACTCCGCCCAATTGCGCCAAGCGTCCGCTAAACATATCCTCACCGTCTTTTTCAGTTTTAATAAATCCTTTAAAGATAAACCCTTCCGATTTTTTACGGCCTTCCAGTTCGTTATACAAATCAAGGGCACGGCGATTGCTGCCTATTACAAGAGTATTAAACCCAATGATGCGGTTTTGTATTTTACGCTTGGTTTGCGTGGTAAGTATGTACCGCGGTATAGTGGTTAAAAAAAACTGCAAGCCAAACAATACTAAAAAGGTTTTATAATAATCGGTGTATTCTTTTACGTAATCATCCAGCAGCAAAAAGAAAAATAGTATTAAAACACCTAAAAAACTGGTGTTAAACGCATATACTATATCCCGTAAACGCGAGCGGATAATTACTTCCCTGTAGTTTCCGGTGATGGTGTACATCACAATCCAATACAGTGGTATAATCAATAGACCGCGATATAGGGTATCGTCGTTTATCTCAAACGGAATATTATACCCAAATTTTGGCGATTCGATGAATTTCTTACGATAGGCAAAAAACAATAGCCACGTTCCGGCCGAAGCCACAAAGTCCCAAAGTATATATTTAAAGCGCAATAAGGCTTTATTCACGGTACATCAGTTTAAAATTGTCAAAATACAGCTTGGCGTGTATGCTTTCATCGCCGTTGGCTGTGCGGATAAATACCCTGTATTTGGCAGCAGTGGGGGCATTTATCAATTCATCGTTCAAATATACATAGCCTTTGCGCCATTCACCTTCTGTTTCATAAGGCGAAACCGAAGGCAAATCAATTTCAGCACCGCCATACACTTCGGTTAGCCCCACAGTAAAAGGTACATTTGATTTATAATGAAACTCTAAGAAAATATCCCGCCCGTCAAAAGGCAGTTGATAAACATCTTGGGTTTCAATCCTGAAAAACGGGTCGGCGGCAGTACCCATATCAATAAACGCATACATGGTAGTATCAACCCCTGCACCTTGGTCTTTGGTCACATAAATAGTATCAATAGAACTTTGCAAGGTATCTATTATCAATGTTTTAGTACCGTTGTTAAAATCATCCAACCACTCAAACTCAACATTGTTTTGATAACCAAATACAGGGCGAACGGTATCGGTTTTGCCTTCTAACAACGAAACTGTCGAGTCGATATGACTTGATGCCATGGTATAGTTAACATACCCGTCGCGAGCCAACCGCCTTATAAACGGACGTATCTCTACGCGCATATTACTTCCTTTACTAAGTACAGGGATAGTGCCGGGTACCTGATATATGCCTTGCAGGTTATCGTTAATATAGATACCTACATGGGTAATTACCTGCAAATCGGAACCCTCGCCGCTTTTTGTAACAAACTGGGGCGAAGCAACATACAGGTAGGCAGGCACTTCTATATCTCTTTTGCAAGAGTTAAGGAAAAAGGCCGCTAACAGGGTTAAACTAAGAAATACGAGTTTACGCATGAGCCACAAAAATATGATTATTTGATTTAGACAACGAAAAAAGGCACGTTGTGTATCAAACACGCATCATATTTATTTTTTCAATTATCTCGTACGCTACCTGCATGGCCTTGAAACCGTCTTCAATAGGCACTTCGGTAATGGTATTGGTTGCAATGGCTTTGTTAAACAATTCCAATTCGCGTTTAATTGAGTTTACAGGCTCTACTTCGGGCGATTCAAAATGGATGATTTTTTTGCCTTTGTCTTTTCCTAAATCCAATACTACCGAAAAAGGGTTCTCCTGCCCAACTGCCTCTTCTAAACGGAACACTTCCATTTTTTTTGCCAAAAAATCAACGGTAAGGTAAGCATCGCGCTGGAAAAGACGGGTTTTGCGCATATTTTTAAGCGAAATGCGGCTGGCGGTAAGGTTGGCCACACAACCGTTATCAAACTCTATACGGGCATTAGCTATATCAGGCGTATCACTTACCACGGCCACCCCACTGGCACTGATTTTTTTAACGTTTGATTTTACCACACTAAGGGTAATATCAATATCGTGTATCATCAAATCAAGCACCACACTCACGTCAGTTCCACGAGGGTTAAACTCTGCCAAACGGTGCGTTTCAATAAACATGGGTTTTATATCGTATTGCTGTGCTGCCAAAAATGCAGGGTTAAAACGCTCTACGTGGCCTACTTGAACCTTCACTCCCGCCTCGCGCGAAAGGGCTACAAGGTCTTTAGCCTCCTGCATATTATTGGCCAACGGTTTTTCAATAAACACATGGCGACCCATTTTCATGGCTTTGGTAGCACTTTCAAAATGATTAAACGTAGGTGTAACAATATCAACTGCCTCCACCTCGGCAAGCATTTCATCAAACGTAGCAAATCGTTTTATACCATAATCTGCCGTTACTTTGGCAGCGTTATCATCGTCCATATCCACAAACCCCACCAAATCAAACTCAGGTATTTCTTTTAACAAACGAATGTGGATTTTTCCTAAGTGGCCTGCGCCTATCACCCCAATTTTTATCATACTTAATGGTTTACTTTGCAAAAATGATAGATAATACCCGTGCAGGGTTTTATTTATTTTCAACTTTTGTTAATAAACTATTGTGGTAAAGGACACCTATAAACATAAAGGGCAGCGCAAACGATTGGTAGAGTTGCTGATGGCAAACGGAATAAAAGATGATATGGTGCTGCAAGCCCTGTTACATGTACCCCGCCACTATTTTTTCAGTAAAGAGTTTGAAGAGTTTGCGTATGAGGATAAGGCATTCCCCATTGAAGACGGCCAAACCATTTCACAGCCTTATACTGTTGCCTATCAAAGTGAGTTGCTGCATGTGCGCAAAGGAATGAAAGTGTTAGAAATTGGTACCGGTAGCGGTTACCAAGCTGCTGTATTAGCCGAAATGGGCGCACAAGTTTTTACTATTGAACGTATGAAAGGCTTGTATGAGAAAGCTAACAGCCAGCTTACGGACATAGGCTACCAACACATACATTTTTATTTTGGCGATGGTACGCTGGGGCTACCCGAATACGCTCCTTATGATCGTATTATTGTTACGGCCGGAGCCCCTGCTGTGCCACAAGCCCTTACCTCGCAATTAAAGGAAGGCGGAATGCTGGTAATACCCGTGGGCGATGCAAACACACAAAAAATGGTACGGGTTACAAAAACCGGAGGTGAACTAAAAACCGAAACGTTTAAGAACTTTGCGTTTGTTCCTTTGGTTGGCGAAGATGGCTGGGGTAGATAAACTACCTTACGCCACTATTCCGAAGCCGTACACTAATCTACATACCTGCGCAATTCACGCTCCACATCGCGTTTTTTCATGTCCTCGCGTTTATCGTACATTTTCTTACCTCGAGCAAGGCCAATTTCCATTTTGCAAAAACCCGTAGCTGAGGTAAATATTTTAAGAGGAACGATGGTATAGTTACCTTCCTCCATTTTTGATTTAATTTTCTTAAGCTCCTTTTTATTCAGCAACAATTTACGGTCGCGCAAGGGGGCGTGGTTATAATGCAATCCGCCTTGCTTAAACTCTGATACGTGCATGTTCTTTAGCCACATCTCCCCATCAAACAACGCACAATATGCCTCGCTCATGTTCACATTACCCAAACGTATGCTTTTTACCTCAGAGCCTGTAAGCACCATCCCTGCTGCAAACGATTCATCAATAAAATACTCGTGCCGCGCCTTGCGGTTCACTATACTTAATTCTTTCTCCAAAATCTATTTAATATCAAATACGCACCGCAAACATCTTTGCGGCACAATAAATCACTACAAAATAACAGCTTTTTAAAATATGCTGAAACCCACACGGTAAATAAGCGGCGATGAGTAGATGGAATTTCCTGCTGCACCACGCCAAGTAGCCACATACAATACCTGCGCATAAAAACCGCTGCGTGTACCCGGTATAACGTTGCTGTATCCGCCGCCCACCAACAGGTTTTCTTCGGTATGCCTGTACTCGGGAAAAGGGGTTGTTTCAAACCTGCCGCGTAAAAACTCATATTCAGCATGGGCAAAAAAGCCGTTTTGGATGGAGTACCGAACAAACGGCCCCACACCAAATACATTATATGTAGAAGTTGAGCCCACAAACGGCCAATTCCGTAACCGCGTATATTGATAGGATACTGAAACACCCGGAACAAGCCTGTCAGTCACCTTATAACCAATAAAAGGGTTGGCCGAAATGTTAGTTCCCAAGTTAGAAAATACGGGCATAATACTACCGCCGTACACCACCTTGCTCCAGTCAAAACCGCCTTTTCCTTGTGCGGTTGCACTTTGTACCGTTGCACATAGTATAAGACCGCATACACATAGTTTAGTTATCCACTTCATAGTTTTCAAAATTAAGCACCCGTAGTTCTTTTAAGTAATATAAATGCCCTAAATTTGCTGCAAATTCTAATCCAAACACATGAGCAAAGTACACAATTTCAGCGCGGGCCCAGCAATACTGCCCCAACCGGCCATTGATGCCTCAATTGAAGCACTTAAAAATTTTGCCGGTACAGGTCTTTCTTTATTAGAAGTTTCACACCGTGGTAAAGAGTTTGAGGCTGTAATGGAAGAATCGCGCGCTATTGTTAAAGAGTTGTTCAACGTGCCCGACGGATATGCAATCATATTTTTGGGTGGTGGTGCCAGCTTGCAATTTAGCATGATACCCTACAACTTGCTTGATGATAACGAAACCGCTGCATACGTAAATACAGGCGTATGGGCAAGTAAAGCCATCAAAGAAGCACAATTGTTCGGTAACGTAAACGTGATTGCCTCATCTGAAGAGAAAAACTTTTCATACATACCCAAAGGGTATGATATTCCTAAAGACGCTAAATACTTACACATCACTTCAAACAACACTATTTACGGAACACAAATGCACTCATTCCCTGAGTCGCCCATAGATGTTGTTTGCGATATGTCGAGCGATATATTCAGTCATCCGGTTGATGTAAGCAAATTTGCAATGATATATGCAGGTGCGCAAAAGAACATGGGCCCCGCAGGTGTAACCCTTGTTATTGTGCGTGAAGATATTTTGGGCAAAGTAACCCGCAAAATACCTACCATGCTTAACTACAAAACCCACATTAAAGAAGGTTCGATGTTTAACACCCCTCCCGTATTCCCGATTTATGTTTCACTGCAAACTATGAAATGGGTAAAAGAAATGGGCGGTGTAGCTGCAATGGAAAAACGTAACACTGAAAAAGCCGACACCCTATACAACGAGATTGACCGCAACCCATTGTTTGAAGGTACTTGCGCTGTTGAAGACCGCAGCAAAATGAACGTTACGTTTGTATTGAAAGACAGCAGTCTTGAAGATGAGTTTATGGCACTGTGCAAGCAAAACAAACTTAGCGGCCTAAAAGGTCACCGCAGCGTAGGCGGTTTCCGTGCTTCATTATACAACGCTCTTGAGCTTGACAGTGTAAAAGCATTGGTAGCTGCCATGCAGCAGTTTGAACAAATGAAAAGCGGAAAATCAGCTTAATTCTTGATTTACAATAAACATTACACATAACACTTAAAATAGAACCCGATACCCATGCCTAAACTACTTGCCAACGACGGAATTGACCCCATTGGAAAGAAAATGCTGGAAGAAGCCGGCTTTACTGTAATAACAGAAAAAGTAGCCCAAGACCAACTGGTTGAAGCCTTGAAAGGCTACGATGCAGTAACAGTACGTAGTGCCACAAAAATTCGCAAAGATATTATTGATGCCTGCCCCAATATTAAGCTAATTGGACGTGGTGGTGTAGGTATGGATAATATTGATGTGGAGTATGCCCGCGCTAAAGGTATGCGTGTGATAAACACTCCTGCTGCATCATCAGTATCTGTAGCCGAAATGGCATTTGCACATTTGTTTGCTATGTGCCGTAACCTTGCATACAGTAACCGTGTGATGCCTGTTGAAGGCAAAGAAAAATTTAACGATATTAAAAAAATAACCTCAGAAGGTTTTGAGCTTCGCGGCAAAACACTTGGTGTTATCGGTTTTGGCCGTATAGGACAAGAAACCGCTAAAATAGCATTTGGTATGGGCATGGATGTGCTTGCTTTTGACCCTTATGTGGAGCAAGTGGATTTGACCATTTATCTTGGCGAAACCGCAGGAAGCCAACGTATTAAAATACCCGTGAAAACAGTTAGCAAAGATGAGTTGCTTCGCAAGTCTGATTTTGTATCACTACACGTGCCTTTTAGCGAAGGTGATAAACCTGTGATTGGTGAACCCGAAATTGCCATTATGAAAAAAGGTGCGGGTATTGTAAACTGCGCCCGTGGTGGTGCGGTAAACGAAAAAGCCTTGATAGAAGCCCTTAACAGCGGTAAAATTGCTTTTGCAGGTTTGGATGTTTTTGAAAAAGAACCTCCTGTTGACGATACCTTGCTAAAACACCCCAAAGTATCAGTAAGTGCCCACGTGGGCGCATCAACTGCTGAGGCGCAAGAAAAAATAGGCAGCGAATTGGCCGAAAAAATCATTGATTTTTTTGCCGAGTTAGGAACTGCGCGCTAATCGTTTAAAAACATAAATAACAAAAAGCAGGGTAACTCCTGCTTTTTTGGTTATTAGCCGCATAGATTTTTACAGACTAAACTACCCGTTTACAATTTTCCAATCGCGTAATCGTTCAACTTACAACCTAACTTCTTATTTTTACAGCCAATATTAAACTCAATATGGATTCTTTAAACCTGTTTCTTGATGTTTTAAAATATGTGTTACCTGCCGTAGTAGTGTTTTTGGTAGGCTATTTCACCCTTAAAAAAATGCTGGATAATTATTACGAGCAAAAAATGCTTGAGTTCCGCCAGCAAAACCGCAGCAATATGGTGCCCGTTAAAATACAAGCGTATGAAAGGCTAACCATTTACCTTGACCGTATAAACCCAAGCAATATGTTGCTGCGTTTAAACCAACCCGGTATTCCTGCTGCTGCATTCAAGGCTACACTTATTGCTACCGTAAACGAAGAGTACGGGCATAACCTTGCCCAGCAATTATATGTTTCGCCACAATCGTGGAAACTGATTAAACTGGTAAAAGAGCGCGTGATTGAATTGATAAACAACAGCTACGCTACCCTTGATAAAAATGCCACCAGCGTTGACCTAAGCAAAGCAATACTTGAAGAGATGATACGCCGCGAAGAAGTGCCTACTGATATGGCTATCGACTTTTTGAAGAAAGAATTTAAACTGATTTTTGATATTTAATTATGGCCAAAAGCCAACAAAATGATGTGTATTCCGGTTTCGAAGCCCAAAGCTACGAAACATGGAAAGCACAGGTGATAAAAGAAGTAAAGGGAGAAGAAGCCTTTGCCAACCTCTTTAAAACTTCGCCTGAGGGAATTACTGCAAAACCGTATTACACCCAAGACGATTTAGCGGGTAAAGATTTTGCCGCCCTTACCAAAACCTTACAAGGCTGGAAAGTAACCGAATATATACCAGTTACTAACCCTACCGATGCTTTGGCAAAAGCTCAAAATGCTTTGCAAAAAGGTACTGACAAAGTGGTTTTTATAGTTAGTGACGAATCGGTCATTAACAAACTTTCTCCCCTGCCTGATAACACAGCGATATGGACTAAAGGCTTTATCGCTGAGAATGCTTTTTGTGATGCCTTAATGATATTGGCCGAAAACAATGATTTGGCTAAAGCACCCACCGCAATTAACAATAATAGCGACAAGTATATTGTTGATGCTTCGGTGTATCACAACGCGGGGGCTGAAACAGCAACCCAATTGGCATTAGCCTTAACACACGCCAACGAGTATTTAAACTTAGGAGTAAAACAACTTACTTTAAATTTTGCCGTGGGCAGCAACTACTTTTTTGAAGTTGCCAAACTACGCGCTGCACGCAAGCTATATGCCCTATTGACAAAGCAATACGGGGTGAATGAAAGTGCCATTATCACTTGTGAAACGGCTTTAAACAACAAAACCATATACGATTACAATAATAATATTTTAAGGGCTACTACCGAAACAATGGCTGCCGTTATAGGCGGCACTGATACGATGTACGTACACCCTTATGATATATTGTTTAAGCTGCCTAATGAATTTTCGGCACGTATTGCCCGCAATGTGCAATTGGTATTGAAGTACGAAAGCTACATGGATAAGGTGCAGGACGCAGCAGCAGGCAGTTTTTACATTGAAACCCTTACCGAAGAAATTGCGGCTAAAAGCTGGCAGTTGTTTAAACGCTTTGAGGCGATGGGGGGATGGATAAAAGGAATTACAACAAATCTTTTTCCAACACTAATATTTGACCATTTTTTGGGTGAACAGCAAAATGTAGAAGAAGGAAAAAAAGTAATTTTAGGGGTGAATAAATACGCAGACAAAAATCAGCGCATGAAAACAGAGATTGAACCCGTGCAACTTATAGATAATAAACTCTTCCCCTTAAACCGTTTTGCTGAAAAAGCTGAACGGGAGCGGTTGGATAATGAGTAATATACTATTATCGTCATTGCGAGAAAGCCGTCTTCGGCTGACGAAGCAATCCTCTTGCAGTTATGGGGGATTGCTTCGGAAGACCTCGCAATGACGAACTTCAAAAACCAAAATGAGAAAAGACTTTAGCAACATACCTTATACTTCGGCTGCGCTCAGTATTAAAGCTGAGTCGGCAAGTATAGAGCCTTGGCATACCCCCGAAGCCATTGATGTGAAGCCGGTGTTTGGAGCGGATGATGTAAAAGGCTTGCCTACGTTGGGCTACCACTCAGGCATTGCGCCGTTTTTACGCGGGCCTTATGGCAGTATGTATTTGCAACGCCCTTGGACGATACGTCAATATGCAGGTTTTAGTACTGCCGAGGAATCAAATGCTTTTTACCGCCGCAATCTTGCCGCAGGGCAAAAAGGGCTTTCGGTAGCGTTTGACTTGGCTACACACAGGGGTTATGACAGCGACCACGAGCGTGTGGTAGGCGATGTGGGGAAAGCAGGTGTGGCCATTGACAGTATTTTAGACATGAAAATACTGTTCGACCAAATACCGCTGGATGATATGTCGGTATCTATGACTATGAATGGTGCAGTATTGCCTATCATGGCCTTTTACATTGTTGCCGCCGAAGAACAAGGTGTAAGCATGGATAAACTCTCAGGAACGATACAAAACGATATCCTGAAAGAGTTTATGGTGCGCAACACCTACATTTACCCTCCCGAACATTCTATGCGTATTATCGGGGATATTTTTGCCTTCACCTCGCAAAATATGCCCAAGTTCAACTCTATTTCTATCAGCGGTTACCACATGCAAGAAGCCGGTGCTACGGCTGATATAGAATTAGCTTATACACTTAGCGACGGGTTGGAATACATCCGTACAGGATTGAAAGCGGGATTGAACATTGATGATTTTGCTCCCCGCCTTTCGTTCTTTTGGGCTATTGGCATGAACCATTTTATGGAGATTGCCAAAATGCGCGCAGGCAGGGTATTGTGGTCTAAAATTGTGAAACAATTCGACCCGAAAAATGATAAATCAATGGCGTTGCGTACCCACTGCCAAACCAGCGGTTGGAGTTTAACCGAGCAAGACCCTTTTAATAACGTAACCCGCACGGCTGTTGAAGCTATGGCTGCCGCTTTGGGCGGCACTCAATCGTTGCACACCAATGCTTTAGACGAAGCCATTGCACTACCTACTGATTTTTCGGCACGTATTGCCCGTAACACCCAAATATACATACAGCAGGAAACGGGTATTACCAATGTGGTTGACCCTTGGGGCGGCAGTTATTATGTAGAATATCTTACCGACCAATTGATACAACGCGCCAGTGTGCTGATGGACGAGGTGGAGCAATTGGGCGGCATGGCAAAAGCTATTGAAACCGGATTGCCTAAAATGCGGATTGAAGAAGCCGCAGCCCGCAAGCAAGCCCGTATTGATAGCGGAAAAGACATGATTGTGGGGGTGAACCAATACCTTGCTGATGATGAACAGCCCATTGATATATTGGATGTTGACAACGTAAAAGTACGCCAAAACCAATTGGAGCGTTTAGCAAAACTAAAAGCCGAACGTAATACCGATGATGTGAAGGCTGCGCTTGAAGCAATCACTCATGCCTCAAAAACAGGGACGGGTAATTTGTTGGAGCTGGCAGTAAATGCAGCTCGTGTACGTGCTACTTTGGGAGAAATCTCCATGGCGATGGAACAGGCGTTTGGCCGTTACCAAGCCACTATAAAATCAATTTCGGGGGTATATTCGTCTGAAATAAAAATGAACGAAGACTTTGTGAAAGCCCGCCAAATGGCCGATGAGTTTGCCGCACAGGAAGGCCGCCGTCCACGTATAATGATTGCCAAAATGGGGCAAGACGGTCACGACCGAGGGGCAAAGGTAATCGCCACCAGCTTTGCAGATATAGGTTTTGATGTGGACATTGGCCCGCTTTTCCAAACCCCTGCCGAAGCTGCCAAGCAAGCCATTGAAAACGATGTACATATCTTAGGTGTTTCTTCTCTTGCCGCAGGACATAAAACCCTTGTGCCGCAAGTAATTGAAGAACTTAAAAAACACGGGCGTGAAGATATTATGGTAATTGCAGGCGGTGTTATCCCCCAACAGGATTACGACTTTTTGTACAATGCAGGTGTGGCAGCCGTATTTGGCCCCGGTACAGTGATACCTAAAGCTGCACAAGAGATATTGAAGAAATTGATGTTATAATTTTTTTCATTGGTGCAAAAAAAAGAGGCTATATAACAGCCTTCTTTCTAATAAAATTAGTTTCATTCTAAAAGAATTTGCTACAAAGACAATAAGCCGCTACCATTTATGGTAACGATTTAGTGTCTTTGTAGCAAAAAATAACTTATCCGACTTAAATAAACTGTTGTGTCAGGTTACTTTAAATTTTAAGACGGCACTTTTTGTTTTAGGATTTTATATCCGTTAAAATCCGCTTGATGGGGCTGCATTTTTAACATCGGCAATCACTTGGTCGCGGCTTTTACCACTGGGCCTGTTTTGCCTCACTACAATTAATCCAACAGTATAAGCACCGCAGTTATCGGTAAACTTTTCATCAAAAGCCAAAATATGTATTGCGCCTGCCTTGGTAGCAGTGGCCGACATCACTCCACCGCTTACATTGCATGGGTAAAACACATTGTTTTTCTTGGCCTTTTCAGGATAATATTTATACTGGCGGCCGTGATCTTTTGCTCCGTCTTCAAGGTGGTAATCGTCTGTTGCATACACTGCTCCGTTTGTTTCAGGCATGCACACAATCAATCCACCCTCGTCTTTTGCATAATCACCGGTGCCCGGGTCGCGTCCATAGGCATCCCTCCTACCGTGTTTAATTTCTCCGTCACCAACAGCATCGCCCATTTTATCCAGTGCATCGTTCCATTCTTTCACAAATGGTGCGGCAGCTCCGTCAGTAGCATACACAAGGGCTGATGTAGCAATAGCGTTTGCAATACCCACCACACCTTTAATCAGCTTCATGCTGGTTTCTTTAAACGATGCAATACCCGAAGCATCGTAAATAATAATTTCATCGCCGGGCAGTACATTATCAATGATAATACCCACATCATCGTTTGATGAAATTGAAGCCCAAAGTTTAAAGGCTTCTGCTTGTCCAATGTTGTTTCCGTTAGAATCGTTTAACGCAACCGGAAGTGAAAGGCTTGGCACTACCAGTGTTGTTGCTTGTTGTTCGTTGCTCATAAGATGCTATTGTTAATTTTATGCCTACTCTTTAAAAGGAATTTTCGGCAGCCTTCCTTTACCATATTTTGGTAAAACAAAGGTGAGAGTAACAAGCCCCATAGAACAGTACAGAAGTATCAGATTACAAAAACAGATATAAATAACTGTTTATAATTGCATGATTTTTACAACTATTTAATTATCAAAACAATACAATTTTCATTCAAAAAGATTCTTCTATTTGAATGAAATTCTCAGATAGTATTTGGGTGCAACGGTATCGTAAGTATAAGTATCATCGGCGGCAATGGCAAATGAGTTTTCATCTATCCACACTAATTCTTTGCAATGGGTTTTTTCCATATTAATCCCATAAAAATCATTTAGTGTATAAGTATTTTTTTTACGGTTTATCTTCAATAACGAAATAAAACAACGGCCGTCGTACAAATCATTTACATAACCTAACAAATAACTATACTTGGGCGAAATACAGAGGTTTTCGATGGGATAGTCGCTAAGTGATTCAAAAACATATGCTTTACCCGTTTTTTTATCGATAAGTTCCATCCACCCTATCTCGTTGTGTCCATCAACTCCATGAACCATATATAAATTTAAAGGCTCAAGCAATCCCAGATAGTATTCAAAAAACGAATAATCGTTTTGGTTGGCTACAAATGTCCTTTCGGTATTATCAAACTTTATAGTAAAGGAAGTATCCGTCCATTTTACTTTTGAAGAATCCTTGTTAATTTCAGGCTTATACTTCTTTTTATATTTTGTAAAATCGCTCAGGCTAATGGTATCCAATTTAAATACAGAAAGAAATTTTCCTTTATTGAAAAAGTTTTCTTCTGCATTATCTTCCCCTACATTAAACCATTGCAAGCCATCCTCCTGCATATTCTTCAAGCCTAACATAGAAGAATAACCTCCCAAACTGTCGTTTATATAATTCTGTTTTGCAGTATCGATAAACAGATTTTGCCCGCTAACAGCCAAAGAGCATCCACATACAAACAACGTGAGTGCAAAGGTTTTCATAGTTATAAAATTTATTAATTGGTTGGTTGGTTGGTTGTTATATCCGCATCTGTTATACCTGTTTGTTCATTTCCTTCAACTCTTTCAGTTTCATCAATGCCTCTATGGGAGTAAGGGCATTAATATCAATTTTGTTCAGTTCGTCTTCAAGTTTCAATAAATGCGGATTATCAGCTTGAAACATATTTACCTGATAGGTTTTTTGTTTGATTTTTTTCAGCGTTTCACGTCCGCTAATCATGGCGCGGTCTTGCTCTAAACGGCCTAAAATTTCATCCGCACGCTGCACCACCCGCTGTGGTATTCCTGCCATTTTAGCCACGTGGATACCAAAACTGCTTTCGCTGCCGCCCAACTTTATTTTGCGTAGGAAAATAACATTTTGGTCAACCTCTTTTACCGTAACGTGGTAATTAACCACCCCTTCGGTTTTCTTTTCCAACTCGTTCAACTCGTGGTAGTGGGTTGCAAAAATGGTCTTAGGTTTTTGCGGTTGCTGGTTCAAATATTCAGCTATTGCCCACGCTAACGAAACTCCATCATAAGTGCTTGTACCCCTGCCTATCTCATCCAAAAGAATAAGGCTGCGGTTAGATACGTTGTTCAAAATGCTGGCAGTTTCCAGCATTTCTACCATAAAAGTAGATTCTCCCGACGATATATTATCCGAAGCCCCTACCCTTGTAAAAATCTTATCTATCAACCCTATTTTAGCACTCTTGGCAGGGACAAAGCTGCCCATTTGCGCCATCAGTACTGCCAATGCCGTTTGACGTAACAACGCCGATTTACCCGACATATTAGGCCCTGTGAGGATAATTACCTGCTGTTCAGCATTGTCTAAATAAATATCATTAGGAACATAAGCCTCTCCTATCGGTAGTTGTTTTTCAATCACCGGGTGTCGAAGTTCTTTTAAATCCAGTTCGTACCCTTCCGTTACTTCAGGTCTGACGTAATTATTTTCTGTGGCCAGCACTGCAAAGCCCGTAATACAATCCAATTGCGCCAATACGTTGGCATTTTGCTGCACAGGACTAATGTATTCAGCGCAAAAATTTAGTAAATCGTTGAAAATGCGGGCTTCAATGGCCAATATCTTTTCTTCTGCGCCTAATATTTTTTCTTCGTAAACTTTTAACTCCTCAGTAATGTAGCGTTCAGCATTCACAAGGGTTTGTTTGCGTATCCATTCAGTTGGCACCTTATCCTTGTGGGCATTGGTTACTTCTAAATAATACCCGAACACATTATTAAATGCCACCTTTAGCGAAGGTATGCCCGTGCGTTCGGCTTCCCGTTTTTGTACATTCACCAAATAATCCTTGCCGCTGTATTGTATTGCGCGCAATTCATCCAACTCAGTATCAACTCCTTCGGCAACTACTCCCCCTTTATTAATAAGCGAGGGCGGTTCTTCAATCACCTCGTTTTTAATCTTCTCTACCAACAGTTGACAGGGGTTCAGTAAATCAGCCAAGCGTTGCAACTCCATTAAACCGCTTTGGGCGCACAACTCCTTCACAGGCTTCACCAGCTCCAACGAACGGCGCAACTGCACCATTTCTTTAGGGCCGATACGTTTTAACGCTGCTTTTGATATTAGTCGCTCCAAATCGCCCACTTGCGAAAGTAGTTTTAACAACGTTTCCCGCTCTTCGGATTTTTCAAAAAAATACCCCACCATATTGTGGCGGCTGTTTATTGGCCCTGTTTCTTTTAGCGGCAATAACAACCACTTGCGCAACAGGCGTGCCCCCATTGGGGTTTGTGTAGTATCCAGTATATCAATCAGTGCCTTGCCGTTTTCGGCTGTAGGACGCACTAATTCTAAATTGCGAACGGTAAATTTATCCAGCCACACATAACGGTCTTCCTCTAATCGCGACAGAGCGTTAATATGCCCCAAATCAGTATGGTGGGTATCTTCAAGGTATTGTATGGCAGCCCCTGCCGCCACAATACCCAGTTCAAAATCATCCACCCCGAAACCTTTTAACGATGTTGTACCAAAATGTTTCAGCAGTTTATCGCGCGTATGGTCTTTACCAAACGCCCAATCGTCCATGGCATAGGTATAAAACCGCTCGCCGAACAACTGGTTAAAATGGTTCTTAAAATTTTTAGCAAACAACACTTCTGAGGGACGCAAACCTTGCAGCAGCTTATCTGCATAATCGGCCTGCCCTTGGGCTACCATAAATTCGCCCGTTGAAATATCTAAAAAGGCTACCCCGTAAGCATCTTTCTCACAATACACCGAAGCGAGGTAATTGCTTTGTTTTACGTCAACAATCTTATCGTTGTAAGAAACCCCCGGCGTTACCAGTTCCGTTACCCCGCGCTTCACAATTCCCTTCACCATTTTAGGGTCTTCCAATTGGTCGCATATTGCCACACGATAACCCGCACGCACCAATTTGGGTAAATAGGTATCCAACGAGTGATGCGGAAAGCCTGCCAAATGGGTTTCGTTTGCACTACCGTTGTGCCGTTTGGTAAGTACTATGCCCAATACTTTTGATGCAATAAGGGCATCATCGCCAAATGTTTCATAAAAATCCCCGACACGGAAAAGTATTACCGCTCCGGGATATTTTGTTTTAATTTGCGAGTATTGCCGCATTAGCGGCGTTTCGGATGTATTTTTTTCCTTGGTTGACAAAGTGATATGGTGCGCAAATTAAAGAATATTGAGTTAAACCGCTTAAGTGTGGATGAATATAGGAAAACTGGTAAGTTTCCGGTGGTGGTGGTGCTTGACGATGTGCGCAGTATGCATAACGTAGGTTCTATATTCCGTACGGCGGATGCTTTTAAGGTGCAGGCGGTGTATTTGTGTGGAATTACAGGTACTCCGCCACACAAAGAAATCCACAAAACGGCATTGGGTTCTGAATTAAGTGTTGAGTGGAAACATTTTGCAACCATTACCGACGCTATTACCGAACTAAAGACTGAAGGCTACACGGTAGCCGGACTGGAACAAACCGAAAAGAGTATTTTGTTGAATGAGTGGGAAATTGAAAACCACCCCAAAATAGCACTTATTGCAGGCAGCGAAGTGGACGGCATCAGCCAGCAAGCGGTGGATTTGTGCGACGTATTGGTAGAAATACCTCAGTTTGGCACTAAACATTCGCTAAACGTTTCAGTAGCCACTGCCGTAGCGTTGTGGGAGATTGTGAATGGGCAACTGTCAACGGACAGTGGACAGTAGTCTGTGGAATAGCACACTATACACACCAAATCCCCTAAAGGGGACTTCACCAACGACGTGCAAGTGCGGCTGACATCCTAAGCCTGCCGAAAGTCGCGACATTTAACTCACCCAAAACATCTCAACCTTGCCTGATAACCCAACACTGCCCCTCTCTTTGTAAGAGAGGGGCGAATATCAGAAAGTGGCCAAAACAAAATCAGGGGTGAGTCAAACAGCCCCTAAATTCTACTTCGACAAGCTCTGTTCAGGCCCTAAAGGGGGACAAAGGGTGGTTAAAATGTATTAACAACGCCCAACAAAGATGCTTCGTACCTCAGCATGACAGTTATCAGAAGGCAGTTACAAATCACTTACAACTAAGCACAACTCACCTACTTCTTATGCGCATCCAGCTTAAACACCTTGCGCAAAACTTTTGATATGGGTTTGTCAATCTTGCGGGTATAAAAAATACTAAAGCCCACAAAAAACATCATCAGCACAAGGGGCAGCACAGGGTTTGCAAACAACGTAATATCTTTCACATCGTTCAAAATTACCCCCCCTATGTTTTGGTGGATGAGGTATAAGAAGTAAGAACTTAGTCCAATCTCTACCATCCATTTGGTCTCAAAAAAGGCCAATGCTTTAGGATAATATATAAAGGTAAGAAACATGGCCAACATCAATGCAAAAATCAACATTACAGCTACTATATTCATCATTTCAAAGCTGTGTAAATAATGATAGTATGAATAGTAACAGAATACAGCCAAACTTAACCCCATCGCAATTTTAAAGAAGTTATCAATCTTATAATCGCCATGTTGAGCTTTAAACAGGTGGTAAAAGAAAAAACCTGCCTGAAAAAACACCAAGTGCCTGTGCAACGGAAACAGATTAAACGGATAGCCCAGTAATTTAATTATTGATGAATGGGGATTGATTGCCATACCCAGAAAACTACCATCGCTAAGGTTATCAAAAAAAGTACCGCCGGCAATGATGAGAAACGATACCACCACAAAGTTTCTAAAGAAGTTTTTGGTATTGGCAAAATACAGCACACTGCAAAGGATGTAAAACAAAATCTCGTACCATAACGACCAATACGCCCCGTCGATATATTCAAACTCCACCTTGTTTCTAAAAATAGTTTCTAAATTCCAAGGGGGAAGAAACGTAAGGCTCGAAAGCATATTCTGTATTTTACCATTTGCAGCAAAGTAGCCCGAAAAATCAAAAAGGTTTATCACCGTCAGCGTTATTACTGAGGCTATCACCATAGTAGGGTATAATCGAATAAAACGTCGTATCCAAAACTGCTTCAGGTTCTGCGTATTATCAAGTGTATAAACAATTACAAACCCGCTAATGATAAAGAAAAACTGCACCCCCATTTTACCAAACATAAAATAATCATAATCAGAACCGTAGGGATATAGCGAAACATCGTTAAATGGTGTTGTCCACCGTGTAAAAAAGTGAAACAATACTACCGGCAATATGGCAAGTGCCCTGAAGCCGTCTAAAATCTTTATCCGTTGATTCATACAGTTAGTTACAGTTTGCGTTGTGAAAATAGAGCTTCTTTTTAAGAAACCGCTATTTAAGTAGTGCACCGACGCAAATTTTGTATCAAAAACACTACAAACACTTTAAGAAAATCTATGGCCGTAACATTTTTTTAACGCCGGCTAACAATGTAAATCTGATTGAAAATCTGACAACTACACCCTGCTAACAACCCTAACGAAAGGGTTTACAGGATAAAAAATTAAAAAAATTTTAACGCCCCTATTGCGTTGAATGTAAAGAGTGCTATATTTGCACTCCCCTTACGAAACGACGCAACGTAAGTAAACACGGGAAAATATTGCGGGAGTAGCTCAGTTGGTAGAGCGCAACCTTGCCAAGGTTGAGGTCGCGGGTTCGAGCCTCGTCTCCCGCTCAAAAACGGTAACGGATTTGAGAGAAACGGAATTATCCGGAAGCCCCTCAAGTCCGTTTTTTGTTAAAATAGTCCGCCCGGGTGGCGGAATAGGTAGACGCGCAGGACTTAAAATCCTGTTGGCAGCAATGTCAGTACGGGTTCGATTCCCGTCCCGGGCACACTAAAGCCGAGGTTTTTATAGCCTCGGTTTTTTTATTTATATCCCTGCCGCAAAGCACCTTTTCAATTGCCGCATTCGCACCCTTCCAAACAATTTTTACAATCTACCTTTGTTTCATACAAAAACAGAACTATGAATCACTACACGTTATTTTTCCGCATGGACATTACCACTCCCGAAGCACAACCCACCCCTGAGCAAATGGAGTTGTATATGGAACAATGGAACGATTGGATGGGTATTATTGCAGCCAACGACCAACTGGCCGATGGCGGTACCCATTTATCAGTACAAGGAAAAGTGCTAAAACCAAACAATATAATTACAGACGGACCTTATACCGAAAAAAATGAATCAATAGCAGGATACATTATTGTACTGGCTGATGATATGAACGATGCCATTGCAATAGCACAAGGCTGCCCTATTTTACAGGGCGAAGGCACAAGTGTTGAAATACGTCAATGTATGGGTATGTAACCCTGAACAAACTATGAAAACAGGAGCGCAACCCAACAAGTTGCGCTTTTTTGTTAAATTCACCCCGTGAATATTCTATTAGTATACCCCCAAATGCCCGACACCTTTTATGCTATGAAGCATTTTATAAAGGTGATTGGTAAAAAGGCTGCGTATCCCCCTTTGGGTTTGTTAACCATCGCATCACTATTACCCAAGCAATGGAACAAAAAGCTAGTGGATATGAACCTTGCCGATTTGAGCGAAGCTGACCTGCAATGGGCAGATTACGTTTTTCTTTCGGCAATGAATGTGCAGGAAGAATCTGTAAGGCAAATTGTGGCGCAATGTAACCGTGCAGGTGCAAAAATTGTTGCAGGTGGCTCGTTATTTACACATGAACACCACCGTTTTCCGAATATTGACCACTTTGTTTTAAATGAGGCCGAAATTACCCTGCCTTTGTTTTTAGAAGACTTGGCAAACGGTAACCCCCAGCCCCGTTACTATACTGATGAGTTTGCAGATGTTACACAACTGCCGGTACCCGCTTTTGAATTGGCCGATATGGACGAGTACATCTACTCTATTGTGCAATACTCGCGAGGGTGCCCTTATATGTGTGATTTTTGCGACGTTACCGCATTGTTTGGCCGCAAACCACGTGTTAAAACCAGCCGGCAAATAATTGCCGAACTCGAAGCCCTTGAACGTATCAGCGATGTGCAACTGGTATTGTTTGCAGATGATAACCTGATAGGTAACAAACGTATCCTTAAAAGTGATTTATTACCTGCGCTGATTGAATGGCGAAAGAAAAAGCAACCATCATTCTTTTTCGCTACACAACTAACTATTAATCTTGCAGACGATGAAGAACTAATGCAATTACTGTTAGAGGCTGGTTTCAGACATATCTTTATAGGCATTGAAACGCCCGACGAAACAGGACTGAAAGAATCACGCAAAACCCAAAACCTCAAACGCAACCAATTGGATAATATCCAAAAGCTACATCAAGCAGGGTTTATTATTTCAGCAGGGTTTATTGTTGGCTTTGATACCGATAAACCCACTATTTTTAAACAGCAGGTTGATTTTATACAACAAAGCGGCATCCCTTTGCCCATTGTAAACATTCTGAAAGCCCCGCCGGGTACAGAATTGTTTGATAAAATAAAAAGTCAGGGGCGGTTAAGTAAAGAGTTTGCCTTTACCGAAGGCGAAACCAACATCATCCCTGTGATGAATGAAAAGGTTTTGTTTGACGGTTTTGTAGAACTGATAAACGACATTTACACCCCCGAAAAATCATACGAGCGGCTGATACAGTTTTTTACCACTTACAAACACCCAAAAATAACCGCAAAAGTGCCTTCAAAATTCAGAATGAAGGACTTGAAAATGGTGTTCCGCATTGTGTACTTATTGGGGCTTAAAGACCCCAACCGCAAGTATTTTTGGAAGCTTATCTTCTGGACACTGAAAAATAATCGCAAATTCTTGGATAAAGCAGTGTTTTACGGCATTATGATACATCAAATGCACCAAACCTGCATCCACATCGAAAACGATGTGAAAACCCAAAACCGCCATTTATACATACATGAGCCTGAACTTGAATTAAGCATGGGTGGATAACCCGCTTTCCCCACCCTTGTCCTTCTGACCGCAGGGAAGAATCTTATGACAACTGTATAAACAAAGCGGGATAGGGGGCTTCGCTATCACTCAGCATGACAGTCGTTTTCCCGTCATTGCGAGGTCACCCGAAGCAATCCGTTGATATAAACACTAAAATCTAAATACAAAATTTTAAAAAACCGTTGACGGTGGGCTGTTGACCTGTAAACCGATTGCCACGTCAGCCGAAGACGGCCTCCGCACAATGACGATAGCCGTACGTGCGTGACTGCAATCCTGAGCTTGCTGAAGGGTGCTGTTGGCATCATTCCCAACCTGATTGAAAATCTGTGCGGAGGGGATAAGGATATTAACGATAATAATATGACAAATACAAGGTACACGCAGGACACTTGTACTAATCGTTAATTTAATTCATAATTGTAAAAAGTTTGTTGCATATTCTGTTTAATCAAATTTGTTTATGAATGTCCTCAATGAGCTATCCTCATACTCTATTGCATTCTTGACTTCATCGGCTGTCTCTTTAATAATTGGTTTATTTTTGAATCTCGCAGAATCTAAACCAAAAAACGGGAAATTGTTTTGTATCAAGAAGAGTACCATAGTACGTATTTGTTTTTTCATGACCCCCGTTTTTGGTATTGGAGCACTGTGTTTTCAATCCTATTAAACTGCTGAAAAAAATTATACTGATAGACAGAGAAATAAAGAGTTAGACTCAATAAGAGATCATAATTTTAATACTACAATAGATTCCATTAATTTAGTTTTGTATCAACAAAAAACTGACCTTGAACAACAATATGACATTATAAAAAAACAAAGATTACTTCTACAAAATCAACTCTTAGAATTGCAACATTTGACTTCTGTGTCTAACCAAGTAGAAGAGATTAAATACCCAATGTCAAAAATGGGTTTGCAAATGGAATTCACATTTCAAGAAGATTTATTTAGTATTGAGTTTCTTACGAATTCTCTTAAAAAACATTTAACGGAATTTCCTCTAACTGCTGAAGCAGATTTAGGGTTTACTTTTAGAACAGGGTCATCTGGTTTGGAAATTTCAATTCCTTTCAACTCTCCTCTTTTTCCTCACGATTTCTTTCGTGATTATCGTATTATAGCTGAAATATATTTGCCCTCAGATTTTATAAAACCAAATTTTAATGAAGACTCGATTGCTGATCCAAGAAATGCACTAAAATTTAGCGGTTTCAGATTTTCTTCATCAAAATTAGTTAACCGTAATGGAGTTACACTAAACGATGAAAACACTGGAAAAAATAATTTTTTAGTTTATTACCCTTCTAAAAAACAATATACATATACGATTCAATATGAATTATTAGAGTCATTCAGAAACGAAAAAATAAAAAGTTTTAAAAAACTAGAAAACTGCATTTTAATAGTTACAAATAGCGTAGTAGGTCTCTTCCCTAAGTTCGGTTTTCAGCTAAAAAAAATAAATCTATATAATTCTGATCTCAATCAATATTTCATAATGCAAGATGATAAAATCACTAGTGCTTTTCTAAAAAATTCTGTACCAATTCCGCAAGGTTGGCCTCGTATAACCACGATAGCTTATATTGGAACAATTAAATAAAAATCTCGAGAAAAACATCCCCTTTAAATACCCCACAGATTCCCGTCCTTGCGGGAATGACAGGGTTCAATCATTGCACCTCACTGTCCTTCTGACCGCAGGGAAGAACCTTATGACAACTGTATAAACAAAGCGGGATAGGGGGCTTCGCTATCACTCAGCATGACAGGGCACACGCTTCGCCCATGTATGCACTCCGGCAATTTCAAATCTCAAATTTCAAATCCGCAATCACCTAATCTCCAAATAAACAAGTCCAGTTAATCAATTCATCCGTATATCCATCGGTATGTCGTTCTTTTTCACAAAGCGTAACCACTCTTTATCGGGTGTAATGCGGTATTGTTTACTAAATAGGTTCACTTTCATACCCTTTTCAATGTCAAACACGTTAATGCACAGTTGCGCGCCTTTTTCTTTGTGTATAAATTGCTGCAAACCTGTTACCAGTTCATCGCCAATACTGCGCACATCAAGGTTCAGTACAATAGAGCGTATCATTTTTTCTTTAATATCGGCCAGCAACTCCACCTTGGTCATTTTAAACTCTACCTCAGTGCTGTCTTTCGGCCATTCACGGGTTTGGGCTTTGCCCCTGATAAACAAGAAATACCCGTTTTGAAAATAGTTTTTAAAATCCATGTATTGCGGGCCAAACACTCGTATTTCATACGACCCGCTAAGGTCGTTAAGCGTCATGCTGCCCCATGGTTTGCCTGTTTTGGTCATACGTTCCTGCGCCCCGCTCACAATACCACCTATAAATATTTCGCGGCCTTTTAGTTTCTCAAGGTCGTTTAGTTCAGTAACACGGTTTTTGCACAGGTATTCCATTTCAAAGCGGTAATCGTCAAGCGGGTGTCCTGTAAGATACATTCCCACCACTTCTTTTTCCTGCTCCAGTTTTTCAAACAAGCCCCAAGGTTCGCATTGAGGTATTTTAGGTTCTGAAAGGGTGATGGCACTACCCGCTCCAAACAACGAAGCCTGCGAGGCTGCATCGTTGGCTTGTGCATTAGCACCGTATTTTATTGCCTTTTCAAGAATATTAGTATCATCTCCTTCGGGTTTATGGAAATATTGGGCGCGGTGGGTATTATCAAATCCGTCAAATGCGCCACCCTTTGCCAGCGATTCAAGCACACGCTTGTTAACCGATTTTAAGTTGCTGCGTTTGGTAAGCTCAAAAATGCTTTTGTAACGTCCGTTTGTTTCACGTTCATTAATCAGTTCAACTGCTGCCACCTCTCCTACTCCTTTAATGGCTGATAATCCAAAGCGAATCTCACCTTTATTGTTTACTGAAAAACGTAGCATACTTTCGTTTACATCAGGCCCCAACACGTTTAGCTTCATGCGTTGGCATTCCTCCATATAGAAGGTAATATCCTCTATGTTATTAAGGCTGTTTAGTGTAGCCGCCATAAATTCGGCAGGGTAATTGGCCTTCATAAAGGCGGTATGGAATGCAACAATAGCATAACAAGCCGCGTGCGATTTGTTGAATGCGTATTGTGCAAATGCCTCCCAGTCTTCCCAAATCTTAGTAAGTACAGCCTCGTCCATGCCTTGCTCTTTAGCACCGTTGATGAATTTTTCTTTCATCTTCAACATGGTCTCAATCTGCTTTTTACCCATTGCTTTACGCAGGGTATCAGCTTCACCCTTGGTAAAACCTGCCATCTTTTGCGCCAAAAGCATTACCTGCTCCTGATATACGGTGATACCGTAAGTTTCGCGCAAATCCTCCTCCATCACAGGGTAAGGGATTACCACCTCTTCTTGCCCGTGCTTACGACGAACGTAGTTGGGAATGTATTGCATGGGGCCCGGACGATACAGGGCGTTCATTGCAATCAAATCACCAAACTTATCGGGTTTCAGGTCGCGCAGGTATTTCTGCATTCCGTCACTTTCAAACTGAAACACCCCCACAGTTTCACCGCGTTGTAGCAACTCGTAAGTTTTAAGGTCGCTAAGTGATATTTCATCGGGATGTATATCCACCCCGTGACGTTCACGTACCAGTTGCATGGCATCTTTAAGGATGGTAAGGGTTTTTAAACCCAAAAAGTCCATTTTTAGTAGCCCTGCCGATTCAACAACGCTGTTATCAAACTGAGTAACCTGTAAATCACTATCCTTACCGGTGGTTACAGGTACATATTTAGTAAGGTCGTCGGGGGCAATAATTACCCCGCAAGCGTGTATGCCTGTGTTCCTAACAGAACCCTCCAACACCGCAGCTTGTTTCAGGGTTTGCGCGGCAAGGTCAGTACCGTCGGCAATACGGCGCAACTCCATAGCATTGTTGAAGTCGTCGCCCGTTAACTGGTCTTTTAATTCTTTGTCTGATGAGAAAATTACTTTGCGCAAATCTGATGCAGGCATCAGCTTTGCCAAGCGGTCTGCATCAGATAACGGCAAATCTAACACCCGCGCAGTATCACGGATAGATGACTTAGCAGCCATAGTACCGTATGTGATAATCTGCGCCACTTGGTTTTGCCCGTATTTATCTACCACCCACTTGATAACACTGTCACGACCCACGTCGTCAAAGTCAATATCAATATCGGGCATCGATACACGGTCGGGGTTTAGGAAACGCTCAAACAGCAGGCCGTATGCAATCGGGTCTAGGTTGGTGATACCTATACAATAGGCCACCGCCGAACCCGCCGCAGAACCACGACCGGGGCCAACCCATACACCCATTTCGCGGGCTTTGCTTGTAAAATCCTGTACAATCAAAAAGTAACCGGGATACCCCGTTTTTTTGATAATATCCAACTCAAAGTCCAGTCGTTCCCGTATTTCGTCGGTTATCTCTTCATATCTCTTTTTCGCGCCCTCGTAGGTAAGGTGACGTAAATAATCGTCTTGGTTTTCAAACTCTTGGGGTATCTCAAACGCAGGCAACAGAGGTTTGCGGCTCAATTCAAACTGCTCAACCTTATCTACTACTTCTTGTATGTTGGTAATGGCATCAGGAACATCCGCAAACAATTGCTTCATTTCTTCCTGCGTTTTCAGGTAAAACTCATCGTTAGGCATCCCCCAACGGAAACCACGTCCACGCCCTACGGGTGTACTTTTCAATTCACCCTCTTTCACGCACAGTAAAATATCGTGCGCTTCAGCCCCTGATTTTTCGTTGTAATAAGTATTGTTGGCGGCTATGCACTTAATGTTGTACTTAGCTGCAAACTCCAACAACACTTGGTTCACGTGGTTTTCCTCGTCTAAATGGTGACGGTTCAACTCAATATAAAAATCATCACCAAATTCATTGTGCCACCATTTCACCGCCTCTTCGGCCTGCTTAGTACCCACATTCAGTATCAGGTAAGGTATTTCACCCGTAAGTGAACCCGAAAGAGCTATCAGGTTTTCTTTATACTTAACCAACGTATCCTTATCAATACGAGGCACATAATAAAACCCGTCTTTAAATCCGATAGAGCTAAGTTTAGCAAGATTGGTATAACCGTCTTTGTTTTTGGCTAATAAAACCTGCGTAATGCTGTGGTCTTTTGTGGTTTTATCGCGATGGTCTCGAGCCATGTACAACTCACAACCCACTATGGGTTTTATCCCGTTTTTAATGGCCGTACCCACAAAATCAAACGCACTGTACATATTGCCCAAATCGGTAACGGCTATGGCAGGTTGTTTATCTTCTACCGCCTTTTTTACCAGCTGTTTTATCTCACTGGTAGCCTGCAATACACTAAACTGGCTATGTACGTGCAAGTGGGTAAAGGAAACGTCGTGCAGATTATGCTCTCCCGCAGGGAGAATAGGTTTTGAAGGGGTTGCTAGCTTTTCATGGCTATCTTCAAAATTGCCCAATTGTGCCAAAATGCTGCCTTTCACATCCTCCAAGTGCACCATTATATCGGTGGCTACCTGCACTCCGTCGCGGCGTATCACTCCTAAATCAAGAAGTTTAAAAAAGCTGCGCGCCGATACTTCCACGTCGGCAATGGCATTATGAGCACTGTCAAAACCGTGTCCAAACAGCTTTCGGTGCAGTTCCTCCAGTTTGGGATATTTAAAGCCTCCACGTCCGCCGGGAATGGCACAATACTCTATGGTTTCAGTAACCGTATCTATTACTTTCTTTTGGGTAAGTTTTTCAGCAAATCCCTTGCGCAAAAACTCACACCCCATCACGTTAATATCAAACTCAATGTTATGACCTACCAAGTAGGTGCTTTTATCCACCGCTTCTTCAAACTCGCGCAGCACATCGTTTAGGGGGATACCGTCGTTAGCGGCCTTTTCGGTAGAAATACCGTGTATTTTAAACGCCTCGTAAGGCACATCAAATCCTTCGGGGATAATAAGGTGGCTTTTAGCTTCTATCAAATAGCCCTTATCATCGTGCAACTGCCACGCAATTTGTATGGCACGGGGCCAATTGTCAAAATCGGTTAGCGGAGCATTTTTATCGCGCGGAAGGCCGGTAGTTTCGGTATCAAATATTAGGAACATGGGAGCAACTTTGGGTTATATGGTCAACTGTCTACGGTCGATAGTCAACGGTTAAAAAAGCTGTTGACTGCGGACTGTCGTCTGTTGACCAAACTGAACTTCAAAATTAAATTACAAAGGGGGCAAAAAATTGTTTGTTGAAAAGTCGCATATTTGCCCGCGCTGCGTATGAAGAAGATATGGAAATATTTACAAAGCTACTTTAAAGAGGAGGTAAAACCTGCTTATTTAATCTGTGTGGCTTTATTGGTTGCCGTAGGTGTGTATATTGAATACACGTATCACATTGAGAAAAACTACGTGCATATTTACTATGGCAACTCACCCAAATATGTATTGGCAAGTGCCATTATGTACGGTATTCCGTTTGTGGGCAGCTACCTGTTGTATATTGTTTTTTATAAACGGTACGACTTGCTGAAAAACCGTGGTTTTTTGGGCTTGCTGTTTTTTGCTCTTATTGTGTACAGCTTTCGCAGCGGGTGGTTTGGCTACCGCGTATGGGTACAGAATTACACCTCGCCCGAAAATTTTTACTATGCTCAACGCACTTTTAACCAAATTGCCCAAGGTTTGTTGATTTTTATACCCGTGCTGTTTTACTGGTGGTTTGTAAACCGCAAAGAAATGGCTTTGTACGGGTTTAAAATTAAAGGGGTGGATTTAAAACCTTACTTATGGATGTTGGTTTTTATGCTACCGCTGATTACATGGGCCAGCTTTCAAAGCGATTTTTTGGATATGTATCCTGTGTACCAACGTATTATCCCCGAAGGATTCAGCACCACTATGGGGGTTTTAAAAGTGTTGTTGTTTGAAACCTGCTATGGTTTTGATTTTGTGATGACCGAATTCTTTTTTCGCGGTTTTTTGATACTGGCTTTTGCTAAATATGTTGGCAGAGGCTGTGTGTTACCTATGGTAGCTTTTTATGTATTCATCCACTTTGGCAAACCGCTGGGCGAAACGTGCAGTTCGTTTTTTGGCGGGTTGATACTGGGTGTTATTGCCTACGAAACCAAAAGCATTATTGGCGGTATTATTGCCCACTTAGGAGTAGCTTGGCTGATGGAAACAGGCGGCACTTTCGGCAGAGAACTGAATTTGGCGGAGTGATGGTTTGATCAGCGAATTTGGAATTTGAGATTTGAAATTTCCAGAATGCTGAATGGAAGTGAGTGCGTAGGCTGTTATCCTGAGCGGAATCGAAGGGTGAGTGCGGTGGTTGTTATACCTGCGAAGACGGGAATCTGTATATTGAGCTTTATTTAAACAGATACGTTATTTGATGCGATACAAGCAGGAAGCTTGCGACAAGAGTATTAGTTTTTTATTTCTTCAATTACTCTTTTAATTTCAGGTAAAACAAATTTATTCCAATTCTCGTTACCCATTTCTTCTAAAGAGGTGTTTTCGAAAATTTTAAGTGTTAAGTTATAATATTCCTTATATTCAAGCAATAACCATGCGCTCGCAATTTGTTCAGTGAAGGTAATAATTTCGTCTTTATTGGCTTTTGAACCAGATATAGTCTTTATTAGCTTGGTATATTTGTCATACCTCTCATTTTTAAGTTGGCGTTTCCTTGTGTCTATCCATTTAAAAACAGCAAAAAGACCCCCAACAATACCTGTTAGCGGGACTAAATTATTTAAAAAGAAATCGTTCATCCAAACTCTTTTTTGTAGTAAAGGTAATGAAATTTACTTTTACTGCCGACGCAAGTTTCTCGTTTGTACCATACATTTTGTAGTGTCCGCTATGTTTTAGTTTAACCTCCCTCAGTCCCTCCTTATAAGGAGGGAAGCCACGCTCAAATCCTTGTATTCGTATGCCTACACATATTCGATTGCCTTTTGATACAGGTGAGATAGTGCGGCTGTTTCCCCTCCTGTTTTTAGGAGGGGATTAAGGGGAGGTCGGGTTGGCTGCCTCACCATGTTTCGCCTCCGCTCAACATGATTTCCACTACTCTTCCCCCTACCTATCAAAAAACTTTCAGTTTTATGTACTTTCCGATAACAAGCCTTATGAAATAAGCCAGTAAGACCTTTTCATTTCGTTCTTTTTGATTTAGCTTTCTTCCCCTCATACGCCACCGTCAACGCATCTTTCAGCAAATCAGGCGGCACTGTACCTAACTCAACAAATGTTGCTCCCGCAAGTCCCCATTTATTAGGTACGGGATAAATAACCGATTTATTGAAAACGATGAATACTGATTGTTCTTCGGGTGAAAGCATCAAGCAGGCACGGTTGTTAGCAACGTCTAACGTGGCAAATATTTTTTTATTTACCCTAAACGATGCTTTTCCAAAATGGGGTAATTCTACCGCATCGGGTAATGCTAAAGCCCATTGCCTCAGTTCTTCGGGGGTTACCATAAACCAAAGATAATTAACAAGGCATGATTTGTGTGCCCATCTATTTCTTAAATTTGAGATATGATTGCTGATTTCAGAAAAGTTGACTTAGATACCCTTAAAAGTCTCCCTTCGGGCAAAACGCCGCTTTGGGGTAGTATGACGTTGCAGCACATGGTAGAACACCTTACCGATACCTTTAGAATTGGAAACGGTACGATGAGCGTGGATATAGTAACACCCGAGGACAAGGTTGAAAAATTGAAACGGGTTGCACTGTTTAGCGACCGTGAGTTTCAGCAAAATTTTAAATCGCCAATTTTGCCGCCTGAGCCTATCCCCTACCGCACGGCTAACATGATTGAAGCGGTGAATATGTTGAAGCATGAAATTGAAAAGTTTGAGCAACATTATTCAACTGACCAATCAAGAACAGAAAACCACCCTGTTTTTGGGGCTTTAACGTATAATGAGTGGAAGGCATACCACAACAAGCACTTCACCCACCATTTTAAACAATTCGGGTTGATATAATCTCTTCATTGTGATAATATTTTCTTTGGTTGACGAAGCAATCTGTTTGAACACCTCCCATAGTCCCTCCTTGCCCTCCGCTCTTGTCTTTACAAGGAGGGAAACAGTCGCACCCTTCGGAAAGCTCAGGGTATTATTCGAACGTTTGCCTGACTATCGTCATTGCGAAAAATCGCTTTTGGGTTTTGAAGCAATCTGTTCACCATACCTTGGTATTGCTTCGGAAGACCTCGCAATGACGGAAAAACGGCTGTCATGCTAAGCAATAGCGAAGCTCCCATCCCGCTTAGTTAACACAATTATAATAAGTTTCCTTGCTACGCTCGGAATGGCAAATTAAACGCATCACCCTATACAAAAAGGGCTGCTCCTAAAGTAGAAGCAGCCCTTTTATAATTATATATTTTATACAGGTTTAATTACCTGTTTTAACGAGCTTTTGGGTATATACTCCGCTGTTACTTTGCACTTGCACCATATATACACCATCAGCCATGCCTTGCAAACTTATTTTGTGGGCTATAAATTCTGATGCCGATAATTGACGATTGTACACCGTTCTGCCATTGTAATCAAATACGTTAATAGTAGCATTATCAACATTGGGCAGGTTAATATCCAACCAAAACTCCCCTGTATTTGGATTAGGGAATACCGTTACAGCTTGATTGTTTAGGGTTTCTTCAACTCCCAATGTGTAGCCTGTGGTAAAGTTTTGGATAATAGATGAACCCCAATCGGTACCAAAGTTTTTAACCACTTGGCCGTTGCTAGTTCTACGAATAAACAATTGTCCTGTTCCGGCATTGGGATTAGCCCAAAAGCCCAAACCATCGCCGCCGGCATCCAACATTTCAAACGTATAGCAGCCGTTCACAAGGTTCAACGTATCTTGATATAGCGTGGCATTTGCCAATCCTGATTTTGAATACACCGTGTTTCCGTAATGGTCTTTAATGGTATAGCTACTTTCGTTACCACGGTTGTTGGTGCGCAGCCACACAATTAGTTGGTTAGGGTACACAGGGGTATTTGCAAACTTGGTATTGCGTTGGTTATTAAACGTTACTTCGTCTGCTTTGCCGTTTACTTTGGCAATCACCATTTCAAAATCAGTGGTTGGAGTGCTTACGGTATAGTTAATGTTTGTACCCATTTTTATTTCAGCAGTTTGGTGCGGAGCAAGGCTACCGTTCCAAACGTAGGTATTACGAGTACCGCCTTTAGGCCCGAATGAGAACTCTATACTGGTAATTGTATCACCACCGTTGTTTTTCACTTTTACCTGCGGATAATCGCACACTGGGTTAATACGTGCATAGCGCAAGGTGTTGTTAGGTGCCATTACTTCTTCAAGCGAAGCATCGGTATCAAAATTATTCTCTTTATACAAAAACAACACTCCCGATATTATGTATGACTGATTGCTGTTACCTTGGTTAGTGTAACTTTCCATGTCCAAATCAATGGTTGCATTGCTATTGGCGGTCAGGTATGACGTTACATCGTAATCATAAGGCCATACCTCAGCACCGGGACACCAGTTACTACGGTCATACACCCATGTTCCCCCTTGAGGGTAAATAGGGTTTTTACCGCAGTTGTCGCGCCAAATCACTTTTTGGTAGCGGGTTTGCCCGCCTACTTTCAAATAATGTTCTTTCTGGCAAAATTCAGCACAGTTGTCAGCACCACCAAAACCGTGTCCGGTTTGGATAATGCGCACCACTCCTTGTTTCATTTGAGCATCAATGGCTACGTTACGAGCCACTAAAAAATTCTCAATGGATGGGGTAGCACCGTATGCCGATGCACCGTTCCACAACGGTATCACTTTATAACACTCACGTGCTGGAGCACCTTCCACAAATTCAAAATCAAGGGTAATAGTAAATCCGTCTTGGTAGCCGCTATAGTGAGCACGTATTTCAACACTGTCTTTCAGCAAGCTGGCATAATCAGTCACATCAAACGTGTAGGTGTATTGCCAAGTAACAGGCACACCACCGTTATACGGTGTAATTACACGACCCAATTCAAAGTTATCAATCACTTCAAACACCTCGTAGTAGCTGTAGTTTTTACGATTCAACTGGACATCGTACCCAACATACACCGAGTCTATTTTTGCTCCCGTTGTATCAAAGATTGGCTTGTAAAAATCTGCTGCCCATCCGTTAATGCTTTGGGTAATAGTTAAAGGCGTAAGCGAATCACCGTAAATATCAATTTTTAAGGTATCATTTGCAGTACTGTCAGTAGTTTTGGTAACAGCGTTAAAAGTATATTTATAGGTTACGGTATTACTATACCTTAGCGAGTCTTTTGCCGCACCGTTTACCTTAAAATTAGGCGTTTGTTTAAGGCTACTGTCCATTTTGCCCGTACGGTGCCTCAATTGCACTTGGGTGGTATAATCCCACTCGCTGCAACCACCCGTGGGACAGCCCAAGGTATAGTGCATCAAAATGCGGTTAAACGTTTTAGAAGCATCGGGGAATTTTGCCTTACGGTCGAAATTACCGTACCAATTCATGTGAACTTTGTCGTGGCTTTTTACTTTAATAGTATCGCCGGGTGCAGCTTTTAGCATTGAAACGCAAAGGATAGCATAGCTGATTAATAATATCTTACGCATATTATGTATAGGTTAAGAGATGGCAATATTACAGCTTTTAATTGCTTTGATAAAATGGTTATCACTAAAACTCCCGTTGTTTATTTAGAGTTTATCCTGCTAACTTTGTTGTAGTTAATCAACAACTATTACCTGTGAAGATGCAACGTAACACCTATTTATACATTAGCTTACTGCTGCTGGCGTTTGCTGCTTGTAAAAACAACACACAAACAGTGCAAACGGCTGATACTGCGTCTAATGATTCTGCGGCCTCTGCCCCTGCAATAAAGCAGCACAATTTTCCTGAAGCTCCTGTAAGGGAAAGCCGTGACACTTCGTTTAAGCTAAACGGAAAAACCTATGGCGTAAAATTGCAAAAAAACACCATTGATACCAGTTTGGTAGTTTTTACCCGCAAGGCTATGGGTAAAATGATTAAGAATGTGTATTACGATTTTGAGTACTTTTTAACCCCAAAAGGTACTGACTATAAAGGCGGCGAGGTAAAGGTTACAAAACACAACTTTAGGGAGGAATTTAACGATGACTTTTTTAACTACTCGGTACTATACGATATGAATTTTGAGGGGTACAATGAGGTGAACAAAGAATATGAGTTTACTTTTATGATAAATAAACCCGATACTGAAAACACCTTTAAAATTTATTTCTTCATCAACAACAAAGGGGAAACCCACTACGAGGTTGAGGACATTGTGGCCTAAGAAAACACTGTTGCTTAATTTAAAATGGTGATTGTACCTTTTTTGTTGTGTATGCTGTTATCCCAGCCTGTATAGCGTACAATCCATATAAACACATCATCGGCAGGGCCGGTGCGGGCAAAATCGCCCGTCCATTGTTCGTTTTTGTCAAAACTTTCAAACACCTTCTCTCCCCAACGGTTATACACCTGCATGTGGTAATCCCGCACAAACACATCCACTTGTCCCCAACTGTCGTTCAGTTTATCATTATTAGGGGTAAAGCTGGTGGGCACATGCAACAATGGTTTTTGTATCAGGTATATATCGTTAGATTCTGAAATGGCATTATTCCCTTGGCTTTCATGGGCTATTACCTTATACCAATATCCACCCCAGTCATAATCAAAATCTTCGTCGTTATAGTTTAAAACTGATGGTGCACCCTGATAAATGGTTTTCTTAGAGTCTATGCGGTCGTCCCTGCGAATAAGCTCGTAATTATCCGCCCCTACTTCCCATTCTTGGTAATCGTCCCAACGCAAGGTATGTACGTACGGGTCGCTATGACCGCGCAATACTATATTACAGGCTTTGTTACTGTTGCGGCTGATGTGGCCGCATTTATCAGTTACCTGTATTTTATAGCAAAACGATTCATTGTTCACCTTCACTTCATCATCAATAAAAACAGTGTCGGTTGAAACATTGGTTGAGCCGTAAAATTCATACTTCTCCAAATGGCTGCCTGCTGTGCGTGGCGACCTGTAAACAAGGTACGATTCAAAGTCATCCTCCTTGGTATCAAACCAAACCAGTTTAACGTTTTCGTTATCCACCACAGTCGCGGTAATTAACTCAGTGGCATTTATAGGTGCATTAAACTGATCTTTAGTGCAAATGGTATAAGAACTAGAGCCTTTTTTGTCACAATAATTTACGGTATAAATCGTGTAACAATAGTTACGGTTGCGGTAATCTAATACGTTTTTATCGATGTATTCAAAAGGGTCGCCTTTCTTAAAAGGTCCCAATAACGATGAATTGCCTTGCGGGTCGGTTTTTTGAATCATTACGTGTGAAAAATAAGGACTCAACGTATCAACCCCGCTCCATCTTAGTTTAATGCTACTGGTAGTAGCAGGCACTACACAAAGTACATCGGGAGGGTTTAGCAAAGGCGGAGCTTGCACCAATATTTTTATTGTTGCCGAATCGGTTTTCATATCAGGACAACCTTTGTCGTGCAACTTAAACTTCATGTAAATG
>JAMIFM010000008.1:0-111896 GCA_035906255.1 Bacteroidia bacterium
AAGTTACCGATGCACGCAGTATTACCGTTACCTTACAGCACAGCTTTATCGAAGTTCCTAAAAACAGCTTTACTCCCCGTTTTGACGACCCTCGTGTAGGGTATTTTACCCACGAGGTTAACGATATGACCACTGAGAGTGTTACTCCATACCGCGACGTAATACACCGTTGGCACCTTGAAAAGAAAAATCCTGAACTGACTGTTGACGAACCTGTAACCCCAATTACATGGTGGATTGAGAATACAACCCCTGTGGAGTACCGCGAAACTATTAAGCAAGCGGGTATGAAATGGAACCTTGCATTTGAAAAAGCCGGATTTAAAAACGCTGTGAAAGTTGAAGTGCAACCTGATACCGCTACTTGGGATGCAGGTGATATCCGCTACAACGTATTACGCTGGACATCTTCTCCCAACCCTCCGTTTGGCGGATATGGACCCAGCTTTGTAAACCCGCGCACAGGTCAGATTTTAGGTGCTGATATCATGCTTGAATACATTTACATCACCAACCGTTTGAAGCAAAACGATGTATTTGGTATTATTGGTCTTGAAGGGATGTTGAATGAAATGAACACCAACCACGATAAAAACGTAGGCCATTACTGCGAGGCTGGTCATTACTTGCATCAAACCACCCTTTTTGGTTTGTACGGTATGATGGTGAACAATGCTACCCAAGCAGATAAAGACGAGTTTATCAAGCAATCGCTGCACTACTTGATACTGCACGAAATGGGGCACACTTTAGGTCTTAACCATAACATGAAAGCATCGCAGATGCTTAGCCCTACTGAACTTGCCGATAAAAACACCGTTGAAACTTTTGGATTGATTGGTTCAGTAATGGATTATCCTGCCACTAACTTCAGGTTGGATGGTAAAAAGCAAACCAGCTACTTCACCACCAAACCAGGTCCTTACGATGATTGGGCAATTGATTTTGGCTATTCAGCTGCTGATAAAGACGCCGATGCTGAGAAAAAACGCCTTGAAAAGATACTTTCGCGCAGTACTGAACCCAAACTGATCTTTGGTAACGATGCCGACGATATGCGCAGCCCGGGTAAGGCTATTGACCCCCGCGTGAATGTAAATGACCTTAGCAGCGATGCCATTGGTTATATGACCGAACGTATGCAAATAGCTAACAAAGTGATGGGCGATATTAAAAACAAGTTTAGCGTTGCAGGTCAATCGTACCAGCAATTGCGTACTGCTTATTTGGTATTGTCGTCAGAATACGCAGGCGCTGCATCTATTATCTCTCGTTATATCGGCGGTGTTTACATCGATCGTGCAATGGTGGGGCAGGCAGGCGCAACACAACCTTATACTCCCGTTAAATATGAAGACCAAAAAAGAGCTATGAAAACATTGGCTGAAAATGTTTTTGCTCCTAATGCTCTTAAAGCAGCCGATAACCTGTACCAATACCTACAAGAACAACGCAGGGGCTTTAATTTCTTCGCTACTACCGAAGACCCTAAAATCCACGACAGAGCACTAGCGATACAAAGTATTGCTCTTGCACACATAATGCACCCGGCGGTAATGGAACGTCTTACCGATAGCCGTATGTATGGTAACAAGTATAGTGTAAATGAAATGCTGACCGATTTAAACGATGCTATTTTTAAAGAAGATTTAAACGGCAATGTAAGTACTATCCGCCAGAACCTTCAAATAGCTTATACCAAAAAACTGGCTTCTATTGTTGATGAAAAGTCAACCTATGATAACATCAGCAAATCAGCTGCATTGGCAGCAACCCAAAACATCCTTTCGCAAATGCGCGTTGCAAAATTAAAAGGCGATGCTGAAACGAAAGCCCACCGCGAGCATTTGATATTTATTATTGAAAAAGCATTAGCAACAAAATAGTTTTTAAACTGACGCTAAATAAATTAGGCCCTGCCCATTATACGGCAGGGCTTTTTTTATAAACATGGCAGTATGTTTGAATTATCACTATTGTTAAACATACATCATTGAGTATATGACCAACCGTCGAGATTTTATAAAAAATACCGCCGTTTTAGCAGCAGGTATTACTATTGCTCCAAGTTTAGCCTGTAAAACAACACAGAGTGCAATCGTTAAAGTGGCAGCAGCCACCTACCCCACTGCCGACGGATATGTGCAAGAAAAGCTTCCATATGCGTTCAATGCTTTAGAACCTCACATTGATGCGCTTACAATGGAAATACACTATACAAAGCATCATACGGCCTACATAAAAAAACTGAACGAGGTAAAATTTGCCCACCAAAGCATGATGGGCAAATCATTAGAAGAATTGTTGCAAAGTGTTTCAACATTGCCCGAAGACGTACGTACCATTGTGAGAAATAACGGTGGCGGCCATTGGAACCATGCTTTTTTCTGGAAAATTTTAACCCCGGCAATTGAACAACAATCTAAATGGACTTTGCTTGAAGCTGTTATAAAAAAATGGGGAAGTATCGAAACCTTTAAAGCCGAATTTGAAAAGGCCGGCGCAAGCCGTTTTGGTTCAGGTTGGGTTTGGTTAGTAAAAACCAACAAAGGATTAGAAATTACCAATACCGCAAATCAAGATAACCCTTTGATGGATGTAACAGAAGTGCAAGGCAGCCCCATATTAGCTCTTGACGTATGGGAACACGCATATTACTTGCAGTATCAAAACAAACGTGTCGATTACCTTAAAAGTTTTTGGAACATCGTTAACTGGAATGAGGCTGAGATACTATTCAATAAATAAAATTTCATTTCCAATTTGAAATTTGAAATTGAGTGTTATCTTTGCACTCCCAAAAACAAACGGCGGTTGTAGCTCATTCGGTTAGAGCGCTTGATTGTGGTTCAAGAGGTAGTCGGTTCGATCCCGATCATCCGCCCCAAAAAATTAAAGCCCTGCATAGCGCAGGGCTTTTTTATTTTACCCCTTGTTAATCCTCAAAACACTATTTTTACCTGCATGAAAACGGCTGCATATTGGATTGAAAAACTGGGACTGGAAAGCCATGTTGAAGGCGGGGCTTATAAAGAAGTGTACCGCTCTCCCCTTTTGTTGCATAATCTCCCTCCAACATTTAAAGGACCGCGCAATGCAAGTACCTCTATTTATTTTTTACTGCAAAACGGACAGTTTTCGGCCTTCCATCGCATAGCCGCTGATGAGGGCTGGCATTTTTACGAAGGATCATCTCTTATGGTATATGAAATTGAAGAAAACGGCACACTGATTACCCACCGTTTGGGTCGTGATTATGAAAACGGTGAACAATTCCAAACTACCATCAAAGCAGGCAGTTGGTTTGCCTCACGTGTTGAAGGCGAAGGATATGCTTTAGTAGGCTGCACCGTTGCCCCAGGTTTTGATTTTGCCGATTTTGAGTTAGCAGGGTATGAAACCCTTGCCGGAGTGTATCCGCAACATCAAAACCTTATCAGAGAGTTAACCCGTTAAGGGTAAAAAGCCTCCCCCTGTTAAGATTTATAAGTTGGGGATGATTAAAGTCACTTATTTCCCAGCCAAAATCACCTAAATTTGTACCATGCAAAACGACAAATTGCAAACGGTTGAACTTGAAGTACACGGTATGACCTGTAACAGTTGCGCCATGAGCGTGCAAAAGGTATTGGAACGCGGTGGGGCTAAAGATGTAGTAGTGAGTTACGCTACCAACGAGGCCAAGTTTTTAAAAGACACCAATGTTTCAGTAGATGCCCTGATAAACAACATCGAAGGATTAGGGTACACCGTTATAAAAGACAAAGCAACCGCTTCTGAAAAAAAAAACGCCTGAGCATATTCTCGCTCGAGGTTAAATTTATAATCTCTTTACTGTTTTCCATCCCTTTAGTGCTGCACATGGCGGTATCGTGGCATTTTTTGCACGACCCTAAAGTGCAGTTTTTACTTTGTTTGCCCGTGATGGCAATCGGCGTTATACACTTTGGTAAAAGTGCTTATCACTCTATCCGTGTTGGCGCACCCAACATGGATCTGCTGATATTTTTAGGTTCCTTTTCTGCATTCATATACAGTGTTTGGGGCTCGGTAGTTTTTGAGGGCTTGCCCGAACAAAAAAACTACTTGTTTTTTGAAACCGCCGCCACCATTATTACTCTTGTACTATTGGGCAACCTGATTGAAAAACGTGCTGTTACCCGCACTACTACAGCCATAGAGGAGTTGAACAAATTGCAGCCCGCCAAGGTGAAAAAGGTAGTTCACAACCTGCTTACCAATCACACAGAGATACAAACTACCGACCTCAAAAACATAAAAGTAGGCGATGTTATTGAGGCAACAACAGGCGACAGTATAGCAGTGGACGGCACGGTAATAAACGGCGACGGGGAAATTGACGAAGCTGCTATTACGGGGGAAAGTATGCCTGTATTTAAAGACAAAGACAAACCTGTAGTGAGTGGTACAGTGGTTAATCACGGTAAAATACACTACAAAGCAACTGCTGTAGGCAGCGATACTTTGCTGGCAAAAATTACCCAAGCAGTTAAAGATGCCCAAACCCACAAACCTCCCATTCAAAAATTCAGTGATAAAGTAAGTTTAGTATTTGTCCCCGTCGTACTGGGATTAGCCATACTTACCTTTTTGCTGTCTTATTTTGCTCTTGGCGTAGATGTTACCGGTTCATTACTACGCGCTATTGCTGTACTGGTAATCTCATGCCCTTGCGCTATGGGCTTAGCAACACCCACTGCTGTTATGGTTGGTTTAGGCAGAGCTGCACAAAACCAAATATTAATTAAAGGTGCGGGAACTATTGAAGAACTGGGTAAAGTAAAAACTGTGGTTTTTGATAAAACAGGAACCTTAACCACAGGCCGTTTCCGTATAAAAAACTTCACCACGTATAATTACGCTGACTTTGTTGCAAAATCAGTGATTTATAGTTTAGAAAGTGTGAGCAACCACCCCATAGCCAAATCGATTGTAGAGGACTACAAAGATTGGAATTGGCGTAAAATGGAGTTTATGAAGGTGGAAGAAATTAAGGGCAAAGGTATTATGGCCGAAGACGCTACAGGTATTGTGTATCGCTTGGGTAGCCGTGATTTTGTAGATGACAATACGGGGGATATTAAACACGAGGCTGATATTTTTCTTAGCTACAACAAAATGGTAGTGGCCTCTTTTGATGTTGAAGACCAAGTTCGTCCTGAAGCCAAAACGGTAATAGATTTCTTAAACAACAAAGGCATTCGCACACTGATGCTGAGTGGGGATAGTGAAAAGAAATGCCGTTTTGTAGCCGAGCGTTTGGGATTGAAAGAGTTTTACCACAGCCAATTGCCCGAAGACAAACTAAATAAACTGAAAGAACTTTCGCAAAAAGGTAAACTGGCTATGGTTGGCGATGGTATTAACGATGCCCCCGCCCTCACACAAGCCGATATTGGCATTACGCTATCAAACGCCACTGATGCTGCCCGTCAAAGTGCTAACATTGTATTGATAGGCAACCAACTGGATAAACTGGTAGCCGCTTATTATATAGGCACAAAAACATTCAGCACTATTAAGCAAAATTTGCTATGGGCATTGGCATATAACGTAGTCGCCATACCTTTAGCTGCAATGGGCTACCTAAGTCCTATGCTGGGTGCATTAAGCATGGCCTTTAGCGATGTGGTGGTAATTGGAAACTCGCTGCGCTTGAAGTGGCGGAAGATTGGGTAGTTTAAATGTTTCCTGTATCACGGAAAGCACCTTTGACAAAAGTTCTTTCAAAATAATAACTTCTTAGATTTCTTGGGATTGTTATAGACGAGTCAGATACAATTGCTTTTGGTTCACCTAAAACACTATCTACTTTAAAATCTTCTATTATTTCCCAGTTTTCTTTACGAGAAGCATGCTGGGGGAACTCAGGAGGATAGAATTTTAAAACATTTATTTCGAGCCCATCTCCTAAAAGGCCATCAGTAAAGTCTTGTAAGCAAATAAAAATTTCATCTATGCCATCTTTATCAATATCATATTGACCAATGAGAAACTTCACATTGCTTTTGAACCACCGCTGTTCTCCTCCTGCGTCAGTATCTATACCTATAGTGAAATTAAAAGGCAACCATACCGAGGTTTCATTAAAGGTTGCTGCAAAAACAACTTCGGCAGCCTGATATGAAAAGGCTTTTATTTTTTTTGGTGTAACTTTTATTTTACTTGCAAATCGAAGTTCGAATTCAACTCCTGAACGTATATCATCTAATGTCCACACAACAGACGTTTTTAATCCCTTAACAAACAATTTGCTATCATCAACATCTTGAATAAAAACATCCTCTGATTCATTCGTATCAAAATAGACACTAGGGCGTCTCCATTTTGTGGTCCAACTTTCGGTATTCGTTAAATTATAAGGCAACTCCAATGCACGAACCATTTCAATAACCATTTCTTTGAGTTCAACCATTACCCCAGCACCAATTAACACTTGACTAATGTTCCCCTCTGCTTCATCAGGTTTAGGATTAACAACTGCTCTATGCCATATAAACTTTGAAGATATTACTTCACTAAAATATTCTATTGGATTAACATTATTGAAATGGTTTTTTGGGTAAAATGTTGACAGCTCAATCAAAACTTTCTCATAAAAGTCAATCATTTCGTAGTTTGACTGAATCATTTCAGATGTAGTACCTGAATTTCTTCTAATTTGAGCTATGTCTTCGGCTGTGGAATGAAAAATTGAGATTCTTTCCAAGTAATTATCCAGTTCAACGCTGCTATCAGTAGTTCGATAGTTTAAATGTGGAATATTACCATTGTTCCTTTTAGTATAAATTATAGATGCGTCTTTATCAGCTTTCTCTCTTCTATCTGATACACGTTTTAACCATTCTTTTTTATACTTCCGTACTAGTTCAGCACCGAGCTTTCTCCCAAAGCCACCTTGAATTTGGGTATCATTATGACAGTCTAAACAAAGAACAGAAAGATTATCAATTGAGTTATTTGATGGTAATTCATCAATATGATGAATTTGGATTGCTTTTCCTTTTTCAGCACAAACACAACATGTTCTATCTGATAAGTACAGTATTTCTGAAGCAACGGAATCAGGTATTGGAATTCTTTCTTTTTTATTTCGAGATGGCATAACTTAATTTGCTAAATATACTTAATCGAAATTTTAAATAGTAAGTTACAAATTGAAAATAAAACTATTATGGATAGGCAAAACTGCCGATAAGTATTTAGAGGAAGGCATTAGCATTTATGCCGGCCGACTGAAACACTATTGCCGTTTTGAGACCCAAACCTTGCCCGATATAAAAAATGCCAAGAACCTAAGCAAAGAGGAACTGAAAGAGAAAGAAGGCAAACTGATTTTAGAAACATTAGGGCAGGGGGATATTTTGGTATTGCTGGATGAAAACGGCAAGCAATACACATCGCCGCAATTGGCTGATTTTGTTCAGAAACTGCTAAACAGAGGTGCCCAACAAATTGTATTTGTAATAGGTGGGGCTTACGGTTTTAGCGAAGAAGTTTACAACCGCTCTGATGCAAAGGTTTCACTATCTCCCCTCACTTTTTCACACCAAATGGTACGCCTTATTTTTGCAGAGCAATTATACCGCGCCTTTACCATATTGAAAGGCGAACCCTATCACCACGTTTAACTATAAATGAATCAATAGAAATAAAAAAAGGGGCGTAAAGCCCCTTTTGTATAGTTAGAAGTAATAAACTTACTTATTTTACTGCATTCACAACCGCTTTAAAAGCTTCGGGATTGTTCATTGCCAAATCGGCAAGTGCTTTACGGTTAAGACCGATGTTTTTATCGTGTACTTTACCCATAAATACCGAGTAGCTCATACCTTCTTGGCGGGTAGCAGCGTTGATACGCTGAATCCACAAAGCACGGAAGTTGCGTTTTTTGGTTTTACGGTCACGGTAGGCATATTGCAAACCTTTCTCTACAGTGGTTTTGGCAACCGTCCACACATTTTTGCGTGCGCCCCAGTAGCCTTTGGCTAACTCAAGGACTTTTTTTCTTCTTTTGCGCGAGGCAACGGAGTTGACTGAACGTGGCATAGTATTTATTTTTTGGTAGTTAGCGCCCCGATAATCGGAGACTTAAGGCTAAATCCCGGTGTTAAAAAATTGGTTTAAAATTATTTACCAATGGTAAGCATTAGCTCAACATTGTTTGTATCGGCTTTGCAAACGTAAGCTGCATAAGTAAGGTTACGTTTTTGCTTAGTACCTTTTTTGGTAAGGATGTGACGTTTGAACGAGTGGTTCATCCTTATTTTTCCGCTACCGGTTACCCTGAAACGTTTCTTGGCACCCGATACTGTTTTCATCTTTGGCATTTTATATCGTATTTATTGTTCTTTAAAACTATTTTTTTGGTTTTGGGGCAATCATCATTATCATCTTTTTACCCTCAAGTTTTGGCATCATCTCTACTTTACCATACTCGGCCAAACTTTCAGCAAATTGTAACAACAATACTTCGCCACGCTCTTTATACACAATGGCACGTCCTCTGTAAAACACATAGGCGCGCACTTTTGCACCTTCGGCCAAAAACTTGATGGCATGTTTCAATTTAAAATCAACATCATGCTCATCAGTATTGGGGCCAAACCTAATCTCTTTCACTACCGATTTCACGGAGTTGGCCTTCATTTCTTTTTGTTTCTTCTTTTGCTCGTAAAGGAATTTTCTATAATCCACTATACGGCAAACCGGCGGAGTAGCGTTGGGTGATATTTCAACCAAATCTACTTCTTGTTCGCGTGCAATTTCTAACGCTTTTCGGGTAGGGTAAATTCCCTGCTCAATGTTCTCACCAACCAACCTTACTTCAGGGGCGGTGATACGTTCGTTAATTCTGTGTTCAGGTTCAAGCCTCCTTGGAGTCCTGAAATTTCGGGGGCCATTACCACCCGGTTTGTTCGGTAAGCTAATATATACCTCCGTTAATTTTAATTTTCTTCAATCAATTGGTTAAAGTAGGCTACAAAATCCTGTAGTGAGAACGACCCAACATCACCCATGCCGTGCCTGCGTACAGACACTTTGCTCTCCCCTTCTTCTTTCTCTCCCACAACCAACATCACAGGAACCTTCCCTACTTCTGCATCGCGGATTTTTTTGCCGATTTTCTCAGCCCTTCCGTCAACGAAGCCGCGAATATCGTATTTTTTAAGATAATTTAAAACACTTTCAGCATAATTTTGATACTTATCGCTTATAGGTAGCACAGCAACTTGTTCAGGACTAAGCCAAAGTGGGAAATTACCGGCGCAGTGTTCGGTCAAAATAGCGAAGAAACGCTCTAACGAACCAAACGGTGCGCGGTGTATCATTACAGGGCGGTGTTTTTGGTTATCCTCGCCAATGTACTCCAGTTTAAAACGCTCAGGCAGGTTGTAATCCACCTGTATGGTACCCAATTGCCATTGGCGACCCAACGCATCCTTCACCATAAAATCAAGTTTGGGGCCATAAAATGCAGCTTCTCCGTATTCGGTAACGGTAGTTAGTCCTTTTTCGGCAGCAGCTTCAATAATTGCATTTTCGGCCTTTTCCCAATTCTCTTCACTGCCTATGTATTTGCTGCGGTCTTCCTTATCGCGCAGCGATATTTGAGCAGTAAATTTCTCGAAACCAAGCTTGGCAAAAACGTGCATCACCAAGTCAATCACATTTTTAAACTCATCCTTCACTTGGTCGGGACGGCAGAAAATGTGGGCATCGTCTTGAGTAAACCCACGCACACGGGTCAAACCATTCAACTCACCGCTTTGTTCGTAGCGATACACTGTACCAAACTCAGCAAAACGCAAAGGCAAGTCTTTGTATGAGTGAGGTTTGAATTTATAAATCTCACAGTGGTGCGGGCAATTCATCGGTTTTAACAAAAATTCTTCATCCACATCAGGGGTTTTGATGGGTTGGAATGAATCTTTACCATATTTCTCGTAGTGACCGCTGGTTACATACAACTCTTTTTTACCAATGTGCGGGGTAATAACGGGTACATACCCCCTATCGGTTTGAGACGATTGCATAAACTTGGTCAAACGCTCGCGTATCAACGCCCCTTTTGGTAGCCACAAAGGCAAACCGGGTCCTACGTTTTCGCTAAACGTAAACAGTTCAAGTTCTTTACCCAACTTGCGGTGGTCGCGGCGTTTAGCCTCTTCCAGCAAATGCAGGTATTCGTCCAATTCACTTTGTTTGGGGAATGTTATACCGTATATGCGGGTAAGCTGCTGGTTGCGTTCATCCCCGCGCCAGTATGCTCCTGCAATATTCAGCAGTTTAACGGCTTTTATAAACCCTGTTGATGGGATATGGAAGCCACGACACAAATCGGTAAAGCTGCCTTGGGTACAAAAAGTAATCTCACCATCGGGCAAATCCTTCAACAAATCAAGTTTAAGATTATCTCCTTTTTTGGTAAAGTAATCTATCGCATCGGCCTTACTAATATCGCTCATCACGTAAGCGTTATCCTGCTTGGCCAGTTCTTTCATCTTTTCTTCTAACTTTTGCAACACCTCCGCATTAACCGGTTCGCCCCCAAAATCAATATCATAGTAAAACCCATTCTCAATGGCAGGGCCTATACCAAACTTAGCTTTGGGAAAAATACTCTGTACTGCTTCGGCCAACAAGTGCGCAGAGGAGTGCCAGAAAGCTTCTTTACCATCCGTATCTTTCCACGTAAATAGTTTTATCGAAGCATCGGTTGTAATAGGTGTTGATGCTTCAATGCGTTTTCCGTTTACTTCTGCTGCCAGCACGTTGCGTGCCAGCCCTTCGCTAATCGACTTAGCTACCTCCATAGGTGATACGCCCTCGGCGTATTCCCTCACGGCTCCATCCGGGAATGTAATTTTTATCATCGCTGTTATTTACGTGTTTTCTTTTTCAATTCAGCCAACGCTTCTTTGGCTGCAACATAATCTACGTCCATTGCTACCACCTGTTCGTAATCTTTTATAGCATTGGGGTAATCTCCTTTGCTTTCATACGTTAATGCACGCAGGTAATACCCGCGAACATAATCAGGTTTCATCAACAGTGCTTTATCAAACGCTTCAATGGCTTTTTCAAATTGGTTAAGGTTAAGGTTTATCAACCCTATGCCTGAGTATGGGCGGTAATCATCAGGGTTAATGGCCAACACCTTTTCGTAATCAGTTCTTGCTTTATCGTAGGCATTCATATCAAATGCCGACATATCGTAATACACCAATGCTCTTGCGTAATAGGCTTCAGCACTCACTTCTTTGATACGTATTGCGTTGGTAAAATATTCCTCGGCCAGTTTTAAGTTGGCCTTCCCCCCCTTGGTTGAAAACAAACTACCCAACTGCACATACGCTTCATAGTAATCATTATCCAGCGATACCGACTTTTTATACTGGATAATTCCCCTCACGGTATCTTTCATCCCCACATAGTTACGCCCTTTAAAATAGTAGGCCGCAGCACTGTTAGGGTCAATCTCCAGCAACTTATCAAACGTTGTGTTGCTTTCGCTGTGCTGAAACAATATCATTTGCAACTCACCCAATTTAAGCAATGCTTCGGTAAAATCGGGTTTCAACTCAACCGCCTTATTAAATGAGTTCATCGCGCCTGTTACGCTATCGTTGGCAAAATATACCTCACCCAAAGCAAATCTGTATAGGGCATTCTCAGGCTCCATGCTTACCGCCTTTTTAATATCCTGCAAGGCTTTAATAGGATTTTCTTCCCTTGCCCATTGCAAAGCACGGCGGTAATACAACTCAGGATTGTTAGGAGAGTTTGCTATGTCTTCGTTCAATTGTGCAATCACTTCCGACCCTTTACCGTATTTATCAGCAAGGCTGTCTTCAAGCGATTTTGTAGCATCTTCGCCACCTTGCTTGTTCTTACAAGCCGAGAATGTTACCGCCATTAGCAATGCTGCCAATAACAATTTTGGGGTAATATGTTTTATACTTCTTATCAAGTGTACTGCGTTTGTTGCAAGGTGTGCAAAAATATTGAGTAATAGCATTTGTACCAACTTTATTATTAACGATTGCAATTGTTAACGTTTTTTTGACGCAGAAGGTGTAAGATTTTCAATCATCAGGTATAAAACCTAATGCCATTAATCTGCTATTACCCTCTCAACAAATCTCCAAATCAGTAAATCATCAAAACTACTACCTTTGCTTTTCATGGAACACCTGAAAGCTCAAATAAAAGAATTAGCAGCCAAGTATAGCAACGATAATATAGGCAACCGCCGCCATTTACACAGTCATCCCGAACTTTCGTACCAAGAATACGAAACCGCTAAGTTTGTGGAAGCAAAACTGACCGAGTACGGTATTACCCGCTTTGAACGCAAGGCAGAAACAGGTGTGATTGCTATTATTGAGGGGCGTAACCCGCAAAGTAAAACCATTGCCTTGCGTGGTGATATGGATGCCCTACCTATTGTTGAAGCGAACGATGTTCCCTACAAATCGCAAAACGAAGGGGTAATGCACGCTTGTGGGCACGATGTGCACACTTCATCACTATTGGGTACTGCCCGTATATTGAACCAACTGAAAGACCAACTTGAAGGTACTGTGAAACTGGTGTTTCAGCCCGGCGAAGAAAAAATACCCGGCGGTGCATCGCTTTTGATTAAAGAAGGTGTGCTTGAAGCTCCAAAAGTTCAAAAAATGATTGGCCAGCACGTAATGCCACAAATTGAGGCGGGAAAAATCGGTTTCCGCAGCGGTTTATACATGGCCAGTGCCGATGAGTTGTATGTTACCGTGAAAGGTAAAGGCGGGCACGGTGCCCAACCCCAACAAAATATCGACCCTGTGTTGATTGCCAGCCATATTATTGTGGCTTTGCAACAAATAATCAGCCGCAACAGCAGCCCGCTTGACCCTTGTGTGTTGAGTTTTGGTAAGGTGATAGCCAACGGGGCTACTAATATCATCCCCAACGAGGTTAAAATTGAAGGTACTTTCCGTGCGTTGAACGAAGAATGGCGTGCCGAAGCCCACCGCCGTATGGTGAAAATGGCCGAAGGTATTGCCGAAAGTATGGGCGGAAGCTGTGTGTTTGATATACACAAAGGCTATCCTTTTTTGAAAAATGATGAAGCGCTTACTGCTGCTGCAAAAGGTTACGCAGAAGAATTTGTAGGCAAGGAAAACATTATTGATTTGGATATTTGGATGGCCTCGGAAGATTTTGCTTATTACAGCCAAGTAGTGCCCAGTTGTTTTTACCGTTTGGGTACGGGTAATAAAGCAAAAGGCATCACTTCATCAGTACACACCCCTACTTTTGACGTTGACGAAACTGCCCTTGAACTTGGCGTTGGCCTAATGACTTGGATGGCAGTAAGGGAGCTTAGCAACAAGTAATTTAATATTTCCGATTACACAAAACCCCGTAGGACTTAAGTCCTACGGGGTTTTGTAATTTTAACAGGAATGGACTTCAGTCCATTTATAACCACAATCAAAAAGTCTTTTCAAAATAATTTGTTAGACAAGTCTAAATTTATATTTTTGCACACAGAAAATAAACCATGAAAACTACATATAAAATCATAGGCCTGTTAACCGCTTTGTGTCTTTGCTTTGCAGCCTGTGAAAAACTAATCCCGCCCCCGCCCGCCGAAGATGAATTGCTCGACGGGCCTGTGGAGGGATTGACCACTGCTGAACAAGCCCGCTTTTTGGCAGGTGATGTTGCCTTTAACGATGAAGTATTTACCGCCCAAACCGGTTTAGGCCCTTTCTTTGTTGCTACCTCATGTGCAAGCTGCCATGCAGGTGATGGCAAAGGTCACCCCTTTACTACCCTTACCCGATTCGGACAATCCGATACATTGGGAAACACCTTTTTAGATAAAGGCGGCCCCCAGTTGCAAAACAGAGCCATCCCCGGTTATCACCCCGAAAAATTACCTGCCGGAGCTACCTTCTCCAACTTTATGCCCCCTGCAAACACGGGGCTTGGTTTTTTAGCCGCACTTACGGATGTGCAACTACTTGCTATTGCCGACCCGAACGACTTAAACGCTGACGGCATATCAGGAAGGCCTAACTACGTTGATGCCCCCAACTATTTTACTCCCCAATGGTTTCATCAGCCTATGAATGGCAGATACATTGGCCGTTTCGGAAAAAAGGCCGCCGCTGTTGATTTACTGCACCAAACCGTTAATGCCTATAATCAAGATATGGGCATTACTACCACTTTCCACCCTATAGACCAATACTCACAACAAACTAACGACCCTGAGGTATCAGACAATGTGGTGCACGATGTTGTGTTTTATTTGCGTACGCTTAAAGCTCCCATACAACGTACCCCGAACAGTGCCGAGGTTTTAAACGGTAAAACGGTGTTCACAAGCGTTGGTTGTGCCAAGTGCCACATCCCCGAATGGACAACTCCTAAATCTGATATTGAAGCCTTATCAGAAAAAACGTTTTACCCCTACACCGATTTATTGCTGCACGATATGGGATCTGCTCTTGACGATAATTACACAGAAGGCACTGCTACCACAGCCGAATGGCGCACGCCGCCCTTATGGGGCTTGGGGCTTTCTCCCAACTCGCAAGGAGGAAGTTATTTCTTGATGCACGACGGCAGGGCACGCACTATTAACGATGCCATTTTATTGCACGGCGGCGAGGCTGCAAATAGTGCAACTCAATACAAGCAGCTTACTGACGCACAAAAAAAGGCACTTATTACTTTCTTAGAATCGCTGTAAAAAATGCAACGTAAAGAATTTATCAAACTGTGCGGTTTGGGTTGTTTAGGATTAGCCACCATGTCGTTGTTAGAAAGCTGCGGAAGCGTAAACTATTACACTGCCCCCATTGAGCAGGGTGCTTTAAAAGTTCCGCTTTCGGCTTTTGAAACGGTAAAAAACAACACCAAAACCTATTTGCACAATGTAATTGTACAAAACGACCAATTACAATACCCTGTTTGTGTGTACCGATTTACAGAAAACGAATACAGTGCACTACTGATGCAATGCACACACCAAGGGGCAGAATTACAGGTGTTTGGCGACCGCTTGCAATGCCCGGCGCATGGCAGTGAGTTTACAAACAAAGGTGAGGTACAAAACGGCCCTGCCGACCAACATTTAAGAACGTTTGAAGTAGTTATTGAAAAAGAAAGCATACGCATAATTTTAAAATGAACAAGATATTGATAATAGCAGGCCTGCTGTTTTGCACCACAAAGGTTGAAGCGCAAATGGACAGCACATTGCTGAAAAGAGTACCTGCCGATACAACAAAACAAACAGGGATGAATATGGACGCGGTGTATAACCGTCCGTTTTTGCAGGTAAATAAAGTACCTGTGGCTATTGGGGGATACGTTGAGGCTCAATACCAATACATTGGCACTGACGGTGTAACCGACGGGCATAGCTTTAGCCTGCCCCGTATGACATTGTTTGTGGCATCATCATTACACCGTCGCATTAAATTTCTTTCGGAGATTGAATTGGAAGAGGGCGGAAAAGAACTCTCGATTGAATTTGCCGCCCTTGATTTGAACTTTGCACCCATGCTAAACCTTCGCGGCGGAGTAATAATGAACCCTATCGGGGCATTTAACCAAAACCACGACGGCCCTAAATGGGAGTTTACCGACCGCCCCATTGCGATGACACAAATGTTGCCCGCCACTTGGAGTAATGTTGGGTTTGGACTGTATGGCAAACAATATCGTAAAAACTGGGCGTTTGGCTATGAAGCCTATCTTACCAACGGGTTTGATAATAGCATTATAAGTAATGTTGAGAATAAAACTTTTTTACCCGCATCAAAAGCAAGCAAAGAACGTTTTGAAGAAAGCAGCAACGGTAAACCATTATTAACTGTTAAAGGAGCGGTACGACACTCAAAAATCGGAGAAATAGGCTTGTCATACATGGGCGGAGTTTACAATAAGTTTGAAGACGATGGCCTACAACTGGATAAACAACGCCGTTTAAATGTTTTTGCGGTAGATTTTAACACTACTGTCCCGAAACTAAATACATACATTGTTGGTGAGTGGGTGTGGATTAACGTTGACGTACCTGAAACATACAGCCAACAATACGGAAACAGGCAACAAGGCGGTTTTGTTGATTTTGTGCAACCTATATATAAAAAGAAAATGCTTGGGTTTGATAAACCCGTTTGGAGCATTGCACTAAGGTTAGAATATGTAGATTGGAACGTAGGTAAGTTTAAAGAAACCAACACCAATATAGCCGAAGATTTGTGGGGTATAGTACCGGGTATTAGTTTCAGACCTATTACACAAACCGTTTTGCGCCTTAACTACCGCTATATGCAACAACGTGATATTTTGGGCAACCCGCCTGCCAATACAGGGGGCATACAAGTGGGAATATCATCTTATTTTTAATAGCTACTTGTATCAACATAAAAACGCCCGAGAGTTTTATTAATTCTCGGGCGTTTTTATGTTTTGTCCCCTTATTTATTTGGCTGCAATGTATTTCTCCAATTCATCCGCGTAAGTACTAAAACTAAAGGCATCTCCCACTACAAAAAAGTTAGCTTTATCAAAACTCACGTCGTATGCGTATTTAGCAACATCCAATTTGTAAGTGTCAAATGAAAAAGTAAACAGCACCTGTTTCACTTGTTGTGCAGTGTAGTAATTGCTTTTTAGGGCATTTTTAGCCGCTTGTACCTTCTTACTATCAAACGAAATATTTTTCAGCCGCTTCACCAAATCATCCGCCTGTTGCTGGGTTGCAAACATTATTTGAGGTTGTGGAGCAGGGCAAACATTGGGGGTCGGCTGTGGGTTAACCTGTGGTAATTGTCCTATCACCTCGCGTTGGGTAATTCTCAACACACCATAAGCATCAATGGTTGCAAACAAACGGGTGTTTGCCTCAAAATTAACAGCACCATTATAGGTGGTTTGCCATGCACTGCCATTGTTAGTGGTAACCATATAGCGCACACTAACCATTTGTAGTCCGGCACTCATGTTTTCAAGAAAAAACTGACTACCGTAAAAGTTCAGGCTTTGAGTCCCAATGGTAATGGTATAATTATTTGTTGAAGAAAAGGTAAGATGTAATGCCGCAGTGGCTGTATTTGCAGGGTGATATACCTGTGTATTTTGATGATAGTTGTGTTGCCCCCTACCCCATTGGGCAAAAGCAGCAGTAAAAAACAAAATGAGAGTGAGAGTTGTGTAGATTTTTTTCATAATTGTATTCTCCTTTCCTCTTAGCAGCTGCTAAGATTTTGTACAGTATAGAATACACTTTTTGTGCCACTCCATAAAAATAGGGGTCAATCCCTTATCAATAAAGGGCTTTACATTCTCATACACTTTTAATCAAAAATGCACTCTGAAATCGTTTTTTAAGATACTTTTGAACTAATGAAGAAGCCGTATAAAAAGATATTCTTGTACTTTTTGCTTTTCCTTGCCGCTATAGTAGCCTTTGTAACTTGGGCTAACCTCCACGTTGAGGGTAAAGCAAAAAACCATACCTACAACAACGCTGCTGATGTTCCTGCCGCTGATGTAGCATTGGTATTAGGCACTTCAAGAAAATTAATAAACGGACATAATAATTTATATTTTGAATACCGTATAAAAGCCGCTGTAGAGCTTTTTAAATCAGGCAAGGTAAAACACCTGCTTGTGAGCGGAGATAACCATATAAAGGGCTATGATGAACCTGAGGATATGAGGCAAGCACTTATTGCTGCGGGTGTTCCCGATAGTTGTATCACTTTAGACTATGCAGGGTTTAGAACGTTAGATTCAATTATCCGCTGCTGGAAAGTGTTCGGGCAAACCAATATTATTGTAGTATCGCAAGAATTTCATAACGAAAGGGCTGTATTCCTTGCTTCTTATTACGGTTTAAATATCTCGGCATACAATGCCCAAAATGTTGACAATTACTATGGCCTGCGTACGCAAATACGTGAGTATTTTGCCCGTGTAAAAGCAATACTTGATGTTTATGTGCTGAAGAAGAAACCTAAGTTTTTAGGTGAGCCTGTACAAATTAAGTTGTAAATCAACTTAAAGCACCTTGTGCTATATTCTTTTCAAAATACTTACAAAAGCTGCTCATACCGCATACCCCACACTTGGGGTTACGGGCTACGCAAACATACCTGCCGTGTAAAATAAGCCAATGGTGAGCTGTAGCAATGTATTTTTCGGGGATATATTTTACCAATTGCTTTTCAGTTTCAAACGGGGTTTTAGCATTAGTAGTTAATCCTATCCGCGCCGATACTCTAAAAACGTGCGTATCAACTGCCATAGCAGGCATATTATAAATTACACTAACTATCACATTGGCCGTCTTACGCCCCACACCGGGCAGCTTTTGCAGCTCTTTAATATCGGCAGGTATTTCACCACCAAAATCATTTAGCAGCATATTGGCCATGCCAATAAGGTGCTTTGTTTTATTATTGGGATAACTGATGGACTTTATATAAGGAAATAACTCATCAAAGTTGGTTGCAGCAAGGGCTTCGGGATTGGGAAATGCTGAAAACAAGGCGGGAGTAACAATATTTACCCGTTTATCGGTGCATTGTGCCGATAAAATAACAGCTACCAACAATTCAAACGGGTTGGTATAATGCAATTCGGTTTCTACCTGCGGATGGTTTTCGAGCTGAAATTCAATAAATTTTTTAAATCGTTCGCTTTTTTGCACAAAGCAAAATAAGGGATTTTTATGGTATTGGCCTAATAAGGGTTACACACAACAAACAGGGCAAATAGAAAACTTGCCGCAAATGTTATAGGGTAGGATGTTGTTATTCTGCGTGATGCTCAGGGGCCGAGTGGTAACTTGCCGAATAATCCATTACCATATTAATGGTAGTAGCATCCGGTTCAAATTGTTCAGCATCCAGTCGTTCTTTTGTTTCTTTCAACTTCTGGTACTCTGCCCTCAAAGCAACATCAGTAATTAACTGTTCAGTAAGTACCGAAGCCTTGTCAGCATTCATCTCGCCATACAAAAACAGCAGTAAGTCGTTAGTAGTAAAGTTAGAGTTCATAGGCGTAAAACCTGTTTGTACACTCTAACGAAATTATTTCAAAAATATTTCAATGCAAACTAATTTCTTTCTCAAGCATCATTTTTCGCAAGTTATTTAATGCGTAACGCATACGTCCCAGTGCTGTATTTATGCTCACTTGAGTAAGGTCGGCAATTTCTTTAAAACTTAAATCCCCATAGTGGCGCAATACCAATACTTGCTTTTGCTCTTCAGGCAAAAGGTTAATCAGTTGCCTTAACTGTTTTTCAGTTTGGCGGCGAATAATTTGTTCTTCGCGGTTTTCATCGGCCAACTCAATGTACCTGAAAATGTCTTCACCTTCGCTATCAGTAATAGTGGGTGTGCGCTTAGCCTTACGGAAATAATCAATGGCAAGATTGCGGGCAATACGAACTACCCAAGGAAGGAATTTACCTTCTTCGTTGTATTTCTCATGCTTAAGCATCTGTATCACCTTAATAAAGGTTTCCTGAAAAAGGTCTTCAGCAATGTAACGGTCATTTACAATAAGGTAAATGGTAGTAAAGATTTTACGCTTGTGGCGCTTAATAAGCATCTCTAAACACGGCTCATTTCCACTAACGTAGAGTTGAACCAATTCATGGTCGCTGATTTGTTGGATTTTCATAAAACCTCCTTTAAACCTGATTAAGTATTTAAAAAAACTATGCCTTTGCAGGCAGTTAACAAAGTAGAGGTTTTATTCTATAGGCGTTCTTGAGAAATTAGGTTTAACTATTGTTTATGTAAATTTAGCAAAAAATAGTTTTAAAAATGCAAGTGCTGCCAAATTTTTTTATCGAAAAACTTGTTTAAATGCAACTTTTCACAAAAGAGTTTCGTCTGAAAGTGCCTTTTACTAAGGCGAAAGTGCGTTTGTAAGAAGAATGAAATATTTTTTGAAGGCCTTGTTTTACAGGTTTAATAGAACATACCAATGATAGCCGATGTGAGCAGGCAGGCAATTGTACCTCCCAATAATGCTCTTAAACCCAGTTGAGACAGTAATGTTCTTTTATCAGGAGCTAAAGAACCGATACCACCAATTTGAATGCCGATAGATGCAAAATTTGAGAAACCGCAAAGGGCGTACGTGGTAATTACAATGGTTTTGGTATCAACAATCACCCCCGCGTTTTTAAGGTTACCGAAACTGGTGTAGGCATAAAACTCGTTAAGAATGGTTTTTTCGCCCAACAATTGCCCAACGGTAAAAATATCGTTGTTGTTAACGCCAATAAGCCATGCCACAGGTGAAAACAAATACCCTAATAAAAACTGGAACGAAAGCTCTTTATACATTCCCCCTGTTCCGGCAGCGATGGCTTCGTTCAATCCTGTTAAATCCCCTACTCCAATTAATATTGAATTCAACAGGTATATCATCGCAGTAAACACCAAAAGCATTGCGCCTACGTTTACGGCAAGTTTTAACCCCTCGGTCGTTCCTATCGAGATAGACTCTAATATATTAGTACCCAGCTTTTCGTTGTTTAGTTTCAGGCTGTTGTCAAACTGTTCGGTTTCAGGCACAATCAATTTAGCGGCAACGATAGCTGCCGGTGCTGACATTAACGATGCTGTTAGCAAGTGAGTAGCAAAAAACCGTTGCATTTCAGGGTCAGAACCACCCAAAAAGCCTATAAATGCCGACATTACACCACCGGCTATGGTAGCCATACCGCCCGTCATCAGGCATAGCATTTCGCTACGCGTCATTTTAGGAATGTAAGGTTTGATTACCAGCGGAGCTTCGGTTTGACCCACAAAAACGTTGGCTGCTGCCGCAAGACTCTCAGCACCTGAAAGCCGCATGGTTTTTTTCATTACCCATGCAATGCCGTACACTACCTTTTGCAATATGCCTAAATAATAGAGTAGCGAGGTAAGTGCTGAAAAGAATACAACTGTGGGAAGTATTTTAAATGCGAAAAGAATACCGTAGTTATCAGTATCTGTTACCAACTCGCCAAAAAGAAATTCAGACCCTTTGTTGGTAAATTCAAGCACTTTAACAAAACCGTTGCCGATAGTATTGAAAAACGCCCAAAAGAAATCAACCTTTAATACCAGTATAGCAAATACTACCTGTAATAAAAGGCCTGCAATAACCAAACGCCAGTTTATTTGCTTGCGGTTACTGCTAAACACCCAGCCCACAGCAACTAAAAAAACTACTCCTAATAACCCTCGTGAAATACTGATTAGTGAAAGTTCAGGCATTGGTTAATAGGGTGTTTGTTTAAAAAATAAGTACGTTGTTTTGGTTTACCTGCGCTTTCGTATTTCGTCCCTAATACGGGCGGCCCTTTCATAATCCTCTACTTCTTCGGCTTCTTCAAGCATCAATTCCAATTCACTCATTGTATAGCTTGAGTAATCGTTTTGGCCGGGCGCACGTTTTAATACAGGTTCTTCTTGTGGTGGAGATGCCGGGCGGGCGGGCACGTCTTCTTCATCCTCATCCCCTTGCAGGTTAATCCCTGCCATTTCCATGATATGTTCAAAGGTAGTAACCGGGCAATTGAAACGCACCGCCAACGCAATAGCATCGCTGGTGCGGGCATCAATTTCATGCCGCTCATTACCCATTCTGCAAATTATTTTTGAATAGAATACCCCCTCGATAAGATTGTAAATAACAATCTCTTCAACTTCAATGTTAAACGTACGGCAAAATGATATAAAAAGGTCGTGGGTCATTGGCCTGAAAGGCACTATTTTTTCAATCTCAATCGCAATGGCTTGTGCCTCAAAACTGCCGATAATAATCGGCAACTTGCGGTCACCCTGTGTTTCACCCAATATAAGGGTATATGAGCCATGTGTTTGCCCTGACGTAAGTCCTACTATTTCTAGCCGTATTTTTTGCATCAGCAGAAGGGGGGCTTCTTAGTCAATACTTTAGTTAGATGTTGAAGCTTTTAGTTTTTTAGCAGCTTCAATAAGTTTAGGCACCACTTCAAAAGCATCGCCTACTATACCGTAATCCGCAGCTTTAAAAAACGGAGCTTCGGGGTCTTTATTCACTGCAACAATCACCTTGCTTGAGCTAACACCGGCCAAATGCTGTATTGCACCTGAGATACCAATTGCAATGTATAAATTGGGTTTAATGGTTATACCTGTTTGACCTACGTGTTCATCGTGCGGCCTCCAGTGCATATCACTCACCGGTTTTGAACAAGCAGTGGCAGCACCTAAAACAGAGGCAAGTTCTTCAATCATTCCCCAGTTTTCAGGGCCTTTCATACCACGTCCGGCTGAAACTACTAATTCAGCTTCAGTCAAAGGTATTTTACCGGTTACGCGGTTCACCTCAACTGTTTGTGTTTTCCACGCATCAGCACCCAATTGGGTTTCGTGGTTTATAACAGCAGCTTCGCCGCCGTAAGTGTTTATCTGATATGAGTTTGGAGTAATAGCTATTACCTTAACTGCGGTTGTTACAGCTACATCGGCAAAAGCTTTACCCGAAAACACCCCTTTACGCACTACAAAACCATTTGAGGTATTAGGCAATGATACTACGCCCGATGCTATACCCGCATCAAGTTTAACAGCAACGCGAGGAGCTACTGATTTGCCTGAGTAGGTATTTGATATAATGACGGCTTGTGCGTTTTCTTTTTTAGCTACTTCTGCAATAGCTGCGCTATAAGCTTCAGGAGTAAATTTATCAAGGTTAATAGCATATACCGCTTCGGCTCCGTTATTACCCAGTGCTTTTAAATCAGCCTCGGCAACATTGCCAATTGATACGGCAATGGTTTTGGTTCCTAATAATGTAGCGGTTTCTTTGGCATACGAAACAGCCTCAAGAGTAGATTTTTTGAATTTTCCGTCAACGCTCTCGGCAAATACCAGTACTGACATATCTTATCTTTTCTGATTAATAAAGGTACAACTTTTTTTCAATTTTCGGGTTAGATAACCTTCGCCTCAGTGTGCAAAAGCTCAATCAACTCGCCTGCATTTTCAGCAGCAATCATTTTGCAACCGGCTTTAGCTGCGGGTAGTTCAAAGGCATTAAATGCCGATGATACTTTGTTTGCAGCAGGCTCTACCACAGCCAAAGGCTTGGTGCGGGCAGCCATAATACCGCGCATATTAGGTATGCGTGGTTCGGTAAGCTCTTTTTGTGCGCTGGCCACTATCGGTAATGCCACTTTTACGGTTTCTTTACCACCGTCAATATCACGAACAAGGGTTGCTTCACCACCTGCTACATCTATCTTAGTAACAACATTTACGCTGGGTATGCCCAACATCTCAGCCAATAAACCGCAAACCAAACCGCCGTTATAATCAATACTTTCACGTCCGGTAAGTATCAAATCAAAACCTTTGTCTTTTGCATACGCAGCAATTTCAGCAGCTACAAAAAACGCATCGGTGGGGTTAGCATTTATACGCACTGCATCGTGCGCACCAATAGCCAATGCCTTACGTATGTTTGCCTCAGCATCAGCCAACCCTACGTTAATTGCAGTTACTGTTCCGCTGCTTGCCTCGGTTATCTCAAGGGCACGGGTAAGAGCCAGTTCATCGTATGGGTTAATAATAAACTGCACACCGGCAGTATTAAATTTGGTATTATTATCGGTGAAAGTGATTTTTGTGGTCGTATCGGGAACAACACTAATACAAACTAAAATTTTCATTCAAACAGTATTATTTAACTTGGGTTAGTTTAGTTGGGTCCTGTTTTTAAAAAGGACTGCAAAGGTATTGAAAAAAGATGGAAAACAAGCGGGTAATACAACTGAAACAGTTTTTGGCTGATACGCCGAACGATGCATTTTTAAACTATGCGTTAGCCATTGAATATGTGGGCATGGCTAATGACAGTGAGGCGAAAACGATTTTTGAAAATTTATACAGCACACAGCCTGACTACACGGCCACATACTACCATTTGGGTAAATTGTATGAGCGTGAGGGTAGAAAAGAAGAAGCCGAAGCCATATACCGAAAGGGTATTACTGCCACCATGAAAAAACGCGAACAGCACGCTATGGCCGAGTTGCAAAACGCTCTTGCCAACTTGTGGATTGATGATGAAGATTAGGTGAAAATGAAGAAATAAGTCCTTTATGAAAAGGTATTACAATACCTCTTCTAAAATCTCTAAGGCAGCGCGAGCCATTTTATTTTCGCTATCCAACAAGGGATTTATTTCGGTAATCTCCAAAGCGATAGTTTTGGGGTCGCGGAGTAAATTATACAACAGCGTTTTAGCCTCGTACAAGTTTAACCCTTCAGGATATGGCGTGCCCGTGCCTACCGAAACACTGGGGTCTAAGCTGTCCACATCAAACGAAACGTATAAAATATCACAGTTTTTAAGGTACTCAAGTGTTTCCTTTGCTACTTTCTCAATACCAATTTCTTTTACCTCTTTGGGAGTATAAAACTCAATATTTAAATTATCTATTACCTCCCACTCTTGGCGTTCAAGGTCGCGTATATCTATATACACAATATCGCTTGGTAAAATTTTAGGGCTTATGCCCTTGCTACCGGCGTATTTCAGTTCATTCCAATACTCCATAGTAGCCTCATCCTCCTCATTAATAGCGTTTTCTCGGTTATCAATCCCCAACGAAACTGCCATTGGCATACCATGCACATTACCCGAGGGCGTTGTAAGCGGCGAATGAATATCAGCGTGTGCGTCAATCCAAATCACACCCAAACGTTTATCATCATAGTAATTTTTTATCCCCGCTATACTCCCTGCGGCATTGCTATGGTCGCCCGAAAATATCAGCGGAAACTCCCCCTCACTCAACGTTTTCTCAACTTCAAGTGCTATCGAGTTAATTATCTGTGATATAGAGTCTATATTTTTTGCATCTTCATACGCAGTGTTGTGGCTCAGCATATAGTTTAGGTCACCCACCCGTGCTGTTAAATATTTGTTAATTTTTTTACGCCCTTTGTTCATATCGGCAAAGCGTAAAGCTGTGGGACCAAGACTTGAACCGCGTGTACCTGCACCTAATTCTGAAGGAACCTCAATAACCTTAATTCTTCGTGTGCTCATTTAAAAAACTCCTTAGTTTTATAGTCAGCTTCGTTATACTTTTGCGCCTGTTTTTTAAAAACAATTTGTACAGTAACTAAAATACAACTGAAATAAATTAACACAATAATACGAAAAAATAGGGCTGCAAATGATTAAGAACAGATATATCGACCTTATTGAACAAACTTTTTACTTCCCGCGTCACGGATTTGATTTAAAAAACTTTGAGCTTACTTTCCATGATATTCCGTTGATGGAGATGATTGAGGAGTATGGAACCCCTTTAAAATTTACCTACCTGCCCAAAGTGGGTATGCAGATTGAAAAATCGAATAACTTATTTGAAAACGCCATTGCCAAGTATAGTTATAATGCGGGCTACAAGTATTGTTATTGCACCAAAAGTTCGCATTTTAATTTTATAATAGAAGAAGCTCTGAAACATAATGTAGGGCTTGAAACTTCCTCGTCGTTTGATTTAAATATCATCAAACACCTGAACCAAAAAGGGTTATTACCCAAAGACCGCGAAATTATCTGTAACGGTTACAAAACCGAAGACTACGCCCGCAAAATTGTTGAGATGGTGGAATTGGGTTTTGTGAACCTTATAGCTGTACTTGATAATCCGGCAGAGCTTGATTTGTATGACAAATACAATACAGCACTAAATTTAGGGATACGTATTGCCACAGAAGAAGAGCCTAACTCATCGTTTTATACTTCACGTTTAGGACTTAGCTCAAAAAGAGCAGTGGAGTTTTATGAATCACGCATAAAAAATGATACCCGTTATTCACTAAAACTAATGCACTTTTTTGTGAATACAGGCATTAAAGACACTACCTATTATTGGAGCGAGCTTTCAAGACTGATTAATGTTTACTGCGACCTGAAAAAAGTAGCCCCTGAATTGGAAGGGCTGGATATTGGTGGCGGTATGCCAATTTATACCACATTGGGTGTTGAGCATGACTATTCGTACATGATTGACCAGATTGTGATGTATATAAAAACTATTTGTGATGACTGCGGTGTAGCCGAGCCTACTATTTATAGTGAGTTTGGACAATATACCGTTGGTGAAAGCGGCGGTACTATTTACTCTATAATCGGGCAAAAAGAGCAAAACGATAAAGAGTTGTGGTATATGATTGACAGTTCATTTATCACCACCCTGCCCGATACTTGGGGCATAGGCCAAAAATTTATCTTATTGGCCATTAATATGTGGGATAAACCTTTCCAACGTATCAACCTTGGCGGTATCACCTGCGACGGTCAGGACTTTTATAACAGCGATACACACACCAACCAAGTGTTTATGCCCGTGATAAACGAAGGAGAAAAGCTGTATATGGGCTTTTTTCATACCGGCGCTTATCAAGAAAGTATTGGCGGATACGGCGGCATACAACACTGCCTTATACCAGCACCCAAGCACGTGATTGTGGATAAGGTTGACGGCAAACTAACCTACCGCTTATTTGCTCCTGAGCAAACTGCTGAAAGTATGATGAAGGTTTTAGGGTATTAAGCGTTGATATACCCGCTTATTATTTACACCGCATATTATACTAAACACCCTGCTTTTGTTGTTTAAAAAGTATAGGGCAAAGCCTTTAGTTTTGTAATTAACCAAAAAAATGAAGACTATGGAAGAGAACAAATCATCAGGCAACAAGGCAATACTGATAGTATTGTTGTTGCTATTGTTGGGCTCGCTGGCCGGCAATTTTTACTTGTACAAAGCAAGGGGAACCGGCGAAGTGATTATTCAGGAGAAAGAAGTTGTGATTGACAGTTTGGTTGATGCCCGCGTGAGTGTGGAGGGAGAACTGAAAGCCGCACAGGCTGAACTGGAAAGTTACAGAGGGAGCAATGAGGAACTGAATAAGTTACTTGATGAAGCCAAAGAAAAACTGAAACAGCGCGAAGGCCGCATTAAAGGTATGGTGAAGGACAAAAAATCAATGGATAAGTTGATTGAAGACCTTAAAAAGGAGCTTGAAGAAATTAAAGCCCTTAGAGACCAATACCTTGAAAAAATTGATGAACTGGCTGCTGAGAATGAGCAATTGAAAAACACGCTTACGCTGGTAAACCAAAGTAAAGACTCGCTGCAAAGCCAAATTAACGATGCATCGGCACTTAAAATTGAGTACGTAAAGGTAAACACCTTTAAACTGCGCTACAACGGCAAACCAGTTGAAACAGGGTTGGCACGCCGTACAGAGAAATTTGAAGTGTGCTTTAGCGTGATGGACAACAAACTGGCCAAGCCGGGCGAACACACCGTTTATTTGCGCATTACCCAACCCGAAGGTGGTGTATTGGGTGAAAAAGGTAAGTTTACTGTAAAAGGTAAAGGAATCGAAACCGGATTTACCGGCTCTGAAACCTTTGACTATAACAAAGCCAAGAAGGATTTTTGCATGAACTTTACCGACGAGAAATATAAATTCCCTAAAGGAACTTATATGGTTGATATTTTTATTGATGGTGAACTACACACCAGCGGTTACTATGAATTGAAGTAACCCCTTCACCTATGATTTTTGAAAAAGGGCTTGTTATAACGACAAGCCCTTTTTGTTTATTGCAGCACGCTATCTAAATATTTTCTGTACAAAAAATGGTACACGTTTTGATTTTCAGGTAGTATCAAATTGTGTAACAACTATGAAAATACATCTACTGGCAATTGTATTGATGCTATCAATACCTGCAACCGCACAAAAAAATTGGGAACTATCAAATCAAGGCATCAGCGCAACTTTCTTTGGTTATGGCATGGTGGCTTCCGGCGACACGCTTTATGTATCAGGCACCGATGAAATAGGTATCACAGGCAAACGTTCAGTCGCAATTTACAAATCAACTAACAACGGTAGCAATTGGCAAATAGTGCCCATTGCTACTTCATTTCCAAATAGTACGATGCTTCGGGTGCTATACCACGGGGGTAATTTTATGCTTGCCACACAATATACAGGGAATAATTTTGAAAAGAGCGGTCTTCGGGTTTCATACAATGGCGGTATCAGTTGGGAATCATCGCATCAAGGAATTGACTCTACTAATGAAACTATCATTTCTGTTGTAAAACTGGATAACGGCACATTACTCGCCGATGGTTGGCACATAATAAACGGTCATATTCTATACACAAGTGCTGATGACGGAAAGAATTGGACAAAGCACCCCTCCTTTTCAGGCATTCGTATTGACCATTCTTTTACTTTATACCAAACTCTGGGTAGATTATATGCGGTTTCATACGATTTTCAAACTAAAAAACCTTGGATATATACATCTGACGATAACGGCTTTAATTGGAAAAAAAAGAACTTAATCGGTATCGCTCCATCAGTAGAAATCAAGTATTTAATCACTGCCGACAATAAAAATATAACCCTTGTAAGCGAAGTACAAAAGGAAATAATGATTTACACAAGTACTGATAGTGGAAATGTGTGGACACCTGATACTCCTAACGTACAACTCCCTTCGCCCACATCAAGCTATGCAGGCATTAGGGCAGCCCTTTACAACAACAATATTTTTTACGCAATACTTCCTGTAGCTATCAACGGATATCAAAATCAGGTATTCCGTAGTAATCCTGCCGCCGTATCAGTACCAAATCTTCAGAAACAAGCTCTAAAAGTGTACCCCAATCCGACATCCAACGTACTTACAATAAATGGTTTGGGTTATGAAAACCCTATAGAGGTTTATTCGCTAACCGGACAAAAGTTACAAACGGTACAACACGGAAATACAATAGATGTTTCGGCTCTTGAGCGCGGTATATACATACTAAAAGCTACCGATAACAACGACACTCATACTATGCGGTTTATAAAAGAATAATCCTATTCTTTCCACAAAAAAGAGAATAGTACATACGCCATAGCCGATATGGCCATGTAGAAAGCAAACAACACAAGGCAGTCGCGAAGGATAATATCGTTTGATAATCCGTCGATGGCTGCCTTTGATGCTTTAATAGTTACCAGCAACAACGGTATAATCGACGGGATGCTCAATACAGGCATCAGCAAATTACTATTGCCTGCTTTTGATGCTATGGCCGAAGTCATTGACATTACCGCCGAAAAACCCAAGCTACCCAGTAAAGTAACCAGCAAAAACATCCCGATATTATCAGCCATGCTGCCCATCAATAAAGTATAAAACACAAAACAAAGTCCGCACATTACCATCATCAGCAGGCTGTTATACAACGTTTTCGAAACAATGATAGCCTGCGGGCTGGCCAGTTGGTAATAATACAACCAACGTCCCCTACCCTCTTGTATAAAACTTTTTGCGGCACTGCTAACCGATGTAAACAAAATAATAATCCAAAAAATAGCGTTCCAAGTAGGCTTGTCTGAAATTTTTACCGAAAGATAGGTTACAAATACAGCGGCCACCACATACAGCAAAATGCCGTTCAGCGCATAGCGTTGCCGCCATTCTTGCCGCATATCTTTAGCCATCAGATGCTTAACTTCCGATAATAGTTGTGCCATGGGGCAAAGGTAGTTTCAAAAAAGCATCCTTGCCTAATTTGCATCAAAAGGGTTTTAGTTACTGATTTTGTTTAATTTTGACGGCTGAAAAAATAATGCGATGATATACGAATTTGAACCCCTTACACAAGACGAAAAAGAAATGATGCTGAAAGCTCCTGCTTTAATAGCTGTTTTGATTGCAGGTGCTGATAACTCTATTGAGCAACAAGAACTGAACCATGCTATAAAGTTGGTTAATATTAAAGCGTTTTCAGAAAAATTGGATTTGCAACCCTACTACCATGAGGTTGAAAACACCATACAAAAAGATATTGAAGAGGCTATTGCTGCATTGCCACAATCATCAACTGAAAGAAATGCAGTGATTAATGATGAATTGGCTAAACTTAATACCGTGTTGCCCCGTTTGAAACACAAGTTTGCCCACGACCTGTACAGTAGCTGGAAAACGTTTGCTCATAGCGTAGCTCGCTCTTGGGGTGGCGTTTTAGGTATCAATGCAGTTAGCGACCACGAAAAACACTGGATTGACCTTCCGATGATTAGCGAGCCTGCGGCAGCATAATCATTTAGACATTACATAACTTTTACAGTTGCAGTTGCAATCTGTAACTATACCATAGCACAGTTACGTGCTTAATTTATTACTGATGAAAAAAATACTTGTTGCCAACAGGGGCGAAATTGCCATCCGTGTGATGAAAAGTGCCCGCGAAATGGGAATAAAAACGGTGGCCGTGTATAGCGAAGCCGACCGCAACGCATTACACGTGCGTTATGCCGATGAAGCTGTGTTTTTAGGGCCTCCCCCATCTAACCAGTCTTACCTGTTGGGCGATAAAATTATTGAAGAAGCCAAGCGTTTAGGGGTTGATGGTATTCACCCCGGATACGGGTTTTTATCAGAAAATGCTGCTTTTGCCCGCAAGGTAAAAGAGGCAGGCTTAATATTCATAGGCCCTTCGGCTGAATCAATGGAAATTATGGGTAGTAAAATAGGTGCCAAGCAAGCTGTTAAAAAGTTTGATGTGCCTATGGTACCCGGTATTGATTATGCCATCAGTGATGTAAACGAAGCCCGCAAAATTGCCGACGGTATAGGCTACCCCGTGTTGATTAAAGCATCAGCAGGTGGTGGCGGTAAAGGAATGCGCACCGTTGAAAATAGCGAAGAGCTTGAGCAGCAAATGAACATGGCCATAAGCGAAGCTACTGCCAGTTTTGGCGATGGGGCTGTGTTTATTGAAAAGTTTGTAGGCTCGCCAAAGCATATTGAAATACAATTATTGGGCGACCAACACGGCAATGTGGTGTATTTGTTTGAACGCGAATGCAGCATACAACGCCGTCACCAAAAATTGGTTGAAGAAGCCCCCAGCAGTTGCCTTACCCCTGAAGTGCGTAAAAAAATGGGCGAAGCTGCGGTGAATGTAGCCAAAGCTTGTAACTACTTTAGCGCAGGTACGGTAGAGTTTTTGGTGGATGAACAATTGAACTTTTACTTTTTGGAGATGAATACCCGCTTGCAGGTAGAGCATCCCGTAACTGAAATGATAACCGGCCTTGATTTGGTAAAAGAACAAATTAAGGTGGCTATGGGTGAAAAACTTAGTTTTACTCAGAACGATTTAACAATAAATGGCCACGCCATTGAGTTACGAGTATGTGCAGAAGACCCTGCCAATAATTTCTTACCCGATATTGGTCGTCTTGAGCGTTACCGCTTGCCCGAAGGTGTTGGTGTACGTGTAGATAACAGTTATGAAGAAGGTATGGAAATACCTATTTATTACGACCCTATGATTGCCAAATTGGTTACATACGGCGCAACCCGCCAAGAAGCTATTGACCGCATGGTACGTGCTATTAGAGATTATCAGGTATCAGGTATTGAAACCACCTTACCTTTCGGCACGTTTGCGATGCAACACCCTGCCTTTGTAGAAGGTAATTTCGACACTCACTTTATTGCCAACTATTTTACCCCCGAAAAATTAAACGAGGCGAGTGAAGATGCTGATAAAATTGCTGCATTAGCTGCATATATGTTCAGCAGCAGTCAAAAAGGAAATCAAAGTGAAGGGGAAATAACCACACAACAAGGCGTTTCTAACTGGAAACAAAACCGCAGAACAACCAGATAATATTCAATCACAACAAAATATATAACGCAAAGAGCCGCATGATATTGATGCGGCTCTTTGCGTTTAAACACTTCTGAACGTTACGATACTTGTATGGTAAATCCGTACGGGGTGGCAAAATACAAATCCAACGAGTCGCCCCTATATTTTCGGGGCTCAGCAACCTCATACCCATCGTTTTTCAACGCCGCATAAATTTCCTTAACCCTCTCCTCATCGTGGATTAAAAACCCTATATGAAAGGTTGCTGGGTATATTACCTCTTTGGTAGCTTGCTGCATCAGCGTAATAACCATCCCGTCATCATCCTTAAGGGCCAAAAATGTAGCGTCATCTGTTGTTCCTTCAATACTCTTTAATCCAAAATGCTTTTCTAACAAGCGTCTGGCTCCTTGTACATCATTTACCGTAAGGTTTATATGTTTAAGTTTCATTTCTGTTTTTATTCCTCACTTAATAACTCTTTATACAACATAAAGTTCTCGTCATCAAAACAAACAAACTGCACACTTTGTATAGCAGTGTTTTGTTCTAAAAACGCGCTAACGGTTTGTACAGCAATTTCAGCCGCGCGCTGCTTCGGAAAGCGATAAATCCCTGTGCTGATATTGGGAAATGCTAAAGTTTTAACACCGTTATCAACAGCAACTTGTAGGCTGTTTCGGTAGGCATTGGCCAGCAACTTCTCTTCATTGCTTTTGCCTCCATTCCATACAGGCCCTACTGTATGTATTACAAAACGTGCCGGCAAATTGCCGCCTGTAGTTATTACAGCTTCACCAACAGCACACCCGCCCTGTCTATTTCTAATCGCAATACATTCCTCCAAAATTTTAGATCCGCCTGCACGATGTATAGCACCATCTACTCCTCCGCCTCCCAATAACGAGGTATTTGCAGCATTCACAATTGCATCTACTGCTAATTTGGTTATATCTTCTTTTACAACAATTATTTCGTTCATTTTTAAATGATTACACGTTAAAACAATCAGGTTTTACTGAATAAAGTATTATCTTTGCCCCTGATTTTTCTTTAAATACAAAAGTGCTGAAAACAAACAATCTCCATCAATTTTAAAAAAACTTTTGGTGAGTTTGTTTTTCAAAATAAACATCATATCTTTGCCGTCCTTAAAAAAATAAAGTAATAGCTGTGAATACGCTAAGTTATAAGACGGTTTCTGCTAACAATGCCACTGCCACCAAAGAGTGGGTTATAGTAGATGCTGAGAACAAAGTGCTGGGCCGCTTTGCATCAGAAGTGGCAAAAATTATCCGTGGTAAACACAAACCAAACTTCACCCCTCACGTTGATTGCGGTGATAACGTGATTGTGATAAACGCTGATAAAATACGCCTTACAGGTAACAAATGGGAAGACAAAGAGTATGTTTCATACAGTGGATATCCCGGTGGTCAAAGGTTTATTTCAGCCAAAGATTTGATGGCAAAAAAACCAACTGCAATTGTTGAAAAAGCAGTACGCCGTATGTTGCCAAAAAATAAACTGGGTAATGCAATAGGTCTTAACTTGCACGTATACGCAGGTACCGATCACCCACACCAGGCACAACAACCAAAAGAAATTAAACTGTAATACATGAGCGTGATTAATAAAATTGGCCGTAGGAAAACTGCCGTAGCCCGTGTTTATCTGGCCCCCGGCACTGGCGCAATTACCATTAACAACAAGGATTTAAAAACATACTTCCCTGAGCTTACCTTGCAATATCAGGTAAACTTGCCTTTTGAAAAAACAGGTACAGCAGGGCAGCTTGACGCAAAAATAAATGTACAAGGCGGCGGTGTAAGCGGTCAAGCTGAAGCTGTTCGTTTGGGCATTTCGCGTGCTTTGGTTGAACTTGATGCCGAGCACAAGCCTTCTTTAAAGAAAGACGGTTTGCTTACCCGCGACTCACGTATGGTTGAGCGTAAGAAACCAGGTCAAAAGAAAGCAAGGAAAAGATTCCAATTCAGCAAGCGTTAATTTTATTTACAGCATACAATGTCTAACATCAATATACAAGATTTACTGGATGCAGGCGCACACTTTGGCCACCTTACCAAAAAGTGGAACCCAAAGATGGCCCCTTTCATCTTCATGGAGCAAAATGGTATTCACCTTATCGATGTGAATAAAACCAAAGCCAAGCTTGAAGAAGCAGCGGCTGCCATGAAAAACATCATAAAATCAGGCCGTAAGGTTCTTTTTGTAGCTACTAAAAAACAAGCAAAAGAAATAGTAGCTGCTGAAGCGCAACGCATTAATATGCCTTTCGTTACTGAGCGTTGGTTGGGTGGTATGATGACCAACTTTGCCACCGTGCGTAAGTCAATCAAGAAAATGCAAAGCATTGATAAACTTTCTAAAGACGGTACTTACGATACCATGTCGAAGAAAGAGCGTTTAATGCTTGACCGTGAAAAACTTAAACTACAAAAAGTATTGGGTGGTATCGAGGATATGAACCGCTTGCCAGCAGCTCTTTTTGTTGTTGACGTAAAGCGCGAACATATCGCTATAGCTGAAGCTATGCGTCTTAACATACCTGTGTTTGGTATTGTTGATACCAACTCTGACCCTACTAATATCGATTTCCCGATTCCTGCAAACGATGATGCAGCAAAATCAATCATGTTGATTACCCGTGTAATTACTGATGCTATTGCTGAAGGTTTGCAAGAACGTAAACGTGAGAAAGACGAAGTAGAAGCTGAACGCGGTAAAGAAGAATCAGTACAAGCTACAGGTTCAGAAGAAGAAGTTTCAGCTGAATAATATTAGGGTAACACCTGTTTCCCATTTTTGCAAAAAATAATTTTAACCCTTAAATAAAGGATAGGAATAGTATGGCTATTACAGCTGCTGATGTGAACAAACTGCGCCAAATGACTGGTGCAGGTATGATGGACTGCAAAAAAGCCCTTGAAGAAGCTAACGGCGATTTTGAAGGTGCTGTTGATATACTTCGTAAAAAAGGACAAAAGGTATCGGCCAGCCGTGCCGGACGCGAAGCTGCCGAAGGTGCTGTTGCTACTGCAATTACTGCCGATGGTAAAACAGGCGTTATGATTGCCCTTAACTGCGAAACTGATTTCGTAGCTAAAAACGAAGAATATACTTCAACCGCTCAAAAATTTGCTGACTTGGCTCTTGCCAACCTTCCTGAAAATCTTGATGGCTTATTGGCTATCAAAATGGAAGATGGTCGCCCTATTTCAGAGCATATTACTGACATGGTTGGTAAAATCGGCGAGAAAATTGAAATCTCAAGCTACGAGAAACTTACCGGTGAAGCTATTATCAGCTACATCCACTTAAATAACAAATTGGGTGTATTGGTAGCTCTTAACAAACCTGCCAGCGAGCCTGTTGCACATGCCGGTAAAGATGTTACCATGCAAATTGCCGCAATGAACCCTGTAGCTTTGGACAAAGAAGATGTTTCAACTGATACTTTGACCCGCGAAATGGAAATTGCCCGCGAGCAAGCTCGTGCAGAAGGCAAACCTGAAAACATGTTGGATAAAATAGCTGAAGGTAAACTTAACAAGTTTTACAAAGAAGCTACTTTGCTAAACCAAGAGTTTGTGAAAGATAACAGCAAAACCATCCGTCAAATGCTTGACGGAGTTGAAAAAGGCTTAACGGTAACCGCCTTTAAGCGAATAGAAATAGGAAAATAATTTTTTTTAAATATCTTTAATCCCGCTTCGGCGGGATTTTTTTTGGCCCTACTGCAACAAACTAACCAAATGAGCAACGAATTGAAATATAAAAGGGTATTACTAAAACTTAGCGGCGAATCGCTGATGGGTAATCAAAGCTATGGTATCGACCCAAAAATACTTGAACAATATGCCGATGAAATCTTACACGTGGTAAACCTTGGTGTTGAGGTGGCAGTTGTGATTGGCGGCGGAAATATTTTTAGGGGTGTGCAAGGTGTACAAGGCGGCTTGGTTGACCGTGCACAAGGCGATTATATGGGCATGCTTGCTACCGTTATTAACGCAATGGCTTTGCAGGGTGCAGTAGAACGCACAGGTATAAAAACCCGTTTGCTAAGTGCTATTAAAATGGAGCAAATTTGTGAGCCGTTTATACGTCGGCGTGCTATACGCCACTTAGAAAAAGGCCGTGTGGTTATTTTTGGTGCCGGAACAGGTAACCCTTACTTTACTACTGACACTGCGGCATCGCTTCGTGCTGTTGAGATTGAAGCCAATGTGGTACTGAAAGGAACCCGTGTGGATGGAATTTATACTGCCGACCCTGAAAAAGACCCTACTGCTACCCGTTTTGAAGAAGTGAGTTATAGTGAGGTATATGAGCGCGGACTTAATGTGATGGACTTGACGGCTATTACACTTTGCCAAGAAAACAAGCTACCCATCATTGTTTTTGACATGAATAAAAAAGGTAACTTAATGAACCTTGTGAAGGGCGATAAAGTGGGTACGCTGGTTAAAGCATAAACAGAGATACAAATAATATACATACATCCGCAGGGTTTACAAACCTTGCGGATTTTTTGTTTACGGTTAAATACTAAAAAAAATGAACGCAATTGCAATAAATGCAATCACTAATAATCTACTGCAAAGTAGTTTAGCATAATGAATAGTAAACTAATCATCATTACTTTTCTCTTTATTTTTTATGCCACCACTGTAGCGGCACAGCTTGGTGCCCCTGCTTCAAACGGTTATTACTCGTATGTTGGCTATGGTAATGGTTCACACAATATTTTCAATGTTTCATTAAATCATATAAACAAAAGAGGATTTTCGGTTTCCTTGCACAATACTATCGAAACTCGTAACTCTAAGAACGTACCCCCTGATTATGAACCGGGATGGATGGTTATTTTTGGTGACGGAATACCAAATGTAACCCTTACAACCGGTACACTTATGCTTGGAAAAGTGCTTGAAGATAAATCAAGGTTGTTTCAGTTTGACTTGCGTGGTGGTATTTGCTACGGTGCTATTGAGCGTCCGGTAAATTTTGTAAAAAAATCAAGTACTTCATTTTTTTTTGGTCAAACAACATACTATGAGTACGAAATCAAAAGAAATAATTTTATTGGCCTTGTAGTAAACCCCACTGTAAATTTAAATGTGACTAAATATGTGGGCTTTTCAGCAGGCATTCGCAGCAATATAAATGCCCAAACAGTAACTATGGGTGCTGAGTTTGGCTTGATGCTTGGTTTTATCAGAACGCCAAGGCAAACAAAATAGCTACCATTGAAACTTTATTACTTTTACAGTGTTTATTCTTTCTTTGATACTTATTAAGTTTCTTTAATCTGTTTAATATCCTACCCTTTAATGGCTCTCTTACTACGAAAAACTATATGTTTTTTCCTCTTTACCCTGTTTCAAACGGCAGTATTTTCACAGCATTTAGATTTGGGAAGTTGGAACATCATAAATATTAAATACAACCACAGTGAGAAAACCAGCTTCTTTGGCGAGGGTCAATTACGCTCGTTAAAGTTTTATAACCACTTTCATTACTATGAGTTTAAAGGAGGGATGAACTATAAACTTCACAAATCACTAAATTTTACTTTAGGGGCAGGTAGTTACCAAACATATAAGGAAGGGGGGAATTTTGTGTTCCCTAAGAATAATGACGATTTTAGGTTTTGGCCTCAGTTAACACTTTTTCAGGAAGTGGGTAATCTCAAAATTGAACAACGTTATAGGATGGAAATGAGATGGACAAGCAATGGGTACAGGAACCGCTTCCGCTACAGGGTAGGGATTTCTTATCCCTTTGGCAGAGTAACAAAGGGATACAAGCCATTTCTGGTAAGTATTAGTAATGAGTTATTCTTTACAGATAAGGAGCCGTATTTTGAACGTAACAGGATTCAAGCGGCTTTGGGTTATAAAGCTACTGAACACATTACAGTACAAGCAGGTTACTTGCACCAGTTTGATTACAAAATAAACGACGAAACAGGCCGCGACTTTTTAGTAATTGGTTTTTACTACGAGTTGAACAGGGAATCCGAATCAAAAACGGAGCAGGAAAACGAGCTTAAAGACTATTGAAAAGGCCACTGTATTATCAATCCAAAACAAACGTTTTGGTACCAATAATAAAGCCTTCGCAGTATAACTCAACTTTGTAAGTTCCTTTTTCCCATTCTGTATTGCCACGTGCATAGTGGAAGGTAATGGTAGATTGGTCGTTTTTAAAATTAATACGCTGGCGTTGCGTGTACATTGATTTTTCGCCTTGGTATTCAAACTGTCCGCCGCCCGATGTTGAGGTAGAGATTGTAGCCCCTTCGGGAGAAAGTATGCGTAAGTACACCTCTTTATCGCCGGCTTTGGCGGTAGGGTTATCCCCTACTTTAAACTGCACCCTAACTTGGTCAACCCTTTTAGCACGGGTGGTTTCGCGTTCACGACCACTGGTACGGTTCTGTATTCCTGTAACCGTAATTCCTTCAGCTTTCAACCTTGATGCAACGCTCAACTGGCTTTCCTTACGGATATTATCCATCGTAAGGTCTTCAATCTTATTTTTAGCCCTGTTAAGGTTGGTTTTGGTTTCCTCTAAATTTTGGGCAAGTACCTCGTTAGCTTGTGCCAACGAATCAATTTGCTGTGAATATTTGCGGGTATAAAAACGCAAGGCATCCATTTCATCACGCACCTTCAACAACTCCGATGCTGAAATTTGATTGTTCCTCAACAACGATTTTATCTTGTCAGCTTGGGCTTGCAGCTCCGCATTTTTAATCTGAATTACCGAATCCAGCTCTGCATTATGGCCTTTGTACACCGCTAATTGCGATTCGGTTTGTTTCAAAATACTGTCAAGCTCACTACGAGCATTGTCGGTATTCACCAATTCTTCGGTAATTTTAACAATCTCTTTCTCTTTGTTAAAATACAAATACGCAAACACCCCGTTGCTAATAAGCAACAAGATTATAAGGGTGATATATATGGCTTTGCCTTTTGAGTTTTCCATCCGCGCTTTTTTGGTTTTCTGCAAAAATAGAATAATTAAATTTGTCGGCCTTAATACTTAACGTAATGGATGTAATAAAAATTTTCATGGATGGCCCGTTGGTTTTACAGCCTAAGGTTTTTTACGATGAACGCGGCTATTTTTATGAAAGCTATAATACCGATGCTTTTAAAAATGCCGGCATACCCGATGTGTTTGTGCAAGACAATCAATCCCTTTCTCAACAAGGGGCATTACGTGGCTTACATTTTCAGGCACCGCAATTTGCCCAAGGAAAGCTGGTGCGTGTAATAAAAGGGGCTGTGTACGACGTTATTGTTGATATACGTAAAAGTTCGCCTACTTATGGGCAACATTACGGAATAGAGCTAACGGAGGAAAACTTTACCATGTTTTGGGTACCGCCGGGGTTTGCCCACGGTTTTGTTACTTTGAAGGATAATACCATTTTTACCTACAAGTGCACCAATGTGTACAACAAAGCCTCAGAAGGAGGTTTGCTTTGGAGCGATCCCGCTTTAGGTATTAATTGGAATATTGAAAATCCAATAGTATCTGACAAGGATAAGGTTTTGCCCAATATTGAAAACTTAGTATCTCCCTTTTGATTTATATTGCGAAGATTTTATGAAAACAGAGGAGTCTATTGAGATTACACCACGTATGTATGAATTGCTTTCGCAACTAGAGCAAAAGTACGAAACGATGGGGCAGAATATGGAGGCATACCTTGAAGGGTTGCTGTATGCTGATTATACCACTTATTGGGACTATATACAAACCGATGCGCTGCTTGCCTTGCAAACACCACGCACGAGTTTTCCGGATGAGATGGTATTTATTATGTACCACCAGATTACCGAGTTATATTTTAAACTATCGTTGCATGAGTTAGAACAAATTTGCAAGCACCCTAACCTTACTGCGGATTTTTTTACCCAGCGTTTAAAAAGGGTAAATGCTTATTTTGACAACCTTACCGCTTCATTTAAAATTATGATTGACGGTATGGAGCCTGAGCAGTTCCTTAAGTTCCGTATGTCGTTATTGCCTGCAAGCGGTTTCCAATCGTTTCAATACCGCGCTATTGAAATTTGTGCCACCGATTTTTATAATCTTGTAGGTAAGGATTATCGCGACCGTTTTAATGGTGAGTCTGACGTTGAAGCGATGTTTGATTATATCTACTGGAAATCAGGAGCAACAGAATTGGCCACAGGTAAAAAAACTCTTACTTTAACCCAGTTTGAGCGTAAATATACGGGAGCGTTAAAAAGGCTTGCCAAAGATTATAACCACAAAAACCTTTGGGAACGCTTTAAGCAGTTGACGGATAAGAACGAAGAATGCGTAAAAGAAATGCGCCATTTTGATTTGAACGTGAATGTAAACTGGCCAATGGTGCATATGCGTTCTGCTGCCCGTTATTTACAAAAACCTGAAGGTGAAATTGCAGCTACAGGCGGTACTAACTGGCAAAAATACCTTGCCCCCCGTATGCAAAAACGTATTTTTTACCCTAAGCTATGGAGTAATGAAGAGTTGGAAAATTGGGGTACAGGCAGTGTGAACTTCTAAACCGATTACTTTTAAAGTATAGTTAATCCCGCTCAAAAGGCGGGATTTTTTATTTATTCCAATTAAAACAAAAAGGGCACAGCAATATGCTGCGCCCTTTAGCAACTGATAGCTTCAGTAATTCCTTATTTTATTACTAACCTGCCTGCCGCAAGCGTTTCTGTGGCGGTGTGCACTTTATATGTGTACATACCCGCTGCAAGGCTTTGCAGGTTTAGTGTAGTTTCGTTATTTATTAACTCAAGCGTTGTTATCGAACGTCCTATAATATCAAACAGCTCAAACGTAACACCACCTTTGTAGCGTGCCGCATCTTCTATCTTAATAACGGTACTTCCCTCGGCAGGGTTGGGGTACACAAGTAAACCAATCTTATTAATGGTCTCTCCTACTGATGATTTCACAAATGATATTTGTTTGGTAACACTATCAGCACCACAAAAATTAGCTACCACCATTTTTACAGGAAATGTTCCGCTTTGGTTAGGGATAAGGTTAAGGTTGCGGCTACTGTTAGTTTGGTTAGTACCAAATTTCCAAGTGTACTCATTGGCAAACAAAGAAGTATCGGTAAGTCGTATGGTATCGTTTTGTATTGTGTAGGTAAATCCGGCCGCAGGGCTGTTTATCACCGTAAGCATTTTTTTAGAAGAATCGGATGAGTTTCCGCAAACGTTGGCTGCCCTTACCCAAATAGTGTGTGCAACACCGGGGTTGCTGAAAGTAATTACAACTGATGTATCAGTGCTATTATCAGTAGTTCCGCCGCCAATTACTCCCCACGAATATCCTAATGCAGTGGGTACACTGTTTATAGTAAACAATTGTTGTTTCATACAGCCTGTATCAGGCCCTGAAATAATACCCGGTTGTGCAGGTTTTGCAGGCAATATGTTAATGTAATCTACCTTGGTACTGGTGTCATTATCCACTACTCCTTCAACTATTAACTGAACCGTTTTAGAGCCTGAAGTATTATACATTATAGTATGAGGGCCTTTGCCTGTGGCAGTTGCAGGAGAAGCACCTGCTCCAAAATCCCAAGTATAAGCATTAGTACTGCCTACTGATGTATCGGTAAATATTATTGATGAACCGGGACAAACAGATGTAAGCGATGCTTTAAACCCTGCAATGGGTATTAATGAACAAAAATTGGGGTTAAGTGCCTTCATTATCGGCTTAGCACATACAGTAGCAGCAGTGTTCATATCCATTACATAATTTCCACCCTCCAAATCACCAAAAGAACTAAGCGCACGTTTGGTTTGCCCGTTTGAGATTGAATAGTGCATTATCTCGTTGCTGTTGATAACGTGCCCCAATTGATGCCCGTGCCCCAACTCGTGTACGGCAACACTTTCAAAATCATACTCGCTAACTGAAGGTGCACTGGTATTAAAATTCCAGTCAACACCGTCATCAAAAACAATATCCAACTCAGCAACGTACCAAAAGGTAGTTGGCCCTATTACACAACCGCTCCACCAGCTTGAGCAACGACCTAATACCCCATTAGGAAGTTCGCTGCCAATATCAAAGCGGATAACGTTTACTGCATCGCGGGCAATAATGTTTACAGTAGTAGTTGAGCCAATATCCCAGTTGATAAGTGTTCCGCAACGCCAGTTTTGAAACGCCCTTAAAAACGATTGCTTGGCTGCGGTATTAAGATTAAAGTCGGTATAAAATTGCCATGTGTATCCTGTACCATTAATACCCACATGCACAGGTTGATACACAATATCATTAGCATCTTTCACATTCAATTGGGCAAAATTTATCACCAAATTATTGGTTGCTTGAGCAGTGCCGCTGCCATTGTTCACTTCAATTTTACCGGTACCTGCTTTTGACGTAATTTCAACCTTTATCTCAGTATCCGACCAAGAAATGTATTCAACACCAACAGGTTGGGTTGTGCCGCTACCGCCATTATCGGCATTTTTAAAAGCTACATAACTTGCACCGCGTGTTGCACCAAAATCGGTACCTGTAATGGTAAGTACTGTTTTTGTTCCTGCCGAAGCACTATCGGGCGTAAACGAGGTGATTGTAGGTGCTATGTTTATTACAGGGCCTCCGTTTTCTGAATAAGAATCCAGTATCATAGGTTGTGTACCTGTAATAGCAGTTATCTTAGCATACAATTCATTTTTAATGTGGTATTTGGCAAACGGGTCGGTAGCGGTAATGCCGTCAGCATTAAAACCTGCAAAACCTTGCGGGCCTGCATAGGCTTCAAACTTATCAAACGTGCTTAATGCACCTGCTCCGCTCAAACGAACTTTGCTTGTGTTGCAAAAAAATACGCCCCTATCGCCATTATGCAATTCAAGCGTAGCACTCACCTCTTGCCTCAGCAATCCCATCGTTCCGCCTTCGGTCACCATATAAAATACCCTTCCGCTATTAGCAAGGCTGCCTTTAAACAATTTATAGGCATATACTTTATGAACGGTGTAAATATTATTCCGTAATGTATTCCAGTAACTGGTACTGCTTAACACACGTCCCTCAATAATATGGGTAGATTGGTTAACACGGTCGGTAAGCGACACGGGGTAAAGCATACACTGAGCCCATGCCCCTGCGCTGATAAATAATAGAATAGTGATAAGTAAAAAACGTTTCATTGCTGCACAATAGTTATTAGCGGCAAGATACTTATTTTTTAAATAATTCTTGAAAAAGGAAGTGCGCTTACACTATCTGAAAAGATTGATTATCAAGGTTACTGCCACCAAAATATATACTATGGCCACAAACCGGTTCATCCACATAATAAACTTATCGGTAAGCCTGTCTTTAATCTTATGCGCCCCAAGCGCAATCATACTTTCAGTAAAAAATATGCCGCATAGCGCACAGCAAAAAAACAATATATTTTGATTGAGGTTATACCCCATTTCGCCTGTGGTGTAAGTTGATATGGCTGCCCAAGCAAAAAAGTTGGCAGGATTAAGCACATTTAATAAAAACCCTTTGCCAAAATAATACACCATCCCCTTAAAACTGATAGGGGTTGCTGCGGCTGATTTATCAATAGGCTTTTTGGCATGAAAGAGCGTATATCCGCCCAACAACATTAAAAAAGAAATGGCCGCCAATTGCACCCAACGGCTGCTTAGGTCTCCTTCGGCAAATAAGCTGGTGCCTAATAAAGCAAAGGTGATAAACAAAATATCAGAAGCAATTACACCGATAGCAATGGTAATACCGGTTCTATAACTACCCTTAATACTGTTTTGTATAAGGGCAAAAAATACCGCGCCCAGTCCCATGCTGAGTCCTAAACCTGTGGCAAAACCTTTAAAAACGATACTTATAGTGTGCACTCGTGGGGCGAAGATACTGAATGCACCCATTATTTAAACAATATTTACTGCATAAATGCCTATTCCATCGTTTGGATTTGCCCGTAATCCATTCAGGTTAGTCAAGTGATGCAGACTATTTTAACTTATTATCTGTAAGCTGTTTAAATCTTTTTGGCGCAAGGTTTGTTGTATATACATAAAAGTGATAGATATTTGTAAGTTAGTTTTATGGACAGCCGAAGGCAGGAAAAATTCGCGAAACTTATTCAGCGCGACTTGGGGGATATTTTCCTCCAAAAAACATCCTCATTATTTAAGGGTAATTTTATTACCATTAGTGGGGTAAAAGTATCGCCCGATTTGGGCTATGCCAAAGTATATCTTAGCTTTTTTAAAGCAGAAAACCCAAACGATTTGTTGGATGTTGTGCAATTACATACCAAAGAAATAAGGCATGAACTTGCTGCCAAAATAAAAAATCAGGTACGCAAAATACCTGAGCTTGAATTTTATATTGACGATAGCTTGGATTATGTGGAACGCATGGAAGGTGTGTTTAAAAAGATTAAAGACGACGAGCAACGCACGATAGCCCATCAAAGCAAAGGATAACAGGTAAGGCAATGGATTGTCAACGGATTGATACGGTATTGGCCAAAGTTTTTAACAGCAATACCAAACAAAAACAAATGTTTTATTGGCTGCTCGACTTTTTCTTATTGAAAAGCTGGCACGTGCACAGGGAGCTGAAAATATGGTCTCAGGCCAACAAACACCCCTCTCATATTCTTGATGCAGGCTCGGGCTATGGGCAATACTCGTACTTTATGTCAAAACTAAGTCCGCAGTATAATATTACTGCCATGGACTTGCGCCAAAATGCTATTTGTGAGTGTAACCAGTTTTTTAGGAGACGCGGTATGACCAATATATTTTGCCGTAGCGGTAATTTGCTTGAGCTTGACCAGCCTAATTCTTTTGATTTGATTTTGGCCGTTGATGTGATGGAATATATTGAGGATGATACCACATTGTTTAAGTTGTTTTACGAAGACCTTAAGGACAATGGCAACCTGCTTATATTTACCCAAGCATCTAAACGCAACGAAAGACCTACTGAGTGCATGAGTACCGGTATGCACGGCGATAAGGTGCGTATTGGGTATGATATGGCCGAGCTTAAAGAGCGTTTACGCAAAGTGGGCTTTAAAAAAGTACGCGCACGTTATTCATACGGCAAAGCGGGTAAATTATCGTGGGCTCTCTCAATGAAAGTTCCGTTTAGATTGCTAAATATTTCAAAGTTGTTTCTGATAATTCTTCCGGTTTATTATGCAGTAATGCTGCCTGTGTGTTTGTTACTTAACTATCTTGATACACACGTGGGTCACTTAAACGGTACCGGATTACTGCTAAAAGCCTATAAATAAGGTTCCTCTAAATTTTTTCACAATACCTTTTCTGCGTATTGTTTTGGTGTTTTAAATACTACCATACAAACGCCTAAAACCTTATTTTTGCCTCAAAGCCCATACGTTTGAACCTTTCTAACTTTATATCGCGCAGGTACCTGTTTTCAAAAAACAACAAAAACGCCATTAACATTATTTCGGGTATCTCTGTGGCGGGTTTTGCAGTCGGCTCGTTTGCTTTGGTGGTAGTACTTTCGGTATTTAACGGGTTTGAAAGTTTGGTTACATCGCTATTCAACTCGTTTGACCCCGATTTAAAAATTATTGCAGCCGAAGGCAAGGTGTTTAGCCCTGATACTGCCAAGTTACCCCAGTTGAAAAAAATTGACGGTGTATTGCACATTACCGAAGTATTGGAAGAGAAGGCGGTGCTTAAATACGACGATAAGCAAACCAAAGCAACTATAAAGGGCGTAGGCGAAGGTTTTGAGAAACATACAGGCATTGACACTATGATGGTTGACGGTAACCTTGTGTTAAAAGATAAAGAAAACCAGTATGCCGTATTAGGCTATGGTATTGCACGCTACCTATCTGTAAACGTTGACAATTTTTTCATTCCTATTACAGTATTTACCGCCAAACGGGGTGATGTTACTTCGCTTGACCCTGAAAACGCGTTGGTAAAAAAGCAAATAACACCCGCAGGTGTTTTTAGTATTGAAGAAAACATCAACGATGAGTTTGTAATAGTACCCATTGATTTTGCCCGCCAATTGCTTGAATACAAAACTGAAATATCAGCGTATGAGGTAGTGTTGAAGCCGGGCACCAACATGCAAAAAGTTCAACGGCAAATGCAGGAAGTGCTGGGCAACGGCTTTGTGGTTAAAAACCGCTACCAACTGCAAGAGGTTTTGTACAAGGTTTTTAATACCGAGCGTTGGGCTACTTACTTTATCCTTACCTTTATATTGCTGGTAGCGGCATTTAATGTAATAGGGTCGCTCACAATGTTGGTGATTGATAAAAAGGGTGATATATCAGTATTAAAAAGTATAGGAGCAAGTGACGGGCTGATACGCAGTATCTTTTTTAAAGAAGGCTTACTGATAGCCCTTATAGGAGCGATTGTGGGTATAGGATTAGGTGTACTGGTATGCTGGCTGCAACAAACCTATGGCTTTATCACATTAGGAAATCAGGGTACGTTTGTGGTAAGCAATTACCCTGTGAAAATGAAAGCATTTGATATATTGCTGGTATTTTTTACCACCCTTATTTTAGGTGCAGTTACATCTATGTACCCTGCCCTTAAATCATCAAAACAAGAAATGTATTTTGGAAAATAAACGGGTATGAAGTACTTAATAGCGGGTTTGGGAAATGTGGGTGCCGAATACGAGTTTACAAGGCACAATATTGGCTTTGAGGTGCTGAATGAAATAGCTAAACGCCTTGAGGTACAATTTGAAGTAGGCCGCCACGCCTATGTGGCCGAAGCACGCCACAAAGGCCGTACACTTTTATTAGTGAAGCCTACTACTTATATGAATTTGAGCGGCAAAGCACTTGCCTACTGGAAAGCCGAACTGAAAGTAGAGTTGGCTAATATTATGGTTGTTACTGACGACCTTTCGCTGCCGTTTGGCAAAATGCGTATGCGTGGCAAAGGTAGCGATGGCGGGCACAATGGTCTTAAAAACATTACCGAGGTTTTGCAAAACCCCAACTACCCGCGATTGAGGTTTGGCATCAGCGATAATTTTGCTAAAGGCAGGCAAATTGATTATGTGCTTGGAAAATGGAACACTGAGGAGCAAAAAGACCTTGATGCCCATATACAGCGTGCAGCCGATGCAATTTTATCATACGCCACCGTTGGCATTGAGCGAACGATGAATGTATATAATACCTGATTACTTTTAATACATAAAGTAAAACACCCCCTTAATCGGCGTTTTTCTGCACTCTGTCAATAATTAATGCCCTCTTAATATACATAACTGCTAATTTTGTTGCCGTTTTGCAGATATTCATTGCCGCATACTCCCTATTTCTGGCAGGCTTTGCCTTGTACTTTCTTTTATTGTATAACAGAAAAAAAGTAGAGAATTACCTGTGGCTGAAATACGGCACCTATAAAGCCAACCAACTATATGTAGGGCTTGAAAAATTTACAGGCTTTATTACTATGATGGTGCTGCCCCTTACTGTCCTTCCCTTTCTAAAAGATTTCAATACCCAAACTTTAGGGTTAGAGTTTACCAATGTATCACTCACATTTATGTGGTGGGGTATATTGGGTGGTTTGGTGCTTATTGTAAACCTGATACGTGCCGGAAAACCTGCCAATTATGCTTTATACCCTCAAATACGCACCCAACAATGGTCATTGAGCTTGCTTGCTTATTATTTATTTGGCTGGGCACTTTATCTGCTGGGGTATGAGTTTTTGTTCAGGGGGGTATTGTTCTTTTCAGGAATCAAGATTTTGCCATTGTGGCTAAACATTACCATTAACTGCATATTGTATGCTTTGGCACATTTGCCAAAAGGCAGGCTTGAAATTATTGCCTCACTACCTTTTGGGGTGGTACTATGCCTTGTTAGCTGGCACACAGGTAATTTTTGGGCAGCTTGGCTTATACATCTTACATTGGCCGTTTCTAACAGTATGATAGCGTTGAAGGCTAATCCGGAAATGACAGTGAATTTGAAAAAGTTATAACTAATACGTTTAGTGAAGGGGGGTTGACAGATGAAGATTTTTATAACAGGAGCAACGGGATACATAGGGCGGCAAGTAGCATTGCACCTTGCAAACAAAGGACACGTGCTGCATGCATTGGTACGAAGCAAGCAAAAAGCACAATTACTGCAACACCCTAATATTGTTTTGTTTGAGGGAGATTTACACCAAGCCGAACAATTGCAAACAGCGGCAGCAAATTGCGACGTATGCCTTCACGCTGCTGCATACGCAGCCATTTATACCAAGCAAAAAGAATTATTTGAAGAAATAAACATCAACGGAACCAAAAACGTATTTGCAGCGGCTAAAGCCAATGGTATAAAACGGTTTATCCTTATCTCTTCGGCTGGTATTTACGGCCCCAGTGAGGGTAATACTCCCGTAACCGAAAAATCAGTACGCAAGGTTACTTTTTTTAATGAGTACGAGCGTACAAAAGCCATTGCCGACGATTGGGTTTTGGAACAAAACAGCTCTGAAATGCAAACATTATCGTTAAATCTAACCCGTGTTTACGGCCCCGGTCAATTAACTGAGGCTAATGCAGGGACGCGCCTTATACAACAGGTGATGCAAGGCTGGCGGATAATTCCCGGTGATGGTAAAAACATCGGCAATTATGTTTTTATTGATGATATACTGATAGCGTGTGAAAACGCCCTAACCATGGGCAAAGGCGGAAACCGTTATATTATTGGCGGTGAAAACCTTAGTTTTGATGAATATTTTGGGGTTGTAAAACAGGCCACCAATGCCCGTCAGAAAATGATACACACCCCTGTGTGGCTGATTATGGCAGTATCATACATAATGTTGTTACTGGCGCATCTCGGCCGCACCCCGTTAATAACCCCGCAATGGGCAAAACGGTACATGAAAAACTGGATTTTAGACAGTACTAAAGCCCAAACCGAATTGAACCACTCCCCTACTGTTTTTATGGATGGGGTGAAAAAAACCGTAGCATGGCTGCAAAATGGCAGCACTTTAAACTAAAACTGTGACTCAACAAACAAACTATGTATTGATAACAGGAGCCGGTGCCGGACTTGGCCGCTGCCTTGCTCTTGAAATGGCAACACAAGGACATTCCCTTATTCTTTTATCGTTATTGCAAGGTGAGTTAAACAGTGTTAAAGCTGAAATACTGTTAAAACATCCTTCTTTGGCTATCGAAACGCTCGCGTTGGATGTATTGCAACCCAACGCAGCAGATACTGTTGATGCTTGGCTAACAGAAAATAATTTTGCCCTTAAAGGATTGATAAATAATGTAGGGATGGGCTATACCGCCAACTATGAGGTAACGGATGCTGCTTTTTTCCAAAAGCTGTTACAACTAAATATTGTTTTTACTCATAACCTTACGCACAAGCTGATACTCCGTTTAATAGAAAACGCTCCGTCGTTTATTCTGAACGTAGCCAGTATGGCGGCTTTTTTCCCTTTGCCTTACAAGGCTTTATACTCAGCCTCAAAATCGTTTATTTTAACCTTCTCAAAAGCATTACGGGCTGAAATGTGGGACAATAAAGTACAGGTGAGTTGCCTGTGCCCCGGTCCTATGATTACTAACAACGAAGTACGCGAGCGGATAAAAAACATCGGCTGGCGCAAATACATCACCAACATATCCGAGCCGGAGGAGATAGCCAAAGTAGCTGTAAAAGGACTTGCCACAAACAAAGCAGTGATATTACCCACCCTAAACGATAATATTACTGTTGTAGCAAAACGCATCATCCCCGCCCCCATCTTATCATGGTTGTTGCGGGTGTTGTCGAAAAACACGTATTAGTGTTGTCTAACTGATGTATTGTCGTAATAAGGCATCCCTTTACGTCATTGCGAACGGGCATAATCAAAAATTAAGGAATACTGATTAAGAGATAGTGAAGCAATCCCAATGAAACCGTTACAAACGGATTGCTTCGGGAGACCTCGCAATGACGAAATATCGCGTACGGTTGTAGGTTATAAACATCTCCGAGTCAAATTCGGCATAGCAAGTTATTTCGCCGCTTCAGCTACTTTTTTAACGGCAGCATCATACACACGACGCATACCTTCTTCTGTGCTGATTTTGGGATACCAGTTAAACTTGTTGTTTACGTACTCCATGTTGGCATAACGGCTATGAACACCCACAGGTTTATCCAACAATGGCTTAATAACAGGCTCGTAGCCTGCAAACTTGGTAAACAATTCAATAATTTCAAGGAAGCTGGTTAGTTTACCAGAGCCGATATTAATGGCCGAACCATCGCTAATGTTATCCAGTGCCATCAAAATACAATCAATACAATCGTCTATATGCACAAAGTCGCGGCCCTGTTTGCCACTTCCCCATACCTCAAAGGGGTCTTCTTTTTTGGCTGCACGGGCAGCAATGGCCGGAACTGGGTAAGTAAGGTCTTGGTCTTCGCCGTAACCGCTAAAGGGGCGTACACAAGCTACTGAAATACCATAGTATTTAGCTGCAATACGGGCAAGGTATTCACCGGTTAGTTTACTCCAACCGTAAGTCATATCAGGTTGTCCAAGACTACCGTCAAAACTGATGTCGCTTTCGCTCAACGCTATTGCGTGGTCAGTAGTTTGTAAATCCACAGGATAAGCCGCGCTGCTGCTGGGGAACATTACCCTTTTGGGCTTATAGTTACATACCCAATAAAAAAACTCGGCATCTATACTTAAATCTAACGCAACCATCATCGGGTCACCATCAATTTTAGAGCGTCCGCCAACAATTGCAGCAAAGTGAAATGTATCGGTAAACTTGGGATAACTAAATCCGTAAGTATCGTTTATATGGTTGTGGTTATTGGTAATGTTACGCAAGAATGTACGGAAATCACCTTCCCAATATATCATGCGACCACCCATAAACAGTTTCAAGTCCTGATGTACGGTGTGCTCGGTGTTTTCCAGCCACTCTTCGGGGCGTGGAGTACCTGCACTTAAATCATCAATAACAAAAAGTATATCGTTGGTAGTTTTAAGCAAGCGTTTCACAAGGTTTCTTCCAACAAAACCACAGCCGCCTGATACTAAGTGAATGTTCATCCGTTTTTCTATTTTCTGCAAAAGTACAATTTACCTTCTATTGGCAAAGATGTTGTTTTAAAACAATACGTTGGCTTTACAATGCCTTATTGTTAGAATTACTTTGATTTCTTTTTGGGTGTTACCACAATAGCAGCAACATTCACCATTGACTTTTCAGCCCAATCTTTCCAACGGTCTGAATATTCGTGAGGTACTTGCGCCCATCCGTTCATAGCCCTGCCATCCATCGGACTAAACATTTGCACACCGTCAAGAGCCAATGCCTCATTTAGTTCAGCTTCAGGTAGTTTAAATACCATAAAATCTTTCCAAAACATTACACCCGCTTTGCCGTTTGGGGCTTTTAAGCACATGGCACCAAACATTTTGCTTTTAGCCGCGTTAGGAATGGTGTCGGCTATTTGGTGGTATAGTTCCTCGGCTTTTGTCATACTGCAAAGTTTCAAAAATTATGCAATTAAGCAATGTACTTGTTTGCCATTATCTGTGTTTAAAAACTTATAACGGACTTATACTAACTAAAGCTGTTTAGCTAAAGCTTTTTGCATAATTTTGAAAACGAATTAAAACCCCTAATGAATAGATCCCTGTTTTTATTACTCTCACTTTTAACGATAGTGTGGGGTGGTTGTGGTGCGGCAAAGCGTGCCCGTATTGAAAAAACGAGACAGCTTCACGCGTTAACAATAGATGATTTTCACAGCTTTTTGGGGGTAAAAAAGCACTATACCTATGATAGTGCGATTAATGTTTGGGGCGAACCGGGTAAAGAAGAAACCAACGAAGGGTCAAAAATCAATTATGCGTCGATGTACTACTACGGCGAGTATGGCGAAAAGCTGTTTTCGCTCACCTATGATAAACGTAATTATACACTGAATTATATAAGGGTTACGGGCAGCAACGAAATTAGTTACCGCAGCACCCGTGAGTTTTTTAAAAAATGTGGTGTAAATGATATTAAACTTCAATTTTTGGGAATGCCTCGCGATAGTATTGTGAGTGTTTTTGGTGAGCCTACCCGCACCCAAAAAAGCGAACTGGAATATCAAAAAGGGGGAATAACGGTTACGTTCTTATGTCCCGAATTTTCAGGCGGTTTTTGTGATGAGATTCTTGTTTTTTGGAACTATTACTACAAAGAACAAGAATAAAAACCGTGCCGTTTACTTTTTGTATATTACGGGTATTAAAAACTACCTATATATACCACAATGAGAAAAACTGCACTTTTGGCTATTCTTTTTATCGGATTGGCCGCCTGCCGAACTAACAAAGAAACTACTGCTCCGGCTGCAAAATCTAAAACCATTCAGGAAACCACCATTAGTGATTTTGCCAATGTGTTGGGCTTGCAAAAGGGAGACGCTAATACGAAGGCGATTTCGCTTTTGGGACTGGCCACCAAAACAACCAAAGACGAAAAAAACACTTATAGCTTTGTAACTTGTTATTACGACGACGCTACCAAAGAGCGTATGTTTAGCTACACGTATGATAAAACTACGAATGCAGTGAATCATATACGCATAACAGGCAATAGGGCTACTAATTTTGCTGCCACCAAAGCCTATTTTAAAGACCGCAAAATCAACGATATTAAAGTGGACTTTTTAGGAATGCATAAAGACGATATCCTGAAAATTATGGGAACTCCAACTCGGGTAAACTCAGGTAACTACGAGTTTGTGAAGGGGCACGTGAGTATTACATTTATTTGTTATGATTTTCACGACAATAAATGTTCTGAGATGTACGTTTTTTGGAATTACTATTATACTGAGCCAACTACTAAATAAAATCCTTCGGCTAAAAGGACGATTATAAACACGGGCGCAATCCTGCAAGGGGTTGCGCTTTTTGTTTATATATCGGCTTCATATAACAGGTAGTTGCTTTTTTGCATACCTAAGTTTTCATAGGTGGCTTGTGCTTTGGTATTCTCATGCTCTACATACAAACGGATTATTTTCACGTTTTGCGCTTTGGCAAGTTCTACCACTTTTGCATACAAGGCTTTGTAAACACCCTTACGACGTTGGTTTTCGCGCACATACACACTTTGTATCCACCAGATATTCTTATTGCGCCAGTCGCTCCATTCATACGTTACCATAAGGCTTCCGGCAACATTCCCTTCTATTTCGGCCATCAGGTAAAATCCTTTTGTAGGATCATTTAAAGCCTCATCAACCGCAATTTTCACAATTGCTCCATCAAGGTTTTTGTTTTCAGTTTCCATTGCCATCAGGCAATTGTGCTGCGTAATGGCAGCAACATCGCCGGCAAATGCGTTGCGGATAATCATGCCTCAAAACAATAAAAAAGAGGGCGATAAAAAAAATAGAGTTTCTGTGTTATTCTTCAGGGTTTGCCTGCCATTTGCGTACAAGCCCTACATAAACCAAAAGAAGCACTAAAACCAATAAGATGTTGCTACCGTTGATAATATCCCAATTATGCCCTATCCATGTATGTATAGGCGCATCAGGGGGGCAAGGCAACCCCTGTTGGTAGGCTTCGTAACAATCAGTATCGGTAGCTTCGTATATCATTACAAAAACAAGTGGTACCACAAAAGGTATAAACCAAAATACCCAGTTAAGAAAAATACCGCTGATGGTTTTGGGTCCTTGCTTATAGATAAAGCGCAGGGCAAAAAACAGTACAACTACCCATATTGTGAGCAACAGTGCGGGTATAGCCTGCTCTTCGTTATGAAACCCAAGAACAACCAAGCTTACCAGTACAGACAATAAGCCTATACCGATAATCGCCATAAACCACTGTTTGAGACGGGTGGTGCGGAAACTGAAAAGTATGATTGCCATACCTAATGAATAGTATAATATAATAATCAGTACCTCTGCATTCCAAAAGCCAAGCCTTACTGTTTCTACTTTTTCAATCGACTGAGTCAGGTTATAGGTATTTGCAAAATAGCTACTATATCGAATGTTGACTTTTTCATTATCTGCCGGATAAGCATCTGACGACGATAATATGTTAAGCACGGTGTGCCTTTTGTCATTAAAACACTCATCTACTTGCCTTTCAGCATTAATGCTATTGCTTATCCCATATTTACGGCACAATGCTATAAATTTGTTTATCTGCATTGTTATGGAGTCTTTTCTTCCGTTTAGCAGCCACCGTTGGGCAATAGCATCCAATTCGTACTCGTGTTTAATGTGTATTGAGCCGCTGTAAAACTTGATGTATTGCTTGCAATAATGTAAATAGCTTTTCTCATACTCTACTGTATCAACAGCCTGATATGTGGCTTCAAGCTCAGCCATAGCTGCCGCTATCGAGTCTTGTGCATCTTGAGGCATATTTTTTTTGCTTAACAACTCAAGAGAGTCTCTCAGGTAGTCTGCCCTTAGCGAGTCACAACTGTAGCGGATATCAAAATCGCTTGCATCAAATGCCATAAAGTGCATAGCAAGATTAATGTCATTAGCATCCTCCTCAAGTACCACATCTTTAGTTACTATATCTATCCGGTTGTAAAGCCCTTGTTTATAGGTTAAGAAAAAAGTGGATGTAGAAAGAAATACAACAAAAATCAGCAGGAACTCATAGTACAGGTAGGTTTTTCCTATGGTGTAAAACGATTTGAAGGGATTGTTTCGCAGGTATAAGGTAAGCCACCCGATAATCATAAGTGCAGATATAAGCACCGAGAAGATAATAACCCCCTCCATTTTATAATAGTGGTACACCCATAGTTCAGTTAATTTAATGGGTTGTAAAAATCCGGCGATGTAAAACAATACATGTATAATCAGTGCAGCAGGGATTATTAATGCAACACGGGTATTCCACAACAACGGGTTGTTGCTTATCAGTTTTTGGTTGAATTTTTTTAGCATGACTTTTAGTTGATGAAAAACCTGCGAGATGAATTTGAAATGTTGCGGAAATAGTTAGGCGTAATATTGTTTTTGGCCATGGTTTCCAACAAAAGGCCTATTGATACTGTGGCCGGAAAATGCAGCAAGAATACCCCGCCGTTGTATTGTATTTTGGTAACCCCTATAGTATTAAAAGCCGAAGCAAGTACTTCTCGGGTTGCAGAGGTTTCAAGTTCCACAATTAATTCATTATGGTTTGAGTCAACATTTCCGGTTGCGTATTCAGTATTATTGGTTTGGTATTGCGGCACCCCGTTTTTGATAAAAATAATGGTGTCCGAAACCTTTTCTACCTCGTAAATATGCTGCGAACTCAAAATCATTCCAAACGGAGCTGTTATTGAGTTGGCCATAAACTTTAAATCTTGTAGGATGGTTTGTTGTGATAATATATCCAAATTAGCCAGCGGCTCATCCAGCAACAATATCTTAGGCTTGCGTAATAATGTTTTGGCCAGTTCAAACCGTGTACGATAACCTGATGAAATCCTGTTCCAAGTTAAGTGCCTGTAAGGGCGCAAACCTAAACGGGCAATCATCATATCTGCCCACAAGTGTCCGTCTTCTCCTTTAATACCGTAATAAGGCAGCACAAAATGCAGGTTATCCATCAGCGTCCCATACCAGCGCGGAATACGTTGTTCAATATAAATCAATTTGGTTTTCAGCTCATAAGTATCGGCAGTATCTTTAGCAAACGAATAGTTTATTAAACCGTTATCGGGTTTTAACTCAGCCGCCAGCAAACGCAACAGCGTTGTCTTACCGTTACCGTTTTCGCCTACCAGTCCTGTTATTTGACGTTCGTTTAACTCAAAATTTAAATCCTTAATCTTAAAACCGCTTTTCAGGTAGGTTTTCGTCACCTTTTGCACGCTCAATATCTTAGCATTTTCCTTGTGTCCGGCTTTTGGGCCTGCATTTCTGATTGTTTCAAGCAAGTGGTTCACCTTTAACAATACCTCTTGTTTATCCACGTCAGTATAAGTTTCCAGCCATTCATAAAATGCGATGGTTTTTCTAAACACCTCGGGGTTTTGTGTTTCAAAAGCACAATCGGTAAGGCGGCGCAGTCCCAAAAAAGCATCACCCGATTGATAATGGCTGTGTACTTCTTGCAGGTGGGTTTCAAAAGCAGGATTCATAAAATGCAAATACGCTAATATTTAAGAAAGTAAACGGAATTTATCGATAAAGTGTATTCATAGTTAATCAATTGTTATTGTCATAAAAATGTCAGCTTTTAAAAATCGGTTTTGATGAATAAATGTTACCCTTACATTTGCCATTGTTTATAATTAGTCTAAATAAGAATAAAGTCATCTATGAAAAAACTCCTAACCTCTTTAACTCTATTGCTGGTTGCAACGTTTTCATTTGCACAAGCGGTAAACGATTCTGTAATGCTTGGTGCGCAATATGCAAACCAAGTATGGTACAGTCTTGCAAACGATGAGCAAGGCTCTTCGCCTAAAAACAATTGGGATATTGCTTTTGAAATAAACAGCATTACTTCTTCAATACTATTAAACAGCGCAAACGGAAACACTCTGTGGGTATATCCTAAAAGCGACATCACAGGCTGGAGTACAATGGATACATCGGGTATCGGTACTTGGCCAAAACTTTACAACTCTGATTTGGCTTGGGAAGCAGGAGCATTTAATGTAAACATTGACCCGTTTGATGCAGCAGATTTAGGTTGGGGAGTATATAATACCAATAACCACCAAGTTGTAGGAGATAGCTTGTATATAATTAAACTATCAAACGGCACATATAAAAAACTTTGGATTGAAAAATTGGCAAGCTCAGTATATACGTTTAAATATGGCAACCTTGATAACACGGGTGAGACTACCAAAACCATAGCAAAAGCAGATTATACAGGCAAAAATTTCGGTTACTTCTCAATCCAAAATGAAACAGCGGCTAACCGTGAGCCGTTGGCTGCCAACTGGGACTTAACCTTTACCCAATACACTGCCTTTGTACCCATTGCTTATACAGTTAGCGGAGTTTTAACCAACAAAACTACAGGCTCAGTAAAAGTGTACCCCGTAAACAATCCTTCAACATATAAGGCTTATACAAGCCACACCTTTGGTGATGCAATAAACACCTTGGGTTGGGCTTGGAAAACATACAACATGGGTATAGGTGCTTATGTGATTGAAGATAGTACCGTATATTTTATTAAAGACGGTAATGACGATGTGTGGAAGTTAATCTTCACTGGTTTTGCGAGCACCAACGGTAAATTTGTATTCTCAAAAGAAAAACTTACTTCATCAGTAGGTATTAACAATCCTGCGAAAAATAACTTCTTTACATTATACCCTAACCCTGCTTCAGCAGGAACGGTATCAGTAGTAATGGATATGGAAGCAGAGGCCACTGTAAACATTATGGATATGAGCGGAAAAGTGTTAACCACCCAAGCCTTGCAAGGCAACGGACTTAGCACCCATGCACTTAACACTCAAGGACTGGCAAACGGTCTTTACATGGTGCAAGTAGCTATGAACGGTGATGTGTTTACACAAAAATTAGTAATAAACCAGTAATAACTCAGAGCGGGGCGTAGGAACCAGTCCTCGTCCCGTTTTGCGAAGCAAAAATAAGTACAGTAAATGTAGGGCGCCGGGAGGCGCCCTTATTTTTTATACGGAATAAGCCGATAACATTTTCGTTAAAAACAGGTCGCTGTTTTCAATAACTCCGAAATAAACTCTTACACACTAAAAACATATTCTGTTTCAACCAACTGTGTGTTTTTAAGTCTATAAACAGGATGTACACAAATAATATCGGGAAAAAAGATTTTTGGCAAAGTAGTTGATTTTTGTATAGAAAAGTTAACTTCCACCCCGAATTAAGACTGAGATATGGCAGAGAATAGTGAGTATAAATACAGAGATATAAAGGTGTTTGGTTCTACCGAGTGGTTGGCCAATAACGAAAAGAATTACAGGTTGGTGTATGACGAGAGCGAAGTAAGCTATATATACTGCGAAGTTTCGCTATACAACAAATTGTTTGATGAGGAGGATTGGGACCTTAAAATGGAACTGAAATGTTACTCATCAGATAATAAAGAGGTGTGCTCGTTGAATTGCGACCGCCGCATTCGCAAAGAAGATAATATTGTATTTGTGCGTGAGGGATGGGGCGTAAAAGAAACAGGAGGCTACTGGAAACGCGGCAGCTACCGTTGGGAAGCCCATGTGAACGGCAAGTTTGTTGCCGAAAAACACTTTTATGTAGAAAAAGAGGGGATTGTAACCGAGACCCACAATCCATACTTTAAACTGGAAACCCTTAAATTATATGAGGGGCCTGACAGTAACGTAAAACCCAAAGACCGCAAATACTTTAAAACTTTTTACGGTGCTGATGCCCGCTACATTTGGGTAGAGTTTACCGCCGATAATCTGGTGAAACAATATGATTATTGGGCTTGTGAGTTAATATTCCAGTTTAAAACCCATACAGGGCAACTGATTGGGAAAATTGACAAGCTGTTGTTTGTGTACCCGCAGGATGAAAAGATTGTTTGCACAGTGGGCTGGGGAAGCGAAACCAAGGGTACTTGGAATAACGACGCTTACTACGTTGATATTCTGTTTATGGACGAGTTGATTGCCGAAGTTCCGTTTAAAGTGGGCTATGATTACGAAGAGGCCGACGACGAGGATTTTGAAGCACAACCACCCACACTGGTTGAACGCCAGATACGCAAAGAAGAAATTGAAGCCGCAAAAGGTGCTGAAACCCTTGACGATGTAATGAAGGAGTTTCAAAGCCTGATAGGCTTAGCCCCCATTAAAAAACGGGTGATGGAATACACCAGCTATCTAAACTTTATTAAACTGCGCAAACAACGTGGTTTAAAAGATGCTGATAATGTGGTATTACACGCCGTGTTTAAAGGAAATCCCGGTACAGGTAAAACAACCGTAGCGCGGATGTTGGGTAAAATATACAAGCAAATGGGCTTGTTGAGCAAAGGCCATGTGCATGAAGTTGACAGGGGCGACCTTGTGGCTGAATACATTGGCCAAACAGCACCTAAAACAAAAGAAGCCATTAAGAAGGCCAAAGGCGGTATCTTATTTATTGATGAAGCCTACGCTTTATCACGCAAAGACGACGATAGCAAAGATTTTGGCCGTGAGGCAATTGAAGTGCTATTAAAAGAAATGAGCGACGGTACCGGTGATTTAGCTGTGGTGGTAGCAGGCTACCCTGAGCAAATGGATTCATTCATCAACTCTAACCCCGGTTTGAAATCGAGGTTTAATGTTGAGTTTGATTTCCTTGATTATGTGCCCCAAGAATTAATACAAATTGCGGATTACGCAGCCGATAAACGCGGGGTGAAATTAAGCCCGATTGCACGCGATACTATGTACCGCAAATTGGTGGACGAATACCGCGACCGTAATAAAACATTCGGTAATGCCCGTTTGGTAAACTCGTTAATTGATGAATCAAAAATCAACTTGGGTTTACGCATTATGAAGCAAAAAGACCCTCAGTTATTAACAGAAGATGAATTATCTACCATACAAATTGAGGATATCGAGAAAATATATGCTCCAAAAACCAAAAGTTTGGCCGATATACCTATCGATGAAGATTTGCTTCGCGAATCGCTGGGCAAGCTAAAAGCCATGGTTGGTTTGGGCAAGATAAAAGAAGAGATTGATGAGTTGGTAAAACTGGTGCGCTTTTACCGCGAAACCGGAAAAGACCTCCGCAAATCGTTCTCATTGCATGCCGTATTTACAGGCAATCCCGGTACTGGTAAAACAACCGTTGCCCGCATCTTAGCCCAAATATACAAAGCGTTGGGTATTTTGGAGCGCGGCCACATGATTGAAACCGACCGCCAAGGATTAGTGGGTGGATACATTGGCCAAACAGCCATTAAAACAGCCGAGTTGATTGATAATGCAATGGGAGGCGTGTTGTTTATTGATGAAGCCTATTCGTTAACTGAAGGCGGTGGAGGAGATTATGGCCGTGAAGCAGTTGAAACCTTATTGAAACGTATGGAAGACCGTAGGGGCGAGTTTGTGGTGATTGCAGCGGGCTATACCCAAAATATGGCATATTTCCTTGAATCGAACCCGGGCTTGAAATCACGTTTCGACCGTGCTTTCCACTTCGAAGATTACAATGAAAATGAGTTGATGGATATTGCGATGTTGCTGTTTAAAGAAAACGGTGTACAGCCTGATAAAAAAGCAAAAGGCCACTTGCAGGAATACTTTAACCACTTATTGGCCGTTAAAGACAAGTACTTTGGAAACGGCCGCGAAGTGCGTAAGATTATTGAGCAGGTGATTAAAAATCAGCACTTGCGCTTAAGCCAGACCGCACAAGAAGACCGCAACCAAAAAATGATTGAAACCATTACCATTAAGGATGTGGAAGATTTTAGTATTGACCGAAACCAAGCTGCAAACCCAAGCAGCGGCATCGGGTTTAAACGATAACATTATACATTGAATTTAAAAAAATACAGCCTGCTGACACTGTTTGTTGTTGGCAGGCTTTTTCTTTTTGCCCAAACAGACTCAGCAGAAAACGAGCTAATTATTTATAACAACTTTTATCCGCATACTTCTTTATGGCAATTATCCATTGGAGCTAACCTAACAGGAATAGGTTCATTCGGACGATTTGAAAAACCGTTCCATGATGGATTTGCCAATAGTCAAGGGGCAAGAGTAAATGTCAATGCTCAATTTTATAAATCTTTTCATAAAAAATGGTCGATTACGGGAGGTCTCGCATTTATGCGCAATGATTTTGACGGAATAAAATTCTCTAAACGCTATGTTGCCGTTTATGGAGACAGTGTAAAGGCGGGTGACTTTCTCTACGAGAGTTTTGCATTATATACTGGAGTATCTTATTCTCATGAAATAAGTGCGTTATTAATTACAGTTAACTTTGGAGGAGGAGCTTTATATACATTAGCCGCTAATAATGGAGAAGGAGTGAGTATGGATTTTACTCCGAAGCCTAACGGAACAGGCTTTTACAAGGGAGGAACAATGTGGATTGGAAAAAGTATTACCCCCCTACTTTTTACGGGCTTGGATCTGAAATACTTTATGCGAGGGGATATGTATGCGTTTGGAAGTGTGAACTGTGTTGTTTCAACGTTAAAGTACAAACTCACTGAGTTTGATTCTGGACAGAGATCAAGTCAGCATGATTTTTTACAAGGTAATATCCCTTTTCAAAACTTAGCATTGTCAATCGGTGTAGGCACAATCTTCCGCTAACTACTGTGCTTTAAAACTAATAGTATAGGTATATGCTGTTCCCGCCCCCAAAACCGTATCAATCGTGTTTAGTTGCATATCTTTTTCAGTAAGCACCACAATTTTGTATTTCTCAATACTTCCCGCAAGATTGTATGAAACACTATCCTCTGCGGTATTAAATGACCATGTGGCAGCTATTACTTGCGGATCATTTGCAGCGCATTTTGTTGCACCCTCATCAACAATCAGCGATTTATCTGTTTTATAAACATACAGATTATCCTTTTGGCAGTTTTCAAGTGTTTCTACATTATCCTTTTTTGCCGAAACAAATAGCCAGCCTTTTGCTCCGCCTCCGGTAATAAGTTTTGTTTTCTCGCTCACATTTACCGTGCTATTGTTATTCTCTTTGTCCTTTTTGCAAGAACCAATTAGTAATGCTGTGATAACAGCTATCACCAAAACAGATTGTTTATTCATAAAAAAACTCCTGCTACGTTTTCAGTAACAGGAGTTAAAAATAGTGAAAAGCTATATAATATTATAGTTCTCCGTCAAAGTTATAAGCATCGTTGGTTGCTTGGCTATTGCCATCACCACCGTTACCACGGTTACGATTGTCATTATTGCGGTCGCGGTTATCATTGCGAGGGCCACGATCACGGTCACGATTGTCATTACGAGGACCCCTGTCGCGGTTATCACGGCCGCCACGGTCACGGTTGTCATTACGTGGGCCACGGTTATCACGTCCCCTGTCGCCACCACGATCGCGGTTATCACGGCGTTCACGGCCTTCGTTTTCGTCAGGCTCAGGCATACCTTCAGGACGTGGCAATAACACTTTGCGGCTCAAACGGTATTTACCGGTTTTCTTATCTACTTCAATAAGTTTCACCTTCACCTCTTCGCCAACTTCCATCACACCTTCCATGCTGGGTAGTTTTTTCCAGCTTATTTCAGAAATGTGCAACAAACCGTCTTTACCGGGCAAGAATTCAACAAATGCACCAAATTCAGTAATGGTTTTCACCACACCTTCGTACACTTCGCCTACCTCAGGCACGGCAATAATACCTTCGATAATCTTCACGGCTTTCTCCATACCCGCTTTATCGTTGCTGGCAATCTCAACAATACCTTTGTTACCTTCTTCAGTAATGCTGATAGAAGTTCCGGTTTCTTTTTGGATGCCTTGTATCATTTTACCGCCGGGTCCTATAATTGCACCAATAAACTCAGTAGCAACATCAATGCGCACAATGCGTGGAGTGTGTGGTTTGTAGTCAGAGGCAGGCTCAGCAATGGTTTTGCTCATCTCGCCTAATATATGCAAACGGCCTTCTTTAGCTTGGTTAAGGGCTTCTTCTACAATTTCCCAACGCAAACCATCTATTTTAATATCCATCTGCACGGCAGTGATACCATTTTTAGTACCTACCACTTTAAAGTCCATATCGCCCAAATGGTCTTCGTCGCCCAAAATATCGGTAAGAATTGAGTATTTGCCCTCTTCGCCTGAAATCAAGCCCATAGCAATACCCGAAACCATATTTTTTACTTGTACACCGGCATCCATCAAGGCCATACAGCCTGCACAAACAGTTGCCATAGATGATGAACCGTTAGACTCAAGAATATCAGATACTACACGGATTACATAAGGGTTCACATCATCGCCGGGTAATATCTTTTTCAAACCGCGCATGGCAAGGTTACCGTGCCCGATTTCACGACGAGCCGGCCCGCGATTAGGTTTTACTTCACCTGTTGAAAAACCGGGGAAGTTGTAATGCAGCATGAAACGGTTGAACCCACTGTTCATGGGGCTGTCAAGCATTTGCTCATCCAATTTGCTACCCAATGTAACACTGGTTAGCGATTGGGTTTCACCCCTTGTAAACACCGCTGAACCGTGAGCCGATGGCAGGTAATTAACTTCTGTCCAAATCGGGCGCACTTCGTTTAGTTTACGTCCGTCCAAACGCACTTTTTCGTTCAATACCATGTTACGCATGGCATCGTACTGCACATGGCCGTAGTATTTTTTCACCAAGCCTTTCACCTCATCGGTGGTATCTTCGGGCATGGCGGCAATGTATTCTTTTACAATTTCAGAAAATGCTTTACTGCGTTCTTTTTTAGGAGCTTGTGATTTGGCAATAGCATACACCTTGTCGTACAAATCAGCATATACCTGTTTTTTAACCTCTTCGCTGTTCACCTCGTGGTTATACTCCATACGGGCTTTACGTCCGCCTAAAAGTTCACAAAGTTCAAGCTGGGCTTGGCATTGTTTTTTAATTGCATCGTGTGCAAACTTCAATGCCTCAACCATGTCAGATTCAGATATTTCATTCATCTCGCCTTCTACCATGTTTATATCATTCATGGTACCGGCCACAATCATATCAATATCACAATGCTCAAGTTCGCTCTTATACGGGTTTATAACAAATTTACCGTCGATACGGCCTACACGTACTTCGCTCATAGGACCGTTAAAAGGTAAATCAGTCAGCATAATGGCCGAAGAAGCGGCTAAGCCAACTAAACAATCGGGCATTATGTTTTCGTCAGATGAAATAAGGGTAAGCATTACCTGCGTATCAGCATGGTAATCTTCAGAAAACAAGGGGCGGATAGCCCTATCAACCAAACGGCTGATAAGAATTTCATAGTCAGAAAGGCGTGCTTCACGCTTTAAAAAGCCGCCCGGAATGCGGCCTACAGATGCAAATTTTTCCTGATAATCAACGGTAAGGGGCAAAAAGTCAGCTCCTTCTTTGTGCTCGGGCGCAGCCACAACGGTTGCTAGTATCATCGTATTGCCCATTTTCAGCACCACTGAACCGTTGGCTTGTTTGGCAAGCCTTCCGGTTTCAATTTCAATTACTTTTCCGTCACCAAAATCGATTGTTTTGGTAACTCCTAGTGGATTAGACATATAGTTGGATTGTATAAATGTGTAAAAATAACAAAAGCCTTATGGCTATAAGGCTTTTGATTTATTAAGGTTTTAGTATCGTCAAAATATTTGAACTTACTTCCTGATGTTAAGTTCTTTAATGATGGCTCTGTACCTGAAAATGTCTTTTTTGGCCAAGTAGTCCAACAAAGCACGGCGCTTACCTACCAGTTTAATTAGGCTAAGCTCTGCCGAATGATCCTGTTTGTTTTCTTTCAGGTGACCAGTAATGTGTTGTATACGGGCAGTAAATAGGGCTATCTGAGCCTCGGCACTGCCTGTGTTTGTTTCCGCGCCGCCGTGTTGTTTAAATATCTCTTTCTTAACTTCTGATGTAACTTGCATCGTATTACGGTTTATCTCTTATAAAATAGTGTGCAAAGATATTAAGAGTAATAACATAAAGCAAATGTTTGTTTACTTTATGTTAGCATTTATTAAATATCCTTTACCCTCCAAGGCGGGTTCAAACGGTTTTCGCCTGCATGGTAAATACACAATTTATTTCCGTTAGGGTCATTAAAATAGGCTTCGCGCCACAACCAAGGCTGGTTGGTTAGCGGCATCGTAAACACAATACCTTTATCTTTTAAGATGTTAAATGTACTGTCAACGTCTTCACACTCAAAATATAGCATAGTGTCTGACGGTAACACTTTTTCTGCAAGATGCAGCGAGAATGTAGTTTGATTATCGGGAATGATAAACCTTGCATAAGTATCGGTGAGGACTATCAACTGAAAACCGAGCGTTTTGTAAAAAACGACGGAGCGATTAATATCGCATACCGATACTGTTACTTGGTTTAATTGCAAGGTTGCAGTTATTATGAAGCTGCTTCGGCTTTTTTACTCTTGCTTTTCTTTTCGGTAAGCAATTGAAGCAACAAAGCCATTTTTTCTTTCAATGCAGTACGGGGCACTATAAAATCAAGGAAGCCATGCTCTAATAAAAACTCAGCACTTTGAAAACCTTTAGGCAAATCTTTACCAATGGTTTCTTTAATTACACGTGGGCCTGCAAAACCTATCAGTGCTTCGGGTTCTGATATGTTAAAATCGCCCAGCATAGCAAACGATGCTGTAACGCCGCCCGTTGTTGGGTCGGTCATCAGTGATATATAAGGAATACCCTCTTTGCCTAGCAACGCTAATTGTGCGCTGGTTTTAGCCATTTGCATTAGTGAGTGGGCAGCTTCCATCATACGGGCACCGCCTGATTTTGAAATTACCAGCAAGGGGATATGATTGGCACGGCTGTGTTGTATAGCACGCGAGATTTTTTCTCCTACCACACTACCCATACTGCCGCCAATAAAGTTAAAATCCATACAGGCCACCACTAAAGGATGTCCGTCAACCTTGCCTACACCTGTGCGCAAGGCATCGTGTAAGCCGGTTTTTTGTATGCTTTCTTCAATACGTTGCTTGTAGCTTTTGCTATCGGTAAACTCCAAAGGGTCGCCACTAAGCATATTGGCATCCAATTCTTTAAAATGCCCTTCATCAAACAAAATCTCAAAATACTCTTCAGAGCCTATTTTGTGATGGTATTGGCAATGGGGGCATACATAACTGGCCTGTTTGTGGTCTTCTGTAAGGGTAGCCTTTTTACAACGGGGACATTTGTACCATAATCCTTCCGGTGTCGCTTTTTTATCTTTAGTAGAAGTAGATATTCCTTCTTTGAGGCGTTTGTACCAACTCATTTGTTAGTTATTGGGTTTAGATTGCAGATTGTTGGTGTTTGTTAATCAATAGCATAAGGCATTAATTAACAACACAGGTTACCTGCTAACCAAAATCAAAGATAATAGTTATCGGCAAACGGAAAACAAATTCTCCGATAACCGATAACTATTACCTGATAGTATAGAAATTAAAGAATTAAGCGATGGTAACGTCCTTGTTAAGGTACACATCTTGGATGGCGTTCAATAAAGCAACACCGTCGTGCATTGGTTTTTGGAAGGCTTTACGACCTGAAATCAAGCCCATACCGCCTGCACGTTTGTTAATCACCGCAGTGCGTACAGCATCAGCCATATCGGTAGCACCTTTGCTATCACCACCACTGTTAATCAAACCGGCACGCCCCATATAGCAGTTGGCTACTTGGTAACGGCAAAGGTCGATAGCGTTTTCGCTGGTAAGCTCGGTGTACATTCTTTCATCCAATTTACCGTAGCTGCTTGAACCTGTATTAAGAGCTTTAAAACCGCCGTTGTTTTCGGGTAGTTTTTGTTTGATAATATCAGCTTGGATAGTTACACCCAAGTGGTTAGCTTGACCTGTTAAATCGGCAGATACGTGGTAATCAACACCGTCTTTTTTGAACGCATTGTTACGAACATAGCACCACAATACAGTAGCCATACCCAATTCATGCGCTTCTTCAAAAGCCTCAGCCACTTCAATAATCTGGCGTGAAGATTCTTCAGAACCAAAATAAATAGTAGCACCCACCGCAGTAGCACCTAAGTTCCATGCTTCGCGAACGCTGCCAAACATAATCTGGTCGAATTTATTAGGGTAAGTAAGCAACTCGTTGTGGTTGATTTTTACCATAAAAGGTATTTTGTGAGCATACTTGCGAGACATCATAGCAAGGTTACCAAATGTAGTGGCAACAGCATTGCAACCGCCCTCAATAGCAAGTTTCACAATATTCTCAGGGTCAAAGTAGATAGGGTTTTTAGCAAACGACGCTCCGCCGCTGTGCTCAATACCTTGGTCAACAGGTAGTATTGACACATAACCGCTTCCTGCCAAACGTCCGGTGTTATAAATAGCATTAAGGCTACGCAACACTTGTGGGTTGCGGTTGCTGTTCACCCAAACGCGCTCGGTGAAATCGGGGCCGGGCAAGTGCAGCATATCTTTTGATACGGTTTTGCTCTCATGGTTTAGCAGGGCATCAGCTTTGTCGCCCAACAGCTCTTGGATTTTCGAAATGTCCATCATAGTATGAGGTCGGTTTTTAAAAATTTCGGCAAAGGTATGTTTTTTTTTGAATGTGCAGAGGCAAAGTGTTAACAGCCTATTGTTAGTAGTTGGTTGTAGATTAGGTAATAGCCAATGGCACACGGGTTATATTAGTATATTTGCTGAGGTATGGCAATTACAGTAACAAAAATTAGCGACCCTGCTGCTTTGCAACGGGCGTTTGATATACGAGTAAAGGTATTTGTTGATGAACAAGGTGTGGATAGGGAATTGGAGTACGAACACGAGGAAGAAAGCACACACTTTATTGCTGTGGTTGATGGAGAAGAGGCTGGCACCGCACGTTGGCGCAAAACCGATAAAGGGATAAAACTTGAACGGTTTGCGGTATTGCCTGATTTTAGAAATACCGGAGTAGGTAAAGAGTTAATGAATGCCTTATTAAACGATATTGACACTAAGGCTCAAAAAATATACTTGCATGCCCAAAGTCAAGTAACTGATTTTTATAAGAAACAGGGTTTTGAACCCGAAGGGGAAGAATTTGAAGAAGCAGGCATTAAGCACTTTAAAATGGTGTTGAAGTAATAGGCACTGCAATGCGGAAGCAAGTTCAGAGTATCTACACCTTTATACTAACTTTCGTTCATTCCGTCCAAATCATAGCCATAAAAGAGCAAAAAGCCTATTTTTGCCCACTATGGTAACACGCAGATTACAAAAAGTTATTGTTATTGCCCTTATGGCCTTGGTGCCTGCATTGTTTATTGCAGCCCGCTATGCCGAAGGGATGTTCCCTTTAAGTGAGCTTAGCTCGCTCGACCTTAAAAAGGCAGGACTGAAAATTAAAACCGCCGAAGTATATAACCCCAACGGCACCAGCCTTGTTGATGCGTTGGTGCGTGTGGGCGGTTGCACCGGCTCGTTTGTATCTGACGATGGGTTGATAATCACCAACCATCACTGCGCATTCAGTTCGGCGGCAGGTGCCAGTACTCCTGAAAATGACTACATCACCAACGGCTTTTTAGCCGATGATAAGAGCAAAGAAATACGCACACCCGTTACTTGCCGCATCACAGCATCATACCTTGATGTATCGGCCAAAGTATTAGAAGGTACAGATAAGGCTGTCGATGCTAACCAGCGTGCCGAAATTATCCGCGCTAACATCAAAAAAATAACTACCGAAGAACAGGCCGCTAACCCTGATATGGAGATTGAAATCTCTGAAATGTTCATCGGCAAAGCCTATACCCTGTTCCGCTACCAGCAAATAAAAGATGTGCGTTTGGTGTATATTCCTCAACGCTGTATTGGCGAGTTTGGGGGCGAAAGCGACAACTGGGTTTGGCCACGCCATAACGGCGACTTTGCCTTTTTCCGTGCGTATGTAGGTGCAGATGGCAAACCTGCTGAATACTCGGCCTCAAACATTCCCTACAAACCAAAAAAACACTTAAAAGTGAACCCCAACGGGGTAAAAGAAGACGATTTTGTGTTCATATTGGGTTATCCCGGCCGTACTTTCCGCCACCTTCCCGCAAAATTTCTAACATACCAATACGAGTACATACTGCCTACGGTGAGCACTTGGTACGATTACCAAATAGATGCTATCAAGCAAGTATCTAAGAAAAATAAAGCCGTAGAAATTGCCCTTGCCAGTCGTGAAAAAAGCCTTGCCAACGTAGCCAAAAACTACAAAGGCAAACTGCAAGGATTAGAGCGCACTACGGTTTTAGCTGAAAAAGAAGCAGAAGAAGCGGAAATGAAAAAGATGATTGCCGCTAAACCTGAATTGACAGCAAAATACGGAAGCCTGTTCACGGATATTGATGCCGTGTACAGTGAGATTTTTGCTACCTACCACCGCGATTTTTATTTGGGCGAATTGTTTAATGGCAGCGGTGTGGCCTACATAGCAAACTTTATCTCTTACCACAACGGTGCAAGTGTTGATTTGGCTGAAAAAGACCGCAAAGAATATTTAGAGAAAACCCTGCCCCAACAACGCGAGCTGTTGGATAAAAACTACATCATCCGTAATAAAGAGTTGGACAAAAAGTTATTGGAGCAGTTACTTGTTAATTTGTATGAATTGCCCGAAGGCCAACGTTTGCCTGCTGTTAATAATGCTTTTAGTCCTACCGGATACGTAGCCGAAATTCATGCGTTAATAGAGAAAATGGATGTTGAGCAAAAACTGTTTGACCGTGATGCGACCTTAAAACTGTTTGAAACAAACCCTGAAGCATTTTTAGGACTGAAAAACACGGTAATTGATTTAGCAGGGATTTTATTCCCTGTGTACCGCACCTATTTGCAAAAAGATACCGAGCGTCGTAATAAGTTAACCGAGTTGAACGCCCGCTTGTTGGAAGTGAAACAACAACATAAAAAAACCAACTTCATCCCCGATGCTAACAGCACCCTGCGTTTTACATACGGAAATGTGAAAGGCTACTGGCCTAATGATGCTGAGTACAACGCACCGTTTACTACTATACAAGGTATTTTGAACAAAGCCAAAACAAGCGGCGATTATTACCTTGAAAGCAGCCTTAAAAGCATTATGAAAAAGGCTGATGCAAAAGCAATAGTGTGTTTCTTATACAACCTTGATACAACGGGCGGAAACAGCGGAAGCCCTGTATTGGATGCACAAGGCAACCTTGTGGGTGTAAACTTCGACCGTGCTTTTACAGCTTGTATCAACGATTATGCTTGGGATGAAAAATACAGCCGTTCGATAGGTGTTGACATTCGCTACGTATTGTTTGTATTAAAAGACATTGCTAAAGCCAACAACCTGATTGCCGAAATGGGTGTAAAAATGTAACCCCATTCAATCAATCTGTCGAATTATATAAAAACCGTTGCCGATAAATCGGCAGCGGTTTTTTTGTTACTCCAAACCACTACATGCTTTTTGTTTGACCCCATATCACACTTCGGAGTAAAATTTAAAAAACCACCCTGTCATTGCGTGGTCTCCCAAAGTAATCTGAAGTAATCCCAACCAATCAATGCTAAACAGATTGCTTCATAAGACCTTGAGCCTATCGAAAGGGCATCCCTGAGCAGGCAAGAAGCTACGAACAAAACTTTTAACTCACCCCTGACTACTAAATAATTGTTAGAGTGCTAAACTTTCCCCCTCTCTAATTGCAATTAGAGAGGGGCGACTGTGGGAACGTCGGGCTAATACTTTTTCGGGGGTGAGTAAAAAAATCATCCCGTCATTCCCGTGTAATCGGGAATTTGTTATCTCCCCCCGCACAGATTCTCAATCAAGTTGGGAATGGCACCAGCCATACCCGATTATCGTCATTGCGAACGGGCATAAGCAACAGTTAAGGAATATAGATTAAGAGATAGTGAAGCAATCCCAATGAAACCGTTACAAACGGATTGCTTCGTAAGACCTTGAGCCTATCGAAAGGGCATCCCTGAGCAGGCAAGAAGCTACGAAAAAACCTTTTAACTCACCCCTGACTACTAAATAATTGTTAGAGTGCTCAACTTTCCCCCTCTCTAATTGCAATTAGAGAGGGGCGACTATGGGAACGTCGGGCTAATACTTTTCGGGGGTGAGTTAAAGAAACGGGTTGCTTCGGGAGACCTCGCAGTGACAGGAAACCACTGTCATGCTGACGGAGGAAGCTCCCTATTACGCTTTGTAAACACAGTTGTAATAAGGTTCTTCGCTATCGCTCAGAATAACCAAAAAGGTATTAATTTTATTAAGCCTTTTTCTTTCACACTGCACCCTTAAGTTCCTTCAAGCGTCCACGCTTGAAGCGGCTTTTCAATCGTGTCCTCACGAACTAATAACTTAGCGGAACGCTACTTTCTTTACTCTCGAAGCGGTGACGCTTCGAAGAACGTGCACACCTTTCATTCCGAAGCGCAGCAAGGAAACTTAGTATAATTGGGTTAACAAAACCCCATAAGATGCTTCGTTACCACTCAGCATGACAGTGAAAGTACGGATGGTATCTTGAGCTTGTCGAAAGGTGGGTTTAGAATCGTGTCATCACTAAAAAACTACGTAACGGGACGCTACTTTCTTTACTCTCGAAGCGGTGACGCTTCGAAGAACGTGCACACCTGTCATTCCGAAGCGTAGCGAGGAAACTTATTTTAACTGTGTTAACAAAACCCCATAAGATGCTTCGCTATTGCTCAACATAATAGAACATCACATCAATCCTTTCACCTTCATCCTATAAAAAAGATAAAACCCTAAATTAGCCCCATGAAAAAAACAGTCTTGCTTGCATTTGCAGTGATAGGTATGGCCATAGTTGGCTGTAAACCGTCAGCAAAAACCGATACCCCAACCACAGAACCAAACCTTACGAAGGAAATAGAAGACAAGTGTATGGCAGCCGTTAAAGCGCATGTGATAAAAATGTCTGACGCTACCGGAACCACCCTTGATACATTGGCATTGGTGAAACTTGACAGTGCTACCGAAAAAATGGCTCGCCAAAATTATTGCCGTTTGCTCGAAAACCTTAAAAAAGCTACCGACCATTTTGTTGAAATGCAAAAAATTACGGTGGAAGCTGCCCGCAAAGTACACCCATCAATGGCAGCTGCTGAATTAGCACGATTAAAAGATGCCGAAGACAAACAAAAAGAAGCCGATGAAGAATTAAAAAAATGTTTGACCGATGCTAATACTGCCGACTCGGTAAGCTATGTGTATTACCGTGTTGCAACATTTGGCACCCGCACCTCTCCGCATGGTAAAGACACTCTTTTTGGCCCCTACTTTATTAATAAAGATTTTACAATAAAACTGTTTTAGTGCTGCTTGAGCACTCGGCAATCACCAACCACTGACAACAGACCACTGACTATTACCCCAAACATTAAATCTCTACCCTTTGTTGGTATAAGGTGCAAAGTGAAGTAATTTTGCACCTTCGTTTTTTTATGGCGGCAAATAACATTTTAATAAAGGGCGCGCGCGAGCATAACCTTAAAAATATAGACGTAGAGATAGCCCGTAACCGTATGACGGTGGTTACAGGCGTGAGCGGTAGCGGAAAATCGAGCTTGGTATTTGATACCCTGTATGCCGAAGGGCAACGTAGGTATGTAGAAAGCCTTTCGGCATACGCACGCCAGTTTATGGATAAAATGAACAAGCCCGAGGTGGACTACATCAAAGGCATTTCGCCTGCCATTGCTATCGAGCAGAAAGTAAACACCCGCAACCCCCGCAGTACCGTTGCTACCAGTACCGAGATATACGATTACCTGAAACTGCTGTTTACCAAAGTAGGTAAAACCATATCACCCGTTAGTGGCGCTATTGTTAAACGCCACAGCGTGGGTGACGTTGTAGATTTTATTTTAGGGTTAGAAGACGGCAGTACCGTACTGGTACTTAGCCGCATTAACACCCAACGCAAGCTGGCCGAAGAACTGAAAGTTTTGCTGCAAAAGGGTTTTACCCGCATACAAGCAGGGGAAAACATTCACAAAATTGAGGAGTTGTTAGAAGATGCCAAAACACTAAAAGCCCTGAAACCTGAAAACTGCTTTTTGGTGGTTGACCGTGTTTTGACTGATAAGGCTGACGATGAGTTACCTTCACGCTCGGCAGATAGCATACAAACTGCCTTTTTAGAAGGCAACCAAGAGTGTTTGGTAAAAGTAACCAACCCCGAAGGCAAAGAGCATACCCTGCAATTCTCGGCAAGGTTTGAGGCCGACGGTATCAGCTTTGAGCAGCCCAGCACCAATTTTTTCAGCTTTAATAATCCCTACGGGGCTTGCAAAACCTGCGAAGGTTTCGGTATGGTGATAGGCATTGATGAAGATTTAGTAATACCTGATAAAAGCCTTAGTGTGTACGAAGGTGCAGTAGCCCCTTGGCGAGGCGAAACCATGCAGGAATGGAAAGAAGATTTTATAGCAAAATCTATCCATTTGGATTTTCCGATGCACCGCAGCTACTATGATTTAACCGAGCAGGAGAAAGACCTGTTGTGGCAAGGCGCAAAAACAGTACTGGGTATCAATCAGTTCTTTAAATACCTTGAAGAAAAGATTTACAAAATACAGTACCGTGTAATGCTTAGCAAATACAGAGGCAAAACTACCTGCCCCGATTGTCGCGGTACACGCCTGCGCAAAGATGCTACCTACGTAAAACTGCTGAACGAAGCCAAACCCGAAGAACGTCTTTCGATTTCAGACATAATACTGATGCCCGTGAGCCGTGCCCACGAGTATTTTACCCAACTAAAGCTAACCCCCACCGACACTAAAATTGCCGACCGCATTTTGAAGGAGATTACCAACCGTCTTTCGTTTATGAAAGAAGTAGGGTTGGGCTACCTTACCCTTAACCGGTTGAGCAATACCCTTAGCGGCGGCGAATCGCAGCGGATTAACCTTGCTACCTCGCTGGGCAGCAGCTTGGTGGGCAGTATGTATATATTGGATGAACCCAGTATAGGCCTGCACAGCCGTGATACAGAAAACCTTATTCGCGTATTGAAATCGTTGCGCGATTTGGGCAATACAGTAGTGATTGTGGAGCACGACGAGGACGTAATGATTGCTGCCGATGAACTGATAGACATTGGTCCTTTTGCAGGACGCAACGGCGGCGGATTGATGTTTCAGGGTGATTTTAAGCAAATGCTGGCCAGTGATGATAGTTTAACTGGCAAATACCTTTCAGGCCGTGAGGAAATACCCGTGCCCGAACGCCGACGCAAATGGAGCGACCATCTTGAAATTAAAGGCGCAAGGGAAAACAACCTTAAAAACGTAGATGTAAAAATACCATTGCACGTTATTACAGCCGTAACAGGCGTAAGCGGTAGCGGTAAAACCTCGCTGATAAAAACAGTATTGTACCCCGCTTTGCAAAAAGTACTGGGCAGCTATACAGGCGGAAAAACAGGTCAGCACGACCGCTTGGAAGGGGATATTAAAAGAATAACCCAAGTAGAAATGGTTGACCAAAACCCCATTGGTAAATCATCGCGCAGCAACCCTGTTACTTATATTAAGGCTTACGATACTATCCGCGAGTTGTTTGCGATGCAACCTTTGGCCAAAACAAGGGCGTATAAAAGCAGTTTCTTTAGTTTTAACGTTGAGGGCGGTAGATGCGAAACCTGCCAAGGCGAAGGCGAAACAACGATTGAAATGCAGTTTATGGCCGACCTTCACCTGCCTTGTGAAACCTGTCATGGAAAACGTTTTAAAGACGAGGTGTTAGAAGTGCAATACAAAGGCAAGAACATTGCGGATGTGTTGGACATGACGGTGGACGAGGCGATGGACTTTTTTGCCGATGCCAAAACCTTGCACAACAAGCTAAAGCCTTTGCAAGATGTGGGTTTGGGTTATGTTTCGCTGGGACAAAGCAGTAGCACCCTTAGCGGTGGCGAGGCGCAACGGATAAAGCTGGCTTCCTTTCTGGGCAAGGCCAGTAAAGACCAACACATTCTGTTTATTTTTGACGAGCCTACTACGGGCTTGCACTTTCACGATATCAACAAACTGATGGGCAGCTTTAATGCCCTGATAGAGCAAGGCCATACCATTGTGATTATTGAACACAACATGGATGTGATTAAATGCGCCGATTGGATTATAGACATAGGCCCCGAAGGCGGCGATGCCGGAGGACACATTGTGTACGAAGGCATACCCGAAGGGTTATTAGCCATTGAACAAAGTTACACTGCCAAGTATTTGGGCGTGAAGCTACCCAACGCAAAAGCAACCGCTAAATAGTATTTCTTGTTTGGTGTAACACCCGTAACATCCCTGTTACAGTGTTACACCCTGTTACGCTTGTTACAGTCATAGTAACTATACAACTGTAATACACTAAAAATAAATTCATTACAACAAAACATCATCTTCATTATTTATTAGACACTTCAAAGTGTAACATACTGTAACGTCCTACCGTGTTACACTTTGTTACAGTTGATGTTCTTTTACAATTATAAATAACTTAAATACTGTACTTTACAATAAAGTAATTTTACTTTCAGTTAGCCCTGTAACATTGTAACAGGTGTTACACTTTGTATAACTCTATAATACACTATATTATTGATTATTAACAATATACTTATTAATGTAACGTAACACTAAAATGTTACAGTGTGTTACACCATTCAACACTAAATCACTAACTGATTAATAATCAAAAGGGTTAGCCGTTTAACAGGCGTAACGGAGTAACACCGTAACAGCACTGTTACTACTGTTACTCCCTCCTTGTTCTTCTGAGCGATAGCGAAGAACCTTATTACAACTGTGTTTACAAAGCGAGACAAGATGCTTCCTGCGTCAGCATGACAATAGTTTCCTCGTCATTGCTCTGTCTCCCTAAACAATCCGTTTGTAGGTGTTTCATCGGGATTGCTTCACTATCCTTAATCTATATTTTTTTAACTCACCCCCCGAAACTTTATTAGCCCGACGTTCCCATAGTCGCCCCTCTCTAATTGCAATTAGAGAGGGGAAACGTTGTGTAATTCCACAATTATTCAGCAGTCAGGGGTGAGTTAAAAAGCCTTGTTTCAATAGATTCCCGTCTTCGCGGCAATGACTGCACCCTGTCATTCTGAACGATAGCGAAGAACCTTATTACACAGTGCTTACAAAGCGAGAAGATGCTTCCTGCGTCAGCATGACAATAGTTTCCTCGTCATTGCGAGGTCTCCCGAAGCAATCCGTTTGTAGCTGTTTCATCGGGATTGCTTCACTATCACTTAATCTATATTTTTTTAACTCACCCCCGAAAAAGTATTAGCCCGACGTTCCCATAGTCGCCCCTCTCTAATTGCAATTAGAGAGGGGAAACGTTGTGTAATTCCACAATTATTTAGCAGTCAGGGGTGAGTTAAAAAGCCTTGTTTCAATAGATTCCCGTCTTCGCGGGAATGACTGCACCCTGTCATTCTGAGCGATAGCGAAGAACCTTATTACACAGTGCTTACAACGCAAGAAGATGCTTCCTGCGTCAGCATGACAATAGTTTCCTCGTCATTGCGAGGTCTCCCGAAGCAATCCGTTTGTAGCTGTTTCATCGGGATTGCTTCACTATCCTTAATCTACATTCCTTTACTTTTGATTATTCCGTTCGCAATGACGATAGTCGGGTGTGGTGGTTTCCTGAGCCTGTCGAAGAGGCTGGTGTAATAGTTGTTAATTTTTGTTATGCCTTGTTATTACTGTTGTTTCGTCGAATAAGTGGTTTTTACATTTGTTACTTTTTGCCACATATTGTTACATTTGTTGTACCTATGTTGTACCGATTTAGGGTGCAACATGGGGTAAACAGCAAACTATGGCATCTATAAAAATACTATTAAGAACTTCAAAAACACTGGCTGACGGTACACACCCTATTGTTATAAGGGTGACGGTCAACCGCAAATCAAAGTTTATTTTTACAGGGAAGACAGCGACAGTATCCCAATGGGATGCAACTGCGGGACTTACCAATAAGAAACATCCACTGCATAAAGACCTGAACATTTATCTGAGCCAACGTATGTTGGATGCCCAAACGGAGTTATTAGGACTGGAACGTCAAAAAAAGGAGTTTTCAGCCGGAACTGTCCGTGAGATTATTAAAGACAATAAAACATCCATTACATTCTTTCAGTATTGTGATAAACTTCTAAAAGAGTTAAAGGAACAAGGTCGAATCGGAACCATGTGTACTTTCCGAACCGTCCGAAACTCAATCCTTCGTTTTACTAATAATAATCACAACTTGTTCTTCTCGGATATTGACAATTCCTTTTTGGTAAAATATGAACAGTATTTAAAAGCCAACGGGGCTAAACAATCCTATATCAAAACTAATTTTAACAAACTTCGTTCCATGTGCGGGAAAGCAGTTATTGATAAAGTAATCAAAAAGGCAGACCACCCTTTTTTGGAGTACAGCTTGAGCCATATACGCCCTGAATACCAGCATCGTTCCCTTGACAAAGACAAATTGGAAGCATTGCTTGCCTATACAGCCGAAGAAAGCAGCATTAAGCAGGAAACCATCAATTACTTTACCTTTTCCTATTACTGTTGGGGCATTAATTTCACAGACATGGCTAAACTGCAATGGAAAAACATCTACAACGGCAGATTAGTGTACAACCGCTCTAAAACAGGGAAGCTCTACAATATATTATTGTTGGAACCTGCATTAAAAGTGTTGGAATATTATAAACACCTGAAATACGGTACTCAAACCCTCCCCTCAGCAGAAGATTATGTTTTCCCTATCCTTGACCAAGTAAAATATAACACCCCGTCAAGAATTGAACACCGTATCGAGTTTAAACTTTCTGCCACTAATAAAAACCTTAAAGTCATCGCCAACGAACTGGAGCTTGGGGAGAACATTACATTTTATATGGCAAGGCATACTTTTGCCACCCAACTATTAAAAAAGGAGGTGGCCACCTCCAAAATCCAAAATATGTTGGGACACTCTACCGAACGTATGACACAAGTGTACCTAGACAGCTTCAAAAACGATGAATTGGACGAAGTTTCCAAACTGTTGGTAGGGTAAAACAAATCCCCAACAACGTGTTGTTGAAGCTAAAAACACGAAAATGACTAATTATAAATTAGTTATGTAATTTATCAAAAAACACCGTGTTGCAGTTTTCCAACATGGTGTTGAAGCAGGGCTTACACAAAGTATTGTTTATTAGTAAAATGTAAAAAACAGTCGCCAACAACGCGTTGTTTTTTCAGGGGTTTAGCTACCTCCCCTTTGAAAAACACGACAACAGGTGTTTGTCGAAAAATTTAGTAAACGGGGGTACGTTTTTATGTTAATTGCGTTCTACTGTAAATAACCAGCTTAATAAACACCGTTGGTTTTTTACAATGATGATTACAGGATACACGATTTTAAGGAAAGAGACCAAACTATGAATTTACGCAACAACATTTTTGTTGAAGTGATGCACGCCCATTTCAACCATTTTCTGACGTACTATGGGGACGATTTAAACAACAACGAGGCAGCAACACACGGTTATCCCGAAGGCTTTTTTAGCATCTTTGAGATGGTAACCGACCCTACCGAAGAAAAGCTAAAAGCCGTTAATGACCGATTGGAGAAGCTGTTAGAGGAAAAGACCGACCATTTACCCCAGTTGGAGAACGCACCAAGACCACAGGTAAAGTACAATTCCATTATGGGAATACGGTTGAACCTGAAGCAAATTAAAGTCGGCCACCCTGATACAAGGGTAACCACAGTAACCTACCGCTACCAGTTTTACAAACTGTACTATGTAGCTCAATTTCTATTAAGCCGGGATAAGAAAAAGAGAGTACACGTTTACACAACTATTTAAAAGTAGCACAACGAGAAATCTATCCTGACATCCTGCCTGAAAAACAACAAAAATCGGAGCGACCTAAACAAGTAATTGAAAAACTTGATACGGTAGTATCGGTGAGCGATACAAAACCATCAGAGTTTACTTTACGCCGTCGGGTAATTGCCATAATAAATATGTTAGGGGCATTGGGGGTGGACTTTTCAAGAACCGATTTAACCCAAACCGCAAAGTTCATTCATGTGATACTTGACAAAGAATTGCCGTTCGATGAGGCAGGAAATCTTAAAATGAGTAACTCTCCGATTTACAAGATGGCCAAAACTTTGCACAGGGTGTCCATGTTTAGGCTAAAAACTGAACTGCTTTCGGTGAAAAACCTATTCCAACAGTTCCCGACATCGCATGAAAAAACACCAATGCAGGAATTAATTAAACAACTGGAAATCAAATCAAAAGAAAGCCCCAAATAATAAATGGGGTGGGTACATGGGGTAACCCGCCAAGATGGGGTGGGTAGGGGCTTACCCACCCCACGAACCTACCCCATGAAAATGACTAAAAATTGGGTGCAAAATATGGGGTAGGTTGGATACCCACCCCATGCACTTTTTCTTTTCAGATTTGCTGCACTTACTCGAAACCGAATATGGCAGCAAATACCCTCGACGACCTTTCCGAAAAATTAGATGCCCTTACCCGATTGGTTGCAGAAATGAACCAAAAGTTAATTGGTAAACCCCATCTAACAGACAAGCCTTTTACCGTAGAAGAGGCGGCCACCTATTTGTGCCTTTCAAAAAGCAGGTTGTATCATTTAACCTCTCAACGCGCACTTCCATTTTTTAAACGGGGACAAGCTACCCTTTTCCGTAAAGAGGAACTGGACAAATGGCTGCAATCCAAGCGTCAGAAATCAGCCGACGAAATCAGGGAAGATGCAAAAAAGTATCGGGGATAAACCACTCAACTACGTTTCAATCATGGACAATACCAAGACATACACCTGTGTAGGCTGCAATACAGCTATCCAAGCTGAACCCGTCCTTATTTCATGGGTTTATCAGGTAAATACTGGTGTTTGCAATTGCCCGCATTGCACCCGTGTTTTTACGGTAATCCTTTCCCTCCCTTTAAAACCCAATAAAAAAGTATAACTATGGCTAAGAAAACCACTACGCCTGCATATAAGCAAATATACTTCGGTGCAATAATCAATGACCCCTCACAAGCAAGTGAACAATAAGCAAGCGCAGGGGGCAGTTTGCCCCCTTTGCCGCTTGGAGTAGTTAAGTATATGCAACAGACTGAGGGTATCAAAATGTACACAGCAAAACCCCAACAACACGTTGTTTCAATGAAAACAGCCCACAATACACAAATTGACTCCATAGACGGGTTTGATTACCGCAGAATAGATATATCCGAAGTACGCAAACACCTCAACCAGTTTGTAAAAGACATTAACACAAAAGCAACAAGCCCCAAAGAACGTATCCGGGGCGGGTTGTTCCTTACTTTGTTAAAAGTATGTGATGCCTATGTGCGCCAAAACAACCGAATCGGGTGTTTAGTAACCAATCCCATACCCTGCCGCATGAACAATGTACGGTTAGCCCACCTTGTCAAAGTGGACAAACGCACCATTTTAAACCACCTTTCCAAGCTGGAGAAACTGGGCATAGTACACAAAACCTTTCGGGGGACAAAAGCCGATTACGAGTTAACTGTGCCAGCGTGGATTTTGTTGTACGACCCCAAAAACCCCAACAGCGTGTTGTTGGATACCCAACCCGTTCCCGCTTGTCCTGAAAATAGCGATAAAGCGAAAAATGTGCGCCAAAGCAATCTTGTAAACTCTTTAGAAAAGAGTAATACACGGTCAAATACCTGTGAATTGGGGGATAACGGGATAGAAGACAGCGGCCAGCCTCCGTTGTCGGCTGCGGAAGACAAAGCTCTTGGACTTTTCTCCTGTACACCCCTCAAAGCAGGTATGTTGGTGGAAAACCCACCCCTATCCACAATCGCAGTTCCTGAACAAAAATTGGGCGGCGGGGTGGCGGCCAAAAACTACCCCTTGTGGCAGTTGGCAATGGTGCAGGACTTTTACTGCTATGCTATCAGCACCCTATACCCTTACCACCAGTTTGACAGTGAAACAGAGCGAAAAATCAAAAACAAGTTGTTTAGCCATGTATATGGTGGTTTTAGGGACAGTCTTACCCGTAAAGAATGGGAACTGTACCAGCAGAACCTTATCCAACGGGTGAATTTGATAGCGGCATGGAAGGAGCGTCCGTTGCAAGGGGATAAAAACAAAAAATACCAAGAGGGTAAATTCTTAGTGAACCCAATTACTTTTTTCGACAACAAATGCCCCTACGGCTTTATACAAACCGAGCAATGGTTGCTATTGCAATACAAACGAAAGGCACTGATAAAAGCGGAGTTGGAATTGGATAAGGTACGTAAAGAGATGTTAACCGACATCGACCGATTAAAGGTGTACCGAAAATGGGAAACCCGCTTTAAGAACAAAAAGCTGCCGGAAGCAGAAGTTATGTTTTACCACGCTATAGTGAACATTCAAAAACAATGGGCATTACAAAAACAACGTGTTGTTGCCTCAAATAACTAACCCAATACATAAGTACAAACATGGAACCACACAAACATTTTATAAAGAAGCAACAGGAGTACAAAGTCCGTGCTAAATACAAACTGATACTCTACTTCAAAGACAAAGCACATTTACCCGAAGGAATGCAGCACACTACCTTGTTTTCGTGTGAGTATAGAGACAAGAAAGGAGATACAGGGTTGTATGCACTAAAAGGACTGGTAACGGGTCGTTTTAAAGGTACATTCTTAACCGCACTTATTTACGATAACCAAAAGGGAGTGCTGTTACACAAATGGGTGTTTAACGGTACAATAGATGAGAAACGGATATGATGCAACAACACGTTGTTGAGGGTTGGAAGTATTTGGGAACGATACCCCCATGTACCGAATCGTATATTCCCAAGCACAAGGGTTGTCTTTCTTACTTCACCGATTGATTGTGCAAGGATATGAAGCGTTACCATTGTTTCAGCACGGGCATACAGGGCAGCAGTGGTATTGATTGAACCATTGTACCAAAAGCTGCAAACACTTACCGAAAAAGCCGTTCTCAAAACAAAAGTCCATTGCCATCAATCAAAAAATGGCCGAGGGATAATGTTAGCCAACGAGCTTGGTTTTTTCAACAACGTGTTGTTGTTCTTTCAAGAACCAGTTAAAACATACTACGAGGGGGTGTTGTATTTATTGTATGAAGCGTTGACAAAACATTATCCCTTATAAGCAACAAAGCAGGGCACTATTATACCCGACTTGTTGGTGTTCCTAACCCATTGAGTCAATGTTGACTTATCAATCAAGCTATGTTATAGTGGACAATAATAAACAGTAAATACTATTATGGAAAATAAAATTAAACTGACCTGTAAGAATTTAAGTACGTTAAAAGACGAATATGGAGTGTCACTTCACACAATGCGCAAATGGTTGCTGTCGGTAAATGGCCTAAAGGTAGAAGGAAGAGCAACGAGGAATTATACACCTAAAGTATCGGATATGATTAGAGCATTTAGGAAGTCCCAAGTAAACTCATTAATTAAGTTCAAATTGGAATTCATAAAAGCGAATCTTGTTATGTAAAATTGGGTTGCTGTAAAAAAGCTGTACTTCATATTTACCAGTTTGAAACCCAATAGTTCCCTGCTTCTCATAAAAAGCAAGAACAAACTCATTTCCAAAATTATTGTCAAATCGGATGCCCAGGTCATTTGCAATTTGCCCTTCGTGACGTATTTCTACTAAAATACATTCAGACAAATTTTCACAGCTATTAAGCAATACAATTTGGTTTTTAAATTCATGAAGTTTTGAAGCCTTATTTGATTGTTTACCTTTATTATTAAAACCACCAATGATTTTACATGAAATTACCGCATTAAAGAATTTCAGTTCATTATAGTTTGCAAGCAATTGTTTGTATTTATCATTCAAAGTTTGATAATTTCTAGACATCTCTTCAACTTGTGCTTGAAGTTTAATAACATTCTCACTTTCTGAATTATACAACTCAATATACCTGCGTAAATTTTGGGTGTCATTAGAGAGCTGTTTTATTTTAGCCTCATAATCACTTAGGTTAGATTGTGCTTTTAATAAAGAACCTTGAATTTTATTAACAATCTCTTTTATCGAATCTCTTTCATGAATAGCTTGATTAAACTCATCTTTTGACATTCCTGCTCGTGTTCTTAATACGTCGAGAGAGGATTCAAATTTTTCAGCTCTAATAGAGTCATTACGTTTCCCCTCAGATATTGCACTGACCAGTTCCTTATTAAATTCATTTTGACCTTTGATAAACTTATTGCCCTGAATAAAGGCGATAGCAATTATAAGGAGAATAAAAATAATAATTAAGTACGGAAAAATAGCCCGATTAACTACCATTTTTGTTCTAATTGGGTTTTCTTCGTTATTCATATTTAAAAAATTAAAAGAGGATTAAGACTTAAATTATTATTAGTGGTATCTAAACTACCTAACTTCCCAAGTATTGAAAGTTGCTGATTTGCTTTTGGATAAGGAGGTTTTCCAATCCTGTGACCTTCATTAATTAATGTGGTACATTTTAACTCAAAATTTTGGATACAATCCAATAAACTTGAAATATTGAATTTTATTTCCATAACATTATTTGTTGGCTCTGATACTTCAAATCCTCCAATAAACAAGAAAAAAGAATTATGTTCATTGATTTTGGAGACCATGTCCTCCAATAGCTGCCCCTTCTCAATATCAGTGCAATTCTTCAAGAATCTTATGAAAATATTTAAGTCAATAAAAAATATATCTGAGTGTTTGTCAATAAAGAAATAAGTTAATATTCTACTTTCATCAACCTCTGCTGTATTTCCTATACGTCTTATTTGACTTAAGTTTTCAAGGCCAAAAAAATTGAATGCGTTTCCATTCTCGCGTTCCTTTAATAATTCATCAACTTGGGCTTTAAGGAGGACATTGTTATCGTTATGAAATTTAGAATGTATGTTTTTCCAGAATCCTTCCTCAGCATATAGAAGAAATGAAAAAGCTCGAACAAATCGAGTAACATCAAGTTTATGGATAAATTTCTTGTATCCATCATATGTTTGAACAGTCGAGCCGTTAATCGGTCTAATAGTATGCCTATTATGAAACACCCCTCTCCTATAAACCCTAAAGATTAGCACCGCAATTACAATAAATATAGATGATATTAGAAAATTAAAAGATTCCACAGATAGCACAAAATTTTAAACGAATATAAAAATAATTCATGCTTATTCATATTCGTGAAGAAAAACATAAACTATTGAAAATTAACAAAATCCAGTAACCCGTAATTTCGGCCCCCTGCATCTTTGCTCTACCATATACGAGTAATAGATGACAGGACTTAAAACATTAGCCGCAGTGGGAGCTGCATCAGCTATTGGCTATACTGCCCTACACCTGTCAGGGATTTACAACAGGATAGAGAGTTTTTATAAATTAACCGTTCACAGTTTAATTGACCGCCATTATAAATGGTTCTCCGCTGATATTTTCAACTACACAGGTCAAAACCTTTCGGCCAAATCCCTGCGCATTGTAGTTAAGTACCTTGACAAAACAATAACGAGGTAACAATGGGCATCAACCCTGCATTAGAAATGCCCAATTTATTGAGCCAAGGACAGCGTTCTACCCCGCAGCTTGCATTAGACATTGACTCTTTTGCTTTTCTGCTCTTCCCAAAAACCCAAACCGTGTTTTATAAGCAATAGCAGATATACAAAACCAATGTGTACTGCAAAAACAACGTGTTGTTGCCTTAATAGTTAATAAAACACACGGGAATAGAACAACACGCATTTTGTAAAGAAGCAACAGTCTCACAAAGGATTAGCTAAATACGAACGTATCATTAACTTAAAAGATAAAACCAATTTACCCTAAGGTATCCAGCAAGCTACCCTGTTGTCATGTGAATACAGAGATAAATAGGGATGCTGGACTATATACAATAAAAGGACTGGTAAAAGGTAGATTTAGGGGGGGCGTATTTAACTGACCTTATTTACGATAATCAAACGGGGTCATGTTTCACAAGTGGATATTTGACGAAATAAAAGACTATTAACCAACAACGTATTGTTGACAGCAGGCAACAGATTGGGGCAATCCCCCCTGAGCTCATCACGCACAGAATCGGTTATACATATGCGTAGGCATTGGTGCGGTTGCTACACCTATTAATAGTATAGGGGTATCCTGCGTACCATACATACACCAACGACCGTATCGGGCGGAGGTGTTATTAACCGAACCGTTGTTTGCAAAGCGTAAAACCATTGCAATAAATCAAAAGGTAGCCGAAGGGTTGATGTTTGCGTGTGAAAAGGTGTATTTCAACAACGTGTTGTTGATTGGATAATAATCATTGAAATAAACAGGTACTATGTGGATACAGTCATAAAAACATAACCCCCTAGGGGGTTGGACACTCACTGATAATTATTATCCTGAATGTGGTTGTGAAGAAAAACTACCTCTTGCTGTATTTTTTGGTTTAATTTGGGGTGAAAATATTTTTTAATTGTTAAGCCTTCGCGAATGCCTACAATATACGATAACATACATAATCATCTTACCAATGGCTTAAGTGATACATTAGAGCTTTCTAAAAGAGCTGATTTTTGTGTTGGCTATTTTAATCTTAGAGGTTGGAAAGAAGTTGCGGATAAAATTGATACCCTTGAGGGTGAAAATATTACTGAAGGTGACGATAATTACAATCGTGTTTGCAGACTTTTGGTAGGTATGCAAAAAATGCCTTTAGATATTATCAAAGACTACTTTAAACACGATGATAGCATAACAATTGACCAAGCCGAAGCCATAAAACTAAAAAAACGTTTAGCGCAAGAGTTCAAAGACCAACTTACCATTGGAGTTCCAACTGAAGCAGACGAACAAGCCCTGAGAAAATTAAGCCGACAATTAAAGGAAAACAAAGTAGTTGTTAAACTTCATTTGCGCTACCCTTTACACGCAAAATTATACTTGGCATACAGCAATGATAGGAGAGTACCGGTTATTGGGTTTTTAGGTAGTAGCAATTTAACATTAGCGGGTTTATCAAAGCAGGGTGAACTTAATATTGATGTTTTAGAGCAAGATGCTGCAAACAAATTGGCTGTATGGTTTAATGACCGATGGAACGACAGGTGGTGCTTGGATATAACCAAAGAACTAATAGAAATCATTGATAATAGTTGGGCTGCCGACCGTTTAGTTTCACCCTATCATATATATCTGAAGATGGCTTACCATCTTTCGCAAGAGGCGAGGGCTGGTATTAATGAGTTTAAATTACCCAAAGTATTTCAACAAGAGTTATTGGATTTTCAACAGAAAGCTGTGTTAATCGCCGCACACCACTTGCATAAGAGGGATGGTGTTATAATTGGTGATGTTGTAGGATTAGGGAAAACTATTACTGCAACCGCATTAGCTAAAATGTTTGAAGATGATTTCTTTTTGGAAACACTAATTATCTGTCCGAAAAACTTAGTTGAAATGTGGGAACATTATGCACACAAATACCAATTAAGAGCAAAGGTTATCTCTCAAAGTAAAGTACAAAAAGAATTACCCAATTTAAGACGTTACAGAATTGTTATAATAGATGAAAGCCACAACCTGCGTAACAATCAAGGTAGCAGATATAGAGCAATAAAATCCTATTTGGAGGAAAATGACAGTAAAGTAATACTCCTTTCGGCTACCCCATATAATAAAGACTATACAGACTTATCTAACCAACTTAGACTATTTATTTCTGAAGACAAGGATTTAGGTATTAGTCCTGAAAGATACATTGATTGGTTAGGCGGAAAGATAAAATTTGATGAAAAACATACCACATTCATTAGAAGTATTAGAGCTTTTGAGTTTAGCCATTTTTTTGATGATTGGCGTGAACTTATGCGCTTATACTTAGTACGTCGTACACGTAGTTTTATTAAAAACAATTATGCCGAAACCGATGAACTAAGTGACAGAAAATTTTTACCCTTCAGTGACGGGACACGGTCATATTTTCCCGAAAGATTACCCAAAAGAGTGGAATATGAATTTAATCCTGATAATCCAAAAGATATATATGCTTCGTTATATTCAAGTAAAGTAGTTGATGGTATCAATGGATTAGAATTACCCCGCTATGGTTTGCAAAAATATTTAACCGATAGACCTCTTGTAAAAGCAACAACGGATGAAGAATTATTAATGGCAAACCTTTCCCACGCCGGAAAACGGTTAATGGGTTTTTGCCGTACAAATCTGTTTAAAAGGCTTGAAAGCAGTGGATATTCGTTTTTGCTATCACTAAGCAGGCATATTTTGCGTAATTATGTTTTTGTCTATGCACTACAAAACCGTTTGCCAATACCCATTGGTAAAAACATATCCCAAAATTTAGATGATTTTTTGGACGATGAAGACACCGACAATGAAGACAGGGAAGTAAACCACCTGAAACTTATTTTGGATGAAGAAACCTACCTAAAAAGAGCAGGGGATTTATATAACCTTTATACAACCGAAAAGCATAAAAAACAATTTGATTGGATAAGGAGTGATTTTTTTACATCCAAACTTGAAAAACACCTGATTAATGATAGCAGGGATATTATTAAAATACTTTCCCTTGGAAAAGACTGGAAACCTGAAGAAGACAGGCAACTTAATGCCCTGTACGAACTGATTACAAAAAAACACTCCACAGAAAAGGTTTTGGTATTTACACAATTTGCTGATACAGCATATTATCTAACCGAACAACTTAAACTACGTGGGATAAAAAAGATAGAAAGTGTAACGGGTGATGATGAAAACCCCACAGCATTAGCACACCGTTTTAGCCCTATTAGTAATGAAAAACCTGAAATAGTAAAGTCTAACAACGATTTAAGAGTTTTAATAACCACCGATGTACTAAGCGAAGGCCAAAACCTACAAGATGCACATATAGTGGTTAATTATGATTTGCCTTGGGCTATTATTCGTTTAATACAAAGAGCTGGCCGTGTGGACAGGATAGGCCAAAAAGCAGAACAAATACTATGTTATTCGTTTTTGCCTGAAGACGGTATAGAGGCCATTATCAACCTTAGAAGAAGACTTGCCCGCCGTATAGAGGAAAACGCTGAAGTTGTAGGTAGTGATGAAACGTTTTTTGATGGCGACCCTATTAACCTCACCGATTTATACAATGAAAAATCGGGAATATTGGACGGAGAAGAAGATGATAGTGAAGTGGATTTAGCCTCTTATGCTTACCAAATATGGAAAAATGCTACCGATGCCGACCCTAAACTATTAAAACTAATACCTGATATGCCCAATGTGGTATATGCTACCAAACAAAATAATGATGTACCCGAAAAAGAAGGGGTGATTGTTTTTACCCGAACGGCTGAAGAAAACGATGTTTTAACGTGGGTAAGTTCAAAAGGTGAGATAATAACCCAATCACAATACACCATATTAAAAGCCTCCCAATGTAATGCCGATGAACTACCAAAGTATAAATTAGAAAACCATCACAAGCTGCTAAAAATAGGACTTGATTATATACACGAAGAAGAAAAAAACAGCAGTGGTGCATTAGGAAAAAAAACAGGGGCTAAGTACAGGGTGTATATGCGCCTTGACCGCTATTGCAAAGATTTTGAAAACACCTTATTTGTTACCGAACCGCTTAAACGTGCGGTTGATGATATATATAAATACCCCCTGAAAGAGTTTGCGCGCGAAACCCTGAACAGGCAGCTAAAGGCAGGCATTAGTGATGAGCAACTGGCATCACTGGTAGTATCGTTACGCGAAGAAGATAAACTGGTAATTATAAATGAAGACGAGCAACCCGATAAACAGCCCCACATTATTTGCTCATTAGGAATAACCAATAACTAAGCTACTATTTATGGCATTAAGCAAAGCACAGTTTACACAATACATTAAGCAGTTTGATTTTAGAGAACTGTTTAACCACATGGGGTGGAACAACGATAAAACCAAACAACCCATTACCGTTGAAAGTTTTGAATATACCCTGCAAGCAGTAGCAGAAAAAAGTGGCTTTAAAATACTGGTATGCAGCCCAAATGCAGAAGGATTAATACCCGATAATGCTACACGCAAAAAAATAGAAACCAAAGTAACCAAACTATTTCAGGAGCATCTTATAATATTTACCGATAGCGAACAAAAAGAACAAATATGGCTACTGGCTGTAAGAAAAGCAGGCAGTCCTGTTAAAATTACAGAAACGCGTTATCATATCACCCAAGACCCTGAATTACTTTTTCAACGGGCAAAAGGGGTAATTATTGATATTGATGAAGAAGAAAAGATAACTATTGTAGATGTTACCCAAAAAATGGGCGATAACTTCTCACAAAACATTGAGAAGGTTACTAAGAAGTTTTATGATGGTTTCAAAAAACAACACACTACATTTTTAGCTTTTATTAAAGGTATTGATGATAAAGTAAACAAGGAATGGTACGCATCACTAATGCTAAACCGGCTGATGTTTTGCTATTTTATACAGAAAAAGGGCTTTTTAGACAAAAACCACCACTACCTGCGCGACAAACTGAACTCCTGCAAAGAGAAAAAAGGGGAAAACAAATTTTATTCTTTTTACCGCAACTTTTTGTTGGTGTTGTTTCACAGTGGATTAAATGAACCAGCCCAAACCGAGGAAGTAAAGATAGAAATCGGGCGAATACCCTATCTAAACGGTGGTTTGTTTGATGTACACGAGTTAGAAACTACCTACAACGATATTGATATTGACGACAAAGCCTTTGAAAGTATTTTTATTTTTTTTGATGAGTGGGAGTGGCATTTAGATACCCGTATAGCAGCAACAGGTAGGGACATAAACCCCGATGTAATAGGCTATATCTTTGAAAAATATATAAACGACCGCGCCCAAATGGGTGCGTACTATACCAAAGAAGATATAACCGAATATATAAGCAAAAACTGCATACTTCCTTATTTGTTTGATGAGGTACAACGTAACTATCCGCAAGCTTTTGCGCCTGCTGGCGAAATATGGCAACTACTGAAACTAAGCGGGGATACCTACATATACGATGCGGTGAAAAAAGGAATAAACCCCGATAATATTTGGGGCGACCTGCCGCCTGAAATTGAAGCAGGGCTAAACCCGCAGCAAGATAATTTAGTGGAACTACGCAAAGCATGGAATGTGCCCGCACCCGCTGAGGCTGCCCTGCCCACAGAAATTTGGCGTGAAGTAATAGAACGCCGCAACCGTTACAAAGAAGTAAAAGCCAAAATAGAAGCAGACGAAATAACCCACATAAACGATTTTATAACATATAATTTTAACATAAGACAGTTTACCCAAAACCTGTTAGAGACTACCAACGACCCTAAGCTGGTAGAACATTTTTACAAAGCCTTGTGCGAAGTAACCATTATAGACCCCACTTGCGGCTCAGGTGCGTTTTTGTTTGCTGCCATGAATATTTTGGAACCGCTTTACGAGGCTTGCATAGCACGTATGCGGGCTTTTACTGAAGATGAAGACCGTATCAATGCCGAGGAGCAAAAGAAATTTAGCCACAAGCATAAATTTTTTAGAACTACCCTTGAGCATATACAAAACGAGCACCACCCCAACCAAGCCTATTTTATATACAAAAGCATAATCCTAAGCAACCTATATGGGGTAGATATAATGAAAGAAGCGGTTGAAATAGCCAAGTTGCGTCTTTTCTTAAAAATGGTGGCTACCGTAGAAGTTGATTACCGAAAAGAAAACATGGGCTTAGAACCTTTGCCCGATATTGATTTTAACATACGGGCAGGTAATGCCCTGATAGGTTTTGCTACCGAAGAAGAACTGAAGAAAGGCTTAGATTATACTTTTGATGGGGTTGCTGCAAAACCAATAATTGAAGAAAAATGTGATATTGTAGCAAAAGCCTTTTCCCGTTATAAGGAAATACAATTGGGCGATGGAGACAATTACAAAGAGTTTAAAAAAGCCAAAGAAGAATTAAATAATCGACTGAAAGAACTAAACGAAGAACTGAGCCAACTGCTGCACAAACAGGCCAGCAGCACCCCATACAAAACATGGTTGGAGAATTATAAGCCTTTTCACTGGTTTGCTGAATTTTACGAGATAATACACGATAAAGGAGGATTTGATATAGTAATTGGTAATCCTCCTTATGTTGAATATTCTAATCTTAAAAAAGTATATCAAATTAAAAACTTTAAAACTGAACCTTGTGGTAATTTATATGCCTATGTTACAGAAAGAGCAATCCAAACACTGTCATTAAATGGTTTTTTATCATTTATTATTCCTTCTGCAAGCGTAAGTACTCCCAGAATGGAGACATTACTTAAACTTACCCAAAATCGATTTAATAATATTTGGATAAGTGTTTGGGATGAACGCCCGTCAAAATTATTTGACGGGGTTGACCAACAATTGTCGATTCATTTGTACAGCAAAACCTCTAATAAGCAGTCAAACCTGTATATGACAAATATGATACATTGGAGTAGCGACCAACGGGAACAGTTATTTTCTAATATCTCTTATCAAAAAATAAAATTTGACTATAAAATAGCCCAAGTTCCACCTAAAATACAGAATAATATCGAGGCTACGCTTTTAGAGACTATCCATAGCTTGTCTAACTCTACTATTTCTGTTGCTACACAAAATGCCAATACACAAATCTATTATAAAAACGCTGGTGGTCGTTATTGGAGATTAATAAAAAGTTTTTCTAGTTACTTTAACTCTTCTAAAGGAGTAAGTGTTTCCTCTACTGAAAAAAACATTAAAGTTAATAAAGAGTATCGAGACTTATTAATACCATTATTTTCATCCTCACTATTTTATTGGTATTGGCGTGTAGTTTCAAATTGTAGGCATCTAACCGACAGAGAGATATATAATTTCCCTCTACCCCAATTTATAATTGATGATGAAAACTTGAAAAAGAAACTTGAAATCCTCTCATCCAAATATGAAAATAGCTTGTTGGCTAATACTAAACGTGAAGTCAGCGAGAATAAATCATCAGGGAGAATAGAACAAGACATATTTTTTATTAATCAATCAAAACCAATAATAGATGAAATAGATACTGTATTGGCCGAGCATTATAGCTTTACACCCGAAGAACTTGATTATGTTATTAACTACGATATAAAGTACAGGATGGGCAAGGAGTTGGAGAGTGACATGGATTAAAATACTTTTCCCAATAAATACTACAATGGCAAAAATTGATTTCGAGTTTTATAATGATGGCAAAACCAACCATGAGATATTATTTACTGAACAAGTAAAGGCTAAATGTCCACAATATTTACCCAATATTGCCAACCTGAAAGTAGGCATTGATGTAGATAAAATGGAGTTTTATACTTTTGCTTTGTTTGAAGATTTTAATAGTAAAAACCCAAAATTATCCTCATTTCAGGATTTTGAAAGTTATGCTATAGACAGTTGTAAAAGTTTAGATAGGGTTTTCGATATATCAGACACCATTAAATTTCACTACAAAGGGAATACGCCTACTCATATAGCTTACGGTGGCTGCGGTGGAGCATTATGTATTTCTAATAGATTATTTGACCTTACTAATGCCGACTATGTTAGGATACCTGAGAAAAGAGGACGGCCAAAAGAGGGAGAACCAGCAGGAAAAAATAAGACATTAGACTTTGAATATAAAGCTTCTGATGGCAACCTATTCTTTTTGGTTGAATGTAAAGGGAAAGAGGGTAACGATGGCAAAATTTCGAGTAAAGCAGATAGCATTATAAAGAAAAAAAGTGCACTTAGGGTCACAGGAAATAGAGACTTGGCTTTTGGTATTATAAATGTTATTCCTGTTAGCCCATATATAGCTAATGCTAAATGCATCCTGGTTGACCCTGAAATTCCTGACTTCATTGACGACCCAATATTATTTAAGTTAATTGCAAGGTTAAAATATTATACGCAACGTCTTGGCTTTTTTGGCAACACCCGTTGGCTAAAGCAAATCAGAAATGTATTATTTGATACTGATAATGTTTTAAGAAGTTTTTCTGGAAAGAATATTGGAAACGAAACTATAACAAAACTATTTAATATCGATTATAAAAGAGAATTTACGAGTAGTTATCATTTCAAACTATCAATACTTTATACTGAAAAAGGTGAACGCGCATTTGTACGATTTAGTGAGTTGCCTTACAAAAAAGGAGTGTATTTTGTATATGGTTTAATGGATGCTTTTTTTACAACTCTCCAGTCAGAACCAACTTCTGATTTCCTTAAGTTTAAATTTGAAAGTCAAAGCATAGAATTAAACGATAATATAATGATTTGGGATGGGTATTTATCAAAAATTGAAACACGTTTACGAGGTAGGTTAATTTTGACAAGTACAGGTGAGTTAACCGGCTTTTTAAATTCTGTGCAGCAATAATGAGGTATAACATGGAATATTACTGAAGTATAAGAATATAAACCGCCTTATTCAAACGTATGGCAGCATATCTCAAATAAAATAGATATAGTTGGATACAAAAACAATTGGGAGTTTTTGTCAATATTTTCGGGAAAACACATCGCATTGGAAAACCCCAACAACATGTTGTTGTAAAATGTTAACACTATGTTGTTGGATGTTTAAGTATATGCCAAACTCCAGCTGTTAGCATTACGATTTAGCACCTTTTTATAGACATAAAATAGGGTGATTTCACGCTGTTAAATACAATGTACATTGTTAAAGTTTGTACCGCTTAAATAATACTTGAGTGCTATCGCACAAAATCAAACGCTCTTTATACAGGTATTACTGAAAGTATGTTTCTAAAAACAACGTGTTGTTGGTAGTTGTGCAACGGAGTGTTGTTTGCTACATTTGTAGGTAAATAGAAACATCAAAACTTAGACCATAAGGATAAATATAATATGTCCTGATGATAGTCCCCTTAGAGAAATCCGCGAAATTTTAAGTACGGTGGGCTGGCATCCGAGGACATACCCTCAGAAAAGGGTATGTTACTCAATGCTATTGCCGTACTGGGTTCTTCGCGGAGCCTCTCTAAGCAATCAGCAAAGGGTGCATACCCTTTTTGAGTTTTATCGAATACAGAAGAACAATACAACAGAAACAGAGCATAAACGTATCTATTGTATAGTTGCACACAGATTAACCGGAACAAGTGTCCTGTTTTCAAAATACTTTGAAGAATGATTAGAACAATACTTTTATCGCTCGTTATGCTGCTTTCATTAAGTGTGTTTTCCCAAGACATCAAACGCACAGCTATATGGTATTTTGGGCAAAACGCGGGGATTGATTTTAATACCGACCCGCCTACACCGCTTACCAATGGTGCAATGAATACTATGGAGGGCTGCGCTTCTATTTGCGATACCAACGGCAACCTGCTGTTTTATACCAATGGTGAAAAGATTTGGAACAAAAACCACCAAATAATGGACAACGGGGATGGTTTGTTGGGCAGTTGGGATGCCACACAATCTTCCATCATCATTCCCCAACCCGATAACGACAGTTTGTACTACGTGTTCACCACCGATGCAGTAGGACAAGCAAACGGGTTACGTTATAATATTGTGAATTTAAACCTCAATAGTGGTTTAGGTAGGGTAATTACTAAAAATGTTCTATTGCAAACCCCTGTGTGTGAAAAATTAACCGCCACCCACCATGAAAATGGAAGAGATATTTGGGTAATGGCACATGGATTCGGGACAAACAAGTTTTTTGCATATCTGATAACCCAAAACGGCATACAAGAATGTCCTATTATTAGTAACGAAGGGTCTATTCATTCTACTGATTTTATTACAAATGCACAAGGAGCAATGAAATTCTCAGTAAATGGAATTTGGCTTGATGTCTCTGTTTTTGGATTTCCATTGAAGCATGAGCTTTTTCAATTTAATAAGCTAACAGGTCAATTAAAATTTAAACACTCGTTATCAAACACGTTTTTATCTTATGCGGGTGAGTTTTCAAAAGCATCTAATTTTCTGTATATAACTGACCGAAACAAAAATTTATATCAATACGATTTATCTCTTCAAAATCAAGATAGTCTTAACAATAAAAGAAAAATAATATACACGAGTTCAGGGGAGAACTTAAGAGGTATCCAACTTGCTTCTAATGGAAAAATATATTTAGATATAATAAACTCACCAACATTGAGTTCCATTAACCGACCTGACTCTTTGGGGGATAGCTCTAATTTCACTTATGCTTCGCAGGGGCTTGACGGTAAGAGAACAGAATATAACTTACCCAACTTTATTACCTCTTATTTCCATAACCCGACTATTGATTTTACCTACCAAACCAATTGCACCAATAATACCGTGCAATTCATCAAAAAATCAACCTTTCCAATTACCTCTTGTAAATGGCAGGTAATAAAAGAAAATACACTTACCGACAGTTCAAACCTTGCTTCCCCAACCTTTACATTTGGGGATACAGGAACATACAAGGTGCAACTAATCATCAACACCACAGATACCGTTACCAAAGAAGTATTGATAGAACCGCCCTTAATAGCCAAACGCGATACTGTTTTGTGCAATCAATCCTCTTATACAATCTCCATTCCTGATAATTACCGCTGTATTATGTGGTTGGAAGGACAAGACACCAACCAATATACGGTTAACAAAACAGGTATTTATGTAGTTTCAGCTTACAACACCAAAGGCTGTTATGTAACCGATACTGCCAAAGTAACTTTTAGTAGTATAGGCAAACCCAACATCCGTAAATCCAACGATAGCCTATATACCGATAGTAGCGCAGCTACCTACCAATGGTACTACAACGGTCAACCCCAAGACAACACACAAAGCATAAAAATTACCCAAAACGGAACTTATAAACTGGTTACCACTAATGATAAAGGATGCGTTGCTACCTCAGATAATTTCGGGGTATCGGGATTAGGTATTAAAGACATTAAACTTTCATCATTTAACATTTACCCCAGTCCTTCTCAAGGTGAGTTTACCATCAAAACCCAACAGGATATTACGTATTCGGTATCCATTATAAACGCTTTGGGACAAGAGGTATATTATCAAAATACTATTTCTGAACAACAATTAACTGTTCGACTTAACCGTGCAGGATGTTACCTGATTAAAATTACAGACTATTTAGGAAACACCTATTTAAATAAACAAATCATTCACAACTAACTAACAACAGCTTATGACCAGATTTTTATCGTGGGTGGGAGTAGTGTGCCTACTGCTCACCACGGGCTTGCTGTGCGCACAAACCGAGAGTTGCGCAAGCGAACCGCTGCAAACCCACTACACGACCCAAGACACAGGCTTTTACTTGATGAAAAAAGCCATCGGCAACCGTGTACAACACTTCCGACAGCACAAAAGCAACATCCATACAGGGTTTAGTCCCGGCAGCGGCAGCGGTAACAACCTTTCGGCAGGCTGCCACCTTGCCCGCTATATCATCCCTATAGTAGTGCATATTGATACTACGGATAATGCCGCCAACATTACCGATGCACAAGTACAACACCAAATAGACATACTAAACACTGCTTTTAGCAGTACTGAAATACAGTTTTGCTTGGCAAAAAAACGACCCAACGGCACAACATTTAACGGCATCAACCGAATAGCAGGCAGCAATACCAGTAATAGGTTAACCCTGCAAATAGGCCGCCTTGCCCAGCTGGCCTATTACAACCCTGTTCAATACCTGAACATTTATGTGGTGAAGGATATACTTACTGATGCAGGTGCACCCACAGGCTATGCAGGTTATAACTCCATATACCCCGGTCAAAACGGCACTGACGGGGTAGTAATACGCTACAATTATTTTGGCAATGCTCAAACCTGCACCACAGGTTGCAATACACTGGTTTCGCATTCAAGAGGGTTTACATTGGCACACGAAGTAGGCCATTATTTTGGATTGCAACACACTTTTGAGGGCGGATGCAACGGGGGCAACACCGCAAACACCTGTGGCTCACAGGGGGATAATTGCTGCGATACCCGCCCCCAACCGCAGATAAACAATTGCCCTACCGTTAACCACACCAACTCTTGCCCTACTTACCACCTGAGTATTGGCGAAAATTTGGAAAACTACATGAGTTACGCCAAAGATACCTGCCAAAACAATTTCACTACCAACCAAATAGAGGTGATGCACAGCACGCTTGAAGGGCCGCGCAGTTACTTAGGCAGCCCCCAAAACGTAAATACCAAAGAATTGACTTGTTGTATGGGTAGTGCATTTTTTACGGCCAGTAACAACTTACTGTGTTTGACGGAAGCAGTTACCTTTACCGCCTACCAATATACGGGCAGCACCAAATACCGCTGGATAATAGCCGATAGTACTGGCTCTACGGTAAAAGACACTACACTTACCAACAATCATGTATATAGCTATACATTTACCCAAAACAACCGCTACACCGTTACCCTGAAATTAATATTCGGCAGTAACAACGATACCATCACCTTTGGTCGCACAGGGTTTATAGAGAAAAAGAACTGCGGCACCCCCTTGCAAAGCATACACGCCAACTGGTATTTTGGCAGTTTTGCTGGGCTGAATTTCACCACAGCAGGTGCAATTAGAGATTTAAACCCAAAGTTTAGAGACCCTGTAAACGTCAACACACAAGAAGGTACGTATGGTATCAGCAACCCGTATGGCCGTTTGTTGTTTTATGCTGCAGCAAGGCCAAACTTCGATACGTTATTTAATTATCAACCCCAAGTAGATGTATATAACCGAAATTATACAAGAGTGTCCAACGGCCCTTTGCATGGTTTCGGGGATGCTTCACAAGGCGGTGTAATTGTACCAATGCCCAGTAACAAAAGCAAATACTACATCTTCACTGTATCCGAATTAACAGGGTTTCATTATTCAATTTATGATACCACAATGAACTCAGGTTTGGGGAATATTGATACCAACTATAGAAATGTCCCCGTTCCTGCACCAAACGGCTCTGTAAATCTGTATTTCAAAGGAGACAGCTCTCATAGTGTTGGGGAAATTATTACCGCCATTCCTAAATGTAACGGTAAAGATTATTGGGTCATTGTAGGCGATGTTTCTGTTCTGCCCTATACACCAAAATTCCCAAATTATGGTAAGTTGGTGGTTTATTCTTTGGATAGTTTAGGACTTTCGTTTCATAGTGTCTTACCACATACCGTTGAAACCAGAGGAGGCTTAAAAGCCTCTCCCGACGGTACAAGACTTGCCGTCCCTCCCTATATATTTGATTTTGATAAATCGAATGCTACGGTCAAAATTCATAGCAAAATACCTGCTACAAGTGTAGGCACAGGTATCCTTTGGAGTGGTTCATTCAGCCCAAACAGTAATGTATATTACCACCTTCAATCTGTAACTTATAACACTTCCAAGCTGGTGCAGGTGGATTTGTTAAATCCTGACACCTTAACTGCCTCAAAAGAGATTTTAACGTACAACAATCCTTATTATGTAGCCTTGCAGCTTGCCCCCGACAACAAAATTTATGTAAGCCGTATAGGGGTAGGTCAATTAACGGTAATTAACAACCCTGATGAAGTGGTAACCAGTATAGCTCCCAACAAATGCGGGTTTACTGACGATGGTCCTATGTTGTCGGTAGGCGGTTTAGGTGGCGAATGCTCGGAAGGATTACCCAACAACGTGGATGCAAAACTACCCTCAGAAATAGCCTTAGACTTTGTACGCATTGATAGCACTTGTTTTAACGTCCGTTTCCGCCCCAACGAATGTTGTGCAACCTCCTACAAATGGTATTTTGGCGACGGTGACAGTTCTTCATCACGCGAACCCAATCACACATATGGCGATACAGGTCTATATACCGTTACCCTTAAAATCAACGGCTCACAAACTGTACAAAAAGACATTTTTATAGGTATCCGTTCTAAAATTCAGGGAGAAGACACCGCTTGCGTACTCGATAGCAGCATTGTTAACTACACCATATCTCACTATGACGATAAAAACACCTATTCATGGAGTACAATAAATGGCGCAGCGTTGGTAGGCCCTTATAACAATCTTGCTGTAAACTGGTACGCAAGCACTGGTAAAGTCATCCTGAACATGAGCAACTTTTACAACACTTGCTCTTCTTCGGATACATTGACTATCACTCCCATTTTTCTAAGTGCTAACACTATTTGGCCTGACACAGCTTTGTGTTCAGGAACACCGCTACACATTTTGGGCACTGTAACCACTTCAAATGTGGGTGCGGTTACTTACCAATGGCAACAGAGCAGTGACGGTGTAACATGGAGTATAACGGGGGCAGGTGACACCTCGCAAGAGCTTTCAGGTTCTACTCAAGATACTTCTTTATGGTATCGTCGGGTAGCAAAACATACACTTAGCCAGTGTCAATTTACCAGCAATTCTGAAAAAATCATATACAGACCCCGAGCATATATCCAACGCCAACCACAAAATTATGTGGCTTGTCCGGGCGGTTGGAGAGAATTTTCTATTGGTGTAGCAACACCCCCGGGTGTAACTGTAACCCCAACGTGGAATTTTCAGTTAAAGAATGCTACAGGATGGAACTCCTTGTTTTATATTGGCGACACTATTCGTGATTGGCCGACAACTACAGCATACGACAGTGCCAAATACCGCTGTACTATCAGCACCCCTTGCGGTACCCTTATTTCAGATACCGTGTATGTGTTAGTTGAAAAGAACCCAAGCATTACCAGCCATCCGCAAACCCAAACCGTATTGGAAGGTAGTAATGCCATTTTTACTGTAGCCAGTTCCGCACTTAAACCCTATTATACGTGGTATCAAAGCCGTAACGAAGGTGTTTCGTGGGACTCAATCCCCGGGGAACATAATGATACATTAGTGGTTCATGCAGTAACAGCTTGTGACCATAAAAATTTGTATAGGGTAGCTCCTACTATTTGTCTCAACGAAACCAGTGATTCAGCTACGCTTAATGTAATCACCCAAATTGACTTGTGGTCAAAAGACGGTGCGGCAGACACAGGTGCAGAACCTAACATCGACCCTACCCGAGATTATTGGGGCAGTCCTGATTTATGGAATTGCTACCCCAACGGGTCATGTACCACCCATGTTGCCCCTGAGCATACTTCTGTTGACTCAAACTATGCAAGGATCAGGGTACGTAATAAGTCAATAATCCCAAGTGCCCCATTTGAGGTAAAATTGTATTGGACATTGGGCGGATTTTATGAGCAATGGCCGAAAAGCTGGCATTATGACCTTACTAATAACGGGTTTTACAACACTGTCACCACAATGACCCATCCAATGGGAGCTGAAATAGGCACTGCAACTGTTTCAAGTCTCCCTGCTGGTGCAAACGATGTTTATGAAAAGTCATGGCAACCACCCAACCCGAATTGGTACAATACATCTTCTTATTTCTCAAATGCCCGTTTATCGCATCCTTTGTGTATGTTGTCCCGTATTGTTACTTGTGTAGATACCCCCTTTGGTATGACTTATCCAGAAGAAGTTCCCACTGGGACTAATATCATCAACAATAACAATATTGTAACTCGCAACACTGAAGTCTTTGATAGTATAGCGTTTAATAAAAAGTCTCCAGAATATGTATTGCGAATGGGTAACCAATGGACAACTCAGCGGAATATCCGACTAACCTTACAGAACGCTATTACCAATTTTTGGGATTTGGGGTACTATGTGTTACAGCTTGACCCAGCCCTCCAAACTGCATGGGAGAATGGCGGTTCTAACGGGGAAGGTTTTAACATGGACGGAAATACTTTTGTGATAACAGACGATGGTTTTTTCCTTGACAATATTACCCTTGATGCAGGCCAATGGGGGTGGGTGCATTTTGAGTTCCGATTGCACGAAGAAATCACTCTTGACGAAGATAGGGGCAGTCAGTTGTTTAGGTTTATTCAGTATTCGTCTCCTGTTTCTATTGATGATTACGAGCCTGATGGGGGCTTTAACTTCTTACTGAATTTATTACCCGAACCTCCACCACACGTTGACTCGTTAGAATTCACTATATCTCCCAATCCTGCTGATGTGGATTATATCACAGTGGATATGGATATGAATTTTGCCACCTCAACGGCAGTATTGGATATACTGGATACTTGGGGTAATCCAATGATTAGTACTTATTCATTAGGGTCACTGAGTGTTGGCAACAACAACAGGACGATATACATAGGAGGCGTAAGTGCCGGAACTTATACGGTTGTTATTACCGCGAACGGAAATACTTACACCGAACCTATTATTATCCTGAACCATTAAGGTACTTAATAAAACAAACTCCATAGCAATAGATAGCTAATAAGCCAATAGCTGCGTCGGGAGACGTGGCTATTTTTTTACTTTCTTTGGTCTTTGGGGCTTGGCTTGTCTATTAATACTTATCATAAAAGAATAAGTATTAATAACAATACGCTGGCCAGTTGAAGAATAAAAAACAGCATTCCAAGCATAGAAAACACCATTCCTACTATTGCGAAAACAGTCCCGTCATATTCTTCTGAGTTCTTGGAGATTTTTACAAGTGCAACGATTGCAGTTATGAACGCAATCATTCCGAAAACAAACCCCAGCAGGCTAAACAACGAAAAAGGGAAAGCCCAAACTAACAATGGAGAGGATATTCCTAAAGCAAATGAAAAATATGCTAACCAATAGGTTTCTTTTTCCTGTTCAGAGGTTTTAGGGCTTTGATGTTGGCGTTTATGGTTACGTTCTTTAATTGTCCATCTGTCATTAGTCTCCTGTTTTTCTTTTAAAGTGGTGGGTAGGTAGGAGCGTGATGTATTGGAAGTTTCCTGTTCTTTTACTCTGTTATCAGTATGGAAAACGTGAGCAGTTATGGTACTATCCTTAATATCTTGAACTCGTGTTTGACTATTGGATAAGGTATCTGCGTTAACTATTGGTGCATAGTCTGTCCGCTTATTGGCTCTGATTCTCTTTTCTACTTTTCTACCCTCTTTTTTAACGTTCCTTTTAAAGTAGCTGTAGTGACTGTAACGTTTACCCGTACAGCTTGACAGAAGCAGGCTAATTAATGCAGTATAAAGTAGTATTCGTAGTTTCATTGAGGCAAGCTATTGATTAGCCTATGAAACAAAATGGTAGATTTTGCAAGTACATTGGGAATGATTTGCAAAAACTGCAAATTGTAGTTATAACAATCTGCCCTTTAGTAATCCTTACCAAAGTATGGCCATTTCTTATCTCAATTGTAAAGCTCACAAAAGGCAGTAGCTGTTTAAAGTCTTATTGTTACCTTCGTTACATGGTTGAACCCGACCAAAAAGAATAAATGGTCTTGACAGTGGCTATCTCTTTGGAGTTAAAACCTACCTACCTGAACAACTAAGATGCTGTACCTATGTTGTACCTGATGTTAAAATACACTACCCTTATAAGCGATTAACATACTGATTATAAACTGGTTAAAATAATTATTTAAGGCAACAAACGAGCCTGTCGAAGGATGCGTAGTAGAGCAAGGCTTACGTACAGGTCTTTAATCCACCAAACTTAACTCCATCAACACCCTTGTATCACTGGGGAAATATTTAAACACATCGGGGTGCAAAGAGTGGGTTTCATGTGCTGTACTAAACCCCATCTTACTATACGCTTGCAAGGCATTGGCATTGGTTTTAAACAAGATAATCTGGGCTTTTTGTAATGACGGGGTTCTTTGTTTATGCTCCTTTATCTGCTCAGTAATTACTTTAGCAGCCAAGCCCTTGCCCCTGTATTTCGGGGCGGTATATACGTGCTCAAATTGCAATGCTCCCTCTTCCCTATCCACCCGCAGCGATTCTACTACGGTATTCTTTTCAGTAGCCTTTTTAAAAGTCTCACTACCTAAACCATACGCCAGCACTTGGGCAGTAAGCATGGCCGATGCTCCCTCTTCTCCTTCAACCCAAGCACAACAAGTAGCTGCGGGGTTGCCGTTTTCGTCTCTTGCCACCATAAATCCCGATAGCCAAAGCTCCTGCCCTTCTACGTCTTCCAGCAACATTTCTTTAAACAAAGGTTTTAGTTCGCTTTCGCCTTTCTCAAAAATGGTTGAATAACTAAGCGTATCTGAGCCGCTTTTTACCGCTGCAAACACTGCATCGGTAATAAAATCAACGTCGGCTTCGGTGGCATAACTAAACTTCATGCCTGCAAGATACTATAATGAGTGCTTTGTCCGTCTCACGCGGCCTATGCGTGTTTCATCTTCCTGAACAACAATAAAAAAGCCAGTATGCACAGGGCTGAACAAGCTCCGAAAGCATACATAAAGTTTGCAGGGTTATTGCCATACAGCGTTGCCGATAGCAATGCTCCGCCGCCAATACCAATTTCAAGGGCTATGTACACGGTTGATAATGCCCTACCCCTAAATTTATCCTCGCCCAAATCAATCGTCCAAGCCATAATTGTGGGTGAGTTGATACCGTTGGCAATACCAAATAAAAAAGCTGAAAGTACAAACATAAACAGCCCGTTGGCCAAACCCAGTACCATCATTGAGATGCTTAACAAACCTATCCCTATTTTAAGGGTTTTTACACGGCCTATCTTGTCTGACATCTTGCCTGCATAAAGCCGTGAGGCGATGCTTGACAGGGTGAAGATGGTGAAAAACCACCCTTTTTTACCCGGTTCGCCGATGTGTTTACTAAGGTCGGGCACAAGAGTAAGCATTGCCCCAAAAGCTACTGATACTAACATATACACTGCTGCTGGCCGCAATACCCTCGGTTCGTAAAAATCTTCTTTAGTGACTTTTAGTAATGAGAAGGAGAATTTTTGGGTTTTGGGTAAGGTTTCTTTCAGCGGCCAAGTAATGATAAGAGCTATCACCCCAAACAGTGATGATACGTAGAACATTACATCAAACGAAAAGTCTTTTGCTAATGAACTGCCCAAGGCGGGACCCATTGCCATGCCTAATGTACCAAACATACTTACCAGCCCTATGGTCTCTCCGCGACGGTTGGCAGGGGCTATATCGCCCACGTATGCAATAGCTCCTGTGGGGGCAAACCCGGTTGAGAAACCGTGCATAAAACGCAGGAAGAAAAACAATACTAACGTAGTAAAGAAGGGATATAACAACCCGCACAAAGCGGTCATAAAAGTACCGAAGAGCATTACAGGTACGCGCCCTATGGTATCGGTAAGTTTGCCGCTAAAGGGTCGTGAAATGCCCGCTGCCAATGTAAAAAAAGCAATAATAAAACCTTTGTAATCTTCGCCGCCCATTAGGGTAAGATAATCGGGCAACTCGGGCACAATCATGTTAAAACTGGCAAAAAACAAGAAGCTGGATATGGATAATATCCAAAAATGACGGTTGTATATGCTTTCGGTTTTGGGAGATGCGTTACCGCTACTATCAGGTTCCATAGGAAGCTGCAAAGGTGGCAAAAAGGTTGCCAAAAAATAAGGGTGTGCAGTGTTTGTGTGTAAGTTATTTACCCTTACTCAATCTCCAAGTCAAGGGCATTCTTCAAGTCCATCAGCTTAGGATTTTTTTGTACAAGGCTCTCAAACTTCTCTCGGTTGGTATAGGGTACTATATCATTCTCGGCACTTTGCACAATATCCACCTGCATATTAAGATTCATATTTCCTGTACGACGGCGTAAAAACACCATCATGTCCTGCCGTTCGTCTTCAACCATATCAGCAGATACCTTATGCGGCACGTGCAGCACAAACACATTGGCTCCTTGCACATCGGGGGTTGTTTTCTCAAACAGCCCTACCAGCAATCGTTTGTTAGCATCACGCAGCCCTTGCACGTATTCTTCCCAAGCTGTAGCAAAGTCTTTTTTATCATCGGCAGGAATTACAACCTCTGCTTTTTGTTCGCTTGCAGGCGTATTCTCTACCACTTTGGGCGTTGTAGCAGGTTGCTTGGCGAAATCTTTTAACGATGGAAGACCAGAGAGGTTATACGTGGGCTTGTTTTCACTACCCAGCGGTTTGATTTCAGATGTAGTTGCGGGGGGTACGGGTGTAACAGTAACAGAAGGTATTGATGTAGAAGAAGTTGTTGCAGCAGTACTGCTTTCTACATCATTTTTTTTTTAAGGGCATCATTGCCTGCCTCAATGCTGATGGCTTGGGATATCAGGCACATTTTAATCAAGGCAAGTTCAACGTGCAAACGTTGGTTGCGACTGGCTTTATAGCCCACCTCAGCATGGGTGGCAATGCTTAATGCGTTAAACAATAAGCCTGTATCAGTGGCGATAGCTTGGGTTTTGTATTTTTCTTTTACGTTATCGGCAACCTGCAACAACTTTAACGTACCTGTATCTTTGCACACCAGCAGGTTGCGTATATGCAACGAAAGTCCTTCTAAAAACACCAACCCGTCGAAACCCTTTTGCAAAATCTCGTCGTACAAGTTCAATGCAAGGGGTACATTTTCGGCATTTATAGCATCAGTAACTTTAAAGTAGTAATCATAATCCAGTATGTTCAGGTTTTCAATCACACTGTCATACGTTAAATGATTGCCGCTAAAGCTCACCATTTGGTCAAAAATCGAAAGCGCATCACGCAAAGCACCATCGGCCTTTTCAGATACGATGTGCAAGGCCAAAGGATCGGCTACAATGCCTTCTTTTTCAGCAATTTTTTGCAGGTGCTTGGCTATATCGGGTATTTGGATGCGTTTGAAATCAAATATCTGGCAACGCGATAAGATGGTAGGCAGTATCTTATGCCTTTCAGTAGTTGCTAAGATGAATATGGCGTACGAAGGCGGTTCTTCCAACGTTTTAAGAAACGCATTAAAAGCCGCACTGCTCAACATATGCACCTCGTCAATGATATAGATTTTGTATTTGGCACCTTGGGGAGCATAACGCACTTGGTCAACCAAGGCACGAATATCGTCCACACTATTGTTGCTGGCAGCATCCAGCTCGTATATGTTAAACGAGTGACTTTCGTTAAACGCTTTGCAGCTTTCGCATTCGTTGCAAGGTTCTATACCTTCTTGCAGGTTTTGGCAGTTGATGGTTTTGGCCAAAATACGGGCACAAGTTGTTTTACCTACCCCACGCGGACCGCAAAACAAAAAGGCTTGCGCCAAATGGTTGTTTTTAATCGCGTTTTTTAGGGTATTGGTAACATGGCTTTGCCCCACCACAGTATCAAAAGTACCGGGTCTGTATTTGCGTGCCGAAACTATAAAGTTCTCCATCGTTTTGCCGTTGCAAGTTTAAGGGTTTGCAGGCAGTGATAAAAATTTTTTAGTGCCTTTGGGGATAATTCAATGTGTATTGTACATTTATCATTTACTATTGAAACCCGTTTTCATTTTTTTTGAAGCAATAGTATTAACGATGATGAATCCAAACCAAATAGGAAGAAAAGTTGCTTTATGGTCATTTGCCATCGGTACGGCTATATTTCTTACCTTTCAGTTGACCGAGTTTTACCTGCTATCATTTATTGGCCTTGCATTTTTGATAGTTGCCGGCTTACTTAACATCTTTATACTTTTTGTAGTTATCTCAGACATCTTCGTTTCAAAAACCTTCGGTAAGAATTTGCTAACAATGGGAATAATTCTACTAAACATCCCTATTGCTAACCAATACATGAACTGGATTGGCGATTTGGGATTAGATATAGAACACATACCAGTAATGTTTGCAAACCACACTTCGAAAACTATTGAGAAAATTGAAGTGTATGATGGTGATAGTTTATTAAACACCATAACAGATTTGAAGCCGGAAGAGGATTTTACACAAAAGTTTGATGCATACAAAAATAGTAATGCTGCGATTTACTTTTTTATTGACGGCAAGATGCACAGCAACATTGACTTGTTTAACTGCAACGCTAACAAGGCTGCTGAACAAGACAAAGACGGAGTAGTAATTTATCGCATTGGTATAGATAGTGTAATTTGTTCCCTGTCTTTTCGTGGTGATTAAATGGCAAATGATAAATGTAAAATGAAGTGTTGCGCACTATAAATGATTTTGTTACCTTTGCCGTCCTTTTAAAAAGGATTAAATAAAATTTTAACAGCGCATGGATTTAAAAAATTATGAATCTGTAATCATATTTACACCCGTGCTGTCTGACGAGCAATTGAAAGATGCAGTTGCAAAATACAGGCAGTTGATTATAGAGCAAGGTGGACAAATTGTGCACGAAGAGAACTGGGGGCTAACTAAGCTTGCTTACCCAATTCAAAAGAAAACTACGGGATTTTATCAGTTATTTGAGTTTAAAGCACCCGGTAAAACTGTGGCAGCTCTTGAACTTCAGTACAAACGTGATGAGCGCATCATGCGTTTCTTAACCATCGCCCTTGACAAACATGCTGTGGTATACAACCAACGCAAACGCAACGGCGAGTTTAACCAACCTAAAAAAGATAAGGAGGCAACCGTATGAGTACCCGCGCAGCAGGACACAATCCAAACTTTGTATTCAACACTACCCCAGAGGTAACTAACAAGAAAAAATACTGCCGCTTTAAGAAAAACGGTATTAAGTATATTGACTACAAAGACTCTAACTTTTTGATGAAGTTTTTGAACGAGCAAGGTAAAATTCTTCCTCGCCGTATCACCGGTACTTCATTAAAATACCAACGTAAGGTTGCACAAGCCGTTAAACGTGCCCGTCACCTTTCGATATTACCTTACGTAGCCGATGGTCTAAAATAATAGGAGGTAGCACAAATGAAAATTATATTAAAACAAGATATAAAAAACCTTGGCTATAAAGATGATGTAGTAGCTGTGAAAAACGGTTATGCAAACAACTACCTTATTCCCCAAGGAATGGCTACTATCGCCACCGAAAGCAATTTGAAGGTTTTGAACGAAAACCTTAAGCAAGCTGCTTTTAAACAAGAGAAAATTAAAAACGACGCTTTGGCTCTTGCTGAGAAACTTAACGGTGTATCAGTACAATTGGGTGCAAAAGTTGGTGCAAACGGAAAAATCTTCGGTTCTATCAACGCACTTCAAGTGGCACAAGCCCTTAAAACTAAAGGCTTTGAAGTTGACCGCCGCAAGGTTGTGTTGAACGAAGACCCTAAAGCTGTAGGTTCATACACTGCTACTGTAAACCTTCACCGCGAAGTTTCAGTACAAGTAGGTGTTGAAGTTGTAAGCGAATAAGCGAACGCTTTTCTAAAATATAAAAGCCATCCAAAAAGGATGGCTTTTTTTATTGGCCTCTCATTTCGTTTAATACCTATTCACCAGTACTACTTCGTTTCTGCTTCCAGTTCAGGGACTTGAGGTTCAGTATTTGCTTCATCGTAGGCTACAAGGATTTCATTAATCATATCTTCAAAAATGGAACCTCCCAAATCTGAGTTCTCGGTTATTTTACGTAGTTCGGCAATTTGCTCTTCTTTCTTTGTTTTAGCCAATGCCCTGCGCACATAAAGAGCAACTGCTATATTAGTCGCGTCAAACGACAGGTTTTTGTTTTTCACCCAAGCTGTTTCAATCCATTTACCTGTTTTTCGTTTTCCCACCACCTCAGTCCAGCCATCCTGCGTTGATTTTACGGCTACAATATCCGTAGCCTCATAAAAATTCTTGGTTATCGTGGCTAAATCAGGCCGGCTGTATATATCCGTTTTATCAAACACAACTGCCACATTAGCTCCCACAGCAACAAAATCGGTACGTACCCATCCCTCTTTGCCGTCCAACAAGCGCACCTTGTGGTAACTAACTTTCTTCCCCCCTTCTTGTACTTCTTTAGTTTCTTCTAAAAAAGTTAGTTTTTCACCCAAAGCAATAGACGACAACCATTTCCCTTTCTTTTCAGGAGTTTCTTGTAACGATGATTTATCCCAAATACATACTGCTGATGATTTATCAGCCACTGCATCTTTTTGTGGCCCTTTCTTTTTGCAGCCGGCACCTAAAAGAGTTAGACAAACTATAGAAATACTTATAATTTTTTTCATTTGTTAATAGTCGTTGATTAGTTTTTTGGCCAAAAATAAATGATTACACCACAAAAAAGTTAAGTGCTGATGATATTTTATTCATTCTGTTCCCTTATTTTGAAGTATCATATCGTACATGAAAAAATTAGCCCTTATCCTTGTTGTCCTCCCCTTCTTATACTCTTGCAAAGAAGATTTAAGAATTACACATAGCGGCCAAACTATGGGCAGCTACTATAACATCATTTATTACCATCCCGAGGAGATACTAACCCTACATGAAATCGATTCGTTTTTAGCTGTCTTTAACAAATCGCTTTCAACATGGGATTCAACCTCATTAATCAGTCAACTGAATAATGCACCCCGCCAATTTGAACCAGACAGCTTTTTTTTGGTTATGTACAAAAAATCAAAGCAAGTATGGGAGGTAAGCAACGGGCTTTTCGACCCAAGCGCATCCCCCTTGTTTGAGGCGTGGGGTTTTGGGCTTAAGAACGCTGAGAAAATGGACAGTGCAAAGGTTGATTCGCTGAAAATGTATGTGGGCATGGATAAAAGCTATTTGCAAGGCAATACCTTGCTAAAAACCATACCGCAGATAAAATTCAGTTTCAATGCCATTGCACCCGGTTATGCGGCTGATTTAATAGCCCAAATACTGCTTAAAAAAGGGGTGGATGATTTTTTGATTGATATTGGCGGTGAGTTTGTTTCGCATGGTAAAAAACCTGACGGAAGTGACTGGAAAGTGGGGATAGAAAAACCGGTGGAGAACCCTGACGGACAAAACGCAACCCAAGCCGTTATTACGTTGCAAAACAACGAAGCATTGGCAACATCAGGCAATTACCGCAAATTTTATTACCGCGACGGAAAAAAATACAGCCACACAATTAACCCTAAAACAGGGTATCCTGTTAATCATAACCTACTTAGCGTTACCGTAATTGCTCCCGATGCTACAACGGCCGATGCCTATGCCACCACTTGCATGGTAATGGGGTTTGAAGATGCTAAACAATTTGTTGCATCGCAAAAAGGTATAAAAGCCTATTTTATTTATGACAATGGTGGGAAATATGGCGAGTTTATTACCGAAAATTTATCTAAACAAGTAAGCAAATAGCATGAAATTACTGAACACTTTTTTATTACTCATTCTTATAGGACTGGGAATTACCGCAAAAGCGCAATACAATATTGTTGGCAAATGGCAACTGGTAGAAGATGCCGACTCGGGCTTATTTATTTTTGATGCCGAAGGTTACATGAGTATGGTAGAAAACGGGGAGATAAGCGGAGGCAAAAGTTATGAGTTTAATGATGAATATGACGCATGTACGCAATACTTCTTAACTCCAACAAAAGATGCCTCGGTTTTTAAATTTGATATGTATGTCCGCATTTTGGATGAAGATAGCACGGTAGCATTTATGGGACCGGGACTTGTGAAGTTTGTAAACAGCAATACTCTTTTAATGGCGATGGATTTTGACCATGAAGAAGAAGGAGACATTCCCGCCGCTAAGAAAGAAGCACTAAGGCCAAAAGATTTTAACAATAAAGAGAATGTTGCTACTTTAAAAAGAATAAAATAAACCTCTGACGGAAACTATACGTTAAGCTACTGATGAAAACACCTATTTTTTTTAAAACAATATTAGCGGCCTGCTTTGTAGCAATTGCTTGCGGTTCTTATGCACAAAACAACTCGCTAAAGGGCCGCTGGCTGCACGTTGATGATAGTAATGACTCATCAGCTGTTGAGTTTAAAGAAAAGAACATAATGAGTTTGTATTTGATTTTTATGGGGGCTATTGACAGCAGTGAGTTTTTTCTTTCGGGTTCGGGTAATGAGTTTGAGGCTGCCGACGAATCTACTATGCTGGTGGACGCAAAGTACAAAACATCAAAAACCCATAAAAACCACCTGTATTTTGTGCTTTACCATGCCGGGACTGACAAACCTTATTTAATACTTCCGCTGCTATATAGTTTACCCGCTCCTAATAAACTGGTACTAACCCTGTTTGATGATTACTCTGATTTTGAGGACGGTGTGCTTTATACCGATGAAAGCTCTTGGAAAAAAGCGGAGGATATTTTGCTAAATACCAACCCTCAAAATGTTGAAGACATTGAATTTGTGAGATGGTAACTAATCGATATGGCTACAATTATACTTACAACCTGTATAAAGGCCTCTATTGAATCTTGCTTTAACCTTGCAAGAAATATTGATGTGCATCAATTATCGGCAAGTCAAACAATGGAAAAAGCGGTTGCAGGACGTACAAGTGGTTTAATTGAAAAAGGTGAGACGGTTACATGGGAAGCTGTTCATTTTGGCACAAAACAACGCCTGACAGTTAAAATTACCCAAATGGAATTCCCGTTTCTATTTGTGGACGAGATGGTATCAGGAGCGTTTAAAACGATGAAACACATCCACCGGTTTGCAGCTACCGAACAAGGAACCGTAATGACCGATGAGTTTTCTTACACAACGCCACTGGGCTTTATAGGCCGCATAGTTGATACGCTGATTTTAAAACGATATATGACTGCTTTTTTGCTGAAAAGAAATGAATTGCTAAAACAATTTGCAGAAAATGATAATCGACCTGCCTAAAACTTTTGCCAGTTGTAGCGAAGCCTAAACGGGTCTCCCTTACCCACAAACACAAGGTCGCTCACATTGGCTTGGTACACAATTAAATCACCGTTTAGCCAATAATTATTCACCACTTCGTTCGATATATTTTTTATCTCGCCGTTGCGATACATCATTAAATTATTCAACCGGTTCTTAAACACCAGTGTGTGGTTAAACACCTTTATCCCGTTAGGCAAAAAATACTCTAAAAAGTGAACATTCCCTCTATCAAACACCTTTAAGCGGTTGTTCTCGTCCATATAATATACTAAGCCGTCCTGCACCCAATACTTTTCAGGCAAAAACGTTTCAAGGCGGTACACACTGTCTTTATAAAACACCTTAAAATCATTGTTTTTGGTATGATACAACACTATATCATCCGCCACCGTATAAAAATTAGGCGTTAATTCTTCCAACTCATACACCACACTACTATTATATACCTTAAGCCTTCCTGTTTGGTCAAGGTAGCCCACCGTATTCAAACCCACCTGATAATTCTCTACCTCGTATTGCTCCAGCGTTTTTACCTTACCGCGTAAAAAAGCCTTAAAAATATAGGCATTAGTATTATACG
>JAMIFM010000009.1:0-50350 GCA_035906255.1 Bacteroidia bacterium
GCTGCCTTTTTGGGCGATACGGTAAACTATTGGGTGGGACGCTACATTGGCGTAGGAGCTACAAAAGTTAAGTTATTCGGGCGAAATCTTGTGAAACCGGAGCATTTGGACAAAACCCATGCTTTTTATGAGAAATACGGCCCCAAAACCATCATTATTGCCCGCTTTGTGCCTATTGTACGCACTTTTGCCCCTTTTGTGGCAGGTGTTGGCAGTATGACGTACCCTAAGTTTATTACATACAACCTTGCCGGAGCTGCCCTTTGGGTAGTTGGCGTAACCTTGCTGGGCTATAGTTTTGGACAAACCGATTGGGTAAAAAACAATTTTGAAACCGTAATATTCGGCATCATCTTTATCTCTATAATACCCATTATTATTGAGTTTGTTCGCCACCGTTTCTCAAAAAAATAAATTATGCAACTGGGGCTAATAGGTTACCCGCTGGGTCACTCAAAATCGCCTGAAATTTTTGAAGGTTTTTTTAAAGAGTCGGGTATAAAGGGTAGTTACAAGCTGTTTCCGCTTGAGAACATTAATGCCCTCCGCGATTGGCTAAAAGCCCAGCGAACACTTACGGGCTTAAACGTAACCATCCCGCACAAAAAAACCATTATCCCTTTTTTGGATAGTATTTCACCCGAAGCCGAGGCCATCGGGTCGGTAAATACTGTTAAAATTACCCGTACAGATACTACCCTGCACCTTCACGGTTACAATACCGATAGTTTCGGATTTAGGGTGACATTAGAGAACTTTTTAGGCGTGTATCGCCCCAAAAAAGCACTGATATTGGGTACGGGGGGAACTTCTAATACTGTAGCTTATGTATTAGGCCAACTGGGTATAGAGAGTGTGAAGGTATCGAGGCAGGTGAACAGCGAAGCTCTGCTCACTTATGAAGATATATCAATCCATACGCTCAAAAGCTATGAGTTGATTGTAAACACAACCCCTTTGGGTATGTACCCCGCTATCAAAACATTTCCCCACATACCCTATGAGGCTCTAACTCCCCATCACTACCTGTACGATTTGGTGTATAACCCCGCCGACACGCTGTTTTTACAAAAAGGCCGCGAGTTTGGGGCTAATACCTGCAACGGACTTGAAATGCTTGAACTGCAAGCCCGCAAAGCATGGGAAATGTGGAAATCCGCTTAACTCTTTAACAATACGATACCGCCTGCACAAACAGGTAGCATAAGCCACCACAGTATTGCCTGCGAATGTTCGTTGCTTTCAGGCGCATGGGTTTCATCATTCAACATCTTGATTTTGGTACTATCAGGTTTACTTTTAATAGTGTCTTTTTTCGGTTGCTTGCCTTTGCGCCTTTTGGCAGGCAAAACCTCCTTCTTTTCAACTGTATCGGCCTCTTCAAAAGTGTAGGTGTTAAACAAGCTGTCGTATTTCTCATAGTTAGGTATCTTGCCCAAATTACCGTCTTCGTATTCATAAACGGTGGTTGAACTACTGTGGCTAAGGGCTGCTATTCGCTTGGTTTGGCCTTGCGCTGCCACAATCAATAATGCACTCGCCGCCGCTATAATGTATTTTTTCATGTCTGTTTTTTAGAGGGCTGTACACATCATTCAAGTAAAAGTTCAAATACGTTGAACTTATTTGGCTATGTGGTTTACCGTTGTGCAATAACTGTAATGAAACTACCCTCAATACAAGAAACAAACACCCGCGTAAAAACCCTTGGTTTTTGGACAATCGCTGTTTTTTGCAGTCTTTTCATCCTCACATTTCCTTTTGGTAGCCGTTGGCTGCCACCCGTAAGCAATGTTTTATTACTTCTGTTTTCGCCACTTACGTAAGCAGCAGGACAAATGGTAGGTATTAGTGGCGATATTGATACCTCGCCGGATTCGGATAGTTTGGGATTATACCTTCATTGTTGCGTGTTGTTGGTTATTGCGGTATTAGCAGGTATGATACTGCACACTAAACAACCGTCACAAAAAATAAGGTATGCCGTACACGTGGGTGCAACTTATTATTTAGCATACGTATTGCTGTGCTACGGATTGAATAAACTGTTTAAATGGCAGTTTTATTTGCCCGAACCTAATACCTTGTTTACACCCATCGGTCAAGCTTCCCCCGATTTATTGTTTTGGAGTACTATGGGAGCATCGTACCCCTATACTATTTTTAGCGGAATGATTGAGGTATTACCTGCCCTGCTTTTGTTTTTCAGGCGTACAAGGCTTTTGGGCGGGTTAATTGCTTTGGGTGTTTTACTAAATATTGCAGCAATTAACGTGGGTTTTAATATCTCGGTAAAACTGTTTACTGGTTTTTTATTGTTGTTGTCTTTTATTGTTCTTACTCCCTATAACTCATTACTAAAAGGGCTTCTATTAAACAATGCTGCAAAACTACCCTCTTTCAGCCCGCCCCATTTCAACCACAAATTTTGGCTGTATGCTTTGATAAAAACGGTTGTAATAGGCTGGTTGGCGGCAGATGCTATGGCACAATACGTTTCATCGGGAAATTATAATGATGATAAAGCCCTGCGCCCGCCTTTGCACGGGGCATACAGCGTAGAAACATTAGTTAAAAACGGTGATACTTTACAGCCCCTGCTTACCGACAGTTTTTATATAAAACGGGTGTTTGTGCACCGAAGGGGCTATTTTATTATCCAAAAAATGAACGATGCTATGTACGATTATAAGTTGAGGAGCAACCCTCACGAACTGCATTTACACAACTACTATATCGATAAGCCGGCAGGTTTTTTCACTGTGCAACAAACCGATAGTAATACCCTGCATCTGTACGGTCTTTTTGAAGGGGATACTTTATCACTAAATCTCAAAAAATATAATCTTGAAGCATTGCCCTTGCTTCAACCCCGTTTTGATTGGGTAGAAAGATAGCATTAATCAGGAACCGGCACTGTCGTGGCTGTTTAAATCACGCTGTTTTTGCACAAATTCATCATTGTATATGCGCAGCAGCAATATGAACATAGACACTAACAATGGCCCGAATATCAAACCGATAAACCCAAACAGGCTTACCCCTATTATCACCCCGAACATGGTAATAAGCGGGTGCACATCGGCCATACGCTTTTGAAGTATCAGGCGAAAAACATTATCGATATTGATAATCACCACCGCGCCGAAAATCCAAAGGGTAATACCCTGCCACTCTTGCCCGCTGAAATACAGATAAATACTAAGCGGAAACCAAACAATGGTGCTGCCTATCACGGGCAACATAGACGCAAAAGCTGTTACCGCGCCCCACAACAATGGGTCGGGTACGCCTAACAACCAGTAAGCAAAAAAGGCAAAAATTGCTTGTATAACAGCCAGCAAGGGTATGCCAATGGCGTTTGAGAGCACCATGCTGTATATCTCGTGGCCAATTTTAATTACATTTTCATCTTTCAGCGGCACATATTCATACAACCACCGCTCCATATTGCGCCCGCCTGTAAGCATAAAAAACAAGATAAAATACATCAACGCCACTATCAATAACGTATCCAGCGTTGCCATTAATATATTAGGCACTACGTTGCCCAGCATGGCGGGCAGTTGTTCAAGGTTTTTACTGCTTAAAATATCAGTACCTAACAACTCATTTACCTCAGCAACCACCGTTTGTATTTTTGCCAGCCAAACGTCGGGCGTGCTTAGCAATACCATCAGTTTATCGTACAAAAGTTTAAGTAATACTCCCGTTGGCAAAAGGATAATAACAAATGATAATGCCATTATCAGCAGAGCCGCTGCGGTTTTGTTCCACCGCTTTTTTAACGACAAGTGAAACATTAACCCCCTAAACAACACATAAAATGTAACTGCGCCCAATACAGCCGTTAAAAACGGATATATCTCCCAAAAAATCAGCAGACCTAAAGCGATGATGATTATAAGGAAAAAAATTTGCCGCATCCGGCCGCTATCAAGATTAGCCATTGTTTACGCTGTTGTTTGATTGAGTTAAAACAAATATAAAGCTATAAACCCCTGCAACCCACACAAAATAGTGGTATTTTTGAGTAAACAAACGGGGCTGTCTCAAAAGATAGAGGTAAGAAAACCTATTGCGGCTAATGCCGTATTTTACTTTTGATACAAAGACATGACTTTATGGAAGATAATTTTAAAGACTTCTTTTCACAAACAAAATCAACGCTAAAGGTATATGCCGAAAAGCGACTGGAACTGCTGAAACTACAAACAACACTCAAAACCTCGCAGGCATTGGGGCTGTTTTTTTCACTATTTATTGTGTTCTTCATCCTGCTGTTTGTTATTGTATTTGCGGGTATGTGGTTTTCTTTTTGGCTGGCCGAAAGAACAGGGAGTTATGCTACGGGTTTTGGTATAAGCACGGGCATTTTGTTGTTACTTTTTGTGCTTGCCCTGTTGCTGCGTAAACCTTTGCTGCAAACCCCCGTAGCCAACATTGTGGCACGTGAAATAGCTAACGATGACGATTTTGAAGAGGAGGAGGAAGAAATTTAACCTTTTTATTTTATGGCAAAACGGATAACTAATATTGCCCAACTGCAACAGCGCATTAACCGTACAAAAATGGAATGCCGCAATATGGAAAACGATTTGGACAAACGGCTGAATTATTTGCAGGATAATTACGTGGGCATGGCTGCAAACTCAGCCCTATACGGGTTTCTTAAATCGCCCAAAAGTTTTGGTATTGCTAAAGATGTGCTTACAGGGATTTGGAAGGCCGATAATATTAAAGAGTTTATAAAGAAAACCGCCCTTAGGTTGTTGCACGCGGTTGCAGTACGGTTAGGGTTTAAAATTGTGCGTGATTTTGCAGAGGGAAGAACAGAGGCAGCTGAACCTGTGGCCACTGATGAGCAACCTGTTCGCAAAACCCGAAAAACGAAACAAACCGAAGAATAACACGTTATTTTGCCTGAAAAAACTAATATGGGACTTGTTGAAGATTTTAACGACTACCGCACCCGCATGAATGAGGAGATTTTGGGTGCTGATAATTTAGTACTGAAACGCCTTTTTAATTTAGATACGCAAACCTACGCCGAAGGTGCTCTGCCTGTGGCTACTAAAGAAATGCTGGGCTTAGTAGCCAGTATGGTACTGCGCTGTGATGATTGCGTGAAATATCACTTGGGAAAATGCTATGAACTGGGTATTACCAAAGACCAAATTTATGAAGTGTTTGCAGTGGCCAATATTGTAGGGGGAACTATAGTAATACCCCATACCCGCCGCGCTGCCGAATTTTGGAGTGAATTAGAAAAAACCACCTGATACCAAAATATAACTAACTCTTTAACTGCGTATTGAGCCAATCATTAATCTCTGCAAAAAATAATATAGTTTTGTTTACCACTCAAAAACCTTGTATGAAAAAAGTTTACTTGTTTTTCGCTTGCGCGATAGGAACAACCACCCTTGCTACGGCACAAATAAGCCTTACCACTGCCAACTTTCCTTCCATCCCGTCAGCAACATACCAATATGCCGATTCGGGAACCGTACCCGCCCTTAATACTGCCACAGGCACCCTGTGGGATTTGGGAAGTGTGCAAAAGCGCGGCGGACGCAGGCAGGTACTATACGCTCCTGTGAGCAACCATCCTGTATTTGCAGCGGCTACTGAACGTAGTGAAGCATGGACGTATTTTGGCCCTTTACCCGTACGTCAGCAAATTTACCTGCAAAAAAGCAACAGCGGTATTGATGCGTTGGGTATCGGTTACGAGAAGCAAACCATCGGTTTAGGATTTATTACAGGATTAAATACCGACTCGGTTACCTTTCCTGCCCAAACCTATGCCTTTGCTTTGCCCTATACTGAGATTAGTTTCCCATTGCAAAATACCAAAACATGGGTAGCGCAATCAAAGGCACATACCACATTTAATATGAATATCAGCTTGTTGGGCTTTAACAATACCCCTTGCTATTTTGATAATTATTTTGATGCCTCGCACGAAGTGATAAGCTACGGTACTTGCCGCGTGCCCTCAAAAGGGCAGCCGGGTACAACGTACGATGCCTTGTTGCTAAAATCGGAAGTATTGCGCGTGGATAGTTTTTATATCAGCGGCATGCCCGCCGACCCTTTTTTGCTGGCAGCAATGGGAGTTGACCAAGGCGACTCGGTGTATACTTACCAATACCGCATTTTCCGTGAAAATGCAGGGATGCAGCAATTGGCCATTATTGAGTTTGAAGACGACACCTATACCACTGTAAAACGTGCCGAATATTCAGCAGAGTTTGATATGGTTTCTATCGGCGATATTGTAATTGATAACGGTTTAATGGTGTATCCTAACCCTGCAACTGGAAATACTGTATATGTTCAAGTACCCGAAGGTTTGGGCGAAGTTAAATTTACCCTTACCGATATAAACGGACGTACGATACCTGTGCAAGCTCAAAATATGGGCACCGGTTATACCCTAACGGCCGATAACCAACTGGCTACAGGCGTTTATCAATTAACTGCACAAGGCGCAACAAATACCGCTACAATAAAGTTAGTAGTTAAATAACTTTTAATGAAACACATCCTCTTCGCGCTCCTTGCCTTTTCGTGTATCCGTTTATCAGCCCAAAAAACGGTGCTGGATGTAGAAAACAATAACGATTACAGCAGTTTTTCGGTACTCGACAGTGCGTACCTTTCGCAGTTCACTTTGTTTTTTACAGGCGAAGACCACCGTTACCTGAAATCGAACTCACAACTTGAACTGAAAATGTTTAAGCACCTGCATAAAACCGCAGGGGCACGTGTGTTTATGATGGAGTTTGGCTACTCGCTGGGGTATGCGGCTAATAAGTATGTGCAAACGGGAGACAGTAATATTCTTGACCTTTTAGACAAACACACGTACGATGAATACTTTGAGTTGTTTAAAGGATTGAGGGATTTTTACGACTCATTGCCCGAAAACGAAAAATTCTCGTTAGCCTCAGTGGATTTAGAGCGTGAGCCTGTGTACCCTGTTAAAATGCTTGAATCGCTATTGCCTGAGAATTCTACGCCGCACGATTCAATAAAGCTGCACATTGATGCCTTGAAAGCTATCTCTGAATACCACGATTACGAATCAGCCAAAAACAAAGACGAGGACGAAGAGGGTGAATATGATGGTATAGCTACTGAAACGCCGGGCAGCGACTCAGCCTACACCAAAATATATGTAAACACCCGTTTTACAGTAGAGTTGGTAATAGAAAACTACAAAAAACATAAAGAGAAATACCAAGCGTATTTAGGTAGCAACTTTGACTTGTTTGAAACCGAAATAAAAAACATAGAAGATTATTTTGTGTACGATTCATACGAGGGTGCCGCCCACCAATACATATTCCGTGAAAATTACATGGAACAAAATGTAAGGAAATTGGTTGCACAAAACCCTGATACGAGAATCTTTGGCCAATTTGGCCGTTGCCACACCCAACGCACCCGCGAAAAAGAAGATTGCAGCTATTTCTACTTCAACTCGTTGGCTACACGGCTAAACACTACCACAGGCAGTCCGTTTGAAGACAAAGTGTTTTCGTGCGCTGTATTTTATCCTGCCATGTTTGATTTTATGGATGATAATGTGCCTATTAATGCCGGACTTGACAGTTTGATAAACAACACTGAGCTAAACACTATCTCGCTAACTGTTTTGGGCAACGAAGACCCCACGTTTGCACAGCTTTCAAAACGTTTTAATGCGGTAATAATTAACTACAATGAAACGGATGATAATAGCGCAGGGGAGATAGAAGAAACAATGGACATTTCAAGCCTGTTTGACCCTAACAACAAAGAGCGTATTATGTTCTTAGCCACAGCAGGGGCAAAAGGGATGAACATTTCTAACATCAACAACCGCTTAAAAACAGATTTCAATCATTCGGTGCAGTTCTACGGTTTTGAATTTAATTTCTCTAAAAACCGTAATTACTCATTAATTAACCGCTTCACTTGGTTTTCAACCGGTACACAAAAGATTAGCGATTCGGCATCCGTTGCACTTTCGGGTTTTAACATCAACTTTATGTACGGTGGCGATTTGATTAAAAGCAACAGCATTGATTTTATACTTTCGGGCGGTTACGGATATGAACATTGGGAGATGCAAGCTACCGAAACCCATGCGGATGAAAGTCGCAAAGATGTTTTTGGCAGCAACAGAACCACTACCTACACAAACCCCGGTATGTACCTTAATGCTGCTGCCGATTTACGCATACACAAGGGTCGGTTTACCTTTGGCATATATGGTGGATACCAACTTGATTTATCGAACCAAAAATGGAGAACAGCAGGCAAAATAAACGGCGATACTCCCAAATTCTCGTTAAGCAGTTATACAATAGGGGCTAACCTCGGGTTTAATATCCCCTTGTAAAATTCAATCCTTTTTCACCCGATATTATTCAAACTTGTTTTAATTTGGCATCATGGTAAAAGTTATCACCTACAACGTAAACGGTATCCGCTCTGCGGTTGACAAAACCCTGCCTGAATGGCTGCGCCAGCAAAATGCTGATATTGTTTGTTTTCAGGAAATTAAGGCTGACATGACTAAAATACCCACCGCCATTTTTGACGAGTTGGGCTATAAACATTATTGGTACCCTGCTGAGAAGAAAGGATATAGCGGAGTAGCTATTCTTAGCAAAACCGAACCTAAAAACGTAGTGTACGGTTGCGGAAATGAGCAATACGACAGCGAAGGCCGTGTGATACGCGCCGACTATGACGGGTATTCGGTATTGTGCGCCTACCACCCCAGCGGCACCAGCGGCGAAGACCGCCAAGCGTTTAAAATGCTTTGGTTAGAGTATTTTTTGCGCCACGTGAACGATTTACGCAAGGAGATACCCAACCTTATTTTAGTGGGTGATTATAACATTTGCCGCGAACCGATTGATATACACGACCCCGTAGGGAATAAAAACAGTAGCGGCTTTTTGCCCGAAGAACGCGAATGGTTTGCCCGCTTTTTAAGCAATGGGTATGTAGATACTTTTCGCCATGCGAATGGTGAAGTGCCCCACCAATATACGTGGTGGAGTTTTAGAGCCAACGCAAGAGCCAATAACAAAGGCTGGCGTATTGATTATGTGATTGCGAACGATGAGTTAAAGGCAAAAGTAGTAGAATCTAAAATATTGCCCGATGCCAAACACAGCGACCACTGCCCTATGTACACCATTTTTGATTTGTAAAAATCTTTAAAACTGTCCTTCTGAGCGCAGCCTTGTTAGCTGACACCCCCTTGTGCTCCACCTTAATAGGTGGAAGCAACCGCACAGAGCTTTCACACTCGAACGATTTTTGATGACACAATATCTGTCATTCCGAGCGTAGCGAGGAATCTTATTGAAATTGTGTTAACAGAGCGGATAAGATGTTTCACTGTCGTTCAGCATGATATGTGAACACCGGGTGTTCCCCGAAGCGTCCGCGTTTCGGAAATAAGGATAGTAGCGTCCCGCTACATGTAGTTGGTTCGCGTGGACGCAACATAAAAGCCACTTCAAGCGAGGACGCTTGAAAAAACGGATATACTTATCTGTCATTACGAGCGTAGCAAAGAATCTTATTGAAATTGTGTTAACAGAGCAGGATAAGATGTTTCACTGTCGTTTAGCATGATATGTGGACACTGGGTGTTCCCCGGAGCGTCCGCGCTTCGGGAATAAGGAGAGTAGCGTCCCGCTATATATAGTTGGTTCGCGTGGACGCGACAATTAAAGTCACTTCAAGCGAGGACGCTTGAAAAAACGGATATACTTATCTGTCATTGTGAGGTCGCACGAAGCAATCCTCCCCTAAATACCCTGAACCAACAGATTGCTTCAAAACCCAAAAGCGGTTTTCGCAATGACGCAATCATACTGTCATTCCGAGCGTAGCGAGGAATCTTATTACAATTGTGTTAACAAAACAGGACAAGGTGCTTCACTGTCGTTCAGCATGACAGCTACTTGTGCGATAGACTCCTGAATCAGTTGAAGGAAAATTTCCTATGCGTTCCCCGTTTCAAAACACTTGTTTTCGGCAATATATTCTTCCACTTCAGGAGTAACCAAATAACCGATTGGGGCTTTTTGACCTATTAAATCACGCACATACGTAGCAGAAATGTGCAATACGGGAGCATCGTAAAAAATAATATTGGGATGTTGTTCAAGCTCCTCGCTTCGATGGCCAAAGCGATGATATACCAGCAATTGGTGATGTTCTAAAATTTCTTCAAAATCCTTCCACTTATTAAAAGAGGCAAGGTTGTCACTTCCCATTATTATTTTAAAAATATGCTGCGGATGGGTTTGACGTAGATGTTTAAGAGTATCAACAGTATAAGACGGGATGGGTAAACTAAACTCTACATTATTAGCTTTTAAGTAGGGCTTGCCGTTTATAGCCAGTTTCACCATTTGCAGGCGTTGCTGCTGGGGTAGCAAATCGCTGTGGGTTTTAAAAGGGTTTTGGGGCGATACAATAAACCACACCTCATCCAACCGCCCGAAGTGGCGCATATAATTGGCTATTATCAAATGCCCGATATGTATGGGGTTAAATGAGCCAAAAAAGAGTCCTATATTCAATGGCAGTGTGTTTTAAGATTGTATAAACTGCGATACAATTTGCATAGCCCTTTGCTGCGCGTTCTCAAGCACATCATTAATCAGCCGCACATCAGCATACTGCTCATATTCCAACTCGTGGCGAGCCTTGCTCAGGCGCATATCCAACTGCTCGGCAGTTTCGGTGCTGCGGCTGCGCAAGCGGGTTTCAAGGGTTTCAAAATCAGGTAATGTAATAAACATCAGCAGTGCTTTATCGCCATACATCTGTTTCAGATTTTTAGCTCCCACCACATCCACATCAAAAACCACATGGTGGCCTTTGCTCCAAATACGTTCCACTTCGCTTTTCAGCGTGCCGTAATGCACACCTGCATACACCTCTTCGTGTTCTACAAACTCGCCATTTGCCACACGGGTATTAAATTCATCCGTAGAGATAAAATAATAATCTTTCCCGTGCTCTTCGCCCGGGCGTTTTGAACGTGTGGTTGCCGATATTGAAAACTCGAGCACAGGCATTTGCGCCAATAGGTATTTGGCAATGGTGGTTTTTCCTGAACCCGAGGGGGCTGATATGATGATGAGTTTACCTTGCAAAACGCATTTAAAATCGCGGCAAAGTAAATGAATTTTTAAGGATTATGATGTAAGCAACCTCATTCTGTACATAACCCTTAAAATAACTATACTTGCACATGCCCATTATAAAAAGGTATTATACTTGGTTATTGGTATTTTTTTGCTTGGTATTTGCCTTGCAAATGTGGTTGTGCAGCGGCACATTAGCTCCGTATGCGGCCACACTTGCCAACCCGCATTTGGTGAACGACCAAGGGGATTATATAAATATTGAGGGGGATACTGATTTTACCAAACTGGGCTGTTATTACATTGCCAATTACGACCATAAGCATTACATAGCCAACTTTAAGCTGATTGACGGAAAACCGAAGGAGGAGTGGAACTGGGCCTATTTATTGCGCCGCCCGCTGTTGTATATGGTGAGTTACCCGTTTATGAAGATGTTTGGCTTTACGGGGGGAGGTTTTATAATGGCCATATTGCTGAATATTGCCGCGATGATATGGTTTTGCCTGTGGGCAAAAAAACGTTGGGGCGAAACAGCTTCCTTTATCGGGCTGGTTTTATTAAGTGCTTACCCTGCTACTGTGTATTGGAGCGGGATGCCTTACCCCCATATTTTAATAACCGCCTGCACATTGGTGCTTACCATATTGCTGTATAAAGTTTGGGAAACCCGCAGCTTGCGAAAAACAGCCATTTATAGTTTGTTGGCGGGCATTAGCTTTTTGGCGTACGATACCTATATATTTTTTATCCCTGCCTTTGGCTTGTTGCTGTTGTTACAAAAAAAGTGGCGTGCAATTCCGGTATCAATGGTAATGTTGGTATTGCCGCTGGCTCTCTGGCTGTGGTTTTTAAGCGGCAGGACATTGCCGCAATCCAGTGGTAACACTGATATATACGGAAACATTATTAATGCATATTTGGGAGCTACGGGCGATGTATTGTGGGCTAATTTTAAAAAGCTGCCCTACTTACTGTACCGCAACTTTTTTGATGCCATGTATTTTTATTTGGCTGTACTTTTTTGTGTGGTGATAGTATTGGGTAAAGTAACCCGCAGTCTTGCGCTTGATTTACCTTTTTGGGCCATTGCCGTTAGTATGCTTATTGTATTTGTGTTTAACAACATGGCACCGTATTACGAGGGCTGGCAAATGCGCGGTGATTGGATTGCCCGCATCTACCAACCTGCGGTAGTACTTATTTTGCTGCTTGTTTTCGGGGTGATAAAAACGTGGGAGCGAGACGGGAATATGTTGCCTCTTTACATTATTACTGCCTGTGCAGTTATTGTATTCACCTTTAACACCCGAATAAATGTATTGCCTGCATTGGGCAACGACTCACTCACATATCACCATTACCGCTTTTATTTCCACTCCATGCCCGAAACTATGGGACAGAACCTTGAAAAATATGGCCGTCGGCCTTTGTGGGTATGCCCGTAGATAGCACAAGAATTGAAAATAGGGTTTTATCCCCTTTTGCTTAAACACAGCTTATTAACCACCTGTTAACAAATGTTGTACGCAGGGCAAGGGCATCACAACAAAAAAATGTAGGTTTGCACTACGATGGTTCAGGTGAGAGGCAAGCAAATAGTGGTGGACATTCATATCCCATGCCTTGTTGACCAATTAAGCCCCAATACGGGATTTAACATGGTGAAGGTATTGGAGTATCTTGAGTGCAAAGTGAATTATGATGCCGAACAAACCTGTTGCGGGATGCCCGCCTACACCAACGGTAATTTTGACGATGCTAAACTGATTGGCGAAAAGTTTATTCGCGAATTTCAGTACGACCGCCATGCGGTATCCATCTCAGGAGCATGCGTAGGTACTGTGCGCGAATGGTACACCCACTTGTTTAATAACAGTATGTTGCACAACCCTTGTAAACGCCTGCAAAAAAATCTGCACGAAATATGTGAGTTTATTGTGGACGTGCTGAAAAAGGAAGACTTGGGTTTGCAACTGCAAGCCAAAGTTTGCTACCACGATAGTTGTCAATCGTTGAAAAGCGGTATTAAAACTGCCCCGCGTGCTTTGTTGCATAACATAAAGGGAATTGAATTGATAGAGATGACCCGTCCCGAAGAATGCTGCGGTTTTGGAGGTTTTTTCTCTACCGATTACGAAGCCATTTCGGTATCATTGGCAGAGCAAAAGGTGAACGACGCATTAAAAACAGGGGCTGAGTACATAGTTTCTAACGACCCCGGTTGCCTGATGCACATGGATGCTTATATTAAAAAGAAAAATCTCCCTCTAAAACCCGTACATATAGTAGATTTGCTGGCAAGGGCAATAGGGTAGTCTCCCGTCATTGCGAGCGAGGCACGGGTAAAGCAATCTGTTTCCTATTCTGAGAGATTGTTTCACGCCACCCTTCGGCAAGCTCAAGGGGATATCCCCGCAATCATTATAAGGAATGATAAAGTACACTAAAAACCACCTCGAAGATTTTTGTAAAAACGTATTTATTAAAATGGGTTGCAGCGATGCACACGCAACTCTTGCTACCGATGTTTTGATAAAAGCCGATATGCGGGGCATAGATTCACACGGCGTAGCCCGATTATCAGGCTATGTGCGATTGTGGGAAGCGGGAAGGATAAACGCAACACCCAACATTCGAGTGGTGCACCAAACTCCCTCAACGGCAACTATCGACGGTGATGGAGGACTGGGATTGGTAGTAGCTCCTTTTGCCATGCAAGTGGTTATAGAAAAAGCCCAAGCAGTAGGCAGCGGTTGGGTATCGGTTAAAAACTCAAACCATTTTGGTATTGGAGCCTACCACGCCTTAATGGCCGTTGAAAAAGATATGGTGGGCATTAGCATGACGAATGCCAGCCCGCTGGTAGCTCCAACAAACAGCACCGAACGATTATTAGGCACTAACCCAATGTGTTTTGCCATGCCGGGCGGTAAATACCCACCTGTGGTTAGTGATATGGCCACTTCGGCAGCGGCCAACGGTAAACTTGAGATAGCACAACGGTTAAACAAAAGTATTCCGCAAGGCTGGGTGCAGGATAAAAACGGACAAGCAAGCACCGACCCTAACGAACTAAAAAAAGGGGGGGCATTATTACCCTTAGGCAGCATGGAAGAAGCGGGTCATAAAGGCTACGCACTTGCTTCGGTAGTAGATATTTTTTCGGCAGTATTATCAGGTGCCAATTATGGCCCTTGGGTACCGCCGTTTGTTAGCTTCTTGCCCTTAGCACCTGACATGCCCGGTCAAGGTATCGGTCATTTTGTGGGAGCCATGCGCGTTGACGGTTTCCGCCCGTTGGAAGAATACAATACCCATATTGAAAACTGGATTGAACGGTTTAAATCGTCGCCTGCTATTGAGGGGCAAACCGTTTTAATTCCCGGCGAACCCGAAACGTTTGAATATGAACACAGGCTTATCGACGGCATACCTCTTACCGATGCGGTTATTGCTGACCTTACTGAACTGGGTAATAAATTGAGTATAGGTTTTTAGGTAACAGGCAGGAGCATTCTTCCAAAAACACCATTCTCCATCACGGTTAAATTCCCTACATTTGCCGTTTTGCAAAAATGAGTATCCTCAATCTAAAAGAAGTAGATAAATACAACTTAGACGATCCGCGCCGCACGGTGGCGCACGGGGATATTATCCGTAGCAAAAAATTCCTTTACCAACTGTATTTAGAATGGTATAACCACTTTAAACAACGGGGCGCAAATCTTCCGCAAGGACATTGGATTGAGTTGGGCAGTGGCGCAGGCTTTGTAAAAGAAGTAATGCCCCAAATGCTTACCAGCGATGTAATGGAATTGCCCGGACTGGATTATGTGTTTCCGGGGGAAAATATGCCTTTTGAAACCGGCAGCGTAGCAGGCATTTTTATGATTGATGTACTGCACCACATTCCACAACCTGCGTTGTTTTTAAAAGAAGCCGAAAGAGTGCTTGCCAAAGGCGGAAAAATTTTAATGACCGAACCTGCTAACAGTGCTTGGGGGCGTTTTATTTACCGCAACTTTCACCACGAACCGTTTGAGCCCAAAGGTGGTTGGGAAATACCTGCCACAGGCCCTTTGAGCGGAGCCAACGGCGCATTGCCTTGGATTATTTTTGAACGCGACCGTCAAAAATTTGAGGCTGAGTTTCCTCAGCTTAAGATAGAAAGCATACGCTACCATACCCCTCTGCGTTATTTACTGAGCGGGGGAGTATCAAAACGCCAGTTGGCCCCAAACTTTAGTTACGGGCTGATAAAAGGCATCGAAAACACCTTGCTGGCCGTTAGTCCGCAAATCTCCATGTTTGTTACCATTGAAATTACAAGGCAATGAGCCAACTAAAAGAGTATTTTAACAACATCGCCCAAAAACGTATAAAAGTACGCCGCAAAAACAGCTACTATTGGAACGATATAACCCGCTACTGCAACTACTTTATCCACGATGATTACAGTGTGATTGAGGTAGGTTGCGGCAACGGCGAAATGCTTGCCCAACTGAAAGGCAGCAAAAAAGCAGGCATTGATTTTAGCCCCGCTATGTTGCAAAATGCCCGCAACAACAACCCCGGTATAGATTTTTATTTGATGGATGCCGAAAACATCACTCTTGAAGAAAAGTTTGATGTGGTAATTATATCAAACGTTATCGGTTATCTGGATGATATACAAGCGGTGTTTGAACAGCTTAAAAAGCTGTGCCACCGCGATACCAAAGTAATTGTAACGTATTACAGCTATTTGTGGGAACCTTTTTTGAAACTGGCCGAAGCTACGGGGCTTAAAATGAAAACCCCCAACCAAAACTGGCTAAGCGATGCCGATTTAAAGAACCTGTTGGATTTGGCAGGCTTTGATACCTATCGCATGGCGCACCGTCAGATATTACCCGTTAACATTCCGGGTATATCGTGGTTTTTTAATACCATACTGGCTCGTTTCCCTTTGTTCAGGCAACTGTGCATCAGCAAGTATGCCTTTGCGCGCCCGCAACCCGATGCCCTGCCTGATTTTAAGAAAGACTTTACTGTAAGTGTGGTAATACCTGCTCGCAACGAGAGCGGTAATATTGAAAACGCCATATTACGTACCCCAAAACTGGGTAGCCATACCGAAATAATTTTTGTTGAGGGTAACAGTACCGACGATACTTGGGAAAAGATACAAGAGATACAGAAAAAGTACGCGGCTACCCACGATATTAAAATTGGCCAGCAAGACGGTAAAGGAAAAAATAATGCCGTGAAAAAAGGGTTCGCAATGGCCACAGGCGATATTCTTATGATTTTGGATGCCGACCTTACGATGCCGCCCGAAGATTTGCCTAAGTTTTATAACGCCATAGCAAGCGGCAAAGGCGATTTTATTAACGGCTCACGATTGGTATATAAAATGGAAGCGAATGCCATGCAGTTTCTTAATGTGTATGGTAATAAGTTTTTCAGCATGATGTTTACTTGGTTGCTCGAAAGGCCGTTTAAGGATACCTTGTGTGGTACCAAAGTAATTTTTAGGGATGATTATGACCGCCTGTGCAGCAACCGCAAGTTTTTTGGTGATTTTGACCCCTTTGGTGATTTTGATTTGATTTTTGGGGCGTTTAAACTGAACCTTAAAATTGTGGAGATCCCCATTCGCTACCGCGAACGTACGTATGGAAGCACTAATATTTCGCGTTTCTCACACGGACTTATTTTATTGCGTATGGTAATATTTGCCGCCCGCAAGATTAAATTTTATTGATACTTACTCGCAATCCGTTTGTCATGCTGAGCGGTAGTGAAGCATCTTATCCCGTCTTGTTAACACAATTTCAATAAGACTCCTCGCTACGCTTCGGAATAACAGATAGGTGTGTCATCAAAAATCGTTCGAGTGTAAAAGCTCAGTGCGGTTGCTTCCACCTATTAAGGGGGAACACAAGGGGGTGTCGGCTAATAAGGATTGCTTCGGGTGACCTCGCAATGACGGGACATTACTGTCATGCTGAACGATAGTGAAGCATCTTATCGTACCTTGTTTACATATTTGCTATAAGGTTCTTCCCTGCGGTCAGAATGACAAGTGAGAAAGGGCAATTAATGCACCCTGTCGCCTCTTAGTTCCAAAGAGGCAAGTATTTCGGCTTCGCCTTCCAAAATAGCATTCCAGCGTTCTTTCACGTGCTCCTCAGGCATATACTTTTTGGCCAAATCAATAAACAAACGGTAGTGCCCCGCTTCCGATACCATAAACTCGTGGTAAAACTCCTTCAAAGCAGGGTCGCTGATGTGTAATGATAACAAACGGAAACGCTCGCAACTGCGGGCTTCTATCAAAGCAAAAATCAGTAAGTGTTCAACCAATTGCTGGTCGCGCGTACCTCCGTCTTGCCTAAGAGCCTTAATCTTTAGTACGTACTCATCCCTGCGTTGGCGACCCAGTTTTAAGCCTCGTTTATTAAGTTCTTTCACCACCTTGCGAAAATGCCCCCACTCCTCTGCCACAAGCGGAGTAACTGCTTGCACAATATCCTCTTTGTCAGAGTAATTCACAATTAACGAAATACCACTACTGGCTGCTTTCTGCTCACAAAAAGCATGATCGGTAAGTATATCCTCAATTGTTTTTTCGGCAATATTCACCCAACGTGGGTCGGTAGCCAGCTTTAAACCTAACATGGGTGCAAAGGTACTTTGAAGATTTTAAAATGTGCCAACATCCGCATTATTCCAACCTTATCAAATCAGCGTCGGCCGGGGTATATCCCAATATACGACCCATGCTCATTATTTGTCCTTTGTGGTGGGTTTCGTGGGTAATGGCATGGGTAAATAACGTAACCGCCTCGTAGGTAGCCTCCATTGCCGGATTAGTCATCATATTGGTAACAGGCTCAAACAGACGGTTGGCAAAGAGTTCTATAAACGTATCAACCTTACTGTCAACAGTCTCAAAAGCTCGCCGCATAGCCTGCACAGAGGGAATATCATCGGGAAGATAATACATCGGTTTATTGTTCATGCCGAAATAATCCAGCCAATAAATGTAAGTATTGGCAATGTGCATTTGCAGGTGGCGTATGGTGCCGCCTTTCCCAAAATTCTCAACTTGGGTTATATAATGTTCGGGATTCATAGCCTCACAATACGCCAACACAACTTCGCGTGAGCTTTTAACCAATTCGTATTGGTGGTACAGTATATTCATAGTTTTGTAGCAACAAAGCTAACCAATCTTACGAGGCTTATTGTTACTTACTATTGTTCTTAGAGGGCTGAAAGTTTGGTTTAAGAAATTGAATAACAGGTTTCGTGTATGTTACAATAAACTCCTCTTTAATACTTGGACAGCAATGTCCGTCACCCTCCTTAAACTCAATGTAAGTTCCAAAAAAAGTGTTTAAGCTCAAGCTGTCCGCATGAATAAATCCTTCAAAACCACTTCCCAGCGAGTCAAAAAAAGAATCATCAACACTGTATCCTGAATTATTAGAGAGCACTAATACTTGAAATTGAGTCCACATTGCAGCATTACCGCCATCGCATAAATCTGCAATGAAAGTAATCAATCCGTCTTTTTTCTTATCGCCATTTATATCCCCGTACCAAACGGATGTATTAGTACTATCGGGTAATCGCAGAGGCATTGTTGTAACATTATGTTCGATTATGAAGTCAAGACCACAAGAGTCGTAACCAAAAAATACTCCCTTCTTCGTTTGTTCAAGTAGCCACTTATTAAAAGCATCCGTAATTGGTTTTGTGTTCTCAATCTCTATGTCGGTACCTTCTGTTTTCGTAGGGTTACTGTTATTACACCCGAAAAGTATGGTTATTATCAGAAACATAAAATAATACCCGAAAGAGGCTCTTTTTTGCATGATGAACAAACGTTAGAACACTAAAGATAGTATCTTAACAGGACATAAAGCCCTGTTTTTTAGCTCGTTTGTTTCGCGAGGGTTTGAGGCAGTAACCCAAAATCGACGGGGGTTTATACCCGTCGTTAGCTTGGCACAACATTACTGCCCAAATACTACTACACATATACTGCCTTGTGAACAAATCCGTTAATTAGTATAACTACCCCCTAATAACTTTGCGTAGGCAAAATACGCCCCAAACAAAAAGGCCCTGCAAGGCATGAGCAAGCAAAATACCTTTAAAAATAAGACTACTAAGCCCTCTGACGCTAAAACTGATTTTGAGCGCGAGAAGAAGAACGAGGAGAAGCCGATTACCCGCAAGGTATTTTGGCAATGGGCACTGTTGCGTGATGAAAGGGCCAAACAGGTGTTTGGTGCGTTTATGATGCTGCTGGCGGTGTTTATGGCCGTAGCGTTTATCTCGTTTATATTTACGTGGAAAACCGACCAAAATGTAGTGGTAGGTTATGGCTGGAACGATGTTTTAACCGCCAATCCTGATGCCGCTAAAAATACTATGGGTATTTTGGGTGCATTAGTAGCCCATTTGTTTATACACAAATGGTTTGGCGTAGCCAGTTTTGCTATCCCGCTTATTTTGTTTGTGGGCGGGGCAAGGCTTACGTTTAAAATACACCTGCTGCCATTAGCAAAAACTCTGCGCTACTCTTTCTTTATAGTAATATGGCTGGCTCTTACTATGGGATTGCTGTTTGGTTCATCGCTACCATTTTTGGGCGGAGCATTCGGGTATCACGGTTATTTGTGGTTAAAAGGATTAATGGGTGTGGCAGGTTCGGGTATCTTCCTCTTTTTTTATGCGCTTACGTTTGCCATCATTGTCTATAACCTCAATCTTTCGCTAAAAAATAAACTGGCTGCAAATGCCGATGCTGATGACACAGCACCTTTTAAAACAACTGCCGATAGCAATAACCTGCGCACTACGGGCGAAATGGCCGAAGAAATTGCAATTAATGCTGCCGAAGAAGAGGCCTATGCAATGGAAGAGGAGGAAGAAGATGCCGAGCCACTGAACCCTAACGATATTAAACTGATTGTGAAAGAAGACGAGAACAACCCTCCGTTTTCTTTTACCGAAGATGTGCCCAAGCCTGACGGTAGCATAGCATTAGATATACAACCCACCCACCCCGAGCCTGTGGTAGTGCCTCCACCGCCAAGCGGTGATATTTCGTTCAGTATTGAAGATACTAAGGAAGAAGAGCCTGCTGCGGTGGTAGAAACTGAACGACCTACCCATTACGGCTTAGATACTCCTTACGACCCTACGTTAGACCTTTCAGGATATAAATTCCCGACGATTGAATTATTGAAGGATTACGGCGACAGTAAGAAGGTGATTGACCCTACCGAACTGGAAGGGAACAAAAACCTGATTATTGAAACGCTGAAAAACTACGGGATAGGCATTGCACAAATAAAGGCGACAATTGGGCCTACTGTTACCTTGTACGAGATTGTGCCCGAAGCGGGGGTGCGTATTTCGCGGATTAAAAACCTTGAAGACGATATTGCCCTAAGCCTTGCTGCATTGGGCATACGTATTATAGCCCCCATACCGGGCAAGGGTACTATTGGTATTGAGGTACCGAACAAAAAACCCGAAATGGTGCCCATGAACACGGTGGTAGCCAGCCAGAAGTTTCAAACGGCGGATATGGATTTGCCCGTGATTTTGGGTAAAACCATTGCCAACGAAATTTTTGTGGCCGACCTTGCCAAAATGCCCCACTTGCTGATGGCGGGTGCTACGGGACAAGGTAAATCGGTAGGTATAAATGCCTTGCTGGTATCGCTGTTGTATAAAAAGCACCCCAGCCAGTTGAAGCTGGTACTGGTTGACCCTAAAAAAGTAGAGCTTACGTTGTATAAACGTATTGAACGCCACTTTTTGGCCAAAATACCGGGCGAAGGCGAAGCCATTATTACCGACACTAAAAAGGTAGTAACCACGCTGAACAGCTTGTGTATCGAGATGGACGAGCGTTACAACTTGCTGCAAAATGCAGGGGTGCGGAACATAAAAGAATACAACGCCCGCTTTGTGGAGCGTAAACTAAACCCTAACGACGGGCACAAGTTTTTGCCTTATATAGTGGTGGTGATAGATGAGTTGGCCGATTTGATGATGACGGCCGGCAAAGAGGTAGAGCACCCCATTGCCCGCTTGGCGCAGTTGGCAAGGGCTATCGGTATTCACTTGATTTTGGCAACCCAACGTCCTTCGGTAAACATTATTACAGGTACTATAAAGGCTAACTTCCCCGCTCGTATTGCGTTTAGGGTAACGTCTAAAATAGATTCGCGTACCATTTTGGACGGCAGCGGTGCCGACCAATTGATTGGTAAAGGGGATATGTTGTATAGCAACGGTAACGATATGATACGCCTGCAATGTCCGTTTGTGGATACGCCCGAGGTGGAAGATATTACCAGTTACATTGGCAACCAACGTGGCTACGGCAGTGCTTTTGTGCTGCCCGAAGTGCAGGAAGAAGGCGGTACGGGTGCTAACGAAGATTTTGACCCCAGCGAGCGCGACAGTATGTTTGAAGATGCTGCCCGTGTGGTGGTTATTAGTCAGCAAGGCTCTACCTCGCTTATACAGCGGAAACTTAAACTGGGCTATAACCGTGCAGGCCGCTTGATTGACCAATTGGAACACGCAGGGATTGTAGGTCCGTTTGAAGGCAGCAAAGCTCGTGAGGTTTTAATACCCGATGAATACTCGCTTGAACAAAAATTGCGTGAGTTGGATAGTAAGAGTAATAGCTAAACGGCCATATTCACAACATTAGCCTGAATATAACATTCAAGGTTTTTGAATGCAGCGTCCCGAATGGTTTAAAACCATTCGGGACGAACTTTTTAGCAGCGGCGGAACTTTATGCCCGCCGGAATGCCGTTGAAATAACAAACAAGACTTGCTGCAAAAAAATCGAGGCGATTGTGATAATATGGTGTCAAAAACCATTCTATTACAATTACCGTATTATGAAGGACTTAAGTCCTTCATAATACGGTAATCACAAAAGCGATAGGTTTCAACCTGTCGTAGTAAAATGCCGCGTGAAATTTACTTTTGAAATAGCTTCTTATACTCCGCAAAAAGTGAGCAAGTAAGGTTTACCAATACTTTCCCTCAGTAAGATAATTTTGTACGTAGTCTTTTACACCTTCTTCAAGCGTATGAAAGGGAGTATCGTAGCCTATTGATTTTAGCTTGGCCATATTGGCTTCTGTAAAATACTGGTACTTGTCGCGTATATCAACGGGGGTATCAACAAACTCGATGTTTTCAGGCACACCCATCGAGGTAAAGGTGGCTTTTGCCAAATCAATAAATTTACGCGCCGTACCCGAACCAAGATTATACATACCGTTGTTTTTGCGGTGGTGCATTAAAAAGTAACACACATTCACAAGGTCTTTCACGTACACAAAATCGCGCATTTGACCGCCATCAGTATAGTTTGGATTGTGTGAACGGAACAGGCGCATCATACCTGTGTTTTTAATTTGGTTATACCCGTGCATTATCACTGAAGCCATGCGGCCTTTGTGGTATTCATTAGGGCCGTACACGTTAAAAAATTTCAAGCCTGCCCAAAAATAAGGTTTGCGCTCTTGCTGCAACGCCCATATATCAAAATCGTTTTTCGATTCGCCGTAAGGGTTCAATGGTTTCAATTGCGGTATCAAACTTTCGTTATCATCATACCCCAATTCACCCAAACCGTACGTAGCCGCCGATGAAGCATATACTAACGGCAGGCCGTATCGCACACACTTATTCCATACCATTTTTGTATAGTTTAAGTTCAGGCGGTTAAACACCTCCACATCAAACTCAGTAGTATCTGTGCGTGCTCCTATATGAAATATAAATTCTATTTGGTTTTGGTTGGCATCAATCCATTGCTCAAAATCATTACGATGCACTTGCGCACTGTATGTTTTGCCTGCAAGGTTTTTGTTTTTATCGGCATTGCTGAAATCATCCACCAATACCAAATCGTTGTAGCCTTCGGCATTTAGCCTGCCTACTAAACAACTGCCTATAAAACCCGCTGCACCTGTGATAACTATCATGCTGCAAAAATACGGTTTTGTAACCTACCCAAAATAAAAAAGCAGGCCTTTTAGGGGCCTGCCAAAGTAAACAGGGGCTAAAGTTTACTTTAATATATTAAATCTACCTGTATGAAGATTTCCTTCTGATTGTACAGCATACAAATACACTCCTTCAGGCAAACCGTCAAGAGCTATTTGGGTAACATTGCCTTCAACATTTTGTGTTTTAAGCAACTGGCCTGCTGCATTATAAACCATTATGTTTTTAGCTTGTCCGCTAACGGTTTCAACAAACAATGTCTCTTTTGCAGGAACAGGATAAGCTTTCACAAGACTGCCTGTTGTTTCTTCAACACTGTTCGGGTCTGGATTTTGGTTCATGTTCATCCACACATACATATCACCATAGTTAGGTTTGGTGGTAGCTTTCAATTCGCACACACTGGCTATCGAAGTACCTTTTAAACTATTTTGCCAATTGTGTGTAGCATCTGTTTTGCGGTTATTAAAATCAGCATCCGAAGTTCCTTTCAACCCTATTTCTTTTCCTGTGGTTACATTGGGGTTTAGTTTTGCATCTACGTATGCTACTTCTACACGGTTCATAAACTCATACAGCATAATGTGGAATGTAAGAGTGTCTTCGCCCGCAGGGTCGTTCAAAGCATCAATCCTTGTTGTATTTTTCCACTCAATCATCAATTGGCGCATGGGTGCAGTGCCTATCATACCCGATTTAATGGTAGTTGTAAGGCCTGTATTTATATGCGGGTGCAAATCACCGCCCATTGCGGCCACAATACCTTTTACATTGCTGTTATGACTTGCTGAAATGGGTTGGGTGATAAAAGACATTACGTCTTCGGTTTCAGGGCCAAACCAAATAAAACCGTTCTCGCTAATGTTTACTGAATCGTATGTATTTCCATTAAATTTAAACGGAAACGGAATTGCAATACGGTAAGGGGCTACGGCATCGTCAACTACCACGTGGTTGGTAATATTCACATTGGGGTAATTGGTTATATCCCAAGGCTGGCCGGTTTCTTTTGTAAAGGTGTAATTGCTTACCTGTGCCGAAGCAGACACGGCACATAGGGTAAGCAGTGTGCAAAATGTTTTATTAAAAGCTTTCATAGTTTTATTGAATTGTTGCTGCAAATCAACAAAACACCTGTTGCTTACTATTTATAGGAGTGTATGAAAGGGAAAACGAGGGGGATGCGGGGATAAAAAAGGGGGATAAACGGCGGTTAGCGGTTAAGCCATTTCTTAAATGCCCCTGAACGGTCGATACTCACAATCGTATCAAAGGATGCGGGCGGGTTTACCTCAATTTTAATACGACTTTTGGTGTATGAATACATATTTTTAATAGCCCCGAAAGAGACTAATTGCCCTCTGTTTATCCTGAAAAACTGGGCGGGGTTCAACAAACCTTCCAGTTTATCCAGTGTAAAATCAATAATATACTTCTCGCCCGCTTTTGATACCATGTACACAAAACGGTCTTCGGCATAAAAGTAGGCGGCATCGTCCACCTCCACCGATTTTATTTTTTGGCCGGTGGTAACCATAAACCGTTTCTGATATTCGGGTGCAGGTGTTTTTATTTGTTGTAGTAACTGCATTACCGCCCCTGCCGAAAGTGCACCGAGACTGTTATATTTTTTTATTGCCTGCCTCAATTCTTCTTTATCAATAGGTTTCAGCAGGTAATCAATACTATTCAGTTTAAATGCCTGTATGGCATAACTGTCGTACGCAGTAACAAAAATAATAGGAGCCTTCACCTCCACAGCCTCAAATATTTTAAAGCTGATATCATCGGCCAAATGAATATCCAAAAAAATTAAATCGGGGTTATTAGCAGCCAGCCATTCCGTAGCCCGCTTCACACTATCAAGCACAGCCACTACCTCAATGCTGCTGTCTATCTCCTGTAACAGCTGGGCAAGATTGTCTGCGGCCAGTCTTTCGTCTTCAATAATTACCGTTTTCATTCCTGCGGGATTATTAAGGGTATCTTAGCTATATATTCATTATTAACCACATGAAATTGAGGTTCCACATTGTGCACAATCCTAAAACGGGCCGTTATATTTTTAATACCCACCCCCGTACTTTCGAGCTTTTGCTGGCGGGGTTGCAAGTTATTGCTCACCACCAGCCAGTTTCCTTCAGCATATAATTTTATAACCAGTTTTTGCTCAGCCGATATAATATTGTGTTTTATGGCGTTTTCTATCAGCATTTGTATGCAAAACGGCGGTATATAATCTTGTAATAAATGTGCAGGGATATTTTTTTCTAATGCCAGTTTTTCCTCAAACCGTATTTTTTGAAGAAACATATAATCGTCCACCAGTCGCATCTCTTCGGCAAGGGTTATCACCGCATGGTCTTTCAAATCAAGCACACTGCGGTACAGTCGCGAAAATATCCCCGCAAACTCAATGGCTCTGTCAGGGTTCTGTTTAATGAGTGATGAAAGCGCATTGAGGCTGTTGAACAAAAAATGAGGATTTACCTGATTGCGAAGCGTTTCATACTGTGCCAGTATGTTTTCTTTTTGCATCAGGCTGTTAGCATCTTCAAGGTTTTTATTCGTTTGTTTTTTTAGCTGTATGTTACGGTACAAGAAAAAGATAGCGGTGGCCATTACTGTAAGTAACACCAACAAGCCATACCGCAATTGGGTTTGCTGTTGCAACTCGCTTTCTTTTAATGCTTTGTCAGCGTTTAGTAATGCCAGCTCACGGTTTTTATTTTCAAGGTTATAATTAGCTTCGGCTTGCGCCAATTGTGAAATATGCTGCTCATTTACTAACGAATCATTCAAGGCCAAGTACTGTTCTAATACGGGATAGGCCTCGTTATACTTGCCCATGCTTGCCAACAGGTGAGCTTTATTGCGGTAATAATTGGCAATTATTGATTTTGCTTTAAGTTCTTTAGCTGCTTTGTACGCCGCTTCCAGATAATATTCTGCCTTTCTGTAGTTTTTTACCTCAATATAATACCCTCCTAAAGTAGATGCACTGCTGGCGTATGAGTTTTTGTTGTCCAAAATCAGCATATCCACCAAAGCCCGTTCCATGTAGGTAATGGCATTCTTAAAATCACCTTTGCCTGCATAAGCAATGGAAAGACTTGAATATAGCACCGACGCATAACTGCGGCCTTTATCCTTTTCAGCATGGGGTAAGCCTTTTTGATATACTCTTAATGCACTGTCATACAAGCCTTGCATTATATAGGCATTGCCAATATTATTATGTATGATTATCTGCCTGATGTAATCGCCCGTATCTGAAAGTGCCAATGCACGGTTAAAAAACTCAATAGCTTTGGGGTAGTTTTTCAGGTATGTATAATCACTGCCTGTATTCACCAAAACATTTCTGTAACCGTTTTTAAACCCCAGCGAATCGTATATGTGCATGGCTTCAAAATGCCTGCTTACAGCATCCATGTATTTGCCTTGCATTCTGCAAATATTGCCCTGCACATCCAACGCCATCGCCCGCCCTTTGGGAAAGTTGATTTTAACAGACAACCGCATCAAGTCGTGGGTTTTTTGCATAGCCGCATCGGGATTAGACTGCACAAGGGTATATGCCAAGTCGTACAGGGTTTTGGCCTTTACAGTATCATCGGGCAGCCGTCGGTACACCGCTTCTAAACTGTCAACGTCTTGCGCAGATTGTGCCCTGCAATTAAACACACACACAACGGCTGTAAACATTAGTATCAGGTACTTAGGGTAGGGCATACCAGCAAAATACTTTATAATTTCTGCAATATGTGTAGCCGGTGTGTATGAAAGTGAATTTTTTTGGATGAAGGGGATTAATTCGATTCTCCGTGTAGTATAAGCTTTAATTATCAAGCTCTATCCTACTAATTATTATCAAACCAGTCGCGGCGACGGTTTATTTTAAGGTCTTGCAATACGCTTGATTTCACATTCAGGTTGAATAAGAAGTATTGGCGGGGGCCTAATGGGATCCAGCTTAGTTTAAACTCCCAGCAATGCAGTTGACGGTAAAAATCAATACTGGTTAAATTCACCTCCTTGCGCTTAAAATCATACCCCGAACTAAATGCAATTTTCCAATTCTCTGTCAAATTCATATCTCCGTTAAAGGTTACGTTTTGGGTAATATTCCGCTCAAAGGCAGGTTTCGAAAAGTTGTAAGAGTAGTTAAAACTTAAACTCCAAGGGATATTAAAATCCACAAAATCACCCATGCTTGATAACAAAGCCAACTCATATGCCGTAAGAAAAGGGTTTGACAACATAGCCGCCCGTTGCAGGTTATTTATGCCCGGTTGTGCAGGCTTATCATCGTTCTCGTCCTTTTTGCCATCAAACATTGTTGAGTTGATAGACGTACTTAAGGCAATAGAACCGCCTGTAAACCTTGCCAGTTTGCCGTTTTCGTTTATCAGGTACTTATCAACGTCGCGCCCTGCACTGTCTTGAGCATAAGGGTTAAACGTAAACCCGTTAAACATCACGCTCACTTGTTTAAACAATACCGTACGTGCATTTAAACTTATGGGAGCCAGCTTAAATTGTTCAGCAAAAAAGTTATACGATGTTCCTACACTTAAACTCTCAAACAGCTTCACCTTCTCTTCCCTAAAACCTGTATCGCCATTTTTACGGCGCACCTTCATCTCAATGTTATTATTCAATCCTAAACTCACCTGTCCTACCCTACCCTGCCCCGGCCCACTATATATACCGTTCCCCAAACGCGAATACAATTCTTGGCGGGTATTACCCGTATCAGCCTGTACCTTCTTATAAATGCCAAAACCCGCATCCGAAAAATCGGGGCGGTAGCCCAAACCCATATTCACCGTCATTACGTGGCGAATGGCTTGCACTTTTTTGCTGTTCTTAAAATACTTGGTACCATACACCATAGTACTAAGGCTGGTATTAAACGCAAAATCAGCAGCACGGGCAAAACCGGGTACAGTATCCGTTTCTACGCGGGCACTGTCGTTATTCCACCTTTTGTTAATGCTTTGCAGGTACCAATATTCATTAAATGAAAGCGAGGGACTAAGCGAGAACCATTTAAGCACCTTAAACTGTGTACTTACCGACCCTCTATGAACGCCGCCGTTTTGCATCTTTTTAAGCGTTTCCTCTTTTAGCAGGGTTGAGTCGCCTGCACTTATATTATTTTGGGCGTTAAACGAGTAGTTAACCCCTATATCCTCGTACCAGCGTTTTGCACCTACAGCTTCTTTGCGTTTAAAGGGGAAAAAACGCATTACATCAAAGGTTAGCTGCGGTAAAGACATATTTACCGACTTGGTTTGGTTGTTTTGCGATGCTGAAGCCGAAACACCTAAGTTATATTTACCACCGCCCAATACACGGCTGTAGTTGATGCTTGAGTTTACCTGACTTTGTATGATAGTAGCCGGATTGTATGAGTTTAGCTGCAAGTAGCTGGGGCTTTGGTAGTTTACCCTTGCACTAAAATTGGTGTTGGGTCGTGCCTTTGGGTCAAGCTGGTGGTTCCAAACAATATTATAGTTGCGTTGGCGCGAAAACCCGCTCACATCTTCGGGAGAGCCTTGCTGGTTATTAGCGTATGCTATTTGTATGTTACCGCTATACTTATACCGCTTTGCATACGAACTGGCCGTACGTACCGCCCAAGTACCCTGTGTAAACGCATCACCTGTTACAGCTAAATCAAAATAATCGCTAATACCAAAATAGTAGCCGCCATTTCGTAAAAAGTAGCCTTGCCCGGGCGAAAACCCGTAACCCGGCATCAATATACCCGATTTACGCCCTTGCCTCACAGGGAAAAACCCAAATGGTATCCACGCGGGTGTGGGTATATCTCCTATTACAAGGTTTGCAGGGCCGGTAACAATTTGCTTGCCCGGTACTATCTTTAGTTTAGGAGCATGTATATAAAAGTGCGGATGTTCGGCATTGCAGGTGGTATATTTAGCATCGCCCACATAAATGTGGTCGTGTTCATCCTTCTTCACCTTAGTACCGTAAATAATTCCCTCCCCTTCCTTCATCACAAGGTTGCTTATCTTGGCTCTCTTGGTTTTAAAATTATACCCAATCTTATCCGCATCAATCGCTTGCCCACCGTCTTTAAAATTAGGTATCCCCGATTTTTTTCCCGCGCTATCCGTTCCGTACTCGGCAAAAATCTCACTGGTAGTAAAATCAAGGGTAACTTTTGCTCCTTTCAGCTCCAGCTTTTCATAAAAAACTTCAGCATCGCCAAACAAAAACACCTTTCGTTGTTTTATATCTATAACAATAGAGTCTTTAGCTTTAAAACGGACTTTTGAATCGAACATTGATTTCTGAAAACCTGCTTTTTTAAGCGAGTCTTCGCGGGCTACGCTATCAGATGGAGGGATAGCAAAAGTATCCGCTGCCATAATTCCGCTACTGTCAATTTGCGCACTGGCATTGATATTGTACAGTATTATAGAAATTAACAGTGCTAAACGGATAAAATAATTTACCATTTTTTTCAAGTCCGTGGAGTGTGTGGTAACTTGCACCGTCAACAATAATGCCGATTTAAGAGGCGTTTCAAAAATAAGCTACCCGGGATATAAAATGAAACAAACCGCCCATATATTTTCACTGCTGCTGGTAATGCTGGTTTTTACCTCCTTCACAGGAAGCAGGCAGGGTGATGATACGTTGGTGATTGTTATTGATGCCGGGCACGGTGGTAAAGACCCCGGTTCTATTTCTAAAAAGGTACAGGAAAAAAAAGTTACGCTGGATATTGCCCGTAAATTGGGCAAAATGCTTACCGACAGCTTTAAAGATGTGAAGGTGGTATATACCCGTTATAACGATTCGTTTGTTGAGCTGCATGAGCGGGCTAAGATAGCCAACCGTAACAAAGCCTCTATTTTTATCTCTATACACTGCAATCACAACCATAATACCAGTGCCAACGGCAGCGAAACGTATGTGATGGGTTTGCACAAAAGCAACGATAACTTAGACGTTTCAAAACGTGAAAATGAGGCTGTTTTGTACGAGGATAATTACGAGAAGCAGCAGGATTATGAGGGTTTTGACCCTAACTCACCCGAAGCACACATAATTTTCAGTTTTTACCAAAATGCCTTCCGCGAGCAAAGCCTTACCCTTGCATCAAAGGTTGAAAAACACCTTGGTGCACGCAAAAAAGTGAAAAAAAGTCGTGGGGTGAAACAAGCGGGATTTTTGGTACTATGGAAAACTACTATGCCCAGCATTTTAATTGAAACCGGGTTTATATCTAACGCTACAGAACGCGAATATTTAGCTTCTGATTCAGGCAAAAAAGAAGTTGCTACAGCTGTGTTTAAAGCTGTCAAAGACTACAAAACATATCTAAGCACTATTAAATAGCTCAAAACACCTCTCGTTAATATAATTGTGTTTAGGCAAGGTTTCTAAACAATTAACAAATCCTTAACATGGGGACTTTGTAGCGGGTGTAATTTCGCCGCGTCTAAAAACACCTATGTTCGGATTAGAAGATACCCTCCTCATTTCGCTGCTGATATTCAGTCTTTTATGCGCTTGTTTTTTTGAGTTTGTAAACGGTTTTCACGATACTGCCAACGCAGTAGCCACCGTTATTTATACCAACTCTTTAAAGCCTTGGGTGGCTGTTGTATGGAGTGCCATTTGCAACTACACAGGCGTAATGATGGGCGGTATAGCAGTAGCTATGGGCATTGTGAACCTTTTGCCTGTTGAATTGCTCATAGACCAAAGCTTATCAAGCAGTATGGCTATGGTAATGGCTCTTTTGTTTAGTGCCATTATATGGAACTTCGGTACATGGTACTTTGGTTTGCCTGCCAGTAGCTCACACACCCTTATCGGTTCAATCTTAGGTGTGGGTATTGCCTACGGTTTGTTGCCCAACACTGCTGATGCGGCCGTAAACTGGAGCAAAGTAAACGATATCGGTTTATCATTACTGTTATCACCATTATTCGGATGTACATTAACCATTGTGTTGATGTATATACTACGCAGGACAGCCAAAAAACAAAAGGATATTTTGTTTAACCCTCCAAAGGGCGACCGTCCACCTCCATTCTGGATACGTAGTTTGCTTATCCTTACCTCTACAGGTGTAAGTTTCTCGCACGGTAATAACGACGGGCAAAAAGGTGTCGGCTTAATGATGCTGATTTTAATTGGTATTGTGCCTTCATATTTTGCTTTGGACAGGGATGCTGACCCTTCGAAAATGAAACCACACTTGGTAAAGATTGAATCGTACTACCAAGCACTTAATACAAGCAAGCTGAGCGATGAAGATTCAGTGAAGGTTGTAAAAACACTCGGCTATATTGAGGATATTAAAATAACTACCGATACACTTACTTCTATTACCCACTTGGGCGACAAAAAACCGTTTGAATTGCGTAAGGATATTTTAATGGTATCAAAAAACACGGATAAGTTTTTATCGGCAGGTGTGTTTGAAATTGGCGAAGCTCAACAAGACGAGTTAAAAGGCGAAGTGAAAAAGATACGCCAATACACTGATTATGCCCCTGATTGGATTAAGATATTGATAGCTTTCTCACTTGGGATAGGCACGATGGTGGGCTGGAAACGAATAGTAATTACCATTGGCGAAAAAATTGGTAAACAACACCTTACCTATGCACAAGGTGCCAGTGCTGAGTTGGTTGCGGCCAGCACCATTGGTGTATCATCGTTCCTTGGTTTACCTGTAAGTACCACCCACGTACTTTCGTCAGGTATTGCAGGTAGTATGATTGCCGATAAGGGTATCAAAAACCTGCAAGGCAATACCGTGCGTAATATATTGTTGGCTTGGTTGCTTACTTTACCTGCTACCATTATACTTTCGGGCGGCTTATACCTTCTGTTGCGCCAAGTATTGTAAGATTTTTCTCACCCTAAATATAAGAAGCATTTAAAGGCTACGGCTTTTAAATGCTTTATTTTTGTGGTATGCTGAGAGCCGCTTTTGAACAACTTGTGAAACTTGAAGATGCTGAATGGGCCGATGCCGAAAGCCGTTTTAAGACCATCAGTTTTGTAAAAGACCAATTGCTAACCCGTGAGGGGGAAATAGAACCCTATTTTTATTTCGTGAAAAGCGGGGTACACAGTATGTATTACTTAAGCCCTGATGGCGATGAAACCATATTGGGGTTTTCGTTTACAGGTAACTTCTCAGGCGCGTATGATTCATTCAGCACCCAAACACCGTCAAGATTATACATTCAGGCACTAACTTCGGGAGAAGCGTTTGCAATTACGTATGCTGATATGAGCTATCTCTTTGATCGCTATAAGAACTTTGAACGCTGGGGCAGGTTATTTATCCAACACATACTTTTTGGGCGCGGTAGGCGCGAAATTGAGATGCTTTCCACCTCGGCAGAGGAACGGCATAAAGCCTTTGTTGCCCGTATGCCGCAAGAACTGCAACAAATACCGTTGCGCCACATTGCCTCTTACCTGAATATGACTCCTGAAACCCTTAGCCGCTTGCGGGCTAAACGATAGCCATTCTTTACTGTATTTCTTGATTTGTATCAAGGCACGCCAAACGGTGCCTGCGATAGCTTTGTACCAATAAATTATACGCAAATGAAAAAGAGCATATTATTGGTATTAACTGCTATTGGTTTTATAGCCCCTCTTATCCTGATGATGAAGGTTACTGTTGAAACGGGTAATATTTTGTTATGGACTCAGCCTGCGGCTACTATTGCAGGAGCGTTTGGAAATGATATATCGGCTTCCTTTATCGTAGATTTATTATGTGTTGTGATGGTATTTTTCTTTTGGACTTATTATGAAGCAAAACGCTACGGTATTAAAAACATCTGGATTATTTGGGTACTCACGCTTGTGTTTGGCATGGCAGGCCCATTTCCCCTGTTTCTTTATATGATACAGCGCACAAAAGAAAGAGAATAAGCATTTACAATAGGTTAAAACCTATCGCAATTAAAATTACCTGTTGGTGCGGACTTAAGTCCGCACCAACAGGTAATCTCAAAAATACAGGCTTTCAATCCTGTCATCATTATCAAACCAAGTATCCACAAAAAAAAAGAGGCTGCCCGCAGGCAGCCCCTTATAGTTATAGTTGTAAAGTGTTTGCTTATTTAACCAAATTGTACTTAAACGAGGCACTGCCTTGTTTAGTTTCAACTTGTATGAAGTAGATGCCGGCTGCTTGACCTGCAATGTTAACATCCAATTTGTTGTTAACCACGTTGGCAACGTTTACATCGGCAACTTTTTGGCCTAAGTTGTTCAATACTGTTACTGCAACAACCTCGTTAGCGTTAATTCCTGTAAACTCAAGTGCAAAGCTACCTGCGCCGGGGTTAGGATATACAGATACTGAACCATCAATACCCACAGGTTTAACACCCACCGCATATACAAATAGGTCTTGGGTATGAGTGCCCACACAACCTTTATCGCTGGTAACAATCAACCTCACATTATAGCGTCCGTCAGCAAGGTATTTGTATGAAGTAGTTTTAACACTGTCAACACCTCCATCGCCAAACAACCAGTAGTATTTAGCGCCTACTGCATTGCTGGTAAAGTTAAACGAGCCATCCATGCTAAGTTTAGAGGTAATCATTATATCAACCACAGGCTTGGGGTTAACATTCAACGTTTGGGTAGCAGTATCAGTACATCCTCCGTTTGAAGTAACTATCAAGCTGATGGTTTTAGCACCTGAGCCTGTGTATGTAACTGTAGTATCGGCTGAAGAAGCAGTGAAACCATCCAAATTCCATGCATAAGAAAGATTGCTGTTATCAGCTATGCTTGAGTTGTTGGTAAACTGGGCTGTCTGGCCTTCGCATACATCAGCAGTAACAAAATCAGCAACGGGTTTAAGGTTCACATTAATGTTAACTATTTTTTGTCCATCACAACCATTGCTGCTGGTAGCAGTAAGGGTTATTGTTTTGCTGCCGGGACCGGCATACTGGTGGCTTGGGTTAACATCGCTTGATTGAACTGCATCGCCAAAATCCCACTCATAAATATTGGTTGAACCTGCGGGAGTTGTAGAGTTGTTAGCAAAGTTCAATACATCACCGTTACAAGTTGAACCGGTGATATTGAAATCAACTTGTGGAGACTCTTTCAATGTGATGCTTTGAGTAGTTGAATCGATACAACCTAATTCAGTTTGCGAAACAAGGGTTACATTAAACTGTTGGAAATCATTGTAAGTGTGGTTTGCATTAAAGCTCGCTGCCTGTGCACCATCACCAAACTTCCAGCTATAGCTTGCATTACCAAATGCAGGTGCAGTTGAGCCGTTGGTGAAGCTAACATTAGCATTATCACACTGTAGGGTTGAGTATGTGAACGCAGGAACGGCACGTGGGGCTTGCGTTACATATTTAGTAACATCGTCTTTACAGCCGTTAACATTTACTGTTAATTTAACCATATAGATGCCGGGTAGGGCATACGTTTTACCGGTTGAACTGCCTGAACCCATAGCAGAACCATCACCGTAATCCCATGAATAAACAGGAGTACCTGAGGGTAGTACTGAGTTACTGTTCATAGTAATTGCCGAGCCTTCGCAAGCATTAGTAAATAAGAAGTTTGCAGTAGGTATTTCATACACAGTAATTGTTTTTGTTACTGAGTCTTTATACCCCTTATCAGAAGTAACTACCAGTTTCACATTATAAGTACCGGCAATACCCAACACTTGCAATGGGTCAGCATCGCTGCTGGTAACACCGTTACCAAAGTTCCATGAGTAGGTTAAAGAACCTACCTGTATGGTTGAGGTATTAGTAAACAATGTTTTGTCGCCTTCGCACACAGTATTGTTAGTATAAGAAGCTTTTGGACGGGGTGCTATATATATATAGCGTTCAATGGTAGTATCGCAACCGTTATCCAATCGCACCAACTTCATCGATACTTTAATTACGCTGTCGTTAAACGTGGTATCAGTGTTAAGGTTAAATACGCCTGCACTTGAACTGTTGGGATTGCTGAATGAATACATTGAAGTAGGCACAGTATATCCATTAACAGTTCTAACAGTTAACGAAGTCATGTTCCACGTTCCTGAAGCACCGTAGTTAGCATTGCTAAACCCTGTAGGAGCCATCAAATTGTATGAGATTACATCGGGGCTGGCGTTAATATCAGGGTTACTTAAAGTACCGCCGTTAAAGAAACCTGCCGAACCTGATTTAGGATTAATGCTGCTACCGCTTGCTGTGGGGTTAACAGTTGCCAACACAGCTACTGCCGAACTTGCACAACCCATTGGTTTGTAGTGGATAGAACCATTGAAACCGCGAGGGCTAAAGGTACCGCCAAACAAGGCCGAAATACCGTTACCACAGTAAATATCCATATCGGTATTGCTATAGGTAGTAAAACCGCCCAATGTGGTATAGTCTAATGAAAGGGCAGGGCCTGAAATAATAGTGATGTAGAACCCATAAGTTTGACCATTATACATAGGTATGTTGGTGATGTCGAACTTCAAGAAACCTGTAGCAGTGAAGGTAGCGTTATAATCACCGTTGCTCGTCCATGCTCCCGCGTTTAGCTGCGAGCCTACAAACGTTCCTGATTTGTAATACACCCTATATACATAGTTACCGGGGGTAGTATAAGTAGTAGTTAAGTATAACGACACAGAGTCAATAAACATATCCTTTTTAGGGATAATATCAAACATCACACCTTGTTGTGCATTACCCGAAGCAGTAGTGGTGGTTAAAGAGCCTGAGCCTGTTGACGAACCACGCATTGCTGCGGCATAAAAAGTAGTGCTGCCTGAAATAACAGGAGTGTTAAAAGTACGAGAATTTGCCAAAGGCGCACCCGAAGCACTACTGGTAGGGAACCACACAATAGAATCGGTTGATACTTGCGGAGTAGCACTCAGCGTTACTGAACCTGCACCACAACGGCTACCTGCTGTTACAGTAGGATTGGCAGGGGTACCGATTACTGTGTATGAATATAATATAGTATCGTTAGCAGTGTTGTTATCACCCGAAAGTGCCGTAAATGCTTTAATGTTTATATTACCGCCGTTTAAGGTGTTACCGCCGGGGAAGCTGATAGTTGCAGTGCTGTTTGCAGCAATACTGCCTGTGTAAGTAGCACTTTGAGTTCCAGCCGATAATAAGCTGCCCGATACCTGAACGGTAACAGGGATATTGTTAATAGCAAAACCGCTATTGTTTTTTAACTGGATTTTGATACTGTCATAAGAGTTACCGCAAAGTGATGCAGGAGACATTACTGCCGATGGTTGAACATCTACTACATAATACGCCTGAACGTTGTCAACAATCCACCACCAAGAGTAATCACCTCTCCAGCGGAAACGGATTTTAACACCTGTTTTGTTAGCTGCATACGAGGTAATGTTTATGATTTGAGTGTTGGGGTTAGCAGTTGATGTACTATTATTAAAATACACTTGGTTCCAGATTGAACCATCAAACACCTCAACCGTTGCCGAACCGCCAAAACCGCTTTGAAAATACTGATCCCACTTTAAAGTAACACCGTTGTATCCTGTGGTATTAAATGCGGGACTTTCAAGAGTAACATCCTCAGCACCGCCGCCAGAAGAGTACCAATCGCTGTCAAATATAGCAGCCGGTGAAGACATAGGAGCATTTGCAACCCTTGAGGCAGGGTTGTTAAATACCCATTTGTCAAAACTTGGAGTTCCTGCTAAAGTGTTGTTTGTCCATCCTGAAGGAGGCGTTGTACCTGAACCGGTACTGAAATTTTCGTTGATAAAGTAAACTTGCCCGTTGAGGGATGCAATGCCCCCAAGAAACAAGAATACTAAAGTTAGTAAACTTGTAGATAATTTATTCATAATAAGGTAAGGTTTGTCAATGGTAAAATTAACAAATTTTACTAACAAACTACCTATTTAAAAAAAAATCCCCTGCAATTAGCAGGGGATTTTAATTCTTTTATCGAAAAGATATTGTGCTTTATTACCTATTTACAACAATTTTTAGGGTATAAACCGAATTAATTGTTTGTATGTTCAGGTTATAAACGCCCACAGGCTGGTTGCTCATGTCAATCTCAGCCTTACTATCAACAAGTTGCGCAGCTGAAATTACACTCCTGCCCAAAATATCTGTAACAGTAATTGACTGAATTTCTTCGCCTGAGTAGTTGCTAAAATCAGCAGTCAATTTACCCGCAGTAGGGTTAGGATATACTGAAAGGCCGTTCATAGCCTCAGCACCTTTTACTGAAAGTGGGTTAACATTTACTGAAGTAGTTTTACTGTTTACGCATCCTTCAGGAGAAGCAACCACCAAACGAACAGTCCATATACCGGGGAAGCTGTATTGATAGGTTGGATTTTGAATGGTTGATGAACCACCATCGCCAAATGTCCATTGGTAAGTAACACCTGTAGCCGAAGTAGCAAACTTAATTTTACCGTCACCGGTTAAGTTACTTGCAACGATAACATCAACTGCGGGAACAGGGTCAACTATTACTTGCATAGTAGCTGTATCTGTACATCCTGCTGCTGAGCTGCTGATAAGCACCACATTATATGTTTGTGCAGTAGCATACGTTACCTTAGGACTGGCTGATGCAGATGTTGTTGAGTTACCCAAATCCCACGCATAAGTTAATGAACCGTTGCTAATGGTTGAGTTGTTGGTAAACTCGGTTTCAGTACCAAAACAAACCCTGTTTGCAACAAAGTCAGCTTTAGGTTTCTCGTCAATAGCAATCACTTGGTCTGATTCTCCTTGGCAGCCGTTAGTGCTGATAGCCTTCAACACTACAGTGTATGAGTCGGGAGCGTCGTATGAGTGGCTTGGGGTAGCACTTGTAGACGTTTTACCGTCGCCGAAACTCCACTCGTAAATGTTAGTACTTCCGGCGGGTACGTTGGTGTTATTGCTAAAGTTAATTACATCGTTAGTACACTTAACTGTTGAGAAGTTAAACACAGGCTTGGGTGATTCAAGCATGGTGATTACCTGCTTAACACTATCCACACAACCAAGGTCGGTTTTGGTGTATAAGGTAACAGTATATGCACTAAATGTATTATAGGTATAATTTGGAGATGCTACTGTCGATTGTCCACCGTCACCAAAGCTCCATTCAAAGCCCATAAAACCGAAATCAGGGCTTGTTGAGTTATTGGTGAAGCTAACATTTGCATTATCACATTTCAACGGCGAGTAAGTAAACGCAGGAGTTGCACGAGGGGCTTGTGTAACATAACGGGTGATTGAGTTTTGGCAACCGTTCACATCCACCGTTAACTTAGCATTGTATATGCCGGGGTTAGCAAATGTGTGAGTAGTAATAGTTCCGTTACCGGTATTACCGTCACCATAGTTCCAAGTATAGGTTGCAGTTCCGGGAGGGATTGTTGAGCTTTGTATAAACCTCAACGGTGAGTTTTCGCAAGCGTTTTCAAAGTCAAAATCAGCAACAGGTATTTGTTTAATTGTTACTGTTTTAGTTATAGAATCTTGAATACCCCAGTTAGTAGTAGCTACTAATCTCACTTGGTAAGTACCTGCACCGCCAAAAGTTTTTCCGGGGTCGGTAATGATTGATTTTGTGCCATCGCCAAAATTCCAAACGTATTCAACGGTTCCGGTAGATACAGTTGTAGTGTTGGTAAACTCAGTTTCGCTTCCTAAACAAACAGTAGTGTTGTTATAGTTAACAACCGGACGTGGAGCAACAAATATTACACGTTTTAATATTGTATCGCATCCATTGTCTAATCTGCGTAAAGTAACAGAAATTTCAACTGTACTATCCGTAAATGCCGCAGAAGGGTAGAAATTGAATTTCGCGTTGGTTGAACCTGAAGGAGTAGTAAAGCTATACAATCCTGTAGGCACCGCTATTCCGTTAACAGTTACCGCACCCCTTGCTGGAATCGTCCATTGGCTGCCATAATTGGCAATAGAATATCCGGTTGGGGGCATCACTTCGTATGAAATAGTATCAGGAGCAGCTACAACATCAGGCTGGCCCTTTGTTCCGGCACTGTAAGTACCTTTAAACAAAGAACCTTTTGCCAAATCGCCACCTACAGCAAGTGGTTTTGCTACAGCCTTAACTTTCACCCTTGTAGGTGAAACGCATACTTGTCTGTAATACATCCTGCCGTTCCAGCGGGCACTGCCCAAGGTAGTTGCAAAAGTATCACGTAACGCAACACCTGATGTAATTGTTACTTCATCATCAGCAATTCCGTTAGCGTTGTTAGTAGTATAAATTAAGAATTCATTAGCGTAAATGTAGAAGCTATATTGACCGGGAGTCATTTCAATAGGGTTTACCTTCAATTTAGTAGCATTACCCAAACCGGCACCGGTTACTTCATACTCGCCAACGCGGGTCCATGCTGATGGGTTTGTTAAGTACCCAACGTATGAACCTGTTTTCATGTACAATACTACTTTGCGGGTAGCTGTACCATTAAGGTGTATATCAAAACTATCAATGGTAATGTTTTTTGTAATGTTTACATCAAACATATTACCTGCATAAAAGCCTGCTCCGGCATTACCGGTACCATTTGTAGGAAATCCGATTGATACGGGTGCAGATGTTTTAGTAGCTGCTACATAAAAGCTATCCGAGGCTCCCCCCGCAATAGTGGGTGAATTTACGTTATTGCCAATACCTATCAGCCTGTTTGCGTTATTGTACCAATAACCGGTTGTTCCTCCGGGTAAGTTTGCCGATAACAACATTGAGCCTGTTCCGCACCTTGATACATCGCTTGCAGTTACAGTTCCGGTTGGCGTGCCAACGTTTTTGTACTTGATACGCAATGTGTCGTCAATACGGAATGTGTCAGTAGAATATGTAGTATATACCAATACATTTAAGTCAGCACCATTAGCAGTGTTAATGTTAGCAAACTTCAACGATTTTGAAACACCGGGGTTTAATGAGTCGGTTAAAGTTGCGCTAAAAGTATTACTGTAAGGGCTACCGCCAAGTGTACCGGTTACCACGCAGGTAACAGGAACGTTGCCTATTTTGTTTAACCCTTGATTAGAAACTACAGCACTGATACTATCAGTAGCAGAACCGCAGCTTGTTACAGGTGCTGACATTCCTCCGATTGAGGCATTATTTCCCAAAGGGTTTGAGAAAATAACCGTCATGGTTTGAGTAGGAGCATTACAAGTTGCTCCGCCAATGCCGCCCCAGTTCAGGTTACCAATGTTTGGACGGAAAATGTAGCCGGGGTTTGTACAGTTACAAGTAAATGTACTTCCCACCACAAGTTCCAATTCAACCGCTGAGCTTGAACAGCCGCCCCAACAGGCACCTGCCGTAATTACCCAAGGTTGCCCGTTACAGGTAACGCTAAAGTTAGTACCTGTGCGCATAGCATGTGCTATTTTACGCGTAAGGTCTGGGTCGTTACAAGTAATACCCACAGGGTCGTTAGAACCCTTCACTGTTACTTGTCTGAATTTTTTCAGGGTCGTGTCAAGCTGACTACGAAAGATTCCCCAATTGTCAAATTGTGATTGACCAGGGCAATAGGAGGTTCCGTTTGTAAACGTTTCCGAATACACAACATCCTGTGCAACAGCTTGTGGCGCATAAACCACAGCGAGCAGAAGAAATAAACTCCACTGTACCTTTGCTCTTAAACTGTAAAAAAATCTGTGCATAATGTGATTTTGTTGTTAGGTTTTAATTATGTGATTTTTTGTTTTAAGAATCCTACCTCATAAAACAAGGGATAAAGATAGTGGATTTTATACTTTAATGTGTTAACCGCACATCAAAACAGAAAAAGAAACCCCGCCCCGAAAAAATCGGAGCGGGGTTTTAGACTTCTTTATTTTAGTATTTTACTTCTTAAGACTCAGCTTAATAGTAAATGGCCCTTGAGGTGTTTCAGCATTCAAATAATAAATACCTGCTGCCAAACTACTTAGGTCGATGGTTTGCTCACTGCCAATAGCGGGAGCATGAGAAGCCACCACAACCCTGCCAAGCATATCAGTAATGTTAATTGCTGTAACATCACCCTCTGCAAGGTTTCTGTAGTCAACCACAAACACCCCGCTAGAGGGGTTAGGATATACAGCAAGTTTACCTGCAACACCGGTAACATCGATTGAAAGCGGGTTCACCACCAAGCTACGGTTGCTTAAGCCCACGCATCCGTCGGCAGAAGTAACTTTAAGCCATATTTGCATTACCCCGCTGGTTAAGAAACGGTAGGTAGTATCTTTTGATGTTGAGTTACCGCCATCTGAGAACAACCATTGGTATTTTGCACCCACAGTGTTGGTAGTAAAGTTAAATGTACCGTCTTTACTTAGTGCCGATGCAATTACAATATCAACCACAGGTTTTGGGTTTACTTTAAATTGCTTGGTAATAGTATCGGTACATCCGTTTGCCACAGAGGCTATTAATGATACAGGATATGTACCGGGTGTAGCATACACGAACGAAGTATCTCTTGCCGCTGAAGTTTTGCTGTTACCAAAATCCCAAGCATACGTAAGCGGGGTTGACGAGTTTGAAGTGTACGAGTTGTTTGTAAACTGTGTAACCTCACCTTCGCAAACATCTGCTGAGGTAAAGTCGGCAGTTGGCCTTTCGCTAACCACAATCACTTTATCAGATACGCCACTGCAACCGTTTGTATTATCTACCGTTAATACAACTGTATAAGTGCCTTCAGCATTGAATGTATGTGTGGGGTGTTCGTTAGATGAGAAATTACCGTCGTTAAAATCCCATTTAAATATATTAGTACCACCCGCAGGCACGTTGGTAGAGTTGGTAAAGTTAATTGGGCTATTGGTACAAGAAACCGCAGAATTAGTAAAGGTGGGTTTTGGTGACTCACGCAAGGTAACTGCTTGTGTAGAGCTATCAACACAACCCATATCGGTAGAAGCAATAAGCCTTACATTGTAGGTTCTAAATGCGCTGTATGAGTGATTTGGATTAGGAGAAGATGATACATTACCATCATCAAAATTCCATACATAACCTATTGTACCAAATGGCAACGCAGGGGTATTATTGGTAAAGTTAATGTTTGCATTATCACACTGCAATGTTGGGAACGAGAAAGCAGGTACAGCACGGGGTGCCTGAGTTACATACTTAGACATATCGCTCTTACAGTTGTTTACTATTACCGATAATTTCACGAAGTAAATGCCGGGGTTAGCATACAATTTGCTGGTAGCTGCGCCTGCACCAAAAGGTGAGCCGTCGCCAAAATCCCAAACATAAGTAGGTGTTCCACCGGGTAATATTGAGTTATCACTCATTTGCACGCTTGTTCCTTCGCAGGCATTCACAAACCTGAAGTTTACTTTAGGAATTTCAAACACCTGTAATGTTTTAGTCACGGAATCCTTATACCCCAGATTGGAGATTGAATACAACTTAACATTATACGTTCCATGTGTAGCATATTTTTTAGCGGGATTCATTAAGGTTGATGTTGTACCATCACCAAAATCCCACAAGAACGACATTGTTGCTGAAGGTAAAATTGTACTTCCGTTCGCAAAATTGGCAAAATCCCCATCGCACACATTTAGTACAGTAAAATCAGCATCAGGACGGGGAGCAATGTAAATGTAACGGTCAATAACAGTATCGCAACCGTTATCGTTGCGTTTAATTATAAAGGTCACTTTTACCAAACTATCAATAAATGGAGTAGATGGAGTGAAAGTGATACGACCGTTTGCCGATGAAGTAGGATTATTAACCACATAATCAGCCGTTGGAACTGTATAACCGTTAACTGTTCTAAAGGTAACGCTTGAGAATGTCCAAGTACTGCCGTATGCCGAGTTGGCAAACCCTGTTGGAGGAACAATATCGTAACCGATAACATCGGGAGGTGCTACCACATCAGGATTAGCAAGAGTACCACTGTTTACAGTACCTGCAAACGGGGTACGCGGGTTGTAACTTGAATTTGAGGGGGCCGGGTTGGCTGTTGCAACAACAGCCGCTTTGCCACTCTCGCAGAATATTCTGTAGAAAATATTTCCGTTCCAAGTAAAGTCATTTGCTACCGTTGAGAATGTTCCTGAAATGGCTTTACCGGCAGAAAGTTCAATATCAGCATTAGAAACACTGTTGCTACCGCTGGTAAACAACATCTCGTAACTTGCCCTTACATAAAACGAATAGGTCTCACCCGCACGGATTGTTAACGGATTTATTTTAATGCTGGCAGGGTTACCCGCGCCTGCACCGTTACGAGTAACTGTGTTTAGCAACGTCCAAGCTGAAGGATTGGTCTCAAAACCAACATACGTTCCTTGCTTGTAATATACCGAAATATCTACTGAGTTAATGTTGTTGATGTGTGCCGATAAGCTATCTATAATAAGGTTTGAAAGTGCCTTAACAGAAAACATATTACCGCCGGGATTACCTGCGCCCCACCATACGTTACCGCCAAAACCGGTACTTAGCGTACGGTAAGCTGAGGTTTTAGCCTGCGATACATAATACGTTTGTGTTGAAGGAGGCATCATTAACGGGGTGGTGTATGTTGCTCCTGACCACATGGGTGATGTGGATGATGCTGAGTTGTACCAAATACCTGTATTACCGCTTGCAATAGCACCGTCTAAAAGTACAGTACCTGCTCCGCAACGGGTAACATTGCTTGGGGCAGGCACAGCAGGGGTACCAAACACCGAATATCCGGTAACTTTGGTAGTATCATTGGTTTTTTCAGGGTCGCTGGCAACTTCAGTGTACGTTGAGTAGTTAATAGTACCGCCCAACAATGTATTGAAACCTCCCACTTTAAAGGTAGCCATTTGGCCGGGAGCTAATGTTCCGGTGTAAGTAGTGCTAATGGTTGAGTTAATGGGGTTACCACCAATAGTACCATTTACATTGGCTTTTACAGGAATGTTGCTTAATGAGTTAGAGCCTACGTTCCTGATGGTTACGTTTACGCTATCGTTTGCGCTACCGCACTGTCCGGCAAGCATCACAGCATCCAAAGAAGCTCCGTTATTTGCCACAACGCTTGAGTACACTTTAAGGTTATCAACTTGCCACCACCAAGAGTAGTTACCGCGCCAGCGGAAACGTACACGTGAGTTGGCTTTGTTGGCCATAAAAGATGTTACGTTAACTGAGTCTGTACGCCAAGCAAGTTGTGCAGTACCATTAGCCACTTGGTTCCAGTTAGTACCGTCAAACACTTCAACCGCCCAGCTTCCGCCAAAACCGGCTTGAAATTGATGATCCCACTTTACCCAAACGTTGTTGTAGCCTCGGGTATTAATAATTGGCGTGGTTAAACTAACGTCTTCAGCAAGTGCATTGTTTGAGTAATTGTCGCTATCAAAAGCAGCAACCTTACCCGATGCAGGGCTACTGATGGTTCTGCCCCCAACGTTGTTAAAACGCCAGAAATCGATACCAAAATCGCCTTGAATAATTACGTTCGACCAGTTGTTGTAGGGGAAAATGTTAACGCCGGCAGGGAAACTTTCAAAGTCCTCGTCAACGTGATAGTAGGTTTGTGCCGTCGTAGAAGTCAGCAATCCAAAAGCTGACAGCAATAACAAGCCCAATTTCTTAATTGTAATTGGTAAAAAAGGTTTCATTTGAGTTTAGAGTTTACATATCCTAATTACAATTTAATGACACAAAACCCCAAAAACAAGAAAAAACTCGGTTTTTAGACAAAAAAATACCCCTAAGATGTTATACATCTTAGGGGTACTTATGTTTCGTAACTGTCTATTACTTAGCTACTGTTACCTTTTGGCTATATATTTTGCCATTAGTATCAGTTATAGTTACTAAATAAATACCTGCATTGTGCTGGCTAATATCAAACGATACTTCAGAAGCAGTTGATACGAGCTCAAGTTCGGCAACTTTTTTACCCAAAATATCTGTAACTGTAACTGTTTTAATAGTTGAGTTACCATTGTTACGGATAAAGAATTGACCCGAAGCAGGGTTAGGATAAACAACCATATTGGCTGCATCAACATTTTCAGCTGACAAAGGGTTAACAAATACATCTGTGCTGGTCATATTAACACAACCCTCCGGAGAGGTTACTATTAACTTAACGCTCCATTTTGCACCAAATGGGAATTTGTAAACAGGGTTTTGTACTTCTGATGAACCACCATCACCAAACAACCACTTGTAAGTAACGCCTTGTGTGTTGGTTGAGAACTTCATGGTACCATCGCCGGTTAGGTTTGATGCAATACCAATATTAACTACAGGTATCGCTGCTACCACAGCAGTTGCTGTAGCTGTATCCTTACATCCGGCAGCGGTTGATGCTATCATTGTAACATTGTAGTTACCTGCACTGGTGTATGTTTCTGATGGGTTGGTAGAAGCTGAAGTGTTGCTATTACCAAAGTCCCAAGCATAGGTAAGTGTGCCTGTGCTAATGGTTGAGTTATTTTTAAACTCAGATGGTTTACCCAAACAAACCCTATCAACCACAAAATCAGCAGTAGGTTTTAGGTTAACTGTAACATCGCTTTCTTTCACACCTTCGCAACCATTGGTGCTTATTGCCCTTAGTTTTACAGTATATGTGCCTGCGGCGGCATAGCTGTGTGATGGGGTAGCATCGGTTGATGTAAAGGCATCGCCAAAGTTCCACTCATAGATGTTTGTTGAACCGGCAGGAACGTTGGTAGTATTAGAGAAATTCAATATTTCGTTAGTACAAGTACCACCGGTAGCAGCAAAAACAGGTTTAGGTGATTCGCGCAATGATACGCTAACTACAGCACTGTCAACACAACCCAACTCGGTAGAGGCTACCAAAACAGCATTGTAGCTGCTGAAAGTGTTGTAAGTATGAATTACCACAGGACCGGTAGCAGTGTTACCGTCACCAAATTTGTATTGGTAAGCATAATCACCAAACTCAGGTTTAGTACTGGTGTTGGTAAACTTCACGTCTTTGTTATCGCAGTTACCCAAATCAACAGTAAACGAAGGTACACCACGAGGTGCTTGAGTTACATATTGAGTAGTGGTGCTGTAGCAACCATTAACAGTAACTGTAAGTTTTACAGGATAAATACCGGGTTGTGCGTATGTTTTTGAAGTTGTAGCACCGGTTCCGGTGGCACTTTGGTCACCATAATCCCAAACGTATGAAGGAGTACCTGCGGGCAGTGTAGAAGCATCTCTCATGGTTACGGCTGAACCTTCACAAGCATTAGTGAAAGTAAAGTCGGGAGTTGGTACCCTGTTTACAACTACTGATTTGGTGATTGAATCAACATATCCATAGTTAGAGATAACATATAGTTTAACGTTGTATGAACCAAAAGCACCATACAAGTGTGAGGGATCAGCATTGTTTGATGAATTACCATCGCCAAATCTCCAGTCATAAGTGATTGTACCTGATTGTATAGAGCTACCGTTAGTAAAATCTACATAATCACCATCGCAAGGAGTAGTGAAAGTAAAGTCAGCATCAGGACGTGGAGCAACAAAAATGTAGCGTTCAATTACGGTATCGCAACCGTTATCGTTTCTGCGGATATTAATCAACACCCTAATCATACTATCAGTATAGTTTGCTGATGGCTTATATTTCAATTTACCGTTGGCTGAACCGGGGTTAGTTAAAGTAATATCACCGCTTGGGATAGTAGTACCGTTAACTGTGCGGGCAACAACTGATGAAATTACCCATGTACCTGATGAACCGTGATTACCGTTTGCAAACCCTGTAGGAGGTGTAATATCATACTCAATATCATCGGGGTTAGCAACAATATCAGGTTGGTTAGTAGTACCGGCATCGTAAGTGCCTTTAAAGTTAGCACCTTTAGCCAACGTAGCTCCTACTGCCAATGGTTTAGCAGTAGCAGTTACAGCAATACGTGTACCGCTTGGGCAGGCTTCGTGGTAATAAATTGAACCGTTCCAGCAGAAAGTTTGGTTGGTTGATGGTACTATTACTGTTGCAAAGGTGTCGCGCAACGCCTCACCATGAAGGGTGGCAATAGCAGTATTCTCAATAATTGAACTTGTTTTAGCTATTTGCTGTTGGTTAATAAGGTTTTCGTTTGCATAAACATAAAACGCATAATTACCTTCTGATAAAACTAATGGTTTGTTCAATACAAAACTTGTAGCAGCTCCAAAACCTTTTGACCTGATTTCTTTGCGTTCAACCAAAGTCCAAGCACCTGCATTGGTTGTTGAACCGCTATATGAACCTGTTTTCATCCAAATGGTAACCCTTTGAATGTTGGTTTGGTTAATGTGCAAGCCAAAGCTATCTATAACTAAGCCCTTTTTAACGGTTACATCAAACATATTACCGCCCGAAAAACCGGCACCCGAAAATGAAGTTCCGGCATAACCTGTAGAAATTGTAGAGTCGCCTGATATTTTAGCACCTGCTGCATAGAAAGTACGAGTAGTTGGTGCAGCTACATCGGGAGATTTAAATGATGCTCCGATACCTAAAAGGTTACCGCCGCTGGCTTGGTCGTACCAAAACACTGTGTTACCGCTTACAGCACCGCCTGAAAGGGTTACTGAACCCGAACCGCAGCGTGAATTGTTAACAGGTGAAGGGTTTGATGTTACGCCTCCTAATGTTTTAAGGTTAATCGTTTTTGAATCGTCAGCAGGGTCACCATCACCGGGAGCGTGCACCCATGAAGTCATGGTTACGTTTGAACCGTTGATGTTGTTAATACGACCTACGTTTACAGTAACTGTTTTACCTGTGATAAGGCTACCGTTGTACTGAACGCTATCAGTTAAGTTAAAGGCTGAACCGTTAACAGTACCGCTAACCGTAGTACCTACCCAAAATGTAGTAAGGGTAGTTAAACCTATGTTACGTACTTGTACTGAAACCGAATCGGTAGTTGAACCGCAGTTAAGGGCTTTCATACCTGTGCTAAGCAACTGGGCGTGAGTACCGGGCCTTGCTCCTTGCCAAATCTGAATTTCACGGTAGTTCATGTTTGAGTTTTGACCTGTACCGGGAACCCAGTTGGCTATCCTCAATTTGTTGGTTACACAAATAGGAAATACTATATCGTTTGAACAAACTTGTGGCAAGCCCGAAAACGTGTAGTGGTTTACCCATGTAGCACCATCCCAGTACTGAATTGTACCTCCTGCCAAAAACCTTGAACCGGTTTCAGCATGGTGAATAGTGATTTTATCAATAGGATACTGTTGACTCCATTCCCACTCCATGTACTCAGTACCGTTTGGAGGAGCAGTTGTCCAGATAAATGCAGTTTGTGAGCCGCAAGTACCCAAGTTACCATCATTAATGGTGTTCCAGTTCCACAGGTAAGGTGTAACACCGCCCGAGCCCTGTCCGTTAGTTGTGGCTATCAAAGCCAAGTTGGTTTGTGCACTAAGGGAGTTGCCCCATAGTGTTGCAAAGGTGAGCAAGATGCCCACAATTGCGATTTTAGTCCATTGGTTAGTAAATGTTCTTTTCATATCTACCTTATAATATTCAAGTGCATAAAAGTATGTCTCCTTTTACAGAGCCATAAAATGCAAGGTAAACTAAGTGTAAAATTTTTGCAACTTTTTTTAAAAGTTGAAATGTCATTTTTATAGGACTCCAGCCCTTATTACACGTTAAAATTTGGTTATCATATTGTTATGAATTATTCTGCGGGCTATATCAAGATGAGTTGCAACTACTACTGCCTGTCGCCATAATGTCATAAGGTCAAAAAACAAGTCCCTTTTAAATAAAAAAGCAGTTACACAAACGCATCTCTGCGCTGTGTAACTGCCAAAAAAATTACTTTTTTTGGTGGCTTAATTAACGGGTGATGGTAAACTTCGTATTGTAAGTACCATTTTCAGTAATTACATACACAAAATAAACACCCGCAGTTTCGTTACTCAGGTCAAGAGCAAATGTATTTTGGGTGGCATCTTTTACAGTATGCACCAATACTTGCTGACCCAACATGTTAAGAACCTTAATAGTATTTGCTGTTTGGGCGCCGGTAAGTTTTATATTTAACGTTGATGATACAGGGTTTGGATACGCTTCAAACATTCCATCGTTTGAAACATTATCTGTTCCCATTACATTTATTTTAACTTCTTTAGTGGTGGTTGATGAACATCCGTTTTCAGATATTTTAAGGGTTACCTTATAAATACCCAAGCCCATATACTTGTATGTGTGGCCATCTTTATTTGCGCTTGTGCTGCCATCGCCATAGTACCATATATATGAACCACTTCCGTTAGCACTTATAGGAGTAAATTTCATTCCCCCATCACCGGTTTTGGCCGACTCAATATTAAAGTCGCTTGATGGAGTTTGTGATATTACAATGTTTTTGCTTTGGGTTTCGCTACAGCCTGCTCCTGTGGTTGCAACCAGTTTCACGGCATAAGTTCCGGGCGTTGCATAAATTACAGTTGGGTGCGTTCCGGTTGAAGTACCGTTACCTAAATCCCAAGCATAACTTAATGAACTGCCTGAAGATATTGTGCTGTTAGTTATCTCAACATTGTCGCCCACACAAGCACTTTCTTTGATACTGAAGCTAACTATCGGCTTCTCAGTAAAGCTCACTGTTTTCTTCAATTCAGCAATACATAAGTTAGTTGAAGAAGCTGTAAGAACCACTTCGTAATCTCCTATGGCTGTAAATATTGTGCTTGCGTCTTTGCTTGATGAGGTTGAACCGTTAACATTCCAGCTATAGTTTACAGTGGTTCCCGCAGGCTCAATTGTAGTATTGGTAAAGTTGATGTTTTCGCCGATACATTGACCTGACATAGTAAAGTTTGGCACTGGGGCTTCAATAATTGTAAGTGCTTTAGTAGTAGAGTCAGCACATCCGTATTCGTTCAAGGCTACCAAGGTTACTTGGTAGGTACCGGGGGTAGCGTAGTTGTTCATCGGTGATACTTCCTGAGCTACATTACCGTTACCGAATTTCCATGCATATCCTGTGTTGCCCGCAGGGATAGAGGTGTTGGTGAACGCTACTTGTTTCTGGCTGCAAGCTAAGGTAGGGAAGCTGAAGTCGGCAGTCGGCCTGGCACTGGTGGTTACG
>JAMIFM010000010.1:0-425230 GCA_035906255.1 Bacteroidia bacterium
GAAGGGTTCTTAGGCTTTGAGATATACATCTTCAACCGTTGGGGCGAGAAAGTGTACTACTCAACCGACATCAACGAAGGATGGGACGGACAGTTCAAAGGTGACTTTGCACAACAGGATGTATATACCTATGTGGTAAATGTTACCAGCTTCTCAGGTAAACCATACAGCTTCTATGGTACAGTTACCCTGTTGAGGTAACTATATCAAAACGCTATAAATATAAAAGACCCGTTGTAAACAACGGGTCTTTTATATTTATAGCCCTTACTACCTGTATGAATTTAAAACCTTTGTAATAACAGATTTCACTATCGTTCAGCAAGACAACAGCAACCGTCATTGCGAGGGTCTCCCCGAAGCAATCTCTGTAGTGAATTCTAAATAAGAAACTCTAAAGTTTGTTGGCAGTTGACCGTGAATTATTGACTAACCAATCGGTCGAGTATAGTTTCTTCGCAATGGCACTCCAATGCTGTCATTCCGAAGCGCAATTTCAACTGTGTTAACAAAGCTCGATAAGTTGCTTCCTACGTCAGCATGACAGTATATCTCCTCATTGGAGGCATCCCCGAAGCGTTATCCTATATGAAATCTATTGAAGTGCTTTGCTTCTCATTAAATCATACACAAGGTATAATGTGGCCAAGCATATTAAGGCTCCTGCAAAATAGGGCGCGTGGAAGTTAAAATCATAGGCGATACCACCTACAGCAGGGCCGAATACTCTTGCCAGTGAGCCTGCTGATTGGTTTAAGCCAAGCATTTTACCTTGTTCGGCTTTTGAAGCAGTTTTTGATAATAAACCCAACACACTTGGAGTTATACAGCCATTGGCCAAGGCTATTAAAGCAAGGGCTGCCAACTCTAAATAAAAGTGGTCAGGAGGAACAATAGGCATGGCAATCAAACCCGCAGCCATCAAAACCAATCCCACATACAAAAGTTTCTTTTCACCAAAACGCTTGTTCATTCTGCCTACTAAAACTCCTTGTACTAAGGCCGAAGAAAGCCCTATGAATGAGAATACATAGCCTATCTGCGATTCGTCAAGGCCATATAAACCTTTCCATAGCACCGCTGCTGTTATCTGCATCATGCTAAAGGCAAGGGTAAATACAAAGTTTAAGGACAACAATTCGCGTACAACAGGAACTTTTAATGCGCTTATTAACTGGGTAACAGGTTTTAATTCAAAACGGGCGTTGTGGTTCTTTTCTGCCAATGATTCAGGCAATAAGAAATAAGCCATTACGAAGTTAACCACCGAAAGGGCTGCCGAAAATGCCCCGATACCGAAAATACCGTAATGTTTGCCTAAGTACCCACCTATGGCAGGCCCGAAAATAAAACCAAGCCCAAAAGCAGCACCCACAAGTGCCATGTTTTTGGTGCGGTTTTCAGGGGTAGAAATATCGGCAACATAGGCATTTGCGGCCGATATGTTGGCTGAACCGATACCGGCCAATGCCCGTTGTAAAATCAACACCCAAAAGGCGGTTACAAACCCAAACAGAAAATTAGCGGCGGCGGTTAGTAAAATGCTTACTAATATTATAGGGCGACGGCCGTAACGGTCGCTTAGAGTACCCCAAAACGGGGCAAAAATAAAATTCATCAGCGCATATACCCCTGCTACTGCTAATGATGATTTTGAACCGGTAAGTTCTACCGAAAGGTTGGGTAGAACGGGTATTATAATGCCAAAGCCCATCAAATCAATAAAAATGGTGAGGAACATAATGGCAAGTGGAGAGCGGCTGTTGCGCATAGCTGGAGTATGAAAATAGGAAAAGTAAACTTGGGGCAAATATAGGATGTGAACGATAGATTAGGGTAAACAGATTATAAATCCCACACCGATGAGCGGCGCTTGTAGATATAATTACGCAGGTTTACCCAAAAGGCCAAAATAAGATAGATAATTACGGGTGAACCCATAGTTAAAAAAGAGGTGTAAATAAAATACAAGCGGATTTTTCCCGAGCTGATACCGATTTTTTCGCCCAAGTAGGTGCATACCCCAAACGCTTTTTTCTCAAAAAAATATTTGATGGCCTCTATCATAATACCTTATGTAACAGCAAAGATACTAAGATTATTGTTTTGTAATTATTAAGCCCCTAATTAACTGCATAATACTTTATGACCTATGCCGCATTGCAGACATTTTTTGGGTGTGCACCAATGTTTGTGTAATTGCAGTAATGCTTGGCTTTCAGCCGCGTTATTTACTTGCAGGGTAAGGCTTTGGAAACTCTGTATTATGTGGTTGTTTTCTTTAGGTAATTGCTCTAACAATAAAAGTGCTTTTTGCTTATAATCATCATTAGAATGGTAGTGTGCGTGTGCAAATAAAAACGGGGCAATGGTATTAATAAGAATGTTATTGATGGCATCAACCCCTACTGTGTTTTTTGCAAAAGCTGTTTCAAGTCCTAAGCGGTAATGAGTATCCCAATAGGCAGAGGCTTTAATTTCAAAGAGAGATTGAAGTTCTTGTATGGTATTTTTTTCAAGGATTTTTGAGAACAAATGCGACGAAGTGTGAATGAGAGCGGCAAATTGTGCTATTCGCACTGTCGGAAAGTTTGCCGGACGTGTTTTACTAAACTTCCACAGGGCGTGATTGATGGGCGATAGTTTGTATTTGTTGGCCATGAAAATGTATTCCGCATTCAGTTGTTCAATATAACTATCCGAATCAGAGGTAGCCTGTAATAACCCCGATTGTCCTAAAAGCAACGCTTCTATCTGTAATAGGCTGTTTTTATGTTTGGCGAGAACACTTAAAGGAATGCTTTTAGCCAATAACTCAAAAGGGACACCGTTGGTATTAAACCCGAAGTTTTTAGCAAGCGAATGATAAAAGGTTTCTTCCCAGTTGTTTTTGTTTTGGTGTAGAGAGGTTAAAAGAGGGACCATTTTTTCCTCCATCCGCTCTATTAATAAACGCTGTAGCCAACTTTGAACAATAAAGCTATCGGTGCGGGAAAAGAAATTTTGACAAGGGATAAACGCCTGCGATTCCATCAGTAACCGATAGTTGTTGTTGTGTTTTTCATTTACCCTGTTTCCCAATTCAATCACAGGGACTGAAACGGGATTTTTTGCCGTATGCCGCAAGCACACTAATAATAATGTGTTGCTGTGTGAAGCATCCGCATGGTGGCCGTGTTTTTCCCAGTTGGCTGATTCAAGCTCAATTTCAACATTACCTGCCCAAACAGTCTCCCCTATTTTTAAACGGGCATTGCTAAAGTCAGCACCGCTGTCGCGGTTTTGCTCACCGGGTTTTAGTACTTGCACAGGTTCACCCTCAAGTGTATATAGGTTTTGTGTATCCAGCAATCGGTATTTCCATAAATATTGCAGCAGTTGCTCAGTCATGCTGTTTTATACAATAATGAAGGGAAAGGTAAGTGGAGATGAGTAATGTAATTGGGGCTTTCCGACGGATTAAAATCCATCGCTTTTGCAATTACCATATTGGAGCGGACTTAAGTCCGCTCCAATATGGTAACCTTACCAGAACAGGATTTCAATCCTGTATAATATTGGGGCTGTTTATTAATCGGAGAGAAAACAATCTTAACTCACCCCTGACCATTTGAGAATTGGAAAATAACCCAACATTTCCCCTCTCTAAACTTTAGAGAGGGGCGACTGTCTGAACGTCGGGCTATGGGTGTTTCGGGGGTGAGTTAAGAGTCAAACCTCTCTCAATCCCTCCTTGCTCAAGGAGAGAAGCCACGCGCAAGACGACTGAACATCGAGCAGGTTTTAATAATTGGGGCTGTTCCCTCCTTTGTGGACAGCAATACTGAACTTGCCGAAGTAGGTGCGTGGGAAAAGGAGGGGTTAGATGGTTGTAGAAACAATCTTAACTCACCCCTGACCATTTGAGAATTGGAAAATAACCCAACATTTCCCCTCTCTAAACTTTAGAGAGGGGCGACTGTTAGAACGTCGGGCTAAGTGTTTTTCGGGGGTGAGTTAAGAGTCAAACCTCCCTCAGTCCCTCCTTGCTCAAGCAGGGAAACCTCCCGCAAGACGACTGAACATCGAGCAGGTTTTAATAATTGGGGCTATTCCCCTCCTCCGTGTGCAGCAATACTGAGCTTGTTGAAGTAAGTGCGTGGGAAAAGGAGGGGTTAGATAGTTGTAGAAACAATCTTAACTCACCCCTGACCATTTTATAGTCGCGGAATAGCCCAACATCTCCCCTCTCTAAACTTTAGAGAGGGGCGACTGTCTGAACGTCGGGCTATGGGTGTTTCGGGGGTGAGTTAACGGTTACCTCCCTCAGTCCCTCCTTGCTCAAGGAGAGAAGCCACGCGCAAGGCCTTCCCCCATCCTGATATTTGCTTAGCCGAAAGCGTTTCAGTTTTCCTTCCCTTTAAGGGGAAGGCAGTTGTGGGAACGTCGGGCTAATAAGTAATCGGGAAGGGGTCAGTGACAGGTATGCGTCCCGCCGCTATAGATAGATTACCCAACATCCTATCAATAACATCGGGATTTATTCCCGATGGTTTGGCGGCTAATCAAACTCCAGTTTCATTTTTTTGATGCGTTCCTCAATAGGTTCGTTGCTATACTTTTCGCGTAAACGATCAACCATAATAGGGAATGAAAACGGAGTGGGTTGCGAAGGATAGCGGATAATTATTTCCTGTCGGTTGATTCGTTCCATAGCGGCTTGCATACGGGTTTGCTCCAATTGAAAATCATACACTTCCTCGTAGGCTTGTTTCAGCAATAAATTATCAGGTTCGTGTTCGTGAAATACGTCAAAAAATAATTGAGATGATGATTGCAGGTGCCGCTCTTTCACCCCCTTTCCGGGATACCCCTGAAAAACCAACCCTGCCACCTTGCAAATATCTGCAAACTTGCGGCGGGCCATTTCAGTATCGTTTATGCTGGCGCGTATATCGGCCAATAAATGGTCAAGTGTAAAAATATCACTGTCAACAGCCTGTTCAATGGGTATGTCTTGGTCGCTCAATAGTTCAAAACCATAGTCATTCATTGCAATGCTGAAACTGATGTTTTTAAAATGTCCCAAACGATAGGCCAACAGGGCGGCCATACCTTCGTGTACAAAACGACCTTCAAACGGGTAAAAATAAACGTGGCAGCCTTCATCGGTAGTAAACTTCTCAATCAAAAACTGGTTTTCATTTGGTACTACCGAAAGTTTGTTTTGCATATCAAACAGCGGACGAAGTAGTTTTATCTCTTTTTCATTACTGGTATTGGCGGTGTGTAGCTTGTGACGCAGCATTGCAGATAATTGTGATGACAAGGGCATCCTGCCGCCACCCCAACTGGGGGTAATTCCTTTTTTGCCGTCGGATTTACGCACCAGCGCATCCAGTTCTTTCACCTGTATCAGTTCAAGGTTACGGCCTGACATCCAAAAGGTATCGCCGGGACGCAAACGACTGATAAACGATTCTTCAATAGTACCAATGTTTTTTCCGCTCAAAAACTTTACCCGCAACACGGCATCGCTTACGATAGTACCGATGGAAAGACGGTGGCGCATGGCAATTTGCCTGCTTTCTACTTTAAACAAGCCGTTTTCAAGCACTACTTTATGGTACTCATCGTAGGCTTGCAGGCTTTCACCGCCTGAAACAATAAACCGCAGCACCCATTCAAACTCTTCGGGGCTTAGGCTGCTGTAACAAAACGTGGTGGTTATTTCTTCATATACCTCTTGCGCGCGGAAACCTTCGCCAACGGCCAGCGTAACCAAGTATTGTATTAAAACATCAAAACTGCGTACAAAAGGGATGCGGTCTTCCATTACCCCTTGTTTGATGGCTTCACGCAGGGCAGCACCCTCTATTATCTCTAATGAGTGGGTGGGTACAAAATAAATTTTACTGGGCTTACCGGGTTGGTGGCCGCTACGGCCTGCCCTTTGTAAAAAACGGGCTACGCCTTTTGGACTGCCTATTTGAACAATGGTTTCTACAGGGCGGAAATCCACCCCCAAATCGAGGCTGCTGGTACAAACAACTGCTTTAAGATTGCCTATGTGAAGTTGTTCTTCTACCCAATGGCGCAACTCAAGACCAATGCTGCCGTGATGTAGAGCCATAATACCCGAAAGGTGCGGAGCGGCATCTAACAATCGTTGGTACCAAATCTCGCTTTGGGAACGGGTGTTGGTGAAAATGAGAGTACTTTTTCCGTTATCAATAATGGGGATTACCTTTTCGAGCAGTTTTATCCCCAAATGACCTGCCCAAGGGAAATTTTCAATCTCATCAGGGAAAACGGTTTCAACAAGAACCTTCTTTTTAAGGTCGGCTTTTATAAGTATCGACTTGGGGTAATAATCCGTGCCCAGCAAAATTTCGCGGGCTTGCTCCATATTGCCAATTGTCGCAGATATTCCCCATATTTTCAATTCATTAGATAAATTTTTTAACCGACTTAAAGCCAACTCAACCTGTACCCCGCGTTTGCTCCCCACCAACTCGTGCCATTCATCAGCCACTACACATTTAAGGTGTTTAAACACCTCGCTGTTACCCTTCTGGCAAAGCATCAGGTGTAAACTTTCGGGCGTGGTAATAAGTATTTGGGGCATTTGCTTGCTTTGCTTTGCCCGTTCTTTAGCCGAAGTATCGCCAGAGCGTATGCCTACCTCCCAAGTGCTTCCAAGTCCCACAATAGCCCTGCGGGCTGATAGTTCAATTTCTTTTGCCAACGCCCGTATAGGTGTAAGCCAAATAAGCTGCAAGCCTTTATCGGTTGCTTTTTGTTTGTTTGCAAGCCCTTCTAACAATGCAGGTATTAGCAAACTGTATGTTTTGCCGCTACCTGTGGGTGCATTTACCAAGCCGCTTTTGCCTTGCAAATAGGCTTTCCATGCCTGTTGCTGGAACTTTTGGGGAGTCCAGCCCAGCGATGTAAACCAATTAATTGCAGCTTGGGTGTTAGCGGTCATTTGAGTTTCAAAATACCGTGTTTTGATTGAATAATAGTATAGGTTTTTGCATCGGTTGTGGCAACGGACATAAAGTCCGTCTCTTGCGCAGTGGTCTGTCACGAATGGTTTAAAACCATTCGTGACATCACTTGCAAAAGGTCTGAATTTTATATTCAGACCAATAAGACACCAAGACAACGAAGGCTTTGTGCCTTCGCGCCTTCGTAGCAAAACCAACAAACAGGTTTCAGTGTTTTAAAGGTAGTTCGATTTTAAAAGGCTCTTACAAAAGTGTAAGGGCTACGCTCAAAATCTTGTTTCTTTGCAAAACAAAAAGGTTGTGTAGGCATGATACCCAAGCAAACAGTTGAAGACATATTGGCTGCCGCTCAGATAGATGAGGTGGTGGGCGATTTTGTTACGCTGAAAAAGCGGGGGTCGAATCTTATGGGCTTGTGCCCGTTTCACGGTGAGAAAACACCCTCGTTTGTTGTATCGCCCAACAAAGGCATTTACAAATGTTTTGGTTGCGGCAAAGCGGGCAATTCGGTTGGGTTTATTATGGACCATGAAAAAATGGAGTATGCCGATGCTCTGCGCTATTTGGCCAAGAAATACAACATTGAGGTTGTTGAAGAAAAAAACCAAACGCCCGAAGCAGTTGCAGCTGCCAGTGAGCGCGAAAGTTTATTTATAGCCCTTGAGTATGCCGCCCAGCAATTCCAACACAATTTGTGGGAGGAGGAAGAGGGCAAAACAGTTGGCAAAACCTACTTTTATGAACGCGGTTTTAGGGATGAAACTATAAAAAAATTCGGACTGGGGTACACAAAAAAGGACTGGGGCAGTTTTACGGATAATGCGGTAAAAATAGGTTACAGCCTTGATGTGCTGCAAAAAGCGGGATTAAGCAAGGTAAACGATCAAGGCCGTGCTTTTGATATGTTTCGCGAGAGGGTGATGTTCCCCTTTCACAACCTAAGCGGCAGGGTGGTGGCATTTGGTGGCCGCCAGTTAGTAAAAGACGATAAAAGTCCTAAATACCTAAATAGTCCTGAAACGGACGTTTACAAAAAATCAGAGATTTTATACGGCATCTACTTTGCCAAAAACAGCATCCGCCAGCACGATAAATGTTATTTGGTAGAGGGATACACGGATGTTATCACACTAAGCCAAGCAGGAATAGAGAATGTTGCCGCATCATCGGGTACTTCGCTTACTGATGGGCAGGTGAAACAAATCTATCGCTTCACAAAAAACGTAAGTATTATATACGATGGTGACCCTGCGGGTATAAAGGCCGCCCTGCGTGGTATTGATATTATTTTGGCAGGCGGACTGAATGTAAAAGTGGTGTTGCTGCCCGAAGGGGAAGACCCCGATACGTATTGCCAAAAACTGGGTGGAACGGCTTTCCAGAAATACCTTGACGAAAACGAGAAGGACTTTATCCTTTACAAATCAGAGTTGTTGATTGGAGAGGCTAAAAACGACCCGATAAAAAAATCGGCAGCAATACGTGATATTGTAGAGAGCATTAGCAAAATAACCGACAGCATTACCCGCAGCACTTTTATTAATGAGTGTGCAAGGGTGTTTGAGGTAGGGCCTGAGTTGCTAATGGCCGAAGTAAATAAAATACGCCGAAAGGGGGATGTAAAAGACCCCGAAGAGCGTAAGTTACTGAACGAACTGGAGCAGATTAACAACGAACCGCTTTGGGAAGAAGAACAGCAACCGGCCATAAGTATTGGAGTAGAGCAAGAAAAAGGAGTGGCAAGAGTGTTGATGCAATATGGCCATTTAACTTACCGCGATACAGTGTTTACGGTTGCGGATTATTTGCTGCAACAAATTGAGGCCGACGGATTTGAGTTTGAGCATCCTTTGTATAAGCGGGTGTTGCAAATGGTGAAAACCGCCATTGAAAATATAGAGCCTTTGGGAGAAAATTTTTTCTTGCACAGCGAGGATTTGGAGATTGTGGCGCAGGCGGCTGATTTTTTGACGGAAAAATACAAGATTAGCCCGCATTGGGAGGAGAAGTTTGAGATTTATATTACTGAAATAAAAGACAACTACGCTAACGATACGGACAGTGTGATGCTGCATCTGAAACTGAAAAAACTGGATATAATGATGCAGCAAAACCTTGAAGAGATGCGCAGGCTTGAAGAAACCCCAGTTACAGTTCAGCCTGTTTCTTTTAGTGAGAATAGCAATGTACCTGTATATGTGGATGAGGACGGCAATGTGATTGAATTGCCGATGAGCGAAGCAAATGAAGATGAGATTCCGGTGTTTATTGATGAAGACGGAAAAGTAATAGATTTACCTACGGTTGATGCCCCAGTGTTTGAAGACACCGAAACACAAACTGCTGAAACAGAAGATGTGGCTCAAAAATTGGAGGTATTATTACAAAAACACATGATGTTTTTAAATTACCGCAGACAAATAACCGATTTGCTTGGCGCAACGATTATAAAGTAGTTACAAAAACGGCCGTTCCCGTCTCAAAATGGGAATTTTGCTGAAAAAAATATAAATTCCGCCTGAGAGGGTATAATTTTAAATAACACTTACCGCTATGAAAAAACTGATTGTTATTCTTATTGCTGTTACAGGGCTTACATTAAACGCCTGCAAAAAACTTGAAAAACTTACTGAGTTTTATCTGGATTATAATGCCGAGGTAACAGTGCCTGCCAACATGGGTATTAACCTGCCGTTTGATATTCTTACACCTGATATTACTACAAACTACGAAGAGCAGTTTAGTGCCAACGACACCCGCAAAGACATGGTGGATGAGATAAAAATGGCGGGGATTACTATTTCGGTAAAGTCACCGCAGGGGCAAAACCTCGATTTTTTGAAATCAGTTAATGTATTTATCTCAGCCGAAGGCCTGCCCGAAAAAGAAATTGCCTCAAAAAGCGATATTCCCGATGGTTTAAGTTCGCTTGCGTTAGACTATGTAAGCGATAACCTGAAAGAGTACGTGATGAAGGATAAGATTAAACTACGCGTAAAAACAGTTACTGATAAAGGCCTTAGCCAAAACGTTGATTTGGATGTGAAAACCCGCTTTTTTGTGAATGCAAAAATATTGGGGGCATAAGCCTAGCCTCATTTCAAATCACAATACTCAATAAGCTCTAAGGCATTATATAAAGCACACAAACTATATATTGCCTCCGTTTGAACCTCGATATCGTTGCTACCCAGTTTTTGCCAAAATCGTATCAGAGGCAAAAACTTCGTTCGAGTACTTTTATTGGTCAGTTCAGAGCAAAACTCCTCATAACTTATTATATCATCCCCTTTCATAACGTAGGTGCCAAAAGAGTTGTGCATATTATAAGGTAATCCGCCGCTAAACACAGTAGATAATCGTATGGCCTCAATTAAAGTGTTGGTACTTTGTACCGCACCCTTTTCCTGTATTTCAATCAATTTGTTTCGGTATCCTATGCCTAATGAATATTGGCTCACAACCTTTTTGCAATAGTTAAAAAACTCAACGTCGCCCGTATCTGCACCCGCACTCTTTGGCGGACTGAACTTGTTTAGTTCAACCGACATAAAAGGATATTCTTTTTGCAAGATGGTAATTTGCCTAAACAACAGGCAGTGCATATAAAGCGTTGATGCAAAAAAATAGCCGCCGGGTATAATTGTTCCACCATTTTTTCCGCGCGAATAAAAATCAACAAAAAACCAATCGAGCTTATCTTTCACTGTATCTAAATTAGAGCCTTCATCAAAGTGGGCTTTCATTTTAGTTTGGTTAATTTTTTTTGCGTCACTACCCTCGCCCCTAAAAGCGTTCAAATCTCGGGCAATGTGTTTCACACGGTGCTTAAACTCAATACACTCGTTTTTAAAAGGAAAGAAGTATTTAAATTTTTGTTCGAGCCTCTTTTCAGTTTCAAGCCTGCTCTCGTCGCTTCGTTTGGTAAAAAAATAAGTAATCCAAGCCGTTGCGGCCGATGAGATGATACCCAAAAAAACAGTAGATAGTTCTGCTTCCATTTTTTTGGGTCAAGTTACAAAAAGTGTGTTATCTATTTCTTAAATAACTTTAGCCACCAAGGCAAACGGTTAATGCGCAAATGATAGTAATTAAGTGGTTTAGCTCCTAATCCACTGTAAAAACGGGCAATTCCTTCAATATCGCTGCCTTCAAAATCAAGTACTAAATCTAAACCCGCATACCGTTTTATCAGTGCATCAAACAAGGTGTGCATACCGCCGTTGTATCGTCCGGCATCATCAGCACCGCCCAGCAGGTAATACAGGTTTTTATGGTCGGTTAAAAAAATAGCCCCGCCGCACATGGTATTATGTTCATCATACAACCCCCATGCTTGCAATGTTCCCATTTTAATAGCTTTTGATACCAACCGGGTCAATCGGTCATAATCAGCGTCATTAATATCAGGGGTTTTATCGGCGTAGTGGCGTTTATACAACGCAATTACCGAGAATGGGTCGGCGTTTTCAAAAGGAACAATTTTATTTGCGTCTGCCTTTTTAATGTTCCGTTTAGTATTGCTGTTATACCCCGATGCTATTTTTTCATACACGGGTATCAAAGGCAGGCGGTAATTGGTACGCGTTCTTAATTTTCCTAAGCCGTCAGCAGGTTTCGAGAACGCATTAAGCTGCATATCAAACAGGGTATAATGGGCAGGCAATGCATTAAAAAACGCCGATACTAATGTTTCACCGGTTTCAGTAGTAGAAAAAATGCCCAATTGCTGGCAAAAAAACGGTTGGTAGCAATATGTAAATCCCCACTTACGGCGGTGCGGCAAAGGCATTACCGCTTTATAATCGTCATACACAAGGGCATCCCAATCATCACACACTTCATCCAAATACCATGAGTATCCGTAAATAAGGCTGTTTAATGCCTTATTTATACAAGCATCCCAAAGCGCATCGTCAATCTCATCCCTATGTAAAAACTCAATCTTCATTTGTTTTGCAAAAAATAGTCATTGCCTCATATACATCACGCCAGCCTTTCCACTCGGGCAAGCTCCCCAACGATTCATTATGCCACAGACTGCTAAACTCGCCGCCGTATTGTTTCACGGGTGTAGCAAGTTGCTCAATTTCCTTTACAGCAGATAACACGTTTAATTTCATATAGTTTTTCAACGTCACGTCCATCGCCGCAAACGGGTGCACAGTGAGGGATGTTACCTCATTCCGTTCCAAATCAAACCAAAGGTAAGGAGCAGCAATACCTGCGCGGTAGCCTGTATTATCTGCATAGCCCATGCTGTATTCGTGGCTAATCCCACAATCAATCAACTGCCTGTAAGTTTGCGGTAACGTAAACCTAAGGTAGTGTTGCCTGCTATGTTCTACTGTGCGGCCAATTATCTCCTCCAGCCTTTTTTTCTCGGCCAAGATAATGGCTTTGTTATTAAACGAACGGTAAGACGGGTGTATGCCTGTCATATTTCGTGATGAAACAGAATAAATTACCGCTAAAACTGATTTTTTCGTGTACAAGGGAATAGGGTCGTGTTTGCCGCCCGTGCCCATGTGAAAAAAATACAATGGGTTGATGCCGTGTTGTTGATGAACGGCTTTTTGGTAGTTAAACGTATTGTTCGGGTCAGGTACAAGGTTTAGTGTGGCCAGTATCCGTTGCAAAAGCCCTTTAAAGTTTCCTTTGGTAAATTGCTTTCCTGCACCCAAAACACTGCTTATAAAAGGGCGGTGCTTGTAATAAAACACTTGGTCAATATCCAGCGTGGGCAGGTAAGTATAAGGCAACGGCTTTAGTTGCAAGTCATATCTTTCATTCAACAGGTTTCGCAGCGTGTATGCCCAAATATTAATCAACGGTAAGTGCAGCAGGTTGTTTTTAAACAGAAAACTTTGCTTTGCGGCAAACCTTCCGTGTTCGTCGCGTGTAGCGTCTGTATATTCCTCGTAGCGGCTTAAGAGCCAGAATGCCGCGCTGAAAATATCAAACGGCACATCCCCATCGCCTGCAAAAAGGGTAGGGTTTTCTTGCCATTGCCCTATGGCAGGATTTACAGGGGTGATGATTGTTTGAAACAACAGTCCCTGCTTAAAAATATTTACTGCCCCGTGTATGTATGTGCTATCGTAATTAATACGTGCAGCGTTACTTTGCAAAAAGGCATCTTTGTTATCGGTAATTTCATAGTTGGCCCCGGGCATAAGACTAAACACTTGCTTGACCGCATAAGTGAACCGAACGCTGCTTTGGGGGCAATAAATGATTACCATTAACGATTAATTAAATACTTTTGCAAATTAACTAAAACCGCTCAAGTACCACTTTTTTGAATGAAAACCGCACTAATAACAGGTATTACAGGACAAGACGGGGCATACCTTGCCGAATTTTTGCTGAATAAAGGCTATGAGGTACACGGTATTAAACGCCGTAGCTCATTGTTTAATACTGACCGTATAGACCATTTGTACCAAGACCCGCACGAAAAGAATGTGAAGCTGAAGCTGCACTACGGCGACTTGACGGACAGTACCAACCTGATTAGGATTATACAGGAAACCCAACCCGACGAGATTTATAACCTTGCTGCACAAAGCCACGTACACGTGAGCTTTGAAACACCTGAATATACTGCCAACAGCGACGCTATTGGTACGCTTAGGTTGCTGGAGGCCATCCGCATTTTGAATTTGACGGAGAAAACCCGCTTTTACCAAGCATCAACATCAGAATTATATGGTTTGGTGCAAGAAGTGCCACAAAGCGAGAAAACCCCGTTTTACCCCCGTTCTCCTTATGCGGTGGCCAAAATGTATGCTTACTGGATTACGGTAAACTATCGCGAAGCATACAATATGTACGCTTCTAACGGTATTTTGTTTAACCACGAATCGCCGATACGCGGGGAAACTTTCGTTACCCGTAAAATAACCCGCGCAGCCTCAAAAATTACGTTGGGACTGCAAGAAAAGTTGTACGTGGGTAACCTTGATGCCCAACGCGACTGGGGTCATGCGAAGGATTATGTTGAAGCAATGTATCTGATGCTGCAACAAGAAAAAGCCGAGGATTATGTAGTGGCAACGGGTGTTACCACCCACGTACGCGATTTTATCCGTATGGCGTTTGCGTATCTTGGCATTACTATTGAATTTAAAGGCGCAGGGGAGAAAGAAGTGGGTGTGGTATCGTCAATCAACATCAGCCGTTTAACGGAGCTGGATATAAGCACTGCCTTGAAAGAAGGACAAGAAGTAATTGCGGTTGACCCGCGTTATTTCCGCCCTACCGAAGTGGATTTGCTGATAGGTGACCCTTCTAAAGCCAAAACCAAATTGGGCTGGGAACCTAAATACGACTTGAAAGCTCTTGTGGACGATATGATGCGCAGCGACTTGAAACTAATGAAAAAGGATAAGTATATGCGTGACGGCGGCTACAAGACGATGAATTATTTTGAGTAGTTGTAAGTGTTTGGTGACTGGTGATTAGTGTATGGAAAGCAAAATTAGCAGTTTTAAAGATTTAGAAGTTTGGAGGGCAGCCCATGAATATGTTCTTGCCATTTATAAAACAACAGCTTCTTTTCCTAAAACCGAAGAGTATCGCTTGACAAACCAATTAATCAGGGCATCAATCTCAATTCCGGCAAATATTGCTGAGGGCTGTGGACGTAAAACTACTGCTGAGTTAATTCATTTTCTAACAATATCAAGAGGTTCAACCGAAGAATGCAAATACTTTATCATTCTCAGCAAGGACTTGGGTTATATTCATGTTGAAGAATTTACAACACTTAGTTATAGTTTAGATTCGATTGGAAAAATGCTGAATGGGCTATTAAATAGTTTGAAACAAAAAGTAGCTCAAAAATCTAATCACCAATCACAAAACACCAATCACAATGGATAAGTGTTCAAAAATATACGTTGCCGGCCACAGGGGCATGGTGGGTTCGGCAATGGTTCGCAAATTACAGGCCGAAGGATATAACAACATTGTTACCCGCACCAGTGCAGAGTTAGATTTACGCAATCAACAGGCTGTTGCCGACTTTTTTGCGACTGAACAACCTGAATATGTATTTCTTTCGGCAGCAAAAGTGGGAGGTATTGTAGCCAACAATACCTACCGCGCCGATTTTTTGTACGATAACCTAATGATACAAAACAACATCATCCACCAATCGTATGTAAACAATGTAAAAAAACTCATGTTCTTCGGTTCATCGTGTATATACCCCAAGCTAGCTCCCCAGCCGCTTAAAGAAGAATATTTGCTTACCGGCTTGCTTGAGCCTACCAATGAGCCTTATGCCATTGCTAAAATTTCAGGCATAAAAATGTGTGAGGCATACCGCGACCAATACGGTTGTAATTACATAGCCGTGATGCCCACCAACCTTTATGGGCTAAACGATAATTACCATCCCCAAAACTCACACGTGTTACCAGCCCTTATCCGCAAGTTTCATGAGGCTAAAGAAAAAGGTGCTGCCTTTGTAGAAATTTGGGGAACAGGTACACCGCTCCGCGAGTTTTTATTTGCCGATGATTTAGCAGATGCTTGTTTTCATTTAATGTTGAATTACAGCGAAAAGCAGTTTGTAAACATTGGTTATGGTGAAGACTTAACCATAAAAGAATTGGCTGAAACCGTTAAAAATGTAATAGGCTATACCGGAGACTTAAAATTTGATACCACCAAGCCTGACGGAACCCCCCGAAAGCTGATGGACAGTAATAAACTGTTTAGCACAGGGTGGAGACCCAAAACAACTTTAACAGAGGGTATTAAGGTTGCTTATGCCGATTTTTTGTCAAAAAATACTAACCCTGTCCCAACAAATTAATATCCGGTTGAAATTCATACACAAATAGTGTATTTTGCGACTCTTTTGAAAATAGCATTATGGCTGTTATAGGTAAAATAAGACAACGTTCGGGCCTTGTTATAGGCGTTATTTTTGTTTCATTGCTTGCATTCATCCTTACGGATGCCTTCTCAAGCAACAGTTCTCTTTTCAACCGTCAGGAAAATACCGTCGGTAAAATCGGAGGCACAAAAATCAAATTCGAAGACTTTGATAAAAAAGTTAACGAAGTAGAAGAAAACTACCGCAAACAATACGGTGAAGTTCCTAACGAACTTCAAGGTATGATACGCGACCAAGTTTGGGAAAACTTCTTTAAAGACCTTGTATTGAAAAAACAATACGAGAAAATGGGTATTAAAGTAAGCCCTGAAGAACTTACTTGGATAGAGTTTAAAGCACCCGAACCTGCTCAGCGCATGGTAAGTTATTTTACCAATCCGCAAGAGGGACAGGTGTTTGAGCAGTTCCGTAACCCAATGGGTCAGCTTGACCTTTCAAAAGCACTTGGCCACCGCCAACAAATGGCCGAAGGCAGCGACGAAGAAAAGCAATGGATTGAGTACATTGATAACGGTATCATGGAAGAGACCCAAAACAAAAAGTACTTTACGTACTTGCGTCAGGTGTCACACGTTACCTCACTTGAAGCAAAAGAAGATTTTGCCTCAACTAATAACAACGTTAAAGCTCAGATTGTGAAGTTGGATTATTTCAGCATAACAGACTCTACTATCAAAGTAACTGATGCTGAATTGAGCGAATACTTACAAAAACACCCTGAAGATTTTAAACAAGAAGACTCTCGTAAAATGGAGTACGTGGCCTTTAACATCTTCCCTTCAGGTGAAGACTCGGCTCTTACCCTTAAATGGGCAACAGAAAAAACCGAAGCACTTAAACAAACCACTAACGATTCGATATACATCGTTAACAACGGTGGTTCATACGATACCACCTTTAAACGTCGCGGTTCATTTAACCAAGAAGTTGAAGGCCCGTTGTTCAGTGCTGAAAAAGGCACAGTTGTAGGGCCGTTATACAAAGACGGTGCTTATAAAATATACAAAGTATTGGACGCTAAAAACGATAGCATCTTATTTTACAATGCCGCTCACATTCTTATCAGACCTGAAGGTATTACCAAAGACGATACTATTAACGCCCGCAAAAAAGCTGCCGATGTATTGGCGCAAATACGCGGCGGCAAATCGTTTGAAGATGCTGTAAAAGAATTTAGCTTAGACCCCGGAACCAACGCTAAAGACGGTGATTTGGGATGGTTTGAGAAAAACTCACCTATGCTCCCTAAAGACCTTGTGGATGCTGTAACACGCACCCGTAACGGTGATTATACCATTATTGCTACCGGCCAAGGTGTTCACCTTGTTAAAGTCACTGCTGAGCCAAGCTCACGTATGGTGAAAGTAGCTGAGATTAGCCGTGTTATTGAACCCGGTAAAGAAACGTTGAAAAGCATTTCAAACAAAGCTACTGAATTCTACGGTTCTGTATCAAACGAAGAACAGTTTAACCAAACGATTGAGAAAATGGGCTTGAGCAAACGTATAGCTGAGCAAGTAGGGCCTAACGACCAAACGTTCTCAGGCATAAACGATGCTCGTCGTGTTGTACTTTGGTCGTTTAACGACGACCGTAAAGTAGGTGATATTTCTGAGCCTATGGATGTTGACGGAAACACCAAAATAATCATCGCCCGCATAGTAGCTATTCGCGAAAAAGGAACTGCCAAAGTAGAAGATGTGCGTGAAAAACTTGAAGAGCAAGTTCGTAAAGAGAAGAAAGCAGCCCAATTGCGCCAAAAAATGCAAGATGCACTTAACGGTGCTACCAGTATAGACCAAGTGGCTCAAAAACTAAACACACAAGTGATAGACATCCCTTACCAAACCTTTGTTTCGCCAAACGTTATGAGTATTGGTATGGAGCCTCGTTTGTTGGGTTATTTATTCGGCAGCGAGAAAAACAAAATCACAGGCCCAATAAAAGGGCAAGCAGGTGTATTTGTGTTTAACGTAATAGGATTAGATGAGCCAAAAGCTCCTGAGAAGTTTGATGAAGTGAAATTGCGTATGGCACAACAGGTGTCAAGCGGTTCAGAAATGCGTGCCACAGAGGCATTGCGTAAACTGGCCGATATTAAAGATATGCGTTACAAATTCTATTAATAGATAAAAAACTTACTAAAAACGGGGCTGCCAAACGGTAGCCCCGTTTTTGTTTTAGGGTAGTTGTATAAAATAATAAAGTGGTTTACTCAAAACCATTAATTTAGCCCGAAGTGGTAATAATTGATGAATACAGCCACATTCGGCATAGATTTTACGGGTAATAGGATAATGAAAAGTTTTTGGGTTATACTATTAATGGTTGTAGCTGTTGGCGGCCGTGCCGAACTGGTTAAAAACGGAACGGTGGCTTTACAAGCGGTTGAGGGTAGTGCTGTAGTTGAATTTGACGACAGTGCAATGGTTTATCCCTACGAGCCTGCATACGGCAAATGGCGCATGATAATGTGGGTGGGGTATGTGGATACACAATACATACAAGAGGGGAATAAGATAAAAGCGGGGACACCTTTGCGAGAATTTTTTGATTTTAGTATTCGCTCTAAGGCCGCAACGGATTTTACACTACCATTTTTTGACGACCCATTGCAGGGTAATTACAGGCATCTGAAAAAGTTTGCCCTCTATTTATACATACCCGATACCGCTATTATCGAAGCCACACGAATGGAACCCCGTTTTGAAGCAGTTGCGAAGGCAAAAAAAGGCAAACAGTGGGCGGCATTTGAAAAATTTGCAGGTGATTTTGGTTTTATTAAAGCTGAATTAACGGGTGCTTATACTCTGTGGTTTGCGCACGATGGGCGTTCACCCGAAGGGGCAAATGATTTCCGTATGATGGTGTTTACGGATACTGCCAATCGAGTGATAGCGGTTTCTATTGACGGATATCGCAAGCTCGATGTAAAATACAAAGATAAGGCGGCTTTAGACCGTACTTATACTATCTATTATTTAGTATCCTTGCCCCAGCAAGACCGCACCCAAATTGAAACTACATTTAAAGAAGTGTACCGTTTTAGGGATTAGCCCCTCTCCTGAGCTTGCCGAAGGGCGCGTGGGATAAAGAGAGATATTCTTTAACTCACCCCCGAAACACCCATAGCCCGACGTTCAAACAGTCGCCCCTCTCTAAATTTAGAGAGGGGAAACGTTGAACGATTCTACGATTATCAATTAGTCAGGGATGAGTTAAAATTATTTCTCTGATTGCGCCGAACCCCTCCCGTACCTTCCCGCATCCTTCGACAAGCTCAGGAAACCTACCACACCCTACTATCGTCATTGCGAAAACCGCTTTTGGGTTTTAAGCAATCCGTTTGACAACTCTCTTAATCCCTCCTTTACAACCCACAAGTCAACCTTAAGGAGGGAAACCGCCGCGCTTGTTCGTCGTGCGTAAAGTCCCCTTTAGAGCTTGAACTGAGCTTGTCGAAGTAGGATTTAGGGGCAGATTGCTTTGGAAGACCTCGCAATGACGCAAATTGTTGTCATGCTGACGGAGGAAGCATCTTATTTTAATAATGTTTTATACTCTCTCAACTTATCTGAGCAAAGAAATTTCGCTACGCTCAATTTGACAATGAAAGGGAAGGCAAGAAAAGACAGTTACCACCTCATTCCACCCAATGTTTCAGCCACGCTGTTAAATTCTTTCACCATTTCGGTTACAATATCGGCGGCGGGCTTCACGTCGTGTATATAGCCTGATATTTGGCCTACTTCAAGCTCACCTTCGGCCATATCACCTTCAAACATACCGCGCTTTGCACGGGCACGCCCCAACAATTCGCGAAGTTCATCTGCACTTGCCTTTCGGGCGTAGGCGTCTTGTATATCGTTAAAAAACTTGTTCTTTATCAAACGCACAGGAGTCAGCTCCTTTAGCGTTAATTGGGTGTCACCGTCGCCGGCATCCACAATTGCTTTTTTGAAATTTTCATGCGCCGATGATTCTTCGGTGGCCGCAAAACGGCTGCCTACTTGCACACCTTCGGCACCTAATGCCATTGCAGCCAGCATGGTTTTACCGCTGCCTATGCCTCCTGCTGCAATTAGCGGAATAGTAACCGCTTCGCGTACCATCGGTATGAGGCACAAGGTGGTAGTTTCTTCACGTCCGTTGTGGCCGCCTGCCTCAAATCCTTCAGCTACAATAGCGTCAACGCCCGCTTCTTGGCATTTTTTTGCAAATTTGGTGTTACTCACCACGTGTACTACGGTTATACCTTTACTTTTCAAGTATTCTGTCCAAGTTTTGGGATTACCCGCACTGGTAAACACAATTTTCACCCCTTCTTCTACAATAATCTCCATCAATTGCTCAATATCGGGGTATAGTAGGGGTACGTTCACCCCAAAAGGTTTATCGGTAGCCGCTTTGCATTTTTGTATGTGTTCGCGCAATACATCGGGGTACATAGAGCCTGCCCCTATTAAGCCAAGTCCGCCTGCGTTTGATACGGCACTTGCCAATCGCCAGCCGCTGCACCAAATCATACCTGCTTGTATTATAGGATATTTAATGCCGAAAAGTTGTGTGATGCGGTTTTGCATAATGCAGCGAAATTAAGCCTTTAGCGGCACGTTTGCAGAGTGTAATTACAAAAGAAAAGGGTTTTGCCGCTGCATACAGTATGTCAAATAAAACTCTCAGCCAGTTTGCGCATTTCAGGGCCTGCTGCCTTTTTTTCGTACAAAATGCGGTAAATGGTGTTTAGCAAAGGCATTTTATAGTCCAGCTCTTTGCAAATTTCATACATGCTAAGGGTAGCATAGTACCCTTCGGCCACCATACTCATCTCAAGTTGTGCTGTTTTTACGCTGTAGCCTTTGCCAATCATATTACCAAAGGTGCGGTTGCGACTAAACTGACTGTAGGCAGTTACCAGCAAATCTCCCAAGTAGGGGCTTTGTTCAATATGGCGGTCGCGGTTGCCCACGTGGTCAAGAAAATTCCTCATTTCCTCCATCGCATTGGTAATTAGCACTGCTTGGAAATTATCGCCATAGCCCAGTCCGTGACAGATTCCCGCCGCAATGGCATAAATGTTTTTAAGTATAGAGGCATACTCAACCCCCACAATATCTTTGCTTACAGTAGTTTTTATATACCGTACCGAAAGCATATCGGCCACCAATTGGGCATTCTTTTTTGATGCTCCTGCAATGGTAAGGTAGCTTAGCTTTTCAAGAGCCACTTCTTCAGCATGACAAGGGCCTGCAATTACCACAATTTTCTTTTCGGGGATGTCAAATTGCTGGCGGAAATAATCGTTCAACACTTGGTGGGTTTGGGGCACTACCCCTTTAACCGCCGAAACCATAATTTTTCCTTTTAAAGCGTCTTTGGGCAAATCTTTAAAAGCATCGTACACAAATGCCGATGGGATGGCAGTAATAATAACATCGGCCTCGGTTATCACCCATTCAAAATCACTGCTTAATTCAATTTTTTCAGTGGGTACAGTAACAGAGTTGATATAATTTGGGTTGTGACGGTGTTTTTTTATGTACTCAATATTCTCAGGGTTGCGAAGCCACCAAATCAGCTTCACCCCATTATCGTGGTATTTATCCGAAAGGATTTTTATAATCGCGGTGGCCCAGCTGCCACCACCTACAACAGCTACTTTCATTCTAAAAGGCTAAACCGCAAAAGTACGGGTTTTTAAAAACATGGCATCAACTGATATTGAGTTACTCTATAGAGAATGCGTTGGGCACAACAGCTTTTTAATAAGCGGGCATACTTTTTAATAAATGTAATCATTTGTTTGTTAGTTGTTTATGGTGTGTTTTGATTATTTGTCGAAAATTTACATCGCCTGCTACCCACTTATCCTATTAAACCATAATTTGCAGTTGATTAAAAACTATCAATCAACCTATCATTTTCTAATCCTAAAAAAGCATGAAAAAAATTCTATTAATTATTTTGGCGTTAACAGGGTTAACGGCAAAAGCACAGTACTTCCATCACATTTACGGGACAACTGACGGTGAAAAACTATCAGCCGGATTAAACACAACTACATTGGGCATGGGCTACTTTATGGTAGGTCATAACGGCCAAAACGGATTGGCGGTTTCACGCACTGATGTAAACGGTAATGTTACAGGGGCTCCCTATTTTGACGGATGGTACACTCTTTTTAGTTCAATTACCGGAGCACAAGTTTATGTTGAAGAATCAAAGGCGTTTGAAATGGACAATGGTGCCGGCTTCGGCATAATAGGCAAGTACTTGGATTTGAGTATAGGTGCGCCAAACACCGGCATCTTTTATATGCAGATGACGCCTACGGGCGGGGTATCAAATATTTATACGTATGTGCCATCAGGCTCTACACCCATTATTGATATTTTTAATGTTGGCGGTGTAGCAGAGTCGGCAATAAGTGGCGGTGCTGATGTGTATATTACAGGTTCGGCATACGGTGCCGGTCGTGTTTTGTCTTATGCCATGAAACTTGATGTGCCTTCGGGCGGTATCAGGTGGTCGTGGATATATGATATACCACTGGCATCAGGTTCCGGCTCTGCCTATGCTTATTCAAGAGATATTATTGAAAGCCCTTACGCACCAACAGGTGTAAACGAAACAGTACTTGTTGGGCAGTTGTACGACCCTTCGGGCGGCACTTTGCCTGATGCTTTCAGTTTACGGGTAAATGCAGCCAACGGGGCTCTTATTACGGGCGTTGCCGATGTGTATGGAACTACATCATCTATGGATGAAATTAACTCTATCAGCATAGCAACTGCTACTACAGGAGGCAGTGATGGTTTTATTTTGGGCGGTGCAACTGATATGAAAGGCAGCGAAGATTTTTGGCTGTTGAAAACCGATCAAACTTTGAGGCCGCTTTGGGCCAGCTTACACGATTATAATGGCAATGCGGGTACAGAAAATGTTTGCAACGATGTGATTGAACGCTTGAACACAAGCGGTAGATATGAATACTATGCAGCAGGGTATGTGCGCAACGGGTTGATAGGCGGCACATATGATATGGTGGTGGTAAAAACCAACGATGCGGGCGTTAGTACAGGCATGGGACAATTTACCTATGGAGACAAATACACTGATTACGGTATTGCAATCGACCAATACAATGGAACGGGGTCAGACGGTATTAGTGTGTTTGGTTTCCGCGAAGCGGTGAACCCTCCTATTATCAACGGTAATTATGATATGTATTTGGTGAGAGCCTATTTTAATGGCGAAACTCCATGTTTACAAAAAATTGTTGATGCACCCAATGATAAAGGCCCGGGTCAAATAACTTCAGTATCGGTTAGTTTGGTTGACCGCATAGTACCGTTAACCTTGTTTAATTGGGGACAAGCAACCGCTAACAATGTTAATATTTGCTTTGCAAGCAGTCTTGGGTCGGGCAGCAATGCACGTGTAGCCCCTTTTGAACCTAAGGGCGATAAACAAGCTATTGTAGCACCAAACCCAATGCAAAGCGGTACACAAGCCATTGCAGTTTCAGTAGAGGTTGAAAACGCAACCACTGCCCAAGTAACTATTTACGATATGCTGGGCAGGCAGTATTATGCAGGTAATGTTAATCTTGCCAAAGGAAGCAATACGTTGCCTATTGATATCAGCAAATCAAACATGAGTGCAGGCACTTATACACTTAGGATAACCATGAACGGTGAAAACAAATCGGTATTACTGTTGGTTGAATAAATATATACTTAAGAATACCAATTACAAAGGCGTGCAGGGTTATCTCTGTACGCCTTTGTAGTTTTTGGATGAAGTAAAGTTGCTTTTTATGATTTAAATTCCTTTAACTTGCAGTAAGTTCTTTTTGAACATTTTAAATCTATCTATCAAAGCATGAAAAAGCTATTCTTAATTGCATTGGTGTTAACGGGGTTAACAGCAAATGCACAGTATTTCCATCACATCTATGGTTCTACTGACGGACAAAAACTTTCATCAGGTATCAACACTGACCCAGCCATCTCAAGCATGGGACATTTCTTAGTTGGGCATCACAGCCAACAAGGACTATCGGTTTCGCGTACAGACGTTACGGGTAACATTACGGGAGCACCCTATTTCAACTATCAGTACTTACTTATTAGTTCTGTTACCGGAAACGTAGTGCACGTTGGCGAATCAAAAGCCTTTGAAATGAACAACGGCGGCGGATTCGGTATCATTGGTCAGTTTGCTGATTATTCAGTATCACCAGCAACTACAGGGGTGTTTTATTTAATGATGGACCAAGCCGGTAACGTAAGCGTTATTTACACCTACATTCCTGCGGGTGGTGGCACAGGTTTGGATGTTATTTCTGTGGGAGGTATTTACGAGTCTATCTTCTCAGGGGGCAACGAAGTGTATGTTACCGGAACAGTAACTACCACCGGCGGTACTTTAGACCCCTATGCCATGTTGATTGATGTAAACTCAGGCGGACTTGTATGGAGCGGTATCTATGATATTGTTTACAGTTCAGGCGCAGGTATTGCATTTGGTAAAGACGTTATCACCAGCCCTTATTCTCCAACAGGCAATAAAGAAATAGTTGTAGTGGGCGAAACCCGCGAAAACGTTTCAGGCTCGTTGCCAGACGGTTATATGCTAAGGCTAGATGCAGGCAACGGCAATCCAATGGCAGCCGTTAACCTGTACGGTACCACCACTACTTCCGAATCGTTTAATGCTATTGATATTGCACAAAGCACCAAGGGCGGTAGCGACGGCTATATCATAGGCGGTTACAGCGATAGGGCAGGTAGCGAAGATGTTTGGTTAAATAAAACCGATCATGTGGGTAATACCTTGTGGGCTACCCTGCATGATTATAATGGTAATGCCGGAACACAAAACGTTTGTAACGATATTATAGAGCGCAAAAACACATCGGGTAATTATGAATATTATGCTGCCGGATATGTGTACAGAGGTCTTTTGGGCGACTATGATATATTGGTTGATAAAATTGAAGACGGTGGTTCTACCAGCGGCTTCGGTCAGTTTACTTATGGCGACGGCCGTATAGATTACGGTATAGCTATTGACCAATACAACGGTACAGGTGCTGATGGTATTAGTGTGTTTGGTTTTAGAGAAGGAGCCTCAGGCCCTATTATTAACGGCGCGTATGATATGTATTTGGTAAAAGCCTACTTTAACGGCGAAACACCTTGCAATCAAAGAATTGTTGATGTGCCAATTATAGGCGGCCCTAAGATATATACCACCACAGGCGTTAACTTTGTAGATAAACTTACTCCCGATGCTAAGCAAAAATGGAGGGATATTCGTGCTTACGATGCTAATATTTGCTATGCAAATACATTAGCAAGTGGTAGCAATGCTCGTGTAGCCCCTGCTGAGCCTAAAGGCGATAAACAAGCCGTTGTAGCACCCAACCCAATGCAAAGCGGTACACAAGCCATTGCAGTTTCAATAGAGGTTGAGAGTGCAACAACTGCACAAGTGGCCATTTATGATATGCTGGGCAGGCAGTATTATGCAGGTAGCGTTAACCTTGCCAAAGGCAGCAACACCTTGCCTATTGATATCAGCAAATCAAACATGAGTGCCGGAACTTACACAGTTCGTATCACCATGAACGGTGAAAATAAATCGGTACTGCTGTTGGTTGAATAATCGCTGAAAAACAAGTGTACTTAAATAAAAAGCGTGAAGGGAGTATAGATATTTCCTTCACGCTTTTTTAGTAATAAATACTTTTTATGGTTTCACTGTGCGCTGATAACCAAAATATTAGAGCACAAAAGAAAATCTTTTTTTTGTCATATAAATTACATTAACTTGCATTTAAGTTCTTTACTATCATTCATTTATCAATCGCAAAACATGAAAAAACTTCTACTAATTGCATTGGTGTTAACAGGGTTAACAACCAAAGCCCAGTACTTCCATCACCTTTATGGAAGCACAAATGATGATTACGCTACTTCGGGCGTAAACACCACGCCAGCCAACCCACTTCCCCTCGGCCAGTTTGAAACAGGTATCACTTTCACCTGCTTGCCTGTAAATGCTGCTGTGGCTACCTACAACGATTTGAACGGTAACGTTCCGGGTGCTCCGTTTTTTGAAAACAATTATTTGTTCACCTCTCCCGCCGGAAACCTTGTAAGCCCTCAAGGCGGTTCAAATGCTATGGCGCACACAGTGTGCGGACCCACTTTGGGTGTTTCAGGGTTTTATTTAGACCCCGCACTACCCGCAGGTAACAACACCGGGGTGTATTATATGGTGTTGAACCCTGGTGGCGCGCCCGGTCCTGTATTTACCTATGCTCCTCCTGCCGGTTTTGATATTATCTCAATGGGGGGTGTTGCCCAATCACAATTTATGCCCGGCGAATGGTTTTTAACAGGTACTGTTATTGATGGTGCTGCAACCCGCCGTGCTTTTGCATTGCGTATTAACGAGTGTACAGGCGCAATGACTTGGGGGGTGATTTACGATATTTTAGCCCCTGTTACGCAAACAACCGCACGCGATATTGCCGAAAATCAAGTGCCGCTTTTCTCACCGGTTAGTGCCGCAATAGTTGGCGAGGTGATAAACAACGGTAACCAAGACGGGTTTTTGATGCACATTGATGCCTTAACAGGTATGCCTGCACCGCACCCCGTTATTATTTACGGTTTCCCCAACACTATTGATGCTCTTTGGAGTATTGAATCGGCTCCGCAGTGCCCTAATTTCCCTCCCGGTTTTGTGTTGGGTGGCCACACGGATGTGAACGGTAACCAAGACTTTTTGGTGGTGCGCATGGATCCGCTGATTGCTCCTTTCATCATTAATACGTATGATAACAGCTTGGTAGCCGGTAATGATAACCGCTGCTACGATGCAATACAACGTATTAACTCAGCTTGTCAGTGCGAGTTTTATGCCTTGGGTAATGTGCAAAACGGTGCTTTTGGAGGTTTTGATATTATGGTGGTGAAGATGGATCAGTTTGGGGCTTCTTTTGTGGGTGATGAGTTTAACTATGGTGGCAATGGAAACGATTTTGGTGCCAAGTTAGACCAACGAAATATGGTTCCTTGCGGTCCTCCGATGCCAAACCTTGACGGTTTAAGCATATTCTCTACATGGGGTAGCGTGCCTACTATTGGCGGTGTAAGCGATATGATGAATATCAAAGCATATTTCAATGGGGTGTCAACCTTGGGCGGATGTAACGAGATACTTTCAACCCCTGTGCCGTTACCCGGCCCTCCTCCAATGCCGCAAATGCCTGCCGTTCCTTTCTCTAATATCAATCCCACAGGTAATCTTGGAGCATTTAGCATACCTATTCAGGATTTGACACTTTGTTTTGCCCCCATTATCGGCGGCGGTAGCAATGCCCGTGTAGCCCCTGTAAACACAAATAAAGAAAACGAGGCAATGCTGGTAATGCCCAACCCTGCACAAACAGGTACAAAAGCAGTGAGTGTTGAGTATGAAAGTACCGATGCAGGAACTGTTGATGTAGCTATTTATGATATGCTGGGCAGGCAATACTATAACGGCAAAGCCGAAGTAGTGAAAGGCAAAAACAAATTGCCCGTAGATATGAGTACAGCCAACATGAGTGCAGGCACCTACAGTGTGCGTGTAACCAAAAACGGTGAAAGCAAAACCATTTTATTAATGGTTGAATAACAACTTGAGAGCGAGTTTATCCTAAACAAAAACCCCAAGCTATTTGGCTTGGGGTTTTTTGTTATATGGTTAGTTGAGTTTTATCAAACCCACTTCTATCCCTCCTTATTTAATGGGGGAAGCCACGCACAAGCCTTGTGCGGTGCGTAACATTGTAACTGTATAACACCGTAACCGGAGTTTGAGGGATTGCTTCAAAACCCAAAAGCGGTTTTCGCAATGACGATAGTAGGGTGTGGTAGGTTTCCTGAGCCTGTCGAAGGGCGCGTGGGATAAAGAGGGGTATTCTTTAACTCACCCCCGAAACACCCATAGCCCGACGCTCAAACAGTCGCCCCTCTCTATATTTAGAGAGGGGAAACGTTTAACTATTCTACGATTATCAATTAGTAAGGGGTGAGTTAAAACCGTTCAACAGCCTTGCGCATAGCTTAACTTATTGCGCTGTCAACCTAAGCCTGTCGAAGGAGTGTGCGGGGAAACAACTCGTTCATGAATGGAATGAGATGCCTACGCAGGTCGGCATGACGTTAAATAGCCACTGAAGTGCCTTCAACCATCTTCTCAATAGACGTGTTGTAGGTTTCTTTAAACTCAACGGTCATACCGAAGAATTCACCATCAACTAACACTTTACCGTCGTTTACCTTACCAATTACCGAGTAGGTTTGGTTAGCGGCTTTAAGGTCGGCTTCAATAGTGGCAAGGTCTTGCGGGCGGCAGCTAATGGCTACGCGGCTTTGGCCTTCGCCAAACAACACAGCGTCTTTACGCAGGTTCGTATCAGTTGTTAACTCAAAGCCCAAGTTGTTATACATGGCACTTTCTAACAGGCTGATGAACAAACCACCTTCAGAAACGTCGTGAGCCGATTGTATTTTACCCGATTGTATCAACTTGCGCAGGGTGTTTTGCATGGTAAATTCCTCGTCCAAATCAAAATAAGGGGCGGGAGAGAAGTTTTGTTTGTGCCAGTAAGCAAGGTATTGCGACGACGAAATATCGTTGCGGTTTTGGCCTATTAGTACAATGATATCCCCTTCGTTTTTAAAGTTAAGGGTCATTTGGTTATCGCCTTTTTCAATAATACCCACCATACCAATGGTTGGGGTTGGGAAAACAGCAGTACCGTCAATAGTTGATTGGTTGTAGAAGCTAACGTTACCGCCTGTTACCGGGGTTTCAAACTTCAAACAAGCAGCACCCATGCCTTTTATCGAGCCTACAAACTGCCAATATACTTCGGGGTTGTAGGGGTTTCCAAAGTTAAGGCAGTTAGTGATAGCACTTGGGGTTCCGCCAGTGCAGGTAATGTTACGGGCAGCTTCGGCCACTGCTATACTTGCACCTTTTTCAGGGTCGGCAAAAATGTAGCGGCTGTTGCAATCCACCGTCAACGCCAATGATTTATCAGAGCCTTTTACCTTTACCACCGCAGCATCGCTGGGTTTGTTGGTGCTTTGGTTCACCGTGCCCACCATGCTGTCGTATTGGTTATATACCCAACGTTTGCTGGCAATGTTGGGGTGTCCGGCTAAGAAAAATGCTGCCTCGGTTAAGTTTTCGGGTTGAGCTACTTTATCAAAGCTGTATTCGGCAATTTTTTTCAGGTACTCAGGCTCTTTGTATTCGCGGTGGTAAACTGGTGCGCCTCCGCCCAATGCCAATGATTCAGCAGGAATATCAGCGCAAAGGTCGCCGTTCATATAGTATTGCACGTTGCCGCTGTCGGTTACTTCACCGATTTGCGCAAAGGTTAAATCCCATTTTTCAAAAATGCGCTCAACTTCTTTTTCCGTGCCTTTTTTGATAATTACCAACATACGCTCTTGTGACTCTGAAAGCAGGATTTCCCAATCTTTCATGCCTGTTTGGCGCATAGGCACTTTATCCAACTCAATGCGCATTCCTGTGCCCGATTTGGCTGCCATCTCGCTGGTGCTGCAAGTAATACCTGCTGCGCCCATGTCCTGCATACCAATTACGGCACCTGTTTTCAGCAGTTCCATAGTGGCTTCCAAAATCAGTTTTTCCCAAAAAGGGTCGCCTACTTGTACGCTGGGTAAATCGTCAGCAGAGTTTTCCGAAATATCTTTAGAGGCAAATGCCGCCCCGTGAATACCGTCTTTTCCGGTAGCAGAACCGTAAATATAAACAGGATTGCCAACGCCTTCGGCAATGGCCGAAACGGTTTTGCCCACCTCAGCAATACCTACCGACATTGCATTTACAAGGTTGTTGGTGTGGTAGCACTCGTCAAAATATACCTCACCGCCCACTGTAGGAATGCCAAAGGCGTTGCCGTAATCGCCGATGCCTTTTACAACACCTTTTAACAGCCACTTGGTACGGTCTTCTTTAAGGTTGCCGAAACGTAGTGAGTTTAACTGTGCAATGGGACGTGCTCCCATACTGAATATATCGCGGTTGATACCGCCTACACCCGTAGCTGCGCCTTGGTAAGGCTCGATAGCACTGGGGTGGTTATGACTTTCTATTTTGAAACAAACGGCCAATCCGTCGCCAATATCTACCAGTCCGGCGTTTTCCTCACCTGCTTTTGCAAGCATGGCAGGGCCGTCTTTTGGCAGGGTTTTTAGCCAAACAATACTGTTTTTGTAGCTGCAATGCTCACTCCACATTACGCTGTAAATGCTCAGTTCGGTGAAGTTGGGCGTGCGGCCCAGTATTTGCTTGATTTTATCAAACTCTTCGGGCAATAAACCCAGTTTTTTGGCGGTTTCTACGGTAGCTTCCATCAGGCGTTTTTTAGAAACCGCAAAGGTAAGGTTCCTTTGGCATTTATCGGTTACAATTTTGTAGATTGTAGCGAGGTTTGGCTGGAATAAGAAGTCATGTTGGCAAAGTATTACAAAACTAACCCTGTGGAAAATACCCAAGCCAAAATTGTGTAAGGCACAAGGCAGTATTAATACAGTTTAAGATTGAAGAAAGTGAGGAAAAAGGGGTTTGTGAATGATTAAAATTTCTTTTTGAGAGGATTTTTCCGAGTATCCCAAAAAGTAATCAATGTGATATGAGTAGGATAAATTTTGTAAATCAATAAATTATGTGGAGTTACCAATGCCTCGTGAATATTCGGTTTGTCTGTTTTCCGAAACATTTTGGGGTGAATAGAAATGTAATGGGTAATATTATCCGTAGCCTCAGCAAAAGCAATAATTTCGTTTTCCGTCCAATGTTCTTCCAAATAAGCAATCACCTTACTAAAGGTTTCCAGTGCTTCTTTCGACCATCTTACCTCTTTAGCCATTTGGCATATACTTGTCTTGCCTCGCTATGTGAGACAGTGTCTCCCTTATCAGCCTGTTGCAAACCCCTCTCAACAGAGTCTTTAATATCCTTGGGCAGATTATCCCACCAACCTGATGAGCGGGTTTCAAAAACAGCTTTTATATGGTCAATTATACCCTTATCGTTGGTTTCAAGCAACTTTTTAACCAATTCTAATTTTATACTGTCAGCATTCATAAATTTACATTCAAAAATACGAAATAGTTGCCAAATTGCCGCTTCACCAATTCTACTAAAAGAAGCCATACTTTTGCTCTTGAAAATGTCCCTTAAAACCCAAATAGCCAAATTATTGCGCAGGGCACCTGTGTTTTTTCCTATCCGGTTTTTTCTTATCCTCACCAAAGCCGATAAAAAGATATTGGAGAATGAAAACTACAACGCCTACAACCCAAAGCAGGATATACCCGAGCCTTTTTATACCGAAAATGAAAAAATGCAGGTGCAGGGCAATACCACTTTTGAACGGGCTTTGCACATAGCCAAATACCTAAAGGGTAACTACCCCGGTGGTACAAAAAACTTAGGGTATTCTTCGGCGAAAACGTTGCAAATATTACAAACCCTCCCCGAAGGCACTTGTGGCGATTACTCGCAGGTATTTATTAATTTTTGTATTCTGAACGACATAAAAGTCCGCGAGTGGGGCGTGCACGATACAGTTTATAAAAACAAAATTGGGCACGTTTTTAACGAGGTTTTTTTGCCTGAAGAAAACCGCTGGATGTGTATCGATTTACATTTTGCCATTTATTTCAAGGATAAACCCAACGGGCAAACGCTTTCTATGTCGGAAATCATTTCTAAAACTGCCGACAGTAAAGAAGACGAAATAGAAATAGTCCATTTTTTGCCAGTAAAAGACAGCGACGAAGGGCGCGAGTACATAAAATCTATTTATTTCGGCGGAACGTATTTATTTTTTATTGTTACCCGTTATTTTATTAAAAAAATGGACGATGCTTTGGATAATGGCGGCAGGCTTCCCATTCCGCTTATCCACCTGTTATTAATAGTTAAACGTCGGTATTATAAATACATGCTGGTTTTCAGCCATAAAACCGAAGTTGAAATCAACCAAAAACTCAGGATTATTTTTAAAAGGTATAAACCGTTGTTATGATGACATATCCTTTCATCATGTAGTTGCCTTCATTTCAGGTTAAAATGCGAATATACGGTAGTAAGCTATTTGCGAATAAAAGGCCGGATATAAAACCTGAATAACACAACTCAACAATTATCCCCATTTTTGCAGTATGTGGCCCGCTACCTTGCAAGGTTTTAAGCAGCATTTACAGTTGGAGAAGTCGCTTTCGCCCAACTCGGTAGAGGCATACCTGCGCGATATGGAGAAGCTGGGGCAATATTTTGAGATTAGTCACCTTACCTTATCCCCGCAGGAAGTTACTCAAACCCACCTGAAAGGTTTTTTAAAATGGATTACCGAATTGGGCATGACCCCTTCTTCGCAGGCGCGTATTATTTCGGGCATCAGGGCGTTTTATAAATACTTGTTGCTGGAAGATTTGGTGCAAACTGATCCCACGGAATTGATTGAAATGCCCAAACTGGGGCGCAAACTACCCGAGGTGCTAAATGTGCAGGAGATTGATGCCATGCTTAGGGTGATTGACCTTAGCCAACCCGAAGGCCACCGCAATAAAGCTATTATTGAAACGCTGTATAGTTGCGGTTTGAGGGTAAGTGAATTGGTGGAACTGAAATTAAGTAACTTATTTTTTGACGATGAGTTTATAAAGGTGGTGGGTAAGGGAAATAAAGAACGTTTAGTACCCATCGGTCAGCAAGCGATAGACAGTATTTTATTATATATACAGCACCACCGCAAACAAATTGCCCCACAACGCGGCGAGGAGGATATTGTGTTTTTGAACCGCAGGGGCAAACGCCTCACGCGGGTAATGGTGTTTATTATCAGTAAACAGTTGGCAGCATTGGCAGGGATTAGAAAAACTATCAGTCCGCACACGTTCAGGCATTCGTTTGCCACCAGTTTGGTGGAGGGTGGTGCCGATTTGCGCGCCGTGCAACAGATGCTGGGGCACGAGAGCATTACAACTACTGAAATTTACACCCATTTAGATAGGGAGTACCTAAAATCAGTAATCGCCCTGTATCATCCTAAGAATACTTACAAACGATGATTTTCTACTGTCCTGCTGAACGATAGTGAAGCATCTTAGCAGGTTTTGTAAACACGGTTGTAATAAGATTCTTCCCTGCGGTCAGAATGACAAGAGGGTAGCTGCGCCATGCGTGGAAGCTGTCCTCAGCTGACGAAGCAATCCGTTTGATAGTAATGGGTTGTGATTGCCTCGGGGGGCTCGCAATAACGAACGTATTTTCCCTGTTTTGAGAAACCTATTCGCTAAAATTACAACAGGCGGAAGGACTTAAGTCCTTCCGCCTGTTGTAATTGCAAATGCGGCGGATTTTAATCCGTCGGGAATGTTTATTTAAAATAGGTAAGCACAGGAATGTGCGAGTGGTTTACCATTTTTTTAGTTAAGCTGCGGTGAAACAATTGGCTAAAAAAGCTGCGGTGGTGCACTGCCATTGCCAAAATATCGCAAGGGCCGGTTTGTATAAAATCATTTATGCCGTCGCCCACGCTGGGATTGTCAACATTATGGAAACCCATTGTTTTGTAACCTGTGGCATCTACTATACCCCTAAATACATCTTCGGGGTTCTTTTCCTCCGAAGGCAATTCAGGGTCGGTAATGTGTAAAATATGGAAATTACTATCGAATAGTTTAGCCAAATCAAGCAGTTTGGTAATCACACTAATATCGTTCTTTTCCAAATCACTGGCATACACAATGTCGGTCGTTTTAAATTCTTTCATTTCATCAGGTATGCAAAGCACGGGCATTTTGGCTTGGCCAACCACACCCGATGCGTTTGAACCCAACAGCAATTCTTCAGCACCTGTAGCACCTGTTGTTCCCATCACAATAAGGTCTATGTCGTGGGTTTCTGAGTAATTTATAATTTCATCAACGGCAAACCCCATTTTCACAGTTATCACGGGTGCTTTGCTTTGCAGTTCAAGCGCAAGTTTTGCCAACTCTTGCTGCGCGTTTTTTTCTTCTTCCTCTTTTATAGTATTAATTGTTTCTGCGGGAGTGTATGGGTCAATTACCGGAACATGCACTACATTAAGTATGTGCAATTCTGCATTAGCCTTTGCTGCAATTGAAGCGGCCACCGTAAGCGCACTCTTAGCCACGCCTGAAAAATCAGTAGGCACTAATATCTTTTTAATACTCATGGTTGTTAAATTTATGCGTAAAATTACTAATACTTTGGGTGGATGTAAAATGATATTTATCAGTGGCTACTTTATCATTCTGTTAAAAAGTAACTTGTATGCTTCAAAAAAGCATTCAACCTTTGCCAACAGAAAAACGTTTCATACACAGTTTTCGTTTAACATAAGCGCATAGATACTAAACAAACTATGTATGAAAGTACTTGATAAAATTACAATGAGAAGAGGAATATATGCAGTGGTTTTAACCGCAATGGGGATGTTGTTTTCAGCAGCCGTTAGTGCCCAAAGTGCAGGCGGAGCCAAAAAAGAGGCACTTGCCTACCGTTTGGGTTTTAATGCCAATATGCCCTTTGTTACTGCTTATACTGATACTTTTAAGAGCCGTGTAGGCTGGGGCTTGTGGGGCGAGGCTGAGTATAAACTCTCTAACCGCTGGCGGATAATGCCCGGGTTGGGATATAACAGTTTTGGGTTTAACCAGTATTTTTATAACGATTCAGGGGCGGTTGAGCGTCGGATTATTACCGAGCATTATATGGAACTGGGGTCGAGGTTTTCGTATCAACCGCTCCAAGATGAAAATAGTGTGCGTATAATTCTTGGTGCAGCATTTTCATTTTTGGTTGACCGAAAAACCAGTTTGCCCGATATTGAGGGTACTAATATTACCCGTTTAACCCTTGACAACAAAAAATCAATGCAGCCCGGTATTTTATTGAGTGCAGGTTTTATGGCTCCGCTTAGTAAACATATTGATCTTGGAATACAATACAATCATGGTTTGCCGGCTAAAATACATCCGCTGGATGTGGTAGGCAGGGTAGGTAGTTTGCAAGTGAAGCTGAACTACAAAATTGTGCCCAAAAGGGCAGGAACAATGTTAAAGACTAATGATGATGTTATGGTTGAGGGGGCTACTGATTTGCCCTATAAGCACGATAGCCTGATGCTTATTGTGCGTGTGAAAGAGAACTTTACCCGTATAGCATTACTGAAAGACCAAGGGTATTTTGCCGATGCTGAGCAAGAGCGGTTAAAGGCACTGGAACAAGCGATGGAGATACGAGACGCATTTGCCAAAAAGTTTAGCTTTATACCCGTTTATTTTATATACGACAGCGATAGCAAATTGGCTTTGAAGGGAGAGTTTGACGGTATTTTGCTTAACAGTGCAATGGAGCGCGACAGCACCATTAAACTGCCTGCAAAACAGCACTTGTTTGCCGAGTTTGCAAGGCAATATGATGAAGTGAGCAACACCAGCGGTATGTACGGGTTGGTGATATATACCGATAAGTTTAAGAATATACCCGAGCCTTTTCCTGCATTTGTTTCAAATGCGTATGGATTTTTGAATGAAGCGGAAGTGGTGGCAAAGTTTGAAAAACGCCTGAAAAAATATTTCGCCCCAAAACAATAAAAACCTCATGGAAAACCACAATGCCTACCTGAAAGTTAATTATATGGAACCCGGCATGATGGTGGGAGTTGTTTTTGCAGCAATGTTTGTAGGGATGGGGGCGATGTTTGCTCTTATTATGGTAGGCTCGCCCGTTTGGCTGACTGTTGCTTTGTTTTTGGGAGTTATCACCGTTGTTATTTTCAGTTTTATTTACACGGGTGAGTTTTGGTTATACAACGACCGATTGGAACAAAAGCTAACCCCTAAATTGGCATTTATCTTAAAGCCTAAGCAGGCAGTGTATTATTGGCGCGACCTTGAAAGTTATTTGTTAGACTCAGAGTTAACACGCAGCAGCGGGGAGCGCAAATACATTAAACTCTATTTTATTAATCCTACACGGGTAGTTGCCTTTAATGAAGGTAACGATGCAGATACACGGCAGCAATTTGCAGCTTTTGCATCAAAGTTTATTGAGTTATTGGATACCAAGGATACACAAGTTGATGACCGGTTGGTCAGGCCTGTTGTTGAGTCCTTTCCGACTGTTGAAAATACTGGTGTTTCCAATGAGTTGCAAACACCTCAACCTGTTGTTGAAAAGCCCATAAAAGCACACGCCCGAAAAGGTTTCTACGATACCATTTGGGCAAAACTGATTACAGTAGTGTTTTTGTTGGCAACAGCCGTTATTTTAGCCCTTTATTCATTCCCTGAAACATTTGGTATTTCGCCATTTAATGGTAGCAATTCGTGGCGGCTTTGGGCTATACTAATACCCGGCACATTATACATGATGGGCAGAACCTTTTGGACTAAAAAGAAGCCTTAATCACAAAAAATTATTCTTATCATGCTATTATCAACGGGTTATTACAAGGGGTGTATAATTAAATAAACACTTTGAAACCCGCTATTTTCCTGAAAAGATTACACAACATATTTCTTGTGTTAACATAGTGTGAACAAGCGGTCATACTCTGCTAACCCTTGTGTAACAATATGTGCAATATTTTGCTTTAGCTTTGTGTTAGTGTTTTCAGGCCAATCAGAATATCCGCTAAATTATACTCCCGATTTTGAAAGGGAGGCTCGTCTTCAACAGCTATACGACAGGTTGGAGAGGAAGATTTCTTTTTTCTCATTACCTGAAAACGAAATCAAGAAAATGGCGTCGGCGGCATCGGATATTGAATCGTGCTGCATAGTGGGGTTTGATAACGAAAAACTGGACACCCTGTTCCCCGAAGATATTTACAATTTCTGCCTTGCTATCGAAGAGGGGTATAGCCCTTCGGTAACTCATTTAGAGGCTTGGCTGAGCAAGAATATAAAAACGCTTAAGCCTGAGCATCCTGAAACGTTGTTGGCTTTGGTAGGCGGTTTAACTAAAAACGCAGGCAGTGAGTTTTCAGCTTCGCTGGATATAGGCGGCTTGCGCCCCTGCTTCTCACACATACTAAATCCGGCAAACGGCGGGGTATTTACCCAAAGCTGGATGCTTAGGATGCTGGTGCAAATTACACGTCCGTTTAAAAACTATCCTCTATCGTACCCCGCATTGGTACAATCGGTGTTTCTTAAAACCAAAGGGATTACGTTGCGCAATTTGTTCACCGTAAATCTTGCGGCAATCAATCAAAAGAGCCTGCTGAACGAGCATACTGAAGCATTAGCCGGACTGACTGTTGGTCAGTTGCGCGATACAGATTTAACACCTTTGCTTGAAGTTGGGTACACAATTACCGAAGACAGCTTGCAACGGGTAGATGGCTTATTGCGCCAATTATACAGGCAAAATGCAGGCTACCAAAAGCGTGAGCCGCGTATGCGCAATATGCTGAACTTTTTGTACGACGAAGGACTTGATGTGGTTGGTGCGCACTCGCAAGAGTTTAACGAGCGTCAGCAGCAAATTATACGCTACCTGTTCTCAAAACGGTATTTGGGTACTAAAGAGCTTACGCTTGATTTTAAATGCGACCGTAAGACTATACAACGCGATTTTTCTAAATTATTGAGCACCGAAGTAGTGCGCAGTATAGGCAATGGCAGCGCGCTTAAATACTGTATAAATCTTAAAACCAACAGCTACGATATGTTGGAAATATACAGCGTGCCCGTGCGCAAACGCGAAGAATACCAAGAAAGCCTTTTTGGTGAAGAAATTTGGGAAACGAAAAAAGCCTGATGCTAAAACAGCTACAGGCTTTTAAAAGTTCTTACTGCGTAATTCTTACAGTTCGTCTTCGTTAAAAAAGTAATCCTCATCAGTGGGATAATCCTGCCAAACCTCTTCAATACTTTCGTAAGGTTCGCCGTCGTCCTCCAGTTCTTGTAGGTTTTCAATCACCTCAAGCGGAGCACCTGAGCGTATGGCATAGTCTATCAATTCGTCCTTAGTAGCGGGCCAGGGAGCGTCGTCCAAATATGAGGCTAATTCTAATGTCCAGTACATAAGCCTGTCTTTTATTTTTTCGCGAAATTAAACTTTTTTGTTAAAAATCAAATAGTGATTTTTTTGAAGGCCGTTTTTGCTGCATTTTTTATGCTAACGGTGTTTAGTAGGTGGTATTAAAACTGCCCAATGCCTTTACAAACGTTATCAATTTGTCGCGCAGTTCGTCCACGTTGTTTTTTTGTGAGGCTGATATAAACACCACCGGGGCATTCTCTTTTGCCATCCATGTGTTTTTTAACTGTGATAACGATACGGGGGTGTCCACCTCTTCGCCGTTTTGCGCATAGCTAATGTGGTCTTCGGCTCTGTAAAGGTCAATTTTGTTCATTACCATCAAAGCGGGTTTGTGCTCGGCTTTTATCTCGCGCAACGTTTCTTTCACCACCTGTATGTGCTCCTCAAAATTAGGATGCGATATATCCACCACGTGAAGCAAAAGGTCTGCTTCGCGCACCTCATCCAAGGTCGATTTAAAACTCTCCACCAGCATGTGCGGTAGTTTACGTATAAACCCTACTGTATCCGATAGCAAAAAAGGGGTGTTATCAAACACCACTTTGCGTACAGTACTATCCAGCGTGGCAAACAGCTTATTTTCTGCCAAAACATCGCTTTTGGTAAGCAAATTCATAATGGTGCTTTTGCCCACGTTGGTATAGCCTACTAAAGCTACCCTAATTACCCCGTCGCGGTTTTTGCGGCGGGTAAGGTTTTGTTTGTCAATTTCGGCCAATCGTTCTTTTAGCAAGCTGATGCGATTACGTATTCCACGACGGTCAGTTTCAATCTCACTTTCACCCGGTCCTCTTGTGCCCACGCCCCCTTGGTGTTTGCTAAGGTGCGTCCACATACGGGTAAGTCGGGGTAAAATGTATTGGGTTTGGGCAAGTTCTACTTGTGCCTTGGCCGTTGCCGTTTGGGCGCGTGTTGCAAAAATATCGAGTATAAGGTTGGCACGGTCAAGTACTTTACAGTTCAATTCCTGTTCAATATTCCTTACCTGACTGGGCGAAAGCTCATCGTCAAAAATCACTGTATCCACCTTATACTCTTCAATGTACAAGCGGATGTCTTCCAGCTTGCCTTTTCCTACAAAGGTGCGTATATCGGGACGTTCCAGCTTTTGGGTGAATTTTTTTAAGGTTTTCACCCCTGCTGTTTCGGCCAAAAACTCAAGCTCATCTAAGTATTCCTTGGCTTGGTAATCGCGCTGTTTTTGGGTTTGCACGGCTACCAGTACCGCAGTTTCCTGTTTTTTGGCGGTATCAAAAAGTTGTTTCTTCAATCAAAAAAAATTAGAACTGCAAAAATAGTAACTAATCCGTTGTGCACTTGCATAAATATGGGGTTATACTAATTGACTATCAATCTCGATAGTACCTGTTAGTATTTTTGCAACGGGGCAAGCTTTGGCAACAGTTAGTAAACGTTGTTGCTGCTCAGGCGATAAAGCACCATTTAAATGCAGCCTGCGGATAAAAACCGTGTGCTTGCCTTGCGGGGTTTCTTCCTGCTCCATGTTTAAGGTTACGTGTACACTTTCCAGCGGCCAGTTTTTTCGTTCGGCATACATTTTTACTGTTATAGCCGTGCAGCTTCCCAAACTTGCCAGCAGCAACTGATAGGGTGCCGGGCCTTTATCAAAGCCGCCTTTACTTTCGGGTTCATCAGCCAAAAAAACATGGTTAACGGTATCAACTTGGGTGGTGTATTTATCGCTTCCTAAAAGTATTCTTACATCGTTATCAAGCAGTTTTTCCATATTTCAATATAGGCTAATTTTTTCAAACCGCTGTATAGTGCCGTTTTTATAAGCAACTGTCATTTTTTTGTATAATAATCTGTAATGGTTAAAATATTTTGGCATTTACGTCGTTTTTCATGATGTTTAAGGATAGTTTTTTCGCATTAAAACATGTTTATCCCTCTTTTTTTGGGGCATTTGGTGGCTTAGTCAAATGCAGTAAGTAAAATTTTTAATGTTTGGTATGGTGTTCAGGCAGGGCCAAAAGGGGTCCTGCCTGTTTTTTTTATTAGCTACCCAACCCCCGCCATTTTTCATACGTGATAGTGAATAAGAAAACATTAAACTCTTATGAAAAAATTACTCTTAGCAATTGTGGCTGTTTGTAGTTTTGCCCTATATAGCAAGGCGCAAAACACAATCAGTGTTTATGGCTCTATCGATACTGCCATATCAGGAAAAAAAGTATGGATTGGTTTCTCCGGCGGGCCCGGCTCAGGCTGTTTCTTTATTGATAGTACTGTAACTACCTCTTCAGGCGATTACTATTTTCCATCGTTAAGTTTGGGTGCTTGCAGCTACGGTAGTATTTGGGTGAGTACCATCGGCTGCCGCAACTATTACGATACTCTTACCCAGCATGATTTTTTTGACTCAACCAAAAACTACGATACTCTTTGGCTGAACTTTAAGTATTGCGATACAGGGTGCAGCAGGTTTTATACTTCGGCTTATAGTTTCGCTAATCCATTTACCAAAGAAATTACAGTAGATGCAAATACCAATGGGAACAAGTTTCATTGGAACTTACCGGGCGGTAGCAAATACAACGGTTTGGGTACTACATTTTCAGTGCCGTCGGCAGGTGCCTACAATATGTCTTTTGTATCAAGAGATACATTGAAAGGTTGCTACGATTCAATACCTGTGTACAGTTATATGATGGCATACGATAGCGTATTTGTAAAAGGCCAGATAGATACCCCTATAAACAATCATCCGGTATTAGTCTCTCAATATACAAGCTGGCAAGGTTGGTGGCATACCGAAACGTTTTACACCAACAGCAGTGGTCAATACTCGGGATGGTTTAAAGTGTTAGACTCAACCGGTAAGATAAACGCGTCTATTTTGAATTGCCGTAATGACTCGATTGTTAACGATAACCCTCATTTTAACTACCGTGATACTGTGATTATCGATTTTGTTTATTGCCCTCCCTACAATCCATGCGCCGGATTCTCAATCAATTTTAGTTCTTATACTTCGGGCACAACGGCTAATTTTTACCCTTATGGTTCAACTACAGCAACTGCTTTCTATTGGTCGTTTGGTGATGGAGGCTGGTCAACAACTAAATACCCAACGCATAATTATGCTGCGGTTGATAGTGTTTATAACGTTTGTGTAATTGCGTCGGATACGGTGCGGGGATGTATGGATACCATTTGCAAAAATGTACACATCGACCCACGTTCATTCCTTGCCGGATATGTTGATTTGGATAGTACCTCTTCACAAATTGACAGCGGTTTTTGCCGTGTTTGGTTGATTAAAAAAGACAGCGTTGGCAGCGATGTGTTGCTTACTGCCATTGATTCGATAGACCTAAGCGACTCAAGTTATTATACATTCAGGGTTATGCCCGGTAATTATTTGGTAAAAGCAGCGTTATTGCCTTCGTCAATATTCTATAACGATTATTTGCCTACCTACCATACTAAGGCCAGCTTGTGGAGCAGTGCCACTAATGTATCTATTACCACAAGCCCATATACATTAGCAAATATTACATTGATAAAAGGCAGCAACCCCGGTGGTTCAGGCTTTATCGGTGGTTTTGTTTCGGTAGGTGCCAATAAAACAGGTGATCCGGTTGAAAAGGCCGATGTATTGTTGTTTACTGCTGCCGGAAACCCGGTTGCGTTTGTTAAAACCGATGGTGGCGGTCAGTATGCGTTTAATAACCTTGCTTTTGGCAGCTACAAAGTGCGTATTGAAGTAGTAGGCAAACCCAGCGAAGAGTATTTAGTAACTCTTGACGCAAACAACCCAAGTGCTGCTAATGGTAATTTTGAGGTGAACAGCAAAGACATTAAACTGAAAAAATCAGGCACAGGAATACTTGAAACAACTGCCGCAGCTTTGGGTATTTACCCCAACCCCGCAAGTAATAATGTTTCGGTGAGCTTTGAAAATGCTGCTACCGGTAGTGCAACAATCACCATCAGCGATTTGGCTGGCAAGGTGGTAAAAACCGCAGCTTACCCCGCCACACAAGGCAACAACATTCTAAGTATTGACTTAGACGGTTTGAAAAACGGCTTATACATCATAGGTGTTAATACAGCCCACGCCCAATACACAGGCAGGGTGTCTGTTAGCAAATAACTGTCAATTGTAGTTAAGTACTTTTAATCCGAGAGAGCGGGGCAGTACAGCCCCGCTTTTTTGTTTTTACAGCATATAAAATGCTGTTTTGGTTAGGTATTCGTTCCGAATGGTTTTAAACCATTCGGAACGAACCCTGCAACAGCGGCGGGCTTTATACCCGTTGCTATTCTCGATGTTTCAAATACTACAGCATATTAAATCACCTCAAATGGTTTTAAACCATTCGAGGTGATTTAAATTTAACAGCACGGACTTTACGTCTGTAGCAAATACCCAAAATACATCTGCTACATTACATCCAAAACCCTATTTTTGCGCCCATCAGCACGTATAACTATACCACCGAAGTTTTTATAGCCGGAGCGGGCCCTGCGGGTGCTACCACTTCGCTGTTTCTTTCAAAAGAAAAAATACCGCACATTATTATTGATAAGGCTGTTTTTCCGCGCGATAAAATTTGTGGCGATGCCCTTAGCGGCAAAGTAGTAGAGGTGTTTAGGAAACTCGACCCGACGCTGATTGATGAAATTGCGGCCAATACCAATGAATATACCCCCAGTTGGGGAGTAAAGTTTGTGGCGCCCAACTACAACTTTATTGATATACCTTTTAAAAGCGACATCAGTAAAGAAAAACATGCCCCGGGTTTTATATCTAAACGGTTGGATTTTGACAACTTTTTGGTGAGCAAAATCAACCCTGAGTATGCCCAACTGATGCAGGGAACTGAGCTGATAGATGCTACCCGTACAGATGGCGGATACGCTCTTAAACTAAAACAAGGCGATAAAGAAATATCGGTATTTACCCGCCTGCTAATTGGCAGCGAGGGCGACCGCAGTATAGTGGCTAAAAAACTGGCAGGCCACAAAATGGAACCTGCGCACTATTGTGCAGGAATACGCGCCTACTACAAGGGTGTTGAAGGACTACATCCCCAAAACTATATCGAGCTGCACTTTTTAGACGAGTTGCTACCCGGCTATTTTTGGATATTCCCGATGCCTAATGGCATGACAAACGTAGGGGCAGGCATACTTAGCAAAGCAGCGAGTGCCAAAAAAGTGAACCTGCGCGAAAAAACGCTTAAAATTATTAGCGAGAACCCGCAAATAGCACCCCGTTTTAAAAATGCCACGCTTGAAGGCAAAATACAAGGCTGGGGATTGCCGCTTGGCTCAAAAAAGAGAAAAATAAGCGGCGAAGGGTTTTTGCTTACGGGTGATGCAGGTAGTTTGATAGACCCCTTTACGGGTGAAGGCATAGGCAATGCCATGCTGTGCGGCAGGTTTGCTGCTGATGCAGTGAAAAAGGCTTTGGCGGCAAATGATTTTAGCGCAAGTGCTTTGGCAAGCTATGACGAGGATGTGTACCGCTATTTATGGAGTGAGTTGAAACTAAGTCACACTATGCAAAAGCTTTGCAAATACCCTTGGCTGTTTAATGCGGTAGTGAACAAGGCATCAAAAAACACTACCCTGCGCGAAACCATTTCGTGTATGTTTGAGGATATGGACATGAGGGCCAAGTTTAGCAACCCTATGTTCTACCTTAAAATTTTATTTGGCTGAACATTTTTTATAACATTTCGATAATATTGAAAGTCTTTTCACACAGTTAAAAACCTATACCACCGTGCTAAAGAAAATACTACCCGCCTTTTTTCTGCTTTCTTGCTTTACCACTCTTTCAGCGCAAGACCAAAAACCCGATTTCGGTCAGCTGACAGGTAATTTTCAAACCGGCAGCAACTTTTTTATTAAAGATACTAAACTGGGGCAGTTGCCGCCGCAATACACAAGGCAATTATCAAGCAACGAAAGCTTTTTGTTTCTTAATTACAAGGTAAAAGGTTTCGATTTTAACTTCCGCTACGATTTCTTTTCAAACTCAAACCTGTTGGCTCCGTTGGCTTCATACAGCAACCACGGCATCGGGTTTTGGAGTATCAGCAAAGATGTGGGAAAACTTAACTTTACTGTGGGTTCGTTTTACGACCAAATTGGCGCAGGCCTTATCTTCCGCTCGTTTGAAGATCGTCTTATCGGGATTGATTATGCCGTGCAAGGTGCAAGGCTAAAATACACCCTTAGCGATAACTTTTTCATAAAAGCCTTTGTGGGTAACCAAAAGGGCTTTTTTAACGCCACCACGCTTGAAGACAGCCGATTTAATTTCTCAAAACAATCCCTATCAGGTGCAAACCTTGAGAAAGGTTTCCGTATCTCGCAAAAAATAAACCTGAATGTGGGCGCGGGTGCTGTAAACCGTACTTTGGATGATGGCACTATGAACCAGCTGGTAACCGAAATAAATGCGTTACCACTTGAAGAACGATTTATACCCAAATACAATACGTATGCGTTTACGGGTTATACCACTATAAACCTGTTTGAGAGGGTGAGTATGTATTTTGAGTATGCACACAAAACAAGCGAGGCACTGCGTAATAACCTTTCAACTGATTTATATTCATCACAAGGTAAGGTGTTGTTGGGTAGCGCATCATACTCAACCAAAGGGTTTGGTATCAATGTTCAAGCCCGTAAAATTGATAAATTCCAGTTTCGCAGTTCACCCAATAACGTGCTGCTAAACGGTATCATTACCTATATGCCTGCCCTTACCCGCCAAAACACTTACCGTTTGCTGGCTCGTTACAATCCTTTTGCCCAAGAGTTGGGAGAGGATGGCATACAGGCTGATTTTACCCTTACACCTGAAAAAAATACTACTGTTACGGGTAATTTTTCATACGTACAGAGCACCGGTGTTGTGCCCGGCAAAACTACCAAGCTATTTAGGGAGATGTATGTGGATGTGAATCACAAATTCAATAAGAATTTTAAAATGACGTTGGGTTTTCAAACCATATTCTACAACCAAAAAATATATGAGTTAAACACATCAGCCCCTGATGTGCAAACCCTTACTCCTTTTGGAGAGTTTAACTACAAAATCAACCGCAAACAATCGTTGCGTTTAGAATGGCAATACCTGCACACCCAACAAGACCAAGGTAGTTTTGTAAACGCACTGATTGAATATAACATAGCACCAAAACTTTCGTTTGCTGTGGGTGATATGGTAAACACAGCACCTGTGCGTACTCCCGGCACTCCGCAAGAACTTATCTCGAACGAGCAGATACACTATTACACCGTGTTTGCAGCCTACCAAGAAGGCCGCACCCGTTTTGTAGCTGAATACAAAAAGCAGGTGGCGGGCGTTAATTGTACGGGTGGTATTTGCCGTATTGAGCCTGCTTTTAACGGAGTGCGTGTGGCCGTTACAACTTCTTTTTAAAAAAAATAGTCTGTATATTTAGCTGATTATGAAACCGATGAATTTGATACATAAAACCCTTTTTGCAAGTGTTGCCTTGCTGGCTTTTTCAGCTTGTAAAGAAGAAAACCCCGGCGTTATACTTACCAAACCTACCGTGCAGTTTTATGATACAACTTATATTGCCACTACTTCTGAAAATCCACAACCTAAAAACTCATTGGTAGAGGATTTAACGGGCGCACGTTGCAGTAACTGTCCCAAAGGCCACAGGGCTATTGAGGAAATGCAGCTACGCAACCCAAACCGTATTGTGGCACTTAGCATACACGGCCGCGATTTTCCTCAATTCACTACACCGATAGACAGTACTAAGGATGTGGATATGCGCACCCTCTATGATTTTCCTATTTACAACATTGTAGGCCGTCCCGGAGGTTTGCCTTTCGGTACTATTGACAGGGTAAATAAATCGCCTACAGCGGGTACTTGGGAGGGCTTTGCCGTGAACCGTATGGCTGTGCCTACCCCGGTGAATTTGTATGTTGAGAAAAGCTATGACCCTGCCACCCGTGAGTTGAGTGTGAAACTGAAAGCAGTATTTACTACCGATACGTTAACCATTCGTCCGTTTTTTAGTGCGGGTATTGCCGAGAGTGGTATCATAACTCCGCAAAAAGACGAGGATTTGGCCAGCGACCCTGTGAAAAAGGGGGTTGAGCCTAATTATGTTCATAACCACGTGTTGCGAACTATGGTGTCGTTTAAAGATCCATTGTTGCCTGCTTCAGTTAGTGGTATGCCCGAAAAGAACCGTGTGGTTGAAAAATCGTTTTCTATTAAATTAAAGAACGATTGGAATGCCGATAAATGCTCAATAGTATTTTACGTTCATCGCGAAGCAGACATTTTGCATGTGATTGAAACGAAAGTGAAGTAATAAGTTCTCTTTTGCAGCCTGTTTAAATGCGCTGCTTTTTACCACGACAGGTTAAAACCTGCCGTTTTTGTAATTACAACGAGCGAAAGGACTTAAGTCCTTCCGCCCATTGTAATTGCAATAGCAGGGGTTTTCAAACCCCTATCTTTTGAGATAGCTCCTTTGTTAATTTTCTCACAACGGGATTTTAATCCCGTTATTCAAACACCCTTAATAGGTTGCCGTTTAATTGAGTTTTGTATGTTTTTAGGGCTGTTTGTGCCGGGCCAACTACCACAGTACCGTCGTTATTAAATACTGAGCCGTGCCCCGGGCACTCGTAGCGGTTGTTAGCCCCGCTAAAGTTAATTTCAACCCCGTTGTGCGTACAGTTTTTTTGTGCGGCTATGTATTGCCCCGCAAGCGTTCGGGCTACAATCACCGTTTCAAAGTGCATAAATCCGCCATCGGCCAATAAAGCAAAGTTGGCAGCATGGTTCAAATCAATCGTAAAATCAAGTTTGGGCGGGGGAGGTGGGTGAGGCCCTTGTAAGCTGGGTCTTGGTCGGCGTTCGGCAGTATCACGATTACCTGTGTCTGTTGTGGCAACAATTTCTTGGGGTAAAAAGTCGGTTTTTGTGCAGCCAACACAAAAAGCTGCCATGGTAAGTCCTGTAAGCTCTATGAACTCCTTGCGGGTCATTGTGCCCCATTCATATTTCGGCCTTTCATTTCAAAGTTAAGCCACAATAATTCAAAACCGCCTTCGGGTTTCTTTGTGAATTTTGCCTCAAACTCATATAAATATCCTGTGTCGATTGAAAAGCTGCCCGATAGCCACACACTCTTCTTTTTGTCTTTTATCTTTTGAAAGTAAATAGATTTAGAGAAAATCACATCCTCAATCAGTACCCGCATTTGCTCTTTATCAGCATCAGTAAGGCTCTGTCTTTTCTTTTTCTCTTTTTGTTTTTTTTCCGACTTTTCAAGTGTTGGTTGTTTTTTCGGTATGCTATCTGCTTTTACCGTTGTGTCTCTTTTGGGTGCAGCAGCAACAGTGTCTTTTGGCTGTGGCATCAACTTCACGTTCAGCTTCATGTTTTTGCGTATTTCAAAACGCACCACACTGCTGTCATACCCTTTTGCTGTAACAATAAGGTTGTTAGTACCCGGTACCAAATTATCTATCTTAAAAGAACCGTCGGCAATAGAACTGTCGGAGAATTTTGTGCCTGAAATTAGCACTTGTGCCTTAGCAACGGGCTTGGCTGTTAGCGAGTCGTAAATAGTCCCCGTAAGGGTGTATTTTTTGTTTTGCGCATACAACCCGCCTTGCAGGGTTATAAAAAACCCGAGCACCGATAGTATATAGGCAAACTTTTTCATTAATAGCAAATCTAAGCAATATGAGTTAAAAAGGCATTAAGCACCACCGGATTAATAGAAATGCCTTTTGATTAAGGTGATAATCCTAAGCTATGCGGCTTTCAAACGCCGTTATATAGTCTATCGTTACAGTATTAAAAACATCGGGACGTTCCACATTCACCACATGTCCGCAGTTTTCAATCACATACAACGTGCTGTTAAGATGGGTTTTCACCATTTCTTTCACAGGCTCCAAAAACATATAATCCTCTTCTCCCATCACATAAAAAATGGGTAGCAGCAAAGGTTTTTCCCTAAACAGTTTCAGCAGCGGGTTCAAGTCTTTGGTAAGTTTAAACCAGCGCAAAAACTCTTTTTGGTACAGGTTTTTTGCCTCTTTAATAAATAAGTTGCGCGATTGGGCATGATTGGCTTTGGGCAGCAATATCCACGCATAAATTTTATACAGCCACATATACGGGATGATGCGTTTGATGGCATTGCCCACATTTACTAAAATACGTGATTTGATGGTGAGACGGGTTACTGCTCCGCCTAATATTAGCGATTGGATACGTTCGGGGTTTATTTCGGCAATCGTTCGGATAATAATTGTGCCTAATGAAATGCCTACAAAATGGGCTTTTTTGATGTGTAAAAAATCCAGCACATCCAGCACGTCTTTGCTCACATCCTCAAAAGTGTATTTGCTTTGCCAAACTTCGCTAAACACATTTTGCGATTTGCCGTGCCCGCGCAAATCAATTAATAATACATTAAAATGGGTCTTAAAGTCCTTTACCTGTTTGTACCATACGTTTGAGCTGCCTCCCGCGCCGTGCACAAATACAACCCATATTTGCGACGTAGGGTGGTTGTAAACTTTATGGTATAACATAAGTACGAGCTAAGTGGAAATAAACAGCAACAATAGGATTAAAAAATTGTTTCACCCAAAAACTAATGAGCAGATAAATAAAAAAGGCCGGTGTGCAAGTTGCACATCCGGCCTATCAGAGCAGTGGTAAAGTGTATTACGAGTTTAGGTTGGCAACAAAAATGTTGTTTTTGTTTTGACCCCTGAAAGCCATCAACAAACCATTGCTTGCGGGCGTTAAAGCAGGCCCGTTTTGCGATTGCATACCTGTATCAACTTGTGGGGCATAGTTAATGCCGTCGGGTGACCATGATACAAAAATGTTGGGGTTGTTAGGGGCATTTAGTCCGTGCCAGCCTGCATAAAACACACCCAATGAATCAGAGTGAGTTAAACCGGGGCTGTCAACAGTTGCGCTGGTGGTTATTTCGCTTTGAGGGCTCCAGTTACCGCCATTCCTTGAGTTCGATTTCCAAAGGTTGTCTTGGTCTAAACCACGCCACAACATGGCAAACAAACCACCTTGTGTGTTAGTTCCGCTCACGGCAGGGCCGCTTTGGGTAGCACGGTCGCTCAATTCGCTTTGTGGGCTCCATGTGATACCGTCGTTTGAAGTTGAAATCCAAATGTTTGCTTGGTCAAGGCCGCGCCATGCCATTACAGCACCCAAACCGTCAACACCTGCCAATGAGGGGTTGTTGGTAGTAGCACGGTCTTGTAGCTCAACTTGTGCGCTCCAGTTTAAGCCGTCGGTTGAGTACGAAGTCCAGATGTTGTTCTGTCCTGTTCCTCTCCAAGCCATGATAAACCTGCCGTTAATTACACACAATGCAGGTGCATTGGCAGTCGAACGGTCAGTAAGTTCTTTTTGGGCAGTCCATGAGTATCCGTTGTCATTAGATACCGATACCCAAATGTTGTCTTGGTCAAGTCCTCGCCAAGCCATGCAGATAAGGCCGCCGTTTGTTGCCAAAGCAGGCATGTTACGGGTTGCGCGGTCTGTAAGCTCCCTTGGAGCCGACCAACCGCTTAGTGTTTGTGCAGATGCAGTCATAATTTTGATAGTTTAATTTTTTAAGTTTTTAGTTTAAGGTATTTCGTTACCAAAAACATAGGCAAGTAAAACAGGGCTGTTCAAAAATTTATACGCATTTCTATCTTTTGTAACAAACAGTTATTTATATCTGTATGCCAAAAGGCAGTATTATAAACCTATATAAAAAATAATGCGCTGTTGCAGGTTATCAACCATTGTGAACGTTTATTCATACTTTACAATACATACACCTGCATATATTTGGGAAATCTTATAAACACACATTATTATGTCAGTTAACACTATCCCCCTTCCCGAAGCCGAAATTTGGCAAGCAAACTGGATTGAAAGCGAAAGTTTGGCTAATGATCCCTCAAAAATCAGAAGTTTTTTAATACCCATTGCTGATTTACAACAAGTAATTGATGAAATGGGCGTAGCAAACGCACGTGGCGTGCTTGGTATTACCCCTGAAGGTGAATATAAATTTATGTTGGTGGGTGTTGATGATAACGGACATACAATGGTAAACCCTTTGTTAGGCCAACACGTTTATGATTTGACACAACCATGCCCCCCTGTATGCGGAACAGGCCCTTTGAGCGGTAGAAAACCCATAGAGTCATTGTAATAAATTTCCATGCAGGAAATTTTATATCGCATATACCAAATTCTTACCTATGTTGATATAGTTGCCTTTTTTGTGCTAACGGCTTTGTTGCTGTTTAGTTTTAATAGGTTAACAACAACTTTAAAATGGTTTACAGTATTTGAATTACTGGTGTTTGTTATAGTTTTGGTAGCCTTAATAATGGCTAAACTGGCTATACCAAACACCGTTTTATTTCATTCTGTATTCTTTGCGCAATTGTTATGGTTTCTAATTTATTACCAACGATTATTTAAAGGAACAAAGGCCGCGCAAGTAATTGCAGGGGTTGGGTTTGTGAGCATAACGTGGGCGATAATAAAATACGTTACAAAGTGGGAAGAAATTAAAGGGCAATTAGGCGGGCAGTTGTATTTTATGTCAAACCTGTTATTTATAGGATTATCAATTGTTTACTATGTTTATACACTTACCGGTTTGGCAAAATTAAGCCACCCGTTTATTAACGCTGCCGTTCTTATTTATTTTTCGGGCACATCCGTAATTTTTCTTTTTGGTGATTATCTCTTAAAGATAGATACCGGTGTGCAGGCTATGATTTGGATATTAAATGTATTACTGCATATTATTTTTGTATTGCTGATATTTGTGGATATATGGAAAACCCTATACCCGGCCAAGAGAACATTATAAACCTTATTGTTTTTTTTGTATTGATGGCATTGCTGTTGGCCGTAACGGTGGTGTTTATCTACACGTTTTCTAAAAAGAAGATTTTAAGCGAAGAGGTGAAACGCAATGAGCTTGAACTGAAACACAAAACCCAAATGCTGCACGCGGTTTTAATGGCTCAGGAAGAAGAACGCCGCACTATTGCCCGCGATTTACACGATGATATTGGGGCGGCACTCACTATTATTTATCAAAATGCCAGCCGCCTGGCTGATGAAATAGGGTCTAAACCTGTTTTAGCCGATGGTATTTTGTCGCTCACTTCAAAAACCATACAAAGCACCCGTCAGATTTCGCATAAGCTATTGCCTCCCGTGTTAGAAAAATTTGGCTTGGCCGCAGCCCTTAAAGAGCTGTTTGAAGATGTGGGAGTGGGTGGCGGTATTGAAACCAAATGTGAGGTAGAAATTGATGAAAGCCACTTTAGCGAAGAGCAGCAATTAAATATTTTCAGAATTTCGCAAGAATTGGTTAATAACTCATTAAAACACGGCAAAGCCTCTCAGTTAAGCCTTGAATTGGCAGAAAGTGAAAAAGGCTTGTATTATTCGTACAGGGACAACGGTAAAGGGTTTGATTTAGAGAAGGCAAGCAAAGGTTTGGGATTGAGAAATATTGAAAACCGTGCCGAAATGCTGAACGCTTCTTTGAAATTTAAAACAGAAGAAGGTAAAGGAATGGGTGTATTATTGCTGATTAAATATCCGCTATGAGCACACACACTATCCGCATTGCGATTGCTGACGATGAAGCCCTTTTTAGAACAGGGGTAGCCGCCTTATTAAGGGGCGAAGAAGATTTTGAAATTATTTTTGAGGCCGAAAACGGCAAAGTACTTATTGATAAACTAGCGCAGCATCCGCTGCCTGATTTAGTGCTGATGGATTTGAAAATGCCCGAACTGAACGGGGTTGAAAGCACTAAAGAAATCCGCAAACGTTATCCGCAAATAAAAATTATTGCCCTTAGCAGTTACTTTAGCAAATCGTTTGTTATAAATATGATTGATGCGGGGGTGTCGGCATATTTATCAAAAGACAGCAGTAGCAAACAGGTGATTGATGCTATACGCGGGGTAATAGAAAACGGTTATTACTACGATGAAGTAGTGATGAAACTGATTAACGAAAATATGCTGCAAGGGAACAAAACCCCTGTGAAAAGTGTATTTGATAACTTATATCTAACCAAAAAAGAAAAGGAAGTACTTACCCTTATTTGTGCTCAATACACCACGCAAGAAATTGCAGATAAGCTGTTTGTGAGTCCCCGAACGGTAGATGGCCACCGTAATAACCTGTTGCAAAAAACCAACTGCAAAAACAGCGCAGGGCTGGTTATTTTTGCCATACAAAACGGTATTGTTGATATTGAGGATTTAAATCCGCTTTAATTATTGCTTTTCGCCAATTAATATCATTGTTGTTGGCGGATAATCTAAAGGTACAAGCCTGTCGTTTTTTATTTCAAATAACTCCACTTTTCCTTCCCATCGGTGTTCGGCAATCCAATCATTTGTATAAGCTGCCGATTCAGGGTGGATGCTAAAACCTACTTCTTTTAGTTGTTGTTGCCATTCTTCAAAATCCCAAAAGCAAAATGTTTCGTGCATTTCGCTGCGCCAGTTATCCGTATAGTCCTTTCGGCTCATAAACTCAGCGGCATTTTGCAACGTGGTAACGGCAAACTTTTTTCCGTCAGCTTCTTCAATGCGGTATGCAAAACTATATCCTTCGGCAGCCCTAAAATCTTTGGCAAAGCGTAAAAACCTTGCATAAGTTGTAAGGCCGCGTAAATGTGCCGATAATTCTCCACGCTCTTCAAACTCCCTAAAAATATCATGGCTGTTGCCATCGGTATCATTTAGCCACATATACACTTCGCGGTGCTTGTTATACGGAGCCACTACGTCACGGTTTATCCAAACCCCTCCGGCAGCAAGCTCTTCAAACCTGTTTTTAATAAACTTCAGCAAATCTTCGCGACTGCCGTACGATTCAATTTCATGCGTAAGCGATGAAGTGTGTATCGTGTTCATGCTGTTGGGCTCAAACACCAACCCTGTAACGGCATTTTTTTGCGAGAAAAACACAAAGGGGTTCACAAACTCACCGTTTAATTTTCGTTGTTGGCACAACTCAAATAAATACCGTGAGACTTCTATTCCGTAAAAATCACTTTCGCGCAATTTTTCTTGTTTGCAAGCCAATCTAATCCATGAGCCAACCGCACAGCCAATATCACCAACGCGGCCTTGTTGGATAAACTTTGCCGTATCATCAAATTTCATCTCGGCTATCTCGTCCATTTGCCGCACGTACACATTGTAGTCCCTTGTTTCCGTTAAGTCGCCATCATTCCCAATCATGGCATCTTTAAACAACAATTGCACCTTTTCGTCCAGTGCGTATTGTTGCCATATTTTGCGTGATGCCGGGTGAATGTGTTCCCCAATCCAAGTATCCTTATGCCAATTTTCATTGCTTGCAATCCGTTCGACAATATCCCAAGGCATGGGTGCTGAATATTCCCACGTGTTAATATTGCTTAATTCAGCCGGAAGAATAGTATAACCCAGCTCCGCATACATATTTAATACAGGGGTAGAGCATACTACCATTGTATTAGCGGGGTTAATGTCCAGTTGCAAATCGCTGTCGTGGCGGATGCGTTTAATAGTGTAAGAGGCAAAATTGGGTAAGTTGCCCACGTCGTCAATTCCGTAAATATAAACAGGTATGGTAAGCCGGTTTCCGAAACCCTGTATAGAGATTGCCCGAAGGTAAAAGGGTAGGGGATTGCGCCGCGTATTGCTGTGGTTGGCCGATGTAACGGCAAAAATTATAGCCTCAATGGGTTCTGTTTTGCCGATGGGATTTCCATAAACATCTTTTTGGTTTTGTAAGCCTTGTTGTACAAGGGTGTTGATATAATTGAACTGAAAATTAGTAAGCAGTTGGTGACGGCCGGGTATTAACAAGTACATAATAACTGTTTGCGAAAGATACTACTTGCTTGTTTTATCTTGCAACACCAAATGAATACACCTCAAAACATAAAAATTGCAGTTGATGCCGTTGTTTTCGGCTATTCTAAAAGCGATGGGGTGTCGGTATTGCTGGTGCAGCGCAAGTATGGCGATTATAAGGGCAATTGGGCATTGCCGGGTGGTTTTGTACACACGGATGAAAGCCTTGAAGACGCTGTTCACCGCGAGCTTGCTGAAGAAACAGGTATTAGTGTAAACTACCTTGAACAACTCTATACGTTTGGTAAACCCGACCGTGATACCCGCTACCGTGTAGTATCAGTGGCGTACTTTGCTTTGGTAAAATCTGCCGATTATCAAAAGTTAAAAGCCAGTGCCGACGCTGAAAAGGCGCAGTGGTTTAATATAAAAGACCTGCCCTCATTGGCTTTTGACCATGCTGAAATTTTGCAAACAGGCATTAACCGAGTGCGGGCTAAAATACGCTACCAACCCATTGGGTTTGAGTTACTGGATAAGAAGTTTCCGTTTGCTGATTTGGAACGGGTATATACTACCCTGCTGGACAGGGAGATTGACCGCCGTAATTTTTCTAAAAAGGTAATGGCATTGGGTATTTTAGATGCTACTAATGAAATTGCAAAATCAGAAGGAGCAGGAAGACCGGGTAAGCTGTTCAGTTTTAATAAACAACGCTACCAGCAATTAGAAAAAGACGGAATTAACTTTGAGATTTAGTGGCATTTAACTCCACCCCTTGCCCCCGCTTGCGGGGACATTGAACAGTGACCGTTTGTTGAATACCCGATAATATTCTGTGGGATACGATTGCATCTCAATGTCCTTCCATTGGGGAGGATTTAGGAGGGGTATAAACTAATAGCTTACTGTAACCCAAATATTTTGTGCAGCAACGCACTATTGGTATAGCCCGAAGCATCAGCGGCTATATTATTAGCACTCAACGCTATTTCTTGTCCGTTGCCAAGGGTTAGTTTGCCGCCTGTGGCTGTTATCATTTTTTGTGCGTTTACTTTAAAAGCAAAAGCCGCAACAACATCAGAGGCAATGGTGAGGTCTTTGTTGCTCAGTTTTTCAACCAACACAGTGGCATTGTTGGCAATCAGTGTAGTGTAAGGTTTCTTATCGCGTTTGCCTGCAAACTTTAGCGAGAAGGCAATAGAATCTATCAGCAAGAAGCCTTTTTCGGCCAACATTTTATAAGCCGTTTCCATATCAGCAGGGATGGGGGTATCGGCAAATACACCTTTCCATATCTTAGTATGAAATGAACTCTCAATACGGTTATAAAAATATTGGGTATTGTCTCCCTCTGTACAAGGGGCTTCAGTAATCAGTATGTACTTAATTGTATGACCTTTTAGCCGCTTAAGATTTGCCTGCCAAGCTGTTTCGGTTTCCATAAACAATCGTTGCAGGGTAGTTTCTTTTTCATCGATAGCGGCTTCGCCGTATATGTTTTTCAGTAAAGGAAGATTAGCAGCAAATACCTCGTTCATGTTTCAAAAGTAGGTATTTGCTGCCTTTATAAACGGGTTATTCGCCGCCAATTTCTTTAAAATACTCGCGGGTTTTGTTTTTATAATAATCCTTCAAGTTTGGAGGAATTGTTTTCAGTAATTCCTGCTCGCGGTTCTTTTGTTTCAGGTATTCTTCAACACTTGGGGGTAGCTTGCGCTCCAATTCTTTGCCCTCGTTGCTTTTGCGTTGGTTGTCGGTTTCGCGTTCTTTTTCGGCGCGTTCATGTTCCAACATACGGGTAAGTATCTCTTGTTGGCGTTTCAGGGTTTCAAGGGTTAGTTTTTTGTTCACCAAATCCTTTTCCACCTCCTCCATCATTTCTTGGGTTTTCTTCAAATCGCCCAAAGCACCCTCGCCACCCTCTTCTTTCAGTTGTTTTTCCAAATCGTTCAGGTAACGGCGCAAAGCCTCTTGTTGAGCGGCCATTTTAGCCCAGTCTTTACTGCTCATGCCGCCTTCGCCGTCCTCACCGTTTTCACCCTGTCCGTTTTTACCGCTCTCGCCTTTGTTTTTCTCTCCATCCTTGCCTTTTTCGCCGTCTTTGCCCTTATCGCCTTTGCCTTTATTCTTACCCTCTTTCATTTCTTTCAATTGCTTATTAAGCTCTTCTTGCATTTGGCGTAATGCCGAGGCATCTTTACCTTTTTTCTTCTTTTTGCGGGCGTTGTTATCCTGCTGTTTGCCTTTGCCGCTTTGTCCGCTCATGTCTTCCTGCATATTCTTCAACACTTCGCTCAACATCACGGCAAGGTTGTTCATGTTAGTCATCACATATTGCTGGTAACTACGACCCAGTTGTATCTGGCGCAGCCCCAACGATTTCAGTGATTTATCCATGTTGGCGTTCATTTCGCCCACTTCTTTGTTTATGTATGTGCGCATTTGCACTACACGCTTGCTCAAAGCCAGCAAACTGTCTTCAATAATCTTTGCGTCGTCTTTTATTTTGCGTTGCTTTTGGGTAAGCTCCACCAATTGCGGGTTATAACCTGTTACACTACGCATGGCTTCCATTACCTTTTCCTGCTCAAACGATAACTCCACCAAATTGTCCATAATCTCACGCAAGGTGTTGTAATCTTCAACGTGCTGCTCTTTATCCTGAGCTTCCATTTGTTGCTGCAACTCCTCTTTTTTCTCCTTCATCTTTTTGGCAGCCTTGCGTTGTTTTTTTGCCGCTTCTTTATTGTTTTTCTTTTCAAGGTCTTGCTTACTGCCCTTCATTTCTTTTTCTACCTCTTCCATTTCCTTCTCGTCCAGCCCAAGCTCTTTGGGTTCTTCCAGCTCTTCGTTCAACTTTTCAAGGGCATCCACATCTTTTTGCAAGTCTTCAAACTCTTTATTTAGCTCTTCCTGTTCTTGCTCCAATTCTTTTTGTTTCTCAGGGTCTTTGGTCGCATCGGGTTGTTTTTCTGTCTCATCTGCCAGCTTTTCCTGTTTGTCGGCCAATTCATCCATTTTTTCCAATGCCTCATCAAACTTCTTCTCCACTTCCATTTTCTTATACAACTCCAGCATACGGTCGAGCTGTTTGTTGGCATCTTTGGTGTTCAGTTCCATCTTGTCCAACTCCTCTTTCAACTGGTCTTTGTTCTCTTGCTGCATCAGTTGTTCAAGTTGTTTCATCATCTCCTTCATCTTGTCGTCAAAAATCTCATCAAACAACTTGTTCAGTTCTTTTTGCTTGTCCATCATCTCTTGGTCAAGCTTTTTATACTCGTTTTCCTTTACATTTTTTTCAAGGTTTTCAAGTTTCAGGTCTTCTATCTGTTTTTCAAGGTCGCGTTGCTTCTTCAACAGGTCTTCAATCTGTTTCTTATCTTCCCAAGTAAGGTTTTTCTTCTCCACCAGTTTCTTTTGCAGGTCGCGAATTTGCTTATCAATCTTCTTGGTTTGCTCCATCGCCTCGGTCATCTTGTCTTTTAATGCCTCGCTGCTTTGGGTAATATCGGCCTCTATTTCCTTCATCGTAGGTGCACGGAAGGTTTTCACCATGCTTTTAGTGCTTTTTGTGCCGTTCACCCCGTCGTTATCAAATACTTCAAAGTAGTATTCAATCTCCTCGGCAGGTTGCAGGTTTATCTGTGCCAAATCCCAAATGTGGTAAAAGCGGCGGTCTTGCGCCCCTGTAGAACTGATACCGATGGTTTGCATGGACTGGCTCTTTTTAACAGGGTCTTCACTCTTTAAAAATTTATAGTTGAAAGTGATGCGGTTAATGCCGTAATCATCGGCAGCTTCGCCTGCAAAATATACCAGCTTGGTACTAAAGCTGTCGCGGGTTTCTTCTACTTTAATGGTTGGATAGGCATCGGGTATCACGGTGATGTTGTACAACACCGAGTCGTTGCTGCTTACCTCTTTATTGGCGGCTTTTACAATGTAGTAGTTCTCGCCCATAAAGCGGCGGGTAAACTCAAAGCGGTTGCCGTTTTTAGGCAGTATTTGTAAAAGAGTGTCTTTAAACTTAACGTTAAGTTGTTCGGCATTGCGGGTGGTAAATTTCCATTTCACCACAGTGCCTTGGGGTAGGGTAAGGTCGCCTGCGTTTTGTATAGTTTCAGGAGCTTTGCCTAAATACGCAGGGTATTCTAACACGGTTTGGAAACCATTAACTAAAGGTTTGGACAATACTTTTAAACTGCTTTCTTTTGAATAGTATTCGCTGGCAAAAAAACGGAAATCAGTAGTTTTTTGAAGGTTTTTAAACGTGTAGCTAAAGTTTAACTTGTCGTCTTTTTCCATTTTAAAACGGTTGCCGTCCACCTCCAAAAACACTTCGGCGGGCAGTTCATCGCCGCTCACCTTCAGTTTCAATACAAAATCCTCGTTTTGCATGGTTTGCAAGGCTTTGTTCACAATGCTAAATGTAAACGGAGCTTGCTTTTCAAAAAACGTCCCGTAGTTTACTATGCGGTTAGTTCCCTCAGTAATAATGCGGCTATTAGTAAACAGTACCACCACAAACAGCAACAAGGGTATAATAGCATATTTGGCGTATTTGTAGTTAGCTTTTAGGTTGATGGCGGCTTTAAAGGGAACGGGTTGTAGTTCGGCGATTTTTTGGTTGATACTGGCTTCTATCAACGCGGATTGTGTAGGGGCGTTATCAGCACTGTGTTTTAGTTGCAGGGTGTTTAGCAGCTTATCCTGCACATCGGTAAAATGTTGTCCGATAATCGCTGAGGCTTGCTCGTAGCTGATTAATTGCCCGATGCGGTACAATTTGGCAAGGGGAATAAATATAAAACGGGTAAGCACATAGCCCGAAAGACCCAATGTGCCAAAAAATAAGAGGCCGCGCCAAACACTGTTCAGCCTGCCGTAATACTCAAGCACCGATGCTGTTAAAAAAGCCAGCAACAATATGCCGGTGGTATATATAGCCCCGCGAATAAGCCTGTTTTTGTAATACTTACGTATAAACTCATCCAGCTTGGCTATCAGTATTTCGTAGTTATTGCTTTGCGCCATTGCCTGTAAGCCCTCAAATTTATTACCAAAGATAATGATGGATACCTTTATGTTGCATTAAGTAAACGTATGAAAGGGTGTGTTTGTGATAGAAACGTTGTAAATATCGAGGAAATTTCGTCTCTGTATCTTACTGATGTTTTTGGTATTATAGCGGTATGAAAAATTGTAAATGGTTTGTTGTTTGGTTTCTATGTTCAATGCCTGCTTACTCGTTTGCGCAAATCAGTCCTGTGTCGTCAACAAGTTTTGATTATTTTGATTTGCTTAATTTTTCAGCCTTTTGCAAGGAAGATATACTTACTAAAATTGATAACGCAATTTGTGAGGGAAAGATTGAGGTGTATGAAAGTTTAGCACTTGATAAACCATTAACCGTTAATAGCTATTACGAGCGGCGCATAATAATGCGGAATTTACAGTTACCAAACCCATCTAATCCTGATGATATTTACGATATTATCGATACCGTTATTTTGGATTGGTCAATGGCACAAGATTTTGTTATCCATGATAAAAATGCAATAGGGCTGCTATTTGCCAATGACACAAAGATGTATGTAAAACAGAACCAAGTAAAGCACCTGTTAGGCAAGCGGTCAATTGCGGTATTTGATTTTTTTAATCAAAGCGGGCTTACAATGATTTCTGATTCCAGGCTGGCTGCTTTTTGGCAAAAATATATGGTACAATTGGGAACGCAGTTGTACCAACGGGGCATTAACGGTGAGGTAAAAGCGTACAGGAATGACTCGATAAAAACGACCTTTACTATTGCGGAAATTAGAGATAGAGTATTGATTCATGACAGGAAACAAATTCATAACCCCAGTAACCCCACTGATATTTATGATTTGATAGATACGGTTGTAATTCGCGAGTTTAATCCCGATAGCATTAACGCAATTCGTTTACTTTTTGAGTGGGAAACCGAAGGCTTTGAAACTGATGCCAAGTTTATTGCCATTGCACCGTTATTTAAACCTTTTGTCGCCGGTATACAGCTTTTCCCAACCCCTATTTTTTGGGTGGCTGATGAGGATTATGTAAAAAGGCTTACTCCTGCCGAAAAAGCATTTTGGCCGTATTTTTATTCATTTATGCTGCAAAACCGCTCAGCGGGTGGTGAATACGATGTTTTTGATGAAAACGACCTGCCTGCTGAATAAGATGTTATTAAGATATTCATTTGTAAACAGTTAAGAATAATTTTAAGATTTATAAAACCGCAGGGTCAAGTTTTTCCGTAGGTATTAGCAAATATAAAATACCGACGCAATGAAAAACTTAACTACCGATTTAAAGAAAACCCTTTTGATAGCAGCGTTTGCTATTGCAGGTTTTACAACTGCTTTTGCCCAAACTACCAAAGTAGGCGGCCAAGAGATGTACCCCACCAAAGATATTATTGATAATGCCGTTAACTCTGCCGACCATACTACGTTGGTAGCTGCCGTTAAAGCAGGTGGATTGGTGGAAACGCTGAAAGGTACAGGCCCTTTTACCGTGTTTGCCCCTACCAACGATGCTTTTGAAAACTTACCTGCGGGGACTGTTGAAACTCTTTTAAAACCTGAAAATAAAGCAACATTGGTAAGTGTACTTACCTATCATGTTGTGGCAGGTAATTACGATTTTGAGGCACTGAAAAAATTAATTAAAAAAGGTAATGGTAAAGCAATGCTTAAAACCGTTGCTGGCGGCGAACTTACGTTTATGATGAACGGCGATTATAACATTACTGTTACTGATGCAAAAGGAAACACAGCCAATATCAGCACTTATAATGTAAAACAATCAAACGGTGTGATACACGTAGTTGATAAAGTATTGATGCCATAATTTTCCCTTTTGTTCTTTATGCCCGACCCATGTTTCATTAACCAGAACGGGTCGGGTTTTTTATTTACAAAAAATTAAAAATACGATGAAAATAATACACGGTATTGTTGTGATAATAATTGTGATTTTTTCAGCCTCTTGTTCAAAAAAATCAATACGGGCTGAAAAAAACGGGCAAACGGATTTGCAGGTACAAAAAACAGAAGCAGAGTGGCGCAAACAGCTTACAGAGGATGAATATAAAGTGCTAAGGGAAAAGGCTACTGAAATACCTTATACTGGGGAGTACGACCAGTTTTGGGACTCAGGTGTGTATGCTTGCAAAGCCTGCGGAAACGAGTTGTTTTACTCTGCTGCAAAGTTTGATGCAGGATGCGGTTGGCCGAGCTTTTTTAAGGCGATAGACAGCAGTAAAATTAAAACAATACCCGATTATTCGCACGGAATGAAACGCATTGAGGTGCAATGCGCCCGTTGCGGCGGACATTTAGGGCACGTGTTTGATGATGGGCCTGATACCACAGGGCTGAGGTATTGTATCAACTCCATCTCGTTGGGGTTTGAAAAGAAATAATAGTTATTGCTGCAAATGCTGCATGAAATCCCTGATAAGCCTGAAAGTATCTTCATACTCTGTTAAAGGCAAAATTTCAGCACGGTCTTCAGGGTCGTGGTAATACGGAAAATCGCCCATTAAATAAAAAAAGAAAGCACGTACCCCTTTTTCTGTAAACCAGTAATGGTCGCTATTGGCGGCTTTTCCCCTTGCTTGTATGGATGATAAATACCCCTTTTCAGTATTAATGGCAGTTAGCGCATCATACTCGGGCGTAAACTCTAAACCGTTCACCGCCATTAACCCTTTCTCTCCCGTTCCAATCAAATCAAGGTTTATTAAAAACTTCATTCGCTCCAACGGATACACAGGGTAGTTTACATAGTAATAGCTCCCGATAAGTCCCGCCTCTTCGGCGGCAAACCCGATAAATAATAAGGAATATTTAGGAGGGTTTTGGTTGTAGTAGTTTGCCAAATCAAGCATAATGGCTACCCCGCTGGCATTATCATTAGCACCCGGAAAGATTGTTTTTTTGCCCATGCGTCCTAAATGGTCGTAATGGGCACTTAAAGCAATAATACTGTCGGGGTTTTCAGTACCTTTTATAAAACCCAGCACGTTGTTGGTGGTATGGGGCTTTAGTTCGGCAGTTATATTCAGTTTTATCTTTTTAGCTTGGCGGTCAAAAACTTTATCTGCAATCATTATTTCAGGGGCAGTAACTTGCTCTGTCCCTACCGACCACATTAGCTTTTTATTCGTCAGACTGATAAATCCGGCCACTTTAAAAGGGTTTGTTTTCAGCAGCTTTAAACGCCCCATAGCCTCAGTACTAAAATTAGCAGGAAGTGTATCAATAATTACAAAAATTGAGGAAGCATCAGCTTGTAAAGCTTCCGCAAACGCTTTGTAGGCAATATCAGTTTCAAAAATAGTATGTGTGGCTACTATAGTCTTGTAGGTGCCTTTTATTGTTGGGCATTCGGGGACTACCATATAGTCTTTTCCGGCCTTTAGTTTTTCACCGTCAACGGCTACTTCCATTTTTGACGGGAATGTATTTACCGTAAATGCAAAAGGTTGGTATTGTACTTCAAACCCTTTTAATTTTTTTAACTCCTTATAAATAAATTCGGCGGCTTTGCCGTCGCCGTTTTTCACATACCCGCGTCCTTGGTAAGCGTCGCTGCATAAGGTATTGATAGTTTTGCGGGCATATTTAACATCTTGTGCTGATAATAAAGATGCACAAAGTAAAACTGTGAAAAATATAAGAGTGCGCATAGTTAATGGGGGTTAGAAGCCATATTTAACAAGTCGTGCAGTAGAAACAAAAGTTCCACTGCACGGTATTATCAACGGGCAGAGTGATGCCCTTTATCTTTTAGTTGGGTTATGCAGTATGCACAGCCACCTCAAAATATTCCATTACGGGGTTGGCCAGCAATTTTTTGCAAATAGTTTCGGCCTTTTCGCGGGCAGCAGTTTCGGTATCAGCATCAACTTCTAAAGTGATGCGTTTGCCCACGCGCACGTTATTAATTTCATTCATCCCCAAGCTGTGAATACCACCTGTTACGGCTTTACCTTGAGGGTCTAACAGGTTTTTGTGGGGCATTACATTTATTTCGGCTATATATTTCATACGTTCGATTTTTTGGCAAAATTTAATATTAGTGAAGTTAACACATACAGTGCTATAACAACAGGTATGGCTACAAATTTAAACAGCAGTATCAGTATGGCTGCGGCGGCTACAAACAGATAGCGCACCTCGTTACCTTTAAACCCCCATTGCTTAAATTTAAGAGCAAACAAAGGCAGTGGCGATACCAGCATATAAGACAAAAACAAGCATATACTGGCTACTGCCCATACATTTTTTATAATGCTGATAGGAAAGTATTGGGGTTGGTACTTGGCTATTAGGGCAAATGAAATAATGAACAATGCATTGGCAGGCGTGGGTACTCCGATAAAGGAGGTGCTTTGTCGGGTGTCGTTATTAAATACTGCCAGTCTAATGGCTGAAAATACCACCATAATAAAAGCAAAAACCATTATTTGCTCCTCATAAAAAGAAACGTGCAAGTAGTTAGCACCTGTTTTTGCATGGTATAACGTGTTATAATAGCGTTTTAAATGTACAATAATAAAAGCCGGAGCTGCTCCAAAACTAACCACGTCAGCCAACGAGTCTAAATCTTTACCTATTACGTTGTTGCTTTTTAACAAGCGGGCTGCCATGCCGTCAAAAAAATCAAACACTGCCGATGCAATAATGCAAAATGCTGCTGCCGCCAGTTGCCCGTGAAATGACAGGTATATGGACACTAAACCCGAAAAGAGGTTAAGTGAAGTAATGACATTGGGGATATGGGTGCGTAAAAAATTCAACGCCGCAAATATAGTTTACAGATTGTCAACCCAAACTATTGTAACGCAGCTTTTATTCTTGTTTTATTCTGCAAATAATTGTAGTTTGGGTTTGTAATGGGAGTTGCGGAGAAGAAAGAAAACAAACCTGTTAAACAGCGTATGCAAAATAAGGCAGAAGAGCCAATGGTGCTTGCAGGATATAGTGGAAATATTATCTCCCTAAGTCCTGCATTCTCGCAGCTTTCCCGATATACTGCCGAAAGTTTAAATACAAACGGCGGGCTTGAGAACTTATTTGAGAGTGAAGGCGTATATGCTGAAATTTTAGAGGCTCTGCAAAAAGGTAAAAACTGGGAAGGGCACACTATTATTTTAGACGCGAAACAGGACGAGTTAGTAACGCGCATTAATGCCCAAGTACACCGCAACGGTGCATCAGAACCGCAGTTTGAGCTTACTTTTTTTGACATAACCCGCTCAAAGAAAAACGAGTTGGTTGAAACCCGCCTGTTAAAGGCCATTACCCGTTGTACAGAGATACTATTCAGCAACCCTGATTCCTCGCAAGGCATACCCGTAGTGCTTGAAACCATTGGGAAAGCATTGCAGGTACACCGCGCTTATATTTATAATGTAACCGAAGAAAAGGGAAGGGTAGTTGCCGAACGGATACACGAGTGGGTGCGCAAAACAGGATTTAACACTAACGAATTTGCGCAGCTTAAAACATTTAATTTTCAGGCGTTTTTTCCCATTTTAGAAATACTTAAAACCGGCAGTCAAGTATCCATTTCACCCCGTTCAAAATTTGATAAGCACGTATTAGATATCATATCTGCCCTTAATATTTATTCACTGCTCACCATTCCTATTTTTATTGATAATCAGTTGTGGGGTTATATAGGTTTTGAAGACCTTGAAAATACCCGCGATTGGGGTAGAGCTGAGAAAAAGGCACTTAAATCATTAGCACACAACATAGGTGCGTTGTTAAAAATAAATAATCTAACCGCTGAGTTGGTGAATAAAAACCGCCAGTTGGAGAATGCTATTGAAGGGGCAACGGATGGGCTTTGGGTGTGGGATATACTGAATAACGATGTTTATATATCGCCTCGGATGTTTGCCATTTTTGGGTATGCACCGGGTGAGTGGGGCGGTGATTTGTTGCCGATAAGAAATTTACTGAAAACAGAAGACACCGAACTGCTGGAAGAGCGGATAAAAACCGCCATTACAGCAAGGCAGCCTACACTTGATTTTGAAACTGTGGCCAAACACAAAAAAGGCCGCTACGTGTGGGTGAAGGGTACAATAAACTTTGTATATGATACAAATGGAAATGTTATTCAACACAGCGGTTCGGCCAGCGATATTTCGACGGAGAAACTGTATGAGCTTAAAATAAAAAGGCAGGAAGAACACTACCAAAGGTTGGTAAACAGCTTGAAAGAAGTGGTGTTTGAAACCGACCGCAGCGGGCATATAACTTTCTTGAATAACTCTTGGAAGAATCTTACCGGAAAAAATATACGCGACAGCTTAGATAAAAAACTGGTTGATTTTGTTGCCAAACCCTATGTAGCAGGGCTTGAGCAGGCGTTTTCTCAATTACGGAGTAAGCAGATTGGCCCCGGCAGGATGGAGATACAGGTGATTAGCAACGGGGCATCTTATTGGACGGAAATATGGTTACGGGGTTTATACGACTCTAACTATGAGTTAACGGGCATCACAGGCTCAATATTTGATATTAACAGTAAAAAACTGGCCGAAGATCAGTTGCGTGAGAGTGAGGAACGGTACAGGCTTTTATCAGAAAATACAAAAGATATTATCTGTTTGCACGATGCAGAAAGCAGATACTTATACGTATCGCCTTCAATGCACGAAATGCTGGGATACCCCTCAAAGGCATTAATGGGCAGTTTTGCATGGCCTTGTGTGCATCCTGATGATTTAGCAGAAGTTAAAAAAGCGTTTAATCAGATTATTAAAGGCAAACAGCACGGTTTTGTTCGCTACCGTGTGAAACACCGCAAAGGGCATTATGTGTGGGTAGAAACGGTGGCGGGTTTGCAAGACCCTAACCACGATAAGGGAAAACCGTTGCTGATACAAACGGCTACCCGCGATATAAGCCAGCAAAAGAAAGCAGAAGAAGAAATAGTAAACGCCCTTGAGAAGGAACGCGATTTGGTGGAGTTGCGCACCAACCTTATCAATATGATTTCCCATGAATTTCGCACACCGCTTACCACTATAAAATCAAGCTCTGATTTGATGGTACGCTACTTACCCGGACTAAGAAAATCAGATGTTAAAGACCGTTTCAGCTTCCATTTTAAGAAGATTTTGGAACAGGTAAACAGAATTAACGATTTAATATCAGGGGTGTTGTTGTTGGGGCGCATGGACAGCGGGAAAATACAATACCAGCCTGAGTTGGTTGATTTTGTTGTGTATATAAGCGATGTGATTGAGCGTTACAGCGAGTCACACCCCGAAGAAACAAGGAAACCCATTGTGAATTTTAAAGGCACACCGCGTGACGCTAAAATAGACCAAATGTTGGTTTCGCATATTTTGAATAACTTAATTTCAAATGCTCTTAAATATTCGGCGGGTAAGAAAAATCCCGAACTAAATATTAAATTTGAAAGAAAATTAGTTCAAATTACAATAAAAGACTACGGTATAGGCATTGCCGAAAACGACTTGAAAAACCTGTTCCAATCGTTTTACAGAGGCAGCAATGCGCTCACCATTCCCGGTACCGGCTTGGGCCTTGTGATTGTGAAACAGTTTGTTGAGATGCATGGGGGCACTATTGAGCTGGAAAGTAAACTAAACCGGGGCACTACTATTCAAATAACATTACCTATATAATATACTATGAACAAGGTACTGATTGTAGAGGACGAACACGACATTCGCGAGAACATTGCAGAAATTTTTAAATTAAGTAAGTTTAAAGTTTATGAGGCCGCAAACGGAGAAGAAGGCCTTGAGTTAGCTGCTTCCGAACAACCTGATATTGTAGTATCAGACATTTTGATGCCTAAGATGGATGGTTTTGAGCTGCTTGAAAAACTTAAAAGCAATCCCCAAACCGAACATATCCCTGTAATACTGCTTACTGCCAAAACAATGATGGATAGCAAGCTAAAGGGATTAAAAATTGGTGCCGACGATTATATAACCAAACCTTTTAATGTGGATGAGTTGGTACTGCGTGCCACTAACCTTGTGCAAACCCGCAAGAAATTGCGCCGCACACCCATTATTCCTGAGAAACTGAAAGTTGAAAGTAAGGACGACCTGTTTATCAAGAAGATATACAGCATAATGGAGAAGAACATTGATAAGTTCGACTTTTCAGTAGAGGATTTTGTGCGAGAAATGGGCTACAGCCGTAGCGCAGTGCAAAAAAAGATAAAAGCTATTACAGGCAAAACAGCTACCAACCTTGTGCGCGACTATCGCTTAGAGCGTGCAAAACAACTAATTGAGCAAGGCGCAGGTTTTCTTTCTGAAATTGCAAGCATGGTAGGTTTTAATAGTCTTTCATACTTCTCAAATTGCTACAAACAATACTTTGGAGTTAACCCTTCAGAGGTGAAAAAGAAATCAAAAGGCGGCGATGATGAGCATCAAAATGCCAGTTCAACATTGCTATAAGTACTCCGTACTTCTTCAAGTGTATTAACAATCTCGTCAACATCTTCTATACTCACCAGCGTAGTGCGGTAGTTTTTAAAGTTTTCAAACCCTTTAAAGTAATTGGTATAGTGGCGGCGCATTTCAAAAATGCCTGTTTTTTCGCCTTTCCACTCAATAGATTTTAGCAAGTGGGTTTTACAGGCATCCACGCGCTCATTTAGCGTAGGGGGAGCCAATGTTTCACCCGTTTGCATAAAGTGTTTCACCTCCCTGAAAATCCAAGGATTACCAATAGAGCCTCTGCCAATCATCACCCCGTCAACCCCGTATTCGTTGCGCATTGCCAGTGCTTTTTCAGGGCTGTCAACATCACCGTTACCAAAAATAGGTATTTCAATGTTCGGGTTGTTTTTCACCTGCCCAATCAGTGTCCAGTCGGCAGGGCCTTTATACAACTGTTTGCGGGTGCGTCCGTGTATGGTTAACGCAGCTATGCCTATATCTTGCAAGCGTTGTGCTACCTCTTCAATGTTTTTTGTAGTATCGTCCCAGCCCAAGCGGGTTTTCACAGTCACAGGCAAATGGGTAGCTTCAATTACCGCTTTGGTCATTTCCACCATTTTGGGTACGTCTTGCAGCAAAGCAGCACCCGCGCCCTTGCAGGCCACATTTTTCACGGGGCAGCCGTAGTTTATGTCAATCAGGTCAGGCTCTGCCTCAGTAGCAATTCTTGCTGCCTCGCGCATACTTTCTATATCACTGCCAAAAAGCTGTATCCCTATAGGGCGTTCGTATTCAAAAATATCCAGCTTTTGTTTGCTTTTTGCGGCATGGCGTATCAATCCCTCACTGCTTATAAACTCAGTGTACATAAGGTCGGCTCCGTTTTGTTTACACACATAACGGAACGGCGGGTCGCTCACATCCTCCATAGGCGCAAGCAGTATGGGAAAACTTCCCAATTCTATGTTTCTTATTTTTACCAACTTTTTCGGGCTAAAAGCAGTTAATTTGCAAAGTTACTGCTTTTGATGGAAGAAAATACCCAACCCGCGTTGCCCCCAATAAATCCGGCTATTAAAGCCCTCTCGCACATTATCATCTTAATGGGCCTGTATTTCACCTTTGGGGTGTTGTTTAGTTTGCTTGGTACCTACTTAGGTGAGTTGATTACCGGTGTACCCGTAAAGTTAGATACCAATTTGATGCTGGCCGATTTGGCCGATGAGAATAAAAAACCGGCCTATAAAATATACTTTTTAGTATCGTCGCTGGGGGCGTTTGTGTTCACTGCTTTAGTATTTGCAGTAGTGTTTGCCCGTCAAAAACCAAAAGAGTATTTTGGCTACAAACGTATTTTCCCGCCTGCAAAACAATTTGCATTGGTAGCTATAATTGCTGTTGTTGCAGTTCCTATCATCTCATACATTGCATACCTTACCCGTCAGATAACGATGCCTGCCGAGTGGACCGATGCTATGAACCTGCAAAAGACCAACGATAGTATTGGAAATGCCATTATCCGTGCCGATAACATTCCTGTATTGTTGTTTAACCTTTGTGTGATGGCCATAGCCCCTGCATTGGGAGAAGAACTGTTGTTTAGAGGGGCATTTATGCAAACGTTTTACCGTTTGTTTGGCAACCGTATTCACTTAGCAGTATTTACCGTAGCTTTTTTGTTTTCAGCCGTGCATTTGCAGGTATATAACTTTTTGGCCATTATGATGATGGGTGTTTTGTTTGGTTACCTGTATTATTGGAGCGGTAATATTATGGTATCGGTATGGGCACACTTTTTTAATAATGCCTTAGCCGTATTATCAGGGTATTTATACACGTTAAACCCTTCGCAAGAAATTTATGCAACTGAGTATGAATTCGGATGGCAGATAGCGTTGGTTTGTATTGTGGTGTTTGTATTGGCTGTGATTGCATTTTATAAAGTTACAAGACCCTACCACGCAGAAGGCGAATAGGTATGGAAAAAGATTGGGTGAAACTGGTATCATTGGGCAACAGGCAAAAAGCCGATATTTTGCTCACTTTGCTTGAAAGCGAAGGGATAAGTGCTGTTTTGCTTAACAAACAAGACTCTGTATATAATTTTGGTGAAGTAGAGCTATACTGCCACGGTAAAGATGCTTTAAGAGCATTAGAGATTATAGAATTTAATTTTCCGCTATGAGTAATTTTTGGCAACGTACCCTCACGGGGGCTGTTTTTGTGCTGGTGATGGTTGGGGGTATCTATTTGGGATTTACTTTTTGGCTGTTTTTGCTGATTGTAGCATTGGGTTTGTGGGAGTTTTATCGCATAATGCTTGGTGAAGGTAACCTAACTGCAAAAATTTACGGTAGTATTATTGGCGTTTTGGTTTACATAAGTTTAGCGTGGGTGTTTACCCGAAACTTATTTCCGTTTTCAATACCGTTGTCAGGAAGGCCGGATAGCTTAGCCATGCTGCTGCCGGGTTTTATTGCAGTGTTGCTGATTGAGCTTTTCCGCAAGCATCCCGACCCGATTAAAAATATTTCGACAGCCGTTTTTGGTTGGCTGTATGTAGCCATGCCTTTTGCATTGGGTTATATTATGGAGGCTGAGTCTAACAGTACTATTCCTTTTTTGGTGGTGCTGTTTATACTAATATGGTGCAACGATACTTTTGCCTACCTAACAGGGCGGATGATAGGCCGCACTCCTTTATTTCAGCGTATATCACCAAAAAAAACCATCGAGGGTACATTGGGCGGTGCAATAGTTACCATGTTGGCTGCGTGGTTACTTAAAGACCATTTGCTATACCCGCTAAATCACGGCGTAATTTTTCCGTTGGCAACGGGACTAACGGTTGCTATTATGGGGGTATTGGGTGATTTGGTGGAATCTAAATTTAAACGCCAGCTTCAAATTAAAGACAGCGGAAACATTTTACCCGGCCACGGAGGCATTTTAGACCGCTTCGATTCTTTTATTTTAGTACTTCCGTCAGTATATATGCTGCTTCAAATAGCAGGCTATGTTATCTTAAAGTGTGCTAAATAGTTGACGTTTTTTGTCGCCTTACGGGCTATCAACATCCACACCAAAAACATTGGCTGAAAACTATTGTTGTTTATGCTTGCTTAACTTTCTATAAACAATAATTTTGCACCCTCAACTTTTAAGAATTTTGTATGGACGCAAAAGCACAAGCCGCGCAAGAACACAATCCTCTTGACTCGATGATGAAGAGGCTGGAAAAGGCTGCCCAGTTGGTAAACTTAGATGCAAGCACACTTGATGTACTAAAATACCCTAAAAAAGCCGTGTTGGTTCACATGCCCATCACAATGGATGATGGCTCTGTAAAGGTTTTTGAAGGCTACCGTGTAGTTCACTCTGACGTATTAGGCCCATCTAAAGGTGGTATCCGCTACGACAGGAACGTTTCTCTTGATGAAGTAAAAGCACTTGCTGCTTGGATGACTTGGAAGTGCGCTATTGTAGGCATACCCTATGGTGGTGCTAAGGGTGGTATTATTTGCGACCCCCGCACCATGAGTGCTAACGAAGTAGAAAGACTTACTCGTTCATATACCGCTTCTATGAGCGATGTTTTTGGCCCCGACAAAGACATCCCTGCTCCTGATGTAAACACCAGTGCCCGCGAAATGGCTTGGATTGTTGACGAATTTTCAAAAATTAAAGGCGTAACCAGCCCTGCCGTAGTTACAGGTAAACCTCTTTCATTAGGCGGTTCATTGGGTCGTGAGGCTGCTACCGGTCGTGGTGTAATGGTTACCTGCCGAGCTGCGATGGGTAAATTGGGTATGACTCCTACCGAAAGCACTTGCGCTGTGCAAGGTTTTGGTAACGTAGGTTCAAACTCAGCCCGTTTAATAGCTATGCAAGGTGTGAAAATTGTAGCTATATCAGACCACACGGGAGATTTTTATAATCCCAACGGTATTGATGTAGAAGATGCAATTGCATACCGCAACAGCAACAAAGGTGTTCTTGACGGTTACAAAGGTGCGCAACGCATTGGTAACGGAGAGTTAATTACCCTTGATGTTGATATTTTGGTGCCTGCCGCACTTGAAAACGTAATTACTGCTGAAAACGCTCCCAATATAAAGGCTAAACTTATTGTAGAAGGTGCTAACGGGCCTACTGAAGCTGCTGCTGATGAAATTTTGAACAGCAAAGGCATTGTAGTAGTTCCTGATATTTTGGCTAACGCCGGCGGTGTAACCGTATCATACTTTGAGTGGGTACAAAACCGCTTGGGCTACTACTGGACAGAGGAACGCGTAAACCGCCGTGCCGACCGTACCATGAAAATAGCTTTTGAAAACGTATGGGCTACCAGCCAGCAATACAGCACAAGCATGCGCATTGCTGCGTATGTGGTGGCCATTAAAAAAGTTTCTGACGCACTAAAACTGCGCGGTAAATTTTAATAGCCGATAAAGTTTTAAATCCCAAAGCCATACTTGGTAAAAACAGGTATGGCTTTTTTACTTATAAACCCTAATAAATATGAAAATACATCGCGAAGGCTACGGCATTATTTTAATAGCCATGTTGCTGCTTGGCGGCATCACATACACTACCCAATACTTTTTGGGGGCTGAGCATTTTGTGTTTAAAGCAGTTTTGGTATTGTGCCTTGTGTTGTTTGTGCTGGTTGTTCAGTTCTTTCGTAATCCTGCACGCAATACCCCGCAAGGCGATAATTTAGTTATTGCCCCTGCTGATGGTAAAGTGGTTGTGATAGAAGAGGCTGTTGAAACTGAATACTTGGGCGATAAGCGCATTCAAGTATCCATTTTTATGTCGCCCGTCAATGTACACGTAAACCGTAATCCCGTTTCAGGTCGATTTGATTATTACCGCTATCATCCCGGTAAATATTTGGTTGCGTGGCATCCAAAATCATCTACCGAAAATGAGCGTACTACAGTGGTGATTGAAACTCCTCAAAAAGAAAAAATATTGTTCCGCCAAATAGCCGGTGCTTTAGCGCGCCGTATTGTATGCTATGCACAAGAAGGCAAGCCTGCACTTCGCGGGGCTGAATTCGGGTTTATAAAATTTGGTTCGAGGATAGATATTTATCTGCCCCTTACAGCCAAAATAAAAGTAAACCTTGAAGAGAAAACCATTGGTGGCGAGACGATTATTGCTGAGTTATAACGGTTAATAGGGTTACTTTTATATAAAAAAGCGGGTTATTTACGTTTTTATGCACGATATTTGTTTATTGCATTAAATAACAACAAACCATCAGAGTATGAAAAAATTTATTATCGCAGCGTCATTTTTACTAGCAGGTGTGGTATTTGCCAACGCCCAAACCGATACAAAAGATAAGGATAAGAAAAACCCTCCTGCCACTGAAAAAACACCTCAGGTAGGAGACGCTAATGCTCCTGTACCTGCTACAGTGCCCCAAGTAGTCCCTCAAACAGTAAATGTTGAGCCTAATAAAGATGCTGCTGCCCCTGCCCAAAAAGAAAAAGCTTGTAGCAAAGGCGATAAAGGCTGCTGCAAAAACAAAAAAACTGAAAGCACAGAAGCCCCTGCCGAGAACAAACAAAAAAGCTGCTGCAAAAAAGATAAAGCCTGTGGCGATAAAAAAAGCGATGAAGCTGCCGCTCCCGCAGTGCCTGCTGCTCCTGCCGCACCAACAACCCCAGCAGCACCCGCTAACAAATAAGTAACACATTAACTTTTATAAAAGGAAACCCTGCTTTGCAGGGTTTTTTTATGCCCAAACAACTATGAAAACAGTATTAGAATTCTTAAAAGACCTTGAGCAAAACAACAACCGCGATTGGTTTGCGTTGAACAAAAACCGCTACGAGGAAGCAAAAGCTCAACACGAAGCATTGGTGACTGATATTTTGGCGCGAGTGGCCAAATGGGACAGCAGTGTAGCCGATTTGCAGGCCAAAGACTGTTCCTACCGCATCTATCGCGATGTGCGTTTCAGCAAAGATAAATCACCGTATAAAACCACAATGGGAGCCTTAGTAGGCAAAGGCGGACGGAAAGCCCAAGGTGCTATTAACTACGTACACATTGAGGCCGGAAAGAGTTTTGTAGCCGGAGGAAGTTATATGCCCGAACCTTCGGCGTTAAAAGCCATACGCCAAGAAATAGACTATAACCTTGATGAGTTTTTGGGGATAATCAATGCTCCTGAATTTGTGAAACACTTTGGTGCACTGGAGGCTGAATGGAAAGGAAAGCTGCCGCCTAAGGGATACAGTGCTGACAATCCTGCAATTGAGTGGCTTAAATACAAAAGCTACATTGGTACACAGTACTTTACCGATAAACAAATAACTGCTGCCGATTTTGCTGCCAAGGCCGATGAAACACTAAGACTGTTGAAACCGTTGAATGATTTTATTAACCGCGCATTACGCACAGAAGAATAAATTATTTTAAATTTTGAGCAAAATGTTTTCTTTTTTGAGTTTTTGGTTTACATTTGAATAGTTAAACTAATCACAATGCAAACCAACCACTCAAACGATTACCTACTTGATGAAAAGGTTGAAAGGGTGCTAACCACTCTGAAAAGGATTGTGTTGGGCTTCTTTATCGCATTATTGATTGTGATCACCATTGTATTGATTCTTGAAATCAAACGCGAATACGGAATCGATTTGGTAAAAGGGGTTAACTTCAATGTTGACGACTGGTATTTTGATGCCACCCGATAGCCCGTTAAAGGCCACCAAAGTAGCATGCCTCCTCTAATAAAAAATACAACCCTACTTCTTAGGCGTGCTATGCGTTATTCAGCTTTAGCAGTTTTGAAAGCGACTTGTTAAAAACTTTTTCGTTTTTACTTATCGGATCAAAAAATGTCTTTTCAAACGCAAGTACCACATCCGTTGCTTTTTGGCAAAGGTCTGTGCCTTTGGGGGTAACGGCAATATCTTTTGCTCTGTTATCCGTTTTCAGGTCGTTGCGCTTTAGCAATTTTTTTGCCTCAAGGGTGCGCAAAACTTTTGATACCATCATCTTGTCAGTTCCGGTAACTTGCGCTAATTTTATTTGTGTAATGGCATCCTTATTCTTTCCGAGTTCGCAAGCTGCGTTTAAAAGGATATACTGTGCGTGTGTGAGGTTAAAATTCAGTAGTTCCTTTCGCAACTCGCGCTGCCATAAATTACAAACCAGCCAAAGCGTAAACCCCATAGGCGAGGCCGGTTGTTTTTTCGTAATATTGATAACTTTTTTCTTCATCGGGCATAAACTATTGCAAATTCTAATGTAATTAACAGAAAAAAAGACAAATACCCCCTATAAAATCGATGAGACCGTATAAAACCACCTGCAAAGTGCCAAAAGTGATGTTGTGCATGCTAATAGCAAGCCTGATGGTGTTAAGTGCCTGTGAAGAAAGCGGTAAAACTGAACGGTGGTACCTGCCTGATGAAAAAGTGAATAAGGACATGGCGGCCGGAGACTCCTTTATTTTGTGGGGTAATTGGGTATGTCGTGATTTTATAGAACTTGCCAGTGCGAAGCAATCGGTTTGGTGGGTAAAAAACCGCCCTATGTTTTATGAAATTGTGTTTAAACCTGAGTATGGCGACTCGGCATTGTTGATTACCGGCTACGAAGATTTTTTTGTTAAGTGGACTAAGGGGGCTGATAACGAATACCTGCTTAAAAATATATTACCCGATAGGGATATAGTGCTGCAAGTGCCCAAAGGCATGAGAGATTTACAGCTTACCGATACCTTGCGCAAGCAAGGCAAAGAGCAAATACACAATTGGACGTATGGCCGTGCGCCCGAAGAGTATTTAATAAACAACGGCCGCTATATAACAGCAATGGCCGGCTACATAAACAATGCGTTAATAAAAGGCGATTATTTACCCGCAGACGGTGGTAGCGGCATACCCGTTACTTTTGAAGCCAATGGCTTAGTAAACGGCTGGCCTTTGTATGAACGTTACCGTATTTGCATGGGGGGAAGTTGCTACCGATTAACCCGCAACCCGTTTGACGTGATACAAATGATAGGCTCACAAAAAACAGATTATTACGGCATGGTAAGTACTGCTAACGGCGATTCGTTGTATCTATACAGGCTTGAAAGCGAAGGGAAAGAGGGTGGTGACTATTCGTACAAACCTCAGGAACCGTTGGCGTTTAAAAAACTGCCCAACTAAACAAGTAGTTCAAGCAAAATTTGTCAAATAATGCAAAGCGGTTTTATAACCGTTTAGCCCCATTCCTGTTACAATCCCTGCACATTTAGATGCCGTAATCATTACATGGCGGTATTCTTCGCGGGCATACACATTGCTTATGTGCACCTCAACCACAGGTATATCAATTGCGCCAATGGCATCAGCAATAGCTACCGATGTATGGGCATACCCGCCGGGGTTTAATATCACTGCACGGCAGTTTTTTGCAGCATCGTGCAGCAGATTTATTATTTCGCCTTCTACATTGCTTTGGTGGTAGCTAATGTGCGGGTATAATTCTACCAATTCAGGTAAAAAATCTTCAAATCCCCTGCTGCCATACACCTGAGGCTCACGGCTGCCCAGCAGGTTAAGATTAGGGCCGTTTATCACGGCAATTGTATTTTTTTCCATCCGCCCGTATATAAAATTGTGGCAAGCAATTTGCCCATAGAGGGCAAAGAGGATTACTTTTTAACTTTAGCAAAAGTAGTATCTTTGAAACTTGTTTTCCACCATGACGGACGATATAAAACACGAATGTGGCGTAGCATTCATCAGGCTTCTGAAACCGCTTGATTACTACCTTGAAAAGTACGGGACTGCCTCGTACGGATTACAAAAACTAAGTATGTTAATGCTAAAGCAAAAAAACCGCGGCCAAAACGGCGCGGGGGTTGCCAGCATAAAATTGGATATACCGCAAGGGCACCAATACATACACCGCTTCCGCACGGCTTCAAAAAACTACCTTAGTGATACTATAAACACCGTAGGTAGTCATTACAAGCAACTTACTGCTGACCAAAAGAAAGACGTTGATTACCTGAAAATGAACGTTCCCTTTATGGGCGAGCTGCTTTTGGGTCATCTTCGCTACGGTACATACTCAAGTAATACCGATGAGCAGTGTCACCCCTTTTTCCGTCGTAACAACTGGATGAGCCGCAATTTGGTATTGGCAGGTAACTTTAACATTACCAACGTTGATGCTTTGTTTAACCAGTTGGTTGATTTGGGGCAACACCCCAATGAAAAGGCCGATACTATTTTGATGCTCGAAAAAATAGGGCACTTTTTGGACGACGAAGTTGATCAAATATACGAAGGCGCAAAGGGCAAAAGTTCACCCCGTGAGATTTCGGACCTGATAACAAATAACCTAAACATCGTTCAAATGCTTAAACGTTCGTTTAGAGCTATTGACGGTGGTTTTGTAATGGTGGGGATGATTGGGCACGGCGATGCGTTTATCCTTCGCGACCCTGCCGGAATACGCCCTGCATTTCATTACCAAGACGATGAAGTGTGTGTGGTAGCTTCTGAACGGTCGGCGATACAAACCGTTTTTAATGCCCCCTACGAAGAAATTGACGAGGTTAAACCCGGGCACGCACTGATAGTTAGGAAAAACGGTGAAATTACCGAAGAGGAAATTTTAACTCCTACAGCAAAACTTTCGTGCTCGTTTGAGCGAATTTATTTCTCAAAAGGAAACGACAAAGAAATTTACGAAGAGCGTAAACGCTTGGGTTACCTTGTGGCCGAAGAAGTATTGCGCAAGGTAGATTACGATTTTGCGAATACCCTTTTCAGCTATATACCCAATACTGCCGCTACCAGTTTTTACGGGATGATGGATGGTGTGGCCGATTACCTTAACTGGTTTAAGAAGCAGCAGATAATGGCCAACCCCGACCTTACTGAGAAAGAGCTGACCGCTCTTCTCTCTATGAAAGCCCGCAGGGACAAAGTGGTGCATAAGGACGAGAAGTTGCGCACGTTTATTACTGACGATGATAACCGTGAGGATTTGATAGGCCAAGTGTATGATATTACCTACGGCGTGGTGAAACCTGAGGATACGTTAGTAGTGGTAGATGATTCTATTGTGAGGGGAAATACCCTTAAAATGAGTATTCTGCGCATACTTGACCGTTTAGGGCCTAAGAAAATCATTATTGTATCATCAGCACCTCAAATCCGATACCCCGATTGTTACGGGATTGATATGAGCAAGCTGAAAGATTTTGTTGCCTTTAAGGCCATGCTGGCTTTGTTGGAAGAAAATAACCTTGAGCATAAGCTGGATGAGGTGTACGACAAAGCAGTTGCAGAACTTGAAAAACCTGCCGAAGAGATGGTGAATGTGGTGAAAGAACTGTATGCACTGTTTGATTATGAGCAGATAACCCGCAAGATTGTTGAGATAGTTACCCCTGATAATATTAGGGCTGACGTGGATATTATTTTCCAATCCATCGACGGGTTGCACAAAGCCTGCCCCGACCATTTGGGCGATTGGTACTTTACGGGTGATTATCCCACACCGGGCGGCACCCGTGTCGCAAATAAATCGTTTGTGAACTTTTACAAAGGCAGCCACGAGCGGGCGTACTAACCCAACTGATAACAACATTAAAAAAGCAGGCACAAAGGCCTGCTTTTTTGTTTGGAAAAACTAAGGCTTAATTAGTGTTCACAAAAACACCCTCTGCCTCTCGGCAAAAGGTGCTTGATAAGGTAAAATGAAAAAAAACTTTATGGTAGTGCCTGATTAACAGGTACTACAAGGGCACGGTAGTTAATGCCCGCAACAAAGGTCAATAATCTAAACCACAACAAAACGGGTGTTAGCACCCAAAATTTCAGCGTAATTCGCCCATCTGTTTTTAGTTCAAACACCCGTTGCAAAATGGCTTTTGGCATAGGATTTAAGTACCTTTGCGGGCGGTATTGTATGAAAGCACAAAATAAAAATCTGATAGCAGGCATACTGATAGGCATTTTGGGCACACTTGCCGTTGTTTTCCGCAAGCCCCTTGCTCAATTGCTTAAACAACTTTGGCAAGCTAAACGTTAACTATTTAACTGAAAGAGATGAGCGAAATAACCCGCCAGCAGGTATTGGCCGCCCTTAGCCATGTGAACGACCCCGATTTGAATAAAGATTTGGTGACGTTGAACATGGTGAAGAATATAGCAATTGAAGGCAACAAAGTATCATTTACGGTAGAGCTTACCACACCGGCTTGCCCTATGAAGGATTTGATACAAAATGCCTGCGTAAATGCTATAAAACATTTTATAAGCAAAGATGCCGAAGTGGAGGTTACAATGGGCTCACGCGTTACCACCCTGCGTGAGGGAGCCAGTGTATTACCCACCGTTAAAAATATTATTGCCGTTGCGTCGGGCAAAGGCGGTGTGGGTAAATCAACCGTATCGTCAAACCTTGCCCTTGCATTAGCAGCCCAAGGTGCCAAAGTAGGCTTATTAGATGCCGATATATACGGCCCCTCAATCCCTACTTTGTTTGGCTGTGCCGACCAAGCCCCCGATAGCCGCGAAGAAAACGGGCGCAGCATTATGATACCTGTTGAAAAGTACGGAGTGAAACTGCTTTCAATCGGGTTTATGGTGCAGCCCGGCCAAGCCGTTGTATGGCGCGGCCCGATGGTATCGTCGGCCATGCGTCAGTTTGTGAACGATGTAGATTGGGGCGATTTGGATTATCTGATTATAGATTTACCTCCCGGTACGGGCGATATACACCTTACAATGGCGCAGATAGTGCCCGTTACAGGTGTGGTAATTGTTACCACCCCGCAAGAGGTAGCACTTGCTGATGCCCGCAAAGCCATCGGGATGTTTAACATACAAGGCATCACATTACCCATTATCGGGTTGGTAGAAAACATGGCGTATTTCATCCCACCTGATAACGAAACTAAAAAATACTATATTTTTGGTCAGGACGGGGGTAAACAACTTGCCCGTGAATACGGATTGCCGTTTTTGGGCGAAATACCTCTGGTGCAAACCATACGCGAAGCAGGCGATGAAGGCGTGGCATTAAAAACGAAGGATGCCCCCACAGCTCAGGCGTTTGCCCGTTTTGCCGAATTAGCCGCGCAACAAATAGCCATACTCAATAGTCAAACCCAAACAAATGCCGCTGCTCAAAACTAAAAAAGTGTAAATTGCGGCCTAATAGAAGTGATGAACAACGAATTAGCACAAAAGATAGAAGACGTTTTGCAAACCATGCGCCCGTTTTTAAATGCCGATGGCGGTAATGTAGAACTGGTGGATATACAAGACGATAAACACGTTACCCTGCGTTTGTTGGGGGCTTGCAGCAGCTGCGAAATGAGCCACATGACAATGAAAGCAGGCATAGAAGAAGGTATAAAAAAAGCCGTTCCTCAAATAGAATCGGTTAAGGCCATCAACTAATTGCATTGTTAGCCGTCTATTAACCTGTGGATGACAATCCCTTTACGGTATGTTTACCGAAATAGGGTTTTCATCATTACAGAAAATAAATATTTTTGCCACTTTACCTATTAAAGTTCACTTATACGAATGAAAAGGATACTACTTGTTTTTTTATTAATCAATGCAATTGCAAAGGTGGGCACCGCCCAAACCGAAGAGCTTTTTACATTTGGCAGCAACAAAGCCTACTTGGATGAGTTTACCCGTCAGTTCTACAAAAACAACCCTGCTGAAAGTATCACACGCGATACTGCCAAGTATTACATGGGCTTGTTTGTAAACTTTAAACTAAAAGTACAGCAGGCCAAAGATTTGGGCATGGACACTGCCGCTGATTTTGTGGCCGAAATGGCGCAATACAAAAAACAATTAGCCCAGCCATACATGGTGGATACATCGGCTAACGATATGCTGATAAACGAGGCATACAACTACATGAAACAAGAGGTGAGAGCCAGCCACATAATGGTTGCTTTGAACCCCGAAGCATTACCGAAAGATACAATTGTAGCTTGGAACCGTGCCCTTGAGTTTAAATCTAAACTAAAAAGCGAGCCGTTTGATTCGGTGGCCAAAAAATATTCTGAAGACCAATCTGCCCAAACCAACCTTGGCGATTTGGGTTACTTTACTGCTTTTGATATGATTTATCCGTTTGAAAAAGCGGCGTTCAATACCAAAGTAGGCGAGGTGTATGGCCCGTTCCGCACCCAGTTTGGTTACCATATCATAAAAGTTTGGGACAAGCGCGCCGCCCGTCACAAGGTACACCTTGCACACATAATGCTGCGTTTTTCGCAAGAGCCTAAGGACGATGAAATATTGCGTTTGAAGCAAAAGTTAGATTCAATCGCTTCTGAAATCAACTCAGGCCGCAGCACTTTTGAGGCAATGGCTAATGAGTACAGCGAAGATATTAATACAAGGGCTCGCGGTGGCGAATTAGGTTTCCTTTCAAGCACCGATCGCGGCTTCCCTGAAGAATTTAAAACGGTGGCCTATTCACTTAAAAATAACGGTGATGTGAGCCAAAGCGTAAAAACACAATACGGCTGGCACTTGCTGAAAAGGTTAGGTACAGAAGATTTGAAACCGTTGGATAGCCTGTATAACGATATTAAACGCAAAATATCAAACCCACGCGATGAGCGCTATACCCTTAGCCGTTTGGCAGTTATTGAAAGGATAAAAAAGGAATACAGCTTTAAAGAAGATAAGAACGTATTAGCCGGCTTTATTGCACGCGGCGATTCAGCCATTACTAAGGGCAAGTATGAGCACGTTAATTTACCTAATGGCAACAACGAACTGTTTAGCATCGGAACTAAAAAATACATCCTTAATGATTTTTCTAAATTCGTTGCTGTGAACCAGCAGCCGTTGGCTAATGCCGATTTGAAAATGACAATCGAAAACCTTTACAACAGCTTTGTGGAGCAATTGGTTTGGCAGTACGAAGAAAATAACTTGGAGGCTAAGTTTGATAAATACAAATACTTGGTGCAAGAATACCACGACGGTATTTTGTTGTTTAACCTTTCGGAAAAGAAAGTGTGGAACAAAGGAATTACTGATACTACGGGATTGAAAGAGTATTATGAGGCGAACAAAACCAAGTATATGTGGAAAGACCGCATAGAGGCTTCAATATATGAGTGCAAAACCGAAGACGTAGCCAACAAAGTGAAAAAATGGGTGAAAAAGAAATATGCCGATACTACTATATCGCGCATGGCGCATGAGATTGACCCGTTGAGCCTTGCTATTAAAACAGGCAAATTTCAACAAGGGGAGCATCTTGTAACTGAGTTAGTGAAGTGGAAAAAAGGGAAATACATGGTAGAGAAAGACGGTAAATACTATTTTGTAGTTATCAAATCGGTTTTGAAGGCGCAGCCCAAAGCACTTAGCGAGGTTAGAGGCCCCATTACCAGTGAATATCAAAATATGCTTGAAAAACAATGGATAGAGGAATTGAAACAACAATACCCTGTTACCATCAATCAAGCAAACTTTGATAAATTTTTAAACAGCATTCCCCGCTAAGAGGAGTTATCCCCTTTGCGTCAGTTATATTACCCCGCTTTGGTGCTTTTAGAGGCCATAGCGGGGTAAACTGTAAAATTTAAACAGCACAAACAAACCAAAACGGGTGTGTTTATCGTTTATAGCAAACACCCGGCATAATTTTATACAACAAATTACATACAGCTATTTACTTTGAAAGCAGCAAAGCATATTAACCCTTCAAAACCCATGATAAAAACATTCATAGCAACCGTAGTGCTTTTTTTGACGGTGGGCGGCCTTTGGGCTCAGCCTGAGACCGACGGGCGCATATTGGATGAAATTGTGGCTATTGTGGGCGATAACTACATTTTAAGGTCGGATATTGATAAAGAGTTTGCCACCTTAGAAGAACAATCGGGGGTGCAGTTTAAAGACGAAGACCGCTACCAGATATTAAACTCGCTGATTGCAAAAAAGATACTCCTGTACAAAGCACAGTTGGATAGTATTGTGATAGCCCCTGAAAGGGTGGACAGTGAAATTGAACGCCGGATGGCCTATATACTGGCTCAGTTTCCGGGTGGCGAGGATGATTTTGTTAAATACATCGGTAAATCTATCGAAGAGTTTAAGGCACAAACGCGTGCCCGCTTGTACGAAGAAATGCTGGTGAATGAAATGCAGCAGAAAATCCTAAAGGATGTTAAAATAACCCCTTCGGAAGTTATAAAGTACTACGGTGATATACCCAAAGACAGTTTGCCGCAAATAAACGCAGAGGTTACACTGGCGCAGATTGTGCGGTTTCCTAAAGTTACACAAGCTGAGAAAGACTATGCCCGTATGAAAATTGAACGCATACGGCAGGAAATTTTGGACGGAGCCGATTTTGCCATTACTGCCATTAGCGAATCTGACGACCCGATGTCGGCTGCACGTGGGGGTGAATTGGGCTTTTTTGGGCGCGGGCAAATGGTGCCTGAGTTTGAAGCTGCTGCGTTTAAACTGAAATCCGATACTATTTCTAAAATTATTGAAACCTCATTTGGTTACCACATTTTAAAACTGATTGAGCGTAGGGGCGAGCGAGTAAATGCTCGTCACATCCTTAAAATGCCCAAAACCGTAGCTGCCGATTTGCAGTTGCAGAAGTATGCGTTGGATACTCTTTTGGCTTCAATTAAAGAACAAAAGACAACGTTTGAAGATGCTGCAAAAAAATATTCTGACGATGAGCGTACCTCATCAAACGGGGGTAAAATAAGCGACCAAATGGGTAATTTTAAAGTAACCCTTGTTGAGTTGGATAAGGATGCCTTTGATGCAGTGGGAAAGATGAAAGCAGGTGATTATTACGGTCCAGTATATAGCAAGCAACAAGACGGTAAAGAGTGTTATAAACTGTTTTATCTGATTTCAGAAACAGAGCCTCACATTGCCGACCTTGATAAGGATTGGTTGAAAATACAAAATGCTGCCTTAGAAGCTAAGAAGGCCGAAGCTCTTGAGAAGTGGATTTTCAAAAACAAAAAAGAATACTACATAAAGATAGTTGATAAATACGCTGAGCATCCCACCCTGCAACATTGGGTAAAAAAATAAAGCACACAATAACCGTTTAACCCAACAAAACCAAGCACCGCCACATGGTAGAATACAAGAACGATGTTGAAGCCGCTGATGCCTTTACAGGTATTATAAAAAACCTTAAATCTGAAATACACAATGTGATTGTGGGGCAGGACAAAGTGATTGAAAACGTACTGATTAGTATGTTTTGTAACGGGCACTGTTTGTTGGTAGGTGTGCCCGGTTTGGCAAAAACCCTGTTGGTGAAAACCATTGCTGATGTAATGGACTTGAGCTTTAACCGCATACAGTTTACGCCTGATTTAATGCCCAGCGATATTACAGGTAGTGAGATATTGGATGAAAACCGCCATTTTAAATTTATTCGCGGGCCCATATTTGCCAATATTATTCTTGCGGATGAGATAAACCGTACTCCGCCCAAAACGCAGGCTGCGTTGCTTGAAGCGATGCAGGAGAAAAACGTTACAGCGGCAGGCCAGATGCACGTATTGGATAAGCCTTTCTTTGTTTTGGCAACCCAAAACCCAATTGAGCAAGAAGGTACGTATCCTTTGCCTGAAGCGCAGCTCGACCGTTTTATGTTCAATATTGTGTTGGATTACCCCAGCTTGCAGGAAGAAATTGATGTAGTAAAGAGCACCACTACTGATAATGACTCAAAAGCAGGTAAGGTAATTAGTGCGGCTGAGGTACAATATTTCCAAAAGCTGGTGCGTAAAGTGCCAGTTCCTGATAATGTAGTAGAGTATGCTGTGAAATTGGCTGCTAAAACACGTCCCTCATCAGCCACAGCATCCGATTATGTAAAACAATACCTTGAGTATGGTGCAGGCCCCCGTGCAAGCCAGTATTTAGTAATGGGAGCTAAATGCCACGCTCTTTTCCGCAGCAAATACTCACCCGATATGGAAGATGTGCAAGCTGTGGCAGAGCCTATCCTGCGTCACCGTATCGTTAAAAACTACAAAGCCGAAGCCGAAGGTCTTACCGCTGAGGATATTATAAAAACCCTGCTGTAAAAAGCAGCTACGTTTCCATACTTACTCGTTATTATTTCGTTTAGCTAAAAGCGGTATTAACAGATTGTTGTTTGTATAACCGATGATGTTATTATAACATTATTATTTGTATGTGCTGACAACGTTTTTAAGTGTAATCCGCATCTTTGCAAAAGGTAGTTAGGTATGGTTTTTTTAGCTAATAGGAGTATTTTCAAACAATTTATCAGTGTGCTCTTCTTTTTGAGTACTCTTTTTACTTTCAATAGTTTAAAGGCAACCCATTTAATGGGTAGTGATATTACTTATCAGTGTTTAGGTAATTCACGTTATAGAATTACTCTTACTGTTTATCGTGATTGTGGGGGGATTGTATTAGGGTCAACATTTAATATGCCAATTAAATGCAAAAACTCGGCATGGACAGGATCTTTGCAGGTAAGCAGGGTTAGTATTACAGACATTACAGGTATTGGTAGAACCTGCCCGGCATCATTCAAAAGCAAATGCGCAGGGGGTAGTTATAAGTACGGTATTGAACAGCATGTTTTTGTGGGTACTGTTGATCTTTCTGCTGCTAAAAACAAGTGCAGTGAGTTAGTTGTCAGCTGGTCTCAAAGCGCCCGAAATAAAACTATCACTACCGGTGCTGCTGATGAGAATTTTTTTACAGAGGCAACCATTTTTACGGATATTAGCTGTAATAGTTCCCCTGTATTTACCACCCCCGCTGCGGCTTTGGTGTGTTTAAATACCGATTTTGTATTTAATAACGGGGCATTGGATACGATAGATAACGATATACTAACCTATAAGTTAGTATCTCCGTTAGACGGATCAAATTCACCAATAGCATATACAAGTCCGTATTCTGCTCAAAAACCGCTTAGATTCGCAGGCTTTCCTGATGCCACATTGCCATTGCCAAACGGCTTTCACCTTGATACTTCAACAGGTAATCTCAATTTCAGACCCACTTTATTAAACCAAGTAACGGTAATGGTGCTTCAGGTTACAGAGTGGCGCAATGTGAATGGGGTGATGCGTGTGGTAGGTATTACGCGGCGCGATATGCAAATGAGCATAATAAGTTGCAGCAGTAATGCCCCGCCTCAAATAACTGCTACACAAGACACTACCTGTCCCGGTGAGGAAGTATGTATTACCATTACTACTAATGATACCAACGCAACAGACTCGGTGTATTTGGATTGGAATAAGGGTATTCCCAATGCTACATTTACTACGTTTCCGGGCTCAAACCCTAAGCAACAGGCAGGTAAACTGTGTTGGACTCCTAAGTCTGCTGATGGGAGAATAGAGCCTCATTATTTTACCGTTACAGCTAATGATAATTCATGCCCTTTACCGGGGCAAGCGGTGCAGGCTCTTAGTGTTTTTGTTGTGCCCACCTCACCCAAAATAACGGTGAATGATACCAATCAGTGTGCAAATACGCACTTGTATAACTTCATTAATAGTACACCCAATAGGAACAGCTTTGTAACAAGCTGGCAAATGTCTGATGCCACGGCATATAGCAGTTTGGATGTAGTAGGTAAGAAGTTTAACGATACAGGGAATTATATTGCTAAACTGATATTACACGATACGATAGAGGGTTGCAGAGATACATCGCAAATGACGGTGCGCGTGAAGCCTGAGCCTGATTTAGGACTTTCGTTGGTTAACTTCAACAGTTCGTATTGTATAGGCACAAACCCTATCCCTTACACTTTGGTACCGGGGCCTCAGGGAGGCGTTTTCTCAGGAAAAAATGTAGTGGGTACTATTTATACCCCCAAGCTATTTGGGCCTGATACCATTAAGTATTTTGTATCTGTGGATGGATGTGAAGATGATACGCTTATTTATACTACTGTGAGTTTAAAACCTAAAGCGGTATTTGCAGTGAATACCGCCGTACAGTGTTTTAGTGCTCAACAATATAACTTTACTAACCAAACGGCCAACAGGGATAAAAACTACACCAATTGGCTATTGTCAGACGCAACTAACTATAACAGCACTGATTTGGCGGGGAAAAAATTTGCCGATACGGGCTTGTTTATTGTTAAGCTGGTGGTTGAAGATACCGTTTCGGGTTGTAAAGATACTGCGCAAACCACCGTGCGGGTAAAACCCGAACCCGATTTGAGCTTACCGTCGGTTGGTCTTAAAAGCCAATACTGCGTAACGTCAACCCCGCCTTCTATATTTCTTTTGGCCGGTCCTCAAGGGGGTGTTTTTTCAGGCAAAAATGTATCAGCAGGAACTGTTTATACTCCCCAAATTCTTGGCCGTGATACGGTTAAATACTCCGTATCATTAAACGGCTGCAACGATGATACCCTACTTTTTGTTACCGTCAGTCCGCTACCCAAAGCCTCATTCACCATCAATAAAAAAGAGCAATGCTTTAGCTCACAGCAATTTGATTTTACTAATACTTCTGTTGTGGCAGCGGGAACATATACCAGCCGTTGGTTTTTTACCGGTGGATGGCAAACAAACAGCACTGATGCCAAACAAATCAAGTTTCCGGCAGCAGGTAGAAATAAGGTAGTATTAGAAATTTCTACGCAAGAAGGATGCGTTGATACCACCTCAGATACTGTAATGGTGTTTGCTGACCCAATTGCTGCCTTTACAGTACTTGATACGCATTATTGTTTAAAAACCGCTGATGTAATTTTAATCCCTGTACAACAAGGGGGCGTATTTAGTGGTAAGAATGTAAAAGGTAACGTGCTGTCTCCCGCAGCACCCGGTAATGATAGTGTTAAATACATGGTTTCGGCCAATGGCTGCACGTCACAATCGGTGCAATACTTTACGGTATATCCGCAGCCAAAGTTTACTTCGGCTGCAAATGATGTTAATTGCTTTAAAGAGCCTGTTACCCTTAATGTGGCCTTTCCACAAGCTGCGTATTTGTGGCACGACGGTAGTACTTCGCCTACTTATACCATTACTGATACGGGAAAATACCACGTGATTTTATACCATGTGTGTGATACCATTGAAAAAACCATTTTGGCCAAAGATTGCTATTTTGGGGTTACTCCTACGGCATTTACACCCAACGGCGACGGAGTGAATGATTATTTTATGCCGTTTATACTGAATGCTTCGCTCATGAACTTGAAAATATACAGCCGATGGGGTGAAAAGGTGTTTGAAAGTAATGATTTATCACAGGGCTGGGACGGGACTTTTAAAGGAGAAGCGTCGCCCGACGGGGTATATACGTGGGTGCTGGTAGTTGATTACATTAGCGAAGGACAAGTGCCTCGCAGCAGTGTAGAAAACGGTACGGTAACGCTGTTGAGATAACCTCATTTGCATTTGGGTATAGTTTCGGGTTTAATGGACAGGAGAAGGAAAGCAATGTCGATGGAGATTACTATTCATTTGAATACAGGGTACATGATGCTAGGCTGGGTAGGTTTTTAAGTGTCGATCCTCTATTTGCTTCTTATCCTTGGAACAGTACGTATGCTTTTGCTGAAAATAGGGTTATTGATGGTATTGATTTGGAGGGGTTGGAGTGGAAAAGTATTAAAGATGCAAATTGTAACTATACTGGTTTTGAATGGGATTCCAAAAATGCATATAATGCTGATAAGTCGCTAAAAGAAGGGTATTATAAAACAGCAATTTTAATACAAGAAAAGTCTGCAAATGTCCCTAAAGATGGAGCTTATTTCCACGCTGTAGCGACTGTATATAAAGAGGATGGTACGACAGAGGATTATAATGCAACGTCTCTTCCTGTTGATGCTTCAAAATATGGAACAGTTGCAGCAGGCATATATATAGCTAAGTATGGCCAACACCCTATGAATGGTGGCACTAACCCTTACCCAGCTTTGAACGTATACACGCTAAATGGAAGTCGTCAACTTCCTGATGTGGGAGGAGATAACCCCGCTACTGGTGTTTCATATGTTGAAGGTGTTAATATACATAAAACAGGAAAAGATGATTTTATTGGTATTGGTAGTAATGGAAATGCTACCTCTCAAGGATGTATTAATATTGAACGAGGGTTTGAAGATGCCAATTGGAATGATTTTTTGAGCAACTTTTCAAATCAGGGGGGTGATATTGGCGTGATAATAAATCGGACTCCACTTAAGCCAAAGGTGTCAACTGAGATTTTAACTTCCATTCAGAAGCCTCAACTCGGGTCATCAAATATTTCTTGGGAGTTATATTATCGGAAAAGAGCAATTGCGTATCACCAACTAGCCATACTAAGCTATAAAAACAAAGAACTTTCTGTGGGTAAGTTTTATAGCAGAATGGGAAAACTTGAGAATAACTTAGCAAATACTTATCAACAATTTAGAAAATGAGGAAAAATTACATTTTATTATTGTTTGTTCTGTTACAGCAACTTTACAGCTGTTCTAATAAGAAAAATAGAGAGGAAATTTATCTTGATGAAAATGATTTACGCACTAATATTAGACAATCACTTGGAGAAGATAGTGCGGATTTACATTTTCTTAAAGTGAAATCGGATACACTTGAAATTACAAGTAATTTTGAGTGGAGTTTTTTCCCATTTGGAATCAAAGATATCTCTATCAACAAAATTCAAGATATAAATCATTTTATTTTTCATATATCTTCTACCAAAAATCAAAGAGGTACAGTAATACATCGAATGACATTTAATGAGTCGTATCTTGATTTGGTTGAAGTAAGTGACAGTATTCTAAATGGAGGATTTGATAAGTTAGCAGAACATAATTACTCAAAGCCCAATAAGTTTTATTTAAGATATTCTTTGATTAAGGATAGCCAAATCAAACTTGCATTGGATGTTAAGATTGGAATCAATAAAGATGATTTTTTTAGAAAAACAATAAAATACTATGATAAAACGATGGATAGTATTAGGGTGTTTATTAACAATGATGTTTTAGGTACAGAGTATGTTCAGGTCTTTGTATTCGATGGAAATATTTTAAGAGAGATTTTGATATACAATCCTTCGGGTAATGGCCAAAACTAGGGTATTGTTCCATTTTGTATATACGGAATTAGGATTTGATTATCAATAATTTATGAAATAGTGCAACAAAAAAGCTATGGGCTTAGGTACGTTAACGCCTGCAATAGCGTCTTGCAGGTTTTCGGAAGCCCTGACGGTCGTGTCCCAAATTATCTCCTGCGTATAAAAAGTTATAGAAGTCCCGATTTCTCGGGACTTCTTCATTTATACCATTCTCCAATTACTACACATTAACCAAGTTCTTTGACTCTCTGAAACCACCTGTGTTTTTGGATAATCCTCGCAACCCCTTGTGCTGCACGTAACACTTGTAACACGATAACCGAGTAACATTTAGGTTCGTAACTTGTTTAATTGTAGAAGAGGCTGTAGATAAAACATTCATTTGCCAATACCTGTGTAACTTTTTTTAACGGGTTGTGTTTTGTCGAAAACTACGGTTTAATCATATACGAGCGATAAATAAGTGCTATCTTCCCGCAATATTCCGGCAGTTTTAGAATATGTTTTTGAGTAAGAGGCTAATTTTATTAGCAGCATCAATACTATTGGTGTCTATATTTTCATTTGGACAAGTCATAATCACTTCCACACAGTTTCCTGTTGGAGAAATTAACCTTGATAAATCATTTTCGGTTCAGTTAAATAACACGCTATCAAACCCTATTCCTGGTCACTTATCTATTAAATATTCCGAAGGAGGTAAGCAATTAGCCGAAATTTCCTACCAGCAAATTCAACTTAATAGTGGCATAACAATAATAAACACATCTGAGATTGTTAAAACAAGTGAGAAAATAACTGATAATGGGTTAAAGTTATCCCGTTTGTTAAATAAAGGCGAAATACTTATGTGTATTGATTTTATTGGTGCCATTGATAATATCTCGCTTGGTAACCAATGTAATACAATAGTACTTTCATCATCAGAACCTGATAGTGCAAAAAACTCAAGGAAATTTAAACTTCCTGCTTCCTTTTCAGGATATGCAGAAATTTCGGGGAGTTATTCAAATAGAAAGGGTAGTTATCAAGAGTTACCCGCAAACTATACTAATATTATAATAAATCCTCAATTGGAGGTATTGGGTATACCGCTGGGGGCAAGGTTTAATTATTCAACTGCATCTGATAAACGGCAACAAAACATGAATCTTTTTTCTGTGTATTTTGATACGGAGCGGTTTAAAGAGAAAATGAATAAAAAGTATGCGACTAACAAAGCTGCTGATTATGTGCTTGAAACGACAGAGTTAGCTGATTACAAACAGAAAGCAGCTGATCTGAAGAAAATTAACTCAATTCTTAATAATCCCCACATAAAAAAAGAGCTGGGTAAACTGGCTACGTATGATAGTCTTGCAAAATTGGTACAAGATTCGGCGTCTTATCTTACTCCGGTTCGATTGTCTGAGTTAAAAGCACAAAGGGATAGCCTTTCATACCTTGATAGCAAAAGGGATGGCTATGCTTCGTTATTGCAAAAGCAGAAAAACTTAAGTTCGGTGCTTGATATTTATAATAATCCGTTGGAAACAAATTTGTTAAAAGATTCTCTGGATAAACTTGCGCTAAAACTTGAAAATACACGTAATCCTTTTTCAGAAGCAGATGAAAACCAATTAAATCAATTAGATAGCTTGTTGGGGGATAACAAAATTAATAAGCAACGCAGGGAAGTATTAAAAAAGCAACGGGATGCATTGGCTGAAAGGAAGAAAGCAAAAGGGGAGTATGAAACTCTTAAAGAACAGTATGCGCAGTTACACCATACTTATCAGTACAAAAGTAAACTTGACTCATTGAGGGGGGGACGAAAGAACGGTTTATCTTCAAAGGATAGTTTGAAGAGTGTTGCAAATAAGGATGGCGGAAAATTACTAAAAGACAAAATTGCCATGCTGCGAGCCGTAAAAAGTTTTAATGTTGGTTTTTTTGCTCCATACACTGGTGAACTGACGATGAACGGGGTTCCTTTAAGAGGTGCAGGAACAGAATTGCAGTTTAAAAATTTCTTTGTGAATGTTGCGGGTGGTAAATTACAACGTGCTACACCTATTGGAAAAATTAATAGCTCGCCAACACCGTTTAGCAGAAGTTTATATACTGCTACAGTTGGTTTAGGTAATCCGGCAGGTAATTATATTAGTGTTCAATATATAGATGCTAAAGATGCAACCTCAACACCTGTTGCTGCGGATAGCACAACAAGTTTTTTTACTAATAAGTCAGGTTATAATCAAGTAGTTGCTACAAAATTTCGCGGTTCATTCTTTTCTAACAAAACAACAATAGAGGGCGAAGCGGCGGCCTCACAGCTAACCAATACAAATACAATAATAAGTGAAACAGCAGGCCCAAAGATATATACTGCTGACAGGTGGTGGACAAATGTTGTTAATCAGACTAACGGCGGCGACTTTAGAACAGGCTACGCGTACAATATCTCAGTTAAACAGTTATTAAACAAAGGCAATACTCAAATACAGCTGAGTAACAAAAAAGTAATGTCGTCATTTGTTTCATTTGGCAGCCCATTTTTACTGTCTGATATTAACCTTGCTGAAACAAAAGTTACCCAGCAATTATGGGGTGAGAAAGTAACAGTGGCCGGCTTTTATAGGATGAACTCAGATAATTTGGATAACCTTAAAACATTTACCACAAAATCACAAAACTTTGGGGGTGATGTATCTGTGCGTGTTCCTAAGTGGCCAACATTGAGGGTTGCCTATACGCCTATAATACAGCAAACGCAAAATAACTATTTCAATGCTACTATGCTATTGGCCAATAGTGCATACGGCTTGCGCAAGGGTAATTACTACCACCAATGGTCGGCTATGTATATGAACCAAAAATCGAGCAGCAGGTTAGGATACAATAATTTTGCATCTGAGAATTATACTGCATCCTATTTATTGGCAATAAGGCAACATTTCACTGTGTCAATAAATCTAAGTTATATTAAACAGCAATCCGTATCAAGGCTTGAAGGATTAAACGGGGGGATAAACATAGGCTACAGACTTAAAGGCACAAATCAAACAGCAGGATTTTTGTTGGCAGATAATAACTTAGGAAACCGAAAAACGTATTTTTATGAGTTTGGAGCTGAAGTGAGTAAGTATTTATTGTTAAGGGTTCGTTATGATTATACAAATTATTTTGATAATGATGTTTTGTTGTTTGACGACACCTATAAAGAAAATATATTGGTATTCAGTATAATAAGTAAGTGGTGAAATGTTTGTCGAAAAACAATTGATTACTTATAAAAGAGATAATAATTTAGCAGTGCTTATCACTCCGCGTATGAATAGAAAAGAGGCTTTGTATAGGGGCTTTAGTATTATGTTGGTTATTTTTTTGGGAATTATAAAAACAAATGCCCAAAATTCTATAATGGTGCAAACACCTCCCAACGATTTTCGTTTAGAAGATTTATGGAATATTACAATTAATAAAGATGTTTCAAATCAGTATGATACGTATTTTATTGATTTAAAGATATTTGATAATGCTAAAGGGTTATTGGTAGCCCTAAATACTAAGAATTTTACTGTTTCAAGTAATACTCAGGTTTTTTCAAGTGCAACTATATCTGCACTCACACCTTTTAATTATACTTATTCGGGCTCTTCGGCTATTGAAGATATAAGTCGTAGAGGAGGTTTGTTTCCCGCAGGAGACTATAAGTTTGAATACAGCCTTTATGGTAATAGTGGCGGAAGCCAAACAAAACTTGCCGATGTATCAGTTTCCCATTCAGTAATAATGCCATCATTTCTTCAGTTGATATCTGTTTTTGATAAAGATACCCTTAAAGAAGAAAATCCCACATTTATGTGGTTGCCTGCAAGTGCCACAAAAGTAGTTGGCTCATTTGAGACAGAGAAAGAATATAAGCTAACCTACACCATCTCGGTAGCTGAGGTATACACCAACCAAACGCCTTATATGGCAATTACCTCAAACCCTAAATTTTTTACGCAAGAGAAGTTGGATAATACATTATTAACGTATCCCTTTTCAGCCAGAAAATTTGAGCCTTGCAAAACGTATGCTTGGCAAGTTAGAGGTGTAGTTAACGGGCAAACGGTTATTAGCAGTGAGATATGGACATTTACAACTCCGTGTAAAAAAGAAGAGGTTGTGCCCACTGTACCTGTATTGGTGAAACAAAACGTAGATTTAGCCACTTGTTATGTGTCAAACAATACAATATACTTTGCTTACTACGAAGAATATGAGGTGGGTGAAGGAGCAGTATTGAATGCAAAAATTTACGATACTAAAAGTGGGTTGGTAGCTGATGAAAACCAGCTTAGTCTTTTAGTTAAGAAAGGATACAATACGTTTACGGTGAACACTTGCCCTGCGGGTGCAAACTTATTAAACGGAAATAATTACCAAATGGTAATTACCAATAGTAAAAACGAAAAATGGTATTTACGTATTGTGAACAACCAAAGTACAAATACCTGTTACTAATTTAGGGATGAGGAAGATTTTACCATTTATTTTAACTGCAATATTAAGTGCAGTTGTTTCAGTACTTGTTATAATTATTGTGTTTAAACCTGCCCAAAACAAAACAGGGTATGTTCAACTTGGTAAAGTGTATGACGAGTTTGAACTAAGCAAAACACTTAATGCGCAGTTTAAGCAAATTGCCGGAACTAAGAAAAACTACATTGATAGTTTGGAGTTTCAGGTAAAGGCCATTTACACAAAGGTTACCAACGATAAAACTAATAAAGACCTTCAAGGACAGTTTGAAATGGCTCAGCGGCATTATTTGTATCAAAAAGAGCAATTTGAACAATCTGTCGGGGCTATGGAGGAGGAGTATAACGACAAGATTTGGAAACAGTTGAATGAATACGTTACGCAATTTGGTAAAGAAAAGGGGTATGATTATGTGTTTGGTGCAGAAGGTTCGGGTACAATAATGTATGGAGGAGAAACACAAGATATTACTAACGAGGTGATAACGTATGTGAATGATAAGTTTCAAGGGAAATAATGCTAACTAACCGTATAATTATTTATTTTATTTTGATTGTTGCGATAACTGCTTGCGGAAACCCTAAGCAGTTAAGCAGTAATGAGTATATACATTGGATAGAAGATTCTGATAACGGCTTAAAAAAAGAGAAAAAGTTGGACGACTATCAGTATAAAGTATTGTACAAGCCTGCTGATTATATTGTATTTAGGGAAATTATTAATAGCGGGGCAAAGGCTATTGATGAAGAACAAGTGCAAAAGCGTATAAATGAGCTTGCAAATTTGTATCAATTTAATTTTGATGTAGTTTCTGCCGATGGTAAAACATCAGTGTTGCAGCACAATGTATCTAATCAAGAAGAGCATGCTGCCCGCATCAACTATTTTGTGTCTCACGCCCAACAAGACTTTATTTTAGTAGAAGGCATTGATACAATGCCTTGCGTATTGTATCATTTTGAGCAAACGTTCGGGGCTACCCCGTTTAATACAATTTCTTTAGGCTTTGAGAGAAAGAATCAAAAAGCCGAAGGTGACTTGCAATTAATATTTACCAATAGGTTGTTTAATACAGGGGATATAAAGTTCGCATTTCCCAAAAAAACAATAAATAATATTCCGAAGCTAAAACTGTAATACCGCGATGATATTTAATGTAATAATCAAACACAAACGTACCCTTAGAGGATTGGCCGCTTTTATGGCTCTAAACCTTTTTGTGGAGTTGTTGATGCCCTTGCGTGCATTAGCTCTTACAGGAGGGCCAAGCCAGCCGGAAGTACAGAGTTTTGAACCGGTATCAGCCAACCAAATGGTTGACCCTTTTACAGGAGATTTTACTTATAACATTCCCTTATTGGATGTTGGCGGTTACCCAATCAATATTTCATACCACGCAGGGCCAAGTCTTGATGAAGAAGCAAGTTGGGTAGGTTTAGGTTGGAACATTAACCCCGGGGTTATTAACCGTAATATGCGCGGCATACCCGATGATTTTTGGTCGCCCGAACCCGATATGGAAAATAGTGGAAATGATTACATCAAACGGGTAAGTAAAATGAAACCTTCAAGAACTTTTGGAGTTGATTTTTCGCCCTCAAGTGAGATTTTTAGCAAGAAAAGTAAAGATTTTTTGACCCTTGGGATAGAATATAACAACTATCGCGGATTTGGGTTTAACTTTAATGGAGGCGGTCAAGCGGGAAAGTTTCCATACAGTGTAAATTTTAGCTCTCAAAATGGGATAGGTGTTAATGTAAGTTATAGAGATGAGGCTAACGTCAAAAATAAAGTTATTAAAAATATACCAGGGGATGATGAAATCATGGGAAGCTCATTAATCTCAAATATTGGACTTTCATACAATTCGCGACAAGGAATCAAAGACTTCGGAATGAGTACAATAAGCACTAGAACTACTCATTGGAAAAAGCTTTCAGCTGATGGGAATAGCTCAGGATCTAATAGTAGAGGTTACAACGGTGGGGCCGCCATATCATTTTTAAATAGTTCTTATATTCCGGCCACAGATAATAAAAGTTATAATTTATCCATTTCAGCAAGTGTTGAATTAGGAGCTGAATTTTTGGGAATAAATCCCGATACAAGGATAGGTATTTCGTATAACCAATCCGGAAAAATGGAAAAAGATTGGACGAAAAAACATCCGGTGTATGGTTTTTTGAACCATTCTCAGGTAGAAAATGATTTTAACGGACAACGCGAAGACGGAGGAAGTGCTATTATGGATTTTAATGCGTATGGCCGTAATATGCTCACAAAATCGGAAGTTCAGCTTCCTTATACGGTACTTACCCATGATGTACTGGCAGTATCAGGCCAAGGTATTTCAGGAGTTTATCGGGCACATTCTTCTATGGTGGGCACTGTTTATGAACAGAGTGCCGAAAACAGAAGTATACCACCTCTTTCAGTAGGTGTTGATTTAGGAATAGGTAATACAGCTAAATTTGGTGTTGAAGTTGATTTGAGTTACTTTAAATCAAAATCAGGCCGTTGGGAAAAGAATAATGATTTGTTTGCTCATTTAAAATATTCAAACACCAGAAGTGGAGCTGACTTTGAAGGTGTATATTTTAAAAATGCGGGTGAAAAAACCTCCGTTGATAGGGCTTATTTCAATGCCATAGACTGGGGTATTGCTGCAAGACCTGAAATGGAAAAGGACCTTTTAGTGAAAGACCCTTTAACTGCAGCAATGGGGATTAAGTTGAAAAACCAGTTAAAAACCTGGGTAAATGATCCTACTGTTACAGCACCTATTATTCGGTCTAAAAGAGATAAACGAAACCAAGTAATAACGTATTTATCTGCCGAAGACGCCCAAACCTTTGGGCTTATTAAATACAAAAGCCCTGTAGCGAAGAACCATCACATAGGACAAATTACAGCTACTAACCCTGACGGTAGCAGGTATATTTACGCCCAGCCTGCGTACAATACTCTTCAAAAAGAGTACACTTTTAGTTTTGATGGTAGTGTTGACGGAAGGCATGTTGATGTAGATGGTTTAGCATGGTTTTTATCAGGGGACGAAACAACATCAAACTCCCTTACTCTTGAAAGATATTTTGATTATGAAGAAACCCCTGCCTATGCACATAGTTACCTTTTGAATGCAGTAGTTAGTGCTGATTATATGGACTTGACAGACAACGGCCCTTCCCTTGATGATAACGGCAGTTATACAGAGATAGAATATAAAAAGCTACCCACGGTATACAGATGGAGAACCCCATACGCGGTTCCTACCAATGGAAAAAGCTCAGCAACTTTTCAAGAGGGAATGAAGTGCGATCAAGAGGACGATAAAGCATCCTTTGTATATGGGGAAAAGGAAATATTTTACATTGAGACCATAAAAACCAAAACCCACATTGCATTATTCTATACTTCTGACAGGGAAGATGCTTTGGGAGTTACAAATGAATTGGGAGGAAAGGAAACCACTAACAAACTTCAAAAACTGGACTCAATACAATTATTTACTAATGAAGAGTATTATAATAATCCACTCACCCGCAAACCGCTTAAAGTGGTAGTATTTGAGTATGATTATTCGTTATGTCCTAAAGTTCCCAATCAAACAACCACAAATGCCGGTAAATTAACTCTTACCAAAATATGGTTTAAGTATGGTAATTCTGAGGCAGGTAAACTGAGCCCTTATAATTTTTATTATACTAACAATTTTGAGTATGGGTATAAGAATTATGACCGTTGGGGTAATTACAAAGCATCTCCTTCGGGCGCTGAGCCTCCTAACGATGAGTTTCCTTATACAGAACAAACAGAACCCGATGTGGATGAGTACGCAGCAGGATGGAGTTTAAATAAAATTGTATTGCCTTCAGGCGGAGAAATAAATGTTGTGTATGAGGCGGATGATTATGGCTACGTTCAGGACAAAAAGGCAATGGAGATGTTCAAAATCGCAGGAATGGGAGGGAGCACAGACTTCTCTTCAGGCGATGATTTATACACTGGTTTAGGAGCTAATCAAAACGAGTATATCTATTTCAGGCGCAGGAGCAATACCGACAATGTAGAAAACTATATACCTCAGGCCAGCCCGATTGACGGTAAAAGATATTTATACATCAACGCGTATGTGAAGCTGAAAACCGATGTTTCAAGTGTAGATTATCATGAATATGTGAGGACTTATGCTGAGATTATTGGTTCGGGGGTATGTACAGGTACGGGGAATGATATCTATGGGTATATAAAAATTAAAAAGGTTCCTCTAAATGAATCAATCGGGGTGGCATACGGAGATGTAAACCCGATTGCCAAAAACGCATGGCAGTTTATGCGTTTAAATGCACCGCACTTGGTTTACGAAGGCCAAAACGCCTTTAGAGATAGAGGTCAAAATGGGATTAATTTTAATGACATTTATAATACAGGGTATGCCATTTTAGGTTTTATTCCAGAGCTTGCTAAAACAATAGTAGGGTTTAATACCAGTCAATTAATTTATGGAAACGGCGATGAAATTGATATAAATAAATCATGGATAAGATTGCAAACCCCTGAATTAAAGAAAAAAGGCGGGGGATATAGGGTGAAAATGGTATCAGTTAGTAATAACTGGAACGATATGGTGCTGAGCGAGGAGGAACAAGTATTGGGGCAGGTGTATGATTATAATTTTAAAGACCCTGAAACAGGAAGGACAATTAGTAGTGGAGTTGCAAGTTATGAACCCCAGTTGGGCGGCGATGAAACCCCACATAGACTGCCGTCGTTTTATACAAGTAAAAAGTTAGCGTCATTAGCCCAAGAGGATTATTTTTATAATGATGCACCTTTAGGTGAGAGTATGTTCCCTGCGCCTATGGTCGGGTATAGAGAGATTAAGGTGCGCAATATAAAGCCGCAAGATTTAAATTCAAATTCAACAGAAATAATTAAGCGCCACGGCACAGGGTATACCGTTCAAAAATTCTTTACTGCGTATGATTTTCCTGTAATTGCCGAGAAAACAACGGTAGATGCCGACTTTAAAAAATCACCTGTACTTTCATTATTAGGCTTCTCAATGGAAATTGCCGGTGCTACACAAGGTTTTGCAATAGAGTTAAACGACATGAACGGCAAGCCAAAGGCAATGGTAACTTATGATGAATACGATAAGGAGATTTCTAAAACAGAATATAAATACAAAACATCAACAACTAACTCGAAACAACTTTCAAATAATGTAACCACTTTAAAAGGTGACGGGACAATAGATAGAGATGCCGTTGTTGGGTATGAAGTAGAAATGGTAATGCACCCAAAGCAATTGCAGGAAGCAGGCATTAGCGTTGGTGTTAATACCGATGCTGATGTGTTTTTTGTTGGTCCATTTCCGGTTGCAACTCCCGGATTTGGATTAAAAATATCGGGAAATTATAAATTGGTTCGTACGGCAACCAGTACTAAGATAATTAACAGGTATGGAATATTGGAGAGTGTGACAGTTAGTGATCAAAGCTCTTCAGTAACAACTAAAAATGTGGCTTTTGATGATGAAACAGGAGAGGTGCTATTAACGGAAACCACTAATGAGTACGAGGACAAGGTATATAATTTCTCTTATCCTGCACATTGGACGTATGATTTAATGGGGCCAGCTTATAAAAATGCAGGTGCATTTTTTAGTGGGGTTACTGTAAGTGGAGGTTCCGGAAAGGCAACATTCGCGTCTAATGGAGAGTTTTTAGTGGCTGGAGATGAATTGATAGCAGATAACGGTAGTTCACAAATAGTAGTTTGGGTGTTAGATAAGGAAGTAAACGGTGGAGGGTACGATATTAGTTTTATAGACAAAAATGGAACTAAAATAGCCGATGGAAACTATTCTATGCGCGTTCTCCGTTCCGGCAGAAGGAATATGCAGGCAGTTCCGGTGGGTAAGATTGTGAGCAATGATAATCCTGTACCTTCATCGGGAGCCTCATTCCTTAATGTATATGGGGAAGTAATGATGGGTAATGTGCTCAATGCCAGCGCTGCATCATTCTCAGACCAATGGCAAACATACAGGCACGATCCGGGCTGTTGGAAAAAAGAATGTGATGATCCTGATATTGAACGTCACTTTCCGCCATCAACAGTCTCTGGAATGTATTGCTTTTATGGTGGGATGGTTCCACCATTTAATCGATTTCCTAAAGAAGAAGTTATTGTTAACCCTTTTGTATTAGGTGTTAGAGGAAACTGGAGACCCGATTATACGTATGTATATTATGACAGGGGTAACAGTACATTCAAACGTCACCAGACCAATATCACCAGCTATCCCTATACAGATTACGGTGCCGGGTTTAACGGCACAAATACAGCCAGTGATGGGAAATTGGCTTCCTTTAAGCCATTTTGGTTTTATAACAGCGGCAAATGGGACAATAGGGGAATAAATTCAAGTCAGACAAACAACCCGTGGATTTGGAATGCGAAGGCTAACCAAATTAATCCTGATGGAGTTGAGCTTGAAAATAAAAACTCTCTCGAAATATTTTCTTCTGCAATCTATGGCTTCAACAATAAACAACCTATGGCCGTTACTTACAATGCAAAACTTAGGGAAACATTGTTTGAAGGTTTTGAAGACTATCCTATTATTGATTACGATGTGATGGTTTGCGATACACCTCAGATTCCATCTGAAATTACTAAACTTTCCGGTGTATTTACTAATAAAACATATGCTGATAATTTAATAAACAGCCCAAAACACTGGTACTTTTGGCCAGCTTTACATAATGCAGTAGTTGGGCCTAGGAAAGCTATATTGAATGGTCAAGAGGCTCATACAGGAAAGAACTCACTACAAATAACTAATTCTAATATTAAAGTTTCAACGCAGGTGTATGACAAACCTACGACCACCTATAACACAGGGAGTCAACCATTAAGTGGGGGTACACTACTTTCAGAATATAGGGTAGATGCTGTTGACCTTACCGATATATTCTCGCCGAGCGCAGGAGGGCCAGAAAAATACCTGCTGACTTATTGGGTAAAAGCCACAAATCAAGGGGCGGCAGGCATTACTATTAATTATGACAACTCACCAGTTTCTGCAACATTAATCTCTACAAGCCCTGCAATTGAAGGATGGATGAAGTATGAGTATTTGATTGATTTAACAGGTGTAACAGTAACAGTGGGTAAAGTGTTTGATGTAATAATTGCTAATACTGCTCCTACGGATGCCTTTTTTGATGATATCAGGATACATCCGTTTAATGCCAATATGAAGTCGTTTGTCTATGACAATAAGAAGCTACGCTTAATGGCCTCGTTAGATGAAAACAACTATGCCACTTTCTTTGAATATGACGAGGAAGGCAACCTTGTGAGAACGAAGCGAGAAACCGAGCGAGGTATTATAACAATAAATGAAAATAGGCAGAATATTAAGCACTAATAACGATGAAGAAAATACTGATTATATTCTTCTTGGTTGTTAAAGCAGCTACTGCACAAGACATCAAGATTGATTTAACCAAGATTGCCAACAATTACGAGGGCAAAGAATTTACGGCTAAAATCAACTATGCCTTTTTCTCAAACGGGAAAAAAGTGGATGAGGCTGCTGCTATCCATATTCAGAACGGCATGAGTTATTATTTTAAAATAAAGGATTTTGAAATAATTAATAATTCAAGCTGCCACGTAGTAGTAAGTCATTTCTTCCAATCGGTATCAGTATTGCCGGCAGGTAACAAAAATGATTATAAAGAGATGGCAAGATTGCCTATTGATTCAGCCTTAAAGGATGTTTCGTTGTACTCATACAGCGATGAAGGGACTGATAAAGGTAAGTATGTGGTAGACTTAAAAAAGGGTAAATACAGTAAGGTTGAGATTTTCTTTAACAAGAAAGATTACACTTTATACAAACTTAGGCTACACGTTAGCAAATCATACGCTGAGGGTGATGTAGATTTTGCTAATGGGATAATGGAGGTTAGCTATAATTCATATGAAAAATCAGTTTCGGCTGAAAACAAAAAGTTACTCTCAGAAACCAAGTTTGTTACCATAAAATCGGGTGTAGCTAAGCTTACATCTGCATATAAGAATTACGAATTAAACGATTACTTAACCGTTAAACCTGAATAGGTATATGAAAAAGATTATTTTTCTGTTTCTGTGTATTAGTGCTTTTGCAGCACAGTTAAAAGCAGGATGGATTTTGACTACCCCCGCAAGAATTGGTTCGCAGGGTAGCACTTGCACTACCTTTAGCAATGGAAATACGGTTCGTGCATACGATGCTCTTTTCCAAACTGATGTGTACCCGTCTCCAACAACTGTGGTAGATAACAAGGTGGTTAACCGGGTTGTATTGGGTATAAACAGGGATTGTACAGGACCTTTTACTGGTTTTACATCAAGCTCTTCGTATGTATTGGAGGTGGATATAACAGTAAGGCACTTGAATTATTCACAAGCAACTACATGGATTGCCGACGGTAATAATATTGGCGGGCCTTGTAGTTTTGGCTCTTGCACAAAAACCGTTGTTCAGAAGACACTTAGGGTAGAATATAATCCTGCATACCAAACATTTGAAACAGAATTAAGCTTTTTTTCTTTTGAAGGGGGATATGATGTTGAAGTTACTGTAGATGCTATGCGTTTGAATGGGAGTGCAGTATCAACATCACCCAATAACGTTTACATTGAAAACTTAATATCAATTGATAGGTATAAAAATCTTGATCTTATTGCTACAACGTCATTAACATTTACTCCGGGTCCGATAACATTAGCTCCATTTGTGACTGCGGACGAAGGACGGTTAACCATTGTTTCTTCAATACCCGGTGCTGAAAGCTATGATATTGAGTGGATGTTTTTGGATTTGTACTCGGGCGACAAGCAAGTAGCACCAAACATAAGACGTTTTGCTTTTGATTTTAAGAATAATGCTACAAGGGTTACTACCAAAAGTATGCATTATAAAGTGCCGTTAATATATCCTGAAGGGGTTTTACTATTTCGGGTTCGGGCAAACGGGGTAAATATTTCTTCCTCCACTATTAACGGGCCTGCAACTACCCAATGGTTTGGTCCGCAAACGGGGCTAATAGATTTAAATTATAGTAGCGGTGCAATTACTCCGGTTTCATCAACCCCAACTGTATATGGATATTACACTACAGGATATAGCAAAGGATTAACATGGCAACACTCGGTTTCTTTTGCTGAAGAGGGAAAGAAAAAACAGGTGATCTCTTATTTTGACGGAAGTTTATATAACAAGCAGAGCATAACAAAAAATAACAGCGATGAAACATCAATCGTGGGGCAAAGCATTTACGATTTTAGCGGTAGGCCTGCGGTTCAAATATTACCGGCACCTGTCCCATCAACAAATGCACAAGATCATGATTTGGATTATCGGCCTAACTTTAACCAAACCAATGACCCGAGTCGAAGTGGTAAAACCTATAACTATCAAGATTTTGATATTGATGCAGCGAATTGTACTGAAACAAGAACCTCAAGCCTTTCTAATACAAGTGGTACAGAGAAGTACTATTCTGCAAATAATCCGTTTACAACCGTAAACAGAGACAGGATTCCCCAAGCTGAAGGATATGGATTTACCCAAACTGAGTTTATGCCTGATAATACAGGCAGGATAAGGAGGCAGGGGGGTGTTGGTCCAACCCACAGACTTTCAGGAAAAGACGAGAGCGGGTCAACTAAAAACGGGAAAGAGACCCGATATTTTTATGGTGTTCCCCAACAAGTTTATTTAGACCGATTGTTTGCGAATGAGGCAGGCTTGGCAGAAAGGTATAAACGTAACATAGTAGTAGACCCTAACGGGCAGGTATCCGTTTCATATATCGATCCGATGGGAAGGGTAGTAGCTACTGCATTGGGCGGAAATCCGACGAATAGCCCAAATATGCAGGCAGTTGCAGGAAGAAATGTGCAAACATTAACGGTTGACTTGATTGAGAAGAATAATCGGAACTATACTGAATCAAAAATCACTTCGGAAACAGATTATATTGTTCTCAACGAAAATACCGACCATAAGTTTTGGTACCGTTTGGCTATACCCATGCTAAACTATGAATGCGGTGAGCATACATTTTGTTTTGATTGTATTTATGACTTAAATATCAGTATTGTGGATGAGTGTGGGGTTGAATACGTTCCCTCGCAATATCAAAACAATAAAGTTGGTTTAAGCGAGCCAGAACATACCTGTGGTGATAGTTTGATATTTAGCACAAGTGGGTATTTCCAAATCACGTTAGACCAAGGAGCTTATAAAATCAGGCGAACGTTAACGGTTGATAGGGAAGCGTTAGAGGATTATATCCAACAAATGTTGGCTTCAACTGAAATTGAAAATTGTATAACCCCATACGAAGACTTGTTGACAGAAGAAAAGGGCAAATTGGATTATACAAGCTGTGAGTACACCTGCGATAAGTGCACTACCGATGCAAACAATTTATACACTGCGGGTAAAATAACCGAAGCACAAAAAACCGAAATGCTGGAAGCCTGCAAGGTGTTTTGTTATGAAACAACGCCATGTGATGCGCTGTATCAGCAAATGATAATAGATGTATCACCCGGTGGGCAGTACTTTGATAATATTCAAGCTGGATTCCCTGGTGCTGATTATATATTGAATATAGAGGGCGGAATTATTGAGCAATCAGCATTACCAGATCCTCCGGAGACTTGGATGGGATACTTATATGGTCTGCATGGTGGTTCATTGCCTTTATTAGATGATGGTGGTATTCCGGGGATATTAACAAATATCTTAGTAGCAGATGGGATTACAGGAGTTTCAATTGCCACATGGGAAGGTGTAAGAGCTCATTGGAACGATAAATTTAGTGCTGAGCTTGTGAAAATACACCCAGAGTATTGTGTTTATGAAAAATGTAAGGATATAGAGGATAGTTATAAATATGACCAGCAGATGGCTAATATAGAAACCGCTGCAGAGGCCATATCGAGTGGTTTTTATAATCCCACAAACATGACGGTTACTTTAGCTTCAGGGTTTCCGAATCCGTCAAATTTAGATCCGTTTTTTGCAGGGGCAGGAGCTTCTTATAAAACATCGTTTGAGAGTGGTTTAACATCGTATAAAACAATAAGCAGTACAACCTATAATGCGTGGCAATTTGTAGATTATGTGGTGACCCAACAGGGGAGTGATATAGAAGGTTGTCTTACCGATTACGGTTGGAATATGTTTAGAGCCATATACTTGGCAAAAAAGCAGGAAAAACTTGCGGACTATTATAAGGATGGGGCTTGTGGCTGGTTTGATTTTAGTGCCTCGGTTGATTTTTTTGTTTTTTCACAACGGTTTATATTGGATGGTGCTAACTTATTGAATACTGAGTTTGGTTCAATTCCTACCTCATCAACTCCCAGTGATTATACCAATATTATAAATGCAAAAATAGAAGAGAAGTGCGAGCAAGCTTGTAGTTCATACATCGCCCAATGGAAAAGGGAGTTGATGGGTTGCGGGTTATCTGCCACAGAAATGAATACTGTTATTGCACGTATGCTTGATATTTGCAAAGACGGATGTGATAGTAGGGATCCAGTAGGGTCGCGTTTTGCAAAACCGGGATCAAGTTTAACGTACAAATCTTTTCGTGAAGCGATTGGCAGTTATTATAACCCCGGTGTTTGCGATGATTTATTAGTTAGCTGGCCAAGGGGTAATTATCACGATTATTGGGCGGAATTAACACCCTATCACAACCGTTGCGGTTGTTTACCTAACCAGCAAGGGCCAACTCCCGGTCATAGCTGTACCACTTGTACAGAAACCCTTACTCCCAATGGTCGTCATATTTATGAAAATGTGATGTTATCAGATGACAAAGCCTGCAAAAACTGTATTACCTGTGCAAACTTGGCTGAGGCTTTGAAAGAGTTAGACTTAATTTATAGTACAACGTTTACGGCTGATACGGATAATAAGCGTAAAATACTTGAAAATTATTTCAACCTTAAATTCAGTTTTAACCTCACCTACATGGAGTATGTCGATTTTATGCGCGATTGCTCAGGACTTACTTCAATAGATGCAAATACATTAGGCGATTTTAGGGAGGTTATGGATGAGTTTGTTGAGAGGGCGCCTATTGTTTTTGAGGGTAATTCTTTATTAATGCAGGAGGAATCGATGGGTGGTGGTTTTGAAGAAACAAACGAAGATACTACTGGTAATGTGTTATATGGTGATACATTACAGCCTGTTGATTCGATAGGATTTGGGGATACTACAGAAGGGGGCGGTTACTCTATGCTGTCTGCCCCTCCTCCGGGTTTTGCATCGTTGGATGCGTGTGCGTGTGGTATGCTAATGGACGCAAAGGCAGCCTTTGATGCAATGCCTATAAAACCACTGGGATGTACAACGTTTAAGGATTATATGAACAGTTGCAGCAACAGTTGCGAAGGTCAATGGGGAACGCTGAATGTTGATTTATTGTTGCAAACGTGCAAGAATGCGTTAGAAAAGGACGAGGATAACACATATTCAAGTAGTGGTTTTACGTGGAGTTTTATACAGTTGAATAACCTTGAGGATATGGCAAGTGATAATGCGTTATTAATTGCGCCTAACGGTTGTGTATGTGCTGAAGAGCCTGATGATGATTTTATTGAGTATGTTGATAGGGATTGTGATGATTGCACATTGAATGCTATTGCTGAATTTATGGGGTATTTGGAAATGTGTGTAGGAGGTCAGTTATATATAGATGGTAGTCCTGCAACTAAGGGAGAGATGTATGATTTTTTCACTAAAAAGAGAGCCTCGGTTGTAACTACTTCGGGATATCCTACTCATGTAACTATTCTTACATCAAACTGTGCAATTGTTGATTGGGAACAGTTTTACACAGAATTAAACACGCACACTAATGTTTTTGCTAGCGGAACAGCTTGTATGCAGTATATGCGCTCTTATATTGAAAATTACAGGCAACGCAATGGTTGTGTACCACCAACGTATCAATGGTCGGTTGATCCTCAACCTTGCCCTGATCCTAATAATCCAGAGTGTATTGAGGAAAATGATCCGACGGATGATTGGCCCTTTGGTGATCCGCCTGTTTTTTGTAATACTTGTTACAAGCCCGATGTAGCTAAGCATACTGCCGTTTTGAATTTTATGAACCAGCTTACTGCACCGCATAAACCGATGGATTTAACGGCTGATAACTTGCTTACGGCCAGTGGTTGGGATGTTGATGTGCGGGCGAATGATTATTTAGATCCGATTTTTTATAGCGGTACCTGTACTACCAGCTTGCGTTATAAACTTTTGGGCTGGCAAAATAATAAACCTGCAACGATACCTCCTACTATTCCTGCTATTTCGTTTAAGGTGACGGATGCAAGCGGTGGGGGCGGGTGTACACATGAATCGGTGTGGACGCTGGTGTTCCCTAATTATGAGGAGGAGTATAAGTTTGGTAATATTGTGGAGTTTACTGAGATATTGCCTGTGAAACGCCCTGCTTGTTATGGTGATGTGCATGAGTTTTTGATTGCGGCGAATATTTATGACCCTGTTTCTGCACAGGTGATTAATGTGAAGTATATACGCGGCTATGTTTCTACGGTTACGCTGTATGAGGAAGACGCGGCTATTTGTAAGAAATTGTGTAATAAGCCTATTTTACCGGAAGTGGCGGAGGATACGCCTTGCGAGGATTTTCTTGACCGTGTGGCGGAGAGCAACGCGGCTTACCGCTATGAGCAACAGATTTTGGATTTGAGGGAACAGTTTACCAATCAGTACCTTGCTAAGTGTATGAGTGCGTACGACTATTTTAGAATGGAGCACCAGTTGGATGAGTACCACTATACGTTGTATTATTATGACCAGGGGGATAATTTGATTAAAACGGTGCCGCCTAAAGGTGTGATGTTGTTGAATGCTGCTTCGGTGGATTCTGTGGTGAAGCACAGGGAGGGGGTATCGGGGTACGGTACACGTATTAAGCCTAATCATAATTATATTACCAATTATAAGTATAATACACTAAACCAGTTGGTGGAGCAAACTACGCCTGATGCGGGTACTTCTATGTTTTGGTATGATAAGCTGGGACGGATTGTGCTTTCGCAAAATGCGCAGCAGGCTACTTATTTGAACAGGGGGCGGAGGAAGTATAGTTATACGATGTATGACAGGTTGGGGCGGATTATTGAGGCGGGGGAACTGCAAACTACAGCAACGGTGACCCCTGAAAATACCGCCAGTGAAAGTTGGGTGGCAACGAATATTGATGCGAGCAGTGAAAAAACACAAATTACGCGCACGTATTATGATGTGACGCCTGCATGGCAAGCGGCACTGGCCATACCCGGGTTTAGCCCTGCCAATTTGCGCAATAGAGTGGTGGCTACTTGTTTTTATGAAACGTATATGGAGGCGTATGATAATACTACTGCGCAAACGTATAACCATGCTACGCACTATGCGTATGATGTGTTGGGCAATGTGCACCATTTGGTGCAGGATATACCGCAATTGGAAGCGATGGCGCAGCGGTATAAACATATTAGGTATATGTATGATTTGGCCAGTGGTAATGTGAACTTGGTGGCTTACCAAGCGGGACATATTGACCAGCTTTTCCATTACTATAAATACGATGCGGATAATAGGATTACCAATGTATATACGGCTACCAACCCGGGGGTGAGTCTTAGCGAAGTAGAAGGGTTGGTTAGTTCTCCCGACTTTATTCCGGGTTTTGGTTGGCAGCAAGATGCGAAGTATTATTATTATCTTCACGGACCATTGGCACGCATGGAAACCGGACAAAACAAAGTACAAGGTACCGACTACAGCTATACGATACACGGCTGGCTGAAAGCGGTGAACGACGGGCTGATGCAAAACGCCAACGACCCCGGCCTTGACGGAAACATCCCCTCAAGCGGCACGAACCCCAACCGTTGGAACGGAAGAGACGTAGCCGGCTTAGAACTGGGATACTACCACAGCACCGCCACCATTACCCACGATGATTACAATGCCATAGGCAACAACGGGCACATCAGCACCAAAACGGGTAGCAACTTTAAAGAAACCCAAGTGCCTTTGTACAACGGCAACATTAACCACACCGTTACCACCCTTCCCAACAAAGCACAAATAGCCCTTAACAACGTAGTCGCCGACCCCTTGGGTACCAACTACCAATACGACCAGTTGAACCGCTTAAAAGAAAGCATCAACTATACCAACGTGAACACGGGCACCAACAGTTGGCAAAACACCTTGAGTGTGGGCACCATCCCCCAGCAATGGCAGATGAAACTGAACTATGACCCGATGGGTAATATTACCCATTTGTTGCGTCATGCACAAGGAGGAGCAGGGGTAGGAATGGACAGTTTGAACTATACCTACAACAATAGCCAATGGACGAACCAACTGACCCATGTAGATGATATTATTACCACAGGAGCGCATACCGAAGACATAGACGACCAAGCCGCCAACAACTACGACTATGACGAAATAGGCAATTTGATAAAAGACGATGCCGAAGAGATACAAACCATAGAATGGACGGTATACGGCAAGATAAAGAAGATAACGCGCACCGCCACCAGTACCAAACCCGATTTAGAGTTTGAATACAACAGCGCAGGGCAACGGGTAGTGAAACGGGTGATAGACAATACCAACAACCCCGAAATAGTACCCTATACCACTTATTACGTACGCGATGCAAGCGGTAATATTATAGCAGTGTACCGTGATATTACAGACATTAATGATCCCGACTGGCCGGGAGAAGGGGTTGCTTCGGCAACACGAAGATTTATTATTGAAGATTGGCTTTTGTATGGTTCAAGCAGGTTGGGGATTTATTCTGCCTCCCACCAGCTTGCCACTGTAGAGGGTTTTTATGAATACGACGGAGATGAATTCACCCCTATTCCTGAAACCTTTATACCGGGCAATTTACCCGCAGACGGCATCGTTACCTACTTTACAGCAGGTAAGAAACACTACGAACTGACCAACCACTTGGGCAACGTGCTGGCCACCTATACCGATAGAAAAGTACCGAGTATTAATGCAGTAACAGGTAGCTTTAACTTCTTTAATGCACAAATAACCACTGTTACGGATTACTACCCCTTTGGTATGCAGATAGAGGAGCGGAGTTGGAGTGCAGCAGGTAGTTATAGGTTCGGGTTTAATGGGAAGGAAAGTGATAATGAGGTCTCAGGTAGTGGCAACCAATATGATTATGGGTTTAGGATATATAATCCACGCATAGGTAAGTTCTTGAGTGTTGACCCTTTAAAACAGAGGTTTCCTTGGTGGACTCCATATCAATTTGCAGGGAATTCCCCAATAACATTTAGAGATTTGGATGGTTTAGAACCGGAATACGTTGATCAAACAACGGGGTCAAAGGTACAACCATTGGATAATGGATTAAGAGTTCAATTGACAACTCCTAATGGTATCACAACCACAGGTAACGGTTTTGGAGTGAATAATACGATACCTATTGGAGAAGTTGTTGTTGCTGATCAAATCTTTTCATTTGTAGCAAAGAATACTATTGGTTCTTTACTAGGTTTAGCAAATGAGGTTATTACTGGTATTAACGATGAAGGAGAGAAAGGAAATCGAGCTACAGCTTCTGGAAAAATTGCGTTGGAACTTTTTGGAGGCAAGCTCGTTTCTTTAAGCGGTAAAAGTATCAAATGGGTTTGGAGATCAATATCTGAATTATTGTCTAACTCTACTCTTAAAAAGACAGTCATCGTATTGGGAAGAGAAACTGCTGAAGAGGTTGTTGAAAATACAAGTAGACTTCAGCATGCATATAAACACGCAGATGATATTAACCAGTTTAAAGGAAAGAAAAATTTTACAGCCGAAATTCAAAAAGAATGGAGAGACTTTAACAAGAATATATTAGAAAATCCAGATAATACATTTGTTCATAAAATAGGAAATGATGATGTTATTGGTTTCCACAAGTTAGTTGATGGACAAAATATTGGCGTTTTTGTTTATAGAGATGGAGATAAGGCTGGGCAATTAGCCACAACTTTTGTAATGACTGAACAACAACTGATTAATGCAGGTATAAAATGAAAACTCAACTTTTAAAGGATGTAATTGGGTGCTCAATTAACAATCTTCACGTTTATTATTATCAACAGGCTGATTTTCGTAGTTTAGATTGGATTGTAATTCACTTTGATAGTGAAAAAAGTATTTTATTTTCAACAGGTAAATTTGCTGATGATATTATAGTAGAGGATTTCCAGTCCGAAGAATATATAAGAAATAAGCTTGTTGAACATTGGGGCGCTGAAAATGATATTATTATTAAAAAGGGTAGGCCAAACGAAATTCAAGAAGCTATTACTGGGAGAAAAATTTTAGCTGTGATTCTTTTTGACGATAATAATGCGTCCTATTTTACTAAAGTATGTTTTGTTTTTGAAGGCAGAATTTGTTTGTCAATTTTTAGTGGTGTTGATTGCTTAAATTTTCAAATTAAAATGGTTGAAACTGTTCGTGAGACTATTCGTGGTAGACATGAGGTTTTAGGAGAGGTATTGTGGTAGGTCGTGTAGGTAGTGTTCCAATTATCACCTGAACAGTTGTTATTTTTGTAAACTACTGATAACTAGTATGCAATTCTTATAAAAATTTTATTGCAAAGAGGATAATTATCCTCTTTGCAATAACTTAATGCTTGCAAAACAGAAATATCAAAGGGTTTAGAAACCTTTGTGTTCCATTTATCACTTACTGTCTATGCAATGCCAACACTGTAAAGGAATTTGTGTCAAAAAAGGAATGTATAAGCGTAGGCAACTTTACGGTCGTGTCCCAAATTATCACCTTTGTATGAAAAAGTTACAGAAGTAGTGAGAAATACTGAAAAAATTAGGACTATATTTAGAAATTCCAACTGATATGGAAGGTGCAGTAATAAAAGCGTTAGATGATTTCCATGCAAATTTAAATAAAAACCAGGTAAAAGAAAAACTTAAAACGGATTGATATGGAAGTAAAAATGCCTGATACAAAAATTCAATTCCAGGAGACGTTAATGACGTTTACCAAAAGAAAGCATAAATTTCTTATTTCAATGATTTTGTTAGCCGGTAGTTTGATTTTTATTGCATTTTCATTGTATTTGGTTGTTATATATAAAATAAATTTATTTATTTCTATTTTATGTGTCCTTATATTAATGTATTTTTTGTGGTTTTTCGTCAAAGAGCTAATCTGGCACTTTAGAGATATTGTTTTTGTAATAAATACCTATGAGAAAACTATAAAAACAAGAGTTAGTACTGAGGGTTATGATTCAATAGTTTTTCTTTTTCGTAGAATATCTGATGTTTCAGAGGCATCTTGGGCGCCATACTTTCGATGGGAAATGGATGTTAAAGTAAATTACTTAAATGGAATTTGTGAAATAAATAAAATTGAAAAATTTGCCTCCGCAAATAATGTTCTTTTGATTTTATATATTCTTCGAAAGTTGAACATTGAATATAGTTTAGAAATTGAATAGCGGGTAGGGTCGTGTCCCAAATTATCACCTTTGTATGAAAAAGTTATGGAAGTCCCGATTAATCGGGATTTTTTGTTCCTGTATTGGAGTAACCGTCGAAAACAATACTTCGTTATTGTTCATTTTTGCATTGCTTTTTTATCTTTGGACGAAACCCTAATTAGTTGGATACAATAATTGTTATCGTTGTTGTTGGCGCAATATTTTTTGTGTACATACGCAGTGCCTATACCGAGTCGATTGCCGAAGAAGCTGCCGAAGACCGTTTTAAAAGTGATGTGGGAGTTATTGAAGCAAATGAGGATTTGTTATTGAAAAATGACCTTTTCTACCGTCAATTACCGCACGCATCGCAACAACGGTTTATGCAACGGCTGGCGTTGTTTATCCAGTCAAAAAACTTTGTAGGCAGGGAAATAGAGGTGGAGTATCACATGAAAATGATAATAGGCGCGGCAGCAGTAAAATTTAGTTTTGGACTTGAAGATTACCAATTGAGTGGCTTTAAGCAGATATTGGTGTACCCCGAAGAATATTATTCAAAAATTACCCGCCAATACCATAAAGGCGAAGCCAATGCGATAGGTATTTTGGCCTTTAGCTGGAAACATTTTAAGGAAGGGATTGAAAGCCCTAATGATAACCTTAACCTTGGTGTGCACGAGTTTGCCCATGCTTACTTTTTGCAGCAGACCCAAATGGATGGTGAAAACCCTTTTGACAGCAGCGATTTTAAAAAGCTGCGTAGCCATATACAAGACCACGCGGTGCTGGATACTATGAAGCAAAAAGCTGTGTTTCGCGATTATGCGTTTAGGAACGAAATGGAGTTTTTTGCCATTATGAGCGAACATTTTTTTGAAACCCCGTCTGACTTTAAATCAGAAACCCCGTTGTTGTACACTATGTTGGGAAAGGTGCTGAAGCAAGACCCTACTGCGTTGGGAATGTAAAACCTACTCCTGTTTTTTTGTAAAACTAAGCAGCTTGTTTTTTACTTTTTGATTTTCTATAAAAGGGTGCAAAAACACACTGAAAATAATGATAACCGCGCCTAAATAAAAGTTGGGCGAAAGTTCTTTGTTCTCGCCAAAGATGGCCCATGCCAATAATATACCGTACACAGGTTCTAAATTGAGGGCAAGGTTGGCTGTAAAAGCAGTAAGGTGTTTCATTGCCTTTAGTGCCAATACCATAGTAAACGCAGTGCAAAGCCAAGCCAAAACAACCAGATAAAACCAGTCGGCGGTGGTGGGTATCAGTTGGGCTTCGGGGAATAGCCATAAATATAAGGGTGAGCATAGCGAAAGGAATAAGAGACCACCCGCCAGCTCTGTAAAAGTTATCGATTTTGGGTCGGCATGGTCGATAAACTTTTTGTTGAGAGTAGAGAATAAAGCAGCAAGAAAAGCTGCAATCAATCCCATTATAAACCCTATAAAAAAGCTCTTATCAAGCCCGTTAAAGATTATATAAATACCTGCAATTACCAGCAGTCCTAATATTACTTCGGTAGGTCGTATCCGTTTTTTAAATATCAGCGGCTCAATAAACGAGGTAAACAGTGACGTAGTGGCCAATCCACTAAGTGCCACTGATACATTGCTTGCTTTTATTGAGCCGTAAAAAGCTACCCAATGCAATGCGGTGAGACAGCCGATGCCCAAAAAAATTAAAATGTTTTTGCGTTGCAGTGTTTTTAGCCCACTCATTACGCCGGGTACAAAAACCAAACCCACGCAAGTAATCAATACGCGGTACCACACTAAAGGTACTTCTTGCAGGCTTATCCAACGACCCAAAATAGCCGTGAAACCCCACAAAAATATGGCAAGATGAAGTTGCAGGTAGGCTGCGCGTTTTTCAGGGTTCAATGGAGATTATTTTAAGCAAATATAGGGGGTGTACTTACCCAATGGTTGTGTATTGCTTATTTATCTTTGGTGTTGATGGTGTAGTTGCGTTGCAAGGCCACATCAACATTGTTATTGGTAGTAACTTTTGCAATAATTGTAATGGGTATTTCGTAATAATAACCTGCCTTCACAGGCACATCAATAATGGCCTCTGTACCTTCATTGTAAAAGGCATTTTCAATCAGTGCTTCATCAAAACATTTACCGTCCTTTAGTGTACCCATATAAAACAGGGCACTTTTAACTGAATGATTGAGCGAAGCCTTGTAGCGGTAGCTTACTGCTTCGCGGTTATATCCCACATACGTAACGTTTATTTTTAACTCGCTAAATTCTTTTCCCTTAAAATCATACTCCTTATATCCTGAGCAGGGCATATCACCGTTAAACTGGGCAACAAATTTTACAGCCCCTCCATGATGGTATTCGGTATAAGGGCCTTGCATTTTATCATTTACATAAGTGATAATTCGGTACGGCTTTCCGCTTTGAAAATACCACGTAAGTTTACCGTTTTTCATCCCGTCTTTAAATTCGGTTTCAACGCATTTATTTCCGTCTTTATAAAAGTTTACAGAAATGCCGTTGCGTTTTCCGTCCTTATACCGGATGATGGTTTTAATTTTCTTGTTTTCGTAGTAATATTTCTTTTCGCCGGTATATTTTTTCTTTTCTAAATGTTTTTCAACCTCAGGGTTGGGCTTTGAAGCGTCCAATAACTCTTTGATGTCATCAGCAGCATCGGTACCAAAAAAGCAGGCATTAAAAAATACAGGGAGAGCCAAAAAGAGCAGGATGCGAAAAAGTTTCATAACGCAATATACACGTTGCCAAATTAACGTAGCGTTGCGGCAAAGGACTCTTGCAAAGAAAAGAGTTAAAGTTTATGCAGCTTGTCGAGCATTTCGGGTAATTGACCCATGGCAGCCATTTCACGAAGCATACGGCGGTTTTCTTTGGCAGGTACACCAAAATATACCTTACCGCCTTCAAGGCTTTTACTAACCCCCGAAGAGGCTAAAACTACCGCTCCTTTACCAATTACCACTTCTTTATTAACCCCCACTTTACCCCATAGTACCACGTTGTCTTCAACTTTGCTAACGCCGGCAATGGCTACCTGTGCGGCTAATATGCAACGTGAGCCTATTTGGGTATCGTGGCCTATGTGTACTTGGCTGTCAATTTTAGTTTCACTGCCAATAATGGTATCACCGCTCACTCCTCTGTCAATAGTTGTTCCCGAGCCAATTTCAACACCATCGTGCAAAATAGTACGGCCGCAACTGTGCATTTTTTTGAAACTGCTGTAATAAAAGGCATCGCCACCAATAGTAGCATTTCCGTGTATAATTACATCATTGCCGATAACGGTATCGTGGTAAATTACTACGTTGGGGTATATGATGCAATTATCGCCAATGGTCACATTATCGCTAATAACTACACCGGGATGTATAATAGTGTTTTGACCAATGGTTACATTATTTCCCGTGTGATAGGCTTTTGTTTGAGGTGTTGGTGTCGGGCAAAAATGCTTGCACAAAAACGTGTAATCGCGAAACGGGTCGTCGCTTATTAACAAAGCTTTTCCCTCGGGGCATTCAACATCTTTGTTTATCAGTATAATAGTAGCAGCACTGGTAAGTGCTTTTTTGTAATATTTTTCTACGTTTACAAATGTAATATCACCTGCCTCTACCATGTGTATCTCATTAATTCCGGTAATGGCAAAATTATCAGGGCCTACAAAACGGGCATTTATCATTTGGGCAACCTCTTGTAGGGTGTGCTTGCGGGGCAGTTTCATTTATAAGCAGAAAATTATGCGGCAAACTTAGTGTAAAAGGGTTTAAAGTAGAAAAAAAGCCTGCTAATAATGTTTATGAAATACCCATAAAACAAAGCGGCCCCTTTCGGGGCCACTCTATTTTCATTATGCACTGGAAATGAAAAGGGTATCTTTTTAGCGCACTACTATTTTGGTAGTTTCAACAAGGTTTCCGTTGCTGATATTCACAAAATAAATGCCTGCGTTTATTCCTTCAAGATTAATTAGTGCTTTTGTAGCACTGCTTTCGGGTTGGGTGTGGTAAACAGTTGCGCCCAACAAGTTGGTAACGGTGATAGTGATGCCTTGGCCAAATGCTTGGGTGGCTTCTACCGTAAAGTTACCGTTGCTTGGGTTAGGATACACGCTCACTTGTGCGCCTTCAATCAAAGGTACACTGTTGGTACCGTTCACGTATATCACACGTTTAGCACTTAGCGATACATTGCCGCTTAGGTCGGTAGCACGGTATTGTATGTAATACAAACCTTCAACACTGCTGTTTACCCAATTGCCAAGTGTTTCAACAGTTACTTGCGCGCTGTCGTAGAAGTTATCGCTCAAAGTATAACCTGAGTCTGTGTACGACTGCCAACGAGCCAAGTGAATAATATCGCTACCCACTAAAGTGATTTGAGGGGCAATCTTGTCAACCACATTAATGGTTCGCACCATTGAGTCAGCCACATTTCCTGAAGCGTCAACGGCTTTATACACTAAAGTGTAAGAGCCTAAAACGTTCACATTAACACTGCCTGTAACTGTGTAAGGTACAAAAGCATCGTAGTTATCAGTAACTGAAGCACCTGCATCAACATACGGTACTTTGCCGCTGTGTTCAATAGTTGCATTGCCGTTAAGCACAATTACAGGTTTTGTGGTATCGCTAATGATAATGATGCGTTTCGACTACACCGTGTTACCGCTGGCATCAGCTACAGTGTAAATTAATTCGTAAGTGCCAACTTTAGCAGTATCAATAACACCAGTAGTAACTACCGCAGGAGTTAAATCGGTTCCAAACGGATTATCAATAGCATTGTAGCCGGGCTCAATGTATTGAGAGAATACTGAAAGGCGTACAGTATCGTTACCATTTTTGGTAAACACCGGTTTGGTAACATCGGGAGTAACTTTCACTTTGCGTTCTACAGTAGTAGTATTACCCCTTGAGTCAGTTGCGGTATAGCTAATGGTGTATTCGCCCACAGTTAGGGTATCCACACCACCCACAACCATAATGGTTGAAGTAATATTACCGTCAACGTTGTCAATTGCCACAGCACCTGAATCAGTATAGCCGTAACCCACTTCTACAGTTGCAGGGTTTGCACCGGTAATAGTTATTACAGGTGCTTTGTCGTCAGGTAAAATATTTACTTTATAATCTTCATACTCACCCACAACCACAGGGCCGCAAGGCAATGTAGTAAGGTTGGCTCTTGCTATTGCAACACGCATACGGGTTGGGCCTAAAAGACCGCTTGCAGGAATGGTAATAGGAGCACTAAGTATTTGAGCAGTTGAAGCACTGTCAAACAATACTTCCTCGTCTTGGTCTTCAAAATCACCGTCTTGGTTCAAGTCAATCCAAACAACAAAGTTTGCACGTTCGTTGTTGGTATTACGCTCAATATTAATCGTGTATGTTCCACCTTCTGCTATTTGAGCTACTTGGCCGTTTGCGCTAAAGTCGTTGTATTTATTTACACCGTAATCAGATGATTGGTCGATTTGTTCAAACACCACACGACGGATGGTTACGTCGGTATTAAGGGCTTGTACGTTAGGACGGCAATATTCAACCACCTCAATGTAGTCTATCTTCTCAGTTGAGTCAGCTCCTATGCTGTTAGAAGCAATAAGTTTCACTGTGTATTTACCGCCAAAGCTAAATGCAACACGGGGGTTACGGCTGGTAGCAGCATCAATAAACTGAACACCGTTAGAGGGGGTGATTTCCCATCTCCAACTGCTTGGACCGTGTCCGCTAAGGTCAGTCAAACGAGTTCTTTCGCCGGTATTAACTTTTAACAAGCTGGCACTGAAATCAACAGGAGTTGGGGCAGTTGTTGGTGAAACAACAACTATTTGTTTAAAGAATGAGTCAACGCCCAAACAGTTGGTTGATTCTAACAATACATTATAGGTGCCGGGTATAACAAAAGTTTTAGCAGGGTTGGTTTTGTTATAACTGTTGTTATTATCAGGGTCGTAATTAGGGAAATCAAAATCCCAGAAGAAAGTTAAACCGTTTCCAGTTGAAGTATTTACAAAATCGTAAGGCGAGTCTTCAAACAACGTATCAGGAATATTGAAACCGGCAGTGGTAGGGTTGGTGCTTACTGGCACGCTTTCCCATTCAGCTTCAAAACCTGCGTACTGAGTAGCCGCATCAGTTTTCCAAAGCAACCACATACGGCCTGATTTTGCAGTGAAACCTGTTGTGCCTCCGGGGTTGGTCATACCGCCTGTAATAGTAGTGATAATATTAGCAGCGTCGGTAGTATCACCGTCATAGATAATCAGTTTATCATCCGCATCAGTATTTGTCCATTGGTTAAAACGAAGGGTTACTGATGAGGCACAAGGGTTGATAAAGAACGCACAGTTTTGGTTAGCGGCATAATTAGCCCCTGAACCTCCATCGTCGTAAATTTTACCACGCTCAAAAGTCGAAGTTTTCTCAGCACACATATTCACAATTGGATACACCTCAATGTAAGCTGTGCGGCAACGTTGTGCGCTGCTACCGATTGCGTTATCAGCAATCAGGCATATTTCATATTTGCCCGATTCGGTAAACAAGATTAGAGGGTCTTGTTCAGTAGAGTCAGAGAAAATAACATTAGTACCATTGTTCGGGGTAACGCTCCAATGCCAAGCTGTTGGGCCGTTTAGTGAAAGGTCGGTTATTTTAACACTTTCATTAACATAAATCTGGTTTCTGTCTGATGAGAAATTGGCAGTAGGGGCAAGTACAGGATCAGCTATGGTATAGCTTATTTGCATACTGTCAAGACCGGCACAGTTTTCAGCAACCATCATCACATCATAGTTGCCCGCAGCAGGGAAGTTGTATATAAGGTTAATGCCTTGATAAACAAACACACCGTTTACATACCATTTGTAGATAGCAATTTGGTTGGCATTACCATTGAACAGGAAGTATGACCTATCGCCTGTTACAGCACTGTTAGGGCCTATAAAAGTAGCTGTTGGTGCACCCAAAGAAGGAGTGTATTCATCAGCACCGATTGTAGGCAATGAGGCGCAACGTGCATCACCATCGTAATCAACAGCAATGTTCAACCCGTCTTTACCGTAGGCAAAACGAGAAAGGAATACCAAATGAGGGTTTTTGTTGCTAACAAAGCTGGGAGCAAAATTGTAGCTGTGCGCATCTTTTCCGGTAGCTGTTTGAAAAGAGGCAAAATCAGGGTGATAAGTTGAGGTTACGTACCCAAGGTTTTCGCCTGTAGTGTAGTACAAGTTGTAGTCAAGCTCTGTAATAGCTAACAAACCGTTGGGAGTAAACCATGCAGTAACACCGTCAAGTCTGTTGTAGAAAATGTTGTTCAAAATCCTCACCTTGCTATAAGCATTAAGGGTTACTACGGGCATATAAAACCCACGGCCACCTGTAGTGGTTGAGGTAGATGAATAGTCAACATCCAATAAACAAGTGTTGTGCGCAAACAACTGGTATGCGCCTGAAACCTCGTTGCTGATACCATATACGCTTGAGGTACCTACATACGACATAGTTATCATGTTATTGATTACCTGTCCTTCTTTGCCTGCATTACCGTTACAATCGCGTAAACGGATACCGTAACCCCTGTTAGATTCGATAAAGTTTTGCGATACAAGGTAAGCACTGTCAACAATGTTCATGCTGATACCGTAGTATTCAACGTTAATGGTTTGGTCAGCACGTGCAATTTTGTTTTTGTAAATCTCAGGATAGTTTTGGCCGGCAACAAAAATAGCGTTGTAGTTAGCATCAATAGTGTTGCTGTATATCTTAGTGCCTGTTGAACGCGTAGTGGTATTTGTGTTTAGCCAAACACCGTTTGAGTTACCCGACATCTCATTATTAAAAATTGAAATGTTTGTGGTTACTGCGGTTGCGGTACCAAATATGTGCGAACGGGTACCATTGGCATCGGTAGCAGTATTTGTAGGTCCGGTAAATTTGTTGTCGTGTATTGCAACATCTTCAACAGTTCCGTCAATATTAATTACTGATGAATATGTGCCCGACCCACTGCGTTCTATGGTTAAGTCCCTAAAGATAATATGGTCAGTACCGTTTAGTGATAGGGTATAGTTTTCAAGAGTAGAAGACGTAGCAGCAGAACTGATAGTTACAGCAGTTTTGTTATTACTCTCGCTCTTAAAAGTAATTGTGTTTGTTGCTGATGCACCTGCAATTTCATTAAACACCAATTTTTCAGTATAAGTGCCGTTGCGTATATCAAATACCACAGGGCCGCATATACCGTAGTTGTTTAATTCAGCCACTGCATCGCTTATGGTAGCAAAATTGGGACTGGTGCCGCCAATGGTGTAAGTACCGGCTTGCATAGCCATTGAAAAAACTTTGCTGTTTGAATCGTTCGCCTTTATAGGATCGGTAATATTATTGGGGCTGCTTGTCCATGCCTTGATGGTGTATTTTGTGCCTGCTACTGTATTAAAATTACCCAATGTAACTTGGGCAGTTACGCTACCTGAGCCTAAAACAGTATCTAATACCTGATAGAAAGTTACCGGTGTTTGTAAAGTTCCGTTGACGCTCCAGTTTACAGTAAATGTATCAACTTGGTTAATACCAAAATTTCTAACCGTTGCTTTTACGGTTTGATTAGTGCTGCAACTTCCGGCAAGGGGTTCATCAACACTATTAACCCCAATTTCGTTTTTAAAGCCTAAGATAGGGTATGCAGGGTGATCGTCGCAACCCCTATATGTTGAACCACCACGAGGATTGTTATCAATATCGTTAGTTACGTCAGATATAACTTGAGCTTTAAGGTCAGAATTGCCTAATGAGGTGCCGGCCAAGTGTAAATCAGTATTAGAAACAAAAGAAACCGGATAATCGTTTGCGTTATCATCTATACCTGAAGTAAATAATGCTTGGTGCGTTGCAATAGAATTACTGGTGGCTGTACCCAAACGGCTTATTAGTCCAGATGCCGAATTATAAATGTTATAATCCATTGCGGCGATAATACCGTTGGTACTGGTGGCAGAAAAAGGTAAATGTTGTCCGCCGCTAACCCCTCCGGTACGCATATTCACCAAGATATTATTCCTGAAATCATATACTCCCGAAGTACTTGTATTGGTTTTATTTATACAAGCTGAAAGAACATTGCCGCTTGTTCCGCCTGAGGCTAATGTGCCGCCAATACGGATAGAGTTATAATATGCTTTTACATTGCTGGCACCACTACCCACTAATGAAATACCGTGAGTAACCGTAGAACCAGGGTTTCCGTCAAACGCAATCAAGTTGTTAGTAATATTAGCTACCATTCCGGCAGTAGCAGAGATGTATATACCGTGTATATCGCAGTCGTTACTTCCCGCTAGTGTAATATCATAAAACTTATTACGAGTAATGATAATAGTGTCGGAGTATGTAGTAATATAAATTCCTGAAGAAATTGTAGTTGAAGTGGTAGGCGAAGTCATGTAGAATGAGTTAGAATCTATCACAAACATTTGGTTTGCCGTGCTGGTAGCATATATACCGGCATATGTTTGGTTTAAAAACTCATTTCCATACAATGTGTTTCTGCGGTTAGGATTTGCCGTAGTACCGCCCACCTGAACGATATACCGCCCGCCTGTAACTTTACAAAACTCAACTCGGTTGTCAGAATTACCTGAAGAGTTTGAAGCAGAAGTGAAGAAATAGATACTTCGCCCTGCACTTGAGGTAGAGGCCTGTGAAATGTTCACGTACCTCAATATGTTATTTGTAGCACCATCTACAAACGATACCGCTGAATATGCACCGGTATTATTCTGGGCTAATGTAAGTGCCTTTGAAGTGCCCGATCCCCCGGGTCTGCCATCAATAGTTACATAGTCACCGTCTTTTAGTTCAAGCAATGATGTTGCGCCTGATGTTGAAATAGTAGTGCTTGTAACGTTGCTTGCCGGGCGCAAAGTAATTGTGTTGCTTGCGCTTGCGCCGCTTTTTGCCGGAAAAGTAATGGGGAATGTTTCGTTTGCGCCGGTGTAGGCCGTAGTAATCTCAATTACGTATGCTTGGGTAATTGTAGATGGAATAGCGGCAATCGCTGCCGATACTGAGTTGTGGGAACTTATCAGGCTTCCCGAACCGCTTTTTAACTCTATGGAGTTTGTTTGTGCCTCTGCCCTTGTGTGTGTAAGGATAAGCAGAATTAAAATAGCTAAAAACTGTAATGAACGTCTCATATCCTAAGCCTTGTTTAAATAACATAGATAACGTTGTTGCCGCTAAATGTTGCGGCAAATACCTCTAACTTGTCTTATTTTAGCGCGAAAGTGCTTTTTTTTTGCGTGAAATTGTAAATATGTTTACCTGTTTAGCCAATTTTTAAATTCCGCTGCCCTGTCAATGCTCACAATCATTTCTTCTTTTGATAAAGGACGGGTAATTAATTTCACCCTGCCTCGGGTGTGGTTAAACATTTTTTCGATAGCATTAAACGATACAATAAACTGCCTGTTGATACGGAAAAAACTCTCAGGGTCAACCCTTATTTCCATCGCATCAAGGCTGCCGTCAAACAGGTATTTTTTGCCATCCAGCGTTGCAATTATCAAGTGACGGTTTTGTACATAAAAATACGCAACATCGTCAGCAAGCAATGATACAATTTCTTTTCCCGATTGTACTAAAAAGCGTTTTTGGTAAGGGGTGTGGATGCGGCTTAGATTTTCATAGGTTTTGGGTTGTTGCACCAAACTGTCGTATTTATTTAGCGAGGCTTGCAACTCATCCAGCAGCACAGGCTTTAGTAAATATGCAATACTATTTAGTTCAAAGGCTTTTATGGCATATTCTTCATACGAGGTAGTGAAAATTACAGGGGTGGTTACCTGCATATTCTCAAAAATGCTGAAACCTAAATCATCGCCCAGTTGCACATCTAAAAAAATAATATCGGGTTCATTGTTTTGCAGCCATTGGTAAGCCGATTTCACGGTGCCCAAACGGGCTTTTACCTGAACTTCTTGTGTGCATTGCGAAAGCAAATACTCAAGGTGGGTAGCGGCGTGTTGTTCGTCTTCAATTATAGCGCAATTCATGCAACAAACTCAGGTTTTAAAAGCGGTATTCGAGCCACATAATAACCGTTTTCAACACCAAATACAGGGGCTTGAGTTTCAAGTAAGCGGTAGCGATCGGTAATATTTTGTAAGCCAATACCCGTTGAAGGTTCTTTCAGGGGTTTCACCTGCAAGTTATTACTTATTACAATATTTCCTGCCTCATATTTTATATCAATTGATAAGCTGTTTTCCTCAGAGATGATATTGTGTTTAATAGCGTTTTCAATCAGCAATTGCAGCGTAAAAGGAGGTACGCAATTACGCATCATGTTTTGCGGCACATTAATAGTTACTGATAAATTATTGCCAAAGCGCATTTGCTGCATATACAGATAATGGCCTGCCAACTCAAGTTCTTCAGCAAGTGATACCAGTTTGGTATCGCCTGATTTTAATATGCTGCGGTATAATTTTGAGAACCGTCCCACAAAATCAATGGCCTTTTTTTGGTCTTTGATAATAAGGGTTGAAAGTGTGCTTAAAGAGTTAAACAAAAAGTGCGGGTTTATTTTGCTTTTCAATACCTCATACTTCACACTGATGTTCTCAGTCATCAGCTCCTTATTGTAGCGGGCAAGGGCTTGGTTTTTTTCTTCAATCTCTTGCTGGTGGCTTTCAATCTGTGTGTTTTTTTCAAGCAACAAACGGTTGGTTTTTTGTTTCAGCTTAATGTTGCGGAACAAAACACCGATGGTAACCCCGGCCAAAAGGAACGCAATAATCAGCAGGTTTCTAAACAACGTGTTTTGTCGGGCGTTTTGTTCAGCCATCATCATATCAAGGTTCAGTTCCTTAATCTTGCGGTCTTTCAATTCACTTTCATACCCCGCTTTCAATTCTTCAATACGGTTTGCCTTTTCAATGTTAAATAGGGTGTCGTTCAAGGCATGGTACTTTTTATAATACACCAGTGCTTGGTGAACATCGCCCATTGCTTCGTACAGTTTTGAAAAAGTGGCCGAAATGTTCATCATCATAGGCTTCATATCACCGTTTGATGCTATGCCGTATGCCTTCTTCAAATTAGCCTCAGCCTGCCCATACAGTTTGGTTTCAGTATATATTTTGCCCATTGCATAATAGCAGTTGGCTTGGTGATACAAATCATTGCGGCTTTCGTTTATTACCAACGCTTCGCGATAGTAATTCAAAGCCATCGGGTAGTTTTTTATATCGTAATACACCTCACCTAAATTCATCAGCGAAACCGACTCGTTGTACACATCGTTGTTCTTACGCGAGTTTCCTAATGCTTGCAGATAATAGTAGATGCAACTGTCGTAGGCATTTTTTTTCATAAAAATATTGCCCAAATTAACGTAGGTACTGCTTACCTCTTTTTGCAGGTTCAGCTCTAATTTAAGGGCGAGTGATTTTTTGTAGTACATTAATGCCTCATCATACTTGCCCGTATGAAAGTTAACAGAGCCTATGTTGTTGTAGCTAAAGGATACGCCGCGCTTATTACCCGTTTTTTCAAATAGTTTTGATGCCTCAAGATGGTACGAAAGGGCCTTATCGTATTGGCCTTTATTCAGGTACACAATTCCTGTAATATTGGCTGCGCTCCCCAGCTTTTCAAAGTCGTTTGTGTTTTTTGCCTTTTCATACGCTTGCAACGCATAGGTAAGCGCACTGTCGGGGTTCACATTCATATACGCCTTGCCCAAAGCCAAATAAGTATTGGTGAGGGAAGAATCGGGCAATGTTGTTGTTAAAACCCTCTTCAGGCTATCAATATTTGCATTTGCCCCCGTAGTGAGGCTAAAAACAAAAAGCCATGCCGTAAACTTTCTTACCATGCTGATACTTACAAAGTGCAAAATTACCCCTTAATGTGCTTATGCTCAAAACCCTTTGAGTAATTGTATAAGAAACCCGATATTTAGGGACGCGGTTATGCCAACAAGTTTTGTTTGCCATTACGTGAGTTTACATAGCGATAAAAGAAATCACTTACAATTTCTATTGTTAGGTAAAAGTAAATACTTTTGATAAAAACCCGTTTAGGATGAAAAAGTTTACTGTACTTAGCCTTTTGGCAATTTTATCAGCGTGTAGCGCAAAACTAATGATGCCAACCCAAGCCGATGCGGATAGGGGAGCCGCTAAATTTCCCGGAGTAACCGTTGCCCAATTAACAGATGGCAAAAAACTATATGAGGATAATTGCGGCACTTGTCATCCGCTAATTAATCCTAAGAAGGAAAGTGAAAAAGAATGGCGTGAGATGGTGCCTTTAATGTCGGCAAAGGTTAATAAAAAAGCAGGCACCGAGGTGCTTGATGCAAAAAAACAAGAGCTTATTTTACAATACGTGCTGGTGATGCACGAGGCGAAATAAAACTAAAAGCCCCCTTGCAAAGGGGGCTTTTAAACACACATACACACGGTATTTAGATTAATAGATTACTCTTTCTGTGCTTCGCTTGCCATCTGTTGTTACAGTCACATAAATTAGTTGGCCGTTGCTAAAGGATGGGCTATATTTTACTATACTATTAGTTGTTTCGGTCGCAAATAATTTTTGGCCTACAGCGTTATAAAACTCAACTTTTGCATGAGCGGTGTGTTTGCTTAGTTTCACATACACGCTGTTATCTTCAACATAAGTATAAAACCTCGGTTCATTCATTGTTTCGCCGGTTATTGCAGTGGGGATTTGCATGAAATCGAGTACAAATCGTTGGCTGTCGTCCCCTTCGGTATGTGTAAACGTGTAGGGGTCCTTCAAAATGTTAACCCTTTTATTAAGTTTTAAATCAGTTAAAAATACATCGTAAAAAAGGTGATAATGTTCAATTACGGCACTAAAAGTATGCTCTTTATTATGTGCTTTGCTTTCAAAAAACACAGGTATCCTGTGGTTTTTAAGGTAGGGCAGTGCCTTTAAACTCAGTAGATTATTATCTGCATAGCAGTATAACGAAGGAGCCATTGGCTCTATGGTTTTTATTTTATAAATATCAAGCTCATGGTCAAAGGCTTCTGTGGCGTTATCTTCAAAGCAAACCGAAAGCTGGTCTAATAAACCCGCGCTATTTTCTTTCACCGTCAATCTAAAAACATCAAACCCTGTCTTCATAAAATTATCAGGGAGCAAAGAGTCTGTAAGCCCTGTGCGCGAAGCATTAGTGATTGAAACTGTTTGCGAGGTAGCAGAAGCCTTCACCCAAAACGAAGTAAAAGGAGGTATGTATGCGTAGCTTCCGTAAATACTTCCGCCATCAGTGTGGTAGTTAACCAATGTGCTGGCATTAATAGCTTTAAACTGTTTAAGATTATTATCCCACACATGAACGGCCTTATATGCTGAGCCAAACCCTGCGCTATTTATTAGTGCAGTAGCCGAAAGGTTGCTGGGATACGGGTTAGGGATTAAATTCCACCCTTGCTGGCTGGCAGTGGCTGAGTCTCCCATAGGGTCAAACGTATATTCGAGCGGAAAATTAAAAGTACCGTCGTTTGCAGTTCCCGTCATACTCACCGTTGAACTGAAATCCCAAGTATGGTGGCTGGTATTGTCTAAATAGATAGAGAACCCTTTGGTTTGGTTATCGCTTGCACTTGCCTGTTCCCAACCTGAAGCTACTGTTTGTGTTGAGCCTCCTCGCATCAAAGCATTCCAGTAATACACATTTCTTTCGCCGGCGGGTGTGTGGTTGCTGCACAAAGTGTTTAAGCCGGTTTCAAAATTATCAATGGTTGATTGTATCGGTAACGAAAACAGTCGCCAGCCTTTACCGGTAGTGCCTATTGATTTTTCGATGGTAATATTTCCGCTCACGTCGCCGCCGCCGTTGGGTGTAGATGTGCCGTGCATTAAGCTGCCCCTGTTTAATATTGTCAGCTTGTCGTTTGTTATTAGTGTTGTGCCTGTGGCTACTTCTACTACACCGCCAAATGAAAAGGTGTTACCGGTTAACGTTGTATTGCCCGATACGGTAAACCTTAACGTTCCGACCCCTGTGGGGCCGTTGCCACTGTTGGTTAATGTGCCTGCTGTGGTTGCAGTTTGTCCGCTATTAACAGTAAGATTTACAGCACTGTTTATAGTTAAATTTTTACTTGTAAATGAACCGGGTGCGGTGCTTGAGGCAATAATTGCATCAACGCTTGAGTTTGGCGCGTTATTCGTCCAACAACTGCCGTTCCAAGTAGTAGTGGTGGGTATGCAGATAGTAGGAACAAAGGCAGCAGCATCGTTTTTTTCCCAGTTGGTACTGTCGTTAACTGCCGCCCTTATGTCAGATGCAGAGCAGGCGGTGATGGCGCAATTGTAGCGGGCATTATCGGGTTGGGAAGCAAAATATAAGGCATTAACCCCATTGGTAAGTGAATTGGGTAAATCAGTTTGATTAATATTTGATAATACTCCCCTGTTATCCCAGTTTGCTGCGGTTGTATTGCCACTTGTGAAATTAAAGTGAATGCCTGCCAATATGGTGCCGCTTTGGATAGCGAAAATTTGGTCGCCGCTGGTAGAAAGGTCTAAGCCCGCCCCCGAAATAATACTTCCCAACGAGGCATTGGCTACTCCGCCGGAACGCCAAAAGGTTATTTGTTGCCCCATTAACAAGCCTCCTGTAGGCGCATTCCATAAAAATTCCGCTTCAAATACCCCGTCAATTGATAAAAACCCCAAAAGGTCAGAATACCCGCCATCAGTGAAAATAATGGGGGTGCTTGCCGATATATTCGTTAATAAAATAATACTAAAACTGTCGTTTGCATTATCAGAGTTGTACGAAGTAAAGGCCACATCCCCTGTAGTTAATGATGTTTGTGAAAAAGAGTTTTTTTCAATGAGAATGAAAAAAGCAACTAATAATATAATCTTTGTTATTGATTTAACATTCTTTTCTGTTATAATAAAATTTTCAGGTACCATAGTTTTTGTTTGTTTTGGTAGTTTTTGGGCAATAGAAAGTAAGCAGGCAGTGTAGCTTATTGATAATTACGGCCATTAAACAAAAAAACAATGCCAATACAAGTTTTGATAAGCGTATAACTTGCCTGTTTGTTTATTTATTTATGTGTGAGGGTTATATGTGTAGTTAGCTTATTTTTAAGGGTAAAAGAAGAAATAAGTTTTTGTGGTTTAATAGTTGTTAGGGGGTGTTGTTTCAGATAGGTTCGTCTGTATGAAGGTTATACAGATGCAATAGATGCGGATGATGTGTTTTAGAATTGTAGGGTAAAGCCTCAACTTCAACCGGCAATTAAATGAGTTATTAATATTGTTAAACAAAATTAACAAAAGATTATCAACAAATGCAAGATAACTGTTTAAAAAAATGGAGTATTGATAGAAAGCAGTAGTAATAGCCTTGAATAGTATTTGTTTAATAAATATAAACAGGACAAGCGCACAATAATATGCCTATAGAAAGGCAGAATTTGGGGTAGTGTGCAAATGTTTATGAAGAGAAGTGGTTAATCGCCGGTAGGAACGATAGTAGCAGTTTCCACCATTAGTACCACTGTTTTTTGGCCAATAGCTCTGGGGCGGTGCATAACACCTTTTGTAATAGTAGCCCCTTGCATGGGGTTCAATTCTATTGTTTGGTCTTCAAGGTCAATCATAAATTTTCCTTCCAACACAAAAAAGAATTCATCGTCGTTATCGTGTTTGTGCCAATGGAAATCCCCTTCTTCAAAAACCCCTATGCGCACCACACTGTCGTTTACTTTTGTTAGTGTTTGGTTAAACCAGTGGTGGTTTACTTCGTTTTTTATAAACTCAGGCAAATCAATCCGTTCTTGGTGGCCAAACTTCACGTCAAGGTGTATGTTGTATTTGTTGTTTTCCATTGCATTGTCCATTTCTACAAATATAAACCATAAGCCATTGTGTAGTTGTATAAACCCTGCTGGTATAATAGGCAGGGCTTAGCTGCAACCTCCCTTGCCGGAGCAGGCATCTCATTGCTAAACAATTAAAACACTAAACGCATGAAAACTGCAAAAAGATTAATTATTGCAATAGCACTGATTGTAATATTGGCTGCTTGTAGCAAAGAGGATAGCAGCACTACCTCACCAACCAACAATGTAAATAATACCCCCAAACCCCTTTGGGCAGATAGCATAGCGCGTGATTGGGAGGTGGTGAAAGCAACCCACAACGGTGCCCCTGACCATAGCACGAAAGGGTTGGAGCTTAACCTGATGAAGAACGGAACTTATTTGTTGGTTACAACAGGGTATAACGGTACATGGAAGTTTAGCGACAGTACTTATAAAACGGTGCTTATTGATGAGGGTGCACCACAGTATAAAACAGTTTGGACGATAAGGAAATTAACTGCCAAACGTCTTGAAATTGATTTTAAAAGTCCCTTTACAGGCGGTGCCGTTCATTGGGATTTAGATGCCAAATAGCGATTTAGTACAAAATGATAATACCCCTTTATAAAACCATGCAGGGATGCGTGGTTTTATGTTTTGTGATGGGTATGATAAATTAATGCGTTTGTTTTCTGTGTGTTCAGAAAAAAATGCAGAGAGGGGGCAACATTACTGTGCTTTTTAGCCTCTATGGCTATAACCTTAATATTCAATAATAGTGCTGTAAAAGTAAAGTTATTAGCACAAATGTATTTGGGAGTATTCGGTAAACGATATTTCTATATGCAAAAGCCCCATGTTGGGAAACACGGGGCTTTAATTTATATCAAATTTGCTTCTGGTTTTAGATAAAGGTTTCACAGCGCGTATAAACTGTATCACCTCTTTTGGGCAACAATATCAATCAGTAAATTTATATCCTACACCACGTAATGAGTGGAAATGTTTGGGGTTCTTTTGGTCGGTTTCAAAATACTTGCGGAAAGCCAGTACAAAATTGTCAATAGTGCGGGTACTTGGGTACACGCTATAGCCCCAAACAGTTTGAAAAATCTTTTCGCGGCTCACTACTTCATCTTTGTTTTCAATCAGCAGTTTCAACAACAAAGCCTCTTTTTTGGTAAGTTTAAATTCACCTTGTTGGCCTTTAGCATCGTAACTGATAAAGTTTACATAGTTATCGCTAAAACTGTATTCGGTAATGCCGGGTTTTGCATCACCCACCTGCACCTTGTTGCGGCTTATCAGCTTATCAACGCGCAAAATCAATTCCTCAAGGTTAAAAGGCTTCACAATATAATCGTCGCCGCCCTTTTTTAGCCCCAAAACGCGGTCTTCAACCGTGTTTTTGGCCGAAAGAAATAAAATAGGGGTTTGGTTATCTTTTAAACGTATGTTCTCGCATACAGTAATACCGTCAATATTGGGTATCATAATATCCAATATCACCATATCATATTTTTCTTCGCCAAATGCCCTTATTGCGCTTGAACCATCGCCGACGGCATTTACCGAAAACCCCTCCAGTTCAAGGTTTAGCTTTAGGTTGTGTGCCAACGAGGTTTCATCTTCAACAAGTAAAATTTTATTTTTCATACGCTATTGTTTTATTTTTTGGCACCAAGGGGTTTAAACACTATTTTAAACAAACTTCCGTGCGGTTTGTTGTCGTGCACCTCTATAGTAGCTTTGTGGTTATTTACGGTTTGTTTCACAATGTACAAGCCCAGCCCTGTTCCCTTAGTGCTTCTGGTCGATTCATTGCCCAGTCTGTAAAACTTATTAAAAATGTTTCCTTTTTCTTCTTGTGGTATTCCGGGGCCTTCATCAGCCACAGTTAACACCACCTTTTCGCCCTCTTTCTTTAACCCGATTGTAATGGCTGAGTGCTTGGGTGAGTATTTCAGCGCATTTTCAATCAGGTTATTAAAAGCCATTGTAATCGAAAAAACATCGGCATATATTTCAATACCCTCTTCTATATCCAGATGAAAACTATAGTTTTCACCGTACTTGCTTTCATAGTTCTCACTAATACCGCCTACCAGCGCACTCAAATCAGCCTCTTCAAAATTATACTGGTAGCTGTTGCCCTCAATCCGTGTAGCCAGCAGCATATTTTCAGCCAAATCGTTCAATCGGTCAACATCGTCAATACAATTAGCAATCATGGGTTCCATTTGTTCCCTTGTTAAATTGCGGCGTTGTATTGTTTGCAAAAACAACTTTACCGATGCCATCGGGGTTTTCAACTCATGTGTTACAGCCAGCAAAAAATTGCTTTTTTGTTGGTTTAGTTTAATGATGGCATTCAGTCGGTTGTATATCCAGCTAAAGCCTACCATCAGTAACAATAAAAACGTAACCCCCTCAACAATATACATACTTACCTTACGGTATTTCTCCTTTTCGAGCTTTTCAATAATATCCGGTGCCGGTTTCAGTGTTACAATAGTGTCCTTGTATGCTATCTGTGTAAACGGGTGCTTTTCGGCCACCAACTCACGCATTTTTACCGTATCAAAATATATCGCGTGTCTGCCCAAACTCATTTTGGTAAACACCGTATCATTATCCGGTCTGAACTTTGAATTTTGCAGTACCGTATTTGTCGCCTGATGTACCTGAAAACCCAAAACGTCGCTGTCATACTCATGTGCCTCATAGCTTAAATTGATGAGCGAATACGTCCACCAAGAAAAAGCAGTCATCGTAAACACCAAAATCACATAAAAAGATATTCGTAGTCTCAAGTTTGTCTTCTTATAGTCAGGTTAATTGTTAAATAGGTTCGTTACATCACAAAGGTTTATAAAAAGATTAAACTTTGTGAGACGGGCTTGCAAGAAATTACAGAAAAATGAAATATTGCGCATAATTATTACACTTGGAAGACAATAACCTGATATCCTACACCAAAAATCAACTTGCGTTGAGAAACGGACAAGACCGCCCCGAGATTTGGGTGGCTTATAAGGGGGTGATTTATGATGTGACCGAAAGCAGGCTTTGGCGAAACGGGAAACACTATGAACACTGGGCAGGACAGGACTTGACCCACGAACTGCCCGATGCCCCGCATACCGAAACGGTGTTTGAGCGAATGAAAGCTGTAGGACGTTTAGTTGCTACATAACATCAGGCTTCCTGCCCGATGTTGACGAATATCATATCCGCCTCTTTTGATTTTAGCCCTGAAAAATTGAACTTTGCCTTCAATAAATATTTACGATTATGGCCGTAGCAGCCCCTTTTAATTTTAAAAAATGGATTGATGAAAACCGCCACTTGTTAAAACCTCCCGTAGGTAATATACAGGTGTGGAAAGACACTGAGTTTATTGTGATGGTAGTAGGTGGCCCCAATAGCCGCAAGGATTATCATTACAACGAAGGCGAAGAGTTTTTTTATCAATTGGAGGGGGATGTGGTTGTGAAGATTATCGACGAGGGTAAGCCACGCGACATTCATATTAAAGAAGGCGATATATTTTTATTGCCGCCCCGCACACCGCACAGTCCGCAACGAGGCCCAAACACCGTTGGTTTGGTAATTGAGCGCGAAAGAGCTACCAAAGAATTAGACGGGTTTATGTGGTATTGCGAAAACTGCGGCGAAAAGCTTTACGAAGAATTTGAATACGTAACCGATATTGTGAAGCAGTTGCCGCCTATTTTCGACAGGTTTTATAACAACCCCGAGCATTGCACCTGCAAAAGCTGCGGTACTGTGATGGAACGGCCGGTGAAACGCACTTAATTATGTTATTACTAAAAAATGTATTCGTCGTACTGTTTGCCTGTGCGACGTTTGTTACTGCAATTGCCCAAAAAAACAAAGAGCTTGTAGCCTTTAAAAAAAGCAACTTGTGGGGCTACACTGATACAAACAAAAATTTTGTAATTGAGCCTCAATACCAAGAAGCACACCAGTTTAGCGAAGGCTTAGCGGCTGTGAAACTAAACGGCAAGTGGGGGTACATAAATACAACAGGCAAAACGGTAATCCCGTTTGAGTACGATGCCGTAGATGATTTTTTGGGGAAAACAGCTTGTGTGTTAAAAGACAGGTTGTGCGGTTATATAAACCCCAAGGGTAAAGCCTTAGCTCCTTTTGCTTACGACGAAGCAGGCCGTATGAAAAGCGGTTTGGCGTATGTGCGTATAAGGCATTATTACGGTTTTGTAAATGCAAAAGGCAAAGAAATTGTACCGCTAAGGTACAGTGCCGTTGAAGAGTATAACGGCGAGGTGGCCTGCGTTGAAAAACAAGGCCGTTGGCGGGTGGTTGATAAAAACGGCAAAGTGCTGGGCGATACTACTTACGAAAGCTATGTGAGTTTTAGCGAAGGCTATGCCGCAGTGAAAAAAAACGGTAAATACGGCTACATAAACAGCAAAGGCAAACAAGTGGTGTATGCTGAATATGATTTTGCCGGTCCCTTTTCGCAAGGGTTGGCTTGTGTGGGTATTGATACCTTTGGCCAACGCTTATACGGTTTTATAAACGCCGCAGGTAAACGTGTTATCGATTTGCAGTTTGGCAATGCAAAACCTTTTTCCGAAGGGTTAGCCCCTGTGATGTTTAGCGGTCAATGGGGATTCATTGATACAAAAGGCGAAGTGGTAATACCCTATAAATATCGCGAGGTCTGGTCGTTTAGCGAAGGATTGGCAAGGGTTAACAATGGTATGGGTTTTGGTTTTATAAACCACAAAGCCGATACAGTGGTTGCTTTTAAGTATGCCTACGCCATTGATTATAAAAACGGAGTAGCGTCCTTTCGCAATGATGCAAATATGTGGGGTGCAGTAGATAAAAACGGGAAAGAAGCAATAGCACCACAATATGAGAACGTGCTTGATTTTAGCACGGGCAATTATGCAAAAGCTTTTAGAAAGGGCATATTCTTAGGATATGTCAATACAAAGGGCAACCAATTTTATACAGAATAATAAACGAGAAAGAAGAGATACGATGAACTTAGTTGAAGAATTACGCTGGCGCGGGCTACTACAAGATATAATGCCCGGTACGGAAGAATTACTGAATAAAGAAACAGTAACGGGGTATGTGGGTTTTGACCCCACTGCCGATTCGTTGCACATTGGTAATATGGTGCCCGTGATGCTTTTGGTGCACTTGCAGCGCGCTGGCCACAGGCCTATTGCGTTGGTTGGCGGTGCTACAGGTATGGTGGGCGACCCATCAGGCAAAAGTGCCGAAAGGAATTTATTGGATGTAGATACGCTTAATCATAACCTAAACTGCCAACGCAAACAGTTAGAGCAGTTTTTGGATTTTAAGGCCGATAAAAACCCTGCCGAAATTGTAAACAACTACGATTGGTTTAAAGAGTTTAGCTTTTTAGGCTTTATCCGCGATGCAGGAAAACACATTACCGTAAACTACATGATGGCCAAAGACTCCGTTAAAAACCGTTTAGAGGGCGGCGGAATGTCTTTTACAGAGTTTACCTACCAGTTGATACAGGGATATGATTTTTTTCACCTGTACAAAAACAAAGGAGTAAAACTGCAAATGGGCGGCAGCGACCAATGGGGAAACATTACTACAGGCACTGAACTTATACGCCGTATGGATGGGGGAGAGGCGTTTGCCCTTACTGCTCCGTTGGTGAAAAAAGCCGACGGTACTAAATTTGGTAAAAGCGAAAGCGGCAACGTTTGGCTTGATGCTAAGAAAACCAGCCCTTATAAGTTTTATCAGTTTTGGCTTAATACGAGTGATGCGGATGCAGAAAACTACATAAAAGTATTTACCCTGCTGCCCCATGATGAAATTGATGCTACCATTGCGCAGCACCGTGAAGCACCTCATTTGCGTATAGTGCAAAAGGCGTTGGCCAAAGACATAACGTTGCGTGTGCACGGCGAAGCGGGGTATAACGATGCGGTGCGTACTACCGAATTGTTGTTTAGTAAAGACTTAGTTGATAAACTAAGCACGCTTAGCAGTGAAATAATTTTAGATATGGTGGACGATAACCTTAAATTTAAGGTGTCGAAAGTTGAGTTGGAAGCTGGTATCCCCGTTACTGAACTGTTGGCCGATAAAACAGGCATTTTCCCATCACGCGGCGAAGCCCGCAAGATGATACAAGGGGGAGGGGTAAGCATAAATATGCAAAAAGTTACCGACCCAAATGCTATGATTGATGCCGCCGGGTTGTTGCAAAACAGTTACTTGTTGGTACAAAAAGGAAAATCAAACAAAAACCTGCTGATTGCAGAATAATTAAAGCGTGCCGGTTGTTTGTTGAACTAATAGTGCGGCAAACAATCGGCAATTATTTTTTATTTCTGAAAATCCTGTCAATGGCTTCTTTCTGCTCTTGGGTTAGTTCTTTAACCTTGTCTTTCTCCTGCTCTTTAATATTATTTTTTATCCAAGCCTGAATTTTTGGATTATTATTATAATTGGCCGATAAATAATCGGCAACAGTTTTTAGTATAATAAACAACACTGCAACGGCTGCGGCACTTCCCGAAAGCATAAAAACAAAGCCGCCTAATATTACCACAAATTGCTGCACAAAAATGCGCTTGTAAGGCTGAAACATTAACCCGCTAAGAGTTTCAGTTTTATATTGGCCTGATAATACAAATCCCTCAACAAAATAAGCAAGGTTAGCGGTTAAGAGGCTTAATAAAGCAAACTTAGTTTCGCCTTGCAGGTAAGGGGCAAAATTTTGGATAAGATTATAAGGTTCAAACGTGGGCGGGCCTCCAATAGAGCTAAATGCAAAAAACAACACCGATTGCACAAAGATGAAAAAGTAATAATGGAAAATAAAAAACGGGATAATACCTAAACCGCTTACGTTTTGTGTACCTGTTGCAGCAGGCTCATTCCGTGTGCCGTTTAGTACATATACCACCAGCATTTTTAATACATTTAATGCGCCAATCAGTATAGTTTCTATTATATAAATAACAAAAACACCTTTACCGTCCCAGCCCAAAAACAGCACCCCTAATAAGGGAACCATATTAGCCAGTATCAAAAATAAATTGCTTGGTTTCAAAAAATTCTTCATACCTGTTTATACGAATGTAAGGGTTAACAGTAAACAAGCAGTAATAAGTTAGTAAACCCTTTTTTTCAAAAAGCAGGTTTATGATAGTGTTCCTTCAAGCGTTCATGCTTGAAGTTTATTTTATGTAGTGTGACGCTACGTTTTTAATCCCGAAGCGTTGACGCTTCGGGGAACAGATTGAGCGTATCATACTGACGAAGGGTGTATCTTATTTGGATGGGGTTAATATTTGATTCTACACATTTGAGCGAAGAACTTTCGCTACGCTCAAGTTAACAGTAGCAGGATAACTCTTGCGTTCCTTCAAACGTCCACGCTTGAATTTGTGTTTTAATTCGCGTTCCGCCAAAAATAGTTGTAGCGTGATGCCACAATACAGTACCCCGAAGCGTCCCCGCTTCGGGGAACGGGAGTTGTCTTATTTCAACCTTAATAAAAACTTTCTGTTTCCCGCGTTTTCCAGTTGTAAGTATCCTTCACCGTCGGGTTTTTGATGTGCGGAGTGTCGTACCCACTCCTTTGTTTTCACCCAAAAGGCTTGCGGCGGTGTATTTTCAATCCACTCAAATCCCAAAGGCAAATAGCTATCACCTGTCCACCAGCAGCGGTCGGCATAAGTCATAATATCATCGGGCTGCACGTCCTCAATAAACGCTTTCAGCACCTTACTAAGTCCCCCTGTAATATTAGCACCGTTTATACCTGCATAGCGTATCAGTTCATAAGAGCGGTATTCCTTCCCATCACGGTAAAATTTGCGTGGCGGGCTAAAGGTAGCTGCACCAACCAGTTCATTGGTTTTCTTTATAAATACCCCGTATTTAAACCGCGCCGAGGGCGAGCCACCCAAATGGTGAGTGTTTAAAAAATTGTCGGCTACAGGGCGTGTAATGCGGCGGATAATTGTATTGCGTGCAAATATCTTTTGTGATTTTCCCGCAAGCGATGTAAGCAGGCATATTATATTTTGACGGCGGGTGTGCCACACATCCTCAAACACTTGTATTACCCGCACCCCGCTTTCTTCTGTTTTTTGCTGCCAAACTGCAAAAAAACCGGGCGGACAATCACGTGGCAGAACAGCATTAATTTGTATTAAATGAAACAGGATATTGTGCTGGGACAGGTATAAAATACGAAAGGGGGTAGCCGATGCACCGGAGTAGAGATGTTGGGGCATTGTGCCAAACAGTGTGGTTACCTGTTGTTCAAAATCGGTGATAAACCCTGCGGGCATTATGGCAAATGTACTAAAGAATACGGGCAGGGGAATTGCAATTTTGTGTATATTGGAATATGGATTGGAAGGAAGAAAACAACAGGTTGATGAAAACGTTTGAGTTTGCATCGTTTGCAAGCGCAATTGCATGGATGGTAAAGGCATCATTTGCAATTGAGAAATTAAACCACCACCCCGAATGGACGAACGTTTACAACAAAGTGCACGTGGTACTTACTACCCATGATGCAGGTAATATCATTACCGATAAAGACCGCAAACTGGCAACGGTGCTTGACGGTATATAAAACAAAATGCCCCGCAAGTGCAGGGCATTTACTATGTGTTTACTAAAAATAATACGTCAATCAACGTTGTCGTGCAGAAAGCTGTTGTTAGTTTTCAGCTCTATTTTATTGTCGTCGTCAGGATTTTCAAACAACGACACTTTAGATACTTGCGATACTGACGAATGAGGCACTTCGTCCAATTTAGCTCCTTTACGCATATAGGCAGGTTCTTTTTCCATGTCCATCATGCCTTCAGGGTTATTTAGCTTAGCGTTCAGGTTTTTAAGGTACACCATACGCTCTTTTAGTTTTTGTATGCGCTCACGCTCCAAATCTTGGTCTTCAACACGCTCATCGTGCAGGTTAATACGCACAGGCTCTTCTTCTTCAATAGGCTTTATGGTGAATAAATCCTGTTTCATCTCGGTATGTGTGTTTTCCTGACGTGGGGTAACGGGACGGAACACAATTTCACTCTCTTCAAACGCAGGAGGTGTGTGGTAAGAGTTTTGAGGCTCTACATTTTTAGGTTGTACGTTTTCTTCCACTTCTTCTTTTGGTTCGATTAAGGGGATACGTACCTCCTCTTTGGGAGTTTTGAACGTGTTTTCTTTGTTGCCAAATCCTGTGGCGATAAGAGTAACCGATAGTTTTTTCTCCAAAGTTTCGTTTGAGCACCAACCAAATTTAAGGTTGGCATTCTGTCCGGCTTTCTCTTGGAAAAAGTCCATCACTGTACCCATTTCTTCCATAGTGGGTTCTTCCATACCCCACGAAATATTTATCAGCAACCAACCCGCACCTTCAATTTGGGTATTATCCAATAAAGGCGAGTTAATGGCCATTTGCGAGGCTTTTAGGGCACGGTCGGCACCTTCGGCAACACCTGTTCCCATAATGGCCTTGCCACTGTTGGTCATAGCTGTACGCACGTCTTGGAAATCCACGTTGCCATCACCGCTCATGGTGATAATTTCGGCAATGCCTTTGGCTGCAATGGTTAATACATCATCGGCTTGGGCAAATGCCTGCGTAAAACGGAAATTACTGTACATCTCTTTGATTTTATCGTTAGAGATGATAAGCAAGGCATCTACTGCGTCTTTCATTTCAGCAACACCCGTCATACCTTGTTGGGTACGGCGGGGGCCTTCAAAACTAAACGGAGTGGTAACAATACCTACGGTAAGTATGCCCATTTCTTTTGCCGTTTTGGCAATAATGGGGGCTGCCCCCGTGCCTGTACCGCCACCCATTCCGGCAGTAACAAATATCATTTTGGTATTAACGCCCAACAGGTCGATAATCTCTTCTATACTTTCAAGGGCAGCCTTCTTGCCCATCTCGGGGTTTGAGCCCGCGCCCAATCCTTCGGTGATAGAGGTGCCCAGTTGTATCTTATTAGGAACAGGGCTGCGCTCCAACGCCTGCGAATCGGTATTGCACACAAAAAAATCAACGCCCGCAATACCCTGACGGTACATGTGGTTTACGGCATTGCTGCCGCCACCGCCCACACCAATAACTTTGATTATTGATGAGCGTTCTTTGGGTAAATCAACTGTAAACTTCGACATACTTTTAAGTAATTAATCGATTTTAATATTTTCTAAATTATTCCGTCATTGCGAGGAGGCCGTCTTCGGCTGACGAAGCAATCTGTTTCCTACTCTAAGGGATTGCTTCGTCCCGAATTATATTCGGGATCGCAATGACGCTCTACGTACACATTAAAAGTCCTTTACGTCTAAATCATCCACAAACCACTGTTTAAGGCGGTTAAGGAAGTTTTTACGTTGCATTTCATCTTTTATCTGTTTGCGTTGTTCTTTCAACTCGCCTTCACTTTTGGCACCGCCGTTGGTATCAATGCCTGTGTCTTCGGTTTTCAAACCTTTAATTACCAAACCTATACCTGTTGCATACATGGGACTTTTTACCTCCTCAACCATGCCTTTAGCCAAATGCTCGTTTGGATATCCTATGCGGGCATCTAAACCGGTAACGTATTCAGCAAGGTGGGTAACGTGTTTCAGTTGGGCACCGCCGCCAGTTATTACTACGCCGCCTATCAATTTCTTCTCAACGCCGCTGTTTTTAATCTCGCAATACACCAGTTCAAAAATCTCTTCAACGCGGGCTTGAATTATTTTAGCCAGGTTGCGCACCGAAATTTCTTTAGGGTCGCGACCGCGCAAACCGGGTATCGAGATAATCTCGTTGGGTTTGGTTTCTTCCCACAATGCCGACCCGAATTTTACTTTTAGCAATTCAGCATGGTCGCGCAATACGTTACAACCCTCTTTAATGTCTTCGGTAATGATGTTACCACCGTAAGGGATAACGGCTGTATGGCGGATTACCCCGTCGTGGAAAATGGCAATATCGGTAGTGCCTCCGCCTATATCTACCAAGCAAACCCCTGCATCCATTTCTTGCGGGCTAAGTACTGATTCTGATGAGGCTAAAGGCTCCAATATCAAATCAGCAGCTTCTAAACCTGCCAACTGAACGCATTTGTATATGTTGCGTGCAGCTGTTACCTGCGCGGTAATCACATGGAAATTTCCTTCTAAACGGATGCCTGACATACCCACAGGGTCTTTTATACCGGGCTCGTTATCCACAGTGTATTCTTGGGGCAATACGTGAATAATTTCTTCACCGGGGTTCAATGCCAGTTTATACATATCGCCTTCCAACTTGCCAAGGTCGTGCATATCAATCTCGGTATCTATCGAGTTACGCACTACCAAACCGCGATGCTGGCGGCTTTTTATATGTTGTCCGGCTATACCTACGTGCACCTTGCGCACTTCAACTCCTGATTTGTCAGAAGCCTCGTCAATAGCCTTCTTTATGGCTTCTACTGTTTTGTTAATGTTGGTTACAACACCGCGTGTAACTCCGTGCGAATCGGCTTTGCCCATGCCCAGCACGTCAATCTTTCCATATTCGTTAAAACGGCCCACAATGGCGCAAACCTTTGTGGTACCAATGTCTAAGCCAACTATTATTTTACCGTTGTGCATAATCCTTCAATATTACTTTATATAGCCTTGCTGTTTTTAGTATTTTTCGCACACAATCTGGCCTGTGTACTTTAAATTAATCACTTTGTATTTATCCCACCCCAGCTTGTTTAAACCTTTTTTATAAAAAATTTTTAAATGGGTTAATTTTTCGTCCAGTCGTTGGGCATCGCCCAGTATTACCTTGTGGTCGGCAATTTTTGGAATAAACACCAACTCACCTTTCGCGTTTACCTCCACTTGCTCAATCATCGCATTCCAAAAGGGATTTTTATCAATGTATAATCCCAGTTGGTAAACATCGCGTCCGGCCTTTGAAAATACTGTGTCGCGGGTTTTTTCCAGTTTTTCATAAATATTCCCCGTTGCAATAGGTACGTGAGCCGTAAAACTATCGCTCAAGGGCATTTTTATGCCGTATTCGTCAATATAATACCCCCCGCCTTCGCGGTTCATTACACGCATTATGGGGCGGCGTTGTACCACATCAACCCGCAGATTACCTTCTATATCAATAAACACTTCGGCACTTTGCACAAAGGGGTTCACCTCAAGCATATCTTCCAACTGTCCCACATTAAACCCTGCAACGGGTTGCCCCATTAATGTGGCCTCGCCCAATCCCCCTGTTAACTCGCTTACTACATCATCGCGGGTGATAAAATAGGTTTCAGCCTCGGGTTCAATTTTTACCTCCAGCGATTTGCACCGCATTTGTTTTTGTTCACGCTCCACAAACGACAACGAAGCCAGCAAGGCAATAACCAATATTGCCCAAATGCTGTACGTTGCTATTATTTGCCAGCGTTTTTTCATGCGGTATATAAATGTTGAAGGGGTAGTACAAATTGGTCTATATCTCCCGCACCGAGAGTTAGCAAAACTTCGGGTTGTTTATTTTTTATAACCGCTAAAAACTCATCTTTAGTACACAAGGTTTTAGCAGCAGCAGTTATTTTATTAAAAATAATTTCGGATGTTACCCCCTCTATGGGTAGTTCCCGTGCAGGATATATATCCAGTAATATCACTTCGTCTAACAAACTCAAACTGTGCGCAAAACCGTCAACAAAATCACGAGTGCGTGAGTATAAATGCGGTTGAAACACTCCCGTTAGTTTTTTGCCCGGATATAACTGTCTTGCTGATTTTATGGCCGCTTCCAACTCTGTAGGATGGTGGGCATAATCATCTATATAAACAAAATCCTCGCGGTTAATAATGTATTCAAACCTGCGTTTTACCCCTTTAAACGTTGCCAAACCGCTGCGTAGTTGCTCTTCATTAACGCCCATTTTTAAAGCGATTGAAGATGCCGCAACAGCATTTTCAACGTTGTGTATGCCGGGCATACCCAGTTTTAAGTTGGTATAAGCGTTGGTAGGGGTTACTAAGTCGAAATAGTAATGGCCGTTATTAATGGTAATGTTAGCGGCATAATAATCAGCCCCGTCGCCTAAACCATAGGTAAGCAGGGTTGCGTCTTCAAGTTGCGTGTTAAAGGGTTGTCCGTAACGTACAAACAAGGTGCCGCCTGTTTTTATTTTGTGGGCAAACAGATGGAATGACTCTAACAAACTGCTGTGTTCTCCGTAAATATCCAAATGGTCGGCATCCATTGAGGTGATTACTGCAATGTTTGGAGAAAGGTGCAGAAATGAACGATCGAATTCATCAGCCTCAGTCACCGTAATTGCTTCGGGTGCGTTTGCATCGGGCAATACAAAATTAGAGTTGAAATTGGCCGAAATACCGCCCAAAAATGCACCGCAACCAATGTTTGCATGGCGGAGCAAATGAGCTACCATGCACGATGTGGTAGTTTTACCGTGAGTACCGCCCACAGCAATGGTATAAGTTTCGCGGGTAATTAATCCTAATATTTCAGCACGTTTATAAAGGGTATATCCTCTATCACGTAATAAGTTAAGTTCTTTATGGTCTTTTGGAACCGCAGGCGTATATACTACGGCACTTTGCGAAGGGTTGGCAATAACGTTGGTATCAATAAGGTTAATATCGTCACTATAATGCACGGCAATTCCTTCACGCACCAAAGTGCGGGTTAGCTCAGTTTCGGTACGGTCGTAGCCTGATACATTTTTGCCCAGTTGTTTAAAATAACGAGCCAGTGCGCTCATGCCTATGCCGCCTATGCCAATAAAGTATATGTTTTTAAGCCCTTCGGCGTTCATTTTTATTTATGCTTTTGGTTCTTTGTTTACCCTTAAATAACCTCCCTTTAACTAAGGAGGGAAACCACGCACAAGCTCTCCAATCACATTATCTAATCCTTAAATCTCTAAATCAACAAATCGTAACTCTATTGCTGTGGTACTATCTTATATACCTCATCAACTATCCGTTCAGAAGCATTGGGTATAGCCAGCGTGCGTATGGTTTGTGCCAATTGTTTTTGTCGGTTTTCATCGTGCAGTAAATACAAAGCACTGTTCACCAGCATTCGTTTCGCTTCAGCATCTTTTACCAATTGTGCGGCATTCTCGTTCACCAAAGCCATTGCGTTTTTAGTTTGGTGGTCTTCGGCCACATTGGGCGAGGGTACCAAAATACAGGGTTTGCCTGTGAGGCATAACTCGGCAATGGATAATGCCCCTGCCCTTGATACAACCACATCGGCAGCTGCGTATGCCAAATCCATACGGTTTATAAAATCAAACACTTTTACCGTGTCACTGTTCTTTTCTTGGGCTTTACCGTAAAAAAACTTACCGGTTTGCCAAATCACTTGCACATCCTCGTCGTTCAGCATTGGTAAGCCGTCAAATAAGGCATTGTTAATGGTTCTTGCCCCTAAACTGCCACCGATTATCAAAACTGTTTTTTTATCGGGTACAAGGTTAAAGTGTTTAAGAGCTTCCTCGCGTTTGCCCGTTATGTCCTGCAAATCTTCGCGCACAGGATTGCCTGTTAAAACAATTTTGTTTGCAGGAAAATAGGCATCCATGTTGTTAAAGGCCACGCAAATGGCTGCAACACGTTTTGCCAATATTTTATTTGTAAGCCCTGCATAACTGTTTTGTTCCTGTATAACGGTAGGGATATCCATTTGTGCTGCCATATACAGGGTGGGCGCACTGGCGTATCCGCCTACACCAATAACGATATCAGGTTTAAATTCCTTTAATATTTTGTGTGCTTGCCACAGGCTTTTTACCACCTTATAAGGAATAAGCAGGTTACGCAAATCAAATTTGCGTTGTATGCCTGCTATGTCAAGCCCCACTATTTTGTATCCGGCAGCAGGAACTTTTTCCATCTCCATGCGACCTTTTGCACCCACAAACAGTATTTGGGTTTGCGGATTGCGCTTTTGCAGGGCTTTTGCAATGGCAATGGCCGGAAATATATGGCCGCCTGTGCCGCCACCTGAAATAACAACTTTAAGCGGTTGCACTTTCCACTCCTTCCTCCTGTTTTTCTGTACTCTCTTTTTCCTCTACATCGCGGCTCACGCTAAGTATAATGCCAAATGCCATGCTTGTAAATATTAGCGAGGTACCACCCATGCTTACTAATGGCAAAGGCAGCCCCGTTACAGGGAATATATTTACGGCTACGCCCATATTGATAAAGGCTTGTATTACTAAACTGAAACTTAATCCTACAGCCAGCAGTGCCCCAAATGCACGCGGACTTCGTATTACTATTCTAATACACCTGAATAACAGCACGAGGTATAACAGTATGAGAAACGATGCTCCTATGAGGCCGTATTCTTCTAATATGATGGCAAACACAAAATCGGAGTAGGGGTGAGGCAAGAAGTTTCGCTGGGTACTATTGCCCGGGCCTTTACCAATAAGGCCACCGCTGGCAATGGCTATTTTTGCCTGCACTACCTGATAATCGGTTTGCAGGGCTTCGCGTTCGTCAACAGGGCCATCATCCTTTGCGGCAAAATGCTCAATACGGTTTTTCCATGTTTTTAAACGGGCAATTTTGCTAAGGGCATCATCAGGCAAGGTAAGTGCCATTACTACCAGCACGGTAGCTGCTAAAATGCCTGAACCTAATACAAGCAATATGTGCTTAAAAGCTATGCGGCCAATGAACATAAGCAACAAACAGGTGGCAAACAATACCAATGCTGTTGAAAGGTTGGCGGGCATAATGAGCGCGCATATTAACGCTATGGTGATGGTAACGGGCAGGAATGATTTTTTAAAGTCTTTTATCTCGTCCTGACGTTTAGAAAGAAAACGAGCCACATACATGATGAGTGCCAGTTTTGCCAAATCGGACGTTTGAAAGGTGAACCCGATAACGGGTAGGGTAATCCACCTGCGGGCATCGTTTATGTCTGTTCCGAAAAACAGTGTATAGGGCAAGAGCACAAATGAAAGGATGAGCAGTATTTGTGATATGCGGGAATAGTATTTGAAATTTACCAAATGGCTTAAATACATAAGTATAAGGCCAAAGGTTAGGAACGATAGGTGTTTAAAGAGATAAAACTCTGTATTACCGCCCTGTTTTTTGTATGCCAATGTTCCGGTTGAACTGTACACAGCCAATAAACCGAATATAGACAGTAGTATCACTACGGCCCATATTACGGCATCGCCTTTTGTTTTTTTAAGTATCCAGTTCATTTATGTGCTTTGGGCTGTTGCCGCAGCGTTTTTATTAACGTCCCTTGCAGGACACCATTTACCAATTAAAAATCTTACTATGCTTAATAGTGTTTATGCTTACAGGTTTTTTACGGCGCGCTTAAACTGGCGACCCCTGTCTTCATAATTTTCAAACAAATCAAAACTTGCACAGGCGGGTGATAATAAAACGGTATCGCCTTGCTCGCCCATTTTGTAGGCTACGTGCACAGCTTCGGGCATTGAGGTAGTGTTTAGCAGCATCTTCACATCTTTTGCAAAGGCTTCGTGTATTTTGCGGTTATCTACCCCAAGGCACACAATCAGTTTCACCTTTTCGCGCACTAAAGGTTTCAGCATACTATAATCATTCCCCTTGTCAACACCCCCTGCAATCCAAATAATGGGGCGTTCAACGCTTTCAAGGGCATACCATGCCGAGTTTACGTTAGTGGCTTTAGAATCGTTTATAAAATCGATTCCGCGCACTTTACCAACGCTTTCAAGGCGGTGCTCCACGTTTTTAAAGTCGGTGAGGCTTTCGCGTATCACCTCTTTGCGGATGTTCAGGGCTTTGGCAATAATAGCCGAAGCCATGGTGTTGTAAATGTTGTGTTTACCTTTTAGTGAAAATTCTTCTATAAGCATAGTAAATGGGTTTTGGTCGTCTTCTGTAAGTTTTATAATCATTTGGTTGCCCTCAAGCCACGCGCCGTAGTTAAGGGTTTTGTATATGCTAAAGGGCATGGGCTTGCCTGCGCCTTTTTGCTGTGCAAGGTTTTGCACGGTTAGTTCATCATCAGCGCAGTAAATGAATAAATCGTCTGCGGTTTGGTTTTGGGTAACACGGAATTTTGAGTTGATGTAATTCTGCAACTCGTATTCATACCTGTCCAAGTGGTCGGGGGTTATGTTACATATCACCCCGTTGTTTGCCCTTGCGGTGTAGGTATTGTCTAACTGAAAACTGCTCAGCTCCAACACATAATGGTCAAAATTTGCGGTAGCTACCTGCCGCGCAAAACTTTGACCGATGTTACCGCCCAAACCCACATTAAGCCCTGCTTTTTGTAGTATGTGGTAGGTGAGGCTGGTGGTGGTGGTTTTGCCGTTTGTGCCCGTTATGCAATGCAGTTGGGCGGTGGTGAAGCGGGCAGCAAACTCAATTTCTGAAATTATGGGAGTGCCTTGTCCTTTCAGCTGTTTAATTATCTCTGCCTTATCAGGTATGCCGGGGCTTTTTATCACCTCATCGGCATTTAATATCAATGCTTCGGTATGTTGCCCTTCTTCCCATTGCACACCAATCCCGTCCAGTTCGGCTTTGTATTTATCCGCAATGGTGCCTTTGTCTGAAACAAAAGCATCAAAGCCCTTGGCTTTTGCCAATACTGCCGATCCTGTTCCGCTCTCGCCTGCGCCTAATATGACTATGCGTTTTGACACTTTCTTATCGTAGTTTCAGGGTGATGATGGTGAAAATGGCCAGCATAATGCCCACAATCCAAAAACGGGTTACAATTTTGGGTTCGGCATAGCCCAGTTTTTGGTAGTGATGGTGCAGGGGCGACATTTTGAAAATGCGCCGTCCTTCGCCGTATTTCTTTTTGGTGTATTTAAAGTATGCTACTTGTATTACTACACTTAGGTTTTCTACCAAGAAAATCCCGCAAAGAATGGGTATCAATAGCTCTTTGCGGATAATGATAGCAAACACGGCGATAATACCGCCCAATGAAAGGCTGCCTGTATCGCCCATAAATACCTGTGCTGGGTTTGAGTTGTACCACAAAAAGCCTACGCAAGCACCCACAAAGGCACCGGCAAATATTACCAGTTCGCCCAAGTTGGGGATGTACATAATGTTGAGGTAATCGGCAAAAATCTTATTGCCCGAAACGTACGCCAAAACCCCCAGCGTGGTGCCTATAATGGCCGATACGCCCGAGGCCAAACCGTCAATACCATCGGTAAGGTTTGCCCCGTTGGATACGGCGGTGATTATCAGTATTACAATCGGTATGTAAATAAGCCAAGCCCAATCACGGTAATTAGGGCCTATCCATTTAAGCAGGCTGGCATAATCAAACTCAGTTTCTTTTAAAAAGGGGACAGTTGTTTCGGTTGATTTCACGTCGCGGGTGTAGTACACCTTCTCGTTCATCTGTTCTTTATTCAATTGTGTGGCTTCGATGCCCGACTTAGCGGCTTCAACCGGAGTGTAAACTTCTTTAACCACTACCTCAGGGTGGAAGTATAAAATGGCACCTACGATGATGCCTACCCCCACTTGACCCATTACTTTAAACTTACCCGCAAGACCCTTTTTGTCGCGTTTAAATACCTTGATATAATCGTCTAAGAAACCAATCAATCCCAACCATACGGTAACTACAATAATTAGCAGGATATAGATGTTGGTTATTTTGGCAAATAACAAGGTGGGTAGCAAAATGGCCGCAAGAATGATAAGACCACCCATAGTGGGGGTGCCTTGCTTTTGCGCTTCGCCTTCTAAACCAAGCTGGCGTACTGTTTCGGCTACTTGCCTGCGGTGCAGCATGGCAATAAGGCTTTTGCCGAACAGCAATGAGATAACCAACGACAGTATGATGGCCATACTTGCCCTGAACGAGATGTACTGAAATACACCCGCCCCTGCGAGGTTAAACTCTCTTTCTAAGTAGTCGAATAAGTAGTATAACATTTATCCTATTTCTTTTGCCGTTGGCTTTTGGCCTTTAGCGGTTGTTTTTCTTTTTATTCCCCACACCCTTCGACAAGCTCAGGATGGCAGCGCACGTGATTTCCCCGTATTAAGGGAGAACACAAGGGGGTGTTGCCCCTAAATCCCCTAAAGGGGACTTAATCTGCCCGCTAAAGCCCCTTTAGGGGTTTGGGGTCATTACCACATTTCCTCCAGCACAGCCCTATCGTCAAAAGGGTGTTTTGTGCCCTTTATTTCCTGATAGGTTTCGTGGCCTTTGCCTGCTATCAGTATTATATCTCCCTTTTGGGCAAGCGTGGCAGCGGTTTTAATCGCTTCCCGCCTGTCGGTTATCTTCAATGTTTTTTTATAATGCTGCCCCGGTACTCCTTTCATCATTTCTTCTAAAATGGCTTCAGGGTCTTCATTACGCGGGTTGTCTGAAGTAAAAATGGCTCGGTTGCTCATTTCTACTGCAATCGCTGCCATTTCAGGGCGTTTTGCAGCATCGCGATTGCCTCCGCAGCCCACAACGGTGATTAATTGCTCATTGTTGGTGCGTATTTGGTTAATGGTTTCCAGCACGTTTTTAAGTGCGTCGGGCGTGTGGGCATAATCCACTATTCCAATCACCCCGTTGGGCGATTTCATAAACTCAAACCTGCCACGTACCGAGGGGATGGTGCTTAGCGCGGTAATAATTTCTTCTTTGCTCTCGCCTAATAGAAAGGCCGTAGCATACACGGCTAATAAATTATAGCCGTTAAAATGGCCTGTGAGCCGATACCAAGCCTCTTGTCCGGCAATCTCCAGCAGCATACCGCTAAAATCCTGCTCCACAATTCTGGCGTTAAAATCTGCCATACTGCGCAGGCTATAAGTGTATTTGCTGGCCTTGGTATTTTGCAGCATTACACTGCCGTTACGGTCGTCTTTATTGGTTAGGGCAAAGGCATCGTTATCCAGTTCGTCAAAAAACTTCTTCTTAGCCTTTAAGTAATTATCAAACGTTATGTGGTAATCAAGGTGGTCGTGGGTAATGTTTGTAAATACAGCCCCTGCAAATTTTTGACCTTTGATACGCTCTTGGTGAATGGCATGGCTGCTGCACTCCATAAATACGAACGAGCAACCGCTGTCTGCCATTTGGCGCAATAAAGCGGTAAGGCTAATGGCATCAGGGGTGGTGTGGGTTGATGGTATTGCCTGTGTACCGATGATGTTTTGCACGGTTGATACCAACCCGCATTTATAGCCCATGTGGGTGTATAGTTGGTATAACAGTGTAGCTACGGTGGTTTTACCGTTAGTTCCTGTTATGCCCACCAACTTAAACTCGTGTGAGGGGTTGTTGTAAAAGTTGCAAGCTATTGGCCCCAACGCGGCATGGGTATCCGTTACTACTATCCAAGTAATGGTAGCCGTTGGGTTAAGGGGCAGTTCTTCGCACACAATTGCCGCCGCACCTTTTTCAATGGCGGTGGGTATGTAGCTGTGGCCATCGGCCAAACTGCCCCTTACGGCAAAAAACATACTGCCTGCCTCTACCTTTCTTGAATCCAAGCAAAGCGAGGTAATCACAGCCGTTTCGTTGCCGCTAACCTGTTGGGTTTTTACACCTTGTAATATGTTATTTATACTAATCAACTTAATTCTAAATAAACTGTACCGCCCCGCACTATTCTTGAACCTGCGGGCAACGATTGCTTGCGCACTTTTCCGTTGCCGCTAAAGCGTACTTTCATCCCTGTATTTTCTATCAGAAAAACTGCATCTTTCAAGCTCATGCCCGTAACATCGGGCACTTGCCCGTTCACTATTTTGCGTTCACCTATTTTTAAGGCGTTATCGTTGGTTTGTGCAGTTACCCATTGCTGGTCGTCCACTTCCTGCTGTGTTTGCGAAGAGATACCTACACCGTTCAATACATCTTGCAGTTCTTTTTTCTGCGAAACTTTAGGAGTGGGTAGTTTTGCAATCGTGGGCAATGTTTTGTGTTCAAGGTCTATGTGCAAATCCAGCTTGCTGGCATATACCTTGTCGGCTATTTCTTTAAATACCGGACCGGCAACCAAGCTACCGTAGTACACCCCTTTTGATGCCCCGTTAACAGTTACTATGCAAGTGTATTGGGGGTTATCGGCAGGGAAATAGCCTGCAAACGACGATTTGTAATATTTGCGGTAACCGTGCTTGGCATCGGCCATTTGGGCGGTTCCTGTTTTACCCGCTACGGTGTAGTTATCGTTTTTAAGGTTGGTAGCGGTACCGTGCAATACCACACCTTCCATGGCTTCTTTTACCTTTTTCAGGGTAGTTTTTGAGCAAATGGCCTCATTTAGTACTTCGGTTTCGTATTTCTCTACCAATTTGCCCACGTGGCGTACTTCTCGTACAAAAACGGGTTTCACCATCGTGCCGCCGTTGGCCACTGCATTGTATAAAGTAGCCATTTGCAATGGCGTAACGGTTGATTCGTATCCTATCGACATCCAAGGCAGGGTGGTTCCGTACCAGTCTTTATCGTTAGGATTTTTTATACGGGGTTTGCCTTCACCTGTTATTTGCAGCCCAAGCGATTTACCCAAGCCCAGTTTGTCTATTTGTTCCACAAACTTTTCGGGGGTTTTGGCAAAGTGCTGGTACACCAGTTTTGAGATACCTACGTTGGATGATTTTTCGAACGACTGCCTTAGCGAGAGCCTTTTGTTTGCGCCGGGTTCAGAATCTTTCATCTCACGGTCGAAAAACTTGGTAACTCCAAAATCAACAGTAACACTGTCATCCAAATCGGCAACACCGGTTTCTAACAAGGCAATCAGTGATGCCAGCTTAAAAGTTGAGCCCGGCTCGGCACTTTCGCCCACAGCGTAGTTGTATTCTTCTTTATATACTCCGGGTGATTTGCGGGTTAGATTGGCAATGGCTTTTATGTGGCCTGTTTTCACCTCCATCAATATCGCGCATCCGCTTTCGGCATCATTGTTTATCAACGCCTCCATTAAAGCATCTTCGGCCACATCTTGTATGTTTATATCAATAGTGGTGTAGATGTCTTTACCGTCTTCGGGTTCTATTTCGTTATCATAATTCACAGGGATGGATTGCCCGCCCGATACTTTTTGCATGAGGCGTTTTCCGCTGATACCTGATAATACACCGTCGTATGCACCCTCAAGCCCCACCGGTGCCACACCGTCTATACTGTATCCTATAGTACGTTCGGCCAATATTTGGAAAGGCTTTTGGCGGCGTTCTTTCTCAATCACAATAAAACCGCCTTTGTATTTGCCTAAACGCAGCATAGGCCATGTTTTCATGGCTTTTATTTGGGTAAAGGTTACTTTACGTTTTAGGGGGAAGTATCTTTTCTTGTCCCTGCGGGCTTGTTTCAAAATACGCAGGTACTCGTCTTTGCTTTTGTCTTTAAAAGTGGTTGATAACAGCCATGCCAACGAATCTACACTGGAATTAAATACCTCTTTGGTAAGGCCTTCGGCTACCAAATCCATGTGAACATCATATACAGGAACAGAGGTGGCTAAAAGGCTGCCGTCATCAGCATAAATATTGCCCCTTGTGGCCTCAATGGTTTCGTATGAAATGCTTAGTTCTTCAGCAAGCGCGCGCAGCTCAGGCCCTTCGGTAAACTGAATGCGGACGGCATACACTACCACCCACACCCCGAATACTGCGGTGAGCAAAAAGGCGAGATATACCCGCCAAAGTATGTCGCGCCTAACGTTCATCCTTTTCGGTAAATGTTATTTTATAAGGTGGGGTGCGCAGTTCTTTCAACTCGCCTCCTTGTAACCTTTTTGATACTTGCGATTGTTTCGACTGGTACATCAAGTCTGATTTTATAGTGATGTACTCAGCCCGCAGTTCTTTTATTTCGTCTTTTATGTCGTCGGTTTTTCTAACAATGCGTTGAGCGTAGTGGGCATTGTATATGTAGAACAATCCCAAGCCTGCAAGGAAAAAAATCATAGGGAACAGCTTGTGCAGGTTTTCCCTGTCAAGAAAAAAGCTGTACTCAGATGCAGAAAGGATTTTTGAAGGTTTTTTGGGTGAAACCTTCTCCTTCTCCTCGGCCGGCTGCTCCTGAGGTTGCTCTTCTTCAAGCGCCCTTTTTTTGATTTCGTTTTCCATTGTGTTCTGTGTTCAGCAGTGAGCTAAACAGTAGTAACCGATTTAAATTTTTAGTCGTTTATCAATAACCATCATACTGAGCTTGCCGAAGTAAATTCCTCTTGCGGGGACTTATTGCTTCATTCTCTTAGCTATGGTATTATGCTCAAATCCTTTCCGCCACACGCAATTTGGCACTACGTGCACGCGGGTTGCGGGTAATTTCATCATCACTTGCTGTAGTGGCTTTGCTGCTCAACCCTTTAAAAGGCTTGGTAGTATTGCCATACAGGTCTTTATCTTCTTCCCCCTCTATATTTCCTGTTTTTATGTAGTTTTTTACCAATCTGTCTTCCAGCGAGTGGTACGACATGATTACCAACCGTCCTCCTTTGCCTAAAACCCCTTCGCATTGTTTCAGCAGGTGTTTCAGCACATCCAGTTCTTTATTCACCTCAATTCGCAATGCCTGAAACAGTTGCGAGAGGTATTTATTTTCAGCATTGCGCGGCAAATAAGGTTGCACGGCTTGCTTCAATTGTCCGGTGGTGTGTATGGGTTGCTTTGTCCGTTCGGTTATTATAGCCTTTGCCAGTTTATAGGCATTGTCTAATTCGCCGTAGTGACGCAGCACATTTGTCAGTTCCTGTTCCTTATAGTTGTTTACCACATCGGCTGCGGTTTGCGCAATGTTTTGATCCATGCGCATATCCAGCGGAGCATCCCAGCGGTGGGCAAAACCTTTTTCAGGCTCGTCGATTTGAAAGGACGAAATTCCCAAGTCGGCCAGCAACCCGTCAGCGGGCAAAGCATTGTGGTATTTTAAAAAGTTTTTCAAGTAGCGGAAATTGTGATTCACCAAAATCAACCGCTCATCGTCCACCTTATTATTAATAGCATCGGCATCTTGGTCAAAAGCAACCAACCTGCCTTTTTTTCCCAGCTTGGCCAATATGGCTTTGCTGTGGCCGCCGCCCCCATACGTCACATCTATGTATGTGCCGTCGGGTTTTATATTAAGTGCCTCAATGCACTCCTCCAACATCACCGGAATATGGTACTCACTCATCACCCTCCCCTCCCTTATCTTTACTGCTCATTACTTCTTCGGCCAGTTCCGAGAAATCGTCGGCACTCATATTAAACATCTCTTCATAGTTCTTCGCCGACCATATCTCTATCTTATTCTCGTATGCGTACAACACCAAATCATTCTCCATCTCGGCATACTCTTGCAGCTTTTTGGGTACCAGTATCCTTGATGCGGTATCAATTTGCACCTCGGTCGCTCCATTATTAAACAGTCGTATAAACAACCTGTCTTTTTTGTTAAAGGAGTTTAGTCCCTTTAGCTTATCAGTTTCTTTTTGCCAATCTGCCTTAGTATATAAGGTAAGGCACTTGTCAAAACCTCTGTTCACCACCAATTTGTCGCCTGCTTCCTCAGGAATTTGCTTACGCAGGTTGGCAGGGAGCATAACTCTCCCCTTACCATCCATTTTGCATTCAAATTCTCCTATAAACTGTGGCATAGTGTGGGCACATTAAAGGCTTTTCAAAATTATAGAATAAACCGACACTTTTCTCCATATTCCCCCACTTTTCGACACTGATTTTTATCCACACGCCAAAACCTTTGCAGTGCAAGGGTTTTACGGTGGGGGAACTTTTGGGTTTTTAGGTTGTTGAAGTGAATCTGAAAAAGGCCTTATTTTTGCACGGCTTTTGCTAAGCAACTATGACTATGATTAAAAAACTGCTGATACTTTTTACTGTACCCCTTGCCATTGGTGCCTGCAAAAAGGAGGAAAGCCCCGATCCGAATAAAGTGAACGGGGGCAAAGTGGTGACGAACCCTTTTCCGGGGCCGAAGGCGCAAGTGATGATTGCCGAGAAATGGAAATTGACTAATAAAACGGTGGAATACAGCAACGGACTGCCTACCGAAGATTTTAGTAATGTGCCTGCCTGCCAAAAAGACAACCTGATTACTTTTAAGGCAACTAAGAAATACGATGTGGAAGAAACTACAAATGTGTGTCCCGGTAACCAGCCCACAACTACTTATAATTGGGCGGTTGACAACAACGAGCAAAGTATAACTTTAAACGGTACTACGTGGAGTATTGTATCAGTAGATAACACCACACTTGTATTAAGGAATATAAGCAGTACACAGTTTTTAACTGTTACTACCAGCGAAACATATACGGCACAGTAGTTAATAGCACAATAATTAATATATAGGAGTTTTTTAAACAGCCCCGGGTTTAAAACCCGGGGCTGTTTAAAAAACTCTTACTATTTTGATACCTTTTACAAACCGTTCTGCAAATACGGTTGATTGTATTATTTTTGACCCCCGAATACTAAAACACGCATACAATGGCTGAAGTGATAAGAATGCCCAAAATGAGTGACACCATGACTGAAGGTGTGATTGTTGAATGGCTTAAAAAAGTGGGTGATACTGTAAAATCAGGCGATATATTGGCTGAGGTGGAGACCGACAAGGCCACTATGGAACTTGAAAACTATGTGAAAGGTACTTTGCTGCACATAGGCATACAAAAAGGGCAAGCTGTGCCCGTTGACGGTATTATAGCCATTGTGGGCGAACCCGGTGAAGATATTGCGGCTTTATTGGCGGGTGGTGCTCCCGCAGCTAAAACTGAGGCTCCGAAAGAAGAGGCCAAAGCAGATGCCCCTGCTCCGGTAGTTAGTAATACAGCTGCACCGGCTGCACAGCCTGTTGTTACAAGCAATGACGATAGCCGTTTAAAGGCATCGCCATTGGCTCGCAAAATGGCCGAAGAACGTGGTATTGATATTCAACGCATACACGGTAGCGGCGATAGCGGTCGTATTGTGAAGCGTGATGTTGAGAATTATAAAGAAAGTGCTGCAAGCGTTTCTGCTGCGGCTGCATATACAGGTGTAGAAAGTTTTGATGAGGAGGCGGTGAGCCAGATGCGCAAAACTATTGCGCGCCGTTTGGCTGAAAGCAAATTCAGTGCTCCGCACTTTTACCTTACCATGGAAATTAACATGGATAAGGCAGTGGAAGCCCGCACCGCAATGAATAACTACTCACCTGTGAAGTTATCATATAACGATATGGTGATAAAAGCTGCCGCCATTGCATTGCGTCAGCATCCGCAGGTAAATTCATCATGGTTGGGCGAAAAAATACGCCATAACCACCATATACACGTGGGTGTTGCCGTTGCTGTTGACGAAGGTTTGTTAGTGCCTGTTGTGCGTTTTGCAGATAACAAAAGCCTTAGCCAAATAAGTGCTGAGGTGAAAGAACTTGCCGATAAAGCTAAGAACAAAAAACTACAACCTGCTGAGTGGGAAGGAAACACATTCTCAATAAGTAACTTGGGTATGTATGGTATAGAAGAATTTACGGCAATTATTAACCCTCCCAATGCTTGTATATTAGCTGTGGGCAGCATGAAAGAAACCGTGATTGTTGAAAATGGCCAAATGCGCCCCGGACACGTAATGAAAGTAACCCTTAGCTGCGACCACCGCGTAGTTGATGGTGTAGTAGGTTCTAAATTCTTGCAAACGTTTAAAAATTTGCTTGAAGAGCCCGTTAGGTTATTGGTATAATCTGATGATGATATTGAAAAGGGGCTGTCTCACAGGGCAGCCTTTTTTGTTTCTGTAGAATTGCTTCGGAGATGCCCTCGCAATGACGGGCAGCTTTGTCATGCTGACATAGGAAGCAACTTTCCGCGCTTTGTTAACACACTGGCAATAAGTTTCCTCGCTGCGCTTCGGAATGACAGAGAAGCAACGAGCTGAACAGACTAACAAAAAAGGGACTGTCACAACTTTTGGGACAGCCCCTTTTTGTTTTATTCCGCTACCGACGGTATTATTTTGAGTGTACCGAAATACATCTTGAGCTTGCCAAGGTATCCTGAGCTTGCCTAAGGATTACGCCGTTTGCTTAAATATCGAGTAGTATTGATTTAGGCTGATGGGCTTGGTTAAGTAATCGGTTACTTCACCATACGATTTTGCCTTCTCAATATCCACAGGGTTTTTGGATGAACTAAGCATATAAATCCTCACCTTTTTAGCTAAAGAGTCTTTAATCTTTGCAAACTCTTCTAAAAATCCCCAACCGTCAACTACGGGCATTTTAATGTCCAAAAAAATCACATCGGGCAGTTTATCGGCGTTGTTTGCCACGCTTTTAAAGTAATCAATAGCCGGTCCGCCGTCAGGGAAAACCAATAGGTTAGTGTAATCAGGGGTTTTTTGCAACATCTTTTCTACTATAAAAGCGTGTACCAAATCGTCATCAATCAAACAGGCAAAATTTACTTTCTCGGTTTCCATAACTAATTTAAAATACCAAAGTAGTTTGCTTTTTATTCTGCGTTGTGCACCTTTCCACAACCACCGTTAGCTATTGTGTATACTGTATAAATCACAAAATCAAATACCTAAAACATTATCGATGATTTTAAAAATAAATGACCCTGAATGCAGTAAAAACCACTTAAACGATAGTTGGCTAACTCAAACAAAGGTTTCGGTAACTAACTTTCCAAATCGCTAACTTTGCACCTTCTATGCAAAAGATAGCCAATTATATAAACGGTGAATTAGTTGCCCCACAATCAGGCGCATATATAGATAATTATGAACCCGCTACAGGGCAGGTGTATAGCCTTTGTCCCGACAGCGATGATGCGGATGTGCAAAAGGCGGTTGATGCAGCCAAAGCTGCTTTTGAGGGCTGGGCGAATATGCCTGTTGCCGACCGTAGCCGCATTTTGCTACGTTTGGCACAGTTGATAGAAGATAATAACGATATGCTTGCCCAAGCTGAAAGCCGTGACCAAGGCAAACCCGTTTGGTTGGCACAAAAAGGTGAGATACCCCGCGCGCAGCAAAACATTCATTTTTTTGCTACTGCTATTGAACATTATGCCAGCGAAGCACACCCCATGACTGATTTTGCGATAAACTACACTACTCGCACCCCCATTGGTGTAGTAGGGTGTATAAGCCCTTGGAATTTGCCCTTGTATCTGTTCACTTGGAAAATAGCTCCGGCACTTGCTGCGGGCAATTGTGTGGTAGCCAAACCTTCTGAAATTACCCCCATGACGGCCTATTTGTTTAGTGAACTTTGCATACAAGCAGGTTTGCCCAAAGGTGTGTTGAATATTGTGCACGGGCTTGGGCCAAAAGTGGGCAATGCCATTGTGAGCCACCCTGAAATCACTGCCGTTTCTTTTACAGGAGGAACATCAACAGGTAAGCACATTGCAGGCGTTGCTGCTCCAATGTTTAAGAAACTTTCGTTAGAATTGGGCGGTAAAAACCCCAATATCATTTTTGATGATTGCGATTTTGATAAGGCCGTCAAAACCTCAGTACTTTCATCGTTCCAAAACCAAGGGGAAATATGCTTGTGCGGCTCACGCATTTTTATTCAGCGCAGCATTTACGATAAATTTAAAGAGGCATTTGTAGCACAAGTGAAACAGTTGGTAGTGGGCGACCCTGCTAACGATACCACCAAAGTGGGTGCAATTGTTTCAAAACCCCATTTCGAAAAGGTGCTAAGCTATATAGAACTTGCTAAGCAGGAGGGAGGAGTAGTGCTAACCGGAGGTCATACCGTGCAACCCGAAGACCGTTGTAATACAGGGTGGTTTATTGCACCTACGGTAGTTGAGGGCTTAAGCTATGATTGCCGTACAAACCAAGAAGAGATATTTGGCCCCGTTGTAACCCTTACCCCGTTTGACACGGAGGAAGAAGTGCTGATGTATGCAAACAGCACTAACTATGGCCTTGCGGCAACTATTTGGACGGAAAATTTAACCAAGGCTCATCGTATGGCGGCCAAAGTAAAAAGCGGTATAATATGGATTAACTGCTGGCTGTTACGTGATTTACGTACCCCGTTTGGCGGTATGAAACAAAGCGGTGTAGGCCGTGAGGGTGGTTGGGAAGCTTTGCGCTTCTTTACAGAGCCTAAAAACGTTTGTATTAAACTGTAGCGTTTGTATTGTTGTGCCAACGTAGGTCGGCATCACATTTCTGATTTGTGGTCGGGTTAACCAAACAGCAGCTCAAACGCTTCCTCAACTTTACCAACAGCTTCAATTTTTATCTTGGGTTTGATAAGCTCCAACCCCTTTTGGTTGAACTTTGAAATAAAAATTCGGTCAAAGCCCAGCTTTTCAGCCTCACTAATACGTTGTTCAATACGGGTAACCGCACGTATTTCGCCACTCAAACCAACTTCGGCAGCAAAAGCTGTTTTGTGGGGAATGGCAATATCTTCATAAGAGGATAGTATGGCTGACACAATGGCTAAATCCGTTCCCGGGTCTTCTATTTTTAGTCCTCCGGCTATATTTATAAATACATCCTGTACCCCTAAACGGAAACCGCAGCGTTTTTCAAGCACCGCCAACAGCATATTCAGTCTTCGCAAATCAAACCCGTTGCTATTGCGTTGCGGAGTGCCGTACACAGCCGTGCTTACCAGTGCCTGCGTTTCAATTAATAACGGTCTTGCTCCTTCAAGCGAGGCACAAATGGCAATACCGCTAAGATTATCGTCTTTTTGCGAGATAAGAATTTCACTGGGGTTGCTCACCTCTCGCAAACCCGCCTCAATCATTTCATAAATACCCAATTCAGAGGTATTGCCAAAACGGTTTTTAGTGGTGCGTAGCAAACGGTAGGTATTGTGTCGGTCTCCTTCAAATTGCAGCACTGTATCCACCATGTGCTCCAATACTTTTGGGCCTGCAATAGCACCGTCTTTAGTAATGTGGCCTATTAAAAAAACAGGGGTATGGGTTTCTTTGGCAAAGCGCAACAGCTCGCCCGCGCATTCTTTTATTTGACTAATGCTGCCCGGTGTGCTATCTACTAATGATGAATGAAGGGTTTGCACAGAATCTATAACTACAATATCAGGCTCTACTTCTTTTATGGCCGTAAAAATTTCATCAAGCCCTGTTTCCGTAAACACGTAGCAGTTTTCATTGGCAATACCAATTCTGTCGGCGCGGTTTTTTATCTGCACTGCGCTTTCTTCACCACTCACATACAAAATTTTGTAGCCACTGTTAAGTGCCATTTGAAGCAAAAGAGTGCTTTTTCCAATGCCCGGTTCGCCACCCAAAAGCACTAAACTACCCGGCATTATCCCGCTGCCCAATACGCGATTCAGTTCGCTGTCAGGGGTTACAATCCGGTGGCCGTTTTGCGCCACAACTTCTTTTATGGGTACTGAAACTACTTTTTCTTTTGCACTGCCTGCACGGTATCCTTTTTGGTGCGAGGACTTTTCTTTATGCACTATTTCTTCAACATAAGTGTTCCATTCACCGCAGTTTGGGCACTTTCCAATCCATTTTGTGGATTGCGAACCACAATTCTGACAGAAAAATGACTTTTGTATCTTCGCCATTTACGTTAATGCTCTAAAATCAAAATCAGTTTTAACAGGGGCAAGTTAACAATGCCTGTAAAAAAAATGTTGAATTAATATGCATAATAGTAAATTATCCTATTTTTGCCCACAATCCAAAAATTTAAAGAAACACGTTTGTATGAAAAAAGTATTAGCAATGGTTTTGGCTTTGGGTTTTGTGCTATGCCAAGCCACTACAGTTTTAGCTGACCCTGCAAGTCCAGCAAAAGCTACTGACACAACTCAAAAAGCTGATTCAACTCAAAAAGCTGACACTGCAAAGAAAGCCGCTGCTACCAGTGAAGATGCGCCTAAAGAAGAAGCAAAAGCAGAAGGTATGCAAGTTATCAAGGATAAATTTATCGAGGGTGACCCAATATGGATGACTCCGGTATTGTTGTGCTTGATTTTTGGTTTGGCTATTGCAATTGAAAGGGTATTAACTCTTAGCCTTTCAAGCACCAACACTAAGAAATTTTTGGCAAACATTGAAGATGCACTAAACACCGGTGGTGTTGAGGCTGCAAAAGAAGTATGCCGTAACACTCGTGGTCCTATTGCCTCTATATTTTACCAAGGTCTTGACCGTTCACACGAAGGTATCGACATTGTAGAAAAGTCAGTAGCTTCATACGGTTCAGTTCAAATGGGTCAAATGGAAAAAGGTCTTGTATGGCTTAACCTGTTTATCGCTCTTGCACCTATGTTGGGTTTCTTGGGTACGGTAGTAGGTATGATTATCGCGTTCGACCAAATTGCTGCTGCGGGTGATATTTCGCCAACGGTTGTAGCTGGTGGTATCAAAATCGCTCTTTTGACTACAGTAGCGGGTTTGATTGTTGCGATTATCCTTCAAATCTTCTATAACATCATCGTTTCTAAAATCGATTCTATCGTTAACGATATGGAAGATTCATCAATAACTCTTGTAGATATGTTGGTGAGGAAAGAAATTAAGTAATAGGCATTTAAACCATTTTCAATATGTCGTTAAAAAGAATTTTAACCATAGCATTTTACGCTATTACAGTAATAATATCTGTAGTAGGGTTTTATATAATGCTATTTCAATCTGACTCATTGGGTCAGCCGGCAGAAGTGATGCTGCTTGACGAGAGCTTGCAAAAAGGTACAGGAATTGTACTTTGGTTGTCTGTTGCTTTGTCAGTATTAGCTGCTGCTATTGCATTTGTCCTATTGCCTGTAACGGGTATGATTGCTAACCCCAAAAGCCTTAAAACCAGTAGTATTGGTGTTGGGGTGCTTGCTGTAATATTTTTAGCAGGTTACTTGGGGGCAAGCAACGAAGTATCAGATATGTACATAAGTATGGGTATTGATACCCCCGGTAAATCAAAATTTATCGGCGGTATGATAAACGCCACCGTTATCTTATTTGTAATAAGCTTATTGGTGTACGTTTATAATACCGTAACCAGTTTTATAAAACAATTATAGTATGGCCCGCAAACAACGCCCAATACCCGAAATAAATGCAGGTTCGATGGCTGACATCGCTTTCCTGCTGCTTATCTTCTTCCTAGTAACAACTACTATGGATACCGATATGGGTTTGCGCGCTGTCCTTCCCCCCATGCCCGATCCTGCTGCTGAACCGCCTGAGTTTAACAAAAGGAACGTGTTTGAAATCCGTATCAACTCAAACAACCAATTGCTGGTTGAGGGTGAATACATTCAAATTCGTGAATTGAAGGCAAAAACCATTAAGTTTATTACCAACTACGGTAAAGATCCTAACTTATCCGATAAACCTACAAAAGCGGTAATTTCATTGAAAAACGACCGTGGTACTGAATACGATATTTATGTACAGGTACAGGATAAACTTAGGAAAGCCTATAGGGAAGTGAGGGATAAGGCCGCACAACAGAAATACGGTAAGAATTTTGACGAGCTTTCTGATGCTGAAAAGGAAATTATCAAAGATGAGTTCCCTCAAAAAATATCAGAAGCAGAACCCGAAGACATAGGAGGAGCTAAATAATGGCAAAGTTTAAGAAAAAGAAATCAACAGGCTCTGCACCGATATCAACCGCTTCGTTGCCTGATATCGTGTTTATGCTACTTTTCTTCTTCATGGTGACAACCACCTTGCGTGAAGTTACTTTGAAGGTAAAGAACAACACTCCTATGGCTGAAGAAGTTGAAAAACTTGAACGTAAATCAGCTACCAGCTTTATTTATGTTGGGCCTCCTGCTGATGACCGTTTGGGAACAGCTTCACGCATCCAATTGAACGACCAATTGGCTTATCCAAGCCAAGTGCCACAATTTTTGGAAACAGAAAAAGCACAAATACACCCGGTTGACCTGCCTAAATTTTCAGTTTCATTAAAAGCTGATAAAGAGGCAAAAATGGGTACTGTGGTGGATGTGAAGCAGGAATTGCGTAAATCATCGGTGTTTAAAGTTTACTACTCAGCGAAGAAACGTAATACCGGCCCCGGTCTGTAACAAACGATTTTTTGGAATACTTTAATCCATCACCTTACAGTGATGGATTTTTTATTTATAGACACCCATGAAAGCAGTAATACAACGAGTTTTGCAGGCAAGCGTAACTATAAACGGGGTTGAACATTCGTCTATCGGCTCAGGGTTATTAGTGTTGCTGGGTATTGAGGAGGCCGATAGTGCTGAGGATATTGAATGGCTTGCTGCCAAAATAGTGAACCTGCGCATTTTTAATGATGTTGACGGGGTAATGAACCATAGCCTGTTAGATACAAAAGGGGATATGTTGCTGGTGAGCCAGTTTACATTGCACGCCAGTACAAAAAAAGGGAACCGTCCGTCGTATATTATGGCAGCAAAACCCGATATAGCTATACCTTTGTACGAGCAAACGATTGAGCGAATGGAAACCCTATTGAACAAGCCAATAAAAACAGGCCAATTTGGAGCAGATATGAAGGTAGGGCTTATTAACGACGGGCCTGTAACTATAATCATCGATACTAAGAACAGGGTATAACTTTAAATGCGGAAACATGGTACAAAAGCAACGACCAACAATAGGCTGGAAAGAGAAAGTTGATTTTGTTGACTTTGACCTTAATGATGTTGATGCTAAGGTGGACACCGGCGCTACAACATCGGTGCTGCATTGCAGCAGCATCGCATTAGTGAAACGCTATCGTAAACAATATGTTAAATTTATTCCGCTCGACTCTTCAATGAAATCTTTTAACGGTAAAGAGTTTACTTTGCCGTTTCATAAAGAAAAGACCATTAAAAATTCGTTCGGCCACGAGGAAAACCGCTACATAGTGCTTACAACCGTAAAAATGTTCGGCAAATTATACGATATGGAAATTTCGTTGCGAGACCGTTCAAACCTTGAATTTCCTGTGTTGTTAGGGAGACGGTTCTTACGCAGGACATTTGTTGTGGATGTGGCCAAAGCCAACCTGTCATTCAAAAAGAAGATTAAGAAACAAAAGCAAGCATTGCATACTGAAAAGCATGCCCAATAATTAAACGGGTAAGTTTTATGAAAATCGCTATTTTATCCAGAAACACAAAGCTGTATTCAACCGCAAGGCTGGTTGAGGCTGCCCAGCAAAGGGGGCATGAGGTTGAAGTATATAACCACCTTGATTGTTACGTGGGGCTTAAAAAAGGGGCACCTACCATACACCACAACGGTAAAGACATTACCGGGGTGGATGCTGTGATACCCCGGATAGGCTCGTCAGTAACGTTTTACGGAACGGCCATTGTGCGCCAGTTTGAGATGATGGATGTGTTTTGTGCCAACGGAAGTATGGCCATTACCCGCTCGCGCGATAAACTGCGTAGTATGCAGTTACTGGCTCGCGAAGGCTTGGGAATGCCACACACCGCTTTTGCCCATAATGCAGACAACATTAACGACCTTTTAAAAATGCTGGGCGGCGTTCCGATAGTAATTAAACTGTTGGAAGGTACGCAGGGAATAGGTGTGATGCTGGCTGAAACTAAAAAGACCGCTAAATCGATTTTAGAGGCCTTTCAGGGCATTGATAAGAATGTATTGCTGCAAGAGTATATAAAAGAAGCTAAAGGGGCTGATTTGCGTGTTATTGTGGTGGGCAATGAGGTAGTGTGCGCCATGAAAAGGCAGGCTGCCGAAGGCGAATTCCGCTCAAACCTTCACAGAGGAGGAAGTGCGGCACCCATAAAACTCTCAAAGGCTGAAAAAGAAACCGCACTGAAAGCTGCCAAAGCAATGGGTTTGCACATTGCGGGCGTGGATATGTTGCAAAGCGACAGAGGCCCGTTGGTGCTTGAGGTTAACTCATCACCCGGTTTAGAGGGCATAGAGCAAGCCACCAAAAAGGATATTGCCGGAAAGATGATTGAATTTATCGAGCAAAACGTAAACAAGAAAAAGCTTGGCCGTAAAGATAAAGTAAGTGCCTAACGGGTCTTACAACATCACCAAGCCGTCAATCTCAGCACCGCGTTTATAAATGGCAATCACGTCTTCGGGGGTTGCCATTTCAACATCTATCGTCAAACTTTGGTATTTATTAGCACTTGATTGCAGGTAATGCACTTTTACATCGCCTCCAAACCAGTTTTCTATTTTAGCACCCAACTGGTGGTCGGTTTTAAAAATAAACTTGAACCTATACACCGAAGGCCACTGTGAGTATTGGTATAACCTGGCAAGCAGGGATTGGTAAGCATCAACTTCTTCAGCCATAATCTGCAATTTTACAACAAAAGCCGTGCTAATTGAAATATCGACAGAAAATAAGACTTTGTAAAGAGTCAGAACACAATTAAAAAAGGACAGTATAAGTTATATTTGAATATGGAAATCAAGATTGAGCTTGATGAAACAACCGAAAACGGGAAGAAACTTTTACAGGCATTAGAAGAGCTGGGTGTTAAGTATTCAACCACCGTGCTAAGTGCTAAAGATGTTGCGTTGGGTATGGGTAGAAAAGCCACTGACAAGGAGCTGGAAGAGTATCTTACACGTTGCATGAGTAGCGAGCTGAGTAATATTGATGATTTAATTAATGAAAATTAAGCTCACCAAAGAGGCACAGCTTGTTATTTCAGTACTTTCTACTTTCGTTGATTCAAAAAACACTGCTGGTGCGGGTAAGCGTTTCAAGAAACATTTCTTACTCAAAATAAAAAACACCTTAATTACTTTTTCAGATCATAATAATTGCAAATACCCTGTTTTTAAAGCAAGAGGGCTGAGTTGCTTTTTTATTGATAAGTGGGTGATTGCCTACAAAAAAGAAGATAATGAAATTGTAGTGTACGCTATTGTTCTTGGCTCTCTTTTGCCATATTAGAGTGAGTTTTATCAATCTTCTCCAACGCTACTAAAATGGCGCAGAAACCCCACAAAGGCACTGCAATTTTGTCGTAATCAATGTAACTGTTCAGTACGCCGTGTACATAGTAAGTAATTAATCCTAATACCACCGCCAAAGCTATGGTGCGTGTCTTTTCGTTTACACTGTTATAAAACAGTTTCATCCCCTTATAAACACTTAATAAGAAAAAGCCCAACCAAGTTAACAAACCCAAAAGCCCGCCTTCAGCCAAAGGGCCTAAATACTCGCTGTGCGCGTGGCCTACATCACCAAAATTGGTACTGATAACCGTTAAATCTTTACTACGTTGGAAAGGGGCGTATTGAAACGAATACGTGCCCGGCCCCCAGCCCAATGCGGGGCGTTCTTCAAACATACGGATGGAGCAATTCCAGCGGTTAATGCGCTCAAGGTTACTGGGGTCGTTTTTAATGTTTGATACCGATTGCAAATGCTCGCCCAAATCGCTTTTACGTGATGAACCTTGCTCGTTTTCGCTTAGTTTAAGCATGATGTCTTTCTGAAAAACAAAAATGCCCAACAGCACTACAAAAATAGAGGTGAATATAAAACGTATAGGTACTTTGATGTAGAACACGGCCATGGCAGCCAATGCTCCCATCAAACTAATCCATGTGGCACGGGTATAAGAAAAAGTAATGGCCAACAAAAACAACACTGCCGCAAGGGCAATAAACCCTCGGGTAAGTGTGCTGTAGCCCATTTGCTTGCCGCGTATAAAAAACACAATAAGCATGGGGGTGGCAATAGCCACAGTGGCACTATACACCCCATGTATCCAAAAGAAGGGTTGTATCATATACGGGAATACATCCCTGATAAATCCGTGTTGAAAATGGCGCACCATTACATACATAACTACGCCGGCCAGTGGAATGGTGAACCACCACAAAAACTTTTCGATACGGCTATAGTTGGTAAACAGCAGATAGGCCATAAAGTAAAACACTACAATGTACCAAACTCTTGAAACGGAGTATTTAAAAGATACCAACGGCATACTGCTGGTAGCCGAAGTGAACAACAGCCAGCCTACATTGATTAATATGGCGATGGTGAGCGGGTTTCGCATCAATTCACGGGTGTTATTACCTCCCTCATTGTTCAGCAATTTTAACCCGCCGATAATCATTAGCAGAATAATAATGGGTTCGGTGGGCAGTATAAGCCCGAAGTTGCCCATTAAATGCCATACAGGGATTGAAAAGGGTACTAAGCCCGTAACAAAGTAGATTAACTTATCCTGCGCAAACAGGGCAAGTAACACTATAATAAAAGCAATGGGAAACAGGGGTACAAAGTAAAAATCAAACAGCACGGCAATAACATTGGCAGCTATAAACAAGCCGCCAATAGCATAAAAGCTGATTATCTGCCCCCGTGTAAGCATATAAGGACGCAATTAAGCGTTGTTATCCTCTTTTAGTTGGCTGCGGAAGAAACTGAAACGCTCTATCAATATCATCATTAATACTGATAAGATAAACACGCCGAATGTTGAAAGCAGTACAATTATACTACGGCGGGGGTATGCTTTTTGCTCTGCTGCAAAGGCAGGGCTGATTTCAAACTTGTGGGGGATATATTCCTCCATATCGGCTTTTGCCTTGCGGTATTTTTCTTTCAAGTGGTTCATTTGTTCCACTTGTTGGCTTAGTGATTCAGTAAGACGTATCAAAGTACCCACATCGGCACCGCTTTTAGCCATTTTTTGCTGGCGTTGCATCATTTGCCCCGTTCCTTCGTTTTTACCGCCCGAAAGTGCCGAAACATCAATGCTTTTACCGCTTGAAAGTTCGTTTACCTGCTGCTGCAAAGCCTCAACCTCTTTAATCTTGGCGTTGTACTCGTTCTCTATAATCTGATAAGCCTTGCTGGCTACCTGCCTTTGTATCTCGGTACGCACTGTATCATATATCTGTGATATACCATTGGCAATATTGGCAGCCATTTTAGGGTCTTCATCCAATACGCTGATTTCGATGGAAAGAAACTCAGTACGACGGAATTTGATGTTCGATTTTATTTTATTGGCCAGTTTGGTATAGGGCATAGAGCCGGATGGGTCTATTTTATAATGGCTCATTAATTGGAAACGTTCAGTTACACGCCCCATCAATTGCGAAGAACCCAAAATTTGCAATGCCTGTTCGGCATTCTCCTCTTCACCAAACTCTGATGCGTCCACATCGCGAGCGGTAGCATCTTCCAAAATACCCCCTGAAACCGAGTTGTTTTTGGCAGGATAAAAAATCACATTCGACTCGTACTTGGGAGTTATGAAAGCGGGGCTTGAAAATATAACGGAAGCCACAGCAGCCAACACTGTAAGAATGATTATCGGCATTTTGCGACGGATAATCAGGCGGATAATCTCGATGGTGTTAAACTGGTAATTGGTCTTTTGGTCAGACATCAGATAAAGGGTATTTATGGCAAAAATAAAAATTACGGCGATATATTGAGGCTTATACCGAAGTGGTTTTGAACGATGCCAGCAATTCTTTAATTTTTATCAGTCCCGTAACAATTGCCAATATAACCATAATGCTTAGTGCAGCAAGCACTTCAAGTTTCCAGTCCCATTGCATATAGGTAAAAGCATAAAAAACTGTAACGGCTGAAACGGGAAAAAAAATAGTTGAGAGGGCAAATTTTAACGTGACTGTGAATTTAAAAAAGCGGCGGCAATACAATACGGTAAGAACAATTACCAATGATTGTGTGGCAATGGTGGCAATACACGCTCCCATTGCTTTGTAGTGGGGTATTAATACCAAATTGAGCAGGAAGTTGGCAAACAACCCCAATACCGATATAATGTTTAGCTGCCGTAAACTGCCGTTTGCTGTTAGCAATGTGCCAAAAATATACCCCATGCTTATGGGCACAAAGGCACTAAGCACCCATGCAAAAATGTAGGCATTATAAGGGCTGTATAAATTGGGGTAAATAAGTTGGTACAAATCGTCTTTATAAAACCAAGCCAGCAAGGGTACACCCACAGCGGGCAGCATCATAATAGCAAAACCTTGTTTTACTAATTGACCTACGGGCAGTTTTCTATGGATAAGACGGCCAAACATGGGCAACAGCATATTGGCCATCAGTACGGCAAACATTATCAGTGAATCAAGCAATCTGAACCCTGACGCATATATGCCGGCTTCGGTAGCACCATCAGGCAATAAACGCTCAATCATCACCGCATCTAAGCGGGTGTAAAAGCTCATCAGCGTAATCAATATGGCATAGGGATATGATTTTTTTACAATCTCTTTCACGGTAGCCCATTCCACCCTAAACTCAGTCCTTTTGATAAAACGGTACAACACAACAAACGAAATCAGCACTCCGCAAACCAAGCCAAGTACCTGCACCCATGCAAACGTGTAAATGGTAAAAGGGGTTGAAAACGGGTTTAGCCAAAGTAACAACCCGCAAAGGATAATCATTACCAGTTTGTCGCTTACAGAAAGAAAACTCTCGGTTTTGAAAAGATGCAACGCTGATACATTGGAGCGTAGGTAGTTATAAAACGTTATCAACCCTTGGTTGATGCCTATGATAATCAGCAATCCTAATTGCTGATTATTGTAACCTACCACAAACGAGAAAACCACAAGTACCAGCAGATATATTGCAAATAGCCCTGTTTTGGCGGCAAGTATATTGGCTAAATAAAACGATAATTTTTCGGGTTCGCCGGCAATTACGCGGTTGTTGTAGTTAATAATGCCTACATCGCTCACAATGGCAAAAATGTAAGCAAAGTTAAAAAGAGCAAAATATTCGCCATACACCTCACTGCCCAGCATATTTTGCACGGCCACATCAATACCAAACACCCAAAACAGTTTCACCGCAAGGTTTAGTACCACCAAGAGTGTGAAGTTTGATAAAAATTTTTGCTGCATGGGTTGCGCAAAAATAGGGTTTTAAGTGCCAGTTTACAGACATCTGTTAAGCAAGTTTAGTAACTTTGCTCAATGCCGTATATTATCCGTACACTGTTTTTATTCCTCTTCGTTTTTTTGGCTGAAGGATTATCTGCATCACCTGCACAAGCAGCTAATGATAGTACTGTGGTTACCTACCACGAAAACGGCCAAGTAAAAGAAAAAGGTAGCTACCTCAATGGGGTTAAGCACGGTAAATGGAAAGAGTATGATGCCGAAGGCGTGATGCTTAAAATGACTAAGTATAAAAACGGAAAGTTTAAATGGGAACGCTTGTATAAAAACGGAAAGCTAAGCCAAATAACTGATAAGAAGGGTAGGGTTCATAAAATGAAAGACTGCGGCTGTTAATTAAGCCTGTGCGGAAGCACCATCTTAAATTCAGGGATAGTTACGGTAAACAATTTACCGTCGGCATGGCGCACAAATTCGTATGTGCCGCACATTTTACCCATATCAGTATGCAAGTTACATCCTGATGAATACGCATAATTATCTCCGCTTGACAATGTAGGTTGCAAACCAACAACCCCTTCTCCTTCTACCTCGCGGTATTCGCCATTACTATCATAAATATGCCAATGGCGGCGAAGTAATTGAACAGTATAATCGCTTTGGTTTACAATCTGTACATGGTAAGCAAAAAAGTATTCACCCCTTTCAGGATTTGAAAAGTCGGGTTGGTAATCAGTAACTACCGACACCCTAATTTCCTCTGTAACGGCTGTTGGCATAAAAGGCATAATCGTCAACAAAATTATATCCGCCTGTTTCAAAAACCGCTTTACTTTTTATGAACGGCGCAGATATTATGTGAATGGCAAAAAAACAAGGGGCAGTGGCGGGACGTAAATTGGTGTAACGTTCACCCGTGTACTTAAAACTAAAAAAGGCCCCTCCCGGGGCCTTAACAAAACAACTATAATAAAACTATGAAAACTACTGTGCAAGATATCCGCCGTCTACGGCATAATAAGATCCCGAAACAAAAGATGCTTTGGGAGAACTTAGCCATAGAACAAGCTCAGCCACCTCTTCTGACCGACCAAGCCGACCTATAGGGTGTTTTCCTACTAAAAAGTTCATCGCTTCTTCAGTAAGATTGTTCTCGAGTAATGGGGTAATAATGAACCCGGGGCCAACAGCGTTAACCCTGATGTTCTGTGATGAATACTCGAGTGCGGCGTTTTTTGATAAACCTACCACCGCATGTTTAGCAGCAACGTATGCGCTACTGCCTGCAAAACCTACCTGACCTAATATCGAGGCTATGTTTACGATTGCCCCTTCGCCTGCCTTTAACATGGCAGGAAGTTGGTAGCGCATACCGTAAAACACACCGTTAAGATTAACGTTTATTACTTTTTCCCATCCGTCAAGCGGATATTCGCCTGTGGGGGCTGATGGACCGCCTATACCTGCATTGTTGCAAGCTATATGAAGTGCACCGAAAGTTTTAATGGTGAAATTTACTAAGGCTTCATTATCAGCAGCACTGCTTGTATCGGCTTTAAAAAAGGCTGCTTTACCGCCTTTATCCAGTATAGCAGCTACGGTTTCATTGCCGCCTGCTTCGTTTATGTCAGATACAACCACAGCAGCACCTTCGGCAGCATACTTATATGCCACCTCGCGTCCAATTCCGGAGCCTGCTCCGGTAACTATCGCCACTTTGTTTTGTAAGAGCATCACTATACCGTTTGTTTCAACCACCTTGTGAGTTATTGGTTAATGTCATATTAACCATACCTTATAGCAATACAAAGTTACAACATCAATCAAGGGCGGCTATTGTCCACATTGCGGTTGTTATTGTCAAAATTTCGGTTTTGGGCTATGCCTCTCTATACTTTGATGGGGAGATTGCGGTTTGTTTTTTGAAGAATTTGTTAAATGCCGCAGCATCAGAAAAGTGAAGCCCGTAGGCCACTTGGGCAACTGTATTTTGCGTACTTTTCAGCATCACTTTGGCTTCAAGTATCACGGCAGCATCAATAAGTTCGCTGGCATTTTTACCTTCCACCTCTTTCAACAATTCACTAAGGTATTTGGGTGTGATAGATAAGGCATCGGCATAAAACTGCACACTGCGCTGTTCTTTAAAATGCTGCATCAGTAAATCGTGAAAACGCCTGGCAAGCTCCTCTTTCCGTGATAACGTTTTAGTGAGCACAGCATACTTTTGGCGGTACACCGCATTAATTTCATACAACAATGTCATTAATATATGGCGTGTTATTTCGCTGCGGTGCACGTTTTCTATTTGTGCTGCCCGTTTGCGCAATAAGCCAAAATAATCCATCAGCAGTGTAGCATCAACATCATCAAACTGCACCACAGGCAACGCATTATCATCAAAAAAATCAAACATTTCTAAAATACGGCTATCGGGCAGCGTACTAAAAAAACTTCTGTTAAAAACAATTAAAACCCCTTTATAGTCTTCAATCTCCAACATGTGGGTGATTTGATGGGGCTTAAATACAGCGAAACAGTTTTTAGTTAACGTATATTCATGCAGGTTGATAGTACTGGTATAATGCCCGCCAAGGCAAAGGGCTATGGCATAAAACTCCAGTCTGCCGGGTGTTTCGCGTAAATAGGGATATATATTATCGGTAATAAAAAACTCATCCCCCGCAAGGGCGTTATTATTTTCATCAGCCACAAAATGGCTTATATCTACTTTCCTTATTTCATTACCGCTCATTTACTAATTAGTAAATGTAGTGATTTTGATTGAGAAAATGAAACCTACGTTCTGTTATCAACAAATTGCTTTTAAACAAGGTAAATGTCCGAACTTTGTGCGTTATGTTACTGCGCCGCCTGCAACTGTTAAATTTTAAGAACCACGAGGAGTTGGTGCTTAACTTTGACCGTATTAATTGCATTACGGGGCCAAACGGTGCAGGAAAAACCAACGTGCTGGACGCAATTTATTACCTATCGCTGTGTAAAAGCTATTTTAACAGTAGCGACAGTCAAAGTATTCGCCAGCAAGAAAGTTTCTTTTTGTGTGCAGGAAATTACGAATGGGAGAGTAAACCGTTTAGTGTTCAATTAGGGTTAAAACGTAATACACGCAAAAGTTTAAAGAAAGACGGGGTTGAGTATGAACGACTGGCGCAACACGTGGGTACAGTTCCGCTGATAATTATTACCCCGTTTGATATTCAGTTGGTGTATGAAAGCAGTGAAGAACGCCGCAGATTTACGGATACTTTGCTGGTACAAACCGATGCCGCTTATTTGGATGCTTTGCAGCAATACAACCGTTTGCTTGACCAACGCAACCGCCAACTAAAATTGTTTGCCGAACGCAACACGTTTGATGCGTTGCTGTTGGATACATATAATCGCCGATTGGCACCTTATGCGGAGTTGGTGTATAAAAAGCGGGTGGAATTTTTTGAGGCGTTTTTGCCTTTGTTTGCCCAAAAATATACGCTGATAAGCGGTGGAGCTGAAAAGGCGGGCATTGAGTATGAAAGCCCTATGCACGAGGGTAATTTTTTGGATTTAATGGAGGATAACCTGCGTCGCGACCTCGCGCTTGAACGCACTACAGCGGGGCCGCACAAAGATGATTTAAAATTCACTTTAGACGGTGAACCGGTGAAACGGTATGCCTCACAAGGGCAAACCAAATCGTTTGTTATTGCATTAAAATTGGCACAATACGATTATTTAAAAAATGCCACAGGCAAGTTACCCTTGCTGCTGTTGGATGATATTTTTGAAAAACTTGATGCCGCCCGTGCTGCACAACTGATGCAAATGGTGGCTGGCGAAGGGTTTGGACAATTGTTTATTACCGATACCCACCCGCAAAGAGTGCGCGAAGTTTTTGCTGCAATGGGAGTTACCCCTAATTATTTTGAATTAACTGTGCCACAAACGGCACAAGCAACCAATTAAACGGTATGGGCACAAACGAAAAACCTTTGAAAGCGGTAATTGAAAGTATGCTTGAAGCCTACCAGCTTAAAGCCAAAATCAATGAGGTACGCATAGTAAACGAGTGGGCCAATGCCGTAGGCCCCATGATTTCGCAAAAAACCGATAAACTGTATGTTAAAAGGGGAAAGCTATACGTGTATCTTAGCTCATCGGTAATTAAAAACGAACTGATTTTTGCCCGAACTGAAATTATTAAACGGCTGAATGATGCGATTGGCGAACAAGTAATTGAGGAACTGATAGTGAGGTAACCTTGCTACTTGTATTTCTGTTTCAGGTGATCCACATTTTTAATTGCCGTATCTAAATTTTGCAAAGCCTGCAACGCTTCGTTTGACATATTACGGTTCATCGTTAATTGAAGCCCGCAACTGGCGCATTGTATGCCCGTACGGTACAAAATATCTTCAATACTCATATTTATAAAAAAGCCACATTCAGGGCAAGCAAGACCGGGTTTGTGTTCTTGTGAAGGTTTATTTGTATCCATTTATTTTATTTTTTTACAATCATTAGAGTCGGGAGTTGGGTCAGGTTCCGGTTCAACTCGCCTTGTTGTGCTGTTACTACTGTCGGCTACAACATTTAATAAATTACTGATACCGGCAGGCACATCTGCCTGTCTCATATTCACAGTAAGGCGCATATTGGCAACTAAACTGGGAGCCAGTGAGCTCACATTTGTTTCTGAAACTAACGGGGTATAGGTAGCTTTTACAGTGGGCAAAATCATTTTATTCTTTTTCCCGGTTGCCGCAGCGCGCATCAAATCACCGTCGGTATTCACCACAGCAGTTGAGTCATAAACCCCTGTTATGCGTATATCAAAATTATATTTGGCATCGCTTACCTGCAAAATGGGCATAGGTATCAATGATAGCTTAGGCAGCGTTACCGATACCATTTTTTCGATAGTGGTTTCTTCACCATCTACAATAGCCACTTGCTTGTATGAATACCAAAAGGTAATCATTTTTAGTTTACCCAAATGCGAGTTGGCATCATCGCCACCGCCTATATCGGCAGTTTTACTGGCTAGTTTCTCCTCAAACCCGTATTCCTCAATAAACTCAACAAATGCCTGTGCTGCATACACGTCAGCCTTAACGGTAGCAACCATTGGAGCTGCAATAAGGTATTGCAGGTCGGATATTTGATTGGTAATAACTTCGTTTGAGGGCATAGGCATTAAGGGGTAGTGGGTAATAATATGGTGTATTCAGGATTATCAGGGTCTGTAACCCATTTATAATTCCTTATTTCCACCTTAATTTTCAAGGAACTGATAATATCAGAGCCTATCTCGTTTAAATCATCCGTGCTCACAAACATACTCATGCCCGGTCGTTGGTGTTTCATTCCGGTTACTTCCACAGGCACTGTAACTTTTACCAATATGCTATAGATAGGGTTGCGCAATAATCCGTCAAGTCGTTTGCGGGCACTTTTTTCCTGCCCGAAAATAAAATCAAGTTGCTCTTGGTTATAAATCTCCTGCTCAATCACATTCATCACCTTTTGCAAGGCCGTTTTGGCATCAAACACCAAATTGTTTAACAGCACTTTCTCATTATCCAGTAGGCATTTCAGTATTTTTTGAGTAAGAAACTTTGTGAAATGCTCACTCATCAAATTTCGCTGTATGGTATTCAACTTACCGGTAATCTCAGGTTCAGTAAGGTTTGCCGCTGCATTAAAAAACGACGAAAAAATTTCTTTTATACGGTCAACAATCGGTAATACATAAGGTAAAAGAACCTTGGCATTGTATTGTGGGGTTTTAGCACCGTTGGTTAGTTCACCGTCATCTGCATAAGTATTTTTTATAGCCAACTTTAACACCAGTTCTAATTCCGATAACATGGCATTAGGTACCGGAAACTCTTTCAGCAATGTGTCTTCCTTATACTCAGGCGCAAGCACCTCTGCCGAGTATTTGTTTGAAGCGTCTTGTGCTTGTGCCACATCAATCAGCACAGCTTCCAGTATCTGCTCAAGGGTTAATGAAGGTGTTTCTTTTAAAGGCATTTGTTAGCTAAGTTGTTTTGTAAAACAGGGTGCTGCAGTATGGCAGCACCCTCATATATAGGTAGTGGTTAGTTTTTAAACGGGTGAAACAGTTACAGAGAAAGCCGTATTAACGGCATTGGTGCCGCTGGTAACAGGATTGGGTACACTTGCTGCCGTAAAAGCAATTTGTTGGGTAGTACCGTTTGTAAAGTCAGTAGCAGCGGTGGTTACTTTCATGGTAAATGATGCAAAACCATTTGCACCGGTTGTATCCGAACCCGTAGAAGTGGGTGAAATGGTAATTACGCCGGCCGTTCCAAAGTTAACGGTAGGACTTGCGGGAGCAACAAGAACACCCGGTACTACCTGACCCATGCTGTTTTTAAGCTGTACGGTTACATCTACGGAATTTTCGGCTTGGTTTAGCAGAGTAACAATAAATGGCGAAGGCTCCATAGAACCGTTGGTGGGAGACTCCTGTATGCTTGAGTTAAGTATGTTGAGCACTGATGCAAGCCCCGCAGGCATGGCCGATTGGCTGGCACCCACGTGTATATTCATGGTATATTCCACTGAATACTTTGACTCTTGGGTTGCTTTAGAATCTTTTTTACTTGAGTAGTTGGCTTTAAAATTGGCCTCTACTGAAAACGGCCCCCAGCCTACTCTGGCTTTGGCACTGGCTTCACCGCTGGTTGCAGTACTTTCGGTATTTTCAACAATGTTTGAAGACGATGCAGAAATATTGGCCGTAAAGTCAATAGTCATAGCATCAATTGAAATGTAAGGAATGGGTACAATGGCCAGCAAGGGCACAATAAGGTTTACCATTTGCCCGCCTTTTTGATACTGGAATACAACGCTGATGGCTTTACGGTCGCCTTCGGGGCCCGTTAAACCAACGTTGTTAATAAATTCCCAAGTAGTGATGGCTGCTTGTGATTGTGCCTGAATGGCAGCCTGTAAAGGGCCGCCGATGAGTGAAGAAAAAGGGATAGCCTGCAATGCATTGGTGGCTACCGTTGATGGGGTGGTGTCAATTGCCATAGTTGTAATGGGTTTAATTTTTTATGAAATTGATAATGTGTAATTGGGGTTTCTTTAACAATTACTTATATGTTTTCTCAACAAATCCCCCCGCTTTTCCTCTTTATCCGCTCTTATTACAAACATTGTTTTTGCCAAATATGGAAAACAAGTTGTAGTGCAAAGCAGTGCCCGATGTGTGTGAAATAAAAACATAACAAGTGATAGTGCAATACAAGTTTACCCAAATTTTATCCGCAAAACCAAGCATTTACAAAGAATTAACCCTAAATAATAAATAATTGGGCATTAATACCTGTTTTTTATAATACGTATAAACACTCTTGTGTTATCAAGCAAAAGCAGTAGGGTAAGTTATTTAACCCACAATTAATAGATACATTGGCAACAAGACTGTATTTTTGAACCCTTTAATTATGGCTAATCTTTTAAAAACCATACTTAGCTGCCTTGCTATGCTTGTTGCGGTGGCCGTTGTGGCACAAACGGGAAGTATAAAAGGTCGCATTACCGATAAAAAAACCAAAGAAGGTCTTATTGGGGCTACTGTTATTATTCGTGGTACTTCTGTTGGAGCGGCAACGGATATGGAAGGGTATTATGAGATAAAAAACCTGAAAGCCGGAACATATACTATTGAAATACGCGTGGTGGGTTACCAAAGTCAGCTTATTACTAACGTGAAAGTAGATGAAGGTAAGGCCACTGAAAAAAATTCAGAACTGAGCGACCAAACAGTAGATGTGGGTGAAGTAGAAGTAGTGGGAGAGAAGCCTCTTGTGGATGCCGAAGTGCCCCGTACTACCAACATTGTTGGACAAGACCAAATAAAAGAAGCTCCTGTGCGTCAGCTACAGGCCATTATAAATACACAACCCGGTGTAGTTAACACACCTGCGGGGGTGTTTATTCGTGGGGGACGTACTTATGAAACAGGCTTTTTGATTGACGGTGTATCAGCCCGCGACCCTTTAGCAGGTACCGGATTTGGTATAGATATGGGTTCAAACTCTATCAGCGAGGTAGATATTAATACAGGCGGTGCCACTGCCGATGTGGGCGATGCTACATCGGGCGTTGTAAATACCAAAACCCGTTCAGGCGGCGATAGTTTAGAAATTTCAGTAACTCACAAACGTGATAATTTTGGATTTAATAAAGATTGGCAATCGTCATGGAATTCACAAGTTACAGAGATTACCATTGGCGGACCTGCGGGTTTATTGTTTCCCAAAAACCCAAAAAAGCTGCGCTATTTTGTAGCACTAAGGAACTTTTTTACCGACCAGTTTACAAAGAATGCACCCAACCAAGTAGTGTCGTCGTTGTATCCCAATACAATGGTTACCCCATTTTTGGATAACCGTTGGAGTGGTCTTTTAAAACTGAATTATGATATTGACAGCACCAAACGCATTAGCTTTACCTATAACAAAACGGTTACAGTAAATCAGGACGAGAATATGCTGCGTATTACGGGCAACGATGTGCCTTTTTCGCCCGGCTACCAGTATATGTTTCAAGACCAGATGGATAATGCGAACACTTACACGCACGATGCCAACCTGACTATTTTGAATTTTAAGCATCTGCTAAGAAAAAGGTTTAATTATGAGCTGACTGCTTCACGTTTCTTTGCCCGTTTGCGCGCTGATGCTAATGGCCGTGATTGGAGGCCTGATAACGTGGATAGCGAGTTTGACCCCCGTTCAATTGTTACTTACCCCGTTTCGGTATATAACCCCGGCGATAGTGTGGTGTTCGTAAACCCCGCCCCGGGAACGTATAACAACGGTGGTATTGCTACCCTTTGGCACGACCACTTTATTGAAGAATATACCTTGAAAGCAGTAGGTAATTTGTTTACCCAAAATGCTCAGGATAACTCACTAAACCGTCTTTCGTTTGGTGCTGAGGTGAAATTGCAGGATTTGCAGTGGATTGATATTGGCCGCCCTTGGGTGGGTGCTCCCATACAAGTAGCAGGTGGCGGTTACACTCAATCATACCGTTTGGGTGAATACAGCGAAGCATGGCGTGTGAAGCCCTCGCGCGGAGGGGTGTTTGTTACCGACCGTGTACGTTATAAAGGGTTGGTGGCCGAAGTAGGCGCGCGTCTTGAATACTGGATGCCGGGTAAATATGTTGATGATGCGATTAATGACCCTCGTGCCCAAATACGCGAAGAGATAAGGCAGGACTATATCAATAACTCGACTTCAATTATGGGTCGTCGTTTCAAATTCCGTTTCTTGCCCAAAGTATCGGCCTCGTTCCCTATTACAACTAAACAAATGCTGTTCTTTAACTACGGGCACAGCACCATATTGCCTCACCCTTCTTATGTTTATACAGGCTTAGACCCTTATTACAGTGACCGCTCAACGGTGGCCCGTTTGGGTAACCCCAGCTTGAATCCTGAGGTGAGCATACAATATGAGTTGGGTTTAAAGTCAGAACTTAGCAACAATGATGTGTTAACCACATCGGCCTACTGGCGTGATAACTACGACTTTATTACCACTACCCGTATTTTGGTAAAAGACGTATCGGGCAGGGAAGTATCCCGTTCTATGCGCATCAACAGTGACTATGCCCGCATACGCGGTGTTGAAGTAAGCTACCTTAAACGTATCGGTAAATGGTATCAAGGTCAGTTTTCAGTGGGTTATATGGTGGCTACAGGGCAAAGTTCATCTGCCTCTACCTCTTTAAAAGAAATTTTGGGAGAAGGTAACCGCGAAGATACCCGCGAGTTTTATATGCCTTGGAGCAGTCCTTGGGATGTAAAAATGAACCACGTATTTATTCTGAACCAAAAAGATGGCTTTTTAGGATACAAATGGCTGAACAAAATGAGCTTTTATCTTGAAGGTGTTTGGCGTTCGGGCATTCGTTACACTCCTTATATTTACCAAGGAGATGAACCGGCCACAGGTCGTCCGGTGTATATCCAAGACCAAAACCCAAACTCACGGTATTCAAAAATAGGTGAATCGGTTTGGTGGCTCGATTTTAACTTCCGTAAGTGGTGGAATGTAAAAGGTGTTCAGCTATCATGGACGATTGAGATTACTAATATCCTTAATCTTAAAAACACGGCAAGGGTGAATCCCGTTACAGGCCGTGCTTATCAAAGCGGAGACCCTGTACCCAGTGAATGGCGCGACCCTAATTACCCCGACCCTCGCGACCCACGTTCAAGCGGCACACCACCGTATGACCCTTCAAGGTTTATGGCACAACGTCACTTTATGACGGGTATCAGCGTAAGGTTTTAAGTGATGTTCCCCGAAGCGCCCTCGCTTCGGGATTATTCCGTTCCTCGTTTCCTAAAGCGTCCTCGCTTTAGGCGATAACGGCATAACGTTTCGCTACAATTTCACCCTCAAAACGAGGATTAACAATCTTCAAGCATGGACGCTTGAAGGAAGCGGTTGTGCTGAATTTATTTTGGAGTTGTGTCCGCTAATTACTAATAATCTTACCATAGCTTTGCGGCAATGGAACATATCAATATCACTATCAGCGGACGGGTGCAAGGGGTTTGGTTTAGGAAATATACTCAAACCCAAGCGCAAAAGTTGGGTATTAAAGGATTTGTGAAAAACCTACCCGACGGTAGTGTTTATGTTGAGGCTGAAGCAACCCAAACAGTGCTTGACCAATTTATTGCATGGTGTCATGTAGGGTCACCGCTTTCATCTGTTAAAGAGGTGAAATGGGAAAAGGGGGAGTTGCAGAACTTTTCAGCGTTTGAGATACGGTAAGCAGCTTTTATCTCAAAAGAGTAACGTTGCCACCCGTAGAATGATTGTACACTTCTCCCGATTCGTCGATTTTTAAGAAGATCTTCCATACATACACACCGTCTTGCAAGGGCTCGCCTTTATAGCTTCCGTCCCAGCCTTTGGTTTTGTCGTCGCTTTCAAAAATCAACTCACCCCAACGGGTAAAAATCTTCATGTTAAACTCAATCACATCTTCCATATATGGCAAAAACATATCGTTTTGTCCGTCGCCATTTGGGGTAAATGCTGTAGGGAAAAAGAAATTACAATCGTAATCGCGGAAGGTTACATACACCGAGTCGGTAATGGTATCACAAATATTAAACAAAGTAACCCTGTACAGTCCTTGTTGTGCAACTCTTATCCTCGGTTCGGTACTACCGGTGCTCCACAAATACGTAGCATTGGGGTTTTGTGCGTTTAATATCAAAAACTCACGTTTACAAAGGGTAGTATCTAACGGTAACGATAGCGAGGGTAACGGGAATACTTTGGTGTATTTCTCAGTATCGCTATAGCAACCGTTTATCTGTACGCGGTAAAACACAGTGTCCGCACCTGTGAAACGGGGCACAAAAGTATCGCTGCGCATATTCTTACCCGTAAAGATACCGCCTGCCACTAACGGTTGCAGGGGTAGCGAGTCGTCATCGGTACAATAAAACAGTTTGAGACCGGTGAAATTAGGGTTAGGGTGCGGATATACCACCACATTTTTGGTGATAGAATCCATGCACAACTCATCGGAAGTGAGTACCAATTCAGCACTATAGGTGCCGGGGTTGTTAAACTGCCTGCGGATATTTACCGAATCGTACGAAGTGCCGTCGCTAAAACGCCACAAATGAGTAAATGTGCCGCTATCAATAGTTGAAGTGTCTTTGAAGAAGAAATCTTGCTCAAACAAGCATTGGGCAGTATCGTTAATTACAAAATCGGGATTAGGTTTAGGGAACAGTATAGAGGTGCCGCGTGCTGTATCGTAGCAATTATTATTACTACGGGGGATAAGGCTAACAATAAAAGTGCCCTGCACGGGATATACATACGTGGGGTTGATAGTAGTACTTCCGTTACCGTTTCCATAGTCCCAAGCATAGGTTAATGTACCGTATTTAATTACCGATTGATTGGTGAATATAAAATTGTTGGTATTGATACACTGCGAAGAATCGTTGACTATGTATGCCGCCTGCGGTTTGGGGAATACAAGCATGGTTTTACTAATAGAATCTACGCACCCGAAGTTGGATGTTGCCAATAACCGTACCCTGTAGGTAGTATCATACGTATATACTTTTACGGGATGGGTAGCCGTATCGGTAGTGCCGTTTCCAAAATCCCAATCGTAGGTATTACTGCCTAGTTTTATGGTAGTTTGGTTGGTATAACGGTATAAGTTATTGTTTACACACTGGTCAGTATCATTGGTTGCAAAAGCAGGGGTTGGTTTGCTATGTACAATCACATAACGTCCGCCTGTATCAGTACAACCGTTGTTGGTGGTAGTTCTTAACACCACCCTAAAAGTAGAATCGTAAGCATAAACAATGGCCGTATCAGTAGCTACTGATGTTTTGCCGTTGCCAAAATTCCAGTTATACGTCATGCTGCCGTATTTCACTACACTGCCATTTGTAAACTGAAACTGGTTGTTATTTACACATTGACCGCTGTCGTTAATGTTGAAGGCAATTTGCGGCTGCGGAAATACTACTACCTGTTTGCTGATAGAGTCTTTACAACTCCAGTTAGAAGTAACCAATAACTTAATCGTATAGGTACTGTCTTTTGCATAAGTACGGTTGGGATGCAATTGGGTACTGCTTCCGCCATCACCCCAAAACCATTCAAAACCCATTACGCCCTCAGCTATTTGACTTTGATTACTCATCACAAAGCTGTTGCCTGTTAAACATTGGTCGGTATCGTTAATGTTAAAGGCAGGGGTAGGTTTTGCATACACGCTAATGTCTTTTGTAACGGTATCGCGGCAATTAAAGTTTGAAGTTGCGATTAAAACAGGTTGGTATTTGCCATATAAAGCATACACAATAGAAGTATCCGTAGCGGTTGAGGTTTTACCGTTATCAAAATCCCAGTTATAGGTTAGTGTGCCGTATTTCAGCGTGGTTTGGTTGTTATAATCGTATTTGTTACCGTTTACACATTGTCCGGTATCGTTAATGTTGAAATTAGCAACCGGTGTAGGTAATACAATAATTTGTTTAATCAACGAATCACTGCATTGCTGGTTAGATGTTGCCTTTAGCTTTACATTATGGGTAATATCGTTTGCAAACACAAACAAGGGGTCGGTTTGTGTACTTGTACCCTCAGTGCCAAATTCCCAGCGGTAGGTTAGCGTGCCTGCACTAATATTACTTTGATTAGTAAATGCAAAATTGTTAATGTTTGAGCACTGGTCGGTATCGTTAATGGCGAATTGAACTACAGGTACGGGGTAGGTCTCAAACTGGGTGAGCGAAGTATCAAAGCAACCGTAAATATTTTCTACAATTAACCGTACAAGGTACAGCCCCACTGTATTAATGCTAAACGTTGTATCAGCTTGTTTTGAAGTATGTCCCGAACCAAAGAACCAGTCGTATTTTAGTGTGCCAATGCCGGTAGTGCTGGTGTTTGTAAATGCAAAGGTGTTAGTATTAAGGCATTGCGTAGCATCATTAATTGTAAATGCCGAATTAGGTACAGGGAAAACAGTTATTTGCTTCTTAATACTGTCAATACAACCGTTGTCAGAAGTGGCTGTAAGCGTAACCGTATAATCCCCGTCGAGGGCATATACGCGGCTTCCCGAAGTAGTAGCACCTGTTGAACCATCTCCATAGTTCCAGCCATAAGTGTTTGTGCCGTATTTCAGCGTGGTTTGGTTGGTAAAGGTGTATTGGTTAATGTTTAGGCACTGGTCGCTGTCATTGGCTGTAAATTTGGGAAAAGGCTTAGGGAATACCGTAAGGGTACGGGTAGTACTGTCCAAGCAACCTCTATCGCTTGTGGCTATTAGTTTTACCGTATATCCCGTATCGTAAGTATAACTGTGGTTTTCGTCAAATGCAGTGCCCGTTGCCCCATCGCCAAATCGCCACAAGGCAGTGGTACTGCCATTGTTTATCGTGGTAGTGTTGGTAAACGCGTACAGGTTGTTGTTTACACACTGGCCTGTATCATTAATAGTAAAAGCAGGGTTGGGCTTTGATAATACATGAACATCGCGCGTAGTTGTATCGCGGCAAAGGTTGCCGTTAGTAACCACAAGGCGCGCTGTGTAGTAAATATCGTTGGCAAAAGTTTTGGTTACATCGGTACTGGTGGCTGTGGTTGCATCGGTAAAGCTCCAGTTACTGGTAAATGAGCCTGTATCGGTACTGGTGTTGGTAAACACAAACGACTGTGTATTGATACACTGCGCAGTATCATTAATGGTAAAACCTGCTGTTGGTTTGGGGAACACGTATATGTTTTTACCAATAGCCCGTTTGCATCCAAAATCCGATGTTTCGGTTAAAAACACGGTTTTTCTACCCGTATCAGCATATACATGAGATGAATTGACAGTATTGGTACTATTTCCGTCCCCAAAATTCCATTCCGAAGTAAGCGTACCCGACGGAATGCTTGAGCCGTTTGTAAATACAAAGCTGTTTATGTTGATACACTGGTCGCTGTCGTTAATAGAAAAAGAGGGTACGGGACGCGGGTGTATGGTAATAACTTGTGAGGTAGAATCTTTACAACTGCTGTCGCTGGTGGCTATCAGCCAAACAGTGTATGTGCCGTGAGTATTGTACGAAGGCGTTGGGGTGGGTAGGATGGATACGTTGCCATTACCGAATTTCCAAATATAAGTGGCAGTTCCACTTGAGATGGATGAGTTGTTTACAAAAGCAACGGTGGTTTCGGCACAAGTGGCAGGAGCCACAAAGCTAACTACAGGAACGGGGTTGATGCTGACGTTTTTAATCACAGAGTCTTCGCACCCCGCATTGGTAAGTATTTTTAGCTTTACAGGGTAAGTACCTGAAGTAAGGTATTGGTTGCTTGGATTTGAAAGTACTGAGGTGGTTAAATCACCAAAATCCCAATCCCAGCGCACCACATACGCATTACTGGTAGAAGATGAATCCGTAAACTGTGTAATATTTCCGTGACAAGTATTTTGTACCACAAAATCAGCCGAAGGCGGAGGCGCAACGGCAATATTTTTCACCACAGTATCAGCACACCCCGAAGATGCTGTTACAATCAGTGTAACGGTATAAGTACCTGTATCAGCAAAGCTATGGCTTGGGTTTTGTTGGACAGAGGTTGCCCCGTCGCCAAAATCCCAAAAATGAGAGACTATCGTGCCCGAATCAAGGGTAGATGAATCGGTGAAGTTAAGTGAGAAGCTGCTGCACGCATTGGTATTACCAAAGGCCGCCAAAGGAGTACCGCTTACAGCTATCAGGCGGATGATATGTACAGCAGTATCAGGAAAAACGGCACGACAAGTAACCGTTCGGCCTTGTTTGCTGTCATATTCGCTGCTTTCGGCAGTCAAATAGGGTTTGTAAAGCCCCCCGCCGGTATAAACGTTAAATACATTACTATCGCTTAGGGTGGTTAATGTGCTGTTGTTTACATCCCTAAAATTCCAGATGTACTTATTGGCATTAATAGTTTGGTTTGAGAATGTAATCTGTAGCGGACTACAACCCAAGCTGTCGCCCACAATACTAAAGGCAGGCACAGGGCCTTTCACATTCATCTGTTTCTCAATGCTGTCTTTACAACCCAGTGTGTTTTCAACCACCAGCTTTATGCTGTAATCGCCGCCCGCAGGAAAATCAAAAAACGGGTTTTTGATAGTACTTTTAAGGCTGCCCGGCATTATTGTCCATTTCCAGCTCACCGCACTGTCGTCCGTTGGGATGGATATATAATTCAGCGGGTCGTATATCTTAGTAGAATCAATCAGCTGATACACTTGCGGGCATACCAAGGTATCGGTAATGCCAATATCAGCATAAGTGCCATATACTGTAAAAATATTGCTATGGGTAATGGTGTCCCTGCAACCTGAACTGTCTTTTAAAGCAAGCCGTACACTATAAGTTCCCGCTTTGGTAAACGTTTTTGTCGGCTGCCATCCGCCTGTACTGAAACCGTTACCATCACCAAAATCCCACCAAACAGTTTCTTTGTTAGCAGCATGGCGCGCAGGAGTGCGCCACAAAGTCAAACCATTATCAAAATAATAAATGCTATCGAAAAATGTAATCGGTTCCCCCACGCACACTTGTTTGGGGCTCATATCAAAATCACCCCCAAACCCTATATTAATGGTAACCGAGGCTGAGCCTTGGCAGCCGTCGGCATTTGTCATTGTTAGTGTTATATCAAACGTTCCCGCAGAGTCAAATGTGTGCGAAGTGCTAAACATTGTAGGGCCGTTTACAGAAGCGCCTACATCACTAAAGCTCCAACTATAATCAGTAATCCCTGTTTGGGTAGTATCCGTTACTCTGAAATTGACTGTTGTGCCTACACAGCGACTTACGGTAGGGTCAAAATCATGAGTGATAGAAGGGTATAAGTCGTTAAACTGAAACGCATTGTGGTACCATGCCGTATCGTAGCAAAAAGTACCTGTACTGTCGCGTCCGTTGCGGATAATTAACCCAAGAGTCACCCTTCCGCCCGTATCACAAGGGGGGCTTGTATATTGGTAATTATGGCTAAAATCCTGTTGTATCCAGTTGGCATTAAAATTTCCCGATTGTTCGGCGCAGGTAGAATCCCACATTACCCAAAACGTCTCTCGGTCGCAGGCAGGGCGGGTAAGACTTAATGAAAGTGATTTTGATTTTGAAGTTTCAGGGCCTAAACAGTCGGGAGAGTTAAAAACCAATCCCGTAATAGGAGGGGTGGCACTTGGGTCAGGCCCGGCTTTAGGAGGTAATAATGCCAAATCAACGCTGTTTGAATCAGAACAACCCCACACGGTATCGTGCAATATTAACATGGGTCGGTAGCAGGCTTCTTTCCCCGGAGTGTACCAATGTTTAACATTAATGGAATCTACCGAATAGTTACAGTTCATGCCCACATTAATACCGTTTTTAGTGTCGGTAGTACAGGCAGGTGCCCAAGTATCTTTAAAATCCCATATTCGTTTAATATTGCCCGGTGCGGGGCCATGATTTGAGAGATATGGGTTAGAGGTTGTATTGCTAAACACTACCGTGTCATGTATTTGGCACTGGTAGCGGTTTAGGGGGGTGCCAATGCTGGCGCGGGGTCCCAACACCGTTACTGTGCGAACGGAAGCCAATGTATCACAATTGGGGGCTTGTATGCGCAGGGTGATAACGTAATTTCCGGGTGCGCCGTAGCTGTTCCCTGCCAACCAAGAAGTATCAGTACTGCCATCGCCATAATCCCAAGTGGCATTTGTTCCAATGTTTACCGGATTATTTACAGTAAATGAATTACCGTAGTAACAACTGATATCTCTGTTTACTGTGGGGTTAAAATTAAGTACAGTGCTTTGTACTGATGTAGAAGACAATATTGTTTTAGGGCAACCTGATGTATCGGTGGTTATCAGTTGGATAGGATAATTGCCATTGGTAGTGTACAGGTGTTCGGTTTGAATCCAGTTTGAAGAATCCATCCCGCCATCGCCGAATACCCAACGGAACTTACGGATTTTGCTTGAATCGAACGGAGAAGTGTTATTCAGTGTAACGTGCGTGGTAAAACAGTCTTTGGTTTCAGTAACCGTAAATACAGGGATGTAATCAGGCAACACCACTACAGCCCCTGAAACCTGCTTGCTGGCAAAACAGTTGTTAAAATCCGTAACCTCAATAGTGATTGGATAACTGCCTCCTAAATCATCGCTATAACTGTGGCAAATGGTTTTGGTGCTTATGGGGGTAGTATTGTCCAAAAAACCATCGCCAAAAACCAATGTTCGTTTCCATATCGGGGCACCGAAAGTACCTTGTTTACTCGAGTCGGTAATACACGCATTGTTTCCTTCAAAACACAACGTGTCATTTGCTACCACAAAATTGGCAATGGGCAGGCTTTGTACAGTAATGCTGTCAAACTGCGCAAAGCATGAGTCTGTCCCGCCATGAGTAACCCGCACACGGGGTTTATAATACCCCCCTGTATTGTATGTGTATAAGGGCGATTGCAGGATAGATGAATTACCATCGCCTAAACGCCATAAAAATGAAGCACCACTCGTTTCAGTAATTGCAACGTTAAAATTAACAGAAGTTCCGGCACAAAACTGGGTATCGCCCACGCTTATCTGTGGTTTTGAATATACTCGTAACGATTGCGTAACCGTATCAGCACAACCGCCAACGGTTCCAACAATCAACTTAATGGTGAATGTGCCTGTATCAGCATAAGTGTAGTTGGGATTAGTTTGATGCGATGAATCCCCGTTACCGAAAAACCATCGCCAACCTGTTATAGCATCACCCGCAGTGGTGGTGGAGTTGTTTGAAAACTTGGTGACAGTTTGCTTGCAATTATCGTAGCGGGTAAATGCCGCATCAGGGCTTTTTATGATGTAAATATTATCGGTTAACGTATCAGAGCAGGCCAAACCGTCAGTTACAATCAGGGTAATGACCAAATGCCCTGAATCTATATAAGAATGGCTTGGGTGTTGGGCATTGCTAAAGTTTGACGGGCTTGAGGCATCACCAAAATTCCACAGGTAGGTTAATGTTCCGCTTCCGGTTGAACTGTTTGTGAAAGGCACTGTTTGACCACTGCACACGGTATCGTTTGGAAATGCAAATGCGGCAGTGCATTGTGCGGCGGTTTGTTTTGGACAAAGGAACGCCAACACAGCCCAAAGGCATATTATTATCCCTGCCGATACTTTTTTCGGTATGTATTTGTGTACTGAAACCACCTTACCTTAATATACTAAGATACGCAATTTTATAGCAAATGGTTGACAGGATGGTAAGTTTAAAGTAAAAAACAGTTTTTTTAGACGAAATCCAGTCCCAATGTTATCGAAACGGGGTTGTGAGCATTCGTCGAAAATGCCCCAACTTGTCCGTCAGCAGTTAGTATGTCAATCGCTCTCCGTTAGCTTCAATTACTAATTCTTTAGTAGCCGAGGCTTCGGTATGTCCCACAATTTGAGCATCGAGATTAAATGACTTTGAAATATTGATAATATCCTCAGCGGTTTTCTCGTCGGTATATATCTCCATCCGGTGCCCCATATTAAACACCTTGTACATTTCTTGCAAAGAGGTGCCTGATTGTTGTTGTATTGTTTTAAATAATGGTGGAAGCTCAAACAAGTTGTTTTTAACAACCTTTAGGTTATCTACAAAGTGCAATATTTTGGTTTGACCGCCGCCACTGCAATGCACCATGCCTTTTATGGCTTGCTTATGCTCGGCAAAAATGGCGCGGGCAACGGGCAAATAGGTGCGTGTAGGTGATAATACCATTTTACCGGCATCCAGCGGGCAGTTTTCAACTGCGTCGGTAAGTTTAAGGCTGCCTGCATATACAAGGCTTTCATCCACTTTCGGGTCGTAACTTTCTGTGTATTTTGTGCGATATTCTTTCGCAAACACATCGTGCCTTGCTGATGTAAGACCATTACTTCCCATACCTCCGTTATACATCGTTTCGTAGGTAGTTTGGCCGTATGAAGCAAGCCCCACAATTACTTGTCCGGCACCTATGCGGGCATTATCAATAATACTGTTGCGGTGGGTGCGTGCGGTAACCGTGCTATCCACAATCACGGTGCGTACAAGGTCGCCCACGTCGGCCGTTTCACCGCCCGTGCTGTATATATTCACCCCAAACGAGCGCATATTTTCTATAAACTCCTCAGTACCTTCAATAATCGCCTTCACCACCTCACCCGGTACCAAGTTTTTATTGCGGCCGATAGTACTTGATAACAAAATATTATCCGTGATGCCTACACACAATAAATCATCCGTGTTCATCACCACAGCATCTTGGGCAATACCTTTCCATACTGAAAGGTCTCCCGTTTCGCGCCAGTAAATATATGCCAGTGATGATTTTGTGCCCGCGCCATCCGCGTGCATTACCACACAGTGGTCGGCACTATTGCTTAAAAAATCAGGAACGATTTTGCAAAAAGCCTTTGGAAACAGTCCTTTATCAATGTTTTTAATAGCATTGTGCACATCTTCTTTGGCCGAAGAAACCCCGCGTAAGGCGTATTTATCTGTCATAGTGTATCATAAACCACTGCTTAAGGCAGTTGGTAGGGTGGCAAAATTACAAAATCCATACTCTTTAGCTTGCATGAATTGTAAACACTGTAGCTTTTTGTAACTTCCTGTAAGATTTAAATATTAGTATGCGCTGTATTTTATATGCCTTTGTAACTGTTGTATGTATGTTGTTTGTTTCGTGCAAGAAAGATGCCGATACGGTTTTGCCACCTGCTAAAACAAACCCTTTTGCGGGTGGCAAAGGTGGAAATTTTAGCCGTGCTTTCTTTAGCGGGCACAAAGGAGTGCCTATAGGGGCAAGAATGTACTTAAAATATGGCGATGATAAGATGCCAAACGACAGTACGTTGTTTGATGAAAAGCATGATGCAGTGAAAGAACCCGGGTTTAGCTATCACGCCCATTTTGACGGGCTTACTAAGGGCACTTACTTTTTTTACGCAGTATCAGGCAATTTGCAGTTTGATACAGTAATCGTACTTACTGATTCTTCTGAATTGGCTGATGATATTACGGTTGACTTAAACTAAATAGCTTATTAGCTTACTCAAGCAGATTAGAGAATAATTCAAGCAAATTGCCTTCGGGGTCACGTAAATGGGCAACCCTTAATCCCATAGCCGGAACATCCGACGGGGGGTTCAAAAACTCAACGCGGTCACTCAACTCATGGTACAATGCATCCACATTGTTCACTTCAATAATAATTACAAACTTATCGCGTGCATCGGTAGGTAATTCTTTATCCGCATTACCGGCCACAGGAGCCATTAAATCAGATTTAAAAATCGATAATCCGCTTTGCAGCCCAATATTAAAACTTGCATACGAGTCGCCTCTTTTTCCGGCACTTGCTTCAAGGCCCAACAGGTTTTTGTAAAAATCAAAACAGGTATTAAAGTCTTTAACAAGCAGACGGATATTATTGAGCTTCATAGCTAAGGTACTTAGTTGGGTTTAAACGCAGTTATCACAGTCTTTATTCTTTCGCTTGTCTGCAACGGTATAACAGACTGCCTGATTAAACACTGTAACATAGTTTTTGTTGTTCGGTAGTTGAATATTTAAAACGTAACAAACCTACTAAAAAAACCAGTTGATTTTACTACTACAAAGCACAAATAAAATAAGTATTTGTATAAACAACCCTCTTTTAATTGTATATGCAAGTTTATTGAGTGTATATTTGCCGTGATGGAAGGTAAAGTCGTCACCCCAAATTTTGATAGGGTAAACCCTGCGGAATGTATTAATGCCAAACTGCGTAAGCTGCAACGCAAAGTGGCGGCATTGTATGAAGCAAAGCTGCGCCCGTTTAATCTTGAAGGCAGTATGCTGGCCATTTTGTTTTTGGTAGGAAAAATGCCGGGGATTAATCAAAAAACGGTGGCCGAAAAACTGGTGATAGACCCCTCAACGATGAGCAGGGACGCAAAGAAACTGGTTAAGAGAGGACTGATTCAGGTGGAAAAAGGCGGAGACCCAAGGAATAGTGAGCTTATGTTAACTGCACAAGGATATGGGTTGATTGAGGAAGTGTCGCCAATATGGGAAGCTATGCACCTTAAAGTATCAGAGTTATTTGGCCGTTTCAGCATACAGCAGTTGGATAGTATGGCCGAAGCAATTAACCAAAATATAGTAGCACTTCAAGCATAAAAAGCGGCTAAATATATGTATATACAACTAAAATAAATTAAACTATGAATACAGCAACGTTTGGTATAACCTTTGCATACACCGCGCTATTGCTGATTACTGCACTTGGGGTGGTATTTGTTTTCAAAAATGCTGTTAGTCAGTCAACAATAAGAAACAAACTGTTTCCTATAATTTTTCTTATTTTAATATGGTTTGTTGATAGTATTTTATCTTTAAGCGGAGTTTTTTTAAATACCCTTAAAAGTACCCCGCCTGTCTTTTTTCCTGCGGTGTTAGCCACCGTTTTACTGGCTGTTTATTTTGCAGTGAAGTACGAGCCGCTTAAAGGTTTCAAGGATGAGAACATGAAGTTTGCCGTTGCCTTGCAAACGTTCAGGCTTCCTTTAGAGTTAATTTTTGTTTGGGCTTTCCACTTAGGGATGATGCCTCGGCAAATGACCTTTGAAGGGTTAAATTTTGATGTATTAGTAGGGCTTACAGCACCGTTTATTGCCTATTTCGGCTATCATAAAGAGGTATTGCCAAAATGGGCGTTGGTAGGTTGGAATGTGGCAGGCTTGGTTTTGCTGGCAAACATTGTTACTGTGGCTATTTTATCTGCCCCAACTAACTTTCAGGTATTTACAAATGAACCCCACAATACAATTGTGCTGAAATTCCCTTATATCTTTATCCCCTTTTTCTTAGTACCGCTGGCATTGTTCGGGCATTTGTTTGCCTTGCGTAAGCTATTAAAAAAGAATTGATTGCTTTTGACGTATTAAAACATCATTGTTTACAATACAGCGTACTTTTATTAGAAAATTAACGCAAAAGATAACCGTTAATGATGTACATCCTCGTTGTTTATGATGCTTAAATAACTGTAATACCTTTCGAGGCGAAGGGCACCGTCTTCAACAGCTTTCAGCACGGCACAACCGGGTTCATTAAGATGTAAGCAATCATTAAAACGGCAGTTTCCCATCAGGGCTTTCATTTCAGGAAAGTAATGGGCAACTTCGGTTTTGGTCAAATCAACCACCCCAAAATCTTTAATGCCCGGAGTATCTATAATCCTTGTGCTGTCTTCTGTTTCAAACATTTCGGCAAAAGTGGTGGTGTGTTTGCCTTTTAGCGAGTAATCAGAAATTTCGCCTGTCTTTTGCCGTATTTCGTCAGACAATTGATTGATAAAAGTTGATTTACCAACACCCGAGTGCCCTGAAACAAGAGTGGTTTTGCCTTTCAGTTTATCCTTAAGTGCGGCTATGTTAGTTCCGTTTTTGGCCGATACTTGTATGCAATCATAACCAAGGGGTTCATATATTGCTTCGTATTCGCGTAATAGCTGCATCCCCTCTTCTTCATACAAATCAATTTTGTTAAACGCCAAAATCACGGGGATGTGATAGGCAGTTGCCGTTACCAAAAAACGGTCGATAAAACCCGTTGAGGTACGGGGCAGCGCAAGGGTAACAAACAATAGTGCTTGATCTATATTGGCCGCTATTACTTGAGTTTGCTTGCTAAGATTGTTGCTTTTGCGGATGATGTAGTTTTTGCGGGGGTATAGCGATTCAATCATCGCATTTGAGGTGTCTCCTTCAGGTTCAATCTCCACCTCATCGCCTACTGCAATAGGGTTGGTGCTTTTAATGCCCTGTAACCTGAATTTTCCTTTAATCCTTGCTTGCCATACCTTCCCCTCGCCGTCTTTCACGTCGTACCAACTTCCGGTTGATTTGGTAACAGTGCCCCTCATAGTTATTAGGTTTAGCAATTATCGTAATCCAAACCTTATGCAGGCCTGATTAAAATACTTCTTTGGCAATAGCATAGGTAGCTGCGCTTCGCCCCATGGTGTAAAAATGTAATACAGGAGCACCGTTTGCTTTTAATTCTTTTGATTGCTGCACGGCCCACTCAATACCAATTTGTGCTACTTGTTTATCGTCTTTGCAAGCCTCAACAGCTTCTGTCAGCTCCTCGGGCAAATCCATGTGAAACAAGTTAGGCAATACATACAACTGCTTTCTGGTGGTTAATGGTTTTAAGCCGGGTATAATAGGCACATTAATGCCCGCTTCGCGGCACCTGTCAACAAACTCAAAATACTTACTGTTGTTGTAAAACATTTGGGTAACTATAAACTCAGCACCTGCCTCTACCTTCTTTTTCAAAAAAGTCATGTCGCTCTTTAAATTAGGAGCATCGTGGTGTTTTTCAGGATACCCAGCTACCCCTGCACAAAAGTTGGTGGGGAAAGCTTCAGTAAGCTCATCGTCTAAATAAACGCCTTTATTTAATTGCTGTATTTGTTGCAGCAATTCCAACGCATTAGAGTTCCCGTTAAACTCGGGCTTAAAAGAACTTTCTCCCTTAGCATTATCGCCACGTAAAGCCAATACATTGTCAATACCCAAAAAGGCAAGGTCAATCAATGCGTTTTCAGTTTCTTCACGACTAAAGCCTCCGCAAATAAGGTGTGGTACGGCATCCACATGGTACTTATTCATTATAGCAGCACAAATGGCTACCGTTCCGGGGCGTTTTTTGGTAGTTATTTTACGGTAGCTGCCATCGGGAAGTTTTTTCTCAATAAACTCCTCGCGGTGGTAGGTTACATCTATAAACTTGGGTTTAAACTCCATTAACGGGTCAATACCCTGATATATACTTTCAATGCCTTTTCCCTTTAGCGGTGGTAAAATCTCAAATGAGAACAGTGTTTCGCCGTTGGCACTTTTAATATGGTCGGTAATTTTCATTATCGTTTTTTCAGAAACGCAAAAATAGACAAAGTTTTGTTGCTGTTGCGGCTTGTTTTGAAACAGTTGCAAAACTAAATTCGGCAAAAATTTATGGTAAAGTTTGAAGTTGAAATAACAGCCGAAGAATATATAAGGCTAAACTACCGCATTGTGTATGCAAACCCTGTGGTGCTGATTGCGTTGGCTGCGTGTGCAATTGTGGTGGGAACTAATTTGACAAGCGGTGGCTGGGATGCGCTAACAAAGGGCCCCGCTGATATTATTGCTTTGTTTGCTTTGGGGTATTTGCTGCTGTTTTTACCCGTTACCTTATTTTATAGGGTGAGGGGGCTGTATTACCGCATGGCCGCTTTAAACGAAAAGCAAGTGTTTACAGTGGATGAAACAGGGGTGAATATTAAAGGACAAACTTTTGATGTGAAAAACGAATGGAGTGCCTATAAAACCATAGAGCTAAAGAAAGATTGGATGGTATTGTGGAAGGCTAAAAACTTTGGAAATTTTGTGCCTTTACGTTCATTTAAAAACCCTGAAGAGATAGAACAATTTATTGCAATGGCAAAAGAAAGGGGTATTGTAGTAAAAGGTAAATTGCCGGCAAAATAGAGGGCATAGTAATTAATCTTCAGCTTCTCTTTTCATTTCCCATGTTCCTTTTATGGGAAGTATAATGGCAGGTAGCTTACCAATAAAAGTAAAGCCGAGTTTAAATCTCCATTCACCTTTAAAGTGATTATCACTAATGGCAGCGCCGTTATAATAAACGTTTGGATGCTTTTTTGTTTTATCAACAACCCGTTTACCATTGATAAGAGTAGTTCTAAAAGGCATTTTTTTAATAAACTGTATCGACGTCTTTTCTGTCTTACCCGTTATACTGCCTGTCCCCTCCAAACCAAATGTCTGTTCGTCATCCTCAACCACACCTGAAAAATTGTGGCCGCTAATAGTATCAATATTGATAGTAAAGAAAGTTCTCTCAATGCTTCGCACACTGTTTATTTTTTTACTGTTGTAAGTGTACCAGCCAACCCATTTTCCTTGTATATCCATTGTAAACGAAAATAGGTAATAGTTGTTGATAATGATGTTGCTTCCAACCCTCTCAAACAAAAACAGTCTAAAAAGTAGCAAGTCCTAAAAATTTGGTAACTTTGCACACATTTTTCAAGTAATGACTTTAAGTATTCTTTTATTTGGTATGCCCGGAGGTTCTGAATGGATCCTTATCTTGGTAATTGCCCTTTTGCTGTTCGGCGGCAAAAAAATTCCCGAACTTATGCGTGGTCTTGGCAGCGGTATCCGCGAGTTTAACGATGCTAAGAACAAAGTGAAGGATGAAATACAGGAAGGTATAAAAAACCCTCCTCCTGCTGAAAAAGAAGCAAAAACCGAAAGCAAGTAAGTAATACCAAGCGGTAAAACAATTTAGTGGCTTTGAAGAAATTTCAATCGTTGGCACAGGTACGTGCTGAAATCAGCGCAGGCAACCTTACCTGTGTTGATTTGGTGCGCTATTATTTGCAACGCACCGAAGAGAAAAAACACCTGAATGCTTTGTTGGAAGTATATGCCGACGAAGCTTTGCAACATGCTGCCCAAGTGGACGAGAAGCTGAAAAGCGGTACCGCAGGAAAGCTGGCAGGTATGGTGCTGGTGCTAAAAGACAATATTTGTTTTAAAGGCCACAAGGTGAGTGCTTCCAGTAAAATACTGGAGGGTTTTACTTCGCTGTATTCTTCAACCGTTACTGAGCGGCTGCTGGCTGAAGACTGTATAATACTGGGTCGTGCCAATTGCGATGAATTTGCAATGGGTGCCAGTAATGAAAACAGTGCTTACGGAGCGGTATTAAACGATTTAGATAACACCCGTGTGTCGGGCGGTTCATCAGGCGGTTCGGCAGTTGCCGTGCAGGCCGATTTGTGTTTGGCTGCTTTGGGTAGCGATACGGGCGGTTCAGTACGTCAGCCTGCTGCATTTACAGGCTTGTACGGGTACAAGCCAACGTATGGTATGGTATCGCGCTGGGGTTTATTGGCGTATGCTTCATCATTAGACCAAGTTAGTCCCATCACATCAAGCGTTAGCGATATGCAGGCAATTATGGATGTAATTGCAGGGCCTGATGAGTTTGATGCAACACTTACGCAACAACCTGCTCCCGAATTTATCCTTCCTGCCGATACAGGCAAGAAACGTATAGCCTATATCAGCCAAACCCTTTCATCAGATGGGGTGAGTGCGGATATTAAAAACGGTACATTAGCTCTTATTGAAAAGCTAAAGCAAGAAGGCCACACGGTTGAGGCGGTTGATTTTCCGCTGATTGACCAAATGGTGCCTTGCTATTATGTGCTAACCACTGCTGAGGCAAGCAGCAATCTTTCGCGCTACCAAGGCTTGCAGTATGGCTACCGCAGCCCCAACGCCACTGATTTAGATAGTACGTTTAAAAAATCGCGTAGCGAAGGATTTGGTAAAGAAGTGCAACGCCGTATTATGCTGGGTACTTTTGTACTTTCGGCAGGATATTACGATGCTTATTATACCAAAGCCCAAAAGGTGCGCCGCATTGTGCAGCAAAAAACCAACGAGATTTTAAGCAAGTACGATTTTATACTATCGCCAACAACTCCTACACCTGCGTTTAAAATAGGGGATAAAGCCGCCGATCCTGTGGCCATGTACCTTGCTGATATATTCACAGTACAAGCTCCTTTGGCAGGTATCCCTGCTATATCCGTTCCCGCAGGCACTGATGCAAGTGGAATGCCTTGGGGCATCCAGCTTATGTCGGCCAAAAACAGCGATGCACAACTGCTTGCATTTGCGGCTGCAATAAATTAATGTTAAAAACTATTTTACCTTTTCTACCGTTTAGGTATTAAATCTGCAATAGATACCCTGATGCGTTTTTTTAAATATACTGCCTACCTTGTTTTGTGGTGCTTAATCCCTGCTGCTGCAACTGCACAAACAGATTATGCCAACAGGCTTGCCACCATTCCCGATGTTAATATTAAATACAATACCGTTGTTGACGGTTATATTAATGAGTTGCTACGCACACCCAACAGTGCAGCACAGGCATTGGGCAGGTACATTTATTATAAACCCGTTATAGATTCTATGTTGACCCAATACGGTGTCCCTTCATCTGTTGGGTTGATGGTGCTGGGCAGTAGTATGGCCGATTGCACATACGGTGATGCTGAAGGATATGCAGGGCCTTGGGCAATGTCTTACAATGTTGGGCGTTTGTGGGATTTGAAAATGAACACATACGTGGATGAGCGCAGGGACTTGGCAAAATCTTCTTTTGCCGCAGCCAAGTGTATGAAAGAGTTAAGGTTTTTGTATAACTCACCCGACCTTGCTCTTGCCGCATTTGCCACCAATACAACCACTATTAATAAATACATCCGCCTTGCGGGTAACAAGTTTGATTATTGGGGGATGTACGATAGTCTTCCCAAAGCTGCCCAAAAAATTGTTCCATCGTTTTTAGCCGCCGTTTATTTGTACCACTTCCATGCAGAGCATGGTATATCACCCATTGCATACAACCCGCCTGCATACGATACGGTATCGGTAAATAAATGGCAATCGTTTGATGAAATGGCCACAGTGCTTAATACCTCAAGCAAGGAACTAAAAGAATTAAACCCTGAGTTTAAACAAGGTATTGTGCCTACTTCACGCGTGCCTTATGTGATAAAGCTGCCGTTAAAAAGCAAACAACACTTTAATAAGCTGGATGCGTTAGACTTTAAACCATACAACACCAATCCGTACATAGAGAAAGTACCGGAGCTTGAGAATAAGAACTTGCCTATACGAAAGGACTCTGACAGTACTGAAAAAACTGCTGCTGCAAATACTCCGCAAGGCTCTAAGCAAGCAGAACCTGAAACAACATCCGTTAAAGAAACACAAAGCGATACCGTTACACACGTTGTTGCAAAAGGGGAAGGTTTGGGTACAATTGCCCAAAAATATGGTGTGAAGGTGGATGATATTAAAAAATGGAACAACCTGAAAGGCTTTAGCATATTCCCCAATCAAAAACTGGTTATATATACCGGAAAGGCTAAGTAACCTCACGATTCTAAAACATATACATTTGCAAGTAGTATATTTGTTTGCAACATGGATAATATCACCCCAAAAGAACGCATACTAAAAAAAATAAGGGCGGGGTTGTTGTATAAAACACCCAACAAACACCCCGAAATTGACCTTGAGCATAGTGTGTATGAGGATATTACCGACCCCTTGCCTGAGGTGTTTGCCAAAAACCTTTCGTTGGCAGGAGGCAAATTTGTGTTTTGCCACAGCAAGTACGATTTTATTGATAGTTTGATTGACCTGCTTGAAAACAAAAAGTGGGACAACTTGTATTGCTGGGACAAGGAACTAAAAGCCGATTTAGAAGATATTGAGCAGGAGTTTGTACGTACTACCAACAATTTAGAGAATGCGCAGGCATCACTTACTACCTGCGAGTGTTTGGTAGCGCGTACGGGCACAGTTGTAACCAGTTCGCTAAAAAACAGCCGCAGTTTAGTGGCCGTTCCTCAGGCACATATTGTGGTTGCTTGGATGAACCAGATAGTGCCGGATATAAAAGACGGGCTGAAAACCCTTAACAACCGCTACGGAAAAAAACTTCCATCGGCCATTAATTTTATTACAGGACCCAGCCGCACGGCCGATATTGAAATGCAATTGGTAACAGGGGTACACGGCCCCAAAGAGTTGTATGTGTTTTTAATAAATGCTAAGAAATAAAACGGCTTCTATATATCTATTTTGACAACACTTCCCACTGATAAGAAAGTTTATTTCGCTTCCGATTTTCACCTCGGCGTACCCGATTATGATAAAAGTTTGGTGCGTGAACGCCGTTTGGTAGCGTGGTTGGAAAGCATTAAACACGATGCTGCCGAAATATACTTAGTAGGTGATTTGTTTGATTTTTGGTTTGAATATAAAACCGTAATTCCTAAATATTATACCCGTTTGTTGGGTAAACTGGCTGAATTGCGTGATATGGGCATTCCCATTACATTTTTTACAGGTAACCATGATATGTGGATGTTCGGCTACTTTGAAAAGGAGTTGGGCATACCTGTAATACGCCAGCCTATCGAACGCTTAATAAACGGTAAGAAATTTTACATAGCGCACGGCGACGGGCTTGGTCCCGGCGACTACGGGTATAAATTTATAAAAAAGGTATTTGCCAGCAAGTTGTGCCAGTGGGCATTCCGTTGGCTGCACCCTGATATAGGAATAGGCATTGCAAACTACTTTAGCCACAGCAGCCGCAAAGCCAATGGCGAAAAAGACTATGTGTTTTTGGGAGAGGATAATGAGTGGCTGGTGATATACAGTCGCGATATACTAAAAACTACCCACCACGATTATTTTATATACGGACACCGTCATTTACCGATGGATATTGAGCTTCAACCCGGTAGCAGGTACATAAACCTTGGCGATTGGATTAAACATTTTACTTACGCCGTTTTTGACGGTGAGAAAGTGGAACTTAAAGAGTTTGCGGGATAGTCCTCCTCCTCAATCCTCCTCTTAAGGGGGACATTACAGGGCAAACCTTTTTCATAATCATTTATCGGATATTCATAATTAAACGTCGTTCTATATTCCCCTTTGGAGGGGTAGGGAGGAAGATATTTTCATTCGTTTTTAATAAAAATTTCAATTACTACCCAACCTTTTATAAAAAACACTCGTGTATAAGGTTGAAAGCAGAAAATATATAGCAACGTCAAAGCCCGAATGTTTGTCCTGCTGTTAGGTTAAATATTAAGGCATTGCAGATTTGGCAGCTATTGTATGTTTTTTTGCTTTGGGATACGGCAGAAGTTTGGTTTTTTTGAACGTTATCTTTTGTAACTGTACTTGTGTTGAGTAAGTACAGCAATGAGATACTACGTTATAACAACATGATTTTTATGGCAGGGGTATGCTGTACCCCTACTTTTTACTACTTTAGTACCTTATTGCTGTAAACCCCTTGATGCACATAACTAAAGACCTACTAACCAAGTGCATGGATAACGACCGAAAAGCCCAGTTAGAGCTTTACAAGGTATGTTACTCCTTTATTATGCGCATTTGTTACAGGTATTATACATCAGTGGATGATGCAAAAGTGGCACACAACGAGAGTTTTTTGAAGATAGTGATGAACCTTAATAAATACAAAGGGGATGCACCTATTGAGACTTGGATAAGAAGGATTACCATTAACACGATTATTGATAATTACAGGAAAGACAAGAAACTGAAGGAGACTATAGAATTTGCAGATGTAACCGACCCTTCTTTTAAAGAAGAACCGCCCGAAGAGAATGAAGCGGAGATGAAACTGCAAACGGAAGATTTATACAGATTGATACAATTACTACCCCCCATGTGCCGCAAAGTATTTAACTTGTATGTGGTGGATGGGTATAACCACAAAGAGATTGGTGAATTGCTGGGGATTTCGGAAGGAACCTCAAAATCGCAGTTGTTTGATGCACGCAAAAAACTGCAAGCCATGATAAAAGAGTATTACAAGCCAAAAGCTGCAAGAAATGAACAGGCTGAGTAAGAACGAAGAAGAAATACGCAAACAGCTAAACGAGCAAGAGTTTGTTTTTGACGAAGCCCAATGGGCCGGAGCAGAAGCGTTGCTTGACCGTGAAATGCCCGTTGAACGTAAAAAGAAAAAACGTTTTGTATGGCTTTGGCTATTGCCGTTGCTTGCTTTGCTGGGCATTGGCGGATGGTTGGGTTATACCCGCAGCAACGAATTGTTTCAACTTGACAACCGCAAAGCAACGGTTGATTCTTTAAAAACTGAAACACCCGTATTAAGCGGAAGTGAAACGTCTTCTACAGATTATTATATCACCGAAGAGGCAGGTGATACCAGTTATTCTTACGATGGAGACGGGATTGAGGATACTCCCCAAGAATATGAAGTACAAGGCGGGCCTCCCGCTTTAATGGCTGCCCAATTATCAAAACAGAACGGTACAGAAAAAAAGACAACCTCTCAAAAAAATGTTGGTGGGCAAAACGGCGGCGGCCAATCAACACAAAATACTAAACAAACAGATGGAGGGGCAAATAAGGGGGATGGCAACGGCGATGATAGTTCAACTCCGCTGTTAGCCAAAGGAAACGACTCCGAAAGAAAAAACAATAAAAATGCCGACAATGGTGGTGGCTCAGAACCACCGGCAACGATGAAACCGATGGAGGATAAGGGAAGTAAACAAGAAACACAGCCTGTTACAATCCCTCAAACGAAAGAAGAGGGAATAAAAGACGAGCCTCAACAATCTGCCCCAACTGCCAAAGCTGCTGCACCTGATAAAACAGATAGTACGGCACAAAAAACAGCTGCGACAGACACCGCATCAACCAAAAAGAATAAAAAAGACAGAGAACCTGTGTTTCTTAAAAACTCTATCAGCCCTATGGTAATGGCAGGGTATTACAGGATTATAAACTCCGCAGCAAACGATTTTGCTATTATGCCTTATTACGGGTTGTTTTATAACCGTTACCTCACATCAAAACTGCAATTGGGGGCAGGTGTAGGATATACTGCTACTAATGTTGAAGGGTTAAACAAAGTATATAGCAGTGAAACATACTCGTTTGGGGTGCAACGCGACCAAACAACTATTGGTACCCAAAAGTTGTATTATATTGATATTCCTATAGTAGCCCGCTATTCGCCCATACCTGCCTTTAGTTTGGTGGGCGGTTTTAGTGCAGGGTATCTTATTAATACCAAAAACACTATAGCCCAAGAAAGCTATGGAAGTTTAGCAGGACATAGCAGCAATGCCCCAACTGCTGCCAATGCCTACAGACAAGGTATCAGTGATTGGAACTGGCAGTGGCAATTGGGGGTTGAGGGTAACTTCTTTAAAAACAGGCTCCACCTTGGATTTTTAACTACTAACGGGTTTTCTGATATTACCGTAAACGGGTACTACAACAACTCGGTTTTTGATAGGACACGACGCATACAGTTATACATACGCTATGATGTTATCAGGTTTTAAAAGATACCGCACTATAGCCGTTGTGCTATCGGCTTGCCTGCTCACACTTGCCAACTGCAAGCGTAGCGAAGAGCCTTTTAATGATAAGAAGGAACCCCCTGTTTTTTCAATAAAAGGTACTGTAAGCGGTCAGCCTGTGCAAATGGTGGCAGGCGTTGACAGTTATTATTTATATACTTCATACGCATTTGATAGTTCTGTTGATGCTTTTTCGTTTAGCGGAAATCTTAAAAGAACTAACTGTACTACCTGCAATCAATCCATCAAAATAACCATATACGACAGTATGCCCAATAGCGGCATCGACCCTGTGAATATAGGGCTTGCGCTAAGGGCAAAAAATTATCACTATCACGGCCCGCAGCAAGTAGTATCTAAAACGTATAAATACAATTTTGTTGCTGAGGTGCAAGGATATGTTAACCCCTCCTACAAATGGACATTTGGCCCCGGTGATTCGTCAAATTCAGCAGTATCTGCCCATACATTTACGGATACTTTGGGCAAGAATATATGTCTTACAGTTACCGACCAATTTAACGGTTGCACCGATGCTGCGTGCAATAATGTGACACCTGCAACAATAATGACTGATACCGCTACACCTGATTTTTCTTCGATGGTGGTTGTTGATACTGCGTATTTCAGTGCATCAAATGCAGGCCCTAATGTTATATATTCATGGAATTTTGGCGATACACGCACCGGAACAGGGTTGCAGCAACAGAATTCTTATGCAAGCCCCGGTGTTTATAATGTTTGCTTAACGGTTACCAGTACAGTTGGGGCATTTCAACCGAGGGTAATATGCAAAAAAGTTGCGTTTATGGATACCTCTAAAAAGTGCATGGTAAACTACTCTTATGGAGATTTGGTGGTAGATAGCGTAGTTACAGGGGTGAGCAAACTGTCAAAAGTTATTATAAACTATACTGATGATGCGGGCGAAGAATACGTGAGCGATTTTCAAAATCAGCCCCCCACTTCTTTCTTTACGGTATTGGCTGCCCAACCTTATACAGTGAACGAGCGGGGCGAAAAAACATACCGCTTAACGCTTAATTTCAGGTGCAGGGTATTTAGTACCTCTACCCCTAAATTTCACGATATTGACATTACTAACGGCGAAATAGCTGTCGCCTATCCGTAAGATTAAAGCTATAAAAACATTATAAAAGTAAGCCCGACCTTAACCAAGAGCCGGGCTTTTTTTCTCACACACACTTGCGGGAGTTTATGAAAGGATAAGTTTCCCGCAGCCATACTTACGTTTATTTGGTTGGTTTGGATTTTAGAAAGTGAAATTTTTTAAACAGATAAGTATCTTGCCGCAGTGAAAAAATGGTTTACTGAGATTAAACAAAACCCATTGCCCTATTTGGTGATGAAGCTTGCAATGATTGCTTTGCTGGTTGCATTGCAATACAACTGGGCTTACACTAATAATTTTTGGAGTGATATAACCGCCCGTGTTATTGCCGCAGTAGTGGCTGGGGGACTTTTAACCATAGTTTACAGCCGTTTGTTTATTGTGGCCTTAGCCAAACTTACTGGGCTTGACACTAAAGCCTTGTTTGCGAAAGCCACAGTAGTTCACCTGCCTTTGCTTATTCCATTTTTGGCGGCGGCTTTTCCTGATAGAGCCAAAACGCTGATGGTGCTTGCACTGGGTGGGTTTGCCGTTTTAGTAGCCGTGCTGCACATTCTCCCCCGCGAAAAAGAAATAAAGCAGAATATGGTTGCCAATGCGCCGTTTTTTTTAATGCTGTTTGCTATTGCAGCAGCGTTGGGCGCGCGTAAAATATTCATTCCTCAACCTTCAATGGATACGGTAAACTGGGTAATGCCTTGGCTCAACTACATTAAACAGCATGGTTTTGCAGCCTACGGCGATACGTTTACCAATTATGCCCCTATTTATACTTATATGTTGGGTATAGGTTCGTTGCTGCCGCTAACGGATTTGGAGATTATTAAATACATATCCATTGCGTTTGATTTTATGGCAGCGTGGTACATCTATCGTATTATAAAGTTACGGTACCCTGCAAGTGCTATTATGTCTGCATTGGCCTTCACCTCGTTTTTGTTCTTGCCTACAGTACTTATAAACAGCAGCTTTTGGGGGCAGTGCGATATTATATACGTGGCATTTTGCCTTGCAGCTTTGTATTATTTAATGCTTCCTGATACACGACGGAACAATGTTTTTGCAATGGTATTGTATGCTGTTGCACTAAGTGTAAAACTTCAGGCCATGCTAATTGCCCCGTTGTTTGCCATTGCTTGGTTTAAGCGCGATGTGAAACTTACTGACTTTTTGCTGATACCGGGGGTTTACATTGTGCTGATGATACCCTGCCTGATTGCAGGTCGTGATTTTATGGATGTATTGCTGGTGTATTTTAACATTGTTGACAATAACCCCGTGCTTACGGCCAACTCGCCCAATGTGTACCAGTTGGTGGGCGATAATTTTATTTTTAATACTGCGGGGGTGATGGTTGCTTTTGGTGTGCAAGCCATTTTGATATTTGCTTCGGTGTGGAAACTTAAAGATAAACCCCTGAGTATTGATATTGCCGTTCATCTTGCCTTTTTAATCACGCTTACCATGCCTTTTTTACTACCCCGTATGCACGAACGCTATTTTTTACTGGCTGAGTGTATTGCCTTGTTATTTGCTTTTTACAATCCCCGCTATTTTTATATGCCGCTGGTATTGGGCTTCATTTCGTTTTTTACCTATACCGAATTTTTGTTTGCAAAGGTGTTTATCCCTTTTCATTGGCTTACGTTGGCGGTACTGGTGTTGATTTTAATTGTAGGCAAAGTATTATTGGCAAAACTCAACAGCGATGGTAACAATAATGGAGGCGCTATACAATAAAATCTCCTTTCAGTAAGTTTTTAACAAATAGATGGGCAGAGTGTTGAAAAAACGCCCAAAATCAATAGATTTGTCTTTTTAAAAATAAAACTATAAACAGATGAAAAGAAATTTTACGGCAAAAGGCCTGTTTCTTTTAGCAGCATTAACCCTTACAGCGTTGGTGAACACAGCCACTGCGCAGGTTGAGTGGGGGATAATAGGCGGGATGAACAACTCTAATATGACGGGTAAAAAGTACACGAACATATTAAGTCCTGACCGTCCTAAATTCAGCGGTATTACCCGTTTTAGGGTTGGTGTTTTTATGGATTATCCTTTGAATAACTACTTTAGCTTTAGCCCTGAAGTAGCTTATTCAGTAAAGGGTGCTGTTCAAAAACTGGATACTTTCCGCTCGTATACTGATGTTCCTCCGGGATGGGATGATGATGTAAAAAGCGTATCAAACCTTGATTTGAACTATATCGAAATACCTTTGTTGTTTAGGGTTTCTATGCCAATTGGCCACCCAACAGCATTATACCCATACGAAAACTCGGTAAAACCTTTTTACCTTGATTTTATGTTAGGACCTCACGTGTCGTATTTGTTGAGTGCAAAAAATGAGTTCAGCTATACTCAAACCCGTACATCAACTAACGACCCAAGCGAAGATTATAACTTCTCTAAAAAAGTTAGCGGAAGCAATTCGCCTGCAAAAATTAAAAAATTAGATTACGGTTTGGTTGCAGGTGGTGCCATTAAATGGAGGTTCAACCGCAAATCATACTTGTGTTTAGATTTACGTTACACCATGTCTTTTGCTAACATAAACGGCGGATTTTGGGACCGTAACGTAGCTAAGGTTAGCGACCCTACTCAGCGCATTACAGAGAAGCCTAAAGTTAGCAATGCTGGCTCGTTTTCAGTATCGTTGGGATTGATTACCAACTTTAGCAAACGCAGGTATTTTAACCTGTTTAAACCTGATAAAAACCGCCCCGACGGTAGGTAAGCTATTGTAATATTATTGTAAGAAATTAATTATCAAGGCCCTGTGTTTATTGAAACACGGGGCCTTGTTGTTTTCTTTGCATTGTAAAAAATAAAAGTTTGTACCAACAAGCATTGCATTATAGAAGTCTCTGCTACTGTACTTACCAAAATAAAAATCTATGAAAAAACTATTTACTCACAAAATTCTTGTCTTATCTGCTATTGCCCTTGCATTAATGGCGGCCGGTACGGCACTAAAAAACAGTGGTGGTGCACCGGTATCGCATACCAATGCCCCTGCTGAAGCCAACTGTACTACTTCGGGTTGCCATAGTGGCTCGCTAAACCCAACTTCATCAAATCTTGCCAATTTAACTCTTACAGGAACATTTACAGGTAACGGTTACATACCCGATAGCACCTATACAATGACTCTTACCTACGCTCAAAGCGGTATTAACCGTTTTGGTATGGAGTTAACCTGCCTTACCAAAACCGGAAGCAACCCTGCGGGTACACTAACAGCAGGTAGCGGAAGTCAGAAAATGACAGGAACTGTTACAGGCAAAACACGCGAATACTTAACGCATACTTCAGCCTCTTCATCAGGCTCAAGAACTTGGGTATTTACTTGGACTGCCCCCTCAACCAACGTTGATACGGTTATGTTTTATGTGGTTGTGAATGCAGCAAACAGCGATGGTAGTACCAGTGGCGACCAGATTTATGCTAAAGAATTTAAGTTTGGCCCTTCGTCGTTGTTACCTATCGCTTCTATTATGGCCAACAAAACCACCATTTGTGTGGGCGACACAATTAAGTTTAGCGGAAGCGGCACAAACAGCCCTACCAGCTATGCTTGGAAATTTAGGGGCACACCCTCAACCAGCTCAGCCCAAAACCCAGAGGTTATTTACAATAACCCCGGTACTTTTTTTGATACCTTAAGGGTGTTTAATGCTAAAGGTGGGTCGGCTCCGGCAACAGTAAGAATTACTGTTACTTCAAAACCCGTTGCTAACATAATCAGCACTTTGCCCGGTACCACCGTGTGCGAAGGGGATACTGTTACTATTTCAGCAGCGTTTTCAAGCACCAATAAATACAAATGGGATACAGGTAACCCCGGTGATACATTTAATGTGGTAAAAGTTACCCAAAGCGGTAGTTATCGCGTTACGGTTACTTCTGCCGGCGGTTGTAGCAGTGTTAGTTCACCTGTGAATATTACTGTTAAACCTAAGCCCGTGGTAACGATTACTACATCTGCCACCAACGACTCTATTTGCCAAGGCGATAGTGTAACCTATACAGCCACCGCAGGTAATGACAATTATGTATTCTCGGTAAATAGTACCACCGTTCAAAACAGTGCGGCAAACTCAATAAGGATACTTCCAGCTTCTGGAACCGTTGTATCTGTTGTTGCGCAAAAGAACGGTTGCCAAAGTAGCGCAGTACAAAAAACAGTTGCTGTTGTTGCACCTGCTGCGGGTCCAACCATTTCTTGCGGTACCCCAACAACTTCTGATGTTACCTTTAACTGGACTGCCGTTGCCGGAGCTACCGGATACGAAGTGAGCACTGATACAGGTAAAACATGGACCGCGCCCTCAACAGGTGCTGCCGGAACCAGCCATACAATTACAGGATTGGGCTTCAGCGTAAGTGTGAAACTATGGGTTAGAGCAATTGATAACAGCCTTTGCGGCAAATCGCAAACAAGTAACCAAACTTGTGCTACCTTGTCATGCTCAGGCGTAACCTACAAAACTACTATTGGTGATACCTTGTTGTGCCCCGGCGATTCAACCTCAATCACACTTAGCGATTTCTCAACCAACCTGTACTCAATCAAATTTAATGGCGGTAGTTTTGGCTCTGATACCATGTTCTGGGTAAAACCAAATGCCACTACTAATTATCCTTTTGAGATAATAGACTCTACCAAATTAAACTGTGGTGCTGCTCCTTTCAATGTTTCTATTGGTGTTGATAATGTACCTGCATTAACTGCCACAGCAGTCCCCGGCACTACAATATGCTTTGGTAAAACAATTAACCTTACTTCAAGTATCGGTTTCAATAGTTATACTGCTTTCAAAAACGGAGTTACTACCGGTTTTACCAACGCTATAGGATCATTCAATAACTTAACTGTTGTTAACGGTGATAAAATGACCATCGAAGGTCAAACTACAGCAGGTTGTAAGGCAACATCAAACGAGTTGACCTTTGTGGTTAACCCATTGCCTAAACCCGGCTTCACTGCTACAGTAAATAACAAGTCGGTTACGTTTGATGATACTACATCAAATTCTAGTGCCCGTGTTTGGAGGTTTGGTGATAACAGTGCTCCCGACGTAACTAAAACACCTACCCACAACTATGCTACTGTAGGTACATTTGATGTGAAACTTGTTGTAGTTGATAACAACACATGTGTTGACTCAGTTACCAAGCAGATTACTACTACTAATGTATCTGTGGGCGAAATTGCCGGATTGAACGGTTTAGATGTATATCCTAACCCAACCACCGGGGTATTGCAATTGAATATTGATTGGCAAGGTAATGGTGCATTAACAGTTAAGGTAACTGATATTACAGGAAAAACTGTTTATACAGAGGCAATTGCTGATAAAGGCACTATAAAACAAACCATCAACCTGCAACACTTACCTAACGGAACCTACTTGCTCCATTTGCAAGCTGCCGAAGGCGAGAAAACGCTGAAAGTATTGAAACAGGACAAATAATACAGAGACTACAATTTCTGATAACAAAAAAGCAGGTACCATACAGCACCTGCTTTTTTGTTTTAAAAACCGCAGGGCAGATTGTCTGGTATAAGTTTAGTGCTGTGAAAAGACAATCTGCACCTTGGCTCATTTTTGATTAAACATTGTGAAGTCAAGCTAAATGCTTGTAGAGAAGGAGGGGTACAGTAGCCCAACGAGGGCAATGCAATGAAAGTACTTAGTGTTACGTTAAAACAGGATTAAGCAGCTTGTTTTCTGATAGTGCTAATCCTGCGGGAAAGCACATCCTCTTCAATGCTCATTCTGAATTTGATTTTAAAGTAACGTTGAAGTGCCTTAACATTTACTTTTGATTTGGTTGCATACCGTGTTAGGGTTTCGCTGATTAAATCTCTCATGACGTGTGTGGTTTATGTGTGTGTGTAAATTTTTTATTTAAGCAGCAGCTTTTACTATATAAACGCAATTAAACGAATATAAGTTTTATAATGGTAAACTTTTTTTAAGCATTTGATAATAAATTTACAATATATATGCACAATGATTAAAAGAGCCTTTGCCGCAGTTGTTTTACTGTTGTTGATAAGTAATTTGTATGCACAAAAGCCAACGGTTATTGCAGGGCCGTTGCTGGGGTATGTTGATTTTAGAGAAGCCTGCGTATGGGTACAAGTGAATAAAGAAGCTAAACTAAAACTGAAATACTTTGCCCATCCTGATACGGTTTACGAAACTCAAACCATAACAGCCAAGCAAGAAACTCATTACTCGGTAAAGTTGGTGCTTGATAACATTGAGCCGTCTAAAACCTATACATACCAAATATGGATAGACGGCAAACAAGCTGCTCCTAAAAAACAATACAGCCTGAAAGTACCCGCTTTGTGGAAATGGCGCGGCGACCCTCCTGCGTTTAAGTTCGCCACAGGTAGTTGCCATTATAGTAACCAAACCATACACGACCGTCCCGGAACCCCTTATGGGGATACATTGCCCGGTATTTTTAACAGCATTGTGGCAAAACAACCTGAGTTTATGCTGTGGCTGGGTGATAACATTTATTTACGCGAACCCGATTGGAACAGCAAAACAGGAGTGTATAAACGTTACGATCATGTACGCAGTAACCCTGAATTGAACAACCTGTTTTCGTTTTGCCCTAACTATGCCATTTGGGACGACCATGATTTTGGCCCTAACAATGCCGATCGCGGTTTTTGGAACAAGCAAACCACTTTACAAGCGTTTAAAGACTACTGGCCTAATCCGAGTTTCGGTGTGAATGGGGAAGATGGTATTACGACGTATTTTAACTATGCCGATGCTGATTTCTTTTTGTTAGACGATCGTTATTACCGCAGTCCTGAAAAAACACCTTTACACGAAGCAGAGGTGTTAGGGGCAACTCAATTGCAGTGGTTAAAGGACAACCTGTTGGCCAGCGGTTCAAAATTTAAGTTTATTGCCGTAGGGAGTCAGTTTTTAAATACTTCAGAAGAGGCGGGCGAAACGTTTATCAGTGCACCGAAAGAGAGGCAGGAGATTGTTAGCTTTATCCAACGTCATAAAATCAAAAACGTGATTTTCTTAACGGGCGACAGGCACCACAGCGAAATAAGCGTTTTAAAAACCGATAGTTTGCCTACTATTTATGATGTCACCGTGTCGCCGTTGTCATCGGGGGCGGGAAACAGGGCACAGCAGGAAAAAAACACCCTGCGGGTTGACGGTACATTGATAACGGGTAAGCGCAACTTTGCTACGCTTGAAATAACAGGTGCGCGTAACCAACGGGTGCTAACCATTGTGTACTTCGGCCGCGAGGGTGAAGAAATCAACCGTTTTCAGATAACCGCAGAGTAAATGTAATACCGACGCAGGTCGGTATCTATTACGTAATTCACGCGATATACCTATACAATCCCGAACCAAGTTCGCGATGACGGTGGATTCCTTCAAGTGTCATCGCTTGAAATGTTCTTTACTTGTGTCCACACAAGGATAGTTGTAGCGGGACGCTACACTTTTTATTTCCGAAACGGGGGACGCTTCGGGGAACAATAATCCGACTATGCGTCATTGCGAACGAACTTTTGTAAAATACATGAGTGTTAATTGTTAGTTAGTGAAGCAACCTTTTTGCTATGGTGCTAAGGGATTGCTTCAACCAAGCTACGCAAGATTTCGTAATTACAGGAATTGTAGGAGTTGTATGTAGCGTCTTTTCCTTCAAGCATGGATACTTGAAGGAGTTGTTGTTCGTTCTTCACGAAGGTTGTTGAAGAGGAACACTACGTGGGAATATCAATAGGGAATAAGAAAACTAATTTATGATTTAAGGATCGAAAAATTAAAGCAGCCCGTCCCCGCTGCTTATACTTTTCTACAATTTTATATGAGAAAAGACTGAGGTTTGTGTGTGATATCGACTTGTTCGGAACCTATATCTTTTGTTTAATAAACTTCTTGACCTTTTTTGGCTTCCAATGCCTTACTAAAATTGAAGCCAACCCATTTTGTAAACCAATGCTTCTTTTTCTCACAGTATTTTATAATACCATCACGAATATCGGAATCCGTTATCCTATACAAATTTAATAAAGAATTTTTAAATCTATTGCCTAAATATGGACAAGCCAATAAATCAAATAACAACAATATTAGTTGCGTATCATCATAGGCTGCTTTCTTTCTTTTCAACTGTTCATTAAACATATCAAGAATATGATTTTTAAGAAATTGCATTATGTCTTGATATCCTTTCCTGTTTTTTATGTAGAATAACAGATGAATAATACTAAAATACTGTAATCGATGTTTTTCTTTCAGCATAATAGCGCCAGATATTTTCTCAAGTCCAAAATAACTAAGAAGTGTCTCGTATTCGATTTTATAAGATTTACCAAGTTCATCCAATACAGCTGTTAGATAAAGTGTTTCTACTGGTGTTTCAAGACTGTTTGAGTTCTTTTTTAATATCAAAGTTGTGTCATCAAGTATTTTCTTAAATACTAATTGCTTAAGGTCAGGACTAATATCTTTTTGAGACTTTAAATAGTCAATAATACGAGCCAATATTCTTGAAAGTTTAATTGTAGTATTTACCCTTGGTGAAACGGAATAAATGAAAAATATAAAATCAATTAATTCGATAATTGAATTAATAAAACCCTTATACTTCTTATTTTCTTGGTTAACTTCGTCAAGTTCTTTAAATATCCTATGTAACTTTACATCTATACTAGCTAATGTATAATTTAGTATGTCCTTATATTCAATCCCTGTTTCTTTGATAATTGTTTTGAATCTTGTGATTAAATGATTTGAACTAACATATAAATACCCCTTTTTGTTAACACTATCGCTAATTTCATCTTGGCTAGCTTTTTCTTCACCATCATTTTCACTAATACCAGCCTCCTTCTTGTTAACAGTAATTGTTTTTACATTTAGATATTTATTGATAAGTGAGCTAACTTTCAATTTAGCAATTGTTAGTTCAGTTATCAAAGGCTTTTCATACTCAATGGTCTTCTCATTATTGATTGCAAGGTTGTATTGCTTAAGAGCTAATCTAAATTGTTTTAAAATAATATCTTTATCTGTTTCCTCATTATAAAAAACAAAATAGTCATCAACGTATCGAAAAACTTCATATGTTGTTTGATGATTAAACCCTTCTGGTATGAGATGATTAAAAACATCTCTATCAATCTGTTGAAGCATTAATTCGGAAAAAACTCTCGAAAATTCGGGACCAATAACAATTCCGTTTGTCTCTCCATAATTAAGATCTTGCAATAGTCTGTCAAATTTACCTCCGAATGTATTTAATGAGGATTTGATATTATCCTTAACTAATCCTTTATCTGTAAGTGCCCAAACAATAGAATGCGTATAAATACTATCAAAGCATTTAGCAATATCAAACTTTAGAAGTTTATTGTATTTTTTCTCACAACGGTGGTAAGTGTATGACTCATAAAATTTGTGAATATTACTATATTTCTTATAGACAAAGAATGTTTTCAAGGTTTCATATTCTTTATCATACTCTTCGCCACCATCATAGGCTTCATTTTTTGACACAATACTATCATGAGTATCGTCTTTAAAGAATTTATAATATGCCAGTTTATGAGGTCTCCTAATAGAAAATGGACTTTTAGAAGAATAATAAAGCATTAATTGTTTGTATTGAGAATAAAACTCTAAAACCTTAAGCTGACTAAATGGATGAATAACTGTAAGTTCTCTGTATTCACCTTTCTTGTGTATTATCCTAAATTTGTAGGGTATTTTTTTACTGTTTTTTTTGTCATCAAATTCGATACAGTTACCATTTATTTTCGTGCTATCTAATCCAAAAAGCAAACATAGAATATAACCTGTTATATTGTCTCCCTTTCTCCATGTTACTTTACTTCCTTCTATTGACACATTATATTTCACTAAAAATTTGTAGAAATTACTATTAGAAAATGTAGGTGGCATTTCAAAAGGCAGCACATCAGATAATACTACCCTGTGTTTCTTTGGACTAATAGGGACCTTATCAAATCTTTTTTTAAACATTTTTCCAGTCTTTTGTTATAACTCTAAAGTCTTCAACATCAAACTTGGTGAATTTTCTATCAGCAAAGCCATCAATAAACTTATATTTTTTAAGCCTCTCTTTGAGTAAAGGATTTGGCAAACTATTTACATGAAATAATAAATAATGATCTAATGCCCTGATACAATCTAAACCAAGTTTATTTACCATACTGTTTGAATGATAAATTCCTATATACACGTTATTCTTATTATTAATTAACCTAACATTCCTTGTTAAATACCTAACCTGTTTGACTAATAACTTACGCGCTAGCTTTTCATTAAAAGAAGCTCGTTTGTTATATAATTCGAAAGATGTTTTTATTCTTAGTTTATATTTCTCACCTTTTTCTCTAGACATCCGTATTTCAAGTTGACTATTATTTCTCTTAAAACCATATCCCAGATATTCAAAACTATAATTAGTTGAACTTGATGAAATAGGCTCGATAGTTTTGGCCACATTAACTGTAAAATCTTCTTTCTCGATATCTTCTTTAATACCGTTACATACAATTGAATAGTCTACACCCTCATGTTTCGCAAATACTATAATAATATCATCAACATATCTTGCATAGTATATTACATGAGGTACGCTTTGTAATTTATTATCCAAAACTCTTGCATATACTTCTGAAAGGTAAGCACTAATCCCTATTCCTCGAGGTAACCCCCTGTTTGACTTTGTAATACTATTGTACTGATGAAAAATTGAAGAAATTATTTTCAAAGACATTGGTGATAGAAGCGCATCACTTCTCAACTTATCAATGACCTTTTTTTGAGAAATACGCTCATAAAATTCTGATAAATCAGTTCTAAAAATATAAATCGGAAAATTAGAATCAAGAATATTTGCTAATTGATTAATTACAGCAAATCGGTTAGCTTGTTTAACTTTATATAGCTTCCTAAGATTATACTGTAATTGTTTCATAACAAAGAAACTTTTTGCATCATTCCCAATCTTGTATACAGGCTTTGTAGAAATGCTTTTATCTTCAGTTATGCTAATTGAAAAGTGCTTGTCATTTACTTCTCTACTAATTTTAGACAATGCAAAGGCAACTAAATCTTTCTTTTCGTTCTTGAGCTTGGTTAACGCATTTTTATAATCAGGACTCCCTTTTCTTACTTTCCTTAGAAGTTTGATTTCTTTATCCTTATTATAAATATCTAAAAAGTTTGGTTCATCTTTAAATATAGACTGAATAGAGTTCCCTTTCCTATTTTCTATATCAAATATGGTTGTAAAGTTTTCGAGTGAAAATGTTTGATCCAGCATTACAGCAGCAAATAATAACTCAATTTTACATTTTTTTTTATTGATACGTCTATTAATTATCCGCCATTCTGTCATCTCCCCATCCTCGGCATAGTTACTGATAATTGGATGAAGGACTAAACGATTACGAAACTATGCAAAAAGGCAATATTAGTGTACACACAGAGAACATTTTTCCTATTATTAAGAAGTTCTTATACAGCGACCACGAGATTTTTTTGCGTGAGTTGGTGAGCAACGCTGTGGATGCTTCTCAAAAACTGAAAACCCTTAGTGGCACAGGAGAGTTTAAGGGTGAGTTGGGCGACCTGAAAATACAAGTAGTGCTTGACGAAGATGCAAAAACCATTACCATTAAAGATAATGGTATTGGTATGACAGCCGAAGAGATTGAAAAGTACATTAACCAAATTGCGTTTAGCGGTGCCGAGGAGTTTGTAGAGAAGTACAAGGATAAAGACGCGGCTGCCATTATCGGACATTTTGGCTTGGGTTTCTACTCAAGTTTCATGGTGGCGGATAAAGTTGAAATTATTACCAAATCTTATAAAGATGATACTACTGCTGCCCATTGGGTGTGCGAGGGCAGTACCGAGTTTAGCATTGATGCCCACGACCGCACCGAACGCGGAACAGACATTGTGCTTCACATTACTGAGGAAAGTGCTGAGTTTTTGCAAAAATCCCGTGTAAAAGGTTTGTTGGAGAAGTATTGCCGCTTTTTACCCGTTAAGATTGAGTTTGACGGTGAGGTGATTAACAACACCCAACCTTTGTGGACTAAAAAGCCTGCCGATATTACCGAAGAAGAATACAAGGAGTTTTATAAATCGCTGTATCCGTTTAGCGAGCCTCCGTTGTTTTGGATTCATTTGAACGTTGATTACCCCTTTAACTTGACGGGTATTTTGTATTTCCCCAAGGTGAAGGACAACTTCGATATTCAGCGCAATAAAATACAGTTATACAGCAACCAAGTGTTTGTTACCGAAGAGGTAAAAGACATTGTGCCTGAGTTTTTGATGTTGCTGCACGGGGTGATAGATAGTCCTGATATTCCGTTAAACGTTTCGCGCAGTGCATTGCAAGCCGATGGTAACGTGAAAAAAATTACCGGTTATATTACCCGTAAGGTGGCCGATAAATTGCAGGAAATATTTAATAACGACCGCAAAGCCTACGAGGATAAGTGGGAAAACATTGGTTTGTTTGTAAAGTTCGGTACGGTGAGCGACGAGAAGTTTGCTGAAAAATCAGGCAAATTCAGTTTGTTACAAAACACTGAGAAAGAATTTTACACTTTTGACGAATATGTTGAGAAGGTAAAACCCTTGCAAACCGATAAGGATAACAAGACAATCCTGCTATATACTAACGATGCTAACAAGCAATACAGCTTTATTGAGGCGGCCAAAAAGCGCAGCTACGATGTGTTGGAGTTGGGTGGCCCTTTGGATAACCACTTTATCAGCTATCTGGAAAATAAAAATGCTGACAATCGCATTTTCCGCATAGATGCCGATGTGATTGATAAATTGGTAAATAAAGATGAGAAACGCGAATCGGTATTAAACGATGAGCAGGTAAATAACCTTAAAGAGGTATTTACGGTGGGCATTAATAACGATAAATGGCGCGTTGAATCAGAAGCCCTTAGTCCTGACGACCATTTTATCACCATTACCAAGCCTGAGTTTGAACGCCGTATGCAGGAAATGGCGATGATGAACGGAATGGGGCAGTTGTACGCAGGTATGGGCGACAGCTACCAAGTACTGATAAACAGCAACCATCCGCTGGCCGGAAAAATTGTTAAAGAAGAAAATGCTGATGCTAAAAACAGTTTGGTGAAACAAGCGGTTGACCTTGCCAAGTTGCAGCAAAACCTGCTTACAGGCGAGGAAATGAGCGCATTTATTAAGCGCAGCGAAGAATTGCTTACTAAATAATTGGGTTTTAGTAATTGAATAATGTGTAAGCCCTGAACGTTAACGTTCAGGGCTTTTTTATTGAGGTTAGTATTGCTGTTTTTCCAATTACTAAACGGCTATGTTCTTTTACTGCGTGTAGCATTTCGAGCAAAATGCAGCAAACCGCTGTGGGGCGCGTAACAAAAATAACACCGTAACCTTGTAACAGAGTAACACTGTAACAATGGCCTTTTTAAAACAGCATTTTACATGATGTTCTGTTGTGGTTGCCGTATCGATGGTTTAAAACTATTCGATACGACCTTTTCAGTAGCGGCGGGTTTTTACCCGTCGCAACGGGATTTGATGATATTATTTCTTAAAAATAAAATAAACGGCAAGTACTAAAAACACAAAGCCGATAAGATGATTGATGCGGAAGGTTTCGTTCTTAAAAAACACCACCGAAAACAAAACAAACACCACTAGTGTTATTACTTCTTGCATCACTTTTAATTCCATCAGGCTAAATGGTCCGCCGTTGTCCTTGTAACCCAAGCGGTTAGCCGGTACCTGAAAGCAGTATTCAAAAAAAGCAATCGCCCAACTGATTAATATTACGCCCCATAATCCCCAGCCTTCCATAAACTTCCATTCCTTAAACTTAAGATGCCCGTACCAAGCCATATTCATAAAAGCATTGGAAACTATTAGCAACAGTATTGTATAAAACGATTTCATAAGTATATTAGTGATTGCAATTTGCAAATATTGCAAAAACTAACTTTAACCAACGCGCTATTCCGTAAGGATAGTTGCTTTTAAGAAACAAAATTTGTAGTTGATTAGCGATAACAACTAAAGAAGATTTATGGAAATAGAGTTGCCATACCCCTCGTTGCACCACATGATGCGCAACGCAGCCAGCAAGATTAAAACGCCTCATCATAATTATATGTATGAAAAGGTGGGCGATGCTTACAAAGCCATTACCTATGCTGAAACTTTTGAGAAGCTGAATGCCATCTCGGCTTATTTATATGATATGGGAATGCGCAAAGGCGACCGCGCGGCCTTACTTATTGAAAACTGCCCCGAGTTTATATATTTTGACCAAGGGCTGCAACAAATAGGAGCTGTTAATGCCTCAATCTATCCTACCCTTTCGGAAGGCGAGATAGAGTATATTCTTAACGATTCAGGCTCAAGGGTAATATTAGTTGGCTCACCCTTTTTGCTTAAAAAAGTATTGAAGGTGCGCAACCTTTGCCCTTCTCTACAAAAAATAATAATCAGCTATAAAGATGCAAAAGCAGTTGAAGATACCGGAATAGTGGAATTAGAAACAGTTTACAAAGAAGGGAAGGAGTTATACGGTAAATACCATGATGCCATTGAAGAAGAACTTGCCAAAGCCACCCCCGGTGATTTGGCAATGCTAATTTACACATCAGGAACAACAGGCGTGCCCAAGGGTGTGATGCTATCGCACGGAAATATTATGAGCAATATTGCAATGGCTCTTATCCTATGCAAAGCCATCAGTTCAGCCGACCGGTTCTTGTCATTTCTTCCCCTTAGCCACGTGTACGAACGCATGGTTACCTATTATTTAGGGTCGTATGTAGCTACCGAAATGGCCTTTGCCGTTAGCGTAGATACTATTGCTTCAAACGTAAAAGAAATTAAGCCCTCCATTATTGCCACCGTACCCCGCTTGTTAGAGCGTATCGAAGAAAAAGTGCGTAAGAAGGCAGCCGGAAAAGGGGAACTGAAAAACAATATTTTCCTATGGGCACTTAATGTAGGCCAAAAGGCTCGATTACGCCGTGAAGCGGGTAAAGGATTGTCTCCCTTATTGGCATTACAACATTTTATAGCTGAAAAACTGGTGTTTAGTGATATTAAAGCCAATCTTGGCGGTAATATCCGCATGATAATATCGGGCGGTGGGCCATTGCCGCAGCACGTAGGCGAATTTTTCGGGAATATTGGGATTAGAGTAATGGAAGGTTACGGACTTACCGAAACCTCTCCGTTTGTTTGTGTAAATGAATTTGAACGGCAAGTATTTGGTACAGTCGGTCGTATTGCCCCCGGCAACACGGTTTGCTTAAAAAATCCTGATACAGGTGAAATTATTACCGAACAAACCTACGATAGCCAAGATTTTGGATTTGAGAGCGGTGAAGGAGAGATTTGCATAAAAGGCCCTAATGTGATGATGGGCTATTGGAACAAACCCGAAGAAACCGCCAAGGTAATGGATGCCGATGGCTGGTTTCATACGGGTGATATAGGGAAGTTTTATAAGGGTAACCTTAAAATTACCGACCGTATCAAGAACATGATTGTGAATGCTTACGGTAAAAACATTTATCCAGCTCCTGTAGAAAATGTGTATTTACGTAGCAATAAGATAGAACAGATATTCCTTATCGGAGATAAACGCGAACATTTGACAGCTATTGTTATTCCTTCGAAAGAGGAATTGATGGAGCAGTTTAAAATTGCCAACGACTTTTTTGAAACCGGAGAGGCGTTTATACAGGATGAAAAGATTGTGAAATGGATAGATGAAGACATAAAAGCACTATCTAACCAGTTGGCAAAATTTGAGCGTATTAAAGGATTTATTATTAAACGTAAGCCGTTTAGCATTGAGGAAGGGGAGATGACGCCTACCCAAAAAGCTAAGCGCAGGGTTATTGAAACCAAGTATGCAAATGACATTGACCGTTTGTATGCCCACGTGAAAGAATAAAAATTGGCAGGCAAAAACTTGCGCAAGTAAAAACACTGCATTACTTTTGCAGTCCTTTTAGCAAAACCCTTGGGGTTTGCGGGCCTATAGCTCAGCCGGTTAGAGCACCTGACTCATAATCAGGGGGTCCCTGGTTCGAGCCCAGGTGGGCCCACCCACAAAATCAAAGCCATCCACGTCCGGGTGGCTTTTTTTGTTTGTTTCTCGCTTTTACTATCCGCTGTCCACTAAACCTCTTTTTATTTCGATTAAAATAGAAGTCAATCACTTGCAGAAGCAAAAAACCTTCTTACCTTTGTAGAGTGATTAGTCAATCTGAAAAAGGAGATAAGAAATCTGAAATTCTTGCAGCGGCGTTAAAGCTGTTTGTTGAATCAGGTTTTCATGGTACACCCACCAGTAAAATTGCCAAAGAAGCTGGGGTGGCCAATGGTACACTTTTTCATTATTACAAAACAAAAGACGATTTAATTATAGGCTTATACATTGATATTAAGTCACGGCTTACGGCTTGTATCAGGCCTCAAGCGTTAGAAGGTGAAGATACCAAAGCAAGGTGCAAGCGTAATTATATCGATGCTTTGTATTGGGCAATGAATAATGAAGCCGAGTTTAGATTTGTGCAACAATTTACAAGCTCGCCTTACTTAATGTTAATTACTCCCGGCGAAATCCAGCAACAATCAAAAGCATGGCTTGCGATGATTGAAGAGGGGATTGTGAAAGGTGAAATTGAGCAATTGCCGCTTGAATACATAAATACATTAATCAGCAGTACTATTTATGGGCTTCATCAATACTTAAGTATATCTAAACTAAGTAGCGAAGAACAAGCCAAAGTAGTTGAAGACAGTTTTGAGCGTCTTTGGCGAATGATAGCGAGATAAATTTTTTTAATAGATAATAGAGTGATTAATCAATCTAATAAAACAAAATGAAAAAGGTAATATTAATAACGGGGGCTTCGGCAGGTATAGGAAAAGATACCGCAAAACTGCTGGCCAAAGAAGGGAACATAGTTTATGCCGCTGCACGCAGGGTAGATAAAATGCAGGATTTAGAACAATACGGGGTGCGTTTATTGGCAATGGATGTAACGGAAGATAATACCATGATAAGAGGGGTTAACGAGATTATTGCAGCCGAAAAACATATTGATGTATTGGTAAACAATGCCGGGTACGGTTCTTATGGGGCTGTTGAAGATGTGCCGTTAGATGAAGCCCGCTATCAGTTTGAGGTAAATGTATTCGGGTTGGCTCGACTTACCCAATTAGTGTTACCATACATGCGTAGTCAAAAATCAGGCAGAATTATCAATGTGTCTTCGATGGGTGGCCGTTTTGGCGAGCCGCACGGAGCTTGGTATCATGCCACAAAATTTGCTGTAGAAGGTTTTAGTGATAGTTTACGGATGGAGTTGAAACAATTTGGAATTGACGTAGTGGTGGTGATGCCCGGAGCCATAAAAACCGAATGGGGAGGTATTGCAGGAGATAACCTGCTAAAAACTTCGGGTAATACAGCCTATGGAAACCTTGCCCGTTTACACGCAAAAGTATTGCAAAACGAAGATGGCAAAATGGGCTCAGAGCCGATAGTAATTGCCAAAGCAATAAAAGATGCGATTGATGCCAAGAAGCCCAAAACACGCTATGTGGCAGGCGCACTGGCCAAACCCACCTTGTTTATGCGCAGCATATTGCCCGATAGGGTTTTTGACAGCATTTTGATGCGAATGTTAAAGTAAGAAAAATGAAACGGACACGTAAAATAATAAAGAAAACACTGATGATACTACTTGTGATAATAGCTGTTTTTGTGGCTGCCGTAGCCATTTTTATGCAGCAGGAAAAGTTTGGCAGTTACCCCGAAGGGGAGCGGCTGGAACGGATAAAAAAATCACCGAATTTTAGAGACGGACAATTTCAAAATCAGAGCCATACACCTGATTTGGCCGAAGGCGAGACGTTTTTTTCGGTGATGCGGAAGTTTATTTTTGGTAAAGACCCGCGTAATAAACCCACGGATACCATTCCTGCTAAAAAAATAGACCTGAAAGAGTTAGATCCTTTAAAAGATATGATGGTGTGGTTTGGTCACTCGTCGTACTTTATGCAGGTAGATGGCAGGCGGATATTAGTTGACCCCGTACTTAGCGGGTCAGCTTCTCCCGTAAGGTTTACCACAAAGAGTTTTATAGGTAGCGATGCTTATACCGTGGATGATATTCCTGAAATTGATTACCTGTTTATCTCACACGACCATTGGGATCATTTGGATTATGAAACCATTAAAGCCTTAAAAAACAGGGTTAAAACTATTGTATGTGGCTTGGGTGTGGGTGCACACTTTGAGCGTTGGGGTTTTGATACTGCTCGTGTAATAGAAAGAGATTGGTACGATGAAATAGTGCTTGATTCGGGCTTTAAAGTTACCCTAACCCCTGCAAGGCACTTTTCGGGTAGAGGCTTTAAACGCAACCGTTCATTGTGGACTTCGTTTGCTTTACAAACACCTACTAAAAAGATATACATTGGTGGCGACTCAGGTCATGACAAACACTTTGCTGAAATTGGCGAGAAATACGGCCCGTTTGATTTGGCAATACTTGAATGCGGGCAATACGACCCCAGTTGGAAATACATACACATGATGCCTGAAGAGGTAGCGCAAGCTGCCAAAGAGCTTAAAGCATATAAATTACTACCGGTGCATTGGGCTAAATTTTCATTGGGCAACCACGCTTGGGACGATCCTATTTTGCGGGTAACAGCAGCTGCAAAAACGCAGGGTATGCCGATACTAACGCCCTTGATTGGTGAAGAAGTGAACCTTGAAGATTCAGCTACTTATGTACAGTGGTGGCAGGGAGTGAAATAACGCTTTAACAGTTATTTATATAAATGAATCAAGATTTTTTTGACATTCGGTAATCAAATTTTTCAAGTTTTGAATAGTCTGTTTATTCTTTTCATTTTCTAGCGATTTGTTAAATAATTCTATCGCTTTCTTGAAGTCCTTTTGTCTTTTCTTTAGCTCCCCATAATTTAAATATACACTAGCTAAATGGAAATGACTTTTTGTGCCATAATTTATGCATCTTATGTATTCACATTCAGCATTTTTTATATAGTTTTCGTTTGTGCTGTACAAATTTCCTAAACTAAAATGTATAAGAGCTAAACCAAATGGATTATTATTTCTTTCATCTAATCGTATACCTTTCAAATATGCTTTTACAGCACTATTAAAATACTCAATTTTTGTGCTGTATAAATTTCCTAAGCTGTGATATATTTTAGCTAAACCAAATGGATTATTATTTCTTTCATCTAATCGTATACTTTCCAAATATTCCTTTTCAGCATCATCAAATCGTTCGGTTTTTTTACTGTACAAGTTTCCTAAACTGTGGTGAACTTGGGCTAAATGAATAGGATTAGTGCCTCCCAATTTTATGCTCTCCATAAAATGCTTTTCAGCATCTTCAAAGTGCTTTTCTTTTTTTGCATATAAATTACCTAAACTATTATGTACTTGTGCCAAGCCTAATGTATCTCTTTCTCGAAGCTCAATACTTTTTAAGTATTCTTCCTCAGCTTTTTCAAAGCATTTCGGGTTTGTGCTATAAAGGTTTCCTAAGCTGTGGTGTACTTGCGCTAAGCCATAAGTGTCATTTACTCTTAATTTAATACTATCTTTAAAAGCTCTTTCAGCCTTATCATATAAGTTGTGATCTTTAGACCAAACGATACCAATAATGTGTGCAGATATAGCTGCGTCATGAATAGAGCCAAGAGTTTCGTTGAACTTTTCCCATACTGGTAATAAAAGTCTCAAAGCCAAAGCCTTATTCTTTTTCCTGTATGCATAAATTCCTCTCATGAAATATGCATTAAGAAGTTCTGAAGTCCATTGTTCTTTAGTTGAATTTATATCTATACTTTCATCAATATACTCTGAAATTACTCTTGTTGTTTCGATATTTTCGTATAGGTCTGCGGCATTAAAGTGATGCCGTAATAACATAACTCCTACATGGAAACTATCAGGGGATTTTAATGATAACCTGCCAATTTGTAGTTCCCAATCATGAGCTTCAAAAATGGAAAATGTATTTTTTATCTCTTGTTCTATATCTTTTAATACTGTTAGCGTGCGGACACTATATTTATTAAAACTTCCATTGAGCTTTTTCAATGCAACTATGCGAATGTCGTTATCAATACTCCAAGTTTCTAAGTTTCTTTGATGCCAAATAGGGAGTTGTTTTACAGTGTCAAGTACTGTATAATTTATAGCATCATTAAACAAAATGTTATTAGCTATATTGTCAGTTAATATAGGGGTGACGGATAACAAGCAAACTACTTTTTGCAGGTTTTCCGGAAGTAATGAAAATATTTCTTCCGCGTTAGTCTTATTCATTTTCTGTAGAGTGTTCAGGTTTACAAAGAATGGTAAGTTTACTTTTATACAACGAATATTCTACCTGCCTACAATCTTCTTCGTCTACAATTGTGGTGCAAAAGGTTTTATACTCTTGTATAATTTCTTTGGATTCTTTTAATATATCTGCATAAAATAATTTTTTGGTATTCCGTATAAAGGGAAAATCAAATAAAGCAGAGAGATTTGAGTCTTCATTTTCACAAAGAAGACAAATTTTTGAGTTACGTAAACCTTCAAGTTCTCTAATAAATATATCTTCAAACCACATCCTAACGTGCACATTTATATCGTTATAATTCCCCTTAATTTTACACACAATTAATACCTTTTTGGAATCAACATACTTTCTGTATTGAGGAACAAAAAGATCAAAAATTTTGTTAATATTTGCCTCTAAAAAATGATACTTGCGGGTTCCATAATCTACATAATTTAATGTTATATTTTGGGAGTTAATATTTTTGGTCAAGGATACTGCGTGTTCAGAATCAATGTCAGATCCTATTATTTGTGTAAATGTATGATTTTCAATTAAATAATGGTCGTCAGAAATAAAATTACACACATTGCCAAAATGCTCTTTTCCTAAAGATTTAATGATGGATTCTAATACTCCTAACCTTGAAACATCAGAAGAAGAATCAATGAAAACATTGGCGATTTTAACATTATTGTTTTCTTCCTTAAGCCATTTCAAAACGTCTTCTACCTCTCTTCTATCGGTGAAAGATAAAAAAATTTTTTTCTGATCCCATTGAGCCAACCAATGTTCAATGTCTTTTTTTAAATCTTGCCTATCACACCATGTTGGTATCTTACTTTTCATTTTAATTCTCTTTTTTTTTCTTTTTAATAGATTGAGTATTTCCAGAAAAGGTGATATTTCCTGTTTTGGACTTAATGTTTTTGCCAATTACCTGATTAACGGTGTCCTTATTCCTTTTCTTTTTAAATTTAAGAAATATGAAAGTAATAATTGAAACCCCAAGCCCACTAAAGAGCCATTGATAGTTATTTTTTAGCCAATCCATTTTTGTAAGTCGCTATGTTGCAATTTTATAAAATAAAATAAGAAAAAAAAATATTTATAAAGATTTAAACTCCCTCAAATAATCATACTGTAAGTCTTCGTGCAGGGTAGCAACAGCCTTGCGGATTTTTTCAAGTTGGCGGTCATACAGTTTAGACAAATCAAGGTAACGGTGCACAGGTATTCCCGTTTCCTTCAACTCACGGCAGTAATAAATCAGCACTTCGGCTTCTGTTTGTTTGTTGCCGCTGTGCTTAATAAACTTGTTGGCCATGCGCAACACTTTTCTTATCCCCTTTTTGGCATAATAAATATTGTCGGTATTTATTTCGCCAAACTGTGTGGTAATTTCAAGCTGCACATTACGGATGTATTGCTGTTCATCGTGTGCCTCAAACAATAAGTAGGTAAGTAGTTCCTTGTTCTCTTTTTTGTATTTAGTAAGCCGCAGGCACAATTCAACCACCTGTTTTGACGGCAGTTCATTCAGTTCACGTTTTAATCCTGCTAAAGTGGCGGCCTTCATTATTTCATCTTTTTCAACGGTTCCAACAAATATTCAAGCCCGTTCAATTTTATCTCATACAAAGTTTGCAACAGCACACCCAATTTACCTTGCGGAAAACCCTTGCGGTTAACCCACTCAAGGTACGATACAGGCAGGTTGCATAGCACAGTACCCTTGTATTTCCCAAAAGGCATCTCCATTTTCACCAGTTGCAGTAGCAGTTGAGGGTCGGTAGTCATTGGTCGGCAACATACAATTTTTTCAACGCGGGTTCACAACAAAATAATCACACTGCATTGTGTATGCTAACTAATTCACCTACATTTGATTAAACGACAAATCAAACCAACTTACACTATGAAAAAGGCACTGCTGGTTTTGTTTTTTACAGCTATTGCAAGCATTGTTCACGCACAAGGTGGCACAAACCTTTACATCAGTACCCAAAACGGGAAATACACCTTTTATGATGGTTCCCAGTCAAAAACTACGGATAAACATGAACAGGGAACAGTTAACCTAAGCCATACAGGCCCTATACAGGTTGAAGTTAATCCTGCCGAAATTTCTATCGGCCCAAACCAAACAAAAAACTGGCAGGGTAAAGTGTTTCCTGATATTAATAATGCTCCGGCACCCGGTACCTCTGCAAATGCTGAGGTAACAGCAAATTATAATGTAACATACAGCAGGGCACAAGGCGCAGGCGCAGGGGGCACAGTGCAATCAACATATAATTGTAAGGGCGGTGGCTGCCATGTGCATGGCGACCAAGACGGGGTGCATGAAATAGTAAGTAAAACAGGTTCTCAAAAACTGACATTTACCGTCTATAGTGTTAAAGCATCAGCCGTAGAAAATTTTACAGCCTGCTTAGATAAAGAGTTTACTATTTATGCAGAGGGGTATCCCTTTGGCGGCAGTTTTAAATGGACGGCAGGTGATAATATAACGCTTACAAACGGTAATAATAACCAAACAGTTCAGTTTAAAAGCACGGCATTAGGTAACAGCAGCCTCACGGTAGAATACACTATACAAGGGATTAGCTATAAACATACTGTGGCAGTTAATTGCATAAAACCTACAGTAACCTTCAACGTTCCCGATGAAATTACAGCAGCAGTGGGCAAACAGTTTACCATTACACCCACAGTTACCCCTTCGGGCGGGCAAGTATCGTGGGAAGTATCGGGCGGCTTGCAGCTAAATTCAGGCCCCTACAATTTTGTAGCGTTTGTAACCCCCAAACAACCCGGCGACCAAACTGTGACTTGCACGGTGAAGGCCTGCGGCGAAACCATTGTAAAAACTATTAAAGTAAAGGTAAATCCATGTATGGTTACTGTGCCTGATTCAATAAAAATACTGAAAGGGACTACGGGTGTAATAAATGCCAATGGTAATATGCAAGGAACGTATAGCTGGACGGCAGGGGGCTCGGTACAAATTGACGGCGTAGCAAACCAACAGGCTATAACTGTTAAAGGAACTAATGTAGGGGAAGGATGGGCAGAGGTAGAATTTACAGGTGCTGACTGCTCTGATAAGAAAAAAGTAAGGGTAATTGTGCTTGAAAAGCCCACCCTTAAAATTGATGTAGCCTATGCACCAATGGCCTCTATGTGTTTAAAAGAACGCAGGATACTAACCGCAAGGGTAGAACCACAAGGCGGAACGTTCAGTTGGTCGTTATCATCTGCTTCATTAAAATTTTATGGCCTTTCGGGCAATATGCCTACGGTAGTAGTAGAAGCAGATAAAGGCGGGCCTTGTACCGTAACCTGCACTTATACCGTAAACGGACAAACAGTAACCGAAACAATCACCACTGATGTAAAAGCATACTCAAAAGTAGAAGTAACTGCAAGCAATGCAGCAAACGAAATACCCAAAGGCACCAAAGTAACCTATACCGCAAAAGTGTACGACCACAACGGGCAAGCAGTTAATAACCCGCCTGCGCTGCATTGGAAAGTGGTGTATATACCCGTTGGGCAAGAAGACAATGTGGGCAACTGGTATAGTTACGAGTTGCAGGGTACAGGTACTTCGCAGGATTATACTTGGGGCTTTCCACAGGGTAATTTTCCATTACAAGGTAATCCACCGTATAAGATGACAGCTTGGATTCAAGCCTCAGAATATTGCACCTACCATTCAGGTTCAGTACACGTCAAAGTAGTGAATCAGAACGGTCAAAATTAAGTGTCATAAAACGTATAGAGTTAGTTAAAACTTTTTACTTTTGAGCAAAAGAAACTATCATGTCAAGTTCAACTACTCAAAAGCAAACAGAGGCATTACAGCCAGCCGACATCGCGCTGATATTCGGTAAATTGCAAGACAACGTGCCCGAGGCATATTATCCTGCAAAAATGCAGGTACTAATTCAATCCTTATTTCCGGGTCAATCTTATAACAATTCCGAAGAGGAAATTCGGACATTGGATTTGAAACTTACTCCCAAAGAAAAATTACCGCCTGTTACCAAAGCACTTCAAAAAAGTATTGATTGTTTGATGGAAACAGCAGACGATAAATACCCGCTGTTGCCTGAGGAATATGTGGTAGAAGATTTTGTGAGTATGCTGGAGGAAACCTTGGAAGAAATTCCGCAAGGTACAGTTGTGTTGCAACGCACTACCAACTTTGCCACTTTATACTACGTAGTAGTGAATGTAAAAATTGAGGGCGATGCGGCAATCCCACAACAAGTTCATATCGAAGAAGAAGTGCTGTTGATTGCCGACGGTCATTTTATGGCTGGTAGCGGTAAAACATCGCTGCCTATGAAAATTGCCAAGGGCATTGGCGGGGCCATGCTCTCAAAAATTGGCGGGTTTATTGCCGAAGCTATTTGGGATGCAATTTTCCCTCCCGGTGTGCCCGACTATTTTGACGAGGTGTACAAAGAGATTACAAAAATTGTTGACCAAAAAATCGACCAAAGCCGTATTGATAGTATTAATGGGGCATTGGCCAACTTGGTTGATAAACTGGCTAATGAGTACAAACCTGCAAAATCGGTAAGTAATTTGGCACTTGAAAAAGACCGCCGTCGCTTATATGATTTATTGCAGAAATACGACCAAACTTTCCTTTCAGGCCCCGGTGGTATGTTAGGTTCGTTGCAGCAAGACCAAATTGCCAAAGCAGGCTTTGGTGTGTTTATGCTGGGCGCAGCATTGCAGTTGGCAATTTTTCAGGAAATAGCCAATATCGACCCGTATAACGGAGATGAGAAAAACGGATGGAAATCGCCTCAGCAATCCAGCTATGGCTTGCCACGAAACGGAAGCGTATCAAAAATGGCTAAAAATTATGCTGATTTTGCTGCAAAAACATGGGAAAAAATGCTTGAAGATCGGAAAAAACAGGTAAAAGCCGAACGTTTTACCAAGCGTTTTCAGCCTGTGAAACATAACAAGTACGCAGCCATGCTAAAGGTACACAACTTTGTACGTGTAAATGATAACGGTGCGGCTACTGCTATTGAAAAGAAAATAGGAGATGATAATAAAGACGGTAAAAACGCACGTTACGATGAATTTTGTAACAAAGAATTGGTTAACTACAAAAACCAGAAAGCTGTTGAGTTGAGCGAGAAAATGGAAAATCCAGCGTTAATAATACAAAACTGGCTTACGCTGGTTGAAAAACCGATAAAAGTGTAATCCAGATTTAAATTATAATACTTCAGCCGTTAAGTACCTTACTTAACGGCTGTATTTTTTATACTTGCAGGCTCAATAAAGGAGAGTAATGACCAAAAGCAAAACCACACGCACTAAAAATCCCAAAGCGGAAAAGAAAGTTACTATGGAGCAATTAGAAGCCATTGCTGCCAAAGTGCGAAAACGCCAACAACGGTGGTATATTATTGCCCTTGCGTTGATGATATTGGTGTTTTTAGGTATCATTTTTCTGTTTCAATAGGCTTTTAGTGCCAATGCGTTAACTTTGTCCTCCATTTTTACTGTACCGTTTTGAGAACTGCTAAGCAACCCCTTATTATAGAGAATTTACAGATTACCGCTGCCGGAGCCGAAGGCAATTGTATTGGCAGACACGAGAACAAAGTAGTATTTGTGCGCCGTGCCGTGCCGGGTGATGTGGTAAATGTGCGGGTAATAGGCAAAAAGAAGAGCTTTTACGAAGCCGAAGTAATAGAAGTAGTTACCCCATCGCCGCAACGGGTTACTCCTTTTTGCGCACACTTTGGTGAGTGCGGGGGGTGCAAATGGCAGCAAATGGATTACGCCGAGCAATTGCGCAACAAACACCAAATGGTGATAGATGCGTTTGAACGCATAGGCAAAATAGAAGTGGGAGAGACATTGACCATACAAGGTTGTGACGAAAACCGTTTTTACCGCAACCGCATGGATTATGCGTTTAGCAACAAACGTTGGCTAAGCAAAGCCGAGATGGATATTGAAGACAAAGGCGAACTGAATGCCCTTGGCTTTCACATACCCGGCAGGTTTGATAAAGTGCTGAATATTGATAAATGCTGGTTGCAGGATGATATGGCCAATAACATCCGTAATGGGGTGCGTAATTATACCATTAGCAAGGGCTATACTTTTTTTGATTTAAGAGAGCAGCACGGCTTGATGCGGGGGTTGATTATCCGCAACAGCACAGTAGGGGAGTGGATGGTAATTGTGATGTTTCATGGCAATGATACGGATGCTATGGATGATGTAATGGGATATATCGAAACCACGTTTCCGCAAATCACCTCGTTGCTATACGTAATTAATAACAAACGAAACGATACGATATACGACCAAGACGTGCTGGTGTGGAAAGGTAAAGACCACATGCTGGAAAAGCTGGGAAATCTTACCTTTAAGGTGAGGCCAAAGTCGTTTTTTCAAACCAATACCCGCCAAGCTGAAACCTTGTATAATATTGCCGTAAACTTTGCAGGATTAACAGGTAATGAAGTAGTGTATGACTTGTACACAGGTACAGGCACTATTGCCAATTATGTGGCAGGTACTGCAAAAAAGGTGGTGGGAATTGAGTACATAGAACAAGCTATTGACGATGCACGTGAGAATGCGGCATTTAACAATATTACCAATACTGTGTTTTATGCAGGGGATATGAAAGATGTATTGAACGATGCTTTTATTGCTGCTAACGGAACTCCTGATTTGATAATTACCGACCCTCCCCGTGCAGGTATGCACGCTGATGTGGTGAAAAAGATATGTGAAATAGGAGCACCCCGTGTGGTGTATGTGAGTTGCAATGCGGCTACCCAAGCCCGCGACCTTGATTTGATGCGCGATACCTATCGCGTGGTGAAAATACAACCCGTTGATATGTTCCCCCACACTGCCCACGTTGAAAACGTGGCTTTGTTAGAGAGGATATAATCCCACCGGTATAAATAAAAAATGCGGCTACAAGGCCGCATTTTTTATTTAATATCATAGCTATGAGAGCTTATTTACCTGCCAAAATCTTTTTATAGCGAGGCATATCGTTTAATACAGCCAATGCCTCTGTAATTTCAGGATCTTCATTAAAACCTACTTCCCAAGTGGCGCGTTGGTAGTAATAGCGGGTAGCAATTTCTTTTTCAAGCAGTTTCATTAGCTCAACTTTATTTTTCTCAAGGTCGGCCAATTTATCGTGGCTCAATTCCTTTTTCAACTGCTCATAGCTTTTACTGATGCCTTCGTAATACTTTTCACCTTCCGCTTTTTTCCTCAACTCCTCCAAGGCTTTCTCAGTTTCAGTCTGGTAATCATAGTCTTTATCTTTTATAAAAGCCGTAAAGTCTTTCCAGTCAGCATCTGTCAATTTAAAATCCTTTGCCGAAGTAATTTTATCATGGCTGTTGCGGTACTTGTTGGCATAATCAAAAACAAGCAGTTTGTTTATCAGGCTGATAGTAATCTTGCTGTATTCAGTCTTTCCGGTTTTCACGTCAGGGTCAATACCGGCACCATCCAACACACGACGACCGTTTTTGGTTTTAAACTCCTTGCGTAATGAATCAGGCGTATTGGGTACAGTACCATCCTCTTTACGTTGCGAGTAGTCCAACGCCTGTATGCACCTGCCGCTTGGAGTATAATATTTTTGAGTGGTGATTTTTAACTGAGTACCGTAGCTAAGCATACGGGTTGATTGTACCAAACCCTTTCCATACGTACGTTGGCCAAGTACTACGCCCCTGTCAAGGTCTTGAATGGTACCCGATACAATTTCTGATGCAGAAGCAGAACCTTTATTGGTAAGCACTACCAACGGAATTTCCATATCCACAGGCACATTAATAGTGCGGTAGTCGCGGTTTTGTTCGGTAACCTTTCCTTTAGTGCTTACTACCAATTGATTACGGTCAATAAACACATTCACAATATTTACCGCTTCGTGCAATAAACCGCCGGGATTTCCCCTCAAATCCAATATAACCGAGTTAAGCCCTGCGTTCTTTTTCAATTCTTTCAACGCATCCGCAACCTCTTTGCCCGCATCATTCCTAAACTCTTCCAGCACTATATAGCCCGTATGTTCGTTAATCATGCCATAGTAAGGCACGTTTTTCACTTTTATCTCCTCGCGCTTAATCACCTTGGTCATTTCAACTCCCTCACGCATAATTTTCAGCTTCACTTCAGTTTCAGGCTGGCCTTTCAAAAACTTGCTTACCCCGTCAACATTTAAGCCCTTTAAACTTTTGCCATCAGCTTCCAGCAAAATATCACCTGCACGCAAATCATTTTTGGCGGCTGCATATCCTTCATACGGTTCGCTTATCGCCACATAATCCCCTTTTTTTACAATCATAGAGCCTATGCCGCCATATTGCCCCGTGATTTGAAAACGGTAATCTTCAATTTCACTCTCACTGATAAAATTGGTATAAGGGTCAAGCGAGTTCAGCATAGCATCAATGCCTTCACGCATCAACTTGCTCGGTTCTACCTCATCTACGTAATAGGTGTTCACCTCTTTGTACAAAGTGGTGTAAATGTCGATGTTCTTTGAAATTTCAAAGTAATCATCGGCACTTTTAAAGGCTGCAAAGCCAAGCCCTGTAACAGTAAGGGCAATCATAATTCCTTTGCGGCGGTTTCTAAAAAATGTGCTTACTCGTTTCATCATCAGTATCAGTTATTGGGCAATCAAATTACTTGTAATTAGTGCTATCTGATAGCACTTTCATCTCTCTATTAATATCAAAAACGTTGCAACAGGTAAATTATTTCAGTGGGTGGTATCCGTGCCCACCCCACCAAGGGTTACAACTTAATATGCGTTTTGCAGCCAGCCAGCCCCCTTTTAGCGGGCCGTACTTTTTTAATGCCTGTATTGCATATACTGAACACGTGGGTGTGTAGCGGCACGTGGGTGGTAGCAATGGCGATAAGAGCCACTGGTATAGTTTTACCAACAATATTAGCGGTGCACTAAGTATTATTTTCAGCCACTGCATGGGCAAATTTTTTAAACAAGATAAGTACTTTTTGTTCAAGCTGGTCAGAAGCAATATGCTCCTTGCCTACATAACCTATCAAAAAACACGCCTGTTGCTTGTTCGAAATTAAAGAATCGTATAGAATGGATTTGTTTTTTCGATAAACTTCCCGCAATTGCCTTTTAATCCTGTTTCGGTCGTGGGCTTTTTTAAAATTGCGTTTGGGCACGCTAATCAGCACCTGTGCGGGAACTTCCTCACGCATGGGCGCAATGAGGTACACAAATTTTACCGGGTACAAAAAAAAAGAACCCGTTGGTTCACTGTACAAACGGGCAATGTGTTTTTTCGACCCAAGTCGTTCGGTTTTATGGAACGTTTGGTTTGCCAAAACAAAAGGCAATATATAAATGAAAAAGGCTTAACGGTGGGTTAAGCCTTATGTCTTTTCTCGTCAGACACGGTAAGTCTTTTCCTACCTCTTGCCCTACGCCTTGCCAAAGTTTTGCGACCATTTTTGGTTGCCATTCTTTCTCTGAATCCGTGTTTATTTCTTCTCTTCCTTACAGAAGGCTGGTATGTTCTTTTCTGGGCCATGTCAGTCTAATTTTTAAAGGACGGCAAAGATAACAAAAAACTAAACCAATACAAATAAATTAATTAGCAACGATTTTTTGTCTTGTGGTATCTTTGTGCAAAGATAGATACCAATCACCCTAAATCAAAACCTGTGATGAAAAGAGTTATACCTGCTTTGCTTTTAATTATCGGGATTGTATCGGCTGCAAATGCGCAGCTTACAAAAAACTTTTCTATTGTATCTGTGGCCAACAATGCTACGGTAAATTTGGAAGGTGACAAAGAAACCAAGCTGTACCTTACATGGACAAATGCTGATTTGCAGCAACCCGGAGTTGTAATAAGGTACTCGGTACAATTAGATACTGTGGGTGGCGATTTCAGTAATCCGGTATTGATTATAGGCTCTACTTGCTGTGCCAATTTTTTTGATGATTCAACCATTAATATCAAATACGGTTACTTAGCGGGTGAGCTTGAGGCGGCTATAAAAAGCAAACTGCAAAAAACATTTAAGATTGGTGAAACTGCCACTTTTGATTGGATGGTGATGGTAAATGCAACAGGACCTAATGCCACGTATGAAAACCGACAAACAGCCTCGCAACGGATTACGTTTAACAGGGGGCAGTTTGGTAGCGAATATGTTCCTGTGAAACTGGCGATGCCGCTGGACAATTCAAGTTTTTTTGTTGAAGACAATGCGTCGGTGGATTTAAAATTCCAATGGAACAAAGCGTATTGCCCTTCGGGTTGTGCTGCTGCCCAATACCACATTATGTTTGATGAAATGAACGGCGATTTCAGCGCACCTTTATATTCCTTTACCATTCCGCAAAGCCCGTTTGATACCTTGTTCGACTTGAGGCAGGATATACTTGCCCAAATGATGTACGATAACGGAATGCCTACAAATACGCCAAAAACATATAAGTGGGCTGTAAAAGTAACAGGCAATAATGAAGAGATAATCACCCCAAGCCGCCGCGTCAGTCTCCAGCGAGGTCTTATGCGCTACGAGCACATACCTTTCGGGACGATATTTCCAATTGATAATTCAGTGTTTACCATAAGCGGTAAACAAACTGATACTATATTTTTTGCATGGAACCGCACTCGTTCAGGATTTCCTGATGCAGCATCGTACACCATTTTGTTTGATACCGCCAAAGCCAATTTTAACTTTCAAAAACCTGTTTTCAGATTATCAACGGCTGTTGGCGACACATCGTTAAAAGCCAAATACATCACCCTGCGCGACAGTTTGGATAAAAAGTATGGTAAAAACTGGAAAAACGCCAAACTAAAATGGACAGTGGAGGCAGATATAATCGGGTATAAGTTTATGAGTGAAGATACAAACGATATTACACTTTCAAGAGGGTTCTTCACAAGTATAAACACGGAAGAAAACGTGGCTGAACATATCAACATTTACCCTAATCCGGCAATCAATGCAGTAACCATTTCATACCCTCATGGCATATCATCAGTAAGCGTAATAGATTTAACAGGCAGGCAAGTGTTGGTTTCGGATAGTGAAACCCTTGCTGTAAGTGGGTTGGAAATTGGTGTATATATGATACTTGCACACGACAAAAACGGTGTATCTTTGCCCCCCCAACGCTTGATTAAGCAGTAGGGGCAAAACAAGTATCCTATAGTAAAAATGAAAATAGCCTTAGTGGGAGCCACCGGATTAGTGGGTGGCATTATGTTGAAAGTTTTGGAAGAAGAAAACTTTCCTGTTAGCGAGTTGTATCCCGTTGCCTCTGAAAAATCAGTAGGAAAAACCGTTGAATTTAAGGGCAAGCAAGTTACTATCATTAGTGTTGACGAGGCTATTAGCAAACGGCCTGACATTGCATTGTTTTCAGCAGGTGGAAGCACTTCTTTAGAGTTGGCTCCTAAGTTTGCCGAAGTAGGTACTGTGGTAATTGATAACAGCAGCGCTTGGCGCATGGATCCTACTAAAAAACTGGTAGTGCCTGAAATTAACGGCAACACAATTACTCCCGAAGATAAAATTATAGCCAACCCTAATTGCTCAACCATACAAATGGTGATGGCATTGGCTCCGTTGCATAAAAAATATACCATTAAACGTCTTGTAGTTTCAACATATCAGTCTGTTACAGGCACAGGGCAAAAGGCGGTGGCTCAATTGAAAAATGAGCGCAATGGGGTTGAGGGCGAAATGGCTTATAAATACCCTATTGACATGAATTGTATTCCCCATTGCGATGTGTTTTTGGATAACGGTTATACTAAAGAGGAGATGAAAATGGTGCATGAGACACGTAAGATACTGGGTGATAATAACATTAAAGTAACAGCTACGGCGGTGCGTGTTCCCGTTGTGGGCGGTCATTCAGAAGCTATAAACATTGAATTTGAGAAGCCTTATGAACTGAATGATGTGTTTTCTATTTTGAAAAACACTCAGGGAGTAGAAGTGGTGGATGACGTTGAGAATTTTAAATACCCTATGCCAATGCTGGCTGCCAATCGTAACGAAGTATTGGTGGGCAGGATACGCAGAGATGATTCAGTTGAAAACGGCTTAAACTTGTGGGTAGTGGCTGATAATTTGCGAAAAGGTGCGGCAACAAATGCACTGCAAATAGCCCAATTAGTAGCACAAATGAAAAGTGCTGTTAATTAACCTTTAGTTTACCTATCGTATTATTACAAAACGGCTATATTTGCAAAAATTTAAAAAAGAGATTTTTTAAATAGTGCTAAGTATGGTATTTGAAATGTGCGGCTACCTTAAAACTAATTGAAAGTATTTAACCTACACAGCTATAATAAAAAAGTAATCAGCTATAACCTATGATTAACAGCCGCGGCAGCAAAATTTTACCCATTGTAATACTTATATTCTCATGCCTTTTCTTCGGGTCTTGTATTACCAATAAAAAAATACAATACCTGCAAGAAATTGATAGTAAAACAAACTACGCTGATACTATCAAGTTTAACCGCAACCAATACCGTTTGCAGGTAAATGACATTATAAACATCGAAATAAAGACTCGTAACACAGAGTTTGCAGCATTGTTTGGAAACAACAATCTTGCAGGTGCAGGAAATATTGGTAACGTGGCTGGCGGTGGTGGAGGAGACTTATTTTACACAGTTGGTTATACGATTAGCGATTCTGGGTCAATCAATTTCCCCTTTTTAGGGAAAGTTGATATTGCAGGTCTCACCATTACCGAAGTGTCAGAAAAACTTGAAAAAGAACTACGGGTGTTTCAGGTAGATGCGTTAGCCATAGTTCGTTTAGGTGGTTTACGTTTTACCCTGCTTGGTGAGTTTAACAGACCCGGGAAATATGTCATACTCCAAAATCAGGTATCTATTTTTGAAGCACTGGCTACGGGCGGGGACTTGAAAGAGATTGCCCGCAGGGATAGGGTTACCTTGGTTCGCCAATACCCTGATGGAGTTCGCATACATTACATCAACGTACTTGATAAAAATCTAATCAACTCGCCTTATTATTTCTTACAACCGAATGATTTGGTATATGTAGAACCGCTTAAGCGCCGAGCTTATGGTATTGGTGTAAATGGTTTACAAACCCTTACTACCGCACTCTCAGTTATTTCAACAGCCCTACTGCTGATAAATTACTTTAACCGCTAACCTGAAATCGCCCTATAGTAAATGAATATCCCATCGCCCAATACGGATAATAATATATTAAGACCTACTGACATAGTTGCAAATCAAGGATTTGATATTAAAAAATTCTTGTACACATATGTGTTGCCGGTATTACCTTTTATAATTCTTAGTGCTTTAGTAGGGCTTTTTGCCGCTTTTTTGATAAACCGTTATACAAAACCTGTGTATTCGGTACAAGGTACCATGCTGTTGCAAGAAGATAAAAACCAAAACGGTTTAGGTGTTGGTATTCAGGCATTACTTTTTTCAGACTCAAGGCTGATTTTCGAGAACTCGATATTAATGCTGAAGTCGTATGCTTTGAACGAACAAGCATTAGAAGGAACCGATTTTAATATCAATTATTACAGCGTTGGTCGTGCAGTATCAAATGAAGTGTATGGGTCTGAGTGTCCCTTGGTCGTTGAATTTGATACAGGCCATGCACAGCTTGTTAGTGCTGCTTTTGTTGTTCAAAGTATTGATGATAATAACTTCACGGTTACTTATGAAAGTACAGGAATCAGCTTCAACATCAATACACAGCAGCCTGTTTTGGTGAAAGGCTGCACTACACCCAGCGGCACCCACAAATACGATACTTGGATAGAAACACCTTGTACAAAGTTTAGGGTTAAGCGTTCTGGAATGGCCTTTTCTAAAGGTAGTAAACTTCGTGTAATTCTTCGTAAAAACGAGGAAGTTATTAAACAAGTACAACTGGCACTTAAGTTTGAACCATTGGCAAAAGGTTCCGCGGGTGTTAGTATTTCGATGAACGGCAATAGCCGTGAGAAAATGAAAGCTTACATAAACCGTTTGCAAGATGTGTTTATGAGTGCCGGATTAGACGAGAAAAATAAAATTATCTATAACGCGATACAATTTATCGAAACTCAATTGGGTACTATTAGCGATTCGTTGCAATTGGTAGAAGATAACTTAGAAGATTTTAGGGTAAATCGCAATGCCATTGATCTTTCTGCGCAAGGTAGCTTGATGTTGAATAGGTTGGATGGGATACTAACTGAGAAATCTACAATTCAGCTACAGCAAAGTTACTTAAAGTACCTTATTGATTATTTGGGGCAAAACGACTTTACAAAAGATTTAATTGCCCCCTCGCTAATGGGTATTAACGATAACTTTTTGCAAGGTAGAGTAGCAGAGTTAGTTAAATTTCAAACTGATTTTAAAAGGGAAGTCAGCAAAGGGAGCAGCAAGGAAAGCCCAATTTTCAAAGAAAGGCTTAAGGAGTTAGACCAATTTGGTGCAGTACTGTTAGAGTCAGCTAAAAATTTGCTAAAAACAACCAATCTTACTATCGACGATATCGCAAAAAGGTTGGATGCTCTTCAGGATGAAATAGATTTGCTACCGGGAAAAGAGCGGGAATTCTTTAAAATAGAACGTAAGTTTAAAGTAAACGAGAATATTTATAACTTTTTGCTGCAACGCCGCGCGGAGTTGGGTATTTTAAAAGCATCATCTCGTGCTGATAACAAAATTATTGATAGAGCAAGTGTTAAAGCTAAAATAAGCCCCCAAGAAGGGAGTAACTACATGATAGGTGGTATTATAGCTGCCTTAATTCCTATAATAATCGTAGTAGTGCTTGAGTACTTTAACGATAAGATACGAAGCACAAATGATTTAAAACAACTTACATCTATACCAATGATTGGTGGTATAGGGCATAGTGATAAAGAAACGAACTTGGTGGTGTACGATAGCCCTAAGTCATCAATCAGCGAACGTTTTAGAGCCATACGTAGTAACCTGCAATTTATGGCAGGCGAAAAAGAAAAATACACCATACTTGTTACTTCAAGTATAAGCGGAGAGGGTAAAACCTTCTGTTCAACCAACATCGCAAGCATATTTGCTATTGGTCGTAAAAAAACGGTGTTGATGGGTCTTGACCTTCGTAAACCCAAAATTTATAACGATTTTGGTCTTACCAACGAGCACGGAGTTTCTACATACGTAATCGGTCGTTCAAGTAAAGAGCAAATAATACAACATACAAAATACGATAATCTTGATTTTATTGCAGCAGGACCAACACCTCCAAATCCATCGGAGCTGTTACTAAGTGAAAAATTCAGGAACCTTGTGTTAGAGTTGCAGCAGGAATACGACTGTATCGTAATGGATACTCCTCCATTCGGTATTGTTTCTGATGCTTTTGAATTAATGCGTTTCTCAGATTTGAACTTGTATGTAGTACGTCAAAACTATACTATAAAAGAAATGGTAACATTTGTTGACGGCTTGTATAAGCAAAATCAAATTACAAACCTTAGCCTTTTAATTAACGACGTTAAAGCCGGTGGTGGTTATGGCTATGGTTATGGCTATGGTTATGGCTACGGCTATGGTTATGGCTACGGCTATGGTTACGGATATGGTTACGGATATTACGACGATGAGCCTACTAAGCGGAAATCGTTTATTAAAAGGATTTTTGGAAGAAATTAACTGAGTAAAATACCCCTGAAATGGGGTATTTTTTTTGTGTAAAGTGTTGTAAACACAGATATTAATCTAAAAGTATTTGGAGTTTACAGTTTTTTCTTAAATTTGAGTACTTTTTCTACTCATTCTTTAGTCCGATTTGGGACTGACGTGGCGAAGCTGTATCTGTCACTCGCTATTAACAAAGGTTTATACAACGTGCTTGACACCTTAATATCATCAAAAACACGCATCAAATTATTGTTGAAGTTTTTTTTAAACACAACTAACAAGGCTCATTTAAGGGGCTTAGAAGCTGAGTTTGGAGAAAGCAGCAACGCTATACGCCAAGAACTGAACAGGCTTGAAGATGCAGGATTACTTAACAGTGCTGTGCAGGGTAACAAAAAACTGTTTAGCGCAAATACAAGACATCCGTTGTTTAAAGACATTAACAGTATATTGTTTAAATATACAGGCCTTGACAGGATTATTGAACAAGTTCTTGGCAAATTAGGTGATTTAGAGAGGGTGTATTTAGTGGGTGATTTAGGCAGGGGGGTTGATTCACCAATCATTGATTTAATAATAGTAGGAAATATAAACAAGGAATACCTTGCCCGCTTGACGGAAAAGGCCGAAGCAATAATTGATAAAAAACTGCGGTATGCTACTTTTACACCCGAGCAGTTTTACGAGCAAAAAGATAGGGTGTTACCTGAAAATAATTTACTAATCTGGAATCAATAACTTTTATGAGTACCCATAAAATATCTGTAATAGGACTGGGATACGTAGGGCTTCCCTTAGCAGTTGAATTTGCTAAAAAATACGCCACAGTTGGATTTGATATCAACCAACATCGTATCAATAAACTGAAAGAAGGTCACGACCATACCCTTGAGGTTGAGGACGAGTACCTAACGGCAGTTATTAGTGGCAGTCATGCCGAATGTATTGCCGGTGCAGGGATTACATTTAGCTCGGATATAAACGAACTAAAAGATAGTAATATATACATTATTACTGTTCCTACACCCGTTGATGCCTTTAACCACCCTGATTTAACACCGCTGTATAAGGCCAGTGAAACAGTAGGTAAAGTACTTAACAAGGGAGATATTGTTATTTATGAATCAACAGTATATCCCGGTGTAACCGAAGAAGAATGTGTGCCGGTTTTAGAGCGTGTTTCAGGTCTGAAATTCAACGTTGATTTTTTTGCAGGGTACTCTCCTGAGCGCATCAACCCCGGCGACAAAGAACGTCCGCTTACCAAAATATTAAAAATTACTTCAGGCTCAACACCTGAAGTAGCCAAAACAGTGGATACACTGTATAATGCCATACTTAAAGCGGGAACGCACATGGCGCCTACCATTAAAGTAGCTGAGGCTGCCAAAGTAATTGAAAACTCGCAACGCGATATAAATATTGCTTTTGTAAACGAGTTATCTAAGATATTTAACCTGTTGGGTATAGACACCAACGATGTATTAGAAGCCGCAGGCACAAAGTGGAACTTTTTGAAGTTTAAACCCGGTTTGGTTGGTGGCCATTGTATAGGTGTTGACCCGTACTATTTAGCTCAAAAAGCTCAGACCGTAGGTTATCATCCCGAAATTATATTGGCAGGCCGCCGTTTAAACGATGGTATGGGTGCTTATGTAGCTAACGAGGTGGTGAAGCTGATGGTAAAAAAAGATATCAGGGTTAAAGGAGCCAAAATATTGATTTTGGGTATCACTTTTAAAGAAAACTGCCCCGATGTGCGCAACACCCGTGTGGTAGATTTAGTGAAAGAGCTGAAAGATTTCTCTACTGATGTTAGCATTTATGACCCTTGGGCAGAACCCTCGGAAGTGATGCACGAATACGGAGTAGAAACCATGAAAGAGCTTAATACTAATGGTCATACTTATGATGCTATTGTATTAGCCGTATCACATAATGAGTTTGCAAGTATTAATCTAAACTCGTTGAAAAAAGACCAAAGCGTGGTTTTTGATATAAAAGGAGTACTTGACCGCAGCATGGTTGACGGCAGGCTATAATCTCGCTATTGAATAGGATGAAAGTATTAGTTACCGGTTCGGCGGGATTTGTAGGGCACCATTTGGTGAAAAAACTTTCTGCTCAGGGGCACGACGTTTGGGGCTTAGATTCATTAAATGACTATTACGACCCAAAACTTAAAATGGGGCGTTTAAAGGATCAAGGTTTTGACGTTTCCGGTATTCAGTACGGTAAACCATTGTACAGTGAGGTATGTGGTAGTTTTGTACAACTAAAACTGGAAGATAAGACCTTACTTGAGCAACTGTTTTCAGAGCAAAAGTTTGACGCGGTAGTAAACCTTGCTGCACAAGCAGGGGTTCGTTATTCAATCACCCAGCCACAAGCATACGTTGATAGCAATATCCAAGGTTTTTTAAACATATTAGAAGCTTGCAGGCATAATAATATCAAGCATTTGGTGTTTGCTTCAAGCTCATCGGTTTATGGCTTGAATAAACAAATACCTTTCAGCACCACCCAAAACGTAGATCATCCTATATCACTATACGCCGCTACCAAAAAAAGCAATGAACTAATGGCACATACCTATGCCCATTTGTTCAACTTACCCGTAACGGGCTTGCGCTTTTTTACTGTTTACGGTCCTTGGGGCAGACCTGATATGGCCTATTTCATCTTCACCAATAAAATACTTAAAGGTGAGCCTATTGATGTGTTCAATAACGGTGATATGCAGCGCGATTTTACTTACGTTGACGATATTACTGAAAGCATCAGCCGATTGTTAGACAAACCTCCGGTAGCTCATGTACAAACTGAAGAAGGTAACATGTCACCTAATGACAGTTCAGCACCTTACCAATTGTTTAACATTGGAAACAATAGTCCTGTTAACTTAATGGACTTTATAACAGCTATTGAAGATACTTTGGGAAAAACGGCTGAGAAAGTGATGAAGCCCCTACAGCCGGGCGATGTCCATATTACCTACGCCGATGTACAAAGCCTGATAGATTATACCGGCTTTAAACCCCAAACAACGGTTAAAGAAGGTATGAAAGCCTTTGTTGATTGGTATTTGGAATATTACCAAATAAAAAGCGTAAACCATTGAAAGTAGAATTAATAGCTGAAATAGGGCAGGCACACGAAGGTAGCTTGGGCATAGCACACTCATACATTGATGCGCTGGCAGGCACCGGAGTGCATACCGTAAAATTTCAGGTACATATAGCCGAGGCAGAAAGCAGTCAATACGAACCGTTCCGTGTTAAATTTAGTTACGAAGACGACACCCGTTACGATTACTGGCAGCGGATGGAGTTTACTGTAGAGCAATGGGCAGGATTGAAACAACATTGCGAAGATAAAGGAATGGAGTTTGGAGCCTCACCGTTCTCGCAAGCTGCGGTTGATTTGCTGGAAAAAATAGGAGTAAAGAATTATAAAATTGGCTCAGGCGAAGTTTCAAATTTCCTAATGCTTGAAAAGATAGCTAAAACAGGTAAACCTATTTTGCTTTCATCAGGTATGAGCAGCTTTGACGAGTTGGATAAATCAGTAGATTTTATAAAAGGTTTCGGTAACGAAATCATACTATTTCAATGTACTACCCAATATCCAACCAGTGCTGAAAACTCAGGCCTTAACGTAATCCCTCTGATGAAGGAACGTTATGGGGTAAAAGTAGGCCTTTCAGACCATTCGGGTACAATATACCCAAGTTTGGGAGCTGTGGCATTGGGAGCAGAGTTGTTAGAGTTTCACGTAGTGTTCGATAAAAAGATGTTTGGCCCTGATGCCTCGTCGTCGCTTACCATCGAGCAAGTGAAACAGCTTTCGGAAGGTGTAAATTATATCAGCACCTCGTTAGCTAATCCCGTTGATAAAAACAATACTGAAAAGTATGCACAGCTAAAAGCCATGTTTGGCAAATCGCTGGCAATAAACAAAAACCTGCCTGCGGGGCACATTCTTACTTTCGAAGATTTAGAAAGTAAAAAACCGGCAGGACACGGTATCAGTACCACATTGTACAAAAATGTATTGGGTAAAACCCTTGCTCGCAATTTGAACAAGTGGGATTTTTTAACCGAAAACGATATTAATTAATGGGCAAACGCAAAGTTTGTGTAGTAGTAACAGCAAGGCCAAGCTACAGCCGCATTAAAACGGCATTAAAGGCCATACAAAATCATCCCGATTTGGAGTTGCAGTTGGTAATTGCAGCTTCGGCTTTATTAGACAGATACGGTTCTTCTGTAAATGTGATTGAAAGGGATGGTTTTGAAATTACCGCAAAAGTGTTTAATGTACTTGAGGGCGAAAATCTTACCGCAGCAGCTAAAACAACTGGTATAGGTATTTTGGAGCTTTCAACCGTATTTGATAATCTGTCACCCGATATTGTAGTAACAGTTGCCGATCGTTTTGAAACCATGGCTACTGCTGTTGCCGCCTCATACATGAATATTCCTTTGGCGCACGTACAAGGAGGTGAGGTAACAGGTAATATTGATGAGAAAGTACGACATGCTATTACTAAATTGGCTGATTTGCATTTGGTGGCATCCCCCAAAGCAAAAGAGCGCGTGGTTAAAATGGGTGAAGATGAAACGAAAGTTTATTTGACAGGATGTCCTTCAATAGACCTTGCTGACGAAATTTTACAAAATCCTGCTTTTACCTTTAACCCTTTTGAAAAGTACAAAGGAGCAGGACAAGAAGTAGATATTAGCAAGGGCTATATAGTAGTGATGCAACATCCGGTAACGACCGAGTATAGCCAATCGCGCACCCATATTGAACAAACATTGGATGCGGCAGCAGAATTAAATATGCCTGTATTGTGGTTTTGGCCCAACGTGGATGCGGGTGCTGATGGTACCTCAAAAGGTATCCGTGTATTCCGTGAACATCGCGACGCTTCAAACTTCCATTTCTTTAAAAACATGGAGCCGAATGACTTTTTACTTCTGCTTAAAAACTCACAATGTTTGGTAGGTAACTCAAGCGTGGGTATCCGTGAATGTGCTTACTTGGGTATCCCCGTTGTGAACATCGGCGGTCGTCAGGCAGGTCGCGAGCGTGGTAAAAACGTAATAGACGTTGACTACGATAAAGAAGCCATTAAACAGGCTATAAAAACACAAATAGCTAACGGGCATTACAGCCCTGATAAAATATATGGTGACGGCACAGCAGGTACACAAATAGCTGATATACTGGCAAAAGTGCCGCTTTCTATCGAGAAAATATTGATGTACTAATGCTTAAAGCAGAGATTTTAGGACTTAAATATCACCGTGTGCTTGCAAACTCAGTTACCCCTGAGTTTACGGCACAATTGAAAGCGGATTATGATTATTCTTTCATAGTGAGCTACGACAATGTGTTTAACGACTCTGATTATAAAACATTAGATAAAAACGCCTGCATAATAGATGTTACTCAAACCGAAGAAGAAATAATAAACGGATTCAATGCCACCGGGCGCAATGAATTGAGGCGCACGTACCGCACAGAAGGTTTGGAGTTTCATTTTGGATATACTGATTTTAACAAATATTACGAGTTTTATAAAGCCAGCGAGCATGCCCGGGGATGGTTTCCTGTGCCCGAAAACGAATTAGATAGCTGTTTGTTATTTACAGCGACTTTTGAGGGTGAGTATATATCGGGTATGTCCTGCTATACAGGTGCTGATACCATTCGAGTAAGCCGCATTTATTCTAACAAAAAAATAAACACTAATCCTGCTATTAGTGGCACTATATACGGTGCTGCCGCTAAGCGTATAGTGTTGGATATTACCAACTATGCACGTGAAAACGGCTACAAGCAAATAGATTTGGGAGGAGTTGATTTAGAAAGCCCATCGAAATCGGGTATTTCAAACTTTAAATTATCATTGGGGGGTAAAGTAATCCCTGTGAAACTGGGTCGCTATGCTACTTCGGTATTTGATGAAAAAGAACCTCAAATACGCAAAATGGGCTACGACATTACCTGATATGACACAAAAAGCATTAGTATTATTTGGTGCTGCACAAATACCTTTGGGTATAGCAACTTGGGCAGTTAAGAATGGCTGGGATACAACCATTGCTGCCAACAGCACGCAAATGGGTAAAAAAATAAACGGCATTACCATTAAAGATGCTGCCGAAGCCCAAGGCATAAAAACAGTAACAATAGAAAAGGCGGCCGATGTTACCCCGCAAGCCTTAAATGCAGATGCCGATACAGCGTTGTTTATTTCGGCAGGCTCGCCTTGGATATTCAATGAGGTAATTTTGGAACGTTTTAAGCACCGTGTGGTAAATCTGCACGGCACAAGGTTACCAAAGGATAGGGGAGGTACACTATTCTCTTGGCAAATACTTACCGGTCAAAAAACAGGGATGTGCTTACTGCATCAAATGACAGCCGGAATTGATGATGGCCCTATACTCACTTACGAAGAATTTATTTACCCTGCTCACTGCCGTTTACCAAAAGATTATGTGGAAGTGTACGAGCAAAAAAACACGGAGTTTATTATCAAGTTTGTGGCTACTTATAACGGACAGTTAACCCCACAAATACAACCCGAATACCTGTCTACCTATTGGCCGCGTTTGCGCGCCGATGTGCACGGCTGGATAAACTGGGATTGGGACTTTATTGAAATTGAAAGGCAAATATGTGCGTTTGATGAGCCTTACGGAGGAGCCCGTTGTCGTTTTCAAAATAAAATGGTGATTGTGCGCCATGCTTGGGGGCAGTCAACCGATGGTTATACACACCCTTTTCAGCATGGTTTGGTGTATCGCAACAATGGCAAATGGATAAGTGTAGCTGCCAAAGGTGGTGAGTTACTTATTTGCTCTGTAAAAGACGAAGAGGGGAACGACATAATGCCTTTGATAAAACCCGGAGACCGCCTGTTTACCCATCCTGATGATTTAATGCAAACCAAAAAACGGGTAGTGAAGTCAGCCAAAGGATTAGCCGTACAAGAAGAAAAGTAGGGCTGACATCCTGAGCTTGTCGAAGGGTGCGCTGAAAAAATATTAAATGCGATTACTTATAGTCAACTTTCATTACTTCCGTGAGGAAACATACCCATCGGGAATTTATCCTGTGAACAGGGTTGCTTTAAACAGGCAGGTAGATGAGTTGACAAAATATTACGAGTTTATTTCTCAGGAGGAATTGGCAACAGCCATTACAACAAAAAACTACCCCGATAAAGATTTTTGCCTGATAACCATCGACGATGGATTGAAGGAGCAAATGGCCGCTTTTGAATTTTTGAACGGAAAAGGCATACCTTCAATCTTATACGTACCAACAGATGCTATTCAGAACCGTAAAGTACTTAACGTGCATAAACTCCACTATGTGCGTACACAAATGACTGACGGAGATTTGTTTGGTTTGTTGGATGAGAAATACCATATCGCTGATGTGAAATTTGATATGGCAGCCCTTACCAATCAATATCGCTATGATGATGATACGGCTCGCAAGGTGAAGTACTTTTTAAACTTTGTGTTGACCGAAGAACAAAAAGAAGAAGCTACTGATTTTTTCTTTAGCCGATTGGTAAGCAATGAAACCGATTTTGCCAATCAGCTATACATGAACGAAACTGATTTGAAAACGCTTGCCAATGCAGGTGTTTTAGGCTCACACGGTTGTGCGCATATTCCATTGGCCACCAAACCTTTTGAGGATGCGAAGGCCGATATTCAACAATCATTAAACTATTTAGAAAATGTTACAGGTAAACCTGTATTATCGTTTTCATACCCTTACGGTGGTAAAGATGCTGTAAACATAGGCCTTTCACCTGCTTTTGAAGGAACAAATGTAAAGTTTGCTCTCACCATGTGGCGCGGGGTAAACACGCTTACAAATCTTAATAACCCTTTGTTTTTGCACCGTGTTGATACCAACGATGCACCCGGAGGTAAAAACAACTCGATAGAATACATTTCAATTGGCGCAAGAGTTTAAGATACTGGTAGCTGAAACCCTGAATTTTAGTCCCGAAGCTGTTGAAGGACTGAAAGAGTTGGGTGATGTTACCTTACGCGATATAGAGAAGGAAAACCTTACCGATGCACTGGCTGCTTTTGATGTATTTTGGTTTAGGTTAAAGTTTAAAATTGAAGAAAAAGACTTTCCTCCGCAATTCCGTTGCCGCTACATACTTTGTCCGGTAACAGGATTAGATCATATAGATTTAGCCGCTTGCGAAAAGAGAGGAATAAAGGTGTTGGCTCTGCGTGGCGAAACCGAATTTCTTAAAACGGTTAGAGCAACTGCCGAACATACTATCGGACTTACACTTTCGCTGATGCGCCATGTGTCGCAAGCAGTTTCATCAGTGAATGAAGGAGTTTGGAATCGTGATTTGTTTAAAGGCAACGAGATATTCGGTAAGAAAGTCGGGATATTAGGCGTGGGTCGCTTAGGCACTATCGCTGCCGGCTTTTTCAAAGCTTTTGGTGCCGAAGTGTATGGCTATGACGTGAAAGACTTTGATACATCGATTTGTAAAAAAGTTAGTTCTATTGAAGAGCTTTTTGAAGCATCAGATATACTGACTATTCACTTAGCTTACAATGATACCACACACCATTTAGTAGATGCCAAATTGTTGCAAAAAATGAAACCAACCGCCGTATTGATAAATACAGCAAGGGGAGGTGTAATAAATAGTGCTGATTTGGTTATGGCCTTGCAAAGTAAAACCATAGCGGGGGCTGCTTTGGATGTGATAGAGGATGAATACAATACTGCCAATAATGTGTTGGTAGCTTACGCGAAGCAAAACGGTAATTTGATTATCACACCTCACATTGGAGGCAATACTTACGAATCATTCGCAAAAACTGAATTGTTTTTGCTCGAAAAACTGAAAAAAGCACTTCAACTTGAGTCATAACAAGTATAAGATATTAGCAATCATCCCTGCCCGCGAAGGCTCTAAAAGGGTATTGCAAAAAAACTTTCGTCCGTTTGCAGGCACAACGTTAACGGATATTACCATACGACACGGTTTGCAGTCAAAACTGATAACTGATGTTGTACTTAGCTCAGATAGCGAAGAAGTACTTGCTATTGGACGAAAGTATGAGGGTGTTATCAGCTTGAAAAGACCCGAGGAATTTTCAACCGATACCTCACCTGCTATCGAATTTGTGAGACACACCTTATCAGTACTTGAGCCACAAAAAGGCTATACATACGATATGGTGGTGATATTGCAGCCCAGTTCCCCTCTCCGTTATGTTGAGGATATTGATAAAACCATTGATTTATTGGCCAATAGCCCCGATGCAGATTCATCGGTAAGCGTAGTAAAGATAGATCACATGGTACATCCGGTGAAACTGAAGGTACTGAAAGGGGATGAACTATTACCATATATAGAGGAAGAAAAAGGCCGTTTTGCGGCCCACGAACTTCCCGATGTGTATGTGCGTAATTGTGCAGTATATGTTACATGGCGTAAGGATTTAGAAACCCGCCCTGATGTAATAGGAAAGAGAAGCCTTGCATACGTTATGCCTGCCGAAACTTCGGCGGATATAAACAGCATGATGGATTTTGAATTTGCCGAGTATTTGTACAAGAAGGGGTTGAAGGGAAAGAATGAGTAAGCTTAAAGAAATAGGTGGAGCAACTTTTAATTACGGAATCGGTAAATTCTTGCCGCAAGTAATAGGCTTTTTTCTAATTCCGCTTTACACAGCATACCTTTCGCCTGAAGATTATGGTATTGTTGAGTTAACAGCTGCTTTTGGTGCGTTCTCGCTTATTTTTATGCGTTTGGCACTACCCGGCTCAGTAGCCCGCTTTTATTATGAACACAAAGAAGGGCCCGAATTAAGAGATTATATCACTACCATTTATTGGTCGTTGTTAGGAATAAGCGTAGGAATGGCAGCATTAATATATCTGTTATCCTACTTTTTTCTTCAGCATTTGGTTCCCGGACTCCCTCTATGGCCCTTTGTTGGTATAGTACTACTAACGGATATATTCTCTTCAAACTCAGAAATTCAAAAAAGGCTTATTCAGGCACGTAAACAATCGGCATATTCTGCAAAGCTTAGTATAGCAACATCACTGATAGGGATTACCACAGCTATTATTTTAGTAGCAGGATTTAATATGGGAGCATTGGGCATGGTGTGCGCCAGTTTAGTAGGTTCAGCCATTTTCTTTGCCCAAGCCCAGTTTTATTTACGGAAAGACATGGGCGGGAATTTCGATTTTAAATTGCTCATTCCATCGTTTAAGTATGCAATGAATATATTGCCTTCACACCTGGTTACTCCTTTCGGAAACTTATTGTCAAGGTCATTATTATCTGGGTTTGCATCATTAGCAGCAGTGGGTTTGTATTCGTTAGCTATGCGGTTTATTACCCCGTTATACCTTATTAGCGATGCATTTAACACTGCTTTTTCTCCCATCTATTTTGAAGCTCGCAAAAAAGACGATGAAGAAGGGTATAAAAAATTAGAAGACGCTTGCAAAAAACTATGGATTATAGCCATCTTTATGTTTGTTGCTGCATCAGCATTAACGCCCTCTTTAATACATTTGATAACCCCTGAAAGATACCATCCTGCTGCTGAGCTTATTCCGTTTATGGCCATCAGTTTTCTCCCAACTGTACTTACCGTTATGTATTCAAACGAGATGTATTACAGTAAAAAAACGGCATGGGTAAGTGTAATAGCCGCTACAAGGTTTTTGTCGAACCTTGCTATTGCATTGTTGTTTATCAAACAATGGGGGTATTATGCACTCATATTGGCCAAGTTTGTTGAAAACACCATTATCATGGCATTTTCAATCTTTATCTCACGCAAAATGTTTAATTTTAATCCCAATATTCCCTTAATCGTAAAAAGCGGATTTTTGGGAATAGCCTTAGTGGCGATATCTGTATTGTTCTCGCACTATCAAGCCAACAATTATTTGCAATTGGGTTTTGGATTGGCTGTGGTAGCTGCTTTTGCGGCATTGCTGGTAACAACCCGTTTGGCAAACGTGGCCACATTAAAAAATTATATAAAGTCAAAACGCCTATAAAAAAGTCATAAATGGATTTTAAGAATAAATCAATATTAATTACCGGAGGCACAGGCTCATTAGGTAAAGCACTCACCCACCACATTGTAAATAAATGCGAGGGTGTTAAAAGGATTGTCATTTTTTCAAGAGACGAGCAAAAGCAATTCGAGATGGCTCAGCAATATCCCAGTCACCTTTATCCTCAAATACGCTTTTTTATTGGTGACGTAAGGGATTACGATCGATTAAAAAGAGCATTTAAAGGTATTGATTATGTGATACATGCAGCAGCAATGAAGCACGTTCCCATTGCAGAATACAACCCAATGGAATGTGTGAAGACTAATATCATGGGCGCAGAAAATATAATTAATGCGGCCATAGATACACAAGTGGAACGAGTAGTAGCATTATCAACCGACAAAGCAGCAGCACCCATTAATTTGTATGGAGCCACCAAGCTGGCTTCTGATAAGCTTTTTGTGGCCGCAAACAATATACGTGGGGCAAACCCAATAAAATTCTCAGTAGTGCGTTATGGTAACGTAATGGGCTCAAACGGTTCGGTAATTCCTTTCTTTATTAAGAAAAGGAAAGAAGGGAAGTTACCTATCACTGACCCTAATATGACTCGTTTCAATATTAGCTTGCAAGGGGGTGTTGATATGGTAATGCACGCATTAGACCACGCTTGGGGCGGTGAGATTTTTGTGCCTAAAATTCCTTCGTATCGCATTTTAGATATTGCAGAAGCCATTGGTCCTGAATGCGAGAAACCTATTGTGGGTATAAGGCCGGGTGAAAAAGTGCACGAAGAAATGATTACTTCGTCAGATTCTTTTTACACTTACGATTTAGGTAAATATTATGCAATACTGCCCGCTACCCATTCATGGAAACTTGAAGATTTTATATCACAGCATAATGCGGTTAAGGTTACCCAAGGATTCAGGTACAATTCAGAGGAAAATACCGAATGGGAAACTGTAGAATCGTTGCGAGAACTTATTAAAGAACACGTTGACCCATCGTTTACAGCGTAATAACAGCCGTCATGCAATCACAAGAAACTATGCAAAAACCCATTCCTTACGGCAGACAAAACATAACCGACGAAGATATTGCTGCGGTTATTGAAGTACTAAAATCAGATTTTCTTACGCAAGGCCCCAACATAGCCCGTTTTGAAGAGAAATTTGCCCAATACGTTGGAAGCAAATACGCGATAGCTATATCAAACGCTACAGCCGCTTTGCATATTTGTGCGTTGGCATTGGGTGTTAAAGAAGGGAGTAATATAATAACCACTCCTATAACTTTTGCAGCATCGGCCAATTGTGTAAGGTACTGTGGCGGTACTGTTTGTTTTGCTGATATTGACCCCAAAACATACTGTTTAGACATTAATAAAGTTGAAGAACTGATAAAATCTAAACCTAGAGGGTTTTTTAGTGGGGTAATTCCTGTGGGACTTGCTGGGTTTGCGGTTGATTTGGAAGCCTACCGGAAACTGGCAGACGAACATGGACTTTGGATTATTGAAGATGCTTGCCATGCTCCCGGAGGTTATTTCACTGACTCTAAAGGTCAGAAGCAACTGTGTGGTAACGGAAATTATGCAGAAGTATCTGTGTTCTCGTTTCATCCTGTAAAACATATCGCAACAGGTGAAGGGGGGATGATAACCACCAACAACGAAGAGTTGTATAAAAAACTAATGGTGCTGCGTACTCATGGTATAACCAAAAACCCTGAGGTGATGCATGAAAATCATGGTGGGTGGTATTACGAGATGCAAGAGTTAGGTTATAACTATCGTTTAACCGATTTTCAAGCCGCTTTAGGTGTTACCCAATTAAGTCGTGCCGATTGGGGTTTACAGCGGAGAAGAGAAATTGCCGCCAAGTATGAAGCTGCTTTTACCAATGTTCCTCAAATACTTTCACAATCGGGGGTGGTAAAAGGCCACGCATACCATTTATATGTTATCCAAGTAGAAAATAGAGAGGGGTTGTATAACCATCTTCGCAAAAACAACATTTTTGCTCAGGTACATTATATACCCGTACATACTATGCCATATTATCAAACGTTTGGATGGAAGAAAGGGGATATGCCTGAGGCCGAGAAATATTATTCTCAATGCCTAAGCATTCCAATGTTCCCAACCTTAACCGATGATGAACAAGAGTATGTAATAAAAACCATACAACTTTTTTTTAGCTAATGGCTGCTCCATACATAGAATCTTCTCGTTTGTATTACAAGGCACTTTCACTTGAAAATTGCACTCAAGAATACGTTAATTGGTTAAATGATGAAGAGGTGATTCTATATCTTGAAACAGGTGGGAATTATACTTTTGAAAAACTAAGAGAGTTTTTAAATAAAATTCAAAACAATTCAAGCATTCTTTTCTGGGCTATTTACTTGAAAGAAAATAACAAGCATATAGGCAATATAAAAATTGATCCCATCTCAGCAAGGCACAAAAGAGGAGAGTATGGAATAATGTTGGGAGATAAAAATGAGTGGGGTAAGGGCTATGCTCGTGAAGCCACAGAAACAATATTGAATTATTGTTTTACGGAGAAGAACCTGCATAAAATTACCTTAGGCGTGGTTGAGGATAATGAAAGCGCGGTTGAATTATACAAACGTATTGGCTTTGTGACCGAAGGCCGTTTGATGGCTCACGGGATATACGGGGGGAAATTTTGCAACGTATTACGCATGGCTATTTTTAATAATAAGTGGTAACAAACACAACACAACATAAACTTATTCTCGGCACAGTTCAGTTTGGGTTAGACTACGGAATAAATAATTCCGCAGGAAAACCCTCAAAAGAACAAGTGTTCCAACTATTTGAAGAAGCTGCTAAAGCCGGAGTAGATATATTGGATACTGCCGATGCTTATGGCAACGCTTCTGAATTAATAGGTGAGTTTTTCTCATCTTCAAAAACCCGTTTTGATATAAACACAAAGTTTAAAGCGGAGGAGGGTAAAAGCATTACCGAACAGCTTTCAAACTCGCTTAAGCAATTAAACGCAGAACGGATAAATATCTATTTCTACCACCGCTTTGATGAAATGGTAAAGTTCCCCCAAACATTAATAGAACTGGGGCAACTTAAAGAGCAGAAACTGATAAATAAAATCGGGGTTTCAGTTTACGGCAATGATGAATTTGAAATTGCTGTTAACACACCCGAAGTTGATGCCATACAACTGCCCTTTAACCTGTTAGATAATTACAGCCAGCGCGGTGAATTATTAAAGCAAGCCAAACAAAAAGGCAAAGAGATACAAGTACGTTCAGTGTTCTTACAAGGTTTGTTCTTTAAAAACCTGAACGACTATCCTGAGTATCTTACCCCGCTAAAACCTTATATGGGTGTAATTAGTGAAGTACGGGCCGAAATCGGTACAAATATGGAAGCATTGGCACTTTCTTATGCACTGGCTCAGCCTGAGATTGACAATGTGTTGATAGGTGTAGATACATTAGCCCAATTACAGCAAAACCTTTCTTATTCAAATACGGCCTTGCCGGCAAATATAGTTAGCCGGATAAACGCCATAAACGTAGCCGAAACAGAACTTCTTTATCCTAAAAACTGGAAGTGAAAATTATTGCCATCACACAAGCCCGCTACGGTTCATCAAGATTGCCGGGCAAAGTGCTGAAAACCGTTAACGGGAAAACCCTGTTGCAATTACATCTTGAACGCATACTGAAATCATCAAAAATTGATGGTTTGATAGTTGCAACTACCGTAGAAAAAGAAGCAGATGCCATTGAAACCCTTGCACAAAACATGGGATTAAAGGCATACAGAGGCTCTATAAACGATGTGCTCGACAGGTTTTATCAAGCAGTTAAAAGCGAACAACCCGATTATGTGGTACGTATCACTTCGGATTGTCCGTTAATCGATGCTACGGTGATAGATGCCGTAATAGAAACCTGTATTAGCAACGGTTGCGACTACTGTTCAAACACAATGAACCCAACCTACCCTGACGGGGTAGATGTGGAAGTAATGAAGTTTAGTGCCTTAGAAAGGGCATGGAAAGAAGCTCTTTTGACTTCAGAACGTGAACACGTAACTCCGTATATCTGGAAAAACTCAACGGTTAAAGGCGGGACGTTGTTTAAAAGCATCAGCTTTGAAAACAAACAAGATTATTCGGGTTACCGTTTAACGGTTGATGAGGCCTCAGATTTTGAGTTGATAAGCAAGTTAGTAGAAGCCATAGGTGATGATAAGCCCTGGGAAGACTATGTAACCTATTTGGATACTCATAAAGAACTTTTTGAAATTAACGCATATATAAAACGAAACGAGGGGCTTATGAAATCACTCGCACAAGATAAAATACAGTTGCGTACCATTACCAACTTTGCTAAAAGTGATGAGTACCGCAGCAAAATTCACGATTTAATTCCCGGTGGCGCACACACCTACTCAAAAGGCGACGACCAGTTTCCCCAGCTATCACCCGCTGCCATTGCCTACGGCAAAGGCTCGCACGTGTGGGATATTGACGGTAATGAGTATTTAGATTGCTCAATGGGACTTACCTCGGTAGGTTTGGGTCATGCTTATGCACCTGTGGTAGAGAAAATCAAAGCAGAGCTGGATAATGGGGTAAACTTTCAACGCCCGTCGTATTTAGAGATGGAAATGGCAGAAAAATTCCTGTCGTTAGTTCCGCAACACGATATGGTAAAGTTTGCCAAAAACGGTTCCATAGTAACTACTGCCGCCGTTAAACTGGCACGTGCGTACACCGGTCGCAAATTGGTTGCTTTCCCCGGCGACCATCCATTTTATTCTTACGATGATTGGTTCATTGGTAAAACAGCCTGTAATAAGGGTGTCCCTGATGAGATAACTACACTTTCAGTAACTTTTAAAGGATACGATTTACAATCGCTGAAAGATTTATTTGACCAATATCCCGGTCAAATTGCCTGCGTGATTACCGAGCCTGAACGTAGCAATTGCGACGAAACTGTTGCTGATTATTTACGTGCGGCAATTGAACTTTGCCACCAAAACGGTGCTTTGTTCATCGCCGATGAAATGATTACAGGTTTCAAAACAGCATTCCCCGGTACAATGACCAAATACAACATTGAGCCTGATATGGCCACTTGGGGTAAAGGTATTGCCAACGGATATTCGTTTTGTGCCCTTACAGGTAAAAAAGAAGTGATGGAGTTGGGCGGTATTCGTAGGGTAGGCGAAGAAAAAGTGTTTTTAACCTCAACTACGCACGGTGGTGAAACCCATGCCATAGTTGCAGGGCTTGCCACTATTGAAGAATTTGAAAAACACGATGTTATCGGGCACAACCATGCCATCGGCGATTTATTTATAAAACTTAATAACGAGGCTATTGCCGAACAAGGTTTGCAAGACTATGTTGAAGTAGTGCCAGCCAATTGGTTCACCTTGTTTAACTTTAAAGACAAAACAGGCCAGCCTAATGCAGGTCTTCGTACTCTTGCGCAACAAGAAATGATTAAACGCGGGGTGTTGTTTCAAGGAGCTTTTGTTCCATGTTTCAGCCATACCGAACAAGATGTGCAATACTTTGCCGAAGCAATGAGCCAATCGCTTGAAGTGTATAAAAAAGCCTTAGAAGAGGGCTATGAGAAATACTTGGTAGGTGAGCCTGCTAAACCTGTTTTCCGCAAATTCTTATAATGCAACGTATCGTATTCCGTGCCGACGGAAACCATACCATCGGTTTTGGCCATGTGTATCGCACATTGGCATTGGCAGGAATGCTGAGGGAAGATTTTGAATGCGTTTTTGCAACAAACCGTCCCGATAGGAATACGGTTGAGCAAATTGAAAAAGTATGCAAAGTGATAAGCTTGGATACTAATTATAATTATCCGCTTCCTGATAAGATGACCGCTGAAAACCAAATACCCTTTGACCTTCAAAACGTGATAGGTGAAAAGGATATTGTAGTGGTAGATGGTTACCATTTTGGTGATAAATATCAGCAGGGGCTTAAAAATATAGGTTGTAAGCAGGTTTGGTTGGATGACTTACTGCGCGATTACCCCTTTGCTGATGCAATAATTAATCATGCTCCGGGTATAACGGCAAAAGACTATACCACAAATGCCCGTTTGGCATTGGGGTTGGAATATGCCATACTACGTAAGCCATTTTTTAGGCCGTTTGAAAAAGACTACGATAAACGGGTGGCATTTATCAGTATGGGAGGGAGTGATTTTTACGGCTTTACGCACAAAATAGGCAATGCCTTAATAGCTGAAGGTAGTTTTAAACACTTACACATTTTATGTTCCCTTCAGTTTGATGAGAAATTGCGCGAAGCATTGTACGAATTGGCAAACAATCATCCCGTTACCCTGCATTTTAATTTAGATGCAGAGGCCATTGTAAAGCTGATGAAAAAGTGCACTCATGCTTTTGTTTCGGCCAGTACAGTATTAATAGAAAGCTATTCACGTGGTCTTATTTGTTTTGCCGGATATTATACCCAAAATCAGCATCTTATTTATAGTGGATTTATAAATAACCGTTTAGCGGGCGGAATGGGTGATTTTAACACAGTAACAGGGCAGAGTATTAAAGACTTAGTTGCTGTTGAAGACAAAATAGAAGAGCTGGATAAACCGCTTAACTCGGTAGAAAATTTTATAGAGTTGTTCAATTCACTATTACAGATACAATAGACCTTGCGGGTTGACTGCCCTCTTTCGTAGGTAAGGAGGGGCTGGGGGAGGTATAAAAACAGATTTACTATGAAAGACATACAAATAGAAAATATAACCATTGGCGACGGGCATAAACCCTTTGTGATTGCCGAAATGTCGGGCAACCACAACCAATCTATCGAAAGGGCAATGGCAATTATTGATGCTGCGGCCGATGCAGGGGCGCATGCGGTGAAGTTACAAACCTACACGCCCGATACTATGACCATAAATGCAGCGGGTGGTTTGTTTGATATTAACGACCCTGATTCGTTGTGGAAAGGCCGTAACCTGTATGATTTATACAAAGAAGCCCATACCCCTTGGGAATGGCACAAACCCTTGTTTGACCATGCCCGTAAAAGAGGTTTAATGATATTTAGTACCCCGTTTGATGAAAGTGCTGTTGATTTTTTGGAAGAATTGGGCGTAGGGGCGTATAAAATAGCATCGTTTGAAAATACCGACTGGCCGTTGCTGAAAAAGGTAGCTGCTACGGGCAAACCCGTGATAATGTCAACAGGGTTGGCAACCATTACCGACCTTGATGAAGCAGTGCGCACATTGCGCGATGCAGGCTGTAAAGATTTGGTGCTGCTAAAATGTACCAGCACCTATCCCGCTACTCCTGAAAATACCCATTTGGCTACCATACCTCACATGCGTGAGTTGTTCAAATGCCACATCGGCCTTTCAGACCACACCATGGGCATTGGCGCGGCAGTTGCCGCCGTAGCATTGGGAGCAAGAGTGGTTGAGAAACACTTTACCCTTCGTCGTGCCGATGGTGGAGTAGATAGTACTTTCTCAATTGAACCTGATGAGTTGAAAAACCTTGTGATTGAAAGTGAACGTGCTTTCTTAGCGATGGGGCAAGTATTTTACGGTGTACAAGAAGCCGAAAAGAAAAGCCTCCGTTTTAAACGTTCACTATATGTAGTGAAAGATGTAAAAGCCGGTGATATCTTCACTGCTGATAATCTTCGTGTAATCCGTCCCGGCGACGGTATGCAGCCAAAATTCTACGAAACTATTTTAGGCAAAACCGCTTCACAAGATTTAAAAGCCGGTACACCGTTAACATGGGAAGTACTGTAAAATACATACTGCTTACGCCTAAAACGTGGCACTCGAGCTTATTTAAGGAGCTTTCGGCGAAACATCCCGAAGAGTGGCTGCATATTGAGCGTAAAGAAGATTTTACTGTAGAAAAATTAAGGGAAATAAACCCTCAATACGTTTTCATTCCCCATTGGTCATACATCATCCCCAAAGAGATATTTGAAAACTATACCTGTATAGTGTTTCACATGACTGATTTGCCTTACGGACGTGGTGGCAGCCCACTGCAAAACCTTATTGCAAGAGGCTTTGTAGAAACCAAAATATCTGCCATAAAAGTGGAAGAGGGGCTTGATACAGGGCCAGTGTATTTGAAACGTGATGTTGGATTACACGGTACTGCCGAAGAGATATTTATCCGCATGGCTACGATAATAGGTGAGATGATTGTGCGGATAATTGACGAAGAACTTTACCCCGTTGCCCAACACGGCACAGAGGTAGTATTTAAGCGTCGTAAACCTGAGGATAGCAATATTGCTCAACTTGAAACACTGGAGCAAGTGTATGATTATATAAGAATGTTGGATTGTGAAGGGTATCCCAACGCCTTTATTGAAGTTGGCAATCTTAGGTTCGAATTTAAAAGAGCTTCAATAAAAGGCGATGAAAGTATAATAGCCGATGTTAGAATCACTAAGAAATAAACGTATTATGGTGGTTGTAGCCCACCCCGACGATGAATTGTTGGGTTTGGGTGCAACAATGCACCGATTGATAAAAGAATACGGGGTTACTGCCCACGTAGTAATTTTAGGCGAAGGCATTACCTCGCGTTCAGATGTTCGTGATGTAGCCAAATGGGAAGCCGAGTTGGCAATCCACCGTCAAAATATTAAGAATGCACAGGCTGCCATCGGCTACCACACCGTAAGCATTTATGATTTTGCCGATAACCGCTTTGATACAGTGGCTTTGCTGGATATTATCAAAGTAATAGAAAAAGAAAAAGCGGCCTTTAACCCCGAAGTGATATTCACCCATCACGGGGGCGATGTAAATGTTGACCACCAGCGCACATTTGAAGCTGTAGTTACCGCTTGCCGCCCCATGCAACACGAGAAGGTAAAAACCATTATAACATTTGAAACCCCATCGGGTACTGAATGGAGGGCATCTACCGACCCAAGGCACTTTATCCCTAACTTTTTTGTGAGTGTAGCCGAGGCAGATGTACAAGCCAAGATAAAAGGTATGGAGAGTTACGAATTTGAAAAACGTCCGTACCCTCACCCCCGCTCACCCGAAGCCTTAACTATACAAGCCAAACGTTGGGGTGTGGCAGTTGGAACTGATTACGCAGAAGCATTTAACATAGCACGAAGTATTGATTAAGTATGAACATAGTAGTTCTTAAGTTTTCGTTACCATACAATAAACCGTTTTTAATAAACCTTGTAAAAGAACTGGGTGTTAAAAACCTTTATTTTATAGGTAGTGAAAGTGGTTGTCCTGATAAAGAAGAACTTGCTGCATTAGGCTGTAATCTTATTCAGTTTAGTGAGCCTGATTTGTTCAACGCCTTGTTTAGAGGGGTTGATTGGAACGCAATGCCTTCCATAGACCGTACATTGCTGGAAAGCATGGCGCCTTGGGAGAGTGAGGTTTTAAGGATGTTTGAACGTGATTACCAACTTGTAAATGAAGACGACAAAGCATGGTTTGACGAAGATTATCACAATACTAAGATACTGATGCGGGCGCAAAACTATAGCTCGTTCATCAATCATATAGAGTACAGTGGGGAAGAAAAACGCCGTAAATACTATCGCTATCTGAGGTTTTGGAATCATTTTCTGAATGAAAATAAAATTGACTTTACTATCAGTGCATTTTACCCTCATTTCCCATACGAGTATATTCTGTACCGTATGTGCAAATTACGCGGTGTTCGTACAATACTTACCTCGCATACACCCATTACAGGTAAGTGGATATTGTACGAAGATTTAGAGAAACATGCCGACGACCTTAAAGGGTTGCCTCGTGTATCAGATAACGAAGAGGAATTATTTAATTCATTAAGCAAATACGCCCAAGATGTTATAAAGCGTGTGGTAGATGGCGTAAAGCCGTACTACATGGTAGCCGGGTATATGGATAACTTACTTGCCAATATACCTGTGCACAAGTTGGCGCAACAAAATGAGCATATACGCAAATTGCGTCCCAAACCGGGCACTCCCCGAAAGAAAAAGAGCATTTTTAATAAGGTTGACTTAGCACTGATTTTAGACAAAATTCATTTTAAGCTACGTCACAAAAGCCGCAAACACTTAGGCTCATTGCTTCAGGATTTTTATGAAACTAAATGTGAGCCAAACCCTGATTTAACCAAAAACTACGTGTATTTGGCCTTGCATTTTCAACCCGAGGCTTCAAACTCACCCGTGGGCGGGTATTTTACCAACCAAGCACTGATGGCGGAAATGATTGCACATCATTTGCCCGAGGGATGGTTTTTGTATCTTAAAGAGCACCCTGTGCAGCAATACATTAATCGCAATATTGATTTTTATAACGATTTGTCGAAAAACCCACGTATTAAGTTAATCAGCAAATCATTTGATAGCTTTAAGCTATTGCAAAACTGTCGGGCAACCTCAACCATTGCCGGTACTGTGGCTTGGGAAAGCCTATTTATTGGCAAACCTGTATTATTATTTGGGGCAACCCCTATTATGTATGCACCCGGAGTGTTTGTTATAAAAACAAACGACGATATGGCTAATGCCATGAATGCCATAATAAACGGTGCAAAGCCTGAAAAAATTGATGTATTGAATTATGTAAAACGTTTGGATGACCGATCATCAAACACTCCTAACGATTACATAGAAAAAGCGCAAGTAGGTATTACTGATGAACAATATGTTGAAGCGATGACCCGCTATTACGTAGATTATATTAAAAATAGCAACCGCAAGGAACAAATTAATTCAGCCTCATAAAAAACCCGACAAACGCTTACTAACAATGCAAAACAACAAACACTAAAAACTATACCTATGTCAACACAAGATGCTGTAAAAAAATACTACGAAAGGGAATATTCAGAGGGCGGTTTTACTGCGGGTCGTATGTATCCCAGTGAAGAATTAATGCGTTTCATGGGGCGTAACTTTTTTAAAATCCCTTTTGATGAACGCAAAAACATCAAAATAATTGAAACAGGCTGTGGCGTGTGTAGTAATCTTTGGCCGTTGGCCAAAGAAAATTTTGATGTGTATGGCATTGATATTTCTCCGGCTTCGCTTGATTGGGGTAAAAAAATGTTTGAACGTTGGGGCACTGATGGTGAACTAAAAGCAGCCAGCATGACCGAACTTCCCTATGAGGCTAAGGTTTTTGATGTTTTGCTGGATGTGCTTTCGAGCGTTTGTTTGGACGTGAAGGATTTTGGGAAATTTTTAACCGAAGCCAACCGCGTGCTTAAGCAAGAAGGTAAAATGTTTTGCAATACTTTCTCGGCAGAATCAGAGGCGTTTAAAAATTATGCGCCTTCGGTTAAAATTGATGAATATACCCTTGATGGTATTCATAGAGAAAATGCACCGTATTACGGAAATTTTTTCCCGTTGCGTTTTGAAACACCTGAGCACATAACCGAAATGTTTAACAAACACGGCTTTGAAGTAACTTATCTTGAATTGCTTACCCGTACTTATTACAACAGACAAGAACCTTTCCAGTTAATAATACTTGAAGCTTTTAAGAAACACGATATTTAATAGTAACCATAGTTACAATCATACAGTTAACTGATAGCGGCATTAATGCCTGATGAATATAGATAAGGGACAATATTTTGATGATTTAAGGGCATTGCAAGCCCTGCTGCCGCAGCAATACAGCCGAACCTTCGGGCAAATGATAGTAAACTATTACTTGCACTTGATAAAAAGCAGCCATACTCAAAAGGGTGCTCAACGAGGATTAAAACAGCAGGTAGCAGCAATACTTCAAGAACTTAAACGTAAACAATCCCTTAAAAAGGCTTTACCTGAAACCGATTTGTTGGTGTGGGTGGCAGAAAGCAACCATTTACCACAGGCATTACCGGTAACTGCCTTATTAAAAGAAAAAAATTGTCGGGTTACATATATTTCAAACAAACCAAAATTGTTAGCTAATCCGGCTTTAAACGGGTATAACAAAATTCAAGTTGTGTTGCCCAAACGCAACCCGATAGCTCAAAAACAAGTTGCTGAGTTTGATAAGGTAATCGCGAGCATACTAAGCAAGGCTAAGTTTTCAGTTATTACAACAGAAGATATACCCACTATATCAAAGGTATTTAAGGCTAACGTAGCCTATACTACCCAGTTGCAAGCCGATTACGAAAAACTGATAAGCAAATTAAACCCAAAAGCAGCATTGATTGGGTATGATATCCCTACTGAGGGTCGAACCCTTACGGATGTACTCAATGCTAAAGATGTTCCTACGTTTATGATACAACATGGGGCAATGGCAAAGGTTGATGGTGTTTTTGGTACACATCTCGCCAATACAATACTTGTGTTTGGCGAGGTATCAAAACAAGTTCTTAAAGATTCAGGCTGTGTAGCCGATATAAAAATTACGGGAGCCCCCTACCTTGATGAATTACTGAAAAAACTGCAAATGGCAGGCAGTAGAGCACAAGGGAAGTTGAAAGTATTAGTGGCGTTTTCAGGTCCCGGCCATTTAACCACCGAAGAACATCACAAAAAAAGCATAGCAGCAGTTGTGCAGGTGGCAAAAAAATGTGCTGAAAGCGTTGAATTTTATTTTAAACTACATCCAAAAGATAATCGTAGTTACTATATAAATGAAATGAATGGTGAGGCTCTTTCAAATGTATATTTCACGCTGCCTCATACCCAAAGTAATGATATTTTCGATTGGGCTTTATTTGCTGATATAATGCTCACAGGCGCGTCAACAGTCGCTATTGAAGCAATGCTATGTCGCAAGCCTGTAATTAGTTTGGATTTTACAGGAGATTATAAAGAGCTTTCGTTTGTGAAAGAAGGTGCGGTGAAGTTGATAACTGATACACAAGAGTTAGAAAAAGTGATTGAACAGGCCGCACAACAAAACTTTGATGCGTTTGATTCTTCATGTTACAAAGCTGAGCAATACGTTAAACAATTTTATGGCCCGGCTGACGGACAAGCCGCCCAGCGTTGCGCACAGTGGGTTGAATCATCACTTAATAAACAAAATACATAACGTTATAGGTTATCCAAAAGTGTTAATACATGTCGTGTTAATTACTAAAAACCTATGTAACCATAAAATTTTGACTGGATGTGCGGAATAGCAGGAATATCAGGAGTTGAGAATCATGTAGCCTTACAGGCGATGGTAAAAGCTATGCACCATCGCGGGCCTGATGATAGCGGAACGTGGGATGGCGGAAACGTGCATTTGGGCATGGCTCGCCTTGCCATTATTGATTTAAGTGCCGCAGGACATCAACCCATGTTTTCTGAAGACGGCCGTTATACATTGGTGTTTAACGGTGAAGTGTATAACTTTTGGGAAGAGCGAAAAAAATTAGAAGCGGAGGGGATAACCTTCAAATCAAAAACCGATACAGAAGTAGTACTTCGATTGTATATTAAATACAAGGAGCAATGTGTGAAATACCTGCGGGGCATGTTTGCTTTTGCCGTGTGGGATAATCAGGAGAAACAACTGTTTATTGCCCGCGACCATTTGGGCATTAAACCACTGCTATATTCATATAGTAATGGAGTGTTAACCTTTTGTTCTGAAATGAAAGGGTTGCTTGCAAGCGGTTTAGTGCCTCGTAAACTGAGCAAGCAGGGACTTTCGCTATACTTGCAAAAAGGATGTATAGCCCCTCCTTACAGTGCTGTTGACGGTGTATATACTTTATTGCCTGCACATAGTTTGGTATGGAAAGAAGGCCATGAACCGATTATTAAGCCCTATTGGGATATTGAAAAGAATCCTGTAGCGGCAAATTCATATAGTGATGCAGTAAACACAGTGCGCCAAATGGTGCTTGATTCAGTGAGCGAAGAATTAGTGAGTGATGTGCCATTGGGAGTGTTTCTTAGTGGCGGATTAGATTCGAGTGTAGTGGTGGGGGCAATGAAAGCCATTGGTACTCCCCGAATTGATACATTTTCTGTAGGGTTTGAGTCGGATGATTTGGATGAAACGACGGATGCGGAAGAAAGTGCCAAGCACTTTGGCACTAACCACCATAAAGTAATAGTGGGTGATAAAGAAGTGGCCGACGTGTTTGACCATTTTATATTCGGGATTGACCAACCATCCGTTGATGGACTAAATACTTATTTGGTATCAAAAGCTACTAAAAAGAATGTGACCGTAGCTCTTTCAGGGCTTGGCGGTGATGAACTTTTTATCGGATACAGTTGGCAGCACAAATTTCATAAAAACCCGCAAAGTGCCAATATAATTGGCGGTTTACTATCACCCTTTGGAGGTGTTGTGACTGCAATGGGCAGCATTGGTAAGAAAATAAAAGGCCGGTTTATTGATTACTCATCGGCTCAAGAATACTATAAGAACATTCATCGTCTTTACAGCGAAGAGTTTTTGCAGAACAGCCTACCAGCAACGTTTGGCAACATATCGCACAATGGACTAATTGATAAAACAGTTGTTCAATACCCTTTGCAAAAGGACTACACGCGTTTGCAGCAAGTGGCCAAACAAGATTTGCGTTACTTTATGGGTGCACGTTTGTTGCGCGATAGCGATGCAGTAGCTATGGCACACTCGCTGGAAGTGCGTTTCCCATTAATAGATAACCGATTAGTTGAATACGTGTGGAACTTACCTGATGCGTATAAAGTACACCATAATTTAGATATGGCGGCGTTGAACAAGGGCTTTGAACAAACGCTAAGCTACCGTGCAGGTGGGGTTAAGAAGTTGTTGTTTGATGCTTTTGAAAAAGAATTGCCTGCCAACTTTGATAAACGCAGCAAACGCGGCTTTAAAATGCCTTTTGAAAAATGGATGAGAGGTTTGTTAGCTGATAGGGTGAATGAAAGTATCTCTAAATTGTCGGGCAAGATATTAACACCGCAGGCTGCCCAAATACTACTGAGCAATTGGCAAAATGGTAAAATGCCTTGGAACAAAATATGGGCTTTGGTAGTGCTGCAAGCATGGATGGAGCAAAATAAAATTGAGGCATAATAATGTCCAGCTGACGAAGGAAGCACCCTATAGTCATTGTGTTAACATATTCGGAATAAGATTCCTTACAAAGTTCGGAATGACAGCTTAGAAAATGCCAAAAACAAGAGTACTTTATATACATCAAGACGGGTTGATAACCGGTTCTGCAATTAGCTTGCGGCATTTTCTTTCAGCAATCAACCGTGATAAGTTTGAACCGATAGTATTGCTTGCCCAAGAAGGCCCGGCAAGACAATTGTATGAAGAATTGGGGATAGAAGTGATTGTGCATACATTTAAACGTTTTTGGACAGCACCAGGGCCTAATTGGTACAGTCCTAATAATTTTAAACAATTGATGGCTCTTGTTCCTAATAAACAATTAGCCGCGTTTGTAAAAAATATTAATCCTGCTATTATTCATCTAAATGATAAAGCATGTTTAAATGCAGGTATTAGTTTAAATAAATCGGGCATACCTATCGTACAGCATTCACGCAGTACCTATTTTAATACTGCAACCAGAATTAATAAATGGCTAAGCGTAAGAGCGATAAAAAATTATAGTAAAACGATTATTGCCATTTCTGAAGACGAAAGCGACTGCATCAGCGACTTCAAAAATCTGAATATTATCAATAACACTGTTTCGCACACCCAAATTGAGGCGGCAATAGCCTTAAAAGCAAGTAAACGCGATGAATTAGGGTTAAAGCCAACAGATTTTGTTATCGGTATGGTATCCGACATTAGTGCAAGCAAAGGAGGGTGGAACTTTATGCAATTAGCGGCTGATTTGGAAAAAAAATACCCTAACAGGCTATTAAAATTTTTAATGGTAGGGAGGGTATCAGATACGGGAAACACCATTTTGAACGATGGCACAAGCATACCAATAAGCCCCAAACAACATGTAGAGCGTTTTATAGCTGATAATAATTTACAAGATAAATTAATACTAACAGGATTTAGGAAAGATGCCCTTTCAATAATGGCCGGTCTTGATGTATTAGTGGTGGCTAACAGCAACGGGGTAATGGGGCGGCAGCCAATTGAAGCGCAAGCTTTGGGAATTCCTATTGTGGTTACCCGGGGAAACAGCGGAAAATCAACCATACTGAAAAATGGATTTTCAGGCTATATATTATCAAGCCCCTTACAGCAAACCGAACTACAAGCTTCAATTGAAGACCTGATAAGCCATCCTGAAAAACGTGAAGAGTTTGGCAAGAATGGGCAACAATATGCTGCCGAAAAGTTTAACCCTGTAACTAATATGGGGAAGATTGAAAAAATTTACGAAGAATTGTTACAAGCAAATTGAGTATCAACAATACTATAATACTGTGTGCCGGAAAGATTGACTACACAAGGTTGCCAATAGGTAGTCATCAGTCAAACGCTACAATCCCTATTAACGGAAAACCTGTTATAAGTTGGATTTTAGACGACCTTATCCGTAAAGAAATTGAAGAAGTAACTGTGGTTATTCGTGCTGAAAACAAAAAGCTGCGCGAGGTATTAGAGAACCATTATCATAAACGGATAGAGGTTGTTATAGCTGAAGCAGAAAACCCACAGTCGATTATTGATTCACTTATTGCCGGGTTAGAGCACGCAGATACCTCTAAAGGCACCCGATTGATTTTGGGTGATACTTTGATATACGATGGTTATGACCGCCACGAAGATTTTGTATATACATCGCAAGTAGCGGATAGTGAAAATTGGTGTATTGCTGAAACAAATGCCAATAACTCAATCGTATCATTAACAGATAAGAAAACACTTAAAGGGGAAACGTTTACTGCTTTGTGTGGGTATTACAGTTTTACCGACACAACCTTGCTAAAAAACTGTGTTGAAAAGGCAAAACAGCAAGGCTCGCGTGAATTAAGCAGTGTGTTGATGAATTATAACACAACTCACCAGTTAAAAGCAATTCAAGCACAAGACTGGTTTGATTTTGGTCATATGGAAACGTTTATCGCTTCCAAAAAATCGTTGCTACGTCCCCGTCACTTTAATCAATTGGTAATACATCCGTTGTATAACACCATTACCAAGGTGAGTGAAAACAATGACAAATTAGCCGATGAATTAAACTGGTATTTATTGTTGCCAGAAGAACTGCAAATACTTACGCCGCGAATACTTAAAAAGGAAACAGGTAACGGAAAAATATCAATAACACAGGAGTTTTACGGTTACCCATCCCTTTCAGAATTATATGTTTATGGTGATTTAAGCCTTTCAGTATGGAAGTCAATCGTTAATTACCTGTTCGAAATCCATAAACTGTTCCTCACCCACACAAAACCCGCTATTGCTGATGATTGCCGTGATATTTACCTTACCAAAACGCTAAAACGTATCGATAGCTTACAACAGCAGAACAGCTATTGGAAGCAGTTGTGGGGGTATGATGAAATTATAGCCAACGGCAAAAAGCTTCATAATTACAGTTACATTCTTGAGAAGTTTAAAGACAAGATAGAAAAGCTGTGTAATATTGAGAGTTTCACCATCATTCATGGTGATTATTGCTTATCGAACATTTTATACGATGTAAATAACCAAATTGTACGTTTGATTGACCCACGCGGCAGTTTTGGAGCTAAGGGAGTGTATGGCGATTCTCGCTATGATGTAGCTAAACTACGTCATAGCATTTCAGGGTGTTATGATTATATAGTGGGCGACTTGTTTTATGTAGAGAACCAGGACAATACCTTTACATTCTCCATCTTCAATAATCCCAATACGGAAGAATTGGCCGTGCATCTTGATAAACAAATAACCGAAAGCGGTTATTCGATAGAAGATATTAAATTGATTGAAGGACTATTATTCCTTTCAATGTTGCCCTACCACGCTGATTATTTCGAACGTCAGAAGATGATGTATTTACAGGGGCTTTTCATTTTGAACGAATTATGCGATTAATTATAGATTTAGACGGTACCATCTGTTACTTGAAAGAGAAGGGTGAAACCTATGCCGATGTGAAACCTAAAGAAGGTGCGGCAGCGTTTATCAGTAACTTGCGCAAACAAGGTCATTATGTGATTATACAAACAGCACGTAATATGGCTACTTGCGAAGCCAATTTGGGTAAAGTGATAAAAAATGTGGGAAAAATTACCCTTGAGTGGTTAGATACGCACGGTATTGAATACGATGAAATATATTTTGGCAAGCCCAACGGCGATTTATACATAGACGATCGCGCACTACGCTTTGAAAGTTGGGGTACACTGAGTGAGGAAATCTTACAAGGCTTAGCACGCAGCAAATGATTATTGTGATACCAATGGCGGGTAGAGGCAGCCGCTTTGCTAATGTGGGCTACAGTACCCCCAAACCGCTGATTGATGTGTGTGGCAAGCCTATGCTGTATCATGCGTTTAAATCGGTTGAAGGGATACCTTACACCAAGCTGGTGTTTATTGCCTTAAAAGAGCATCAGGAACAATATGATGTTCGCAAAGTAATAACCGATAACATTACAACTGATTTTGAATTGGTGTTGCTGGACGATGTTACCGAAGGTCAACTTTGCACTGTTATGGAAGCAAAACAGTTTTTTACCTCCGGTGAAGACTTGCTAATAGCTGCATCCGATACGTATGTTAAAAGCAATATTGGTAGTCATATTGCTAATAAACCGATTGATTGCACAGGGATAATTTCGGTGGCTGATTTACCCGGTGATCGCTGGAGCTTTGCAAAAACAGATGAAACAGGCCGTGTGGTTGAGGTGGCAGAAAAAGTGAAAATATCTGACCACGCCAGCACAGGTTTGTACTATTTTAGCGACGTGGAATTTTTTGCCCGTCAGGCTACCCAACTTATTGAAAACAAAGAGACTACAAAAGGCGAGTATTACGTGATGCCTTTGTACGGGAAATACATTACACAAGGCTTGCACTTAACAATTAGTGAAGCAGATGAAATGTGGGATATGGGAACTCCCGAAGCCAAGCAAGCTTTTGAAAACTACCTTAACGGCCAATAATGAGATTTTCTGTTTGCATACCTAACTTTAACTACGCATCGTATTTAGGCAGGACTATTGACAGTGTGCTTTCACAAAGCCACAGTGACTTTGAAATACCTATTGCCGATAATAACAGCACGGATGCATCGTGGGATGTTATACAAGGTTATGTAGTGCAAGATAAACGTGTTTTAGCCTCAAAAAATCCTACAAATGTTGGGTTTTCGGGAAACTTGGATGCGGTATCGCGCATGGTTACAGCTGAATATACTATTATGCTTTCTTCCGACGATTTAATGGGAGAAGGGGCTTTAGAAACCTATAAACAGTTAATCACACTGATTGGAAATCAATCGTTCATTATCTCTTCAACTTGGCACGTGATTGATCCTGATGATAACAGAACAGGGTTGTCGGGTCCACCACAAAAAATGTGGTTGAAAAGCGATATTGATGAAGAACTTAGTAAGCAGTTGGGTTGTGATGTTTATAAAGTAAAAGCCGGTGAACTATTGCAACGCGGGTTACTGAATGCTAAAGGTGCTTTTAACTTTGCCGCTACTTGTTATCGTACAGAGGATTATATAAAAGTGGGAGGTTATGGCGGAACACGTATGATGAATCCTGATAAATGGTTTCATTTCCGTTTACTTGGGGGAGCTGTTGAATACGCCTATTTCATAGACAAGCCTTTGTTCAGTTATAGAGTCCACCCTAACAATCAAAATGCACTTCAAAAAAAGTCGGGAGCGTTAAAATTTTTTGTTGACGAATACCGCACTACTTTTGAAGTTGAAAAAGCAATGCTTGAAAAGGCCGAAATAAGCCAGCAAGAGCTTATAAACAGCTTCATATACAATATTATACATAAGTATAGTTTCAGAAAATTGAAAGAAGGCAGCACAATAAGTGCCTTTAGGGTATTGTGTATGGGTTTTGCCACATATCCGGCAGTTATGTTTAGAAAGAAGTTAACATATCTGTTGTTTTTATTGGTTTTAAGCGGGCCAATAGGCATACTTTTAGTTAAAAAAACAAAAAATAATTACAGTTAAAGCTTAAAACTAAGGTAGGAAGCATATTTTTATGAAAAGGTTAAACAAATTATTATACAATTATGTGTTTTTTAACGCATTTCCGGTTATTATGATTGTTCAGAACCTTTCATTTTTCTTTTTTCCTTTCCTTGCAGCAACACTTATAAGAAAAAAGAATCTTCTATTCAAAAACATAAACGGGATAGAACTTGTTGTAATGCTTTTTGCTGTAGGGGCAATTTTATCGGTGCTGTTTTCATTAAATCAGCCCCTTGAAGGTTCATTTTCAAGGTCATTATCCGTATTACCCAATTATTTATATTGGTCATTTCTAATTCTTCTGTTCTCGTTTTATGCAAAAGAGTTAGACTATCTAATAATCTATAAAGCCGTTTTCTGGGGAGTAATTTTTACGGTAGTTTACTTTTATACTTTGAGTAGTTCACTTGGTGAACGTTCTATATTCTTCAAGGGATTACAGCAAAATATATTCTCATTTATATTAATATGTTTTGCTCCTATGGTGGTATTTTATGTAAAAGATAAGTACGGACATGGGTGGGCGATACTTGCTTCAATACTCATAATTTTAGCGGGTACATTGTCGGGAAGCCGTTCGGGTTCAATTCTTACACTGCTTACCTGTTTTCTAACTTTATATTCGAGTAAATTAAATATACCTCAGTTAGTAATACTTGGGGTACTATTTATAGCAGGTTCTTTAGTAATACAATTAGAAGCAGTAAAATCAACAATCTTTTCGCTTAATGAAAGGACTTACTATATCATATATGAAACAGAAGAAACACTTATAACCGACCAATCTTATCTTATACGTCTTGCCCAAGTTGAAAAAGGCATAGGCTTGTTTCAAGAGAACCCCTTCTTTGGTATAGGGCTGAACAACTTCTCGTACAGACCTTATAACTTCAAGGGTGATTTCGAGGGTTTCGATAAGTTGAAAGGTGTTGGTGATTATCTTGAACAAGCCAGTTCTCACAATTCATACATAGGGGTGTTAGCAGAGGGTGGATTATTTCTTTTTATTCCCTTTGTGTTGATAATCATTCTTTTACTAGTATATTTTATTCGTAATTTTAGAAGTATGCCGGATTATCAAAAACCATTTTTTTGGGGCATAGTAGGTATGGGTATTCACTTGTATTTCATTTTTGCTATTGTGAACATATTTGCCTGGACACTATTAGCTATAGCCGCATCAACAATAAAATATAATAAAAAATAATGGTATTAGGCTTTCATTATCATATACCAGCATACCAAAACAACGGTAAAATTTATACCATGTCATTACAAGGTTTGTTTATTGACAGCCTTGCCCCGCATTGGCATAAGGTAGTTTTATTTATGTACACCCCGCTTGAGGCAGAGTTTGAGCTATTGGATTATGAAATTCAATCTGATAATGTTGATTTGGTAGAATTGATAGAGCATTCATCAGTACCAAAGCGGTTGTTACAAGCCAACAAAGTAGCAAAAATTTTCAGGCAACATGCACAGCATGTAGATATTTTTTTATTACGCGCGCCTACACCATTATTGCCATTTATTGTTAAAGCGGTTAAGAAATCATCCAAAGTATCTTACCTAATTGTAGGGTATATGTTGGATTTTCTTCATCAATACAAAAAACTCACATTAAGAAATATAGGATTAAAAACATATTTCAAATGGAATGAGGGAAGACAGGCAGCTTTGGCTAAAGACGCATTGGTTTTTGCAAATAGTACTGTGATGTATGAAATGTACAAACCGCTGTCTAAAAAAGCATTACCGATTAAAACCACCACCCTCAAACAAACAGATTTCTTTTACAGGGAGGATACTTGCCAGAAAAAAACATACGAAATTTTATATGCAGGTAGGATTGATGAATCAAAAGGAGTTATAGAAATTACTGAAGCCTTAGGAAGATTAAATCAAGAAGGTATAGAGTGTACATTCAACCTTGTCGGTTGGTCGGAAAGGAACGACAACACACAGGAGAAAATAAAAGAGGTTGCCGCAAAATGGGGAATAACAGACCGAGTAATTTTTCATGGGAAGAAAAAGGTTGGTGATGAACTGTTTGGTTTCTATCGCAGGGCAGATATTTACGTTATGGCCTCAACCGCAGAGGGCTTTCCACGTACAATTTGGGAGGCTTTAGCAAGCTCAGCACCTGTTATTGCAGCTCCAGTTGGGGCAATTCCTCATTATCTTAAAGATGGTTATGATGTGCTCTTTGTTCGGACACGTAATACAGACGATGTGTACGACAAAATAAAACTCCTCATCAATGATGGTGAACTCAGAAGGCAACTGATACAAAACGGCAGAGAAACAGTTCGGGAAGTCACGTTAGAAATACAGTCAAAAAAGATGTGTGACGCGATGAAAAGTTTTTTAAACGAAAAATAGATGAATAAAATACATAGACTTCTACGTTACGATTGGCCAATGCATTTTATTTTACTTCTTACAAATTGGTTGCCGGATAGTCTTTTATTTATAAAACTAAGAGGAGCATTGGCACGTCCGTTTTTAAAGAAGGCAGGGAAAAATCTTAAACTTGGCAGGGATATAACTTTCTATGATCCCTCACAACTTTCCATTGGCAATAATGTATATGTAGCAAAGGGTTGTTGGTTCGCGTGCGGAAACGGAATAGAAATAGGAAATAATATTCTTTTTGGCCCTTATGTGGTGGTGGTAACATCAAACCATTCACTTAAAAACGGTTCCTATAGTTTGGGTGAAGAAGTAAAGAAAGAAAAAGTAGTGATTAATGATGGTGCTTGGATTGGGAGCCATGTAACGGTTCTTTCGGGAACGCATATAAACAACGCAGTTCTTGTTGCTGCAAACTCAGTTATACAAGGTAAAACAGAAGTGAATGGTGTATATGGCGGAATACCGGCCAAACTTCTGAAAATCGCGGAAAATAATAGCGATTAGTGAGAAAGAACTAACCCTTATTATCACGAAATACTAAAGGAGTTTAATAAGCATACCGATTATAGGTATTGTGAACAGCGCACAAAGGGCCTTGTAGTGAGCACTCCGAAAGCAGCACATAAATCCTTGAAAAAATAGAGTTGACGGTGCTTGAATATTCCCGCGTGAAAATATAAAAATAAGTAAGAGAAAAAACTTTAGTATAAAGAAGCAAACACAACCAACATGTGCGGATTTTTAGGATATATTTCAAAAAATACAATTGATAGCAGCCAGCAGAATCAGTTGGAAAGTGCCCTTGATTTGCTGGAAAGGCGTGGCCCTGATGGTAGAGGGGTTTATTTTGAAGATTCTATTTTTTTTGGGCACAGGCGGCTAAGTATCATTGATTTATCTGAAAACGCCTCACAACCATTTCACAGCGCAGATGGAAGAGCCATTATTATTTTTAATGGTGAAATATATAATTATAAAGAAATTTCTGAGGGGCTGAGTTTGAGAACAACCTCTGACACAGAGGTGCTAATTGAGGGGTACTTAAAGTATGGCTCTAAATTTTTCCAAAAGATACGGGGTATATATGCTTTTACAATCTTAGATAAAAGTGACGAAATCCATCCTCGTTTAGTCATGCTTCGCGATCCGGCAGGAGTGAAACCTTTTTATTATGAACTTGATGATAACAAGCTGGCGTTTTCAAGCGAAATAAAAAGTATTATAGGTTGCCGTACTATTGCGCCTGAAATAGATGAAGATGCGTTAAAAACATATATACATTTAGGGTATGTGATGGAGCCGCATACCATATATCGTACTGTTAAGGCATTTGAGCCCGGCGTTCTCCACACATTAGATATCAACACTTGGGAAATTAAACATGAGTTGCTCAATGATTTTGAATTTGACAAATTCAATACGCTTTCATTTGAAGAAAATGCTGTAAAAACACGTGAGTATTTGGAAAAAGCAGCCCAGCGCAATATGGTTGCCGATGTAGAGGTAAATGTTGCGTTATCGGGCGGGATTGACTCATCATTGATATATGCTTATAGCAATCAAGTGAAACCGATTACGGGTCTCACCGTAGCCTTTGATGAAAAAGAATACGACGAGAGCGATACAGCTAAACGATTTGCACAGTCAATAAAAGCTAATCATAAAATAGTTACCACATCGGTAGATAACCGGATGGAATTATTGGATAATTTGTTGAAGTATTTTGACCAACCTTATGCAGATTCGTCTTTTGTCCCCTTTTATTTCCTTTCAGAAGCGGCGGTAAAACAATCAAAAGTACTCATAGGCGGCGATAGCGGCGATGAAATTCATAACGGATATGCCGGACATCGAACGCTTCCCAGAATTTTAAAGCTGGCTAAAAAATGGCATGGCATCACACCTTTTGCATTAACACTTGCCAATACTGTAAAAAGTAGCCGTTTGCGCGGCCTTAAAAAGGTATTGGGCATAATAGGTCTTAATGAAAGAGAAAAAGTGATTTTTGAATGGAATGTTTGGCAACCCACGATTAAAAAACTATATAAAAAATATCCTTTTAAATATAATGCCGAGGATTTATATAAAATATTCGGAGATAACGAGAAAGGGTTGGATGATTTAGGCTTTATTCAGAAAAATTATTTCAGGTGCCGTATGCAAAGTGACTATTTGCGCAAATCTGATATGATGTCTATGTATAATAGCCTTGAGTTTAGAGTGCCCATGTTGGACGAAGACTTGGTGAGTTTCTCACTCACCATTCCCTATCAGCAAAAGTCAGATGAAAAAAGCCAGAAGAAAATGCTGAGGTATCTGCACAGCCTTGTTTTTCCTCCTGATACTTCACAGCACAAAAAGAAAGGGTTTACAATCCCTTTGGATACTTGGCTGGGGAATGAAAACCTTGAGAAAATAGCACTGTACCTTAAAAGACCTGACGGTATTGTACTTAAGTATGTGGAAGAATGGTATATAAATGATTTGTTTGATTGTTTACTCAACGGAAAAAATCGTGAATATATAAGCAGACCATCAGCATACCAGCGCATCCTTATTTTTTATTCACTACAGTTATGGTTTTTTGAAACCTATAAAAATATATAGTTTAATAGTGAAACAATCACAGGTACTTTTCGCAGGTAATATTCTTTCTGAACATAAGGGCACAAAAGGCGTTTCTGAAAAAATTGTAACTATTTTTTCTTCAGAGATGCACATAGGGGCAGTTTCAAAAAAGGCCAATAAAATATTGCGCTTTGCCGATATCCTCTCCACTTGCCTCACCTATAATTATAAAGTATTAATTGCAGATACATATAGCGGCACCGCATTTACAATAGCACGGTTGTCGTCAATTGCGGCAAAACTTAGGGGTAAAAAAATTGTACTTGTGTTACGTGGCGGCAGATTACCCGATTTTTACAAGGAAAATAAGGCTATGGTAGAAAAAGTATTCAGGCGGGCACATCATATCGTAACCCCTTCATTATACCTCCACGGCTTTTTTAATAACTTAGGGTATAAAGTTGAGTATCTACCTAATTATATTGATACGGGTGTTTTTTTTGAAAGAGATATTCAACGTAAGCCTTTTTCTTTATTATGGGTAAGGGCTTTTAAAAATATATACAACCCTTGGCTGGCTGTAAAAACACTTGAAAAGGTATTAAAAACTTTTCCGCAGGCTACTCTCACAATGGTTGGCCCTGATGACGGCTTACTTCAGGAAACGAAAGACTTAGCGATAGAACTGGGCATTTTTGAAAAAATCACGTTCACCGGGTCTTTAAATAATACCGAATTACCGGCCTACTATTCATCGCACAGCGTATTTTTAAACACCACTACGTATGAAAGTTTTGGTATGGCGGTTTTAGAAGCAGCTGCCTGTGGAATTCCAACGGTTTCAACACCAGTGGGAGAAATACCCTTGCTGTGGAAGGCCGATGAGGAAATAATGCTTACGGATGGTTTTGAGCCTGATAACATGGCCGCGAAGGTTGAAGAATTATTGAGCGATACACAGAAATGGGAAAGGGTTTCGCAAAACGGAAAGAACAAGGCCAACGGATTTTCGTGGCTGCAAATCAAACCACGCTGGCTTCGCATATTTAATATGGATTTTTAATGAGTAAGGTAACCGATAAAATATACCCTTTAGTGCCGGTTTGGGTTCAAAATATAGGGATATCTATATTTGGCTACGCATGGCAAAAGCGAAGGTTCGGGGGTATATTTAACAGTGAACTGCAAAAATTTAGAGAACGAGAAAGTTTCACTGAACAACAGTGGAAAGAGTATCAGACTCAAGAGTTAAGGAAAATACTTGTTCACGCCTTTGAGAATGTACCATTTTACAGGGATAAGTATTCAAAAGCAGGTTTCACGATAGATGATTTTAAGAATTTTGAAATTGAAGATTTAAACAAGTTGCCCTTTTTAGAGAAGGATGAACTAAGGCAATTTGGGAAAACAACCCTTTTATCTTCAACCATCGATAAAGACGGAGCATACTATTCAAGCAGTGGTAGCACAGGCACTCCCACAAGCATATACATATCAAAGTCAATGCACCAAAAATGGACTGCGGGCTACGAAGTGCGGGTTAAAAATTGGGCGGGCGTTACTAAAAATATGGTAAGGGGTATGATTGGCGGTAGGCGTATATTACCTTCATCAAAGGCAAAAGCGCCGTTCTACCGGTATAATTTTTTTGAAAAAATGGTATATAATTCAGCATACCATATCTCAAAAGAAACTGCTGCCAATTATGTAGAGGGCATGAAAAAGCATCATGTAGATTTTATGATGGGTTATGCCATGAGCAACTTTATTTTAGCTCGTTTTATAAATGAGTTGGGTTTAAAAGCCCCTCAACTAAAAGCTGTTATTACCTCAAGCGAAAAATTGACTGTAGAAATGAGGGGTGAGTTTAAAAAAGCTTACGGTTGCGAAAGTTTTGATACTTGGAGCGGAGTTGAGGCGTGTGCTCAAATATCAGAATGCGAATACCATACACTACACGAGAGTCCCGATATTGGTATTATAGAAGTAATTGCCGAAGGCGGTAACCCTGTTGCGCAGGGTAAAGCGGGGGAAGCAATTTGTACCAGTTTCATTAATTACGACCAACCTTTAATACGCTATCGTTGTGGAGATATTTTACGCCCATCGGATAAAAACTGCGGATGCGGAAGGCACATGCGTACTTATAGCGAAGTGGTAGGTAGGTTTGAAGATGTTGTGATTGGTGTTGACGGGCGGGAAATGGTTCGCTTTCATGGAATATTTATTAATCTTCCCAATATTGTTGAAGGGCAGGTTATACAAAATACATTAACTGATTTTGAGATTAAAGTAGTTACTGCAAAATCCTTAACAGATGATGAAAGGCAAATTATTGGTAAACGTATGGAGAGCCAGTTGGGAGAAATTAATTTGCAGATTAATGATGTAGATGCTATTCCCAAAGGCCCAAACGGGAAATTCAAAGCAGTAATATCAAACGTGAGACGGGATAAATAAAAATGGAGAATAATCTTAAGATAATATTTGTTGCCTTTAGCGAAAACTCTTTGGGGAGGCGCATTATAAACATGATGCTGGCAAAGGGTATTGTTCCCGTTCATGTTTTTATGGCTTCGGATGAGGCATTTAAGAAGTTTAGAAAAAACGGAATAAAAAGGTATTTAAAGCAAAACGGCGTATTTAATACTATATGGCGAATGTATTATCGCCTTACACTCCGTAGGGATGTAAAGGAAGTATCAGTACAACAGGATGAAAACTTAAAAAAGAGCATTAAGCAAGTTTGCACCGATAATAATATTCCTCTGGGTTATTTTGATAATATTAATAAGGCCGATTTTGTAGAACAACTGAAAGCATTGTCTCCTGATTTGATAGTATTGGGAGGGGCACCGTTAATTAAGAAAAATATTATCGATTTACCCCGTATAGCTGTGCTTAATTCACATCCGGGCATTTTGCCTGAGGCAAAGGGTATGGATGTAGTTTCACAATCGTTAATTGATGGGGTGCCGTTAGGTGCCACCGTTTTCAAAGTGGATGAAGGTATAGACTCAGGCCCGGTGCTACTTATGCAATACCTGAAAGAAGATATTAAGGGTAAAAAGCTGCATGAAATTGAAGCTATGGTAGAAATAGTATCGGCCAATGCAATGCTGGATGGTATTGAAATGATAATTAAGGATAATTATAGCTTTACACCTCAAGAAAAAAGAGGAAAAATTTATAAAGCACTTAGTTATCAAACCTATCGTAAAGTTAAACGCAAACTTAGTACCCTATAAACTATGTCTCTTATTTTAAGGGTAGATGTTGATAAGCCATACGGCAGGCATACTTTACCACGCAAAGTATTCAGTAAAATAAAAGAAGATTTTTTTACTGAATTACCAATAAAAATTGGGTATTTATCCCACCTGAAAGAGTTTATACGGTTCTGCAATCAAAACAATGTTCAAGGGCATTTTTACCACCGTATCTGCACCGCACCTGATGCCGAAACTATTGAAATGGAGACAAAAGGAGGCCATGTTACAGGCCTGCACCTTGAAAACAGCAGGAGCAAGGAAACTTTAAAGGCAGAGATTAATAAATTACAACAAAAGGTAAACAGCCTAACCATTGATTCATTTTCGAAGCACGGTTCAGGTACCTATAAATTGGGAAAACACCATTATGCACCTTACGAGCCGTTGAAGTATAAACAATGGGCAGGGGAATTGGGATTGAAATACCCGTCAGGTAACGGGACTGCTGAAAAAGCAAGTGATTTGTACAATGTTGAGGGCTATTACGAAAACCTATTTTGGTTAGAGCCATACTATCGTAACCCACAATTTAATAAGCTGGAAGATGTGGTAGAAGCTGCAAAAAATGGCGATGTAACAGTGCTTATTCATCCATGCAACTATATAGCAGATAAACAAACTAAAGAAGATTTTGAAACCCTTGTTAAGATGGCAAAAAGCGAGAGGGTGAGTTGGAAACTATTTGAACCGGCTAAATAAGAAATGAAAATTATAACCATAGTAGGGGCACGTCCGCAATTTGTGAAGGCGGCGGCACTTTCAAGGAAATTTAAAGAATACGGCAATTTGTTTAACGAAGTGATTGTGCATACCGGCCAGCACTTTGATAAAAATATGTCTGATGTATTTTTTGAGGAGATGGAGATACCCCAGCCTAATTATAACCTAAATATTCACGGGCTTTCGCACGGAGCAATGACAGGGCAGATGCTGGAAGGGATTGAAAAAGTGATAGTAGAAGAAAAACCCGACTATGTGATGGTTTACGGCGATACCAACAGTACTATTGCAGGTGCTTTGGCTGCAAAAAAAATGCACGTGAAGGTAATACATGTGGAGGCCGGCCTACGCAGCTTTAATATGCGAATGCCCGAAGAAGTGAATCGCATACTTACCGACCGTATCAGCGATATATTATATTGCCCAACGCAAACGGCTATCGATAATCTTACAAAAGAAGGGTATGAAAATATTGTTTGCGAGCCTGTATTAACAGGCGATATTATGCAAGATGCTGCCTTGTTTTACAAAGAAAAATCGGATCAGATTTCAGAAATACTTCCAAAACTTGGTTTGCAAAAAGGGGAGTTCATTTTAGGGACAATTCACCGAGCCGAAAATACTGACGATATAGTTAGGCTTACCGCCATTGTTGAAGCTTTGAATGAGGTGAACAGAGCAATGAAAGTAGTTGTTCCGTTGCACCCTCGTACCTCAAAAATATTGAAAGATAAAAATATTGTAACTGAGTTTACAATTATTGAGCCTGTAGGGTATTTTGATATGCTGCAACTAATTGCGCACAGCCGGTTGGTAATGACGGATAGTGGCGGATTGCAAAAGGAGGCATATTTCTTCAATAAATACTGCATTACCTTGCGCGATGAAACTGAATGGGTAGAGCTAATAAATAACGGTTACAATACCCTTGTAGGAGCCGATAAAACCAAAATAATTACTGCCACCCAAGAATACATTAATAAGCCTTTTGAGAAAAAGAGTGAATTGTACGGCGGCGGCATGGCAGCGCACAATATGTGCGAACATTTAAAAAACTACCATCAAAAACACAATAGCTAAGTGGCTGATAAAAAAACAGTTTGGGTTATTAACCAATTTGCAGGTACGCCAACATCAGGCTGGGGAGAGAGGCATTTTTATTTTAGCGAATATTGGCTAAAAGCAGGGTATGATGTAAAAATCATTTCAGGCTCTTTTAACCATGTATTCAATAATCTGCCTCATGCTCCTGATAAATACAACTTTGAAGATGTAGAAGGACGTGGCTTTTGCTGGGTAAAAGTGCCTGTGTACAAAGGGCAGAGTATAAAACGTTTTTGGAGCATGATGGTGTTTGCTTGGCGGTGTCTATTTTTGCCTGTAAGCAAATTAGGTAAGCCCGATTACATTATTGTATCATCAATGCCTATTTTCCCAATAATTACAGGGCATTTTTTACGCAGAAAATTCAATGCTAAAAAGCTGATTTTTGAAATAAGAGACCTTTGGCCTTTAACGCCCATGTATTTGGCAGGGTATAAAAAAAGCCATCCCTTTATTATGTTTTTAGCTTGGATTGAAAAATTCGGGTATAAAAAGTCGGATTATATAGTTTCGTTATTACCCAATGCCGATAAATACATTGATGCTATTTCGGGGAAACCTGAAAAATTCAGATACATTCCCAACGGGCTAAGCGAAGACCAACTGGTTGATGAATCCCTGCCCGCTGATGTAGAGGCAAAGTTGCCCAAAGGCAAGTTTGTAATTGGATATACAGGTACTATAGGTTTAGCAAACGCATTGGAGTTTTTTGTTGATGCAGCCGGACTTTTAAAAGACCATCCCGATTTGCACTTCGTAGTAGTGGGCGATGGTTACCTGAAAGACCAACTGGTAGAAACCAGCAAAGATTTTGGCAACATTACTTTCATCAGTAAAATAAAGAAAAACCAGGTACAAAGTATGCTTAAACATTTTGATGTGTGCTTTGTGGGTCGCAACAATACCCCATTGTTTGAGCACGGGGTATCGGCCAATAAATTCTTTGATTATATGCTTGCCGAAAAACCAATTTTAGATAGCAATAATCTTATCAAAGACCCCGTTGAAATGTCGGGCTGTGGTATTATTGTAACACCTGATTCGGCCGAAACCATTAAAGAAGGTGTGTTGCAATTGTACAACATGACCCCTGAGCAACGTACCGAAATGGGTAAAAAAGGCCGTCAGTACGTAAAGCAATTCCACAGCATACAAAACCTGTCGGAGTTGTATATGAAATTGTTTCATTAATTTAGCCAATGTGCGGCTGTCAACCTGAGCTTGTCGAAGGGTGCTGGTAGAAGTCATACTAAGAACAATCGAGGCATAGCATGTTATTAAAAGAAGCAACGATTTGATAAGCAACTTAAAAAATATACTCATTCTTGCCCCACACACTGATGATGGTGAATTAGGAGCAGGCGGCACTATTGCCAAGCTGATAGAAAACGGTGCCAATGTTTGGTATGCGGCATTCTCTACTGCCGAGGAGTCTGTTCCCGAAGGTTACCCCAAAGATATTTTGAAGCAAGAGGTAAAAGCAGCCACCCAAAAACTGGGCATCCCTGCCGAAAACCTTTTGATTTTTAACTATCAGGTGCGCAAACTAAACTACGTGCGCCAAGAGATATTAGAAGAGTTGATTAAAATCGGCAAATCGCAAAAATTTGACGCAGTGTTTATGCCTGCATTGCACGATATACACCAAGACCACAGCACTATTGCCAACGAGGGTCGCAGGGCATTTAAAACCACAACCCTGCTGGGCTACGAATTAATTTGGAACAATTTTACGTTTAATACGCAATGCTTTGTGAAACTGGAGCAACGCCACGTTGACAGTAAAGTAGAGGCCTTGGGAGAGTATAAATCACAAAACCACAGAGATTACATGAAAGCGGATTTCATTACTTCGTTAGCAAGAGCACGTGGTGTGCAAATTGGAGCACAATATGCCGAAGCTTTTGAGGTATTGCGCTGGGTGATGGATTAATCGACTTTCGTCATTGCGAGGGTCTTCCCGAAGCAATCCGTTACCAAACCAAAAAATTACTTCACAAATCAGTATAAAATTTCAGCAATAACGATATAACTCGTTAGCAATTACGGGAAAAGTGCGGAAGCCGTCATACTGAGCAGAGTCGAAGTATGTGTGGCTAAAGCCTCAATAACTAATAACCAACTTGCAAAATATACTACTTACAGGCGCACAGGGTTTTTTAGGGACATATATCCAAAAAAGTCTCATCAGTGCAGGCTTCAATGTAGATAAATTAGGTCGCAGTGCGGGTAATACCGTAGTGTGTGATTTAGGCAAAGAGCAGCCCGTGTTAAACAAACCCTACTCTGTTGTGGTTCATGCTGCGGGCAAGGCGCACATGATACCAAAAACTGATGAAGAGAAAAAAGACTTCTTTGAGGTGAATTTAGAAGGTACCCGTCGTTTACTACAAGCAATGGAGCAACAAGGGCAGTTGCCACAAACTTTTGTGTTTATAAGTACCATTGGAGTGTATGGGTTAAGTGTGGGTGAGCTTGTTGCAGAGAGTCATTTGCTAAATGCTACCGACTCCTACGGTCAAAGCAAGATACAAGCCGAAACTTTGGTTAGGGAGTGGTGTACCAAAAACAACGTTACATATTTTAGTCTGCGCTTGCCGCTAATTTCAGGGGCAAACGCACCCGGAAACTTGGGTAGTATGCGCAAGGCCATACAAAAAGGATATTATTTTAGGATAGGGAAGGGGAGTGCCCGCAAATCTATAGTGTTGGCAAGCGATGTAGCCGATTTTATCCCCTCGTTACTTACCAAAACACAATCGGGCGAGTATAATCTTACAGATGGAGTACACCCTACTTTTGCACAAATAGAAGATAAGGTGGCGCAATCCTTAGGTAAAAAGATAAGCATTATTATCCCTGCTTTTATTGCACGCACAATTTCAATGGTAGGGAGTTTTATTCCAAAATTCCCGCTCAATAGTCGTCAATATTCAAAAATCACTTCACCGCTTACATTTTCAGACCAAAAAGCGAGAACCGTTTTGGGATGGAACCCCAACTCGTTTCTTGATGTTCCTATTATATGAGGGTCACCCATCTTTTGCAGTTTCAGCGTGTTTCTCAAATTGGCAGAGCAACCTGCATGGATAAAAACTGATTACAAAAACTAAGAAATTATTTTAAACAAAAAAATATAGCTAATGACAAAAGCTAAGATAAAATTTGCTGTTTCGGGCTTTGGACACATAGGCCGTCGCCATGCTACCATTATTAATGAATATTCAGACTCTGAGTTAGTTGCGGTGATTGATACCAACCCTAAGGCCAAGGAGCATGAACTGTTTCCTGCCGGGGTTCCCTTTTTCACCAGTATTGAAGAGTTTTTTGCATCGGGCATAAAGGCTGATGTGGTAAACGTGGCCGCACCTAATGGTTTCCATTGTCCGCACGCTATTATGGCCTTAGAAAATGGTTGTAATGTGGTTATTGAAAAGCCTATGGGGCTTAGCAAGGCAGATTGTGAAAACGTTATTTTTAAAGCACTTAATGTTTCAAAACAGGTGTTTGTGGTGAAACAAAACAGGTATAGCCCGCCAAGCCAGTGGATGAAAAAAGTGGTTAGCGGCAAAACTATTGGCGAAGTGTTAATGGTGCAAGTAAATTGCTATTGGAACCGTGATGACCGTTACTACAAAGCCGGCGGATGGAAAGGTACGCTTGATTTGGACGGCGGTACATTGTTTACCCAGTTTAGCCACTTTATAGATATTATGTATTGGGTATTTGGTGATATAAAAAACATCAAAGCCATATTCAAAGATTTTAACCATGCTAACAGCACTGAGTTTGAAGATAGCGGTGTGGTGAATTTTGAATTTGTAAACGGCGGTATGGGTGCCATAAACTTTTCTACTTCGGTATGGGATAAAAATATGGAAAGCAGCATAACTGTTGTAGGTACTAAAGGTAGCTTTAAAGTGGGCGGCCAATACATGAACGAGATTGAGTATTGCCACATTGAAAACTATGTGATGCCCGAATTGCCCCCTACCAATCCCCCCAATGATTACGGACCGTTTAAAGGTAGTGCTGCCAATCATCACTATGTGATTGAAAACGTGGTGAAAACACTTAACGGTGAAGACACGATTACTGCAAACGCTCTCGAAGGTCTTAAAGTGGTTGATATAATAGAGCGTATATATGAAAGCCGCGATTTAGCTAAACTTAAAAAGAAGTAGTAATAGGTTTTAGGCGCAAGGTTTTAAGAGTTATTTCCTGCCTTAAACTCATACATAACGATGGATTACATAACCTACCCACTATTATTTGTTGTTTTAACCGTTATTGAGCTATTGTATTTTAGAATAGCGGACAGGTTTAATATTATAGATAAACCCAATGAGCGTAGCTCGCATACCAGTATTACCCTTAGAGGCGGCGGGGTTATTTTTGTTTTTCCCCCACTTATCTATTGTATATTTAATGGAGGTGAATACTTGTGGTTTGCTTTGGGGTTGTTGCTAATAGCTGCTATCAGTTTTGTTGATGATGTGCGAAGCCTCTCAGGAAAAATCCGTTTGGCAGTTCATTTATTGGCAGTATCGTTAATGTTTACTCAATTAGACTTGTATTCGTTAACTCCGTTTATAATTGTAACCGCGTATATTTTAGTTATAGGTACTATTAATGCCTATAACTTTATGGATGGTATTAACGGAATTACGGGCACATATAGCTTGGTATTTTTGTTTGCCGCTCTAATCGCTAATCAATACACGCCTTTTATTGAAGACGAATTTATCATTTACTCGGCTATTGGGGCTATCGTTTTCTTAATGTTCAATTTTCGCAAAAAAGCAAAATGCTTTGCAGGTGATGTAGGCAGTGTAGCGATGGCTTTTGTAGTGTTGTTTTTGCTGATAAAGCTGATTTTAGCAACCGAAGATTATAAATATATATTGTTTTTGGCAATTTACGGGGTTGATAGTGTGCTTACTATTGTTCATCGTCTCATACTAAGGCAAAACATATTTGTTGCCCATCGTTTACACTTGTACCAATACCTAACTAATACGCTTAAGTGGCCGCATTTGGCTGTTAGCAGTTTATATGCTGTTTTGCAAGCAATAGTTTCAGCATGGGTTGTGTTTACCCCATCAGTATCCCTTGCCGGCTTTACGGTTGTACTTGTTAGTATAGGAGTAGTGTATGTGGTGGCCAAGCGATTGATAATTACTAACTCAATAAAACCAATTGCCTGATGCAAGATATTGTGATTATTGGTGCGGGAGGTTTTGGACGCGAAGTAGCCGCATTAATAAAAAATTGTAATGCTGTAACTCCCGCATGGAATGTTCTTGGCTTTGTTGATGATGGTAAACAGGTGGGTGATATAGTTAACGGTTACAAGGTTTTAGGTGGCATACAATATATAAACCAACTGCAAACGCCAACAGGTGTTTGTATTGCTATATCATTACCTGAGGTACGCAAATCAATACACGGGCAAATCAATAATCCCCATGTATTTTATCCTACCCTTATTCACCCCTCGGCGGTCATATCTGATAAAGAATATGTACAAATAGGTCAGGGCTGCGTATTGTGCATAAACACAGTACTTACTGTAAATATTAATTTGGGTGATTTTGTACTAATTAATGCAGGGGCTATTATTAATCACGATGCTATAATCGGCAGCTATAGTACCATAATGCCCGGTGTGAATATATCAACAGGGGCAAAAGTACAAGAGGGGTGCTACATTGGTACCGGAAGTAAAATATCCAAACCTGAAATCATAAGCTCTTGGCATAAGTTGCCCGCAGGTACTATTATTGCATAAACATTACTTAGTGGCAAACTTTCAATTTTCGGTACTGTTGCCTGTTTATCACGGGAATACTCCGCATGAGTTTACAGTTGCCCTAAACAGTATCCTTTCGCAAACATATCCTGCCACTGAAGTTGTTATTGTGCAAGACGGGCCCGTTGATGAGGGTATAGCACAACAATTATCTGTATTAAAATCAGACCAAGGAGTTAAAGTAGTTGAACTTTCCCGAAATATGGGGCTGGGTACTGCTTTAAACGAGGGATTGAAACATTGCAGCTACGAGTGGGTAGCGCGTATGGATGCTGATGATAAATCGGTGCCCACACGTTTTGAAGTAACGGTTAACTATATTTTGGCCAATCCCTACTTTGATTTGGTGGGGGCTTATTATGCAGAACAACAGCCTAACGGCAAAGATTTTATACGAAAAGTCCCTGTTGATTTCGACGGGGTGCTTTCTTTCTCAGGCTATCGCAATCCCCATAGCCACCCTACGGTGTTTTACAAAAAATCAGCCGTGCAAGAAGCCGGCGGTTATGTAAACTTCTATTTCGCCGAAGATTGGTACTTGTGGCTTCGTATGTTTAAAACAGGTTCGCAATCAGGCAATATCCCACAGATATTGGTGTATGCACAGGCGCAAAATTATAGCCGAAGGCTGGGTTTGGCTGCCGTTAGAAATGATTTTAGAGCCATCAGAGGGTTTTGTAAAGAAGGATTAATTACACACCAGCAATATTTGTTGGGTATATTCGTGCGGGCACTTGTGAAGCTTTTGCCCGATGGATGGGCCGGTAAATTTTATAAAAACTATCTGCGAAGTGCAACAAAGCATTAAGAAATTTTACGAAGAATTTAAGCCTGCTATTCTTTTTTTAGTAAGGTTATTGGTTACGTACATTGTGCTTAGCCAAATATACGGGTTTTGGGTAAAGGGGTATGTTACCCAACCCGACCCTATAACAAAGGGTGTTGCGGGTCAAGTGGTGGGATTGTTAAGGCTGTTTTATGAAGAGGTGAGCACCGAAATACTGGAGGGTGATAACAGTGTGCGGGTTTGGATAAACGGAAAACCTGCGGGTATTGCTGTTTATGAAGGCTGTAACGGCGTAGCGATATTTTATTTGTTTTTTGCCTTTTTGGTGGGTTTTTGGGGTGGGGCAAAACGTCTTACATGGTTCACCGTTGTAGGGGTTGCAGTCATCCATGTGTTTAACTTAGGGCGTTTGCTGTTGTTGGCTTATGTAGCCCAAAACCACTCTCAGTTTTTTCACTTTGCACATAAATACCTGTTTACACTTTCAATATATCTTATTGTAGTTGCCTTGTGGCTTTGGTGGATACGTATGGTAAAACCCGATACTAAAACCCAAGAGCCTGCCCAACAAGATATACCGCCGCAAAATGGAGTTGCTTAATATTGGTTTTAAAAGGATTTTTTTTGCATTGTTAGCCCTTATTGGGCTTGCATTGTTTTATGGTTTGCAGGAATTTGATTTTGTGGATATGAAATTCCGCTTTAACCAAAGTTATGCAGGTGCGATGGAGCCGGGCACAGAGGTAAACTTTATCATTAGCCGCCTTATCCGTTTTTTGGCCAATGATTTATTATGTATCCTGCTCATCTATGCGCTTTTTGATAATAAACGCTTTGTAATTTTTGGGTTCTACGTTCAACTTTTCGGGTTGGTAGTCCTGTTTCCTATCTATATTTATTTTACGCTCAACGCAGTATCTAATGCTGAGTATTCGGCACTTGTCCCTTTGTACCGCTTGGTAATGAATCCAATCTTAATGGTACTCCTTATTCCCGCCTTTTATTTCCAACAAAAACTTAAAAAGTAGTTTAATTTCATACATACCCGACACCCAATAAGTATGCAAGGTATATTTGCGTTTTACCATGAACTGGAAAACCAAAGCCGCTTTGCAGAAATTAATCAGTCGTTTACCTGCGGCTGAAAGGATTAACTATTTTTTGCAAACACGCATTACTCGTAACCTGCCCATGAGCGATGAAGTTTTTGGACAGAAAATTAATGCCTCGCAACTTCATTTAGAGGCGTTTAAAGGCCACCATGAAAATATTGAGGATGGAATTGCGTATGAGTTTGGTGGCGGGTATGATTTGGCTGTGCCCTTGTTGTTGTATAAAGCTGGCATAAAACAGCAGGTGGTTGCAGATATTAAACAACTACTAAAACCTATATTGGTTGCAGATGCTGCACGCCGCAGCGGAATTGCAACTGTTAATGATTTACAAGAGTTGGGCATACAATACATGGCACCGTTTGATGCCCGTAAGACACCGTTTGAAACATCGAGTATAACCTACATACATTCTACGGATACGTTGGAGCACATTCCAAAGAACGATATTTTACCCATCTTGCATGAGTGCTACCGCATACTTAAACCCGGTGGTGTTATAAGCTGTGTGATTGATTTGCAAGACCACTACGCGTATTTTGACAAAGCTCTTTCTAAGTTTAACTTTTACCGCTTTGGTGAGCAAGAATGGCAAAAAAAATATAATAACGGTTTGCAATACCAAAACCGACTTTTGGCGGATGATTATTACACGTTTTTTGCCTTGGCAGGATTTGCTCCCGTGCAAATAAACCTTAGCAAGGCCGATACAGATGAGGTTGAAGAGCTTAGTAAAATTGGACTTCATGCTGATTTTAAAAACAAACCTGTTGAGCAATTGTCCAATTTGCGTTGCCATATAATTTCTGAAAAACCCGATTAATAAATACCGTTATAACACCTGTTATTTTTAGAGTGAAAAACACGTTTTTTATCAGTTGTGTTTTTCGAAACACTAAGGTATTGTTAGGTAGCTGTTTGGGGATTGTAAAAATTCGACAGATGTCGCTCCATGCAACAATCTTTTAAAACTTATTGTCTATATTTGCGCGGATTTTAGGGGTGTATTTAAAAACATTTTACGTAAAATTTAAAATAACTGGCTAATTTAGCAGTTGTTTTGATGGCCAACTATGCAAAACAAATTTGTATCTTACCTTTTACTGCTTGTATTCTTTTGCTTTGCAAAGGCGACCTACGCACAGTGTTCTGGTAGTAGCGGCTTCACTATTTCTACCCCAAATTGTATTAATCAGCCCATTACGTTTATTGATACCGGTAGTGCCACCCCCGATAGCGTTTTGTGGGTGTTTGGTAGCGATAATTCAACTTATACCACCGATACGGTTGTTAAAAGTTTTTCAACCGCATTAACGGACGCAGTTTGGCTGATACGGTTTTTCAACACCCCTTCGGTATGTTCTGATACGGTTTTTCAGGTATTCACAGTAACCAACGTAGCGGCAACAATTACCCCGTCAACTTTGCAAAATTTATGCGTTGGCGATTCGGTAACGTTAACCGCAAATGCGGGGGCAGGTCTCACTTACCAGTGGGTGAAGAATGGTGTGGATAGCACAGGGGCTACGGGTAATACGTTAAGAGCCACTTCACCCGGTATTTACAGGGTAAGGGTTACACAAAACGGTTGTTCACGCTTATCGGATTCAGTGGTAGTTGTATTTTATAATTATCCCAATGCCGATTTTACCTTTGTGCCTGATACAGCTTGTTCGGGTACTACAGTTTCTTTTGCAAACGCATCCACAGGCAGTTCGTTAAGCTATAATTGGACGTTTGGCAATGGCCTCACCTCAACAACTACTAACCCCACTACTACATTTGATGTTACGGGCACAGCAGCCATTGTTTCATACAATGTTAGGTTAATTGCAACTACACCCGGTAATTGCCGCGATACTATTACCAAAACGGTGTATGTGCGCCGCAGACCCAACTCAGCGATTGACGATTTTAATAACATTCCAAAGTTTGTTCAATGCAATGTTTCGTCAGCCCCGTTCTCATTGCAGATTGACAACGTGTCAACCACAATGTCAACTAATAACACGTATTCAATCAATTGGGGTGACGGGAACTCACAAAACTTCGGTTCAGGATTTGATACTATTACGCACGTATATGCCACTTCAGGGGCATATACTATGACGGTGATAACCACCGATGCGGCAGGTTGTACCGATACCAGCACGTATGGCGTGTTTAACGGTGGTAACCCCGGCGTAAGTATCGGTAATTCAGGAAGTACCTCAGGCTGCCGCCCCTACGGATTAACTTTTACCATTGATACAAGCAAGGCAACCGGTATCGGTAACAACGCCCCGGGCTCGGTATATACTCTTACTTTTAATGACGGTACGGCTCCCATGGTGTTTACTCACCCGCCACCGCCCAGCGTAAGCAAAACCTTTTTAACCCCCTCATGCGGAACTCCAACTCCGGGTTATCCCAATGCTTTTCAGGCTGAGATGTCGGTAACCAACCCTTGCGGTACCAACAGTGCCACCATCAGGCCTATTTACATTTCTACAAAACCCGAAGCCGAAATTGATTTTAACCCTGATAACGATACCGCTTGTTTAGAAGATATAGTTACGATTGAAGACGTATCGGATACAGGTAGCGTATCATCAAACAGCGGGTGTAACCAAACTCCTCGCCGTTTGTGGAATATTTATCCTGCTACCGGTTGGACTTTGAATGCTGGTTACTTTGGTAATCATGGTAACTGGAATAACAACCCTGCCAACTGGGGTAGCCAAGCTTTGCAGGTTGAGTTTACAGATACAGGTACTTTTGAGATTGAACTGATTGTGGGTAACATAGCCCAAGCGGGGCTTAGTGTGTGCGGTGATGATACGATACGCAGAATTTTGCGGATTATGAGGCCGCCTTTGGCTGATTTTACGCTAAACATAAACCCGACAAGCGGTTGTGCAAACAGCAATATTACCACCAATAATACCTCAACAGGTGATAACCTCACTTACCAATGGATAATTAATCCTAATAGCGGTTATACGGTTACATCGGGTAGTCTTACTTCGCCCACGCCCACTTTTCAATTTAATACAGCAGGTACGTATTATGTTACTTTAATAGGAAGCAACCAATGCGATCAAGATACTGTTGTTGATACTTTAGTAATAAGAGATGTGCCTGAGGTTACGTTACCCGGGCCTGTTGAATTTTGCGGACCTGATACTGTGGTGTTTGATACGCTTACTTCAAACTTGCTGCATCGGGTAATTTATAACGTGAATTTTGGGGATAGCATTACTTATCAGTGGACAGTAACCGGAGGCAGTTACAGTTATACTTCGGGCAGTGCAACGTCGTACAATCCTTCTATTTATTTATCTACACCGGGCAACTATACGATAAAAGTCAAGATAACCAATGAGTGTGGCAGCGATTCTGCAACACAATTAATCATAGTGCGGCCGTTGCCCGATGCAAATTTTACTGTGAACGACAGTGCCCAGTGTTTGGTGGGTAATAATTTTGTGTTTACGGATGCTTCTACCATTAGTAGCGGAACGATAACTACTTATGCTTGGACATTTGGCGACGGTGCAGGCTCATCAGCACAAAACCCGACAAAGAGTTATGCAACGGCTGATACCTTTAATGTACAGCTATTGGTAACAAGTGTTTTCGGTTGCGTTGATTCTATAACCAAACAGGTTATCACTTTCCCTCAACCTGCCCCTGTATTTACAATTAATGATACCGACCAGTGTTTGAACGGTAACAACTTTGTTTTTACTAATACTTCTACCATAGCCAGCGGCAGCAATACCTACCATTGGCGTTTTACTGAAAGGGCAGGAGATACCTCGATACTTGCCAACCCAACATTTGTGTACGATACTACGGGTGTTTTTGCTGTAAAGTTGGTGGTAACATCTGACAACAGTTGTAAAGATTCGGTAACCCGCAATGTGTATATACGCCCTGCTCCCGAGCCTGATTTTACTATCAATGATAGTATGCAATGCTTAAACGGTAACAGTGTAGAGTTTACCAATACATCGAACATACAATCGGGAACGGTTTCATACAAATGGATTTTCAGCAATACAGTTTCTGATACCTCTGTGGTTACCAGCCCAACTAAAGTATATACAACGGCTGATACTTTTGCGGTGAAGCTGATTGTAACCTCAAACTATGGCTGCCGTGATTCAGTAACCAAAAATGTTTACCTGTTCCCTAAGCCTGATATGGCGTTTAATGTGAATGACAGTGAGCAGTGTTTTACAGGAAACAGTTTTGTGTTTACCAACGGTTCATCAATTAGCAGCGGTACGGTAAGCTATAAATGGCAGTTTAGCAGCAACCCTGCGGATACCTCGGTTCTTAATAACCCTACAAAAAATTACAGCAGCACAGGAATATTCCCTGTGAAGCTGATAGGCACATCAGACCAAGGCTGTAAAGATTCAACCACAGCAAACATGACGGTGTTTGCCGAGCCGCTGGCCGGATTTTCTATTAACGATAGCGACCAATGTATTAACGGTAATAACTTTATTTTTACTGATACATCGGTGGTGGGAGGTTTATACAGTCGTCAATGGACGTTTGGCGACGGAAGCGGCTCAACTATTGCAGCTCCCTCAAAATCGTATGCTACGGCTGATACCTTTATGGTAAAGCTGGTAGTTACTATTAATGCGGGCGGTTGTAAAGATTCTGTGTCGAAACCGGTGTATGTTTATCCGAAGCCCAATCCGGCTTTTACGGTAAACGATAGCATACAATGTTATCCCGGCCACTCGTTTGTATTTACTAACGGAACAACCATTGCTTCGGGTAGCAATACTTATACATGGAAATTTAATGTACCTACAGGTACTACCGATACTTCAAACGTAACTCACCCTACTAAAAACTACCCTGCTTCGGGTACTTATATAGTAAGACTTACAGCAACTTCGGATAAAGGATGTAAAGATTCAACTCAGCATCAGGTTACCGCTACCCCTATTATTAATAATAACACTGTGGCGATTGACCAAGGTTTGTGTTCAGGCTCAACCCCTGATAGTTTGGTACAATCGGGTGCATCGGTAAGTGGCGGTAGCGGTTCATTTACTTACCAATGGCAAGAAAGTACTGACTCTGCAATATGGACAAACATAGGCGGAGCTACGGGTGTAAATTATCAACCTCCTGCGCTCACTGCCAATCGTTGGTACCGCCGTGTGGTTACTTCGGGTGATTGCGCCGATACCTCAGTTCCTGTTAAAATAACAGTTACACCGGCCATTACCAACAATACCATCACTGCCAACCAAATTGTATGTGAGGGTTTTGCCCCTTCGCAATTTAACGGAAGTACTCCCGCAGGTGGTTTGGGCAGTTTTACCTACCAATGGCAAATAAGTACCGACTCAAATTCTTGGAGCAATATCGGCGGTGCGCAATCGATAGATTATACTTCAGGTGTATTAAACCAAACTACCTATTTCCGCAGGCTGGTTACTTCGGGCGTGTGCACCCATCCGAGCAATGTGGTAAAAGTACTGGTGAACCCCAAACCTGCGGTTTCATTCACTACGGCCAGTGTTTGTTTGGGTTTAGCAGCTAATTATTCATCTACTTCAACCATAGCAACGGGTAGCATTACCCAATATACTTGGACGTATGGTGATGGTAACGGCGGTACAGGTAACAGCCAAAACCATACGTATGCTTCAGTAGGCAGTTATACTATTAAACTGATTGCAGTATCGGATAGCGGTTGTACAGATAGCACCACCCGAACTATTAATGTTCACCACAAACCTACCGCCTCGTTTGTATCTAATGATACTTGTTTGGGTTTTGGTAACGGATTTAATGCCTCGGCATCAAGTGTGGGTGCAGGCAGCATTACCAATTACGGATGGGTGTTTGGCGATGCTACTACAGGCAGTGGCGTTACTATATCAAAAACGTATGCTGCACACGGAAGTTATAATGTGAAGCTGATAGTAACTACTGACAGTGCTTGTAAGGACAGTATTACCCAAGCGGTGGTTGTTCATCCCCGTCCTGTTCCTAACTTTACAACCAACGACAGCGACCAGTGTGTAAACGGTAACAACTTTGCTTATACAAACACTACAAGTATAGCAAGCGGCAGCAGCACATACTCGTGGAATTTGGGTGAAGGTGCGAATGATACCAGTACCCAAGCCAATACCACAAAAACGTATGCTGTAAATGGTAATTATAGTGTGAAACTAATTGCTACCTCAAACTTCGGGTGTATCGATTCAGTTACCAAGCCCGTAATTGTGTATGCAAAGCCAACTCCTGCCTATACTATAAATGATACCGACCAGTGCTTAAACGGCAACAGCTTTATATTTACAAACGGTAGTACGGTTAACCCTGTGGTGGGTTTATCGTATTTATGGAGGTTTGATGACGGTAGTACCTCTGTTCAAACCAATCCCACTAAAACGTATGCCGCCGAAGGTACTTATGATGTACGTTTGGTGGTTACATCGGTAAACGGTTGTAGAGACAGTATTGAAAAAACCGTGTATGTATATCCCAAACCCGTTCCTGCCTTTACTATTAATGATACGCTGCAATGCTATAACGGGAACTTGTTTATTTATACCAACGGTAGCACCATTGCAAGCGGTACGCAAACCTATTTTTGGAAACTGAATTTGTTAGATGCGCTGGATACCAGCACCCAAACCAATGTTTCCAAAACATACACCACATCAGGCAGTTTAACAGTTAGGCTTACGGCTACTTCTGATATGGGTTGTAAGGACTCTATACAGAAAAATATTATCGTAAGGCCTGATATTACAAATAATACAATCGCCTCGGCACAAAATATCTGCTCGGGTTCTATTCCTGATACACTAAGGCATACAGGCGTTGCTATTAATGGCGGCGACGGTAGCTTTACCTACCAATGGCAACAAAGTACCGATTCGGTAAGTTGGAGCAATATAGGCAGTGCCACAGGAAGTAGTTATGCTTCTCCGGCATTATTCACTACAACTTGGTTTAGACGTGTTGCTGTTTCAGGCCCTTGTTCTGATACATCTGCACCTATAAAAATTAACGTAACTCCGGGGATAGGCAATAACGTAATCACAGCAAGCCAAAGTCAATGTGCGGGATATGCACCTTCACAGTTCAATGGTTCTGTACCCACAGGGGGTAACGGTGTATTTGTGTACCAATGGCAATACAGCCTTGACTCTTCAACTTGGACAAACATAACCAGCGGTACTGATACCAATTTTCAGGCAGGAGTACTTAATCAAACTACTTGGTACAGACGTTTGGCATCGTCAAACTCTTGTACGGTAATCAGTAATCCTATTAAGATAAACGTTAACCCCAAACCTGCGGCTTCGTTTACAGTGCCTTCAGTGTGTTTTGGATTAAACGCCACGTTCACATCAACATCAACCATTGCCACAGGTTCAATCACTCAATATAATTGGACATTTGGCGACGGAAATACTGCCAATGGTACACCCGGCCCGCAAAACGGGTATGGTGCAGTAGGCAGTTATACAGCTAAATTGATTGTAACCAGCGATTCAGGTTGTGTGGACAGCACTACCCGCACGCTTTGGGTGCACCCTAAACCCACAGCATCATTTGTATATAATGATACTTGCCATACCTACCAGCATAGTTTTAATGCCTCGGCTTCAACTGTAGCTTCGGGAAGCATTACCAATTACGCATGGAATTTTGATGATGCCAGCACAGGCAGCGGAGTAACAACTAATAAAACCTACTCATTAGTTAACACCTATAATGTGAAGCTGGTGGTAACCACTGATAGTGCTTGTAAGGATAGCATTACTCATCCGGTAATTGTGTACCCTAATCCTGTTGCTGATTTCACAACCAACGATACCGACCAGTGCGTAAACGGTAACAACTTTGTGTTTACCAATGCCACCGGTATTGCTTCGGGCACGGTTACATACGGTTGGAATTTTGGCGAAAGTGCTACCGATACTTCAACCCAAACCAATACCGCTAAGGTGTATGCCGCCAATGGAGCTTACAATGTTGGGTTAGTGGCTGTTTCAGGTTTTGGTTGCCGCGATACAGTTACCAAACTTATGACGGTATATGCCAAACCCGCACAGGCATTTACTATTAACGATACCGACCAATGTTTGAACGGTAACAATTTTGTATTTACCAATACCAGCAATATTACCCCTGTGGTAGGATTGAGTTATTTGTGGACGTTTGACGATGGTTCTACCAGCACCCAAACCAGTCCCACAAGGTCATACGCATACGCTGATACATTTGCAGTGAAATTGGTAGTAACATCCATAAACGGATGTTCTGACAGTGTTACCCAAAATGTGTACGTATATCCTAAACCCTCGCCTGACTTTATTGTTAACGACAGTTTGCAGTGCTTTGGCCCTAACCTGTACACATTTACTAACATAGGTATTATTAATAGCGGTACAATGACGCATTTCTGGCGTTTTGATTTGCTGACTGCTAACGATACTTCATCACAAACCAATCCTACCAAATCATACGCTACCGATGGTACTTATACTATCCGCCTTACTTCTACTTCGGATAAAGGTTGTAAAGATTCGGTAGAAACTCAGGTTACGATTAAACCCGATATTATTAATAATGATATTGCTGCCGACCAGTTCCTTTGCCAAGGGGAAACCCCTGATACATTGGTGCCGTTAAGTGGCCCCGTGAGCGGTGGTGATAATACATTCGGTTACCGTTGGGAACAAACTACCGATTCTACTAACTGGACTGCTATTGGCGGTGCAACCGATACTTTGTATGCTCCTTCGGCACTAATGGTAACCACTTGGTACAGGCGTATCGTTACCTCAGGGCCTTGTGAAGATACATCAGCCCCCGTTAAAATATTTGTTACCCCCTCTATCGGAAATAATACTATAACAGCCAACCAAACTATTTGTGAAGGTTTTGCTCCTGCAAGGTTTGCAGGCTCATTGCCCACAGGCGGTCTTGGGGTGTATAACTACCAATGGCAAATAAGTACCGATTCGATAAGCTGGAGCAATATCGGAGCGGCCACTGATACTTCTTACCAATCAGGAGTTTTAAACCAAACAAGGTTTTTCCGTCGCAGGGTATCGTCAGGTGCTTGCCCCACTTTTAGCAATGTTATAAAAGTAACGGTACATCCCAAACCTGTTGCAGCATACACTACTGCATCGGTATGTTTTGGATTTGATGCTAACTTCACATCATCTTCAACCGTTTCGGCGGGAAGTATTGTACAAAGTGAGTGGATTTATGGTGACGGTAATACAGATACAGGTGTAACTGCCATTAATAATTTTACCGTTGCGGGAGCTTATACTCCTAAACTGATAGTTACCACTACCGAAGGTTGTAAAGACAGTACTACCCGCGTGGTGAACATTCACCCTAAACCTGTTGCTGCTTATGTGCACAACGATACTTGTTTTGACGATTTAACCAGTTTTAATGCAAGTACATCTACTGTTGCAACGGGAAGTATTGCTGTGTATGACTGGGATTTGAGTGACGGTGCTACCGCAGCAACAGTTACAGCAAATCACACATACAGTGCGGTAGGTAATTATCAGGTTAAATTAATAGTAACTACTGATAGTGCCTGTCAAGACAGCATTACCAAAACCGTTTTTGTGCATCCCAATCCGGTGGCTGCATTTACAATGAATGATAGCGACCAGTGTTTGAACGGCAACAGTTTTGTGTTTACCAACGGCTCATCAGTAGCAAGCGGCAGCAATACTTATAACTGGAATTTCGGGCAATCAGCTGCGGATAGCTCTAATCAAACCAACCCTACTAAAGTATATACCGCCAGCGGCAATTACAGCGTTCGTTTGATAGCGATTACCAATTTCGGTTGCCGTGATACTGCTACTAAACCCACTGTGGTGTATGCCAAACCTGCACAGGCATTTAATATAAACGATACCGACCAGTGTATAAACGGCAATAGCTTTACGTTTACCAATACCAGTAACATTAGTCCTGCGGTAGGCTTAACCTACCGATGGACGTTTGGTAACGGTGATACCAGCGTACAAACCAGCCCTACCAAAGTATATACTGTTGCAGGTACTTATCCTGTGAAACTACGGGTAACTTCTGTATTCGGTTGTGCCGATTCGGTAACCAAAACAGTGTATGTATATCCCAAGCCCAATCCTGTATTTACCATTAACGATACCTTGCAGTGCTTTGGCCCTAATGTATTCACCTTTACTAACGGAAGTACAATAAGCGGCGGCACTATTAATAATTTTTGGAAGTTTGATTTGCTGAACGCTTTGGATACGTCAAGTCAAACCAGTCCTACACATACCTATGCAAACGACGGTACATTTACCATCCGTTTGGTAACTACTTCGGACAGGGGTTGCAAAGATTCTGCTGAGAAACAGGTTACCGTTAAGCCTGATATCTTAAACAACGTAATTAATACCCCGCAGTTTATTTGTGAGGGAAGTACCCCCGATACGCTGCGCCAAGCCAGCAGCACAGTTAGCGGCGGCGATAATACATTTACCTACCAATGGCAACGCAGTACCGATTCGGTATCGTGGACGAATATAGGTAGTGCAACTGCCGATAAATTCGGGCCACCTGCATTATCAGTAACTACTTGGTATCGCCGTATCGTAAACTCAGGCCCTTGTTCCGATACTTCGGCACCGATAAAAATACACGTAACACCTGCCATTACTAATAATACCATAACCAGCAACCAAACCATTTGTTACGCCCAAACGCCTGCACAGCTTACCAGCGGTGCTACGGGTGGCGGAAGCGGTACATTTACCTATTTGTGGCAACAATCAAATAACAATACTACATGGGGTACGGCCATCGGCACTTCTAATACAATCGGCTACCAACCCGGAGCGTTGTTTGATACAACCTATTACCGCCGCAGGATAATATCAGGTTCGTGTACTACGGTGAGTAACGTACTTAAAATAGCTGTGAAACCGTTACCTGTTGTTAACTGGGGAGCAACAACGGTGTGTTATCCTGAACTGACTGTGTTTAGCGACAGTTCAACGGTTAACCAAGGTACTAATTCAAGTTTTAGCTGGACGTTTGGTGACGGAACGACATCTACGCAGCAAAATCCTTCAAAAATATATGTAGCAGGCACATACACTGCTAAACTGGTTGTTACTACCAATTTCGGGTGCAGGGATTCGCTAAGCCAAAGCATTACGGTACACCCTAAACCACAGGCGGGCTTTAGTACCCAAAACAATTGTTATGGCTTTGCAAGCACCTTTACTGATACAGCCAAAGTAAGCAGCGGTTCGGTAGTAAGCTGGGCGTGGGCATTTGGCGATGGTTTCACCTCGTCGGCAAAAAATGCAAGCCGTACCTACTTTACACATGGCACTTATAACGTACGTCAGATTGTAACCACCGACAGGGGTTGTAAGGACACAGTTACCAAAGCTATTGTAATACATCCTAAGCCTACTGCAAACTTCGGGGTTACTACAGTTTGTTATCCCAACAGCTCACAGTTTACCGATTCGTCAACTGTTGCAACGGGTAGTTTGACAAGCCGTTTGTGGGATTTTGGCGACAGTGCAGCATCCACCCAAACCAACCCAAGTCATACATACGCTACTGACGGTGTATATATAACCAAACTGATTGTTACCTCAAACCAAGGTTGCCGCGACAGCGTGTTTAAGGCTGTTACGGTGAATCCGCTCCCTACTGTTGTATTTACGGGTGATACGTTAGCCTGTGTGAACCGCAATGTGTTCTTCAGCAATACCACATCGGGCGCAGCCTCATACGTATGGAATTATGGCGACGGTAATACCTCGACAAGCTCGGTAGGAAGTAACACGTATGCTAACCCCGGTGTTTACAGGGTGGTGTTGGTAGCTACTACTGCATACGGTTGTGTGGATTCTACTGCAAGAACGATACGTATTATAGGGGCACCGGTTCCATCGTTTACGCTTGCCCCTGATACGGGTTGTGCACCTTTGAGAGTGGTGTTTACTAATGCTACTGCCGGCTTGCACATTAGCTACGATTGGAATTTTGGCAACGGGCAATCAAGTGCGTTGTATAACCCTGATACGGTTACCTATTTCCAAAGCCAGCGCAATGATTCAACGTATTACATCACACTAAGTGCCACTAATATTTGCGGTACTACCCAAGCGTTTGACTCGGTAAGAGTATTCCCTAAACCCGTTGCTAATTTTACCTTTAATGTAAACAACGGTTGTACGCCTGCTGCCTTCACCATTACAAATACCACAACAGCCTTCCCCGATAATTTTATTTGGGATTTGGGTAACGGAACTACCAGCACGGCCACTAACCCTACATCGCCTGTATATACTACTGTGGATAGTGTGAGTATTTACAGGGTTAGGTTAACAGCCTTTAACCATTGCGGCACCGATACTATATCGCGTACTCTTACAATATACCCAACCCCCCACGCAGCATTTAACACCGCTAATAATTGCTTTGGTTTTGCCAGCAACTTTACAGACAGTGCTTGGGTAGGCTCAGGTAGTGTAACCAATTGGAGTTGGACGTTTGGCGACGGCAATTTCTCATCGTCGCAAAGCCCAAGCAATACTTATATTAATCACGGTACTTACAATGTACGTCAGATTGCAATTTCAGACAGAGGTTGCCGCGATACAATTACAAAACCCATTACTATATACCCCAAACCCGCAGCAAGGTTTGGAGCTACTACAGCCTGTTATCAGGATAGTACACGCTTTACCGATTCTACCACAATAGCATCGGGAAGTATTGTAAGCAGGGCATGGACGTTTGGCGACGGTAACGGCTCAAGTATTACCAACCCGAGAAACTTATACAGTAGTGCAGGTACATACACCGCTAAACTGATTGTAACTTCAAACTTGGGTTGCTCTGACAGCAGCTTTAAAGCGGTAACCGTTAATCCATTGCCAAGTATTGCCTTTACGGGTGATACAGTAGAGTGTTTTAACCGTACGGTATATTATACCAATAACTCAACAGGTGCTGCTACGTATGTGTGGAATTACGGAGATGGTAATACTTCTACAGGTTCGGTAGGTAGTAATACCTTTGCCAACCCCGGTTATTACCGCATTGTGTTGGTAGGTCGTACTGTATATGGTTGCGAAGACTCTGCTGCTATGGTGGTGCGAATTATAGGCCCGCCGACGGCTGCATTTACCCTTGTCCCTGATACAGGTTGTGCCCCGTTGAATGTGAATTTTGTGAACAATAGTACAGGCTTATACACCGGTTACGATTGGGATTTTGGTAACGGAACTACCAGCACATTGTTTACACCGCCAACAGCTACCTACATTCAAAGCCGTACTATCGACTCGTTGTATATTGTAACCTTAAGGGCTACCAATATTTGTGCAACCCGCACGGTAACCGATACCGTTACGGTGTTCCCAAAACCTGTGGCCAACTTTACCATAAATCAAACTACAGGTTGCAGCCCCGCAGTATTTACTGTAACTAATACAACTACTGCTTTCCCGCAAACTTTCTTCTGGGATTTTGACAACGGCCAAACCAGTACTTTACAAAACCCGCCATCGCAGGTATTTACAACGGCAGGTACAATAAGTACATATAAAGTGTTTATGCGCGCTACCAATCATTGCGGCAGCGATACCGTTTCTACTACAGTAACGGTGTATCCCAAACCTGTTGCGGGCTTTAGTACTCAAAACAACTGTTATGGTTTTGTAAGTAACTTTACTGATACATCTAAGGTTTCGGTAGGTAGTGTGGTTACCCGCAGTTGGGCTTTTGGTGACGGTAATGGTTCTACAGCACAAAACGCAACCCATACGTACTTTAATTACGGTACTTATAACGTAACTCAAATTGTTGTAACCGATAGAGGTTGTCGTGATACCACTACTAAACCTATTGTAATCCACCCGAAACCAATTGCCAATTTTGGGGTAAATGCAGCGTGTTACCGTGATAGCAGTCGCTTCACCGACTCGTCAACAGTGGCGTTGGGTACCTTGACCAATTGGGTGTGGACGTTTGGCGACGGTAACGGTTCAACACTTCGTCATCCGGCCAATTTATATGCTGCCAACGGAAACTATAATACTAAATTGATTGTAACCTCAGACCAAGGGTGTCGCGATAGTATTATTAAACCCGTTACGGTGCATCCATTACCCATTATGGCTTTCACAGGTGATACTGTTGAGTGTTTCGGCCGTACCGTGTATTATTCAAACACATCAACCGGAGCTGCTACGTATGTTTGGAACTATGGTGATGGTAATACCTCGACAGGTTCGGTAGGAAGTAATACGTTTGCCAATCCCGGTTATTATCGCATTGTGTTGGTAGGCCGCACTGTATATGGTTGCGAAGATTCAACAGCATTAGTAGTTCGGATAATCAGCCCGCCTGTACCCACATTCACTTTAGTACCCGACACCGGTTGTGCCCCGCTGAATGTAAACTTTGTAAACAGCAGCACAGGTGTTTATACTACCTATAACTGGAATTTGGGTAACGGCACCACCAGTACTTTGTTTACTCCACCAACGGCTACTTATGCGCAAAGCCGCACTATAGACTCGTTGTATTTTGTAACCTTAAGTGCCACCAATATTTGCGGTACACGTTCGGTTACCGATACCATTACAGTATTCCCCAAACCTGTGGCTAATTTTACCATTAACCAAACAGCAGGCTGTAGCCCTGCGGTGTTTACGGTAACCAACGCCACAACGGCATTCCCCCAAACCTTCTTCTGGGATTTCGGTAACGGCCAAACCAGCACTTTGCAAAACCCACCCGCACAAACGTTTGTAACAGGAAGTACTATCAGCACCTACAAGGTGTTTATGCGCGCTACCAACCACTGCGGCAGTGATACTGTTTCTACCACAGTAACAGTATATCCAAAACCTGTGGCAGGCTTTAGCACTCAAAACAACTGTTACGGTTTTGTGAGCAACTTTACTGATACCTCAAAAGTGGGCGTAGGCAGTGTGGTTACGCGTAACTGGGCATTTGGCGACGGTAACAGCTCGTCAGCGCAAAATGCAACGCATACTTACTTTAATCATGGTACCTATAACGTTACCCAAATTGTTGTAACCGATAGGGGTTGCCGTGATACCACTACCAAGCCTATCGTTATCCATCCCAAGCCTGTGGCTAATTTTGGAGTGAGTGCGGCTTGTTACCGCGATAGCTCATCATTTGTTGACTCGTCAACAGTAGCATTGGGTACGTTAACCAATTGGGTATGGACGTTTGGCGACGGTAACGGTTCAACGATACGTAACCCTAAAAACCTATACGCAACCAACGGTAACTATAATGCCAAACTGATAGTAACTTCAAACCAAGGGTGCCACGATAGTATTATCAAACCTGTTACGGTGCATCCGTTACCTATAATGGCCTTTACGGGTGATACTGTTGAGTGTTTCGGTCGTACCGTATATTATTCAAACACCTCGACGGGTGCATCATCGTATGTATGGAATTACGGCGACGGTAATACCTCGACAGGCCCGGTAGGAAGTAACACATTTGCCAATCCCGGTTATTACCGCATTGTGTTGGTGGGACGTACCGTGTACGGTTGCGAAGACTCAACAGCATTAATGGTTCGGATAATCAGCCCGCCTGTACCTGCATTTACCCTTGTGCCCGATACGGGTTGCGCTCCGCTAAACGTTAATTTTGTAAACAACAGCATAGGTATTCATACCACCTATAACTGGAATTTGGGCAATGGTACCACCAGCACCTTGTTTACTCCGCCAACGGCTACCTACGTTCAAAGCCGCACTATCGACTCGTTGTATTTTGTTACGCTGAATGCTACCAACATTTGTGGTACCCGTTCAGTAACTGATACCATTACAGTATTCCCTAAACCGGTAGCTAATTTCACTATTAACCAAACAGCAGGCTGTAGTCCTGCGGTGTTTACGGTTACCAACACTACCACCGCTTTCCCGCAAACGTTTTTCTGGGATTTTGGTAACGGTAATACAAGTACTGCTCAAAACCCGCCTGCCGAAACCTTTGTAACAGGTAATACTATCAGTACTTATAAAGTGTTTATGCGTGCCACCAACCATTGTGGCAGCGATACGGTTTCAACAACGGTAACGGTGTATCCTAAGCCTGTAGCAGGATTTAGCACCCAAGATAATTGCTACGGTTTTGTGAGCAACTTTACGGATACTTCTAAAGTAGGAGTAGGTAGTATTACTGCCCGCAATTGGGCATTTGGCGACGGTAACGGCTCTACAGCACAAAATACAACGCACACCTATTTTAATCACGGTACTTATAACGTTACCCAGATTGTTGTAACTGATAGGGGCTGCCGAGATACCATTACCAAACCGATAGTTATTCACCCAAAACCTGTAGCTAATTTTGGCGTAACTACTGCTTGTTTCCATGATAGTTCTCGCTTCACCGATTCGTCGAGTGTGGCATTGGGTACATTGACCAATTGGATATGGACATTTGGCGACGGTAACGGCTCTACATTGCAACATCCGCGTAATTTGTATGCTACAAACGGAAATTATACTTCTAAACTGATTGTAACCTCTGACAGGGGTTGCCGCGATAGCGTTATTAAACCTGTTACAGTACATCCGTTGCCTATTGTAGCCTTTAGTGGCGATACATTGGAGTGTATTAACCGCGATGTATTCTATAACAACAGTACTGTGGGTGCATCTACCTACGTTTGGAATTATGGCGACGGTAATACCTCTACAGGCTCGGTAGGACGTAATAATTATGCTACGCCCGGTTATTACCGCGTAGTATTGGTGGCTCGCACTGTATATGGTTGTGAAGATTCATCAGCGATGGTGGTACACATTATAGGCCCGCCAAACCCTGCTATTGTTACATTGCCCGATACAGGCTGTGCGCCGTTGCAGGTTAGCTTCACCAACAACAGCACGGGTGAGTTTACCAGTTACGATTGGGATTTTGGCAACGGTGTTACCAGCACGCAGTTTACCCCGCCGCCTGTTACTTACCCGCAAAGTTTGCTGGCCGATACCGCCTATACAGTAGCATTAAGGGCTACCAATATTTGTGCTACCCGTTTGGTTACCCGTCTTGTGCGTGTGTTCCCCAAGCCGTTGGCTAACTTTGGTACGGATGTGAACAACGGTTGTACGCCTAAAACATTTACAATAACCAATACCAGTACGGCATTCCCCGACAGGTATTATTGGGATTTTGGTGACGGTGATACCAGCACAGCACAAAACCCGCCTCCGCACACATACACAACCGATTCGCTGATACGTACTTTCACTATAAGGCTGCGTGTTGAGAATAAGTGCGGGTTTGATACTATCTCACGCAGGGTTACCGTGCAGCCTAAAAATGCCCGTTCATTCTTCGGTATCGATAGTTTGGTGGGTTGTGTGCCCCACACCATTCAAGTAACGGATTTCTCTGTGGGTGCCACGAGTTTGAGTTATGATTTCGGCGATGGGAATACATCGGCCAACCGCAATCCAACGCATACGTTTAATACACCCGGTACTTATATCGTAAGGCAGTTTATCGCCAATAATTGTACCCAAGATACCAGCCAATTGACGGTTACCGTATTGCCTCCGCCTACGGTGTCGTTTACCAAAGTACCCTCTACCCAATGTAAAGGGCAGGGCATCCAATTCCAAAGTCAGGCAACCAATATTGCAGGTTTCCATTGGGATTTTGGTAACGGCGATACTTCGGCGTTGAATAACCCTGTATATAGTTATCCTAATTCAGGCACTTATACTGTCCGTTTGTTTGTAGTGTCGGCTATAAACGGTTGTACCAACCAATTCCAAGACACCATTACTATCCATGCACCGCCTGTACCTGTGTTAACAGCCGATAGCACTCAAGGCTGCCCGCCGCATAGGGTAAACTTTAGCGATGGAAGCACAGGTTCCGTGTTTGTAACTTGGAAATTTGGTGATGGTAACGGTTCGTCAGTAATAAACCCCTCGCACGTGTACACAACTACGGGTGTGTATACAGCAAGAATGATAGTGCGCAATGCAAGGGGTTGTGAAGACTCAACCGACCGTTTGATACAGGTACATCCTGTGCCTGTGGCAACGTTTACACAAACCAGCACTTTCTGCGATGTTCCATCTGTGGTTAACTTTACCAATGGTTCAACAGGGGCAACAGGCTACCTGTGGGATTTCGGTAACAGCCTCACTTCGGCAAATACCAATCCTTCGGTTACTTATACCAATTTTGGAGTATATACCACAGTACTTACCGCATTTAACCAATTTGGCTGTCAGGATACTGCCAGTGCAGTGTTTGAAGTATTCCGCAGGCCAATACCCACTGCCAGCCTTGATACGGCAGACGGTTGCCCGCCTGTAGTAGTTAATTTCAACTCCAACTCACAGTTTGCCAATACCTATTTGTGGGATTTTGGCGACGGTACTACAAGTACTCAACAAAATCCGTCACATACTTATACTACCGCAGGTACATTCCCTGTGAAGTTGAAAGTAATCAGCGGCGGTGATTGTGCTGACTCAATGTTGCTGGGTACGGGGGTAACGGTTTATCCGGTGCCTTCGGCCGCGTTTACGTATAGCTTTGCAAACAGTAATTCGCCCAATTATGGTGAGGCAACGTTTGTTGACCAATCGCAAAATGCAAACACCTATTTGTGGGATTTTGGCGATGGTAATTCAAGTACTCAGCCCAGCCCCACACACCGTTATGAGTACACAGGCAATTACTTTATTACCCAATACATTACAACTATTGACGGTTGCCGCGATACGACATCGGTATTAATAGAGATACCCTTCTTTAAAGGACTGTTTGTGCCCAATGCGTTTACACCCGGTGCAGGCGGGCCTGATGTGCGTACGTTCTTGCCTGTGGGTATATCACTTAAAACATACCGTTTGGGCATATACGATGCTTGGGGTAAATTGCTGTGGGAAACCACTGATTTGAAAGATACTAAACCTGCTGTAGGGTGGGACGGTTTTACTGATGGAGCACCCTGTCCGCAAGATGTTTATGTGTGGAAGGTAGAAGCTGAATTTTTGGATGGTTCAATCTGGCCCGGACAAAAAGGGCCTAACGGTAAGTATCATAGGGAGGGTACTGTAACGCTTATACGTTAATTAGTAAGGTGAAAAGGTTATTTATTCTATTTATAGGAGTATTACTTGGGGAATTTGCCTATGGGCAAGACCCTGCGTTTTCGCAGATATTTAATAATCGCGTGTACTTAAACCCTGCGTTTGTTGGGGTGGATGAGGGGCATCGCATTGCTCTTACCCACCGTAATATGTGGCGTACACTTCCACGCCATTATGTTACTACCACAGCTACTTATGATTTTAAGCCCTGTGCGTTCCCGCGTATTGGGTTGGGCTTGGTGGCCATGAGTAATACTGAGGGAGACGGGCGGCTAAAATCAACCGAAGGGGGCTTTGTATTTGCTGTACACAACCCGTTTAGCTTCTCACGCAGGAGAAAAGACCATACGGCGGGTGCTATTAGCTTTGCATTGCAAACCACCTTTATAAGCCGCAGTATTGATTGGGATAAATTGGTGTTTGGCGACCAGCTTGACCCTGTGATGGGAGTTGTGTTGCCTAAATCGGCACAAGTGAACCCTGATATCCAGCCTGTGAATAATGTGGATTTTGCTGCCGGATTTTTGTGGAGGCAGCGATTATATGTAAATAAACGTATGGATATGAGTATGCACTTAGGCGGAGCCATACATCATATTTTTAAGCCGCAGGAAGGGCTTTTGGTAAACGGTATTATGCCCAAAAAGCTAACCATACACGGGGGCGTACTAATCCCGCTAAGCAAGTATAATTACATTATTCCCGGTTTCCGTTATTTGGGGCAAAACTTACAGCTAAGCAACCACAAGGTGTTTGATATTAATGCCATGTATCTAAACCGTAAGGTGTTTGGCGGGGCATCGTACCGTATCAATCCTGTAAACTATTATTTTAAGCAAACCGATGCGGTGGTGTTTTTTGCAGGGTATGAGTTTGATTTATCAAAGGAAACCTCACTACGAATGACCTACAGCTTTGATACAAACTTTAAAGGGGTATCAAGCGGTAATTTCTTTACTCACGAGATAAATATCATTCTTTTCAACCTTAATAAATGCAGAAACGACCTTGCAAGGCTCAACAAAAACATTTGCGACTACCAAGGCAAGGGCGTTCCTAAAATATTCTAAAAGAGGCTATTTCTTAACTGCTTCCAGCGAAAGGTGCTGAAATGATTCGCCCATGCTACTATAGGTACGGGTTATCCGTTCCATTGCAGTAATTTCAAGGCCATATTTATTATACAAGGCAGTAATATGTTCAGGGGTCTCAAACCTGAAAGGATAAAAATTGCCGTAGAAAGGTGAACTTTCTCTGTATATACCGTTTATAGTATAATCGTCTATTTTTACAGCAGGTGCATGATTAATGAATGCATCAGAAGTTGTTGAAGGGGTATAGCTGAATACTTTACCGCCGCTTTTTAGCACTCGTGCTATTTGTGAAAGGCAAGCCTCAAAATCGGCCACGTCTAAACAGTTGCTTGCAAAAACATCAACTACCGCATCAAAGTAATTTGCTTCATAAGGTAACTCTGTCATTGAGCCGGTGGTCAATTCAGCCGTTGTGCCCCATTTGTCCAGCATTTGTTTACCTAATTCTATAGAAGCCGCGCTAAGGTCGATACCGTAAGCCGAAAAATTTTCTTTGCCAATCATCCACAGGTTACTACACGAGCCGCAGCCTACTTCAAGCACATTAATGGCCTTTCTTTCTGCAAAAGGAGTATGAAAGAAGTTACGGCCCATGAAGCGCAATAATTCTTCATTGGGGTATGAACGCTGAGCTTTGAAGCCAGCTTGCGAGTATGAGTTTTCATACCATTGTTGTGTGCTCGAAATAGTATTGTCCATAGTTAAAAAGTAGTGGTAAATATAGTACGGGTGCGCATAAATTTTGTAAACCCTGTTTTAAAATAAAAAATGTTTGCCTCTTTAGCATCAGTATTGGTAAGCGGCAGGTTTCCTAAGTTAAACTCTTCTAAGCCAATGTCTTTTGCATGGTATATTGCCCGCAACAAATTGTTGTGAGAAAGCCCTATATCGGTTGCCATTAAATCTCGGTCATATACTCCAACACAATAATAGGCAACTTTTTTTCCGTGTGTTACCAGTGTGCCCGATGCTAATTTGTTGTTATAATAACCCAATACAAGGTAGGCTTCATTATTCACTATAGATTCGTATTGTAAGTCCCATGTTTTATCGCTACGGGTAATACGGCCGGATACGTGACGGTGAAAATCTCTGAAACTGTTAAATTTATCGCGGTTGGCAGATGAACCTGCTATTACTTCGGTAACAATGTTCTTCTCGCTCCAGTTAATGAGTGATTTGTAGCTTTTTCGTATCCCTGCTTTAATTAGTTCTTTCGATTCAAGAAGGTCGAGATAGGCTTCAAACCTCATGTCGGTTTGAGTTAATTTGCTAAAAAATGCCGATAATAAATGGATATTATCATTAAATAAAATGGTAGTGTAATTATTTTTTGTGGCAACCTCCTTTAGGGCAGTGAATAATGTAGATAGGGCTCTTGCCTCCCTATCCCTGTCTTCAAATAATATGCTTACAATGTTTACAGGTTCATTAAAAAAAGAAAAGACTGTGCCTGTTGAATAAGCGAAGAGAGCAATGACAGGTTCTTCGCCTTCAAACACAATAATGGAGGTGTTTTTATAATCGTTATCGCTGCAATATTCTTTTTTGTATTTAATATTTAGCGGCAAATAATCATAGGTACCGGAAATATAGTCCCTAAATAATATCGAATTATAAAAAGCATCAAGTTCCTGCGGCGTACAAGCCTCAAGCAGCCGGGCTTTCATTTGTATTACTGATTATTTTCGTGCTTTATCAAATACTTATTGTTCTTGCGATTAAATACAGGTTTACAGCGGGTAGCATACTAATCATCATTTTTGGTTTATAGTTTTATATAGTTAAGTTATAATGAACGCTTTGTTAAGTCAAAAAATCAAAATCCAAACCCCGCTCCGGTTAGTATTACATTGTCGGGATGGTTTGAACAAAAAGAATCTTATAATGCTGCAATCCAAGGATAAACAGCATACAAATGCTTTGTTTTGGGAAAATTTATATAAAGATCAAAGGGATAATACCAAAATTAAACCAGTGGCGCAAAAGCCTCATTAGATTGTTTAAAATATTGAAACAATTACTAAGAGCTTACCTAATACGAAAGAGCAATCTTGTGACTTAAACAGTTCAAATATATATGAATTTTATATACCAGCAACCTATGTGTACAATATTTAATGCACAGTTACGTTGCCTTGTTTCACAGGTAAAAGCAATGATTTTGTTGATAGCAATTGCTTGCTATACAGTGTAAAAAGGGGTTAAGCAGCTTTTAGATTTAGTTTTTCAAGTTTGGCTTTGGCATACTCTAAATCAACTGTGATTTCTTTCAGCTTTTTAGAAGGGGCATCGTACATCCAATCCAGCATAATGGCTTCGCATATTGAGCGAAGACCGCGTGCGCCTACTTTATAATCGTGGGCTTTATCAACAATATAATCTATTACTTCAGGCGCAAAAATCAAGCTGGCACCTTCAATTTCAAATAGCTTTTCATATTGTTTCACCAACGCATTTTTCGGCTCCAGCAAAATACGTTTCAAAGCCGGCTTATCTAATGGGTTTAAGAAGGTAAGCACTGGCAAACGACCAATGATTTCAGGAATAAGCCCATAGCTTTTTAAATCGGCAGGGGCAACGTATTTAAGCAGGTTGTTTTGGTCGCTTTCTGCCCCCTCACCTTTTGATTTGAAGCCAATGGCCTGTGTGTCAATACGGCGGCTGATAATGGACTGTATGCCCTCAAAAGCCCCGCCACATATAAATAAAATATTACCTGTATCTACCTGCAAAAACTTTTGTTCAGGATGTTTGCGCCCGCCTTGTGGGGGTATGTTGGCTACAGTACCTTCTAATAGCTTTAACAAACCTTGCTGCACCCCTTCGCCGCTTACATCACGGGTGATGGAAGGGTTATCGCCTTTGCGGCTTATTTTGTCAATTTCGTCAATATATATAATGCCGCGTTGGGCTGCTTCTACATTATAATCGGCAGCTTGCAGCAAACGTGATATGGTACTTTCAACATCCTCGCCCACATAACCTGCTTCGGTAAATACCGTTGCATCGGCTATGCAAAAAGGCACGTCCAGTATTTTAGCAAGGGTACGCGCAAGCAGGGTTTTGCCCGTACCTGTTTCACCTACTAATAGTATGTTTGATTTTTCAAGCTCAACACCATTATCGCTAACCTTGCTGTTAATGCGTTTGTAGTGGTTATACACCGCTACTGAAAGCACTTTTTTAGCTTCGTCTTGCCCAATCACATACTCATCAAGGTGCTGTTTTATTTCAGCCGGAGTAAGCAGGCTTTTAGAAGTTTTGCTAAAGGCGCTTTTTTCCTTTTTATCCTTTTTCTCTTCAGTTTTTGGGGTAAAACCCAATTGTTGCTCAACTATACTGCCTGCTTCAACAATGCAAGCATCGCAAATTTGTGCTTCTTGGCCAGAGACAAGTAAGGCGGCTTCGCTTGCAGGGCGACCGCAGAATGAACAGTAGGTGGTATCTTTTTTGTTTTTCAAGAAATGTAACTTTTGTGAGCCTAACTGCAAAAGCAGTTCCTAAATACAGGGTAGTTATATAAACTCAGTTTCAAACTACAAATTTAATATGAATTTATGGTTTTTGAGCCAGTATTGCAACAACAAAAAAGGCAGGTATGTTTCCTGCCTTTTTAAATATGTGTTTGATGAAGTTTTATTTGTTCATAAGCACTTCGTCAATCATGCCGTATTCTTTAGCTTCATCGGCTTTCATCCAATAATCACGATCGCCGTCGGCTGTTACTTTTTCAACGGTTTGGCCTGAGTGACGTGAAAGAATCTCATACAACTCACCTTTCAGTTTTTTGTACAGGTTTGCTGTAATTTCAATATCGCTTTGCTGCCCTTGAGCACCGCCGTGCGGTTGGTGAATCATTACCCTGCTGTGGCGCAATGCACTGCGTTTACCCGCTGCTCCTGCACACAACAATACGGCACCAAAGCTGGCGGCCATACCTGTGCAAATAGTAGCTACATCAGGTTTGATGAACTGCATGGTATCGTAAATGCCTAAGCCTGCAAATACAGAGCCTCCGGGGCTGTTTATATACATTTGTATATCGCGCTTTGGATCCATAGATTCAAGGAACAGGAATTGAGCTACGATAATGTTTGCAATTTCATCATCTACTTCAGTGCCTAAAAAAACAATCCTATCGGCCATTAAGCGAGAGAAAACGTCAATCTCGCGAAAGTTCACGGGGCGTTCCTCAATCACCGTGCGAGTCATGTTCTGTATAGAACTGGTGAAACGGTGGGTGCTGAGGCTGCTTATTCCCAAATGCTTGGTAGCATATTTATTAAATTCTTTGCCAAAATCCATAGTTTTAATCTTTAGGTAAATTAATTGTTTAGCGTTTGCGGGTAAGTACCTCGTCAATCATACCATATTGTTTGGCTTCACCGGCAATCATCCAGTAATCACGGTCAGCATCTTTTTCTACTTTATCGTAGGGTTGGCCGCTGTGGTTGGCAATAATATCGTACAGTTCTTTTTTCAGTTTTTTAATCTCACGGGCAGTAATCTCAATATCACTCTCTTGGCCTTGTGCACCACCCATCGGTTGGTGTATCATCACACGGCTGTGCTCCAAACCGCTACGCTTACCTGCTGCTCCCGCACACAACAGCACAGCACCCATACTGGCTGCCATACCTGTACAAATAGTAGCCACATCAGGTTTAATAAACTGCATAGTATCATAAATACCTAATCCGGCATATACAGAGCCGCCGGGGCTGTTTACGTACATTTGTATGTCGCGTTTAGCGTCCATCGATTCCAAAAACAGGAACTGGGCTATAATAATATTAGCGATGTAATCGTCGATACCTGTACCCAAAAACACAATCCTATCGGCCATCAAACGTGAGAAAACGTCTATCTCACGAAAGTTCACGGGGCGTTCTTCAATCACCGTACGGGTCATGTTTTCAACCGAGTTTATATACTTATCGGTATGCAAACTGTTGATGCCCCTGTGTTTGGTGGCATACTTGCGGAACTCTTTACCAAAATCCATATTTTTATTTTTAAGGGTGAATTTTCAGAGTGTAATCAACAAAAAAAAAACCAACTGTGCAAAACGGTAAAAATGGCAGGCTGGTTTCTATTAACCGACACTTATTGGCGATGAATTGGAGTTAAAAACTGCCAATTGCTTTTTTGTGTTTAACAAATCTTGCTCGGTTTTTGTGGTTGAGAGTATAAACGGATTTAAATATGAAAGCACTCTTTTTATCTCTTGCTTTTTCGTTGTTGTTTATTAGCGCCTGCAATACCGGCCAAGATGATGCTGTTGATCCGGCAGCCGATTTAGAGCAATACAATGATTTTTTTACCGTAAACAAAATGCAGGTGCGGTACGATCGGGAAATTGTGAACCATTTAGGAATGCCGTCGCCTGATTGGGTGCCCAACGGGTCGTCGTTTTTTTCTTCTTGCGTCAGTTCAAAAAGAGATGATAAAAAAGGGGAGGTAGTGTTTTCGGGCTTTCCTTTAATAGGATGTGTGTATGCTAAAGTGCAGGGCAAAAAAATTACTTTTTACCAGCAAGACACTAAAAGAAGACCTGAACATATCGGGTTTAGAAATTTCATTATTACACCAATTACTACAACCATTTTGGTGAGCGGTAGCGGAGATATTATTGACGGAAATGTAAACAACCTGCACCTTACTTATACCATTGACGGGTTGCCGCTAATTGATGTGACGGCGACCTTAAAAAGATATGTTTCGCCCGGTGGTTATCAGGCTAATATATTTGTTGACCCTTGCGAAAAATAACACTCCCACAACGCAATTAAAGCCCTGCTATGCAAGGCGATTAGGGCTGTTTTAGCTGTTGATTGTGGCATTTTCTTAAAAAAGTGCGTATATTTATAAGGAACCAAAACTAGAAGCGTATGAAAAGGATAGTATTAGCATTGGTAGTTTTGTGTAGCTGCATAGGAGTGCAGGCACAAAAGGGTTTTTATTACGGTGGCGTGTTTGGGATAGGGCAGGCCTCTTTTAACAGTTCGGCGTTGGCAAACCAATCAAACCTATTAATGGTGGGAGGGGGAGTTGCCGGTACTTATCAGTTTACTAATTATTTTGGACTAACGGTAAACGGGTTAGTAGTATCAAAAGGGACGAGTGCAACGGGCACTGTGCAGGGTAACATTTTTAATCCTGATGAGGATTATGAAGAAACCTACAAGTTACTGTATGCTGAGGTACCTGTGATGGCTAAGTTAAGGTACGGGGCAAAGGGTTTTTACGGTAAGATTTTTGGCGGCCCCAGTTTTAACTTTAATTTGAGTGGCACGTATGATGTTGATTATAAGAACAGTACTAATAAGGATGTTAGCGGGCAAAAGATAAACGGTTTGAAGGTGATGGAAACTGCACTGGTGTATGGTGCGGGTATTGAGGTTGAAACCTCTGCCGCTGGTCTTTATTCGTTAGAGTTCCGAATGAGTCAGGGACTAACAGGCATTGCCAAGACAGTGATGGGCGGCAATGATATTAAAAACGAATATTTTTCTATTTGTTTGGGCTGGAGCCTTAACTAAACTATTAAACGGCAGCGGGGTAGTAGTGCGAGAGTATTTCTATCCCGATGCCTATAAGCAGGTTGATTATAAAAATATTGCGCAGGCTGAAAATGAATTTATCAGCAATGTTTTGTGGCAAACGGGCTACAATTTTTTCAACCAAATCATTTATGGCGGCTGTTTTTTCTTCGGCAGTGCCCTGCTTGTTTACTTGTACCAGTTTTTCCCACTCGGTTTTATAGCCTGATAGCTTTACAATAAAACGTACTAACTTCAGTTCACCGGAGCTGGCCGCAATCGTTGAGCCTTTATCAGTAACTAATAGTCCTAATTTACTATGGGCTACTTTGCCCAATATACCGTTTAAGAATCCTTGGTTTTTTTCGATGGCCTTGCTGATGGCCAAACCCATGCCGCTTAAATAGCCTAAATAAAAATAAAGGGCAGGAAAGGCCGCAAACAGCAATACTACCATTAATGCTGCAAGGGCTATATGCCAACCGCCTGCTTCAAATAGTTTGATATACCAGCCTACTTTTACTACGCCATATACCCAATTGACGGTTAACCCTACTATGGCAAATTTTATTACTGCAAGTACCGACCAGCCTGCTATACGGGCATAATCTTTTATATCTCCTGTTTGCATATTGTGAACGGAAGATACAAAAAAGCCTGCTTACTTCAAGTAAGCAGGCCAGCAAATCAGGCAGCAAGCCAATAAGGCCACTACGTTATACCATAGGCTTAGTATGGTTGTTGCAGAAGTAATGCAAACCTATGATGCGGGTGAACTATATACTATTGCAAAGTAATAAGTGGGCGTTTTTGGTAATAAGTGGACGATAGTGCGGATAATCGGGAGGATAAAACAAAAAAAGCAGGCCATTTGACCTGCTTGTTATGTAATCAAGTATAAGGTTAATAGCGGATGGTTATTTCTTTATCACTGTTATCAAACTCAATGTAGGGCAACTGTGTGATTGTTTTATTGATGTGCGGTTTTCTGTAAGGAGGTTCGTAATTACCTACTTGGTCTACAAAATTATAATCCACGGTATTTGTGTTTTCGCGGACATTATTTACTGAGGCCTTAATATCACTTGCATTATACCCATGAAAATAAACTTGCAATGCCGCGTATTGTGAGGCGTAGTTTCCTTTTTTGGCAGTCAGCGTAATTGTTCTTTCTTGCGGACTAAACAATATCGAACGTTTATAGAACCCGTTTTCTTTGTAATCATAGCTTTCGCCGTCGTCTTCATAATATTCAAAAGTGTTTGCATCCCTGCCTTTATATACGTGTATTTCAAGCATATTTTGTTTTTCAGCAGTATGCTGTTGCTGGCTCGGGGCTTGTAGTAGCAGTATAGCACTTGCTCTAACAAAAACAGGCAATCGGTCTTTGCTTACCTCAACATTCACAGGACCTGCTTTTTCAAACACAGTATCAGTATAAGCGTCATAAAAAGTGGTGGGGTATCGTTCCATTCCCGGAATATAAACTTCAGCAAACCTTTCGGAATGAACAATGGGGCATACCAGTATCGACGAACCGTAATAAAACTGATTTTGATAATCGTATGCAAATATCTGGTTATTAATATCGGCAGCGTGGTAAAAAGCCATTGCACGTGCCACAGGCATGCCTGTTTGGGTAGCATTGTACATCAGGCTATAGGTATAGGGCAGTAATCGGTAACGCAGTTTCATGTGGTTGCGAGCTGTTTCTTCAGCCTCTTCACCAAAAGTCCAAGGTTCAGCATCGTGTCCGTTTACTAAAGTACTGCTTCTGAAAAGCGGGGCAAAAGCACCCACTTGCATCCAACGCATATACAGGTACGGTGAAGTGTTTACATCAAATCCGCTTGCGTCTAATCCTGCATAAGGAATACCGCTTACGCCCATGTTGATGATTGAACGGACAGCCTGCAACAAATCTTCGCCGGTACCTTTACTACCGCTTGTAAACATAGTTGCCGAGCACTGTATGCCTGCATATCCAGTTTTTGAAACTACAAAAGGGCGTTTGTTACCCAGTCTGTATTTTGCGCCTGCATAAGTGGCAACCGTCATTAGCGTTCCGTATATGTTTCTACCCTCTTTATAGGTAGTGCTTCTGCCATCGCAAGAAAAACCGATAAAATCAGGGATGCTGTCGCCTTTAACGGTTGGTTGGTTCATATCGGTTAAAAAACCTTCAATCCCCAGTTTGGTATATTCTTCTAACGGTTCGTCCCACCAATCGCGGCATGGGCCGCTGGTAAAATCAGGGAAATGACTGCTGCCGGGTAAAGCTTCACTCCAATAGGGTTGGCCGTCAGGATATTTTAAAAATACTCCTGCTTTCATTCCTTTGTCATATACTTCATACCCTGCCTCAGCTTTTATGGCGGGTAATAAAGTGATAATTACCTTAAAGCCTAATTCTTTAAGTTTTAATATTACTTCATGAGGATTTCCGAAGCGTTCTCCGTTCCAAGTAAATACTTTAAAGCTATCCATACTGCGCTCATCTATGTACAAAGTGTCGCAAGGTATTTTCCTGCTTCTTAGGCTTTGGGCAAGGCTTACTATCTGAGCATCGGTAACGTATTTTGCATTGTGATGCTGGTACCCTAATGACCAAAGCGGAGGCATTTCAATTTTTCCGGTAAGGGTTGTATAGGCATCAATCACACCGCTCATTTCAGGAGCCGAAAAGAAATAATAATTCAATATGCCGCTTTCAGCCTTAAAAAAGCTGAAACGGTCGTTTGATGCTCCAAAGTTGAAATCAGTTTTGGCAGGATTATCTAAAAATATCCCATACGAATGCCCGCGTGTTATCCCTACATAAAAAGGGATGCTTGTGTTCATCAGGTTACCATTTTCACTACTTTCAATCCTGTTGGTGTGCTGTGAATTAGACCTGTCTGCAAAACCTGTCTTTTCTCCCAAGCCCATAAAATGTTCATTGGGTCTTAAATACTTGTAATTAGTAATTTCAGTACCCAGCCAGCTTATCCCAAAGGCATTGTCGTCCTCGTTTAATAATTCTCCGTTGTGGCTAAAAAAGAAAATACGCAAAGGGTTTTTACGTATCAACACCCTTGTAGTGTCAGTACTAAAAGATAAACTGTTGTTGTCATCAGATACCTCAAAGGGTTCTTGTTCACGGCGAGCCACTGCATAACTGAAATAGTTATACTCTTCGTTATGTTTCAGTACCTGAATGTTTATGACGTTTTGGTTTACAACAAAAATTTTGACAATGCCATTTTGGGCATTAATTATAAGCGTTCCGTCTTCTTCTTGTTGGTAGCCAATATAATGACCGAGAGGGGTAACCTGATTATAGTTCATGGATAGCAAATTAAAAGGGGTGTTAGTTGGCACTAAAAATAGAGTAATAATGTGATTTAATTTATAAAAACGAAAAAAGCAGGCCACTGGCCTGCTTTTAATATGGTTTGATACTACCGAAACAAGTTCGGTATGCGGATTAACCGTTGGCTTGCTTACGGATGATGTTTAGTGCACCACCTGCTTTAAACCACTCAATTTGTTGGTCGTTGTAGGTATGGTTCACGGTAATTTCATCCACACTGCCGTCGGCGTGTTTCAATACCACAGTTAATGGCTTGCCGGGGCTAAATGTAGTAAGGCCGATAATATCAACTTTATCGTTTTCCTGAATTTTTTCGTAATCCTCTTTGTTAGCAAAAGTTAGTGCCAACATACCTTGTTTTTTAAGGTTGGTTTCGTGGATACGGGCAAATGATTTTACCAATATTACGCGAACACCTAAGTGACGTGGCTCCATAGCAGCGTGCTCACGTGATGAGCCTTCGCCGTAGTTTTCGTCACCTACTACTATACTGCCAATGCCTGCGGCTTTGTATGCACGCTGGGTAGTAGGCACAGGGCCGTGTTCACCTGTTAGTTGGTTTTTCACGTTATCGGCATTATCATTAAAGTAGTTAATGGCACCAATCAACATGTTGTTTGAGATATTATCCAAGTGTCCGCGGAATTTCAACCAAGGGCCGGCCATGCTAATATGGTCAGTAGTACACTTGCCTTTTGCTTTAATCAACAAGTAAAGGTCTTTTAGGTCAGTACCTTCCCAAGCCGCAAATGGGTCAAGCAATTGCAAACGGTTACTTGCAGGGTCAACAATTACCTTCACACCGCTACCGTCAGCAGCAGGGGCTTGGTAGCCTGCGTCTTCCACGTCAAAACCTTTTGCAGGCAATTCAATACCTTTTGGTTCCTCAAGTTTCACCTGCTCACCTTTTTCGTTGGTAAGAGTATCGGTAATCGGGTTAAAAGTAAGGTCGCCGGCAATAGCAAATGCTGTTACAATTTCAGGAGAAGCAACAAATGCGTGGGTATTGGGGTTACCATCGTTACGTTTTGCAAAGTTGCGGTTAAACGAGGTAATGATTGAGTTTCTGCGGGTAGGGTCGCTGGTATGACGTGCCCACTGGCCAATACAAGGGCCGCAAGCGTTAGCCAATACAACACCGCCCATTTGGTCGAAAGTGTTTAAATAACCGTCGCGTTCAACGGTGTAGCGCACCATTTCAGAACCGGGGGTGATAGTAAACTCAGCTTTTGTTTTAAGATTTTTATCAATGGCTTGTTGAGCAACTGATGCAGCGCGGGTAATGTCTTCGTATGAAGAGTTGGTGCAACTTCCAATCAAACCCACTTCAAGGGTAGCAGGCCAGTTGTTTTCTTTAACGGCAGCAGCAAATTTGCTAAGCGGCCAAGCCAAGTCAGGAGTAAAGGGGCCGTTTACATAGGGCTCCAACTCGCTAAGGTTTATTTCAATTACTTGGTCAAAGTATTTCTCTGGGTTAGCGTATGCTTCAGCATCACCGGTAAGGTGTTCTGCAATACCGTCGGCAAGTTCAGCTACTTCAGCACGTGCAGTACCGCGTAGGTAATCGCCCATTGCTTTATCGTACCCGAAAATTGAAGTAGTAGCTCCGATTTCAGCACCCATGTTACAAATAGTTCCTTTACCTGTACAAGAGATGTTTGATGCACCTTCGCCAAAATATTCAACTATGGCACCGGTACCGCCTTTTACGGTAAGTATGCCTGCTACTTTCAAAATAACGTCTTTGGCACTTGTCCAGCCGTTCATTTTGCCTGTAAGTTTCACACCTATCAGTTTAGGGAATTTAAGTTCCCAAGGTAAACCTGCCATTACATCGCAAGCATCAGCACCACCCACACCAATGGCAACCATACCCAAACCACCTGCGTTTACAGTGTGGCTATCAGTACCAATCATCATTGCGCCGGGAAAAGCATAATTTTCAAGTACTACTTGGTGAATGATACCTGCACCGGGTTTCCAAAAACCAATGCCATACTTATTTGATACAGAAGAAAGGAAATCGTACACCTCTTTGTTAGTGTCGATAGCGGTTTGTAAATCTTCAGTTGCACCTGTTTTCGCTTGAATCAAGTGGTCGCAATGAACCGTTGAAGGGACAGCTACCTTATCGCGGCCTGCTTGCATAAATTGCAGCAGTGCCATTTGCGCGGTAGCATCTTGCATAGCTACACGGTCGGGTGCAAAATCAACATACGATTTTCCACGCTCGTAAGCAGTGGTAGCAGCACCGTCCCAAAGGTGCGAGTACAGTATTTTTTCTGTAAGGGTAAGTGGCCTTCCCAAAGCACTGCGCGCAGCACTAATCTTTTCAGGCATTTGGGCATAGGTTTTCTTTATCAGGTCGAGGTCGAATACCATAATTATAAGGTTTTTAGAAGCCGCAAAAATAAACTAAAGTAAGGATAAATGCTTTTTGCACGTTACTTTATACTGATTCTAAACAACTAACGCATGAAAATGGTTTTGAGTTATATATGAGTTAGAATCAGTTGCTTTGTTTATGCCCGTATAAATACTAATCGCGCATATAAAAGCTGAGTGTAAACAAGAAACAGTTTTTTGTCAGGTGTATTTTTGGAACACACGCCACCAACGGTCGGGCATCTCATTATTGCAGGCCACTTGGTAATCGGCATAACTGCAAGGTACCACAATGGGAAATGTGTTTTCGGTATGGTTTCTTGGATGGGGTATTTCCATCCACCAGCGGGCAGTGGTTTTGCTTTTATAAAACACAATTTCGTGCTGGCCTTCGTTAAGGGCGGTACGGTACTGCAAAAACTTCTCCTGTTCTTTCACAGGGTCTTCTTCTTTGCGTAATGATACTCCTTCGGCAAAGTACCAAATCATTTGTGCTACCAGTTGTGCTGTGCTTGTTTGAGCAGTTGGCAGGCTGTAAAACCCGATGCTTTGCAAACGGGGACTGATACCTGCATAACGGGCTATCTGGCAGGCTTCTTCGGCACTGATGCCGTTTGGGGTTGAGCCGGGGCTGCCTAACACGTCGGCATATTTAATACAAGCCAAATCAAACACACATACTTTTGAGTTGCGCAAGCTTGGCTCTGTAATATCAGGATTTCCGCGCAGCACGCCTAAACGTACGGTGTCAAAGTACATTTTTTCAAATGCCATCAGGGCTTCTTCATCGCACAAATAGGTTTGGTAACCCATGTGGTTTAGATTGAAAAGGTGATTAGGCTCGTGTGATACGATACGATATACCAAATCCTCTTCATTTATAGAAACCTTATTGTCGAAAACGGTTACTTCTGTAAACTTGGTTAAGTCGTCAAAAGCTGCGTATTGACCTACGCCCGCTAATTGGTGGTTGCCCAATATTACCGATACTACGTTTTGCATAGCCAGTTCGTTCACCACTGTTCTAACTGCATACAAGGTGTCATCGGCCGTTTCTCCGGGAATAATATTTCCCAAATCAACAATACTAAGTCCCGGAAATTTGAAGTATAGATTATATAGTTCGTTTCGCTGTTCGGTAAATGCCGTTTCGGCATCTTGTTGCAATGGCCCGCCCAAACGGGCATCATACACACCAAAGAGTGCTATTTTAAAACTTTCAGTGTCGGGAAATTTGCTTTTGTGTTGCACTATATTCCCTGAAAACCGACGACGGTCGTCGGTCACATCTACCTTTACCGGATAAAAAAACTTTTCAATCATAAAACTACCCCGACAAATAAACTTATTTATCGTTGAAAGTTACTTCACAGGTTATCAACTATTATGTGGGTGGAGCAATCGGTGTTTTGTTAAAATAAAATGTGCTGTGCTGCAAACACATCAGAAGCAAAAATATGTTACAATACTGTTTTATTGGGGTCTGCAATGATACATTATTCCTTTGCTGCCTTGTTGGGTAAAAAATAAGTACTCGTTGCCGCCGTCCTTAATTTTGAACAATTTTTTTATCTCGTCTACCGATAACCTAAAGTTACGTTTAGCAACATTGGCTTTTTGCAGCCCGTGCTGTTTTATATAGGCAGCAACACCTGCTTTGGCAAATGGCAGGGAGTTTACAATAATGAATTGGCGGCCCATAAAATCTTCAACAGGGTAGGGGGCGGTATAATAAGCTGTTTTCGGGTCGATAGTTTCAAAAGCAAGCTGTGCGGCATACGCTTGATGCAGGCCGGCTTTAATAATAGCTGTATTAGGTTCAAAAAAATAAGCCTGAGTACCCTTGTTATCTTTTTCAGGTAATGACGTGTGAGTTAGGGTTGCACTATATTCCTGCCACTCAGTTCCGTTATGGTTCACTGCAATGGTTTGTGTTTCTCCCGTAAATCCCCTTCGGGCAGTAATCAATATTTCCTTCACTTCATTTTTCACGGCAATCACCCTCACTTCGCTCACATTGCCCAATTGTTTTACGGCAGTAGTTATATCCAATAACGGTGATGTTTTTACAATGAGTGTTTGGGTGCGCTCCCATAATTGCGGCAATAAGGCAATAATATCAGGGGTTGATTGTTGCAGGGTTATTTTTCGTTCCCCTTTTTCGTCCCGTCGGTCAGGGTCGGTATAAATACAGTCAAAGGTTTCGGTGCTTTCTAATAAATAGTCCTCGGCCGTTTGTGAAATGCGACCGGCGTTTTTTATACCAAGTTTCGGATAATTAAAAGCAACAATTTCATTTAATGCCTCGTCATTATCAATAGTAGCTATTTGGTCAAAAGTTTGGGAGAAGGCCCACTCGTCAACACCCAAACCACCGCCAAGAATGAGCAATTTTTTGCCTTTAATAAGCGTTGATTTATAAAGAGCCACTAATTGCGAAGTTGATTGTTCATAGCTGCGCTGCGAAAGAGCACACTGATTAGCTACCCACAATGGCAGCTTGTCGGCAGCTTTTTGGTATAGCTTAATCAGTTCTGCCAATGCGGCAACATCGCAAGGTATTTTGCCGCTGTATTGGAGAACAATTTGAGCAGGGTTTTGGGTAATCAGTTTATTTACATAAGGTTTACAATCCTCACTGCTTAAAAGTTCACATATTTTGTTGTAATTTTGCATAGAATTTGAGGATGCTAACGATATACTGGAGTTTAAACATTAAATATATGAAGAAGGTACTTGTTATTTTGCTGGTAATTGCGGGTTTGGGTGTATTTAGTTCTTGCCATAAAGACCAATGCCCATCGTACAAAATTAGCACTGTAGTAGGAAAATAATGCCCCTTAGCTGGAAAAACATTACCCAACCCGATGAGTTGGAGTTAATAAGTGTCCAAAGTCACAAAAATCCTGTTGTTATTTTTAAGCACAGTACACGCTGTAATATCAGTGCTTTGGCTAAAAACAGGATGGATAATAATGAGGCGGCAGAAACTGAAGAATATTACTATTTGGATTTATTGAGCTACAGGGATATTTCAGCCGCGATAGCCGAGAGGTTTAAGGTGAATCATGAATCTCCCCAATTGTTATTGATTGTTGATGGCGAATGTGTGTATGATGAATCTCACATGGGTATCAGCTTTCCTGAGTTGCAGGAGCAAATCTCCCTGCACAAAAAATAAACTCTTTTTAAAGGCAACTTTACCGTTTTTTGCGGTATCTATTTCAATAGATTGAGACGGATTACCGCCATATTATTGGTTTTTACCCTTGCGTTTCCGTTTGCCATGCGTTTGGGTTTAGTGGGTCATTATTTAATAAATAAAGCCTACTATGCTACTGTATTGTGCGAGAATAAAGAAAATGTTGAAATGGATTGTGAGGGAAGTTGCAGGCTGAAAAGGGAATTAAAAGAAGTTAACGAACCCATTACAGGGAACAAAAAAATGCCTTTGAGAGATAGGTTTGAAATTTCGGCATTCACCATGCAAAGCTGTTTCAATGTTCTTATACCCCCATCAAATTGTACGCTGTTATATAATCGGGAAAGTAATCAGGCTGCACAAAAAAGCATTTCTGATATTTTTCAACCACCGGAACGGATAGTTTTTTCATAAAAAGATTTGAGTATATACTGCCTTTTGGGCTAATGCTTTGCCGATATGGCATTGGCTTTTCTGTTTTTAACTAAACGGCACATAGTTAACCTTTATACCACTTTTATTGATATGAAAAAATTAATAGTTTTTGCAACGGCACTTATCGTGCTAACATTTATAAGCTCTTGTAAAAAAGAAGACAATAAAAACAATAATCCCGCCCCAACTGAGCAAAAGGGGACGGTAACAGTTGAGTTTGACCATAAATTCGGTACGGCTGATTTTGCTTTAAATTCAGCGTTTACCACAAAAGAATCAGAGCAGCTTACATTTACTAACGTAAGGTATTACGTTAGTAATTTCAAACTTCAAAAAACCGATGGAACATATTGGGTAGCCCCCGAAAGTTATTACTTGGTAGATGTGGCGAAAGCCAACGGAACGTTGCTAACTATTGCCGATGTACCCGCTGCTGAATACAAAGGAGTAAGCTACATGATTGGAGTGGATAGCACCCGTAATGTATCGGGTGCGCAAACAGGGGCTTTAGACCCGGCAAACGGTATGTTTTGGAGCTGGAACTCAGGCTATATTTTTATGAAATTTGAGGGTACATCTCCACAAGCGTCAAATGGTAATTTTTCATACCACGTGGGTGGTTTTTCAGGAGCGAATAATGCTTTGCAGGAAAACAGCCACACCTTTGGAGCCACCAATTTGCAGGTAAAGGGCAGTGCAACTTCAAAAATCCACATGATGGTTGATATGCAAAAACTGTTTGACGGTGAGCACGAAACCATTAAAGTGGCCACATTTAATATGATTCATATGCCCGGCGCAAATGCAGTGAAAGTTGCAGAAAATTTCCATCACGCCATTGAGTTTGGTCACGTACACAACTAATCACCTGTGCTGCTTGTGCTAATGGCACAGCTATTATAAACGCACCTTGTTTTTTGAAACAGAAACGGGTGCGTTTTTGTTTATTGCATTCTTGCTTATTGGTAAACAAACTCAACAGCTTGTTCAATCTCAGGGTTAAGGCTTTTGGCAACAGGGCAGGTAATAGCCGTGTGTTCTAAAATTGCCTTCTCCTTATCAGAATAGTTTTTGCCTGAAAAAGTAATCACCACGTCAATTTTTATAATACGGCGGGGGTCGGCGGCCATGTGTTTTTTTACCTCAATTTTTGTCCCGCTCATGTCAATAGAGTGGGTGTTGGCGGCAATGCCCATCAGCGTTAGCATGCAACTGCCAAGCGCAGCCGTAACGGTATCTGTGGGAGAAAAAGCCTCACCTCTTCCGTGATTATCTACGGGCGCATCGGTAATAAAAGATTTACCCGAGGCAAGGTGGGTGGCCTCAGTTCTTAAATCGCCCAAGTATTTTATTTCAGCAGTAAACATTTTTGGCACTTTTTTCGTTATTTTTGAATGAAGAGTGGCCGTTCGGCACCCGTCAATTTTTAACAAAGATAAATCAATGTGGTGGTATAGAGTTATAATCCGTGTCGTACTTTTTGGCGTGGCTGCTGCATACCTCCCACAACAAGTATCGGCTCAGTTGATTACTGACAACGAGTATAACCGTGAGTTTTCTTTCGGGCTGATGGCACACCCCAGAGGGGTAGGGCTTGATTTGCGTTTTGGTCGCTACGTTACTGAAGGTAGGGTTGAGTATATCGAAGCCGAATTTCTTTCGATAAGGCACCCGAAAGAGATCCGTATTTTTAATACCGGTATTACCAACACCAGCCCATATACATACGGCAAAGCAAATTCTGCTTATATAGGCAGGCTTGGATACGGCAACAAGTTTATGTTGTCAGAAAAAAAACTTAAAAACACGGCTTCAATAAGCTTTAATGTAGCGGTTGGGCCTGTGTTTTCAGTGTTAAAACCTGTTTACCTTGATTTGCTGGTGACGGATGTGAACAACAATAATTTTGTGGTTACCAAAAAAGTGACTGCTGATGCTGAAATAAACCAAAACGATGTAATAGGAAATTCTCCTTTTTCAAAAGGATTTAATGAGCTTACGTTTAGGGTGGGTGGCTTTGCAAAGGCAGGATTTAACTTTGATTGGGGCGACTTTACCGATGAAATAAAGGCAATTGAAGTAGGGGTTTACGTGGATGCGTTCCCTAAACGTTTGCCGTTGATGCTTTACACCGAAAACAAATATTTCTTCCCTTCGTTTTATATTTGCGCAGTTTTTGGCAGCAAGTGGTAATAGCTTGCTTTTCATAAACCCAATCAAAAGGACTTTATTGTGATAGAACTTCCTATAGTTAGTGATACTCCCCGCACCAAAAAGCCTGAATGGCTAAAGGTGAAATTACCCACCGGCGAAAATTACCGCAAAGTGCGCAAGCTGGTGGATGAAAATAAGCTGCATACCATTTGCGAAAGCGGCAATTGCCCTAATATGGGTGAATGCTGGGGCGAGGGTACGGCTACTTTTATGATTTTGGGCAATATATGCACACGCAGTTGCTCATTTTGTGCAGTGGCTACCGGCCGCCCGACTGAATACGACCTTGATGAGCCACGCCGCGTGGCTGATGCTATAAAGTTGATGGGGGTGAAACACGCCGTAATTACATCGGTGAACCGTGATGAATTGAAAGACTTAGGTGCTACTGTGTGGGCAGATACTATCCGCTTGGTAAAAGAAGAAAGTCCTGAAACTACGCTTGAAACCCTGATACCTGATTTTAAAGCCCGCTGGGAGTTGCTTGAATTGGTGGCTAATACACGCCCCGAGGTAATTTCGCACAATATGGAAACGGTGAAACGTTTGTACCGCAAAGTACGCCCGCAAGCAAAATACGAGCGCAGCCTTGAGCAAACCCGCCGTACTAAAGATTTGGGCATCCGTACCAAAAGCGGCATAATGTTGGGTTTGGGTGAAACCGACGATGAGGTTTTTGAAATTATGGACGACCTTGTGGCACACGGTTGTGATGTGCTAACACTTGGCCAATACCTGCAACCCACTAAAATGCACTTGGACGTGGCCGAGTTTGTACATCCCGATAAGTTTGCATACTACAAAGAGGTAGGCTTGGCCAAAGGTTTCAATTATGTTGAGAGCGGCCCTATGGTTCGTTCGTCATACCACTCTGAACGCCACGTATATCCTGTTTAATAAGGAGTTATCCTAATCTTTACTTTTTAGCAATGGGCTGGTTTGCTATCTTTACCGTACATAAAACCCATTGATGAAATCAGTTAAGTATTGGTATTTACGCAATCACACCATTTTTGATGCGCTAACTGATGATGACTATGAACAGTTAGAATGGCTGGTTGCGTTTAAAACCTGTACAAAACACGAGTTTATTTATTTTTCGGAGGACGAAGTACGCAAAGTGTATTTTGTGAAACGGGGGAATGTGAAGCTGGGCTATTACGACGATGACGGCAATGAGATATTGCTTGACGTGCTGAAAGAGAATGATATTTTCGGCCAGCTTAGCTTGGAGGAAAATAATAACAAACACGGTTTTGCAATGGCTATGGGCAATGATACGGTGTTGTGTAACTTTAATGTATCAGAGTTTGAGGCCATGCTAAAAACCCGTCCCACATTAGCCGTCAACTATTCAAAACAAGTGGGCAAGCAGCAAATGACGGTAAGCCGTCGTTATTCCTCGCTATTATTCAAAGATGCACGTACACGTCTTGTTCAGTTTTTTAAAGAATGGGCCGAGGAAGAGGCCAAAGGTGTTACTAAAAACATAGTACTTAAAAACTATCTTACCCAACAAGAAATAGCTGCCCTGAATGGCTTGGCACGGCAGACCACTGCGCGCATTTTAGGTGAGCTTAAAGAGCAAAACATATTGGATGTGCGCCGAAGGGAAGTTTTGATTCCTGCCATAGAGTTGCTTAAATAATTCCTCTTGTTTGTCACATAGCTGACAAATGACTTGTAAACGACCTTCTACCTTTGTGTTGTAATTCAATAACACTATGAAAACGGTATTGATATTTGTTTTTACCGCCGGCTTGTTTCTTAATCCTTTGCAAGACGAACCTGCAAGGAAGAAACACTTTAACCATCAAGCTAATTTAGCCATTGAAGGATACGACCCTGTGAGTTATTTTTACGGTGCGCCCAAAAAAGGAACGAAAGACAAAAGCTATACACACAAAGGCATTACTTATTACTTTAGTAACGGGGTGTATTTGGATTTGTTTAAAAAGAACCCAGAAAAATACGAACCTCAATATGGCGGTTGGTGTGCCTACGCAATGGGAAACGATGGCAGCAAGGTGGAAGTTGACCCTAAGACCTATAAGTTGGTAGATGGTAAGCTGTATTTATTTTATAATGCCTATTTTAATAATACCAAAAAGAGCTGGGACAAAGACGAAACCAACCTAAAAACCAAGGCAGAAAAAAACTGGGGAAATATTTTGAAAAAGTAAAACTATGAATAAAACTACTGTAATTATTTTGCGGATTTGCCGTTTGGTAGCGGCCATCCTTATGTTGCAAAGCCTGTTTTTTAAATTTTCTGCTGCGCCTGAATCGGTATATATATTCTCTACTCTTGGTATGGAGCCGGCAGGTCGCATTGGCAGTGGGATAGGGGAATTAATAGCCTCTTTATTGTTGCTTATTCCTGCCACATCGTGGTTGGGGGCATTAATGGGGTTGGGGGTGATATCGGGTGCTATTTTTTTTCATTTTACCAAATTAGGAATAGAAGTACAAGGCGATGGCGGACAGCTATTTATTTATGCCGTTTTGGTATTTATAAGTTGCGCCATAATAACATGGATAAGCCGCTATCAGATACCGATAATCAATTTTTTTTTTAACGCTAAATAATAAGCTAATGAAAAAGATATTTTTAATAGTTGCTGCAACACTTTTGTGCCTTTCATCATGGGCACAGCAGCGCAGAGTATTAATTGAGCAGTTTTCAAATGCCAGTTGCCCCAATTGTGCGGCATATAGCCCGCAAGTATATGACTTTGCCGACCAAAACCATGCAAATGTGGTTGTAATTACCTACCACGTTCCCTTTCCATACACACACGATTCGATGCATTACGAAAGTCCTGCCGATGCCCTTTCGCGTTCGGGTAAATACAACGTAGCAGGCACACCCACATCCATTATCGACGGTGGTTCTTATAACGGTTCAACCAGTGTACTTCTCAATTCATTGGCTTCAAAAATTAACCAACGTATAGCCATCGCACCACAGTATCAAATTGAAATTAAAAACCTGCAACTAAATAAGGGTAAAGTTAGCGGACGTGCCGTTTTTACATCCGCAATAGATAATTCAGCAGTTGATGCAAAGGCTTATATCGTGTTGATTGAAAGGGGGGTGCCCAAAACAGCGTATTTGGCTTCGCCCGGGCGCAATTCTGAGAGTGTATATAAGAACGTTATGCGTTCAATTTTCCCCACTAACACGGGGACTACATTAGGTAACAAACAACTTGGAGGGCAAGACAGTTTGGAGTTGGATATTAATACCTCAAACGTAAAATCACTTTCGCAAGTGCGCGTAGTAGCTTTTGTACAAAACGATGCTACCAAAGAGGTGTATCAGGCAAATTATGCAGATTTACAGGGAACAACTACAAGTATTAAAGGTATTGAAACTTTTACAAGCAAGTGGGAGTATGATGCTGCAAATAAGCAATATCATGCTGCATTTAGTGCTCCTGTGGTAGAGGGAAGCATAGTGGTAACTGACATTACCGGGAAAGAGATTTTGAAACAACCGCTTAATGGGCAAACAGCGGTATTGGATGTTGCAGCCTTATCAAGCGGCATTTATTTAGCAACAGTTCGTAACGGATTATTCAGTCATACCACCAAATTATGGATAGAATAGGATTAGGTATTGGTTTTATAGTTTTTGCGCGAGGTGATTTTTTCCTGCTGACGTTTTAGTATTAGTTGAGCGATTAGCAGCGAATGTTGAGTAAAGGGGGTGGTTTCAATCACTTCCTTTACTTTTTTTTCAGGCACATCAATGCGGTATAACAGGTTCCAAAGTTTGTTCAAGTCATAATCAATCAGGTATTGCACTTCTTCGGCAACCCGTTTCAACAACACATCATACGTATATCCATTTTCTTGCAAGGCAAAATAAGGAGCGAGCGATTGGGTAATATCTTGTAAATCGTCAGCCATACAATTTATTGATTGGCATATTGCTCGTACCCCTTTTGTAAGCCTTTAAACTCAGTTGCAGAGTTTATTTTATACACTTTAAGTCCGTAATAGGTTACAGCACTACTACCCACCGTACGGCCAAATAAAGTGCCCTTACGGGGTAAGTATTCATCTTTTAGCTGAGCTTCTTTATACGGATAATCATTCACTGTAACCAAATACACCTCGTCGTAGGCAGCAAAGTCGTACTTATATACAGAGTACACCAGCGCAAAATCAACAGTGGGATGTTGTAATGCATAGTAATGCGCTATTGAATTTTCAACCAGCAGTATTTTTTTCTGTTCGTCAAACTGCTCTTCCAGCCAATGGATGGCCTTATCGGGGTTGCGTTCCTCGCGCTGAACTAACGCTAAGGTATTGCGCCCCAGCATGGGTACTTGTGCCAACACAAAAACAGGGATGGCAATTAAATAAAGTACAGGAATAAGTTTAAGCCGCTGTTTAGCCTCAAGGGTGTCAAAATAGCGTTGCTTAATCAACATCAAGGGACGGGGCAACAACACAAACAGTAATAAAATATTGGGCGTATTGTAGCGGTAGTTAGGCGCAAGAATAAACAGCCAATATACCGAAGTAAGCAAGAAGGCCACCTCTAACGGGTATTTTTTAATGCTCTTATTTTTGTAGATGATATAAACGCAATAGATGGTAATAAAAACGGGCAGTATCACCATCCAAGGTTGTAGTTTGTAATACGGCCAGTAACGCTCCCAAAAATGGGCTACAAACACATGGCCTTTGGCCATGTGTTCACCGCCGTGGTCAATCAATTGTGATTTTAATGTAGCAAAATCAAAGTCGGCATAGGTTAAAAAGGCAAGAACGGGCAAAGCAAAAACAGTGCTGATAAATACTTTGTTTTTTGCATCAACGGTAAAGAATAAGTACAACATTAATACGCCCACCCATACCCATAATGAGGGGTGGGTTAAAAAAACCATACTGAGCAAAAAGGCCACCCAAACGGGCTGTTTCTTTTGTAAAAAAAAGTAGATGGCAGGAGCCATCAGCATCAACTCTAATACCTCACTTCTAAAGCTGCGCATGGATTCGAACACCCCTTTATCGTTCATAAAAAAACAAACCAATACCAACGTGAATAAAAGCCCCAACTGCATAGGGCCTCTATATATTTTAACCAAATAAAACAGCGCAATGGCAAAAGCCAACAGATAAGGGAGGCGTACCCAAAAAATCTCAGCAGGCAGAAAGATTAAAAAAACGGCATTGTATAGCTGTATAAACGGCATATAGGCTAAAAACACCTCTTCGGTGCCGGGGTGTGCCCATATTTTTGATGTGTAGCTGCCTTCGCGTACCAAATTTACTGCCGGGTCGAGTCCAAACGTCTCATCCAGCCATGCAACGGGTATCCGGTCGAGGTTTAGCAGTGCCAACCCGAAAAAGAATATGAGATAAGCATACCAAAAGCGTTGTATTTTTTTATCGCCTTCCATCACGTTCAAAAATAAGCAAACAATTGTAAGACGTTACCTTATTGGCGCAAGTATGTATTTGCAGAAACTGCAAAAAATAAATAAACCGATTGCACTTTTTGCTGAATAAGTCCGTTTATTCCAATTGATTTTTGTAGTGCTGAAAAGGTGTGTTGCCAAAGCGTAAAAAAGAGGTACTGTATATGGCCCACCATAACAGTTTAGGTAGTTAAGTTAAGACATTGGGAAATGTTATTGTAATTTTTCTTTAGCGTTTTGCAGCCACAGTTCGGCGGCTGAAGGTTGGCGTAATTGCCAACCTTTTGGCTTTTGGGGGATTTTTGCAGGGTTAGCAAATATATTTACATACACGCTGCCCAATTGGTAAGAAGTGCCGTGCCATGTAGCCAGTATTTCTTTTTCGCGGTCGCTAAACTCACAATTCATGCAGCTTTGCAAAACGTAGGTTACACTGTCAAGCGGGGTATTATACAAACCTTTTAAAACAGGATTTTTTGTACTATCCATATAACGGATAGAATTGGGGTAGCTTAGCGGGGCGTAGGTATAAAAAACTGTATTTGGGGGGAAATCGGCAGCTATTTTTTCTTCTAATTTAAAAAGAGGTAAGTAGGCAAGGTTGGCATCGCCCATACATTTACCGGGGTAATACATAATGTTACCTGCAATTAGTGCTACGGCGGCTAATGTAGCCCATAATTTTGCTGCAAAGGGTTTAAAATCTTCTAAAATAGCAGCAAAAAGTATCAGCAATAGTAAAGTGGTAGGTAAAAAATAGCGGTGTATGGGTGGGTGAGCAAACACAATGCAAATGCCGCCCCCAACAACTAATAGCATTAGTACATAGGAAATAAAAGCCTGCACTTTGGCATCGCCCAAGTATATTTTTTTGCGCCGTTTGATAATAAAAGCAACTGTGGCAGCAAATGGTACGAGGTAACCAAAATCGATAATCCGCCATCCCATGATGCCGAAGTTGTATAGTAAACCTTTGAATGATGGAGCCTCACGCAGGTAGTTGGGTGAACTGAAAGCCCATCCGCTGTGCTGTTGGTGAAGAATGCCCCACACTAAAAATACGGCAAAGGGTAATCCGTACACCCACCAACGTTTTAGAAACCAGCGCGGGTACTGTTTATACCCGTTTTCGATGTAGAAAAATGCTGCATCGTGAATGAATAAGAATAGTAGTAGGAAAGCAGCCTGCAAATGACAAAGCATCATTAAGCAAAGGCTTACGGTGTACAATGCATACTTTTTCTGCTGCCAGAAGTAAAAAGCAGCAAATGCTGCCAATGTGAGCGGCAATTGCAACGACGCTCCCATTAATTGCCCAACATACAGCGGTGATATACCAAACAACAGCACGGCAAATTGTGAGGTGTTTTCGCTCCAATGTTTGCGGGCAATTTTATAGCCGATTAAGCAAGTAAAAAATCCTACTATAATTTGCACTAAATGGGTTGCCCAAAGGGTTTTGCCCAAAAAGAGCCAAAAAAAGGCTATTAGTGCAGGGTACAAGGTGCCATGACCGGGGTCGGCTTCGGGAATGTTCCAAATGGTTGTGAAGTGGTGCGAGTAAATATTTTCAGCGGCAAAAAGATTGCTGGGTATGCTATCCCCTAAAAAAGGAAAATCTTTCACCTGCCAAAACAAAACGAGGTGCAGTGCAAGCAGCAGGATATAAAAAACGGAGCGTTTCAGTGTTATGTGGTTTGGATAGGAAGGTAACGTTTCATCCAACTTTGAGCAATGGGTTGCTGCCATTGTTCGTCAAACTGTTGTTTGGTAGTTACTGTATTGTTAAAAAACACAGTTTCGGGCGTTAGTTCACCATTTGCAATGTATTTATCAATATCACCCAACAAAAAAGTATTAATGCTTTCTCCTTTTTTGTACGCTATCAATTGCCTGTTGAACAACGATGTGCCCAGTTGTGCCTCAATTTGTTTTATAAAGTGCACTGATTTATCAATAGAGCAGCCGCTGGCACCTGCTTGGGTTTCATCAACCAGCAATACTATAAAACGATTAAAATACACCTGCCCGGTTGCTTTTAATTGCATATTGTGAGCCGTCCACTGTGCTGTAAAATCAGCTATTGTGTTGTTTAGGGTATGAGTTTCGGCATCGGTAAAAACCCTGTCGGCCATATATACCCAAACTTTTGATTGCGGAGGAAAATGGTGCATAATACTACAAAGGTACTAAAGCTGTTGGTAGTATTCAGTGTCATATAAAAGCCTTTTTAATGTACCACGCAACATTGGTTACCAATGGATAGTCTGCAATAGGTATAATTTTTTAAATAACTATGAAAAACATATTACTGCTTTGCGGGCTGCTGCTCTCTATTGTTTCTTTTGGTCAGTGGAACGTTGTTTATACGGGCAGTCAGCCCGTTTACGATATTCAGTTTGTAAACGATTTGGTGGTGTACGCCGTAGGCGATAGTACTTTTTTGAAAAGCACCAACGGGGGCAATACGTGGGCGGATATGACCCCCAACATATCGGTTTCTGACCCCAGTTTTGAGGTTGTGCATTTTTTGGATGCCAATACAGGGTTTATTGGCCGAACTGACATTACAGGAAAACCTACGTTATTAAAAACTACTGATGGCGGCCAAAACTGGGCGGATGTGTCATCGCTTGCCATGAGCCAAGGAATAACTAATGTATTTTTTACTTCGGCAAACATAGGCTATGCAACGGGTGGTGTTGGGGCAGGAAACTCATTTGCAGCTACTGATGACGGTGGGCAAACGTGGACTGCTGTTGCTACGCCTTCATTGGTGGCGTCTACGGCATTGTTTTTTATTAATGATTCTGTTGGGTTTTCGGGGGCTACTGAGATTGTAAAAACTACCGATGGCGGTAAAAGCTGGCAGCCGGTAAATATGTCGGTATTGAGCAATGGAAATACAATTGCGGATATACTGTTTACGAGTGCTTCGGTAGGTTTTGCATTAACCTACGACGGGTCAGAAATTTTAAAAACCGTTGACGGGGGCAGTAATTGGTACCCTGTTGTAGGAGGCCCAAGCGGGGCGTTGGCAACTTCTATCGGTTTTTCTACAGTTAATATAGGGTATGCGGTGGGTTTAGCGTTTCCAAAGCCGTTAATCAGTATTAACAGGGGGATAACTTGGAATGCTGATACGTCTTTTCCTGATGGGATGTCTGCTTTTTCATTATCGGCACGAAACGGTAAAGTATTGATTGGTACGTTGGGTGGCGAAATTGTGCTAAAAACAAGCAGCAATACGGGTGCTGGCGGTGTTGTAAATTCATCGGTAGTGATTTTTCCTAATCCTGTAACCGCTAATGCAATAGGCTTTACAAATCCTTTGGGTTATACTTTGGATGTATCAGTGTGTGATGTATTAGGCAAAGTTGTAGCTGTGGGAGTGGGGATAACGGATGAAATGGCGATACAATTGCCCGCAGCAGTTTACTACTGCACAATACAAGTAAAAGAAACGGGTGAACACTACACCAAAAAGGTAGTGGTTGAATAACCATGAGCGGTTAACAAAAAAGGGCTGCCTCAACTTTTGAGACAGCCCTTTTTTGTTTGTATGCGGAGTTTTGTTTCCCTGCCATTCCGAAGCGCAGCGAGGAAACTTATTGCAAGTGTGATAACAAAGCGCGATAAGTTGCTTCCTGCGTCAGCATGACAGCAATTATCCATTATACACGGTCACAAAAACAGAAAGGGCGACCATTTTAGTCGCCCTTTCTGTTTTTGATTTACCAGTATTATAAGTCTTTGGCTTGCGCTATTAGTTCTGCAATATCCAACACCTGTATTTCGGCTTCTTTTTCAGCGTGTTTCACACCGTCGCGAAGCATTGTCATACAAAATGGGCAAGCAGAAGCTACAACCCCTGCTTTTGTTTCTAAAACATCTTCAGTACGTTCTATGTTAACCTCTTTGTTTCCGTTTTCGGCTTCTTTAAACATTTGAGCACCACCTGCGCCGCAGCAAAGGCCATTGGTGCGGCAACGCTTCATTTCAATGAGTTCAGCGTCCAGTTTTTCAAGCAATGCACGGGGTGCTTCGTAAATGCCGTTTGCACGACCCAAGTAGCAACTATCGTGGTAGGTTACTTTTTTGCCTTTATACAAGCCGCCTTCAATGGTCAGCCTACCTTCGGTGATAAGAGCTTGTAAAAACGATGTATGGTGCATCACCTCATAGCTTCCGCCCAATGTAGGGTATTCGTTCTTCAGAGTGTTAAAACAGTGCGGGCAAGCCGTTACTATCTTTTTCACCCCGTAAGCCTCAAGTGTTGCAATGTTTGTCATTGCCTGCATTTGAAACAAAAACTCGTTGCCTGCGCGTTTCGCAGGGTCGCCCGTACAGGTTTCTTCTTGGCCAAGTATAGCAAACTTTACTCCTGCATGGTGCAGCAGTTTAGCAAATGCTTTGGTTACTTTTTGGGCACGCTCGTCAAAACTTCCTGCGCAGCCTACCCAAAACAATACTTCGGGGGCTTCGCCTGCGGCAGCCATTTCTGCCATCGTTTTCACTTGTATTGGTTCGCTCATATCTCTGTTATAAATTGCTCTCAGCCATCGGCTGTAGCTGTAATAAAACCGCTTTGTCAATATCTTTTTTGCGTATCAGCACATAATGGCTGAAGCCAAAACGGCGTGGACCACCGCATGCAAGTATTGCACGTCCGGGCCCATGATTACGCGGATAACCGTTTAAAATTTCGATGCCGTTGTTTTGCAGATAATTTTTACAGTTTTCAAAATTCTGTAATGAATCATTGGTAACGGTAAACGGGGTAAGGTTGCAATCCAACTCACTGTAATAATACCAAACAGCACTGTTTTCATTTTCTTTTTTACACGAAAAGAAAACAAGCGTAAAAAGTAGTGATATTATAAACAGTTTAGCTTTCATAGTTAAACCTCTTGTGTCCAATTAGCCCTGTCAGATGGAGGGAACTGCCAAGGAGCACCGTTGTTTTCAAGATTGGTAAACATACCGTTCAGTTCGGTAGGAGCCTGCGATTTCTCCATTACCAAATATTGACGCATGCCGTATATAATTTCAACGGGGTTTATATTCACAGGGCAGGCTTCGGCACAAGCATTGCAAGTGGTACATGCCCAAAGTTCTTCCTCGCTGATGTAGCTGTGCAGGTTTTTGCCGTCGTCTTCAAACTGTCCGTTTTTATCAATGTTTTTGCCCACTTCCTCCAAACGGTCGCGGGTGTCCATCATCACTTTACGCGGTGATAATAATTTACCTGTGGTGTTTGCGGGGCAAACCGAAGTACAACGGCCACATTCAGTGCAACTGTATGAATCCATCAGGTTTTTCCAATGCAGGTCGGTAACGTCTTTCACACCAAAACTTGTAGGTGGTTCATAATTATCGGGGGGTGCAGCCGAAGGATCCATCATCAGTTTTACTTCTGTAGTGACTGATTCCATATTGGTGAATTGTCCCTTTGGGGTAAGCTGCGAAAAGTAGGTATTGGGGAATGCCAGTATAATGTGAAAGTGTTTTGAGTAGGGCAGGTAGTTTAAGAAAACAAATATGCCTAAAATGTGAAACCACCATGCGGCACGTTCAATACCGGCAGCCGTTCCGGTATCCATGTTGGCAAATATCGGGGCTATCAGCCCGCTTATGGGCATTGAGCTGTGTGCCTGAAAATGAGTGTCGGCAGCATTCATTACAAACAAAGCCAGCATAAGCACAATTTCTATCGATAGGATGTAAGTAGCGTCTTTAAACGGCCATCCGTCAAGTTCACGCATATTCAGACGGGGTACTTTGCCGCTATACCTGCGGATAAGAAACACTACGCAACCGATTAATACCAACAAGCCTAAAATTTCAAAAAAGGCAATAGCGGCAGTATATACTGCGCCGAAAGGTTGCATCAACACACGGTGTGTGCCTGCCAGCCCGTCGATAATGATTTCGAGCACTTCAATGTTTATCAGCACAAAGCCTATGTACACAAACAAGTGCATGATGCCTGCTAAGGGGCGGGTTACCATTTTGCTTTGGCCAAAAGCAACCTTTAGCATGGTTGTAATTCTTTCTTTCTGATTATCAGTTCTGTCCAATGGTTTGCCCAATAAAATGTTGCGGCGTATTTTACTTACGTTGCGCCAAAACGTATATATAGCTGCACCAAGGGCAAGGGCAAAAATAAGTTGCGAAACAATTTGCATAAGGATTTACGCGGTTGGTAACGACTTCAAAGATGATAAAAAAGCAGTAAGCAAAAAAATGTTTTGCAACTTTGAAAAAACACTTACATTTGCACTCCTCAAAAAAAGGTACCATAGCTCAGTAGGTAGAGCAAAGGACTGAAAATCCTTGTGTCGCTGGTTCGATCCCGGCTGGTACCACAAAACACTCTAAAAGCCTTTCAGAAAACAAATCTGGAAGGCTTTTTTGTTTTTACGGGTAAAAATATCCGTTTATCAATACCGAGGTAACTACTGTTTCTTGCCGTGCGCATTTGTGCCAACTTGCGCTTACTATCTAATCGCAAGTTTGGTTTGAGAAAGGCTGACCACCTAATTAATGTGCACGTATTTCAATTAAATGTTGCCGTACCATTTCTAAAAACACGGTCTTGACCAACCAAGTTATCGTTGGGGCGGATTCTGAAAAGCCTTATGAGTAAGAACAAACTATCAAAAAATAAAAATTATGTCAAATACTATCGATATTCTATGCGTTGTTGATGCAGCTACATTGGCTGCCAAAGTTGCCAGCGGCCAATTGCCAGCCGGCTCATTAAATGCCCCTACTTCATTGGGGTCGTATTCACAGTCGGATGTGTATGTGTTTATGATTACTGAAAACTGCTACGTGGTAAACGAACAAGCTCAATCAGAACTTACCATCCAGTGCGATGTGGGTGATAACATCCGTTGGACAATCACCAATCCCGGTGCCGGTGTTGAGTACAGTTCAATTTTGTACAACTTTCAATCAGCAGCCATCGGTACCTACGTAACACAGCCTATTTGTCTTCCGCTTGCCGTTAATTTGTACATTAACAATCCCTCAAATCCAACCGCTGCAATGCCAATTGCTTATACCAGCTCAGCATGGCAAACTACTGCATTGCAAGCTTGCAATAGTGTGCAATACTCGTGGTCGTTTCAGGTGCTTAACCAACAAGGTACGGTAATTGGTTATTTCCAATGGGATCCGTTCATCACTATTGAGTTATAAGATTTCCGTTTCTATCATTCAAATGATTAAGGGGGTGTTGCAAAGTGCTCCCTTTTTTGATTTGTTAACAGAATTTAATTGCGGGTACTTTCATTATATAAAACTTGTGCTTAGTTTTGCGACTCTTTTATAAGAAGAAGCAACACATAATAAATGTTACACAACAGCAATACATATCTTCTAAACTCACGAAAACGCCATGCGGCCCATCGTGCAGTGTGCTGTTGGCATTGTGCGCATTGTTGCTGATAACCCATATTTTCAGCCGGCCCTCCAAAAAACGATAAGCACAGCAAATATGCCTGCTATAGGCATTGTTGAATTTCGCTAAGGGTCATTTTTCCAACAATCACATTTAAAATTAGTACAAAAATGAAACTGATAACGCAAAAAATCTGTATGACCCGTGACTTAGGTATTCACGGTAATTTATTCGGGGGTAATATGCTGTCGTGGATTGACGAAGCCGCAGCATCAATGGCTGCCGATGTTTGTAATACCCCTAATATGGTTACCGTTAAAATTGATGAAGTAGTGTTTAAGCGACCGGTGAAACTGGGTTACCAAATATTGATTTACGGTGATGTATTGGCAATTGGCAATACTTCTGTAACCATGAAAATAGAGGCGCGCAAACGCAACTTTTACGGTGGAGAGGAAGTAGTGGTATGTACTACTCATATTACGTTTGTGCGTATTGATGATGAGGGAAATGCTGTGCCTATATCAGGAGATGTGAAACGCAACTATAAGCGGCTGCGTGAGGCTGCTGTCGCTTAATAAACAGTTCGTGACTTTGCAGATATAAAGCGTGTAAAAAACCACCCTTGATACGGGGTGGTTTTTGCTATTACTTATTAATCATCGTAGCCAAATTCCTTCAAAGCACTTTTAGTGTCGCGCCATTTCTCTTTTACTTTTACAAACATTTCCAAAAACACTTTTTTGCCAAAGAAATTCTCCATTTCTTTACGGGCAGCAGTTCCTGTGTTTTTTAGCGCAAGGCCTTTTTCGCCAATTAAAATTCCTTTTTGTGAATCGCGTTCCACCATTATTACCGCACTAATCCGCAATAATTCGGGTTCGTCTTTAAACTGCTCAATCACCACCTCTGTAGAGTAGGGGATTTCTTTTTTGTACCTGAAAAATATTTTCTCGCGTAAAATCTCGGCAGCAAAAAACTTTTCAGGCTTATCCGTCAATTGATCTTTTGGGTAGTATGGAGGGCAGGCAGGCAGGTAGCTCACTAATTCATCCAATAAAGCTTGGGTATTAAATTTATTTAAGGCAGAGATGGGTACAACCGATTTAAACTCGAATAACCCTTTCCAATACTCAGTTTTTTGTACAATCTCTTCTTGGCTTAGCGTGTCGATTTTATTTAATGCCAATACTACCGGAGAAGCTGTTTTTTGTAGACGTTGCAACGCTTCTGCCGGAATTTCTTTTTCACCTACCTCGGCAATGTATAAAACTACATCTGCGCCCTCAAGGCTTTCGTCCACAAAGCGCATCATGCTTTTTTGAAGACCGTATTGAGGGTCTATAATTCCCGGAGTGTCGTTAAACACCACTTGATAATCATCGGTATTGATAATGCCCATAATACTATGGCGCGTTGTTTGCGCCTTTGGCGTAATGATAGATAGCTTTTCGCCAATCAGCGCATTCATTAGTGTACTCTTACCTACATTAGGTTTTCCGATGATGCTGATAAACCCGGCTTTGTGTGTCATTTTAACAATTTTTTAAAGTAAAGTTGCAAAGGTCGGTAATTAGTTATACTTTTGCACCTCATTTAACAATGCGGGATGGAGCAGTGGTAGCTCACCGGGCTCATAACCCGGGGGTCGTTGGTTCGAGTCCAGCTCCCGCTACTAAAATTAAAAGCCTTTACAGAGATGTGAAGGCTTTTTTGTTTATCTTGTCTCGTCCTGAAATAAGTTGACACCTACATCAACTTATTTCAGGACGAGACACCCGAGCAAAAAAAAGAGGCTGCCTTTTTGGGGCAACCTCAGCAAATTCTTAGCTATAAAGTTTATTGTAAGTCAAAACGGTCAAGGTTCATTACCTTAACCCAAGCGGCAACAAAATCAGTAGCAAATTTTTCTTTTGCATCGTTACTTGCATACACTTCAGCGATAGCTCGCAGTTCAGAGTTTGAACCAAAAATTAAATCAGCTCTGGTGGCAGTCCACTTTATTTTTCCGGTTTTCCTATCCAGCCCTTCAAATACTTCTTTCGATTCCGAAACAGCCTTCCATTCAGTGGCCATATCTAAAAGGTTCACAAAATAGTCATTGGTTAGTGCATCCTTTTTCAATGTTAACACGCCGTGTTTAGAGTTGTCGTGATTAATATTCAGAACCTTTAAGCCGCCCATCAATACCGTTAACTCAGGAGCTGTTAAAGTAAGTAATTGAGCCTTATCAACTAATAACTCTTCGGTTGACAATGTGAATTTAGTCTTCAAATAGTTTCTGAATCCATCAGCCATTGGTTCAAGAACTGCCATTGATTCAACATCAGTTTGTTCTTGTGATGCATCCATTCTGCCCGGTGTAAAAGGTACGCTTGCTTTGTGCCCCGCGTTTTGTAATGATTTTTCTACCCCCACAGTTCCGGCCAACACAATCATGTCAGCCATTGATATCTTCCTTTTTGCTGATGACGCATTAAAGTCGTTTTGTATTTTCTCTAATACTTTAAGCACTTTGTCCAACTGTGCAGGGTTGTTTACTTCCCAGTTCTTCTGAGGAGCCAAACGTATTCTTGAACCATTAGCACCACCCCTCTTATCAGAACCCCTAAATGTTGAAGCAGATGCCCAAGCTGTAGAGACCATCTCACTGATGGTTAAACCTGAAGCTACAATTGAGGTTTTTAACTTTTCAATATCTGCTGCATTTACCACCTCGTGGTTAAGTGCCGGAATAGGGTCTTGCCATATTAATTCTTCTTTAGGTGCTTCCGAGCCTAAATACAAGCTGCGAGGCCCCATATCACGATGCGTTAGTTTAAACCAAGCACGTGCAAAAGCATCCGCAAATTGCGTAGGGTTTTCATAAAAACGCTTTGAAATTGTGCCGTAAATAGTATCGAAACGTAGTGATAAATCCGTGGTTAGCATGGTTGGTTTATGCTTCACTTTAGCATCAAAAGCATCGGGTATTTTAGCTTCTGAATCTTTGGCTACCCATTGGTGAGCACCGGCGGGGCTTTTGGTCAACTCCCATTCGTTTTCAAACAAAAGTTTAAAAAAGCCGTACCCCCATTCTGTTGGGGTGGTTGTCCACGTTACCTCCAAGCCCGAAGTAATGGCATCTTTTCCTTTCCCGCTTTTATACGAGCTTTTCCAGCCTAATCCCTGCTCTTCTATCGAGGCTGCTTCGGGTTCTGACCCAACTAAAGAGGCGTCTCCCGCACCATGCGTTTTGCCAAAGGTGTGCCCTCCGGCTATTAGTGCAACTGTTTCTTCATCGTTCATTCCCATGCGGCCAAATGTTTCGCGAATGTCTTTTGCGGCAGCAATTGGGTCGGGGTTGCCGTTTGGCCCTTCGGGATTCACATAAATCAAACCCATTTGCACAGCAGCAAGAGGGTTTTCAAGCTCACGGTCTCCTGTGTAACGCTCATCTGCTAACCATTTCTTTTCTGAACCCCAATACACATTTTCTTCAGGTTCCCACACATCTTCTCTTCCGCCTGCAAAACCAAACGTTTTAAAGCCCATCGATTCTAAGGCAACATTTCCTGTAAGAATCATCAAATCTGCCCACGAAATTTGCTTACCGTATTTTTGTTTTATCGGCCAAAGTAATCTTCTTGCTTTATCAAGGTTAGCATTATCAGGCCAACTGTTTTGTGGTGCAAAACGTTGCTGTCCGGCTCTTGTACCGCCGCGACCGTCTCCGGTACGATAGGTTCCGGCACTGTGCCATGCCATACGGATAAATAAGGGGCCGTAATGTCCAAAATCAGCAGGCCACCAATCTTCTGATTGAGTCATCAAATCGGTCAGATCCTTTTTTAAGGATTTCAAATCAAGACTATCAAACGCTTTTGCATAATCAAAATCTTCACCCATTGGGTTTGATTGTGTTGAGTGTTGGCGAAGCACTTTTAAGTTTAATTGATTAGGCCACCAGTCGGCATTGTTAGTTGTTTTTCTATCAATTTTGACTACTGCAGTGTCGTCTAATTTTTTTTGTCCTTGTGGTTCCATGTGGAAAGGACATTTTCCATTGTTTTCCATTTTGTCTTGAGCTTTTAAATTGAACTTCCCTACTAGAATTAAAGATACAATTAATCCGTATGCGATAGGTCGTGTTTTCATATTAAATACAGTATTTTTTTTCAAAACTAATTCTTAAGTTTGTTTGACAAAAACGATTGTTTCAATGATATTATTGATGGAGTAGATGAATATACAGCAAATACAATACACGCTTGCCGTTGCTGAAAATAAGCACTTTGAGCAGGCTGCGGAGAAGTGTTTTATTACACAATCAACCCTTAGTACAATGATTTCGAGGTTTGAAGATGAAATAGGAATTAAAATTTTTGACCGGAAAAAGAAGCCTGTGGAATTAACGGCTGAAGGGCAGGTTATAATTGAGCAATTAAAAATAGTTTGGAAAAATATTGAACAATTTACTGAGCTGACCAAGGAAATAAAAGGGGAGATAAAGGGGGGGCTTACGATTTCAGTAATTCCAACGGTAGCACCGTTTCTTCTTCCGTTGTTTTTGCAAGATTTTGCTGCAAAATTCCCTGAATTAGTTATTAAAGTAAAAGAACAAACTACAGGTGAAATTATCAGGCAAATAAAATCAAGGGAGTTGGATATAGGTATAATATCGATTCCGGTTAAGGATAAGGATATTGTTGAATTAAAGTTGTACGACGAGCCTTTTGTTTTTTATGATGCGAAGACCAAAAAGGCTTCTGAAAAAGCAATAAGCAAAATTGATATGAGCAATTTATGCTTGCTGGAAGAGGGGCATTGTATGCGTACACAAATTATAAAACTCTGCGAAATTCATAATAAGGATTTTACATCAAAATTAAATTTTGAGTATAAAGCAGGTTCTATTGATAGCTTGTTGAGGTTTGTTAAAGCCAATAGTGCAACCACCTTACTTCCGTATTTATCGGTTGTTGATTTATCAGAAGAAGAAAAATCGCGTATTAGCAACTTTAAGGCTCCCGCTCCTTATAGAACGATTGGTTTAGTTACACACCGGCATTTTGTGAAGAAGAAGATTTTGGATATGCTACAAAATGAAATTGTTTCGAAAACAAAGCCGTTTTTGCCAAATGAGCAATTGGATGGCACAAGGTTATTGCCTGTTTAAGGTTATTCAGAATTTTCTTTATACAAAATCAAAGGGCACTTATTTGCTGTGCGTTAGTGTCTTTTGGTTCGGAAATCTGCTTGTTCGGGTGGTTCATTGTTGTGTGATGGGGTTGTAATTGATATGAGTAATGATGCTGTTTTAGAAAATTTTTCTGTTGAAAGGAAAATTAATTCTAATACTTTTTATATACTGCTAAAAACTGACATTTTTAATGCAAATAGGTAGTAATGGGCAAGGATATCTTTTCTGCTCTTCACGGTTAGGTTTCAGAAACTGGAATAATGAGGACATCCCGAAAATGTGTGCAATAAATGCTGACCCAATGGTGATGGAGTATTTTCCTTCGCTTGTTGGGGCGAATGAGACAACAGACTTTATAGTACGAATGCAACATCAGTTTGAGCAAAAGAAGCACTGTTATTTTGCCGTTGATGAGTTAGCAACAGGCAATTTTATTGGTTTTATAGGGTTAAGTGAACAAACCTACAAAGCCGATTTCACACCTTGCGTTGATATTGGGTGGCGATTATCCCCTCAATATTGGAATAAGGGCTATGCTTCTGAGGGGGCTTTGAGATGCCTTAACTATGCTTTTAGTGTATTAAACCTTGCGTGCGTTTATGCTACGTGCCCTGTAATCAATACAAAATCAGAAAATGTGATGAAGAAAGCGGGTATGCTTAGGGTGAAAAATTTTATACACCCAAGGTTGACGGGTAACGAACGTTTGCAGGAATGTGTACTTTACCGGATAGATAAGCCGGATAGTATAGTTGGAGTTTAACTGATTATCCAAACTTCAGTATTATTGTTATTTGTGATGTCAGAAATACTTAGAAAACATATTGCAAGGTTTGTTGAGCTTGAAAGGGGTGAGTACGAAACTGTTTTCCGTTTTTTTGAACAACAGGAGCTAAAAAAGAAACAAAACCTTTTGAGTGAGGGGAAAGTATGCACGGCCAACTATTTTGTTGAACAAGGCCTGCTGCGGATGTTTTTTGTGGATGATGCTGGTACGGAGCAAACGATACAATTTGCAATGGAAGAATGGTGGATGGCCGACTATACATCGCTTCAAACTCAGAAACCATCAGAGTTTTATATACAGGCTGTTGAACCGACAACCGTTTTGGCCATTAGTTATACAGCGCAAGAGCAACTTTTGCAGCAGCACCCAAAAATGGAAAGGTATTTCAGGCTGCTTCACCAACGGGCACACGCTGCTGCACAATTCAGGGTTAAACATCTGTACAATAATTCAAAAGAAGAGCATTACCGGATGTTTGCTTCCCGATACCCGCAGTTTGCAGCAAGAGTGCCCCAGTATTTGCTGGCGTCATTTCTTGGGTTAACGCCTGAATATTTAAGCGAAATAAAGAAAAAAGAAAAGTCTTAAACTGGTTTAAGTATTCTTGGGCGGCAGTGGTTTTAGCTTTGTTCTGTAGTTAAAACACACCTTTATGGAACAACGATTTGATATGAAAGAAACTTTGCCCGAGGCATACAGGGCTATGCTGCACTTTTCAATGAGTACAGCAAAATCACCGCTTACTCCCATACAAAAAGAACTGATTAAAATACGGGCATCACAAATTAATGCCTGTGCATATTGTATTAATATGCACACCCGCGATGCATTGAAAGCAGGTGAAACCGCACAACGTATTTTTTTGTTGAACGCTTGGCGCGAAACGGATGTGTTTACTCTTGAAGAAAAGGCAATACTGGCAATTACTGAGGAAGTAACCTTGTTATCTCAACACGGCGTTTCAGATGCAGTGTATCAAAACGCGCTTACCTATTTTGATAAAGAAACCATAGCGCACATTATTATGGCAACAGTGATAATAAATGCTTGGAACAGGATAGCAGTGAGCACTTTATTACCCATTGATTAAGAGCAAACGGTTTAATTTATGGCAACCCTTTTCAGTGATGAAGAGGGTTTTAATTTGTGTTTATAAGAAAAAGTACCTCAAAGTTGTAATAGTATTCTCCAATTTTAAGAAAATCATTAATTGCGCGTTTTTGGCTCAATAATACTGAGGGGCCTGCCTTAAACCAAACCGAACCTGTTTTTATGCCCAGTTTAGGATTATAGGTGAAATGGGATTTTGAAGGAAGTTTTTGAGGGAATAATCCTAAATACCCAACGGAGTTGTCTAAAGAAATGTGATTGTAACGAACACCGACTTGTGCAGTTCCTGCAAGCCAAAATTGGAAAAACACACCCAATGTTATGTCGGCACCGTAGTACGTGGTAAACTTTTTATTTTTTATAGGGTAGTGTTGTGTAAGGATACCAATTTTAGGCATTGCCGCACTTACAAATGTTTCTTGGCCGGCAGCAATTCCTGCATATAAATCTATTGTCTTATTTCTAGAAAAATATCTTGTTTGCGCAAATGCTACGGTGTGGCTTATTAAGAGGATAATTATGGTGAAGGCTTTCATTATCTCAATACTATTGACGTTGGGTTAGTTATGGCCTATTTCCTCAAGTCGTTTAATAGCTTTAAGGATTTTACCCCTGTTTTTGGCTGTTTTAACAAACGTGGGGAGTTTCCATACCAATGAATATTTGCCGCCTTCGGGTGCTTCACGCAGTTTGGCACTTACGTATTGTTTTAAGTATGCAAGGTGCTCGTAGTTATATGCCCAAAAGATATTACCGTCAACTTGGGTTTGCAACCACAAAGGCAGGCCTAAATTGGGGTCGGTAGCTTGATGGCTGTTGGCATATGCCAGTCTGTATTTAGTTTCATACAAACGCTCTTGGAGGCAAGTATTGCATGTTACCTTCATTGTATCCTGATACTTGCTTACCGTGCGTTCCTCGTTTTGCAGTTGGCTGCCGCAATTTCCGCATACGGTAGTTGCGGGAAAGATAATTACTGAGCCGTGCCAGCTTTTTTCGTTCAGCGGTTTGTAACAGTGGTTACAATGAAATTTTGATTGGGTTTTTTCAGGGTTGGGGTAGGGGACGTAGTATTTTGAAAAATCTGATACTACAACGGCCTGCTTTTTACAATGCGGACAGCAAACAAACACCTCTTTTGAAAGCGAAGCCAAGTTTACAAATGATTTATCTGCCCTGCTGTTTTGGTTCATATTGCTGAAAGAGGCCAATATATAACTCAATTTTTTATTTAGCTACAAAGGCACTAAGGCGGAATAATAAATAGTATGCGACTTAGTGCCTTTGCAACAGAACGGATGATTTTTTGAAGTAACTCCTTTCAAGCAGGAGTTATCCGACCGTTTGTTTAGTTGTTTTCAGCGTAGTTTTTGAAACTGTTTAAAATAGCTTGCCAACCTGCTTGTTGCATTTCAACGGGGTTCTCGCTTTCGGCATCAAAAACCTCGTTTATGTGGGTTTGGTTGCCTTGCGTAGTGAAGGTAATGCTCACTTTTCTGTCGTCGCCCATCGTATAAGCAATAGACTTGTGTTCGGTAACTTCATCATATACGCCGCCAAAATCAAAGCCAAAACTGCCGTCTTTAGCCTCCATACGGTACGAGAACTCACCGCCCATCCGTAAATCATTACTTGCGCTTGGGCTGTGCCAATCTTCTGAGGCCGCATTCCATTTGGTAACGTGGCTTGGATTGTTCCAAAACTCCCATACTTTTTCAACGGGTGCATTAACGGTTGCCTGAATGGTTACTTTTTGGGGTGTTGATTGATTTTCCATAGTTTTTATGTTTAAATATTTTTATCTGATTTGTTGGTACAAAGCTAAGGTGCAATATGCAAACAAAAGGTGGCTTATTGCGGCAATAGAGGGGTGTAATTGCGAAATAGGCGTATTTATTTCTTTTTCTTTGTCTTTTTAAGCTCGGCCTTTGCTAAGTTATCCATCAAACGCAGGTGTACTACTTCGGTAATAAAATCCAAAGGCAAAGGTTGGTTATGCGGAAACTTAAAGGTGCCTTTACCGTCTCTGTATTGCACCATTTTTTTGTTAAATGCCTCATCGCCCTCAGGTACGGGATATAAGCCTATATGCTCCTTCCATGCACTGTAAAATACCAGCATGCCTTCTTGTTTCAAGGCAGGAATGCTGTAACTAATCAGTTCTTTGGCATCGGGAGCGGCTTTGGTAACCGTAGCCCTTACCTGCGATAAGCGTTCGGCAATTTCGGGCGGAAATGCGGCTATGTATTCATCAACCGTTTCAAATTTAAGGGTAGGTGCTGCCATGCCTGTATGGGTTTCTCTTACTGCAATATAGGCAATCAACAGATTAATTTAAACGGTTTGCTTTGCTTTATCGTTGGTTATGGTGCTGTGGTAAAAACCGTGTAACTCTTCGGGCACTTGGTTAATGGTTATTCTTTCAACAGTAGTTTGTTGTAATAGGGTAGCGGTGAGGTATTCAAACTCTCCTACAAAATTTTGTACAAAAGCAGTATCGGTAAACATCATCACATTTTCGCGGTTATTGCCGTTTGCAAAGCAAGTAAGGTTATACGAGGTGCAAAGTACGCTTGCGTCATCCGCTAAAATAAATTTGTAGTGCAGTTGCTCACCGTTTCTTGCAAAACAAAGTATGCCGCCTGCGGCTATAAAACCGTTCCAGTCCAACGCATCGGGGTGGTTGTTTAAGTAATCATTACGGGTAACCAAACTTACTTCAACCCCCTGCGATAGTTTTTCAAGCAAAAGATTATAAATTTCTTTATCAGTGAGCCACGATACTGCCAGTTTTATGGAAGTTTTAGCACCCTCAAGGTGTTTAATAATGTGTGGTTTTATATCGGTAAAGAATACAGTTTGCTCCATGCATCAAATATACGGTGTAGGCAGGTAATGTGCCTGTGGGTTGGGTATAACCTGAAGGAATTAGTGTTTATTTAGCCACAAACCATTAAGTGCATTAAAAATTAACCTGAATTTTAAATTCAGGTTTTTAAGGGTAGTGTTCCGAATGGTTTAAAACCATTCGGAGCTAACCATTAGCCAAGAGGCGGGCTTTATGCCCGTCGGGACAATGGGTATAAAGCCTGTTGTTTTTGAGACAATCTCTTGTTGAACTTACTGAGATTATTATTTCACTTTCACAGCCTTGTAGCCGTCCCAACGGTAATATTCAACACTACGTTGAACTTTTAATACGGGCTCTTTATCAATAGCAGGTTCAACATCATGCGTTTCGTGCTCGCTTGCTTCCTCAGTATTTTCTATGATTTCTTCTTCTTCTCCGCTTTCGTTTACAATCACTATCAGTTCTTCAATTGATATTCCGCAATCGGCAGGGTAGGGAAATACATTTAATTCAGCAGTTTGATGGTTAAAGATGTTTGTTACATCAGCGTTGGCCACCAGCAATATTTTGCCGTTATCAAATTTAAAGGGCAGGTAAACTATCCTGCTGTCATACCAAGTTTGTTCGCCTGAAGAAAACGAAGACTCAATAACCGTTAGCGAATCGCCGCAATCGCCTACAAATACGTTTATGGAGGTTCCGGGGCATTGGGCATTATAAAACTCAAGGTCAATCAGTTTGTTGATGTTTTTTAAGGCAAGTTTGTAATATATGTCGGTAACCCTTAAATAATAGGGCATATCGGTAATCACAAGCGTATCATTTTGCGAGGGGTTGTCTTTCTTTGCTTTTATTACAAACGTAGGGTCTGCCCAATGGTCACCTTCAATGTCCTTCCAAATGTAATACTCACTATTGGTTGCAAAATTGTATGCACGAAAAGGAATAACGTCTTCATACTTTACGTATCCCTTTATGTTGGCATCCGTATTCACATAATACCAATAACATCCCTGCGCTTCGCCCATTTCTTGTATGTATAATGTAGTGGCGGGCATTAGTGCCGTATGTTTACTGTTGGTATCTGCTTTTGAGTAGAGTTTTGTTTTTTTGAGCGCGCTAACGGGGTTAAGCGTTGCGTTTTCATACCCGCCGTTGCCATGATAATATTCAAAGTTTTGCTCGGGCTGAGCAGAAAGTATGCAGTAAGAAAGACCTAAAATAATCAGGCTTAGTAGTTGTTTCATTCTGTGGTTTTTACAGGCAAAATCTATTCCGCGTTTTATAAATTTTTGTAGGAGAAAATGTAAGATTTTGAGGTTCTTAACAGTGGAGTTTTTAATTATTTACCGATGGTAATTCCAAGTGTTGCATAAAACGACCTGCCGTCTGACGGGATGATACCGGGGCCGGGGTAGGCTTCGGCGCGGCGGGTATAGTAGCGGCTATCAAGCAGGTTGTTGCAGCTTATTTCTAATGAAAATATGCGATGTGTGAACGAGGCCGAAATATCTACCACCTGATAACTTTTTATTGCCCCTTCTACTGCGGTAGATGTGAGGGTGGCGTTGGTGGCATCAGAATAGTGTTTGCCTGTGTATGAATACTGTGCAGAAAACCCGATTTTTTTTCGGTGGCGGTAGTTAACTCCGCTGCGTATCATAACGGGGGGCACCATCTCAACCTTATTATCGGCTATGGTATTGTCTTGTGTTTTTATGTAGCGGGCATCTACCAATGCGCCATTCACAAACAAATTCAATTGGTTGGTTTTGGCGTATGGCAGCAATAAAAACCGCCACAGGTTTACTTCGGTCATCAACTCAATGCCTATGTTGCGGGCATCAGCAATATTGGTTCGATAGCGATAATCAATAAACAAGGGTGGACGGTCGGCACGTAATACTTGTCCTATGCGACCTTTGTAGTAAATGTAAAAAGCGGTTACTTCATAAGTAAACCATCCTGCTTTGCTGCCCCGTATCCCCATATCGGCAGTAAAACCTTTTTCATCCTTTATGGCCGTATCAACAATAAAATTGGGGTTGGTTACCCGTAAGTCTGAAAAGTTTATCGCCCTATAATTTTGCGAGATATTTGCATACCACTCGGTATGTTTTTGCAGTTTATATTTTGTGCCCACACCTGCAATAACGAAGCTGCGGGTGCGGCTCATTTTATCGTATATACGGTTATCAACTATAAGATTGCCCGCAGCATCAAACACCCGTTGTTTGTAGTATCCCTCTGACCGTGTTTGGATATATTCATAGCGAATGCCTGGAGTAATGCTAAAACGGGGGTTGATGTTAAAAATGTTTTCTAAAAATGCGGAGGCATTATAGTTAGGAAAGGTGAAATCGCTGTTTTCAAGATTTTGCGGATTGAGGTACTGAAAATCAGGGCCGTTACTATTATTACCATCCCCTTGTCGGTTGGTGGTTTGCCCGTAGTATAATCTGTAACCTACAACCGCTGTGTGTTTTGTTTTACCTGTGCGGTAATGTTGCAGCCAACGTCCCTCGTGGCCAATGTTTGTGAATTTACCATCGATGAGCGTACGGTTTTTACCAAAATCGGCTACGTTAATCCGCTCCAGATTACCCAATGATTGCCTACCTGCCAGCAAACCAAAGGTGCGCCAGTTTAGCTGTGTATTTTCTGAAACTTTATAGTCCACTTGCCATGCGGCCAATTGCCAGTATATGCTGAACCAATTTCGGTTACGTACCGACTGACGGGCATCATCGGCAAACATTGCATCGGTTAATCCGCCCGGTTGTTGGGCAAGGTAGTTCATCAAAGTAACTTCAAACGTTTGGGTAAGTTTTCGGGTGGTTTGCCACTCAAGCCTTGCGTAGGCTGTGTTTGAATGAAACCCGCTGTTGGGTCGCCAACCGTTTCCTTGTTTGCGTTGGTAAAACGTGTAGTAATTTACTTTGCCGTTGGCTACCGTGCCGCCCACACTATTAAAACTGCCGAAGTAGCCAAATGAGCCAAGGGTTTGCCTTGCCGTTATTTCTATCTTTTTATCGGCAGCCCCCTTTTTCATTACAAAATTCAAAAGGCCGCCAAACTGGGTGCCGTATTGCAGCGATGCCGCCCCGCGTACAACCTCTATCCGCTCTAGGGCTTCAGCGGGTGGTGTGTAGTAACTTTCAGGATAGCCCAGTGCATCAGCACTTATATCATAGCCGTTTTGTCTTGTATTAAAGTTTGAAGTGCGATTGGGGCTTAATCCCCTGCCGCCAATGCCTAATTGCAGCCCTACGGCATCACTTTCCCAAATATTTAGTCCTGTTATTTTACTGTATAATTGGCGGGGGTTGTTGGTGCTTAGGTTGGCTGTTACGTCTTTCAGCACTACCACTTCGGTTTTTTTACCTTCATAAATGGCTGTGCCTTCAACTCCTTTCAGCCGCTCAATACCAAATGTACGTTCAGTTTCATATTCAATTTCCACAGCATTTACATCTGCGCTCAGGTCTTTCATCACAATAGTTACCGAAAGCAGAGGGGTGTTATGGGCAATAGGTGTATGGATGATGTTTTTGCCAAAGGCATAAGTAAGCAGGGTATAGTTTCCGTACGGAACGTTATGGAATACATACAACCCGTTTTCAGGGGTTGAAACCGTATGGCCTGTGCCCTCAAGCGCAGCAACACCTACTTCAATCAGCGTGCTGTCTTCGTGCAACAAACGGACTTGTATAGTGCCTGTTTGCCCCAACAAGGGTAAAACGCTTAACAGCGCAATTACAATAACCGCTATTTTAAGTCCAAACTTCACTTTGTATCCGGTAGCGTTTCATCAAAGGGTAAAATCCATGTTTTATGCGCCCAACCGTCGTTTATTTTGCTAAGGTCAATAGCAGGGTCTATAAACAGTTGGCTTTTTCTGCCGTTAAGGGTAACGTAAATTTCAGCCCTCACTTCGGGCTTGTAAACCCCTTCTTTCTCATAATATCCGGCTAAAAACTTAGCGTATTGCAACAACATATCGGGTTGCATGGCCATTTGTTTTTCTTGATGGTCATTCAAAAAAAAGTTGTTAAACACTTCGCCCTCTTTGCCTGTTTTTGTGTCTTTTACAAAAAAGGTGGCCGTTCCTGCTTTTTCCATCAGCATCACCCGCCAGCCAAAGCGATAGCCTTCTTCCGTCCAAAACATATTGCCGGGATACAGTACATATCGCCACGGAAACAATAGCTGAAAGGCAAAAAACACTGTGCAAAAGGCCGTCATTAGTTTTTTATAGGGTTGCGGGGGCGCAAAGGTACTATTGTGTGCAGGTTTAAAAGAAGGAATTAGTGTCTGCATCCACCGCAGGTGCCACTTTGCACTAAAAAAAATGAGCGTTCCGCCTATCATTACCAGCGGGAATACCCCTATTTGAAATAAAATTCCCGTTACGGCATGAAAGAATATTACCGCCGCATACGCCCACGGGCGAGTGGGTTTGTATAGCAACCAGAAAACAATTGTACAATCATACAGCATGCCCGCCCAGCTAAAAACGTAGGGCGAGTAACGCCAAGCAAACAACGACCCCAGCACAGGTAAATCATACGAGGCAGGTAGCCATATTTTTAGGGGCAGTGCATGCAACAGCCAATCACTGTTTATTTTAGCAAGTCCTGCGTATGTATAAACAATGGCGGTTTGCAGCATAATAATGTATATGCACCAAGCGGGCACATGGGTAACAGCCAATTGCGGTTTTCGCAGGGTATCTAATGAAAAGAAACGGTGTGCAGGCAATAAGGCCAGCAACAAGCAAGCAATACTAACGTAGTAATAGTGGTTTAGGTAATAGGTAAGGTCTATCAGTTCAGTATAAGTAAATACAATAAACTGTATCCATGCCGCTGCCTTGTAAAATAAACCCAAGGCCACCATTACTGATGCTGCCAGCAGTACGATGTGCAGGGCATACATGGCAGTGGGAGGCAATACTTCTACAAACTCAAACCCAAAGTATTTGAAATGAGTTTTTGGTGCGATGTAATGGTCTTCAATCCAGCCCAAGGCCATAAACCGGCCTGTGCTAAACGCCATGCAAAGCCCGAAGATAACTCTGAAGGCAACCAATGGCGCAATGTGTGCCGGTGCTTGCCACCGTGCAACACTGTTTTTTATATGCTTGGCGATGTTAATCGCCATCGCCGCTACTAAAGGTAATGGCTATACCCAATAGCGATGAAAGGTCGCTTTTAAAAAAACGGGTCATCTTTTGGTATTCGGTGTGCAAGGCATCAACCCGTGCAACATCATTAATAACCATTTGTGAAAGTATTTCAGTATCGGCAAATCCGTTACTTGCGGTTTTTACGGCCTCAAGTTGCGCAATGGTTTCTGTTTTTAGCGCAGGCCCTCCGGTTACTTTATCCAAGTAATCATCAAAGCCTATCCCGTCAGTACCATTCACTCCAATACCCCGCCACATTCGCTCAACAGCTTTTATGTGTTCTTTAATAAATTTAATTGATTGGCCGCTGTAATAGGCTTCGCACAATTGCGGCTCGGCTTTGGTTTGGCCGGCACGCTTACCTGCTGGCAAACCTATTTTAAAGTTTTTTATTGCTTCAAAGCTCTTCACAAACTCGTTGTAAAGCATTGAAGTTGGGCTACCTGCTGATTTATCGGTATTGGCTACAAACGCATCGCGATAGGTAGTCCAGCCTGTGTTGTTTTCATCCACCCAAGTTTTAATATCGGCGATAAGTTTTTGCAAATACTGTTTACGGTTGGCTGCATTGGCCGATGTGGTAAAAGAATCTACCGCACCCTGCCCATACAGCAAGTATTCTGCTGTTAAAAAGCCCCGGCTGTCGCGTCTAAAATCGTCAAACTTATAATCTGCGGCAACAATGCGGCTTTCAACCACCGGGGTGTTTACCGGCCATGTGCCCAAGTTTTCGTTCACCATCCCAAAAATCGGTTTTTCGCCCGGGCCGTAATTAAACGCATTACAATGCAGCCATGCCATATAGGCATTTGTCCATGCGGTTTGGGTAGCTTGCAAAGTGGTTGTGCCCGGAGCATTTATAAAGGCATCAGCCGATGAGCTAAGCGCATCGGTAGCAGTTTTCATGGTAGCCCAATTGGGTATAATAATGTTGTCGGCAAAGTTTTCGAGCAATAATTTTCTGTCGAAAGAACCGGCCGTGCCACCATCGTTACTATCTTCTTTACAGCCTGAAAGCAGCAGGGGAAGAGCTAATGCCGGAACCAATAAGCGGAATATGAGACTTTTATAATTCATGTGTGTTTAAAACAATCCATCCCATTAAGGGAATACCTTAACGGGATGGGATTAAAAATTGTGCGAAAATACAATTAACGACCTTGAGCTGAAATCCAGTTTTGTTTGAAATCCAACATTTCAGCATCGCTAAAGCCATATACCGCCTTAATTTTGGCTTGGGCTTGTGTTATTTTTTGTAGTTCTGATGCGCCTTCGGTGATAAACTTGTACACAGTTGCATCTGCATTTGCAGGAGCATTTAGTAACACAAGAATTTCGTCGATTTGTGCATCGGTGATTTTGCGGTGTTGTTGTGGAACTGCTTTGAAACCGTGAATAAAGCCGATAGCTTCGCCCAAATCGTGCAAACCGCCTGAAAGTGTTGTAGCAGGAGGATTGGTGGTAGTGAATTTGGTGATAGCTGCGTAACCGTAGTTAATAGCAGTTGCCATCATACCTTTTTCAATGTTAAGTTTAATAGCAGCAATCGCTTCGTTTTTCTCAGCATCATAAGCGCTACCTGCTTTAACAGCAGCTTGCAGTTTTATGAAGTTTGCTTTCATTTGACCATAAACACCGTTTCCGTCGTTTTTATCGCGACGTGCCATGTACAATGCAGCCAAAGCATCTGGGCTGGTAGTGTTTGCAGCAGTATTGGTATTAGGGAATGCAGGGCTTGCACCGATTACGCTAATCATTTTATCAACGTCGGCCAAAGTAAGAGTGCCGTTGCTAATGGTAGCAAGGTGGTTGTACAAAGCCGCAGCAAATAAACCTTTTTCAATTTCTTGCAGGTTTTCTTTGGCACCTTTGTCAAGCAAACGGTTACCGAAAGAACCACCTTTAGTAGCAGTTGCACCGTTTGCGGGGTCATACGTATTGCCACTTGCAGCCACCATTACAGGGAACCAGTCGTTTTCAATACGGCTCACAAAATAGGCTCCGGTAACGCTTTTTAGGCTGGTAGTACCTGTGCTAAATTTATCTTTTAGGGTAACAAGGTCTAATGTAGTTGTTCCGCTTTCAGCAGTTTTCATGTATGTGCTCAAACCGCTTAGTTGGGTTTTAAGGGCCGCCTCAGTTGCAACGTTAGTGCTGTAATCGGCAGATACATAGCTTGATGGGATTGATAACGGTGCCTTGGTTTCGGTTTTGTCGTCATCTTTCTTACACGATGTAGCCAAAACCACGCAGGCTGCAAAAATACTTAGTAACCCTGTTTTTCTGTTCATTTAATTGATTTTTAGGTAATTATATCTTTTTAGTAATTTTCTGTGGCTGCAAACTTATGTTTATTTAGATTAATTACAAATTAAGTTTAGGTTACAAACTATTGCAGGCAAGTTTTATGAGAATGGGGGAGAAGTGGCTACTAATTAGCTGAAAATAAAAAAGGTGCGAGCTTTAGCTGCACCTCTGGATTGTTTAAAATTAGTAAGAATAAATCTTATAATCGGGAGCAAGTTCTGTAAAATTAGTGTCATATTTTGTCATTTTTTTCTGAATAGCCTTGTCAAAACCCCACAAGTGCCGTCGTTCCTGATTGTCAGTCAAATGTCATATTTTTTTGCGGGATAATTCAACGCAACTAAAGTGCGTACTTGCCGACGGATTGTTTAATTTTTAATGTTATGAATAAAATTCTCGTCAATACCCCAGTGGCTTGGGGTAAACCTCCGTTATTATCTAAAATCGATTGTTTCTTTTGTGTAGGCTTAGTAATTAATAAGCCGCAGTAGTAGGATTTTCGGGCATAAGGTTTTTTTATGGAATGGTTTTACAAGGGCCTGATGGGCGTGCTATTGCTATTGTATTTGGTAATTATTACCAGATACCTTAAAAAATACAGGCAGCACGAAAAAAACAGCGAGGTTTCGACACCCTTGAAACAGGCTGCTTTGTTGCTGTTGGTAGTTACTCTTTTGGGATTTGCTATCCCGCAATTACTATACATTTTTACTCAAACTATAAATTTTGCCGACATGGGCGTTTCTGTGGTGGTTAGGTTTACGGGACTTTTTGTGTACCAGTTGGGTATTGCGTTGTTTTTTATCAGCAACGACAGTTTTGCAGGTAGCTGGTGGAGCGGGCCGGAAATTGGCCACAACCCGCATTTGGCAAAAGAAACAGTGTATGGCTATGTGCGCCATCCTATTTATACATCGGTATATGCTGTAATAATAGGCTGTATGTTGGTTTCGGGCAATTGGCTGGTGGGGTTTTGCGCGGTGATACCTTTTACAGCTTTGTGCGCAGTACGTGTGGCTACCGAGGAGCAAGTATTGAAGAATAAAATGGGAAGTAGCTATGCCGAATACAGACAAGCTACGGGCTTTTTTTTACCGAAGTTGTTTAAGAAGCATAAGCGTAAGATGCTATTTTGACTTAAAGTCGGCTTTGCTTAACCGTAATTGAAGCGATAGTGAAGGAACAATGGTGAAGCCTTTGAATGCAAAGGCTTCATTGTTTAATAGTTTATAGGTGCCGTAGTTTTGATAAAAAACGGATAATGCGGGTATTACATACACATACTTATAGCCAATTTTAGCATTGGCAAATCCCCCAAAGGATAAAAAACTCTCTGTATTGCGTGTGCCTAATACTGGCATATTTTTATCGTTAAAAACTTTATCGGGCAAAGTAGTATAAACAATGCGGCTATAAGCTGCTGCTGCTCCGAATGAAAGGCTGCCATACTCCTCTTCATTGCCAAACGATACGCTGAAAATTACCGGTAATAGTATATCACTGCGTTTAAAATCATAACCCAGCCTGCTTTGAAGTTCACTAAAGAATGAGGGAAGTTTATAGTTTTGCCACGAGTATTGCAGGGCAACGCTTCCATACACCCTGTCGGCCTGCTTTTCACCCACTTGTCCCGTAGGCCCCAAAAACTGGTATTGGCCTGTAAAAGCGTTTGCACTGCCTGCACGTTTATAGCCCAGTTCAAACCTGTTTGCAATGCCTGCACGCAGGTAAAAATCATAACCGCTGCCAAACGGGTCAACCGCAAAAGCTGTTGCAGCTTTATTAATGCGGTAAAAGTTTTCATCCAGCGTTATGCTATCTTGGTTAGCAATATCTTTAACATTTTGCTCCACCACATCAGCCATTAATCCTATTGTGCGCGTAGGAATGTTTGCTGTGTATGACATACCTGCTACTATGCTTCCTTTTGGGGTAACCTTGCCCGATTGATTAATTGCACGGGGGGCGGCACAGGCAGCAAACAAAAGCGTTGCAAGGCTTATAACAAGGGATTTTTGGTGCGTATTCATACGGATGTGTAAGTTGTTAAATATAAGAGTAGTTTTGTGCCAAGGGCAATAGTATTTTGCAAAGTTGCTGAATAATATTTTTTTTGTGCAATGGGTGCCGTAGCATTTTACATTTTTCTTCCGGTTTTATACCTGCTTTCATTGTTGCCGTTTTGGGCATTGTATGGTGTTTCTGATTTTTTGTTTTTTGTTGTGTACAGGGTTACAGGCTACCGCAAAAAGGTAGTAATGCAAAACCTTAAAAACTCTTTTCCCGAAAAAAGCGAGGTCGAGCTAAAGGCCATCATGTATAAGTTTTATGCTTTTTTCTGCGATTTGATTGTAGAAACCCTTAAAACGCTAACAATTGGCGAAAAAGCATTGCGTAAACACATTTCATTTGATGACCCTTCGTTGTTTGAAAAATACAGTAATCAAAAACAAAGCGTAATTATTGTAATGGGGCATTTGGGCAATTGGGAATTGGGCGGAGCAAGGTTTTCGCTGCTGCCTTTTCATCGTTTGTATGTTATTTATCACCCATTAAGCAATAAGAATTTTAACAATCTTATCGTTCATATGCGTACAAGGCTGGGTAACCGCTTGTATGCAATGAGTGAGGTATTGCGCGGTATGGTGAGGGATAAAGGGGAGTTGACTGCAACGGCTTTTATTGCCGACCAAACTCCGCAACCGAGCGGGGCATACTGGACTACTTTTTTAAATCAGGATACTCCTGTGTTTCCCGGTACTGAAAAGATTGCCCAAAAGTTTAAGTACCCTGTGATTTACCTTTCGATTAAGCGACCCAAGAGAGGAAAATATACAATGGAGTGTGAACTGTTGGTAGAGAAACCTGAGCTTACAAGTGAAAACGAAATTTCAGAATTGCATACAAAACGGTTAGAAAAGGATATTATTGAAAATCCTGAGATATGGTTGTGGACACACCGTCGCTGGAAACACAAAAGAACTAACTGATTTACAATATATTTGCAACAAATTTATAGAATGAAGATTGGTAACGACCTAATACTGGCCACCAAGAAATACGCTAAGGAAGACCGAAAACAAAGCTGGGTACACACAGCCTCAACATTTTCATTGTTAACTGCCTCGTATATTGCGGGTATTTATCCTTCACATTGGGCCATACAATTGTTTTTTGGCACCTTATCAGGGTTAATTCTTGCGCGAGCCTTTATTATCTATCACGATTACCTGCACAACACCATTCTTCACGATTCTTTTATTGCCAAAGTAATGTTTATGTTTTTTGGCTTTCATATGCTGGCTCCTGTAAGCGTTTGGCGCAGGTCTCACGATTACCATCATCAGCACAACTCAAAACTGTATTCATCCAGCATTGGCTCTTTTCCTATTGTTACTAAACAAAAATTCTTAGAAGCATCTAAGAAAGACCGTATCATATACTTGTTTATCCGTCATCCGTTTACATTGCTTACGGGGTATATTTTCACCTTTGCATACGGTATGTGTGTACGTACTTTAATGCGCAGCCCTGATAAACATTGGGATGCAATCCCTGCCTTGTTGTATCACTACGGTATCTTTTTCGGTGTATTCTTTCTGTTTGGCTGGCAAAGTGCCGTATTCGGCTTTTTACTACCCAGTTTGATAGCGGGGGCAATGGGTTCTTACCTGTTTTATGCGCAACATAACTTTCCTACGGCTACCTTTCAGGATGCTAAGAACTGGTCGTACATTGATGCTGCACTAAACTCATCAAGTTTTATGAAACTTAGCCCTGTAATGAATTGGTTTACGGGCAACATTGGTTATCACCACATCCACCACACCAACCCGCGTATTCCGTTTTACAAGTTACCACAGGTATATAATGAAATGCCTGAGTTTAGAGAGTACGCAAAAACTACTTCGCTTTGGCCTAAGGACATTATTCAATGCCTTAGACTAAAAGTTTGGGATCCTGAATCGGGTCGTATGGTTGGTTTAAAAGAGATTTACAGTAAAGCCTAACCCCTTGTTGGTTCTATCGTCAAACAGGCTATTTAAATGCTGATGTTTAGACTATGCGTGATAGGTTAAATTATTTTAAAAAATTGGGAATTTTTTTTAGAAAAATGTTGCTTTTTTGAAAAAGTGTCGTACATTTGTTTCAACAAAACGGGTTATCAACAAGCTTTTGTTTAAAGCACGGATACCCTTGGATGATTGAAAAAATTAGCTTTGTTGACGGAAGAGTAAATTCTTCAGTAATATTCCTAAATAGCACAAACAGCCTGTCGGGAGACGGGCTGTTTATTTTTTGTGCTATCAAGTAAAATATCCTATTTCTTGATGAAAAGTGTCGAGCCGCTTTTGGTACCGTTCTCAATTCTTAATAAATAAGTACCCGCCGCTAAACCGCTAACACCCACTTGGGTGGATGTTCCGTTAGCAGGGTTTTGCATGAGCTTTTTGCCATTTAGGTCATATACCGTAAGCAGAGTGTTGCTACTATTATTTTCGTCGATTGAAACCGTTACATATTCAGTAGCAGGGTTGGGATATACTGAAACAGTCAAAGGCAATTTGCCGTTGTTTACCCCTGTTAGATGATAGTTTTGCGTAATGTTTGCGGCAAATACACCTGCCCCGTGTGTGGCAACTACTACCCGGTTATCAGCACGGCGTACTTTAATCATTTCGCAAATAGCATTCCCTATCAAATCAGGGCTTTGTTGTACCCACACCGGAGGCGTTGGTGGAATTTCGGAGATGCTGTATAAACCAACGCTGGTAGCCAATAAAACACCATAACCGGTATTGGTTTTTACAAACTCAGCCCAACGGCACGAAGGGCCGTTGCCTGTTCCGTTGGCATTTTGCTCAAGGTTACCCGAAATGTCACGCCAGTTTAGGCCGCCGTTTTCGGTGTAAAACACACTGGGTATCCCATAATTTGTAAATACTACTATAATTTTATCGGCATCTTCGGGGTGTATGCAAATGTTATTGATATTGCCCGAAGGGAAGTTGGAGCCTTTGATATCAACAGGGGTGGGGTCGCCTGTGGTAGCGTTATCTACCCTGAATAACAAGCCGTTTTCTGTACCGTAAAAGAGTTTTCCTGATGGCTGTACCGACATACTAATGGCCGTAATTTGGAAACGGGTGCGGCTGTTAACCATTTCTTGCCAATTGCCCATATCTCTTGATGAATCTAAGTAATTATCCAGCGGAAATTGGGTAACATCGTTGCTGCGCCATATTGCTGTATCGTTTAATAAAAACAAACGTTTGTCGTCGTTAGGGTCAACACACCAAGGGTTAATGAAACGGTAATTATCGAGATTAGGGGGGTCTAACCGTGCACTTTGCACACGGTTGTTACTTGCATCCAGTCGAATACGGTATAAACCTGCTTCTTGCTTGGCTACATAATAATCCTGACCGTTTCCTGCAACGTGGCAGAAAGCTCCGTCGTAACTGAAAATTTCATTCCACGGGTTACGTTGATCGTTTTTATTAGTAAACAAAGTCCCGTTATCTTGCAAACCGCCAATAATAGTATGGTCGCCTGCTACCGCTTCGTTAATGGCTATGGTATAAAACTGTGTTGTAACGTAACCGTTATTTAGCGATTGCCATTTAACCGTACCTGCTTTTATATTATCGGTAAATGATATACCGCCGTCGTGTGTAGAAATGGCCTTGTCGGGGTTTGAATTGAGAAAAAGAAAGTTGTGTTGGTCGGGGTGGTGGTTTTCGTACAGCTTAAAATCGGGACGTTTAGTACCCTGTGCGTAGCCGCCTATTTTGGTGATTTGTGAGGTGCTTTTGAATGCATCAGTTGAGCGGAAAAGCCCCGTGCCTCCGATAACAACAATGTTGGTGTCTTTGGGGTGAACACTCACCAACAAATCATAACCGCCTTGGGCATTAAATTTTTCAAAATCGCCCTGAAAATCGGGTATTGAAGCTGAACGGTCTTCCCAAATTCCGCCGGTGCCGCTTCCGTCGCCCGATACATAAGTATATTTCAGCAAACTGTTCCACTCCTCATCACCCCTGAAATTTGTAGTCTTTTTACCCATATTTTCGGTGTTATGAGCCAATATATACAGTTGGTTTTCGTGGCCGGGTACTAAGCCGATTACCATGCGGCCGTACGCGGTACCTATTTCAGCAGGGGTAATGCCTGTCCAAGTATTGCCGTTATCCACGCTACGCCAAATGCCCCTTTGCGGGCCTTCGCTGCTAAGGGTGGCGTATATCACCCCGCCCTTTGTAATGGCTACATCGGTATAATAAGAAGGATTACCGCCTGATGTGCCGCCACGACGGCGTTGCCAAGTTGTACCGCCGTTCACGCTACGGTGTATGCCGCCATACAGGGCAACAAATACTACATCGCTGTCTTTACTGGTATGATTGGTAACAATGTTCCACGAGCCGTCAAAATCGCTGTCAAACTGCGGGGTATTCACAACAGTGCTTGCCAATGGCTGCCAGCTTTTACCGCCGTCGGTTGATTTTAATATCCCCCTGCCTGAGAAGTAAGCCCCTCCTTTTGAAGCACTGCTGCCGCTTAATTCACCTGTTGATGCATACCAAATATTGGTTTTACCCGTGCGGGTATCTTGTGTAACGGCCGTTATTGCATTTATTTGGGTACTGGTGGTGGTTTTTGTCCAGCTTTTGCCCCCGTCTTCGCTACGCCATAGACCTCCCGTAGCACCGCCTGCAATCAATACATTTTCGTTGGTTATATCAATGGCAATGGCGCGGGTTCTGCCGCCCACATTCCATACCCCCATATTGTCCCATATATCCCCGCTTTTTTTAAATATATCGGTTTTAGGCAAGGTGGCTGCAAAGGCTAACTCTTTCATACGCATACCATCGGGTATTTTGCCTGTGTTAGGGTCTTTAAGGCGATTAAACTCCCATCGTTTGCGGGCACTCAGGTTATAGCTCATTTCGTCGCCGCCCTGTGGCGGTATGGGGCTATTATGGCTTGAATTAGAAATATATCCTATACCGATAACGGCTAAACAAATAGCTATTACAGGTAGCGTGTACAGTAAAGGTTTGCGGTGCATATATTCAAATATAAAAAATAAGCAACGGGTTTGCAGGGATTAGATTGATAGGGCGTGCTATTTAATTTATCTTTGTACCTCTTTACTTAAGGCCTCATAGTACAATGGATAGTACGTGAGTCTCCGGAACTCAAGATCCAGGTTCGATTCCCGGTGAGGCCGCTAAACGGGCAAAATCATTAGTCTTATGATTTTGCCCGTTTTTATTTCCCCCCAACACTTTGCTAATACACTCAATCAACTCAAAAGTGGGGTTCACCACATCAGTTCGAAACAGTTGATTTTCCCTGTCATACACAATCCCTTCAGGAAACATAAACTTTTGCAGCTTTTCCTTCTCCTTAACATCCGAGACCGACCATAAATACTGGAGTTTACCCGTAGCCAACAAGGTAGTCTTCAGCACCTGTTGCAGGTTCGAAGCATCAAAACAGTACCCCTGCAAACTTTGAGTGATACTTGCCAGCTCTTCTTTATAACGGGTATTGAATTTATCGTACAACTCCTTACTCAGTTCACCCGTCACAAAATACTTCTCCTCAATCGTATCCATCCTTTGGTTCACCTCTTTCAACTGCTTGTGTAATACAGTAGTCTTTTCTTCCTTATCCTTAGCCATGTCCTTTAACACGTATTGCAATTGGTATAAAATAGGTTCCACCGCTTTTGCATGGATTTGATAACGGCTTAGGATTGCTTTGAACTGGTCGTTCAACTGTTGGGCTCGTTTGTTAAACTTACACCCCACCGTAACACATTTGTAATACCACAACCCTTTACTTTTCACCACATACCCTGTCAGTCCCCTGTTGCAGCAGGAACACCTTGCAAATACCTTCAACGGGATTTCATTCTGTTCCTTCTTATGGGATACTCCATACTTCGGGGCTTTTGCATTGATTTGGTTTACCTGCAAAAAGACTTCCTTTGAGATAAGTTTCTCATGTACCCCTTCCACGATTTGTCCCTCCAGCATTCCGTGACAGACAAGCCCGCAATAAAAAGGGTTGGCAAATATCTTTTGCAATTGTTGGTGGTACATCTTTACCCCGATGTCTTTTAACCGTTGGACAATGTCTTGGTTCTTTATCCCCTGTAACTTCCAGTCAAATGCCTTTTTCAGTTTTCGTCCGGTATCATTGACCACTATCTTCCGCTCTCCGTTACTTCTAAGAATATCATACCCCATCGGAGGCTTTACCACCCATATCCCTTTCTGAAACTTCTCCTTCATCCCTGCCATCGCTTTTTGTTTACGCAACTGGTTGTCGTATTCAGAAAACAAAAACTGGATGTTTTGGTGCAATACCCCGCTGGGGTTGTTGGTGTCGGTGGGTTGGGTTACAGCAAACACCGTAACCCCGTATTTTTCCCTTAAATCAGTGGCCAGTTTGATAGCCCCACCCCCTGTTCTGCTAAAGCGGTCAAGGCTGTACACCAATAAATAGCTGATACGGCCTTTGGACTTTTTGATAAAGTCCAACATTCTGACAAACTCCTTACGACCGTCTGTTTTGGCACTTTCATAGGTACCCCCGAAATAAGCAACAACGGTTTGTTGGTTTCGGTGGGCGTATTCCTCAATAGCGTTGCGTTGGGTATCAAGGCTCAGGTTCTTATCGGCTTGTTCCTTACTGGACACCCGTGTGTACACTACTACGTTTTTAGTATCCGTCTTTTGAACCAAAGACTTGGAGGTTTTTGCAAACTTGTTAAAGTCTCCTAAAGAGCGTTGAGCGGGGTTGGTTTCCATAGTTGTACTGCGTACTGTTATGATTAAAAGTAATGGGATGAACGACTAAGCACAAAGTTCCTTAAATCTTTCGTGGAACACAATAAAAATCCGTGAAACATAGTCGTATTGAAGGATTAAGTGTTCAGCTTCTTGGTCAGATAGGTTTTCATGGCCGCTGAAAGTGCGGAGTATCTCCGATGTTAAGGGTTGCTTTTTAGGATTGGTAAGGGGCAGGTCGGGCATTTGTTGAAGGGCTTGTGCAAGCTCTTCTCTTTCTTGAGGATTCATCGTCTGTGCAATTGATAAATGAGACACCGATACGGATTGTGAACGGCTCATTAGCCAATCAACGAACCAACAGATACAATACAACTTGTTGTTGGTGGTGTTAGCAACAGTTGACCAACGGGTGTTGGTATTGCTGTTGGTTGAATTATTGGTACGTTCACTACCCTTTGCTTGTATCGGTAAGCAAAGGGTACGATGTAATTGGAAATGGGGAGGTTTGGGTAGTTAGTAGTGTGGATGTCAGATGTACATTTATTTACCATGCCAATTACAAACTGCTACTAAATAAAAAAGCCGTTAACGAGGCGTCAACGGCTTTATACAAACAGTGTTGGCCAACACCAACATCCAACAGTTTAATTATTCAAATACATCGGCTTTAACTCCAAAGAGATAGCCACTGTCAAGGCCATTTGTTCCTTTGGGTCGGGTTCTACCATATACCGAAGGTAACATCTTGAATTTAACACTTCCGATAATTTCTTTGGGCTTTTCAGTTGAGTTAAGACAAAGGCAGCCCGCTTGGTTAGGATTTCATTTCGGAGGTCATTTGTGAAATTGATAAACAGCGGAGTTTCGTTGAGACTTTCGTCCACAAGACAAAGTAGATATACCCCTCCCGTTTGGGGTAGTTTATCCGTGTCCAGTGTACTGTATTGGTAAGCAGGTCGGTTTAAGAACAATTTGGCCAGTCGCTGCACCTCATTCCATCGGTTAGCGGGTTTCATCATTTTGTATCGGGTAAAGGCTTGATAATAGCCGCACCTGACGGAGAGTGAGGTGCGGCTGTGTGTGCAATATTACATCCCTTTGTTAGTTCATTAAAAGGGTTTTATATCAGCCGAAGTGTTGCTTATTCCGATTGCTTAATAAAATGTTCTACAAAAGGTACATTATCTACATACACTACCATGTTGTAAACGTCAACGGGTAACCCCGCTATGGTAACCGTATGGGTATGGTTCCCTGCCAATAGTGTACCTAATGGTATATCATTGATTACCTTGATTCCGAACTTATTAAACACGGCTATTTTCACATTTCCGTCAGTATTCAAATCCATGTCCACTGTTATAATATCAGTAGCGGGGTTGGGCGTTAAGGTATAGGTGATTGAAGGGTCGTTAGAACCACCTCCGCCACTTTGTGAGCCTCCGCTTTGGTCACTCCCCTGTAAAGGTGGGTAAGGAAATAACATAGAACAAGTCTTTAGGTTTTCAGCATACTCTAACTCTGTGATTTCTTCTGCGATTACTTTACGTTCATTTTCAATCGCACAATTCCAATAATTCAAACGGTCAATGTCCTCGATTTGTACAAAGGTGCTGATATCAGAATTTATATCCAGTGCGTCTATATATTTACCAAACATCCAATGCACAATCATCCGGTCAAGTTCTATGTTAAACTTCACTCGGTAATGCGGGGTATCATTGGTGTTTACTAAGTCGTTTACAGCACTTAACTCATCAAACAAAGTGTTGGCAGCCAATAGTTGATTGGCAACACCCGTCGCGTCCCCAACAAACACCTGTGCGCCGATAGCATCCCCGATGCTTGCGAGGTATTTTTGATACCCAAATACATTCATTTCTTTGGTTTCAGGACTGATAAGGCTGGCAGTAGCCATTAATAAATCAGCAAGGTTTAATAAACCCTGTTTTAGTACTCTTTCTTCACTGCCACCGCCCGATAAGGGAACTGTTTCAGTAAAACCTGTAAACACATTTCTAAAAGCTGTTTTTACATTGGTTCCCATATAGGTACCGTTGGGTACATTTTCAGTAGTGCTGATACCCCCAAAGTTACCGTCGAAAGAAGCTAAAGCACTACCGTTGCGGTAAGTGTTCAGCGTAGCACCGCCACCAACGGGTGGTTTCTTGGTATCAGGGTCAAAGTTTAAAGGGTCGGATAAGGCAGAAGTCCATGCACTAACAGGGCAAGTAGTGGTAGTAGCAGATACGGTACCCAAAATATAGCGGGGTGAATAATTTTCATTGATGGCAAAGTGTATAGAACCTGTATTATTAACATCAATAAAATTGGGAGGCGCACCACCGGGCACAAAAGCAGTTGCCTGCGGCCCCCAATAATTATTTTGAATGGTTACATCTTGGATAAAGGTGTTTAAGGTATTGCTTGGACGGGTAATGACCAACGATGAATGCTGGCCGTTTGCTCCTCCTGAGTTGTAAAAACTGTTGTACCCGTTATCTATTTGGGTTGTGAGGAAAAATGGACGAAGCAATCCGTAAGGAGAGGTAACTTTTGTACCGTTTTTACCGCTTGGTATGTTTAGGTAGTTATACCCTCCGTTTAAGGGACTGCCACCTACTAATGAAATCCCTGTAGATGGGATAGCAGCACTGATGTTAAGGGTACCGTAGTTATAAAAGTCAATGGCTTGTTCGTTTTGGTAAAAATGGTTACAGGCAAGGGTGGCTACTGCTTTATCTCCATGAAAGCCTGTAACGGTTTTTGAAAACACGTTGCCTGTTATTCCCACATCGGCGTAGTTGGCACTGGTGATTTCAAAACCAAACCCTGTGGGGTTGTTGCCTGCCCCTTTTACGGTGTTTGATTCAAACCGAAGGGTACGGGCAAAATCAATTGCTTGTACCGCTTGCCCACAGTCTGTAAACTCATTGGCAAATACATGGGTACGTCCATTGCGCACTTGTACCCCATAATCACAATTAATAAAATCGTTGTAATGGATTTTAATATCGTAATGCCCTTGAGGGTTCAGGATGGTAAAGGCGGTTTTAGCGTCGGAAAAGGTGTTGTCAGTGATGTATTGTGGGTGTTGGATACCGTATATGGTGATGCCTTTGTGCACGCGGGTGTTTCCGTTGTTATCGGTTACATTGGGGATGCGGGTAATGTTGTTGTTTACGATGTGAAAATCACAAGGAAGTATCATGCTTGCATTAAGTCCCAATTCTGCGGTTATCCCGTCAATTTTGAACAGCTTCAGGTGTTTGGGCGGATGCAAACGGGTGTTGTTGGCTATTTCTATACGTTTTGTGCCTGCAACATCTTCAAATATCATTTGGCAGTTGTTCCCATTTACAGTGATGTTGGGAAGGTTGTTATTGTCGCTTGGCAGGTTAAAAAGCACATATCCATCCCCTAAAGGGTTAAGGGTAGCATTGGGCAACAACTCTAAATTTCCCAAAATCTCAATAACTGCACCGGAGCCGTTAAGCATGATTTGGTTAGCGGTGCTGATTTTTAAGGTTGCCCCTCGTTCTATTACTATTCTGCCTATATTTTCAACTATTAAAAGTCCATCCTCAAGGGTTAATGTAGAACCGCTTTTCACTATCATTAAACCACCTACACCTGTAGCGTTGTCTCCAATTTGAAGCCTGCCGTTATTGGTAACTGTAAGGGTAGAATTGTTGCACACCGTTAATGTGGTGTTCTTGTTCTTCAAAAGCCCTGTAGCGGTGCTGATTGTCCAATCGGTATTCACATATTCACTCAATTCCACTCCAAAATTATCGTAATGATTAAACCGAGGGATTATTTCTTTTGTGGTTTCTAAAGGCAGGCTAAGGTTTAGGGTAATATCGGTACAGGGGCAGGTTACCTCAGGGTTATAGTCGGGCATGGTAACACTGGTGCTGGTAAAGGTATGCGTTACGGTATCGTATGTTCTTATGCCTTCAACCCCGTATGCAATATGGTACAGGTTATACAACATCATATAATCAAGGCTGTGGTAGTGGCTGCGTTGGTTTTCTGATTTTGCCTTTTCGCTGGCAGACTTGGTAGAGTGTAACCAACGGTGGCCAACATCCCAGCCGCCTTGTGCCCTGTCAATAGAGTCCATTAAAAAGCTGCCTTTGCAATCTATCGGGTCAAGTATGGCTTTCATTTCTGCTTTGTAATCAAACAAATTACCGTTTGCAGAGGGAGGTATGGTTGTTCCTGCCGTATAACGAATACCATACGGGCGGTTTCCATACTCCCGTATCTTTTTAAAAAAGTCGTACATTAAAATAAAAATTTCTTGGTTCATGCCCCTTGCTACATCCTGAACTTTGCTGCGTTGCCAAGTATTGGTGGTGGCAGCCAAATTAAGGTGCATCTGAAAGTTTACATCGGGGTCTGGCGGGGCACTTGTAAAAACATCAAAATCATAACTACCATCAGGTTGTGCTGCATTTTCAAGCTTTTGCCACATTATTTCCAAGGTTAAATCATTCGTATATTTTAGAATGCCATAAGCAACGTTAGAAGGTACAGATGTGGGAACAGTGGAAAAAGTTCCCATAACAGTTAGCCAAAATTCATCAAAATTAAAAGAGGCCGTACCGTTGTAATCCATGGTAAGGGTGCGGGGTTGGGCAAGGTCGCAGCCGTCCACATCCCAACCGTACTCATAATCCCAATTGTACGGTGCCCCTGTAACTGCGGTAGCTAACTGACAAATGGGGTAGCCTTGTAAAAATATGTAATACGAGTTTTCGCCTGCGGCAATACTACCGTCAACAGGGCTTTTGATGGTATAATTGCTTTTAAACTTCTTAGTATGGGCACAAGGTAAAAAGCCGGGCATTACTACATCAAAGTATGTATTTATACCTAACTCGGTATATCCTTGTAGTTGTGCCATAATGCGGTTGGTAATGCTTTGCACTTCGCTAAGAAGATTTAGAGGGGAATCCTGCGGGGTGGGTTGCACCGTTACACTGCCCACCAATTCTTTTACAAACAAAAAGCCCATCATTAAGGCAATGTGTTGGTCTTGGCTGGGTTCGTTTTCGGGGTTAAATTTATTGGGCAGGTTGTTTAGCGTGCTGTTGTGAAAAAAATCAGACAATACGGTTTGGTATTGGATGCTGTCGTTCAGGTATTTATTATCACTGTTGTTCCAGTTATCCCAGTAATCTTGGGGAACATCATCCCTCAAATAAAAACCATTACGTTGCGCCGTATTAATATTACCAAGACTCAAATACTGCTCGGCGAAATCATCCAACCGATTCACAGCCTCAATGGCATAATACAATTCGTTGAGGGTGGTTTGGGCTTCGGCATTGTGTCCGTATTCTTTCAGCAAGTAATATTCGGTGGCCAATACCCCGATGTACCAGCCCAGCGAGGAGGTAGCATCGCCGTAATACAGCGTAGCGGCACTGTTGGGCGATGCCCAAAAACTTTCGCTTCGGGTGGGAATGGGGATGCTCATGCCTGGCTCTTTGCCAATACAGGTAAAGTATTTTTTATAACGGTCGCGCAAATCCCAGTATTTTTTATGGTTCAGCTCGTCGGTTTGGCCGGCCGCCTTCCCATAAATAAAGGCTACGGCAATCAGTAAAAACAGTTTTTTCATACAATATAGATTTAATTAGTGGGTGATTTTTGGGCAAAAGAATTTCCCTAAGCCTTTACAGGCTTTAAAAAAACATGAGAATATTTTTAATTACGGGTTATTTAATAATGTTATAGTCTATGAGCTTCCAAACTTCTGTGGTGCCCACTTCTTTTCGATAGTATCCTATATTTTTTGCTATATAATAGAGGGTTGGTTTTTTCCCTTCGGTTTCGTCATTCGTATGTGATATTTTTATCACATTTTTGAATGTTTTTGATAAATGCGAAGCACTATCATTTTTTTCTTTGACCTCTGATATGTCGTTATAATAGCCTAACTTCTTACCAATTGTCGATGGATATATATAGTAAATATTTTCACCGACGTAATCCCCCGGTTTTGTTTTTATTCTCCTCACCTGATTGTAAAACGACATGTGATTTCGATGGTAATAATTATACCCTGAATAGCTACTACTCATCTTCACAACAAACCATTCATATATATTTTCAAGCCTACCGTTATTATCTTTTACCGAGTCAAGCCCTTTATCGTCTTCATACACCCTCATGGTATCGTATGCCCCGCTAAGGCTGTCTTGGTACACCCACCATGTACCTGTTTTAAAGAAACAGTAATCCCATCCTTCCTGCCATACTAAAAAGGTTTCGGGTTCTTTTGGTGGTGCGGGGTCATTGGGTTTGCAGCTGTAATGGCTTGTAGCCAATAGTAGCAGTACTACTGATAAAATGTATATCTTTTTCATGCGTGTTTTAATTTTGGGTTACCTGATAGTCAACTAATTTCCAAACGGTGGAGTTGTCAATTACTTTTTGTATTACGCCTACATTTTTAGCAAAATAAAAATTGGTTTTTTTCTTTTCTTCAGTAATGTTTTCACTATCCTCAAACTTGTAAACAGATAAATATGTTTTATTACGAACATTAAACGAAGAAAATGTATCAGTAAATGTTACTATTCCCTTTTGAGAAAAGGGATGGCGTTTAGTACCAATAGGTGGTGCATCAAAAAAAGTAATTGTTTGGCCAGCATAATGTCCGGGCTTGAATTTTGTTCGCCAAACGACAGGTCCCCAATCTCCCCCATAAAAATATTCATAGGTATAGCCTGTTCGTGAACTTTTTGTATTTACTTTAAACCAATCGTAATAAAATTCTATTTTCCCATCTTTTCTAAATGTATCAATACCTTGTTTAACTTCGGTAACTGTAACGGTATCGTACAAATTGTTGGCAGAGTCGTGATATACCCACCAAGAACCCTCTTTAAAAAAGGTATAGTCTTTTATTTTTTGGGGTGTGGGTACAAAATAGGGTTCGGGAGCAGGCCCATCATCGCCGGGTTTGCAGCTTTGTAGGCCGTGTAAAAGGCCTACTGATATTATTATTAATACGTGTAATTTTTTCATTGTAATGATTATGATTGTACAATGTTATAGTCTATGAGCTTCCAAACTTCTGTGGTGCCCACTTCTTTCCGGTAGTATCCTATATTCTTTGCTAAATAATAGTTCGTTGGCTTTTTTCCTTCCGTTTCGTCACTTGTGTGTGATATTTTAATAGTGTTGAAATACAATTTTGAATTTACAAATACGCTATCCATTTTATCAACCACTTCGGCAATATCTGGACTATAACCGAGCCTTTTACCGATTGTTGGTGGATATATAAAATAAATAGTTTCTCCAACATACTCACCTGTTTTTACCTTTATCCTTCTCAATTGATTAGAAAAAGACCTGTGAACCTGATAATAATAATTATATTTAGAGTAAGTACTATATACTCTAACATCAAACCATTCGTACACATTTTCAAGCCTACCGTTATTATCTTTTACAGAATCAAGCCCTTTATCATCTTCGTACACCCGCATGGTATCGTACGCACCGCTAATACTGTCCTGATATACCCACCATGTACCGGTTTTAAAAAAACAGTAATCCCACCCTTCCTGCCATACTAAAAAAGTTTCGGGTTCTTTTGGTGGTGCGGGGTCATTGGGTTTGCAACTGTAATAACTTGTAGCCAATAGTAGTAATACGGATAAAATGTATATTTTTTTCATGCGTATTTTAATTTTGGGTTACATGATAGTCAACTAACTTCCAAACGGTGGAGTTGTCAATTACTTTTTTGATTATTCCTACATTTTTGGCGAAATAAAAGTTGGTTTTTTTCTTCCCTTCAGTACTATTCTCTGTGTCTTCAAATTGATATACGGATGAAAATTGCTTACTGTCAATTATCATCGTTGAGGCGGTATCAAGAAAGGTTACGATTCCATTTTGAGTATAAGGAGCTCGCTTAGTTCCAATCGGAAAATCAAAGAAACAAAATGTTTGGCCATCCCAATCTCCGGGTTTTGATTTTACACGCCAAGTTAAAGGCCCCCAATCTCCACCATAAAAATATTTATAATTATATCCTGTATATGTACTGAATGTATTGAATATAAACCAATCATAATAAAATTCCACCCTGCCATCTCTTCTGAACGTATCAATGCCTTGGTTAACTGTAGTAACCTTAACAGTGTCGTACAGGTTGTTGGCAGAATCGTGATATACCCACCATGAACCCATCTTAAAGAATGTATAGTCGTTAATTTTTTGGGGTGTGGGTACAAAATAGGGTTCGGGAGCAGGCCCATTGTCACGTTTGCAACTTTGCAAGCTGCCGCCTAAGCCGATAAAGGATATTATAAGCAGGTATAGAGGTTTTATGGCAGTGTGCTTACGCATAAAGGTTAGATATTGTTATGACGAAATACCGTTGCCCGTAGTTTGGTTTTACTACCGCTATTAGATAAAGTGTACTGGGTGTTTTCATAGTTTAGTTAACAGCTACTAAATTAGTGATTACCCATTTTAGCCCACTTGCACTAATTGCAACCTTGCTTTTTACTTTTACGGAAAATTGCAAACTGATACTTTTCATCTGGTAAACGTTTAAAAAACTCAAAGGGGGCAACCCCCGCTAACTCTGCACCTTCAGGTACCGCCAAGCACCCTACAAGACAGAAAAGCAAGAGGCAGCCCCCTTTGGGAGCTTGCCTGCTTTGCTATTCCCCTCTTGTGTAAATTTGGCGGTTTTAAAGGCGAGGGAATGACAAAAGGACAATTATATGTTAACCTTATGTACTAAGTTGTTGTGTTTCTATAATTACCTACAAATGTAGCAAACAACACCCCGTTGCACAATAGCCAACAACACGTTGTTTTATAGAAACACACTGTTTTTTGCTTGTATAAAGAACGCCGGATTTGGCACTGTTGTGCCCAAACATTAAAACAGCGGTACAAACATTAATAATGTTAATTATAAATAACAGGGTGAAAACACGGTATTTTACAGTATTTGGCAGGAAAAATATTTCAAACCCTGTGAGGTGCGATTAGGTGTTTAATTTTCCTACGTAGCAGGGTTTTAAGCACATCGGTTTCAATTCCTATAAGGTACGATTAAGTGCGCAATGTGTAAAATAAAACTCTTCATGGCCGCTTAATTTCAATTCCTATAAGGTGCAATATGTGGGATTATGGCAAACTTAAAGATGCCGTAAATATATTTCAAATCCTGTGAGGTACGATTAGGTGTGTTTCGCTATATTCTTCCGCGGCATCGTTTAAAAAGTTTCAATTCCTATAAGGTACGATTAGATGTACCGGCACCGTTGGGGTAGTTAACATTGCATCATCGTTTCAATTCCTGTAAGGTACGATTAGGTGCTTGCTTTCCAACCAATTCTCGGGTTTTGATACTTTAGTTTCAATTCCTGTAAGGTGCAATTAATGTGGTCAGTTGTCGGTGGACAGTAGACTGTCGTCCGATTTTAACTCCTCAAAGATACGATTAGGTGTTTGCTTTCCAACCAATTCTCGGGTTTTGATACTTTAGTTTCAATTCCTGTAAGGTGCAATTTGATGCCAAGCAAAGCAACTTATTGACAAGGCGATTGACTAATTTCAATTCCTGTAAGGTACGATTAGGTGGATACCGGACTTGGGCTTGACGATGAGATTTACACGTTTCAATTCCTGTAAGTTACGATTAGGTGCTATGATGCTGGAAAAACACGCCTGCGGGTTGGTGTGTTTCAATTCCTGTAAGGTACGATTAGGTGGATACCGCCGCCTGCGGGGCAATAAAGCCCCCGTAATTTCAATTCCTGTGAGGTACGATTAGGTGCTTTACAGGGCGTTGGCTGCGGCCCTCGAGCAGCTATATTTCAATTCCTGTAAGGTGCGATTAGGTGGTACACTGGCACTTGTTGCAGCAATTGCAATTGCAACATTTCAATTCCTGTAAGGTACGATTAGGTGAAGCGCATCTATATCAAAAGAAGAAGAACCACCGTTGTTTCAATTCCTATAAGGTTCGATAATGTGGTCTGTTGTCGGTGGACAGTAGACTGTCGTCTGATTTTTACTCCTCAAAGGTACGATTAGATGTGTAGGAGGTTCACAAATTGCAGGGCCTGAAATGTAGTTTCAATTCCTTTATGGTACGATTAGGTGAACTCGGTTATGTAATTTTGACCCCCGTATAACTCACTTTCAATTCCTGTAAGGTACGATTAATGTGGTCAGTTGTCGGTGGACAGTAGACTGTCGTCCGATTTTAACTCCTCAAAGATACGATTAGGTGTTTGCTTTCCAACCAATTCTCGGGTTTTGATACTTTAGTTTCAATTCCTGTAAGGTGCGATTAGGTGGAAATACCTGTAACACCTGCTATGCGACGGTTTTTTATTTCAATTCCTGTAAGGTGCGATTAGGTGTGTGAGTGCCTTAACGTTCTCTGCGACCACAAACTTATTTCAATTCCTGTAAGGTGCGATTAGGTGATTGCGCATATTGGTATGCTTAACCCTGTACTGTATAATTTCAATTCCTGTAAGGTGCGATTAGGTGTTCAACTGGGCAAACACTCCTGAAGGTGAGGAGTTTATTTCAATTCCTGTAAGGTGCGATTAGGTGAGCCTTAACGCTGTTGTCAAACAGCCGTATAAACACATTTCAATTCCTGTAAGGTGCGATTAGGTGCCTTGCTAAACACACCTATTACGATAAACACCGGTATTTCAATTCCTGTAAGGTGCGATTAGGTGAGCAGCGAGCCAAACTTAAATGATTTTCGGAAACGCATTTCAATTCCTGTAAGGTGCGATTAGGTGGTTTACGATACTTTTTTTAGTTCTTGTTTTTAAGTTATTTCAATTCCTGTAAGGTGCGATTAGGTGGATTATGACAAACGGGAGAGGTTACGCGGTGATTTCATTTCAATTCCTGTAAGGTGCGATTAGGTGTTTTTCAGATATAATCCTTGCGTAATACTCTACATATTTCAATTCCTGTAAGGTGCGATTAGGTGTTTTACAAAAGCATAGAGGGCTTTACCCTTTATTTATTTCAATTCCTGTAAGGTGCGATTAGGTGACCGACCTTGCGAATGACTTTGAGAACTTTGATATTATTTCAATTCCTGTAAGGTGCGATTAGGTGCACATCAGCGGCCTCAGACGCCATTGCTTTACCGCTATTTCAATTCCTGTAAGGTGCGATTAGGTGGCCGTGTATAGACGATGTTGTATCGCCCGCTATCCAATTTCAATTCCTGTAAGGTGCGATTAGGTGATGTTGCAGTTACTATAGACAGCATAACCTTAACCGCATTTCAATTCCTGTAAGGTGCGATTAGGTGTATTTGGTGACGAAGCTATGTGGCAACCATCAAACGGATTTCAATTCCTGTAAGGTGCGATTAGGTGCCGTCGATTTTTGACAATAAAACAGCCTGTTTCCAACGTTCGGCATTTCAAATATAAGAGAATATAGAGCATAAAAAGCGTCGGTCAAAGATAACCTGATTTGCCTTGAGGATTGACAACCCCTGTTTTTGATAGAGGTTACCTATGTTTTTTGAAGTTAACCGATGATTTTAATAATCTGCAATACAGAGAAATTAGTCACCGACGACTAAATGAAAGTATCGAGCTTGTTCTTCTCCGCCCCGATTATCTGCTTTTGCAGCCATTTTTCTTCGCGGTTTTTAAAAATGATGATGCTGTCGGTTTCTTCGTTCATAAATTCTTTGGCGGCATGAATGAGTTCTTTCAGTTTCACTTCCGTCATTTCTCCCTCAAATACTGAGTTCTGTACCCAATTCAGGTATCGCCTGCATAGTTTCAGCATTTTAGCTGTTCGCCGCTGCTCCACGTCATATACCAATATCACGTACATATTACCACCAAATCTTAAAAGGTTTGTATTCTTCTATTCCCAGTAAATGCTTGCTTAGTTTATAGCACTCAAGTTTTACAAGATGTTTATAGCTAACGTGCTTATTTAACGTACGGTGTTTTATTGTTTCGTTTATCTTTTCTTCAAACGCACGGACAAAGGTTTTTTTGCCACTTTCTTTCAGGGTAGTGCTATTTAGATTAGTATCAAAATCAGTGCTTTGAATTTCTTTTTTGTTCAATACCCTAAATATCAACCTATCCACTAAAATGGGTTTAAATATTTCTGCAATATCTAATGCTAATGAATATCGTCTGTATCCCGGCTCGTGTAAGAAACTGATAGTGGGATTGAGTTGTGTGTGGTACAGCTGCCCTAAACAAAGTGAATAACACATCATATTTCCAAAAGATATGAGGGCATTTACCTCATTGGCTGGGGGCTGTTTGCTGCGACCACCCATTTCAAAATCACGGATAATAGTATCAAACGTTTGGTAATAGGTTTGCCTGATGTTTCCCTCCAGTCCCATTAATTCATCAATTGCTTGGTATTGTTGAATTGTACTTCCATATTGTTCTATTTGCGCTATTTGCAATTCAACATCTTTGTCTCTGTTGTTATAGTATTTCAGGTTTTTAAGCATATTAAATGCTGCGCCTTCTATAAACTTTTGGGCAATTACTATTCGCTTCTTTTTATCGATATATTGTTTGGTTTGTTCAATCTGCATTTTGCCTGCCAGCAAATAGTCTTTGGGCATAAAGGAGCCACGGTAATGTTCGTAATAATCAAAAAAGTGAACGGCTATCTGTTGTTTGCCTAAAAAGGTGTAAAGGGCAGAATTGGCATCCAAACTGCCGTACACATATAAATCGCTTATGCCTTCAACGGGGAGGTATTTTGGCGATTGCTCGTTTCCATCTTCATCAACGGGTGTAAATTTAAGGCTGTTGTCTTGTCGGCTCAATCGCCCCGGATTAAATAAGTAATAAGTTTTCTTCATCAGCAATCAATATTAGTCTTCACCGCTCCAACAAAAATCGTAGTATGAGCAGTTTTTGCACAAGCCTATTTTTATCTTATCGGGACAGGTTTCAGCATGGATTAGTTTTTCTATTTGTGGTATGATGTTGTTGATATAGACTTCATCATCAATCGATAGTTGAACCTCTTTGCGCTGCTTTAGTTTTGGGTATTCTAAAATGCCTGTTACCCCATCAACACCGTGTTGTTTTAGTATGTAGATGTAGTATTTCACCTGCCATTGGTGGGCATCTTCTACTTTGTTGCTGCGTTTTGTTTCGTGAATTATTTTGTTTTTGGAATCGTAAAAATCAATCTTCACTCCGCCAATTTCGAGCTCGGTGTATTTTTCAGCCCTGTTTTCATAACTGGTTTCGTGCAATAGTTTTCCATCGCTCACTATTTCGCTGGTATGTTCCATAGTAATACCGTTAGCAAATAACCACAGTTTGCGGTGGCAAAGCATGAAATAGGCTATATGGGTGCCTGTTGGAAGCATAGTTAAATAATTTGACTATCTATGGTTTGCCCAATTTTCTGATAGCCAATCACATTATTGTATTCTAAGTTAGGCGCAACTATTATATCGTACTTGTCATTTTTAACTGGACTTTCAACTTCATAACCATAAACTTGAACTAAAAGTTGATTAGCTTCAATAAATCTTTTTTGCTGGATTTTATTTTCAAATTCATAGAATAAGTTACTGCACAGTACATCTATTTTTTGATTGTTCTTTTCCAAAACGTCTTCAATCCAATCCTCCCAATGGCCTGCTATCCATTCTTCCTCATAATTATTAATGGTTGAATTATTAAAACCTCTATTGAAATCCTCAAGTTGATTTTCATTATAGCCATTAGCATAAACCTGATTGCAAACACTTACTAAATCATTCTCAGAAAGCTCTTTGTTATCAAGTGCTAATAGTTGTTGGTATGAACTCTTCAATACCTCATTATCGTAGAAAGGAGTACGACCTATTATATTCTCAAATAGATATACGGGAACAGTATTAGAGATTTCACTTATCTTTTTATCAATTGGCTTAATTTGTTTTTTACCCGCCCTGTTAACCCTTCCAAAACGCTGAATTAAAGCATCAATAGGGGCACACTCAATAAATGCAACATCATAATCAATATCCAAGCTTACTTCAACCGCTTGTGTTGCAATTAAAAGTTGAGGGCGCTGAGAAGTATCATTATTTGTGATTGCCGATTCTATTTCGTTTCTATCCCTTTTATTGAAACCACTATGAAGAAGCCTTTTAGAGCCTTCACAATCAACTTCAATAAAGAGTTTTTGAGCTGTTTTTACATTATTAACAACTACAATTACAGAGTATCCTGATTTTAAATATTGTGAAACCAAGTCTAATTTATCTGTCAAGAATTGTCCTGTTTGGCAATAAAGCTGATGCCGTTTTCTATCTAAAACAATCCTATCACTTTCATCCTTAATATTTGGACGAATTAATTTTGAATAATCCCCATCAAAAACTTCTACAACAATTAAATTCAGCATAAAGTCGGGAATTGTTGCCGACATAAAAAGGAATTTTGCATTGAAGATTTTCCGGTACAATTTAACTGTTGCTAATAACATACCTGTTAATAAGGCATCGTATGTATGAAATTCATCAAGTACAAAGAGGGCATTTTTATATTCAAATAAACCGAACTCCCATCCTTTACCCTTTAGAGAAGTCTTAAGGATTTGATGCAGCGTAGCTACTTTTATAGGATAGAATATCTCTTTTGAAAGTAAGTTTTTTGATTTGGCAATTTTCTCTAATTCTATATTATCTCTTTCATAATTGGAGTCTTCATTAGAGAGTTGAGTGTAAAAAAAATCAAGTGTTTTTGAATGAAGTGCCGCTACGCTTTCATCACCAAAAACACTCTGAAGTCTGTTTACCATCGCATTAATACTTGCAGTATAAGGGAGAAGATAGAAGAGCCTTGCATTATTTGTTTGATTTGCAAAAACCCAACTTAAAGCAGCTTCGGTTTTCCCCGACCCTGTTGGGGCATGAAGGATTACATCTGTTTTAACATTTTGAAGGCGTTGCTGAAAATTCCTAAAATCAAAAAAGGTATTTTCATTTTTGGGTTGAAAATCATGGAGGTTAATTTTTTTGTATAGAGGTAAATTATTTTCCATTCTGGCAGAACCAATATGGTCCGCAGCGATAAGTAAAGCCCGCATATAGGATAATGATTTTCTATCTTTTGAGTCAGAAACTAATTTCCCTTGATATGAAGTGTTTAAAACTTGGCGAAACTCCTTAGATATTTCTGCGTTAATATCCTCTTTTTTCAGTTTAAGAGGTAATCCCATCAACATTAACCACTCTGTTAGTGTTTGATGGGACAACAATTCTTTCTCCTTTTCAAATAAAAACTTTAAATATGAAGTAAGGGTATCCTTTTCTAACCGGCCTTTGCCAGCCTCTCTACTACAAATACCTTTATGGTGTGTTGCAATAGCAAAAAGTTCATCAATTGGTAAGTCTAAAAAGTTTTCGCAAAACCAAAGTGATATAATTTCATGTCTTATTGGCTCGCTTTTTTCACCAATAAGTTTTTTTTGAAAATCTGAATGAATTTTGCCTAAATCATGTAAAACTGCGCAGCGAAATAATTTCTTTGACCAATAATTTCTTTCAGTATCGGTGAGTGGTAGGCTTGACAGTAGATTTTCCCCAGCGGTAATTACGTGCTCAGTATGCATTTGCAATGTGGTTTCCCCATCACTTTTTGCAAAAAAAACATCAAACCTATTTTTACCCATTTTAAAATCTATGTAAATAGAAACTTTGTGGAGGTTCTATATTGGTTGTGTATAGGTTCGGCAGATTTAATTTGGTTTTGTTATCAAAGGGAATAGTTAAAAACACCTCTGTTTTTGTAGGTCTCCTGCCTCCACCAACCATTTCACTTTCTTCAAAAGCCTCTGCAAGTTGCACTAATTGTCCTCCCGCTTGAATATTAGGACTGAAGGGCAGCATACAACCTGAAATTACAGCTTCCTTAACAGGGCTTATTTCTACAACTTCCACAGAATCTATTTTTAGAATATCCTGTGAACGACCTAATGATGGTGTACCGATGGGACTTTTAAAATAATCAATCCAATCAGTACGATTTATCCAAAGTATTAACTTTGGCATAATATGGAACTCACGCAGGTAAGCATCAGACCCTTTTGTATGCCTTTTAATCTTTTTGTTATCGTATTCCAATCGTTGTCTTGTTTCAATATCTTTAGCTACACTATCATACGAATAATGAAATCCTATTCCCACCTCTTTTGGTTCAACAATACGTCCCAAACAACAACCAATTATACCCAACAATAGTGAGTATGAAGGGGTGTGCATACACACAGCATTGCCTGAAAGTATAAACGGCATTCTTGGTGTAGCTGTCCAACCTGAAAATTCTATTTGAAGGACTTTATCCATTGTTTAGGTATTTTTGGTTGAAAGCGTTTACAACTCCAATTGGAGAGTCTATCACAAAACCTTCGCCAAGGTTTTTTATTTCATCTTCATTTTGAAGATACCCAGTTCTTACACCAATATAAATTGGTGTAGCAAGTTTTGTTTTGTAATCAGTGGCTAATTGCTTTAACGTGTCAATATTAAGGGTAGGTTTTTCTCCGGTGCCACTGAATAGATTGTTGAAAATGGGATTAGCTGACTCCATACCAGCTAAAATCAATACTTTGGGCGAAACATCCGCTCCAAAAGCAGCTTGTTTTGCTCCCCCCCGTAAAAAAGCCAACCCTTTTAACAATCCTGCTGCGTGCCTGCTCCTAATTGTGTCGGAATTTTTTAGTTCATATCTTTTAAACTTCCCTCCATGGATAGCAGTTTCGTAAAATTTGTCTTTATGGTTTTTCACCAATTCAGCCGAAAGTTCTTGGTGGCTGCCAAGATTATCATACACCCCTAAACGGTAGTATTCAAGATTAAAAAAGCCCTCCAAATGAGTTGAATAAAATTTGGTTGAATATGGCAAAGGCGTGCCTTCTTTTAGGTGAACAAATGCCTCATCGGTATTCATAGCTCGCATATTACGTATTCCTTTCAGAATAGAAGACTTGAAGGGAGAAGTTCTTTGTATGCTTTCTTCTTTTCCGCTGCCGCTCTTCATATATCCAAACAAATCATCTTCTGGAAATTCTATTGGGTTTAATTCAGTGGCAATTTTTGAGGTTGACCCTTTTTCAGATTCTTTAATTGCCCTTAATTCGCTTGGACTCCATTTATTTTCTTCATTGGTTGTGTCTCGCAACCACCTGCGCCATGATTGTGCAGATACATAGGGTACTTCTTCCAGCCTGTTATTGACTTTTTCTCTAAAAGTTTTAGGAATTACCTTGTTTTTATCTTCACCAACTCCGCCACCAGCACCATTCAAAAAAGTTGCCGTTGCATCAATCAATAGTGCACCTGTAATGTTTTTTAATTCTGCCATTGTTTTAATTTGTTATTGTTTGACTTGTATGAATTGATTGTTGAATATTTTTTAGCAATGAAAGTTTTATTGCCAATTTGGTAAACGATGGACTATACTCTCCATAAGAGTTATACAAAAGGTTTTCCGTCCATTTATCTGTCTTTAAACCATCTCTTTGTCTTAAGAAGACGTTTACATTTTCTAATGCTTCCCTAAACCAGTAAAGGAAGTCAGACGACTCAAATGATATACCTTTAATTAGGGTTAGGTATTTGTTATGAGGCTTTGCCCCTGTATTCCTATTTTGGTATTTATCAAAATAGTATTGTTGATAATCAGCACTAAACTCATCAAACTGTTTATACCACTGCGTATCAAATGGTCTGCTGTTATCATCAGAAAATGATGTTAGGTTAAAATCCATTATGTTAGGAAATACTGGTTGTTCAGGCTGGCTAAAAAACAAGCGGAGAAGTTCGTTTAAACCATTTTTTAGCGGCACTAAATGTTCATCGTATAAAACACGGGCAATTACACTTATAGCTATGTTATGTTTGGTGCATAATCGCTCGAATAGACCTTTATAATTAACCGATACATACTCTTGCCTGTTGATTAAGCTACTAATAATTTTGGTACTGTTTTCATCATTTTGTATGAGTGATATAAACCACTCGCAAACTTCCCTCGCATTTGAAGGTACATCAGCTATAATTGGAACTTCATTTGCAAATACTTTCTTCTGATAATAAAAGTGAATTAGTTTGTGCAGATTATAGTAATTGTTTTTTACGGGCAATATATCGGCATTATCAAGTGTTTGTAATTGATGGTAAAGGCTCCATTTCCCATTTTTAGTTGCTTCTACCAATACCCCATATAAATCAATTCTGTATTCTTTTTCACCCCAAGCGTCAGTCTTGACAAGGTATTTATCAAACGATGGGGCTTTGTATCGGTCAATCAAATGTGCTAAGTATTTTGCGTACTCTATATGTTTAACATTTCCTGTTACTTTAAAATATGTTTCTAAGAATTGTACACTAACACCCGCATATTCTGTACGTTTTTTACCCGAACCAAAAACACTTGGATACAGCAACCACCACTCTTGATTTCTTTCTAAGGAATCCAAAAACTTAAAAGACGATTCCCCCATTAATATATTCTTTAATTCAGCACCTACCGACGGGCTAACTTTCTTTATTAAGATTAACTTTCTAATAAGCGAGTTAGGGACTCTGTCAATTTCACAACTTGCACCTGTGCCAGAGTTTGAAAAACTCCAAAGGTTTAAATCTGAGTATTCCTCTTCACTTTCTTCCTTATCTTCAAGTATTTCTATTGCTTGTAACAAATAATTCCCTTTTGTAAAACGTACATTTTCAATTTGCTCGGTCGATTTTGTTGTTTCAATATGTTTCATCAACCGCTTTTGGTTTTCAGCTATTAACTGCTTTGCAAAATCAAAATTTGAAGAGTCTATAAGTAAAATACCGCCATTATAGAGTAGAGATGATAAGGGTAAAAATTGAAGAATAGCTATGCAAACAGGGTGTATTTGTATAGAAAATTTAGCTTGTGGCAGGGCTTGGGCGTCAGACCCTAAACCGCCAATTAAAGGAAACCACGTGCGACTGATGGTTGTATCTTTATTTGCTATTTCTTTAGCAGACAAACCCGCTTTAGTCAAGGCCACTTCATACACTTTATTAAATGGTGTTTGAAACTTCAACCCTGAGATTTCACAAATGCTTTCCCCTTCGTTTTCAAAGGTCTCTATAATAGTTTTAAATAAGGTGTCATATACTCTATCTCCATTATTCTTATCGTTGTGCAATGGACCGTTTTTAGTAAACAGCATGGTATAATTTTTAAGTCGCTTGTTTAGCTTTAGCAAACCCTTTTCTTCATATAGCTTCAATAATAGCGTTGGAGTTATTTCTGATACATTTTTTAACTTTCCCAATGCTTCAATAGTCATCAAAGCATTATTCAGCATTGCATTTCCAGTATAAGCATTAAAAATAGTTTGCATAATCAATAATTGTTTGTTAATCCCATCCCCATACTATTCTTTTCCCCGAAACCAGCATAATATCCCACTTCAATCAACTCCTTTGGAGCTTGAATCTCAAAATCGTATTGGTAGCCCCGCACTTTGGTTTCGGCTATGGTTCCTTGTTTTATAGTTATAAGTTTTGATTTGGGCGTGTTAAGTACCGTTAACTTACAATTGCCTTTTGGGGCAGTTAATCCTTCGTTTGCCGATTGGTATTTTTCCCGTAGGTTGTCAAAAAAACGCTTTTCATAACCCATATCATCGGGATTAAGGTATTGTGAGGTAAGCTTGCCGTTTCTTTCCACAGGCTCTGATATGCAAATGGGAAATTGTGAGCGAAAACGTGATACAGTACCCAATTCAACAGGGCTTTCTATATCAATAGCTTTAACTTCAAAATCCACCTGCGAGATTTTATCCCCTAACCCAAAGTGTTGGTTTCTAAAACACCCCGACACAAAATGCTTAACAGCTTCGGGTAATAAAAAGCTAAGGGTAATGCTGCAATTGGGTGCTTGGGCTATTATCCTATCTTTTTGAATTACGTAATTCTCAAACTTGATAGGTGAAAACGTAAATAGTTTAAACTTACGTTTTTCGTAACTGTACCCTTGTTCATGCAGCCAGTTTGAAAATTCAGGATTGGCTAAATGTATGGTTTTGTATATCCATGCAGCTATAGGGTACTGATAGTTTATTGGTAGGGTATTACCACGTCTTATTGACAATTGAAGATGTATTCTCATTACTTTCAATAGCAATTTAGTGCTTTTAACTTAACGCTAAATTATCTTTTCCCCATTGCTCATTTTGCTTTCCCAAATACTGTCTCATAACACTATTGATAAAATCGTTTTGCTACCAACTGTTGGTCAACAATCAACCAACAGTTGGCAACAGTTGATTTGTGAAAAATGTAATGTATTGATTATTTGCTTGTTATTGCTTTTAAAAACCAACAGGTGTTGGCAACAGTTGGGCAACTGTTGCCAACACCTGTTGGTTGGTCAAATATGCGCTTCGTTATCTTCTTCTGAAAGTCCCCTGCTCTTTTCGTATAAGGTGTTTAATTCTGTAAAATCTTTGGCTAAAAAGTTCGAACTTTGGAGCAGTTTGTCCACTTTCTTAAAAGCCATTTTGGTATTGCACTTTAACAATTATGGAGTTGGAAAAAAGCGTCTCTGATGTCATTTGAGAAGATTATCGGTTCGTCTTGATTAAGAGTAGTTGTTGAAAAGATAAAAAAGAGCCCGGTATTTGATAAAATCCATAATAAATTAAGGATTTAGCCTCCGCTTGTTTCGCAATCTTCTAACGTCTTTAAAATTACTTTTAAAAATCCCACAAGGGTAAAAAAGCCTGATTTTGAAGAGCGGTTGAGCCATAATGAAATAGTGTTAATTTTTCAAATATTAGCCGGACTCGGCTTCAAAAGTAACACTATTTCCTCACCATTAAAAGGCTTTGGCTTCACAATGGGTTATTTTGTTGGGTTCCTGACTCGAACTCTTGTTAGCTGTTTCCCTCTTTTCTAAATTGACGAGGACTGCCTAACCGATGGGGTCTAATTTTCACCTTTGTGTTGAAAAACTTTAGAAGTCCCGAGAAATCGAGGTCTTTTAAGTATATTTGGTTATCAGAGTTCTTTGATTCATGGGTGGAAACTCTCCAACCACTTGGGTAATGTACTCGCCACCTTTACTGATAGAAAAGTACCGAATATAAACGCAGTAACAGGTAGCTTTAACTTCTTTAATGCGCAAATAGTGAGCGTAGCCGATTACTACCCCTTTGGTCAACAGATAGAAGAGAGGAGTTGGTATGCAGGGGATAGTTATAGGTTTGGGTATCAAGGGCAAGAAGGAGACAATGAAATTGATGGCAAAGGTGATTTTTAGCATTTACATACAGAATACACGACACAAGGTTGGGCAGGTTTTTGAGTATAGATCCATTGGAAAAAAAGTTTCTGTGGAATAGTCCTTATGCTTTTAGTGAGAACCGAGTTAATGATGGGGTAGAATTTGAGGGTTTACAAGTTTTGTTAATTGGGGAAGTTGGTAGTGTAGGAGTTGGAATCAAAGGGATAGCTGAAGGGGGGGTAATATATAAAATTAGGTCGTGATTTTGAAATTGCTGCTAATGGAAGCTGGTCATTAGGTGTAGAGTCAAATATTGAGGTTTCATGTGGAGTCTCTGTAATATATTTTCATAATATGCCTAGCATTTATGACGCTGAAGGTTTAGGGCTAAATGTAAGTGCTTCAGCGCAAGCGGTTCTTGGTCTCGGATTATCTATCGGTGCGGCGTTTTCAGATAGTTATGTAGGTGTTAATGCTACTGCGGTTGTATGAGCAGTTCTCCTGCCGGGAGATTTTAGTATGACGGTTGGGAAAACCACAGTTGAACCGTTTACAGATAAACAAAAGTTAAACAAAGCATTATATACTATTGAGTCTGCCCAAACAGAAAACAGACGCCTTTTTAAATTGCTTGATAAGCAACATGAAAATTTATATAATACATACATGGGGTATTCATCTGAATATAATAACTTACTAGTGCAATACAAGGATCCTAAAATTACAGATGAGAAAAAATATAGTATAAAGTCGATGATGGATGAAAAGAAAAAGCAGATGGATGAAACTTCTGCGAAGATGAGAATATTAGAATCTGATTTAGACAACGCAATTACTCTTCAACGTCAACTTAATGAAGCTCATTCTAGTGTCCAACAAAAGATTAAAGGTATAGAAAATAAGGAAAAAGAATGAAAATTTTAAAACGACATAAAATGTATTATGTGATTGTAGTACTAATTTATATGAACTTAGTATTCATACTGCCTAATTATTTTAAAAATTATCTCCCAATATTTCTATTATTGTTTACTAATGGTTACTTTGGGTTTATTTTTGCTGTTAAGCAATTAGAACTTAATGATCGTATGCGGGAGAAAAACCATTCTAAAAATAGGGAAAAACAGTTTGGAGGCTCTTATTTTTTTAACGTTTATTTTGATAAATATTCTGAAACTGACGAAACAATTAAGAGCCTAATAGAAATAGTTTATAGTTCTATTAACAGTTTTATTATTAGCTTATTTACTAATGTAGCGTTAATAATATTGACATTTATAATATAGGCAGGGCGGTCGCGTTCCAAATTATCACCTGTGTATAAAAAGTTATGGAAGTCCCGAGCAATCGGGACTTCTCCATTTATATCATTTTCAAATTACATTTTATCTAATAAGTTCTTTGACCTCCTGAGACTGCTATGTATTGGCAAAACCCCGCAATCCCTTGTGCGGTGCGTAACAATTGTAACACAATAACAGCGTAACAGTATAACACCGTAACAGGCTGCAAAACTATCCCACTATCCCTGTTACTCCAATGGTAAAGTTTATACGTTGCCGTTTCACATTTTTGGTAACTTACAACCGATACTTAACTCCAACTGTAAATAGTGTTTTCGATAGGGAAAAAAGGGCTGATACTGTTGTGTTTAATGCTGGTGTTCTGCGGCTACCAGTATGGGCAATCGGTATTAGCACCTGAACATATTGAGGTTTCACCTACCCGTGTAGGTAATAATATTCGGGTAATGTTTGAAGACAGCCGGGGCTTTATTTGGGCCGGTACCATGAGCGGCTTAGTGCGGTACGATGGCTTTTCGGTGAAATATTATGAATATGCGTCGGCCGACAGGGGCGGCGAATTGGATATGAATGTGGTAACCGAAGACCGAAAGGGTAATGTTTGGTGTATTTCAGTTACTCATGGTCTTTTGGTGTTGCCTTTTGGTAAAAAGGGGTTCGGTGTGCTTCAAAAGCCTGAGTTTAATAAAAAATTCCCTGAGCCTAAAAACATCACTTTTGACAGCGCAGGCAATGTTTGGGGGATAACCCTTCAAAACGAGTTGTTTTTTGTTGATATGGCTGATACTATGCTAACAGTATGGCCTGTAAGCAAGACTGGTGCGGTAGAAAAGGTGTTTGTTGATGCCAAACAAAGACTTTGGTTTACAAACACAACAACAGTTTTTTGTGTAGAAAAGCCTTCAGTAAAAATGAGGTTTGAGGCCAAAAAAACTACACAATCAGGTATTGCGGGAGCCGTGCATGATGGTGAACATTTGTTTGTGTTTACCCAGCAGATGCTATATAAATTCTATTACGGGGAAGGTCAGTTGCGCACCACAATATTACATACGTTAGAAAAACCGGATAATCATGCGAAAAAGGAGTTTTTCAGGTTTTCCGCAGTCCGCAGAGATGTGCCGCTCGTTGTAATGGCCACAACCGGTCGTTTGTTACTTTTTATTGATAAAGAAAGCGGCAAATTAGAGGAGCCTGTTATAGAGGGAATTAATACTTCAAAATTTGATGCCAATGATTATCTGATAACAAAAGGTAATTTATTATACATCGGGACAAATAAAGGTTTTTTACGCACAAGTATAAGCCGCAAAGCATTTACAGCCTATACAGATACTTTGCGGCCAAAACTTCGTTGTGTTGCTCCGTTAGGTAAGGATACACTATTAGTGGGCACATTTGCCCAAGGAATATTCGTATATACTAAGAAAGCCGATGGCCGTTGGCAAAAAAACAGACAATGGTTTATGGATAATTCAGGGTTTATGTCTGTTAATACATTAAACAGGTTTTATTACGATGCTGATAACCGTTTGTGGGCTGCAACAAACGGGGGACTGTTTTTATATGCAGGTAAAAATTGGGAGCATAAGGTTAAGTCCGTCAGTGTTTGGGGCATTGGGCAAGGTGATAATGGCTGTTTTTGGTTGGGTACTAATCGCACGGGTTTAATTAAATACAACTCTAAAACGGGTACAACTGAAAGTTATTATCCGGGCGGTAGCGATGATGTTGGTGATAACCGGAACCGTATATGGCAAGTGCAAAGGCATAAAAATAAAATATACTTGGGAACCTCTGCCGGAATGTTTGAGTTTGATACTAAAACAGAAAAATTTACTCAAATGTTTACTAAGCAATTGCAATCAATACCTGTTTGGGATTTTTATATAACTGATAGTTTATGGTTACTTCCCACGCAGGGAAAAGGGTTGTGGAAGTTTTTACCCAAAACAGGCGTATTAACCAATATTGACAGTATTAATAATTTCTTATACAGTATTTTAAAAGATAGTGCAGGTAATTTTTGGATAGTAAACGACAAGGGGTTAATTAAGTATGACAGGAAGCAGAAAAAGAGCAGCAACTACACTGTTTTTGACGGATTGAATACTGATTTTCTTTCTTATACGGGTATAACCCGTATAAATGCTACCCAAATAGCTGCTTGCGGCGAAGACGGTTTTACAGTAATGGGTGCTTTTCTTCCGCAGGAAAATGATTTAAAACACTCGTTATTTGTGTCGTCGCTCAAATATGCAGGGGTTCAAGTAGCAGATTATTTAAAGAGCGGAGGAGATATAACCGTTGATTACAGCAAAGGCCAGTTATTGTTAGAATGGACTGCCACCCACCTGTTTGGTCATAACAGACAGCTAATGTATAAGCTGGAAGGCGAGGATGCCGATTGGAATATGAGCAGTAGCGGTAATAGCATTACCTATACAAATTTAGAACCCGGCCATTATGTTTTTAAAGCCTATCTTGAAGGGCAAGCAAACGAGAGTAACCGTGAGTTATATAGCTTGAAAATTGTTATTAGCCCTCCGTTTTGGCTCACATGGTGGTTTAAATTGATAGTAGTGGTTGTAGTGTTGGGTTTAAGTGCATACCTGATATATGGGTGGGTAATAAGGCAGCGGCTCAAACAAGCAAAACTGAAATCAGAAATTGATGCTTTACGCGCTCAGATGAACCCCCATTTTATATTCAACGCGCTCAACTCTATACAGGCATTTATATACACCGAAGACAAGCTGCAAGCCAATGAATACCTGTCGAAATTTGCAAAATTAATGCGGTTGATTCTGCAAAACTCAAGGCAGGAACTGATTACAGTATTACAAGAGCAGCAGTTCTTAAATTTATATATTGAAATGGAAGCATTGCGTTTTGAGGGACGTTTTACCCGCACTTTAACTGTTGATAAAGGGAGTGAAGGATATAAAATACCTTCCATGTTGTTGCAGCCATTGGTAGAAAATGCAATCAAGCATGGCACGGATGGGAGCGGGCCTTTGCATATTGATGTGCATTTTTTTGAAAAGGCGGGAGAGTTAGTATGCGAAGTTACTGATAACGGCAAAGGGTTTGATATTCACTCACAAAACAATAATAGCCTTAAAGCCTCGTTAGGATTAACATTAGTACAAGAAAGGCTGGATACATTATCAAAATTGTATGGTAAAAAATATGATATTGTTGCCGGAAACAAAGAAAATTACGGATTGAAAGGAAAAGGCGCTTTTGTGCGCGTTTTAATTCCACAACATGATAAAAACACTATTAATTGAAGATGAAACCCAAAGCAGGGAGTTTATAAAATCGTTGATAAGCGATACCGCTCCGTTTATTGATTTGGTGGGAGAAACAGGGCACGTGGATGAAGCAGTGCAACTAATAAACCAAACCAAACCCGGCTTGGTTATAATGGATATACAACTTTATGGGCGCAGTGCATTTGATATTTTCAAAGCCATTGGCGATTTTGATTTTCAAGTCGTATTTATTACTGCGTTTGAGCATTTTGCCATACCTGCCATAAAGCTTGCTGCCGTTGATTATATTCTAAAACCTATCAGCCCCATAGAGTTTAAAGAGGCCATGCAAAAAGTACAACGTAATATGGGTACTGAGGCTGTAGCACTTCCCGCAAATGTTCAAAAACCCTTGTCGGACTTAAGGAACAATAAGCTAATCATAAGCGATTACAAGGAAATGCACATTTTGAAACACGAAGATGTTATTTATTTTGAAGGGGATGGTAACTACACCCACGCGGTGGTTTCAAGCGGAAAACGTATAACCTCTTCAAAACCTATTTCTGAATATGAAGAACAGCTTAGCCGTCAAGGTTTTTTCAGGGTGCATAAATCCTATATTATTAATATGGCGAGGGTGGTTAAATACGTAAAAGGGCGGGGAGGTGAAGTGGTAATGGATAATGGTGATACGGTATATGTATCAAGCCGCAAGAAGGACGAATTTTTGGCTTTGCTCAATAATTAAAAAGGTGCGCCTTACGACACACCTTTTTTGATAATTGAAACAAACAGATATTATTTAGTAGCAGTGATTTTTTGGAAACGGGTTTGCAATTGTGTGCCGTTATCAGCGGTTACCCTGCAAAAGTAAACACCGTCAGCAAGGTTACTAATGTCAACACTAATAAGGTTGCCATTAGCTTCAGTAGTATTCATAGAAACAACAACCTGTCCATTAACTCCAATCACCTCAAGTGTTGATGTGGGTGCCAAAACATCAGTAAACTCAAGAGTTACCTTGTTTCCTGCCGGGTTAGGGTACACTTTTACATCAGCCAAACCGCTCGCACTGCCTTTTTTGTCAGGTACATTGCTATCATCGTTTTGTTGTACTCTTGCTAATAAACAGGGGGTTAAAATAGTAAGATTGGTATTGTACGCTGTCATTGCAATTTCGCAAGTACTGTAAGTTGGGTTTACAAATGTTTTCGAAGTGCCTTTGTTTATCGAGTAATCATAAGCATACACAAGATGGTAGTTTCCCTGGCAATGCGGCATGCCGGGGAGTGAATCGTAGTACAATGGGTTTATTTTCTCTACGTATGGTGATGAACTGGCGTGTGTCAAAATTTTGCGGCCGTTACCATCAGTTTCAAGGTCGCGGGGGACAAGGTAAATGCCACCGCCGGCAGGTGTATAATCATCCCCTTGGTTTGTAGTCGCCCTACCTGTTCCGCTTTGGAAAACATGGCTTTCAATTGGCCTAACTACCCCGTCATAGCTACAAAGCATATATAAATCACTATCGTTTTCTATCGTTAAATCCACACCGCGTTCCAAATTTGTGTTTTGGTAATCAAACCTTGATTCGATGGGTGGTGAAAGCCAAAGGCTGTAGTTTGGTGTGTGTACATTAAACATTCCTTCAATTACAACGTTTGACGTGCGGGATGTAAATTGCGAACCGTTAAACTGGTCGTCAATACGGTCAATTAACAATATATAATCAGTATTGGTAAAAATAGCACCGCTGTCTTTCTTCAAGGCAACACCAAGTTCAACCACATCAGTATAGTTGCTGAATAAATTAACTGCCGTTACCTGGAAAAAGGCAGGACTAAATACTGTGCTGCAACGGGCAAATAATACATCACCTGTATAGTAAGCAACACCGTCTGGTGTTGATGTAGTTGTGGTAGTTACAACACCGCTAGCACCTATTAAAAACAGCTCGCCGTTAAGGTCAGCCTCAATTTTGTTATAGTAGCTGTTGGGGTATCTTGTTGTTCCTAACTGAGGAACAGAAATAGTACCTTCATTTACTTCTCGCGTATTAACAATTGTAAGGCTTGAATTTGCAGTTATTATGATTGCTTTTTTGCGGCTATTGGTATTATCCCATTTGTAACCGCATGCAACAAACCCGTCAGTAATTGGAGCAACAGAGTTTAGTACGGTGTAATCTCCGTTCACAGTGTTTATATATTCTTTGTATAAAGTGGGGTTGCCGCTGTTATCCGTTTTCATTAGAAATGCTCCTTTTGAGGGGCAGCCTTCAAAATAGCCGCAAACAATATACCCCCCGTTTATTTTTCTAATTTCTTTCGGAAAATACTTCTTGTTGTCATCCAAAAAGTAAGGATTTTCCGTAGAAGGCATAATCACTTTATTAATGGTAGTAGTTGGTATGAAGTCACTCAAATGAGTAAAATTCATACGTGTGGCAGTGTTGCTGTTTGTGGGAGTGTTACTTAGAGTGCCTATGCCGGGTCTGATGTAACCTATTTGGGCAAGCCCGCTTTGGACATCCATGTCAACCATGTTAATAAGGTTGTCATCGGTAGAAAATTGTTCAACGCGCTTTTCGGCAACTCTGTAGTTTTGTGCCTTTAGTGCTCCAAGTGTAATAAGTAATAATACAACAAATGATAATTTTTTCATGCTATTAATTGTTAGTGCCTACTCTGTTTAGGCTTTTCGGCTACCGCCGCAAAGTCAGTGCATTGCTTTGCGCTACTAATTTGATTAACAGTAACATGAAATTTTTTGTAGATACAAATAGGTGTTATAATTTAGTACATACGTGTAGGTTTTTTGTAGCAACGTTTATATGGATTAATCATATTTAAGTAATATTTTTGGATATTTATTTCTAATTAGTTGCAGGTGAACACTACGTTGTAGAATTAATGACTTTTGTTTTACAATTTTAAAATACTGATTTATAATATGTTGTAAAATTTTATACAAAAACCTTTTTGCAAATAGTAAAAACGGGCATCAGTTTTATAAATTTGATTGTCTTTGACAGGACACATATTAAACTCACAATTCTTTGAAATGAAAAAAACATTACTTAGCTCTCGCCAAAGGGCCGGCTTAACCTTTGGCAGCAGGGGACTACTGTCTCCAAACACGTGGCGGAAATCTCTTTCCGCGGTAGCTTTTCTTATGGTTGCTTTATCGGGTTTTTCCCAGCTTAGTGGAGTAAAAACCGTTAACCCCTCGGGAAGTGGGGCAAACAACTACGTATCAGTTTCAGCGGCCGTTGCCGACCTTGTGGCTAAAGGGGTAAACGGTCCAGTGCTATTTCAGGTTGCAGCAGGTACATACAGCGGACAGGTAGCTATACCCGCAATTACCGGCGCAAGTGCAACAAACACCATTACTTTTGACGGTGGTTTTGGCAATGCCAACACAAGAATTCTAACTTTTGCAGCTACATCAACTACCGACGCTTATACGGTAAGGCTAAACAGTACTTCATTTGTTAACCTAAAAAACCTTAGTATCAGAAACACAGGTACTGCGGGTGGTTTGGGTGTACATATATATGGTACTACCAATAACTGCTCGATAGTTGCATGTCATATTGCGGTTGACAGTACAACCAGCAACACAAACTTTAAAGCTATTCAGATGACTAACAGCACTGTTGTTACTGATGGTAGTTTGTGTGGTGGTACAGCAGCGTCAACTTACAATATTGTTATTGACAGTAACGATATTGTGGGCGGTACTTTTTCGTATTACGGAACATCAAGTTACAGCACCACAACTGTACCTTTTATTCTGTTTATGCGCGCCAACAAACTAAGGAAGGCCTACCAATCAGCCATTGGTATAAACAACCTAAACGGTTACCAAATCAACTACAACTTTATTGATATGCGTACTACCCTAAACTCAAACTATGGGTTTTCGCATTGTAACGGTAGCACCAGCGGTAGCCAGTTGTATGAAATGATTGGTAATACTTTTGCCAATTGCGGTCAATACGGTATTTACTCACTAACCCGTAACAGCAATGGTGCAAGAGGAAGGATTTGGAACAACTTCTTTAGAGGTGAATGGCGTACTAACTCAGCAAGAGCAATTTACATGGGTTATGACCGTAACTTTGATGTTTGGGCTAACACCGTTGTAATGCAAAACGACCTTGCCAACACCGGTGCCGGTATTTATATATACCCATCAGGTTACCCCAATGATGTTAGGAATAACAACGTTATTATATCAGGCGCAAACAGTAGCGGCTTAGCCTTGTATTCAGAAGGCGGTTGTATTAGCGGTGCTGATTATAACAACTACTACAAAGTAAATAATGGCCCCGGGCAGTTTTTGAACGTAATCAACGGTTCAAATGTAACCAAGGCTTCTTATAAAGGTTTTGGCGGTTTTGATGCAAACTCATACAGTGAAGACCCTATAATTACTTCTACTACCGATCCTCGCCCCGGTTCTATCTGTTTGAAGGGTGTGTTCCAATCGGTATTACCTAAAGACATTAACAACGTTACCCGTTTGAACCCACCAACGGTAGGTTGCGCTGAAAACGCAGGCGGTTTGAATTTGGATGCTGAAGTTAACGCATTCTTAAAACCAACATTCCCCGTTAGTTCAGGTAGCAACGATATTGAGGTTAGGATTAAGAACAAAGGTTTAATGACCTTGACTTCTTTGAATGTTACAGTTACTGTTGGTACAACAACTAAAACAATTAACTGGACGGGTAGTTTGGCTTCGTGTAATGAAGCAGCGGTATTGTTTACAGGATCAAACCAGTTTACAATCAGCGCAGGTAAAAACACAGTTACTGCTTATGTTGATAACCCGAATGCGAGTGCAGACCAAAACAAATCTAATGATACGTTAAGGACTAACTTCTGTACTCCGTTTAGCGCAGGTACATACACTATTGACCCTGCCGGAACAGGCCCTAACAACTACAAAACCTTTACAGAAGTTGCTGAAATATTGAATTGCGGCGGTATTACAGGTGCCGTGCAGTTTGATGTGGCCGCAGCTACCTTTAATGAAAAGTTGGAATTGGTGTATGTAAAAGGTGCGTCAAGAACCAACACTATAGTATTTAATGGTGCAGGTATCGGCTCTTCAATATTGCAACTGCCTGCCACTACCAATGCTGCAATAGTTAGCATTTCAGGTACACCGCACGTTACAGTGCAAAATATGAGCTTGCGTGCTACATCAAACACCAACATTGCAGCCGTAAAAATTGCATCACAATCTGATAGTGTTAAAATTCTTAATAACAGTATCGAGTTTAGCGCATTCAGCAACTTTACCACTTTTGGGGTAACATTTGGTGATTACAATACAAACAACGCAGGTGCTGAATCAGTAGGGTCATTAGTAGAAGGTAACAACTTTGTTAACTGCTACTATGGTATCCAATTGCGTAGTTCATCAACTACATCCCGCAGTTCAAAAATCACTATCCGTAACAACAAGTTTACAGGTGTTTACGGTTACGGTGTGTATGTAAACTACGCCGCTGAGATAGATGTAGATAAAAATACATTTACATTCGGAAACTACGCAACCAGCTATGGTTACTATTCTAACTCAGGTGTTACAAACATTGTGCGTAATAACAATTTTAGAAACCCCGGTATGTATGGTATGTACATCATTAATGAAAATAACAACACTGTTATTTACAACAACATGATGGCCGACTTTATTGGTACCAGCACAGGTACTTATGGCGGTATTTACACCAGCAGCACCACAGGTCTTAAGATTTACCACAACACTGTGTACTTTAACCCTCAAACTACTTCAACTTCAGGTAACAGGGCTGCTATGCACCTTAACTTCTCAAACAACGCTGATATTAAAAACAACATTTTTGTATATGCCGGTGCAAGCACAAAGGGTGTTGCTGTATCTCGTAACACATCAAGCAATAACTGTACGTTTGAGAACAACATGTATTATTCTACAGCGGATATTTACACCGAAGATTACACTACATTCTATAAAAACCTTACTGATTGGCAAGCATTTTGGCCAACTTGGAACTTGAAATCGTTGCAAGAACAACCGGTATTCATTAGTACAACTCAAGGTTCTATGGATGTTCACTTGCAATCATCATACGATGCTCCTTCAGGCGATTTAACTTTGGGTATCAATATTGATATGGATGGTGATGTGCGTTGCCCCGGTTCTATGACTATGGGTGCCGACCAATCATCATACCCTCAATTGGTTCCAGTTTCAACTTTTGTAGTAGCTGACAGCGTTTATGCTGCAAGCGGTACTCGTATTGTAAACACAACTAAGGGCGAACCTACCAAATATACCTACAGGTGGTATGTTGACGGTGCGTTGGCTTCAACTAACCGTGATTTGGATTACCAATTTGCAGTTACTGGTAACTACGATGTGAAATTGGCAGTTGACGGATGCTCAGGTTCAGATAGCTCTAACCAAACAGTAGCTGTTATTCTTCCAACTTCTACTCCAAAATCTGATTTTGTAGCTACACCTCAAATAGTTGATTTGTATGCGATGGTAAACCTTCGCGATAACTCAACCTTCGGTCCTACCATTTGGCAATGGACTGCAAGTCCTTCAAGCGATGCTTTCTTCTCTAATGATGCAGACCAACATCCTACCATTTTCTTCGGAAGGTCAGGTTTTTATGATGTGTGCTTAAACACCGAGAACGATTTGGGTGTAGGAAAAGATACCTGCAAAAGCTCATACATCTTTGTTAAAGAAGAATACTCAATGTGCGGTAGCACATCTAACCCCAAAACCACTGCCCGCTACGGTAAATTGTACGACGATGGTGGCCCTTCAGGTAACTATGCTACTAACCGTAACTGTAACTATTTGATTAATCCTTGCGCTTCTTCAATCACATTGAAGTTCTCTCAATTTGCATTGGCAGCAGGTGAAACATTAAGGATTTATGATGGTGCTGATGCAACTGCTCCGCTAATAGGTGCTTACACAAGCACTTCAGGTATGCCCGGCGGTTCAGCAGGTTTGGTTGCTACTTCAGGTCAGATGTTTATCAACTGGGTAACTGATGCAACTACACAAGCTGCAGGTTTTGCTGCCGAATGGACTTCAGTAGCTGATAATACCCCTGCTCCTGTAGCTGATTTCAGCTTCCCCGATACTTTGTTTATTGATGAAGATATCAGGTTCACAAGCACGTCAAGCGGTACTAACCTTAGCTACCTATGGGATTTTGATCCTCCGTTCGAAATTCCCGGTAACGAAGGCGGTGAGAAAAACTTTGATGTTTACTCATACGGAACTTCAGGTAACTACAACGTAAAACTAAAAGTAGTTAACTGTGCCGGTTCAAACTCAATCACCAAATCAATCACCGTTCTTGATCCTATCACAGCTCCTGCTGTTGATTTTGATGCTGATAAAACAATGGTGGCTGTGAATGCATTGGTAACCCTTACCAACAAAACCACTCACGGTCCGTTGAACTACAGGTGGGAAATTTCTCCTTCAACAGGAGCTAATATCAAGCCTAACAAAAACAGCAAAAACATTACAGTTAACTTCTTAGTTCCCGGTGTATATTCAGTGAAACTGGTTGCCGGTAACAGTGTAGGTAACGATAGCTTAATCAAAACCTCATACATTACTGTGTATGACTATTGCGACCCGGGTGTTGCAAGTGTTGACGGTAAAATCGGTATCAGCAATGTAACCTTTGGTGCTATTAACAACACTACTACTTCAGGTGTAGCTAAATACTCAAACTATATCAATCTTCCTCAGTTTGCTACTGTAACCAAAGGCGGTAAATACCCTCTAAGCGTTTCACGTACTAACACTGTTGACGAAATGAACCGTAAGGTTTGGATTGACTGGAACATTGACGGCGATTTTGATGATGCACTTGAATTGGTTGCTATTGAGGGTGCTACCCGCAACGCAACTTTCAATGCTATTGTAAATGTGCCTGCTACTGCTTCAGAAGGTTTCACTCGTATGCGTGTAGGCGTTAGCTACGGTAACGATGCTAACCATGCTTGCGGTTTGAACCGTGTAGGTGAGTTTGAAGACTATACTGTAAATATTATTGGCGACGGTGTTGCTCCGGTTATTACTCTTAACGGTGCAAACAAAGTTACCTTTGAACAATGGTACCAATACGTTGAGGCCGGCTTTACTGCAATGGATGATATTGACAGCAGCTTAACCAATGTGGTATCGGTTATCAGCAATGTTGACTCTACTACTGTTGGTTTGTACCAAGTAAGGTATGAAGTGAGCGATGTAGCAGGTAACAAAACTGTTGTAACCCGCGATGTTGAAGTTACTCCTGACGTAACTGCTCCTGTTATCACTCTTGCAGGTGCTGCCAGCATCAACCATGATGTGTTAACTACTTACGCTGATGCAGGTGCTACGGCTATGGATTACCTAAACCGTAACTTTACTTCATCAATTGTGGTAACTAATAATGTTAACGACCAAAAAGTAGGTGCTTATGTAGTAAACTACGAAATCACTGACCTTGCCGGTAACAAAGCATCAGTAAACCGTACTGTAAATGTTGTTGACCGTGTTGCTCCTATTATTACTAAAGTGGGAGATACTGTATTTGTTGAAGTTAAATCACCTTATACAGAACCCGGTATCAGTGCAACTGATAACTACGATGCTTCTGTATCAGTAGTTTCAGGTACTGTAAACATTAACAAAACAGGCACTTATGTACTTAACTACACTGCCGCTGATACTGCCGGAAACAGCAGCACCGAAAGCCGTATAGTAGTAGTACGTGATACACAAAAACCAGTTATAAGCATCAATGGCTTAGATACTGTTATTGTGAATGTGTTTAGCAATTACACTGATTTAGGCGCAACAGTTACTGATAACTATTGCACAGGTTTAACTACTACACCTTCAATTGTGGTTAACATTAATAAATTGGGTGATTACTTGGTGAACTACGATGTTACTGATTGCGAAGGCAACGTAGCCGCTACTAAAACTCGCGTTGTAAGAGTTGTTGACCGTGTAGCTCCAGTACTACAGTTGAAAGGTTTTGTTTCAACCAACAAAATCATGCGTTGGATGCCTTACACCGATTCAGGTGTATCATACAGCGACAACTACTACACTGCTGCTGAATTGGCACCAAACCTTAAAGTAACTTCAAACGTAAATACACTTGCTGAAGGTATTTATGAATACTGCTATGATTTAACTGACCCATCGGGTAACATTGCGCAACGCGTTTGCCGCACTGTTGAGGTTATAGCTAACACTACCGGCATTACCGAGGCATACCTTGAGAATGCAGTTAATGTTTATCCTAACCCAACCCGTGGCGAGTTGAACGTAGCCGTTAAATTTGACCAAAACCGAGAAGTTAAAGTAACTGTTGTGAATTTGTTAGGCGAAGTAATTACTTCAATAACACCTCAAACAGTACTTGAAAATAACTTCAATATAGACATGAGTGCCTATGCATCCGGATTATATCTGGTACGAATTGAAGCAGATGGGATGGTACTTGTGAAAAAAGTGAACCTTGTTAAATAGGTTAATTAAGCCTCTTTCCTTTTTCAAAGCCCCGACGGGAGTCGGGGCTTTGTTATTTCTTAGCTAACTTTGCACACATGGAACTGCAACTTTCTACCCCCGCACTTTTGTTCAGCACCATATCACTTCTTATGCTGGCCTATACCAACCGTTTTTTGGCCGTTGCCAAGCTTATTCGTGAATTGCACGATAAATACATCGATAAGCCCAGTGAGCACATTATACAGCAAATAACCAACCTTAGGTTGCGGCTTAATCTTATCCGTAATATGCAATTGTTGGGTGTAAGCAGTTTGCTACTAAGTGTAGTATGTATGCTGTTGTTGTTTGTTGACCAAGAGGGTTGGGCTAAAGTTGTGTTTAGCATCAGCATGATAACAATGGTAGTGTCATTATCCATCAGCGTTTGGGAAATTACAATCTCTGTTAAAGCACTAAAAATCGAACTGCATGATATTGAAGTTCGCAGCCGAACATTTTTAGAAAAACTGTTTACCAAAGAATAAACTTGGGGCGCTTGCAATAACAAGGGTAGGCCTCCCTTTTCCACACTTGTTGAAACAAAAAAACCTTAAAGACCCTGTTGCAGCTATAATTTAGCAGCGTGAAGATAGGCGCCGTTGACATAGGCTCAAATGCCATACGCTTACTTATCAGCAGGGTGATGCCTACCGAAAATAACGAGGTGCAGTTTAAAAAGGTAGAGTTCATCCGCATACCATTGAGGCTTGGGGACGATGTTTTTAAAACCGGAAAAATCGGGAAAGAAAAACAAGAACTTTTTGCCATGACCATGAACGCCTTTAAACTGATACTTGATATACACCGCGTTCGTCATTATATGGTGTGTGCCACCAGTGCCATGCGTGAGGCCAAGAACGGCGAAATGCTGGTGCGCAAAGTGCAAAAGAAATACGATTTTAATGTTGAGATTATCAGTGGTGATAGAGAGTCGGAGCTTATCTTAAAATCCGTAATGTCATACTTTCCGGCCACAGGTAATTATGTAAATATTGATGTTGGCGGCGGAAGCACAGAGATAACCCTCATCAAAGAACATACAGTAATAAATTCAAGGTCGTTCCCTATCGGTTCAGTCCGTCTAAAAGAAGGAAAAGCCAGTCCTGCCGTTTGGGATGAAATGAAAGACTGGGTATTGCAAAACACATCGGTAAAAGACCATATTACAGCAATCGGTACGGGCGGAAATATAAATAAGTTATACCAAATGGTGGTGGGTGAAACCAACGAGCCGATGACCATTGATGCGCTTAGGAAAATGTATTTAGAGATTAGTGCAATGAGTATAACCGACCGTATTTATAAATTGCAGCTGAACCCCGACCGCGCTGATGTGATAGACCATGCCGCAAAAATATACCTGTCAGTAATGGAGTGGGCAGGAATAAACACTATTTATTCGCCCAATGCCGGGCTTAAAGACGGCATTATCTTAGAGCTTTGGGATAAGTACAAAACAATTGTACGTTAAAACCCAAACGTTTTATCTTTTCTAATAGTCTATCATACAACTACGTTATTTAGTTTTTATTTATATTGCCAGTATGATGAAATACCAAAGAGCCCTTTGGCTGCTGTGTTTTGCCCTGTTTTCAGTTATTTCAACAGCACAAACAAACCATCCTCAACAAATTGATGGGGAGGTATATCTAAAATACAAAAACGAATACCCTATAACGGGTTTATTAGTTAAAACGGATGCACCTTATGCCCTGTTACCCGGCTTTACCAAGGAGTTTTCACAAAAATTTGATGTGTATCGTGCCGATGCCACTTTTGCTGCGGCTAACGATATCAGGTTAAAGCAAATAGTGAGGGTATATTTTCGTGATGCAAAAGACATTGGTGCATTAATGAAAGAACTGGCAGCCAACCCGATGGTAGAATATGCAGAGCCTGTTCCGTTGAATGTAACAGGATATACGCCTAATGATTTAGGCAGCAATACTACCACCGGACAATGGGGGTTGTATAAGATTAAAGGCCGCGAAGCATGGGATATTTCTAAAGGCGATTCGGCAATTACGGTTGCAGTTGTTGACGACGGCATGAATATTTTTCATAACGATTTGAACAACAATGTTTGGAGAAACCCCAAAGAAATTGCCGGTAATAAAATTGATGACGATAATAATGGGTATGTAGATGATATTTTTGGGTTTGATGTGGGCGATAAAGACCCAGACCCTTTCCATCCTAATACCAATTTTACACACGGTACCCACGTAGGCGGTATAGCAGGTGCGGTAAGTAATAACCAATTAGGTGTAGCTTCAATAGGGTACAATATTTCGCTAATGGCGGTAAAATGTACCTTCAATTCACAATCAAGCACAGCTTCAATACCAATGGGGTATGAAGGCGTAACCTACGCCGCCAGTGCAGGAGCCAATATTATCAACTGCTCATGGAGTAGCGGGCAATTTAGCCAGACAGCACAAACTGTAATTGATTTTGCAGTTTCAAAAGGCAGTATTGTAGTGGCCGCAGCCAGCAACGACGGAGTGGAGCAAATACGTTACCCTGCCGCTTACGATGGTGTAATAGCTGTAGCCAGTACAGATATTAACGATAATAAATCCAGCTTTTCAAACTACGGTACTTGGGTGGATGTTTCAGCACCCGGCAGCCGCATCCGCAGTACCATTGCCACAGGTTCGTACTCAACCTTTGATGGGACTTCAATGGCTACCCCAATGGTAGCCGGTTTGTTGGGTTTGATGAAATCGCACAACCCCAACGTTACAAATGCCCAACTTGAGCAATGCCTGGTAAGCAGCGCAGAGCCAATAGACGCATTAAACCAAACCTATGCAGGTAAAATTGGTAGCGGCCGGATTGATGCCGAAAAATCATTGCAATGCGTAGGAGCATTGCTAAATGCAACACCAAAAGCGCAAATACAATCAGCAAGCACCACAGCTTGTCCCAATACTGTTGTTTCTTTTTATGGTAGCTCAACCAAAGGCAGTGCCGATAAATATACTTGGTACTTCCCAGGTGGTACACCCGCCACTGATACTACTCAAAATCCCGTAGTTACCTACACCACCGTTGGTGATTATGATGTTGCGTTAGTAGTAACCAATGCCAATGGAAGCGATTCGATAAATCTTACTAAGTATGTTGCAGTTTCTGCTTACGGTACTGAAGTTGTTTATCAAGAAGATTTTGAAACAGGTAATTTAAACGGAATGGGTTTCACAGTCCTAAACCCTGATAACAGCACTACTTGGGATGTTGCAAATACAAACGCATTAAAAGGCAGCAAACGTTCATTACGCATGGGCTTTTTTAACTACGCAACAGTGGGTGAACGTGATGCTTTAATAAGCCCGATAATAAGCCTTAACGGAATAGCCAACAGCAGGCTTACCATGCAACACGCATACCGTGCCCGTAATGCAAATAGGCGCGACTCTTTGCTGGTATATGTATCTACTGATAGCGGGCAAACATTCCCGTATTTAGTGGCTGCCTTTGCTGAGAATAATAGTTACAGTTTTGCTACCCAAACCATATTGGCCACTTCGTTTACTCCTGCCTATACTTCTGATTGGTGCGTAGAGACGATTAAAGGCACTTCGTGTATTGATATTGATTTAAGTGACTTTGATTATCAAGACGGGATTGTATTTAAACTGGAAGCGTATAATGATAACGGTAATTATCTATACATTGATAATATCAAGATATCAGGTAATTGTGCCAGTTACAATACTAAAAAACCTGTAGCCGGTTTTGCCAATAGCGATACCACGTTTTGTCTTCCAGCCAATGAGGTTATGTTTGCCGACAAGAGTGCAAATTTTGGTAAATCTTACCAATGGACTTTTAAGGGCGGTAATCCGGCCACCTCTATACGTAAAAAACCTAGTGTTAAGTATTCAAGTTCAGGCACTTATGATGTAACCCTTATAGTAGGTAACGATTTTGGGTACGATACCATTGAAATGAAGGATTACATTATTGCCGCAGCAAATCCTGTGGTTACCGTAAGGGCTGATACTACCAAACTGTGTAGGGGACAAAGTACCCGTATGATTGCTACAGGTGCGAAGGATTATTTTTGGTACCCTGTTTTTGCCCTAAGCTCAACAGTAGGGGATACAGTTACTATTAATCCCCCTTCAAGCTTCACATACAATGTAAGAGGAACATCGGCAGAAGGTTGTGTTGACATTGAAACCATTTCAATCACAGTATATCCCGGCCCCGGTACGGTAAATATATTTAACAATGGCACAGGCTCATTATATACCAATAACAGCACAGTTGGGGTAAAATACCAATGGATGTTGGGTGGAGCAGACTTACCGGGTGATACGGGCAAAACCATTACCCCGTCGCCATCCGCACCGGGTATGTATTCATTACGTGCCAGCGATAGTATAGGCTGCGAAGTAATATCAAACGAGTATTATTTCAATCCTTTATCGGTTAACAATGTTAACGATAAGAGCATAAAAGTATATCCTAACCCAACAACAGGTGATGTTTACTTTGAAGGCCTTGAGAAGGGTATTGAGGCTAAAATTATCTTGACTGATATGATAGGCCGCAAGGTGCTTGAAACCACCATTGCTACCAATACTATAAACGTTGATGCTCTGCCCGCAGGATTGTACTTTATATCTGTTGAGCAGAATAATACAGTGGTGTCTCAGAAATTGAGGGTGGAGTAAAAACCTCCCTGACGTAAATAAAAAGCCCCGAACATTTTGTTCGGGGCTTTTTATTTATAGTGGCAAGAGCTTACACTCCCGCAAACTGGAAATTGTATAGTTTTTCGTAGTAGCCTTTGCCGTTAAGCAATTCTTCGTGAGTACCGCTTTCAACAATTTGGCCTTTTTCAAGTACCAAAATCTCGTCGGCATTTTGTATAGTGCTCAATCGGTGAGCAATGGCAATGCTGGTGCGGCCTTTCATCAGCACCTCAATGGCATGTTGTATCAACTCTTCAGTTTCAGAATCAACCGAACTGGTTGCCTCATCCAAAATAAGAATTTTAGGGTCGGCAGCCAAAGCACGGATGAATGAAATCATCTGACGTTGACCTACCGAAAGCGAACTGCCGCGTTCCATCACATTAAAATCATACCCGCCCGGTAAACGTTGTATAAACTCTTCTGCACCAATTAACTTGGCGGCCTCAATAATCTTTTCTTTGCTAATGTGGTCGTCATACAAGCGCACATTATCGCTAATACTGCCCGAAAACAAGAAAACATCTTGCAAAACCACCGCTACATCCGCACGTAGCGAAGCCAGTTTATAATCGTTTACATTTCTGTTATCAACCAATATTTCACCCTTATTTACCGTATAAAACTTATTAATAAGGTTCACAATCGATGATTTTCCTGCTCCTGTTGCCCCTACCAAAGCAAGGGTTTTACCTTCTTTTATTTTAAACGAAACATCGCGCAATACCCAATCTTCATCGTTATAGGCAAACCAAACGTTTTTAAATTCAACTTGACCCTTTATAGCATCTACCTCGTAGTTGCCTTCGGGTTCTAATTGGGCTTTGTCATCTATCAGCTTAAATACCCTTTCAGCAGCTACCATACCCATTTGCAAAGTGTTGATACGGTCGGCCAACTGGCGGATAGGTCTGAAAAACTGGTTAATAAACACAATAAACGACACAATGATACCGTAAGTAATATCTCCGCCTATAATGCCTTTTACACCATACCATACCACTAAGCCGGTAGCCAAAGCTGTAATAATCTCTACCACAGGAAAAAATACTGAGTAATACATTACCGAACGGATGTTGGCATCGCGGTGCATGGCATTAATGCTCTTAAACCGTTTGTATTCTTCACGTTCACGGTTAAAAATCTGCACTATTTGCATACCCGTAATGTGTTCTTGTACAAACGCATTTAAGTTGGCAACAGCATTACGTACTTCAGTAAACGATGTTTTTACTTTTTCTTTAAAGATATAAGCGGCGATGAGCAAAAGAGGGAGTACCGAAAGGCAAACCAGCGTTAGCTGCCAGTTTAGAGAGAACATGAAATACAGTATCACCCCGATTTGTAATACATCTCCTACAATTACAATCAGACCTTCTGAAAATACGTTTGAAAGGGATTCAATATCGCTTACCGTGCGGGTTACCATAGTACCCACAGGTGTGCGGTCGAAAAATTTAAGTTTAAGGCGGGTAACAAAAGCATATACTTTCAGGCGAAGGTCTTTGATAACGGCTTGCCCCAGCCATGCAGTAACGTATGCCTGCCAAAAGTTAATGGCGGTGTTTATAATCAGCAGCGCAATCATAAACAATGTCATGTTTATCAACCCTTGGTAATCGCCGTTAGCTACATCGTTATCCAGTACGTCTTTTATCAGTTTGGTGCGGTACGGACCCAGCCATGCGCTGATAAGGGTAACTATAATGGCAAGGTAAACGTGCTTTTTGTAGGGCGAGGCCAGCCCGAATATACGGCGTATTAGCGGCCAATCGAACATGCCGCTTTTTTGTTTTTTTTGGGATGTATTATCACTCATCTATCTTCTCAAAAGGGGTTAGGGTAGGGTCGTAACCTATACTCTTAAGGTACAAACCGTGCGCCGGCACCGATGGCCCTGCCTCAGTGCGTTTTTTGCTTTGTATAACGGCTTCAAAACCTTGTATAGTAAGTTTCCCACTCCCCACATCAATAAGTGAGCCAACAATTGCCCGTACCATATTGCGCAAAAAACGGTCGGCCTGTATAGTAAATACATGGCGGCTTTCGTGGGTTTTCTGCCATTTTGCCTGCATAATTTTGCAGTTAAATGTAAATACCTGCGTGCGGGTTTTGCTAAAGCACTCAAAATCGGTGTAATCAAACAATTTTTGTGCTGCAAGGTTCATTGCTTCAAAATCTAAAGAGCCGTAACGGTGATAACTGCGGTTTACCAAAAATGGGTCGGGTTTGCTATGCAGGTGATATTCGTACAAGCGGTAGGTGGCATCAAAGCGGGCACTAAACTCATCGGTTACTTTATACACCTCATGTATGGCAATATCATGGGGTAAAATTTGATTGAGCCTATATACAAATCGGTGTGGCAGGGGGGAGGGGGTATCAAAATGAGCAAAAAACTGTATGGCATGCACGCCTGTATCGGTGCGGCCGCAGCCAATCGTCTCAACAGGGTTTCGCAGTAATTTGGCAAGGGCGTTGTTCAATTCGGCCTGCACAGTGTGTGCGTTTTGCTGTATCTGCCAGCCGTGATACAGAGTGCCGTCGTAACTGAGTTCTACAACAAAACGCATAGTTGGCTTAGCTGGTATGGTCTGACACGATTACCCATTGACCGTTTATCTTTTTAAACAATAAGGTGTAATAACCTTGTGCTGCTTTCACGCTTCCGCTAATCATCCACTTACCTACCACCATGTAGGATTTGTTTTTTCCCGCAGGTGCACCAATGGAGTGAAAATTTTCATCGGCCAATGATTCAATAGAGATAACCTCAAAAGCAAGTGTGCCCATTGTGGCCTTATCAGGATATGATTTTTTGTAATTATCGTACACCTTTTGCCAACCGTAGGTGATACCGTTTTTGCTTACAAATTTCAGTTTGTCTGATTTCCAGTAGCCCGCCATAAAACCGTCAATATCGCCGTTGTTCCATGCAACAAGTTGTTTATCCATCACGGCTTTTATATCTGTGCTATCGCTTCCGCCATTAGCTTGTACTGCTAATGCTGCAAAAACAAGTATAACAGGCAATAAGGCCAGTTTTATTATTTTACTGAATGATGCCTTGCTAATCATGTGGTAAGTTACTTAATATTACGTTGTTTCTTTATCACCTCGTATGCCTCGGTAAGCTGTTGGAATTTTTCTTTTGCTCCTTCAACTACTTCTTCGCCCAAATGCGAAACCTTATCAGGGTGGTATTTAAGTGCCATTTTACGGTAGGCTTTTTTCACTTCATCGTCAGTAGCTTCTTCTTCAATTTCAAGTACTTTGTAGGCACTTCCGGTGTCCTGCAAAAACATTGCCGTAACTGATTGAAAGTCTTGCAGACTAATGCCCAAATACCCCGCAATTTGTTGCAAAAGGTTAAGTTCTGATAATTCTATTTTTCCGTCAGCATACGCAATTCCTACTAAAAAATGCAGCAATTGCAGGCGGGCGGGATGTATCATGTTGGCTTTTATTTGAATGCACACATCGCGTAACGAGTAGGGTTGGTCTATCGTTTCACGCAGAACTATCATCAGCTCGCCTGTTTTTTCAGGGCCATAGGTACGCTTAAAAAAGTCTTTTATGTAATTAAGTTCCGATTTCAGCTTTTGCCCGTCGGCCTTCATCACCGCACCTGCCAATACTACCAACGTAAGTGCAAAATCACCCGGCTGTGAGCGTCCTTCCTGTCTGTTTATTTCGTTAACGTCAATTTCAGAAACATCAAACATAGAGCCAACTACAAAGCCCACTATGCCCCCTATGGGGCCGCCAAGCACCCAGCCTAATCCGCCGCCAACCCATTTACCGAATCTTGTAGTCATGTTGTTGTGAATATTTGTTTAGGCCGTAGCCATTTGGTTTATTAAACTAAGTATTGCTTCGCGGTTGTGTACATCAACATTATTATTAATAATAGATGCTAATATTTTATCATTAATAGCACCTTGCTCCAACGCTTTCCTATATGGGGTGGTAGTAAACGTAACCAACTCATATTGAGATTTAAATACATCGGGGTATAATTCGGTTAAATCATGCTCCACCTGTTTTTTACGCAAAAAGTCAGGGTGTCCTACCAAGTCGCGCATTTCGACAAAATTTTGCAAAGCAAGGTCGGCAATTGCATCCGCATTGGTTTTGCGTAATTCCTGATAGTTTTCAAACACTTTAGTCCAATCAGTACCAAAGTTTTCAATACACTCATCCATCACCACACAATCTTCAAAACTGCAATTCATCCCTTGTCCGTAAAACGGAACAACAGCATGGGCAGCATCACCCATCAATGCAATTTTATCTTCACGCACCCAAGGGTAGCACCTTACTGTCACTAATGATGAAGTGGGGTTGGTACTAAAGTCTTCAAGCAGCGTAGGCATCATAGCCACCGCGTCAGGAAACTGACTGTCAAAAAATGCTTTTATAGCATCAGGGTTGTTTAATGTGTTAAAGTTGTATTCGCCGCCCTCAAAGGGTAAGAACAATGTACAAGTAAAATCTCCGGCAGGGTTAGGTAGTGCAATCATCATAAAGCTGCTGCGCGGCCATATATGCAATGCGTTTTTTTCAATTAAAAATTTACCGCCTTCGCCCGCAGGGATAGCAAGTTCTTTATAGCCGTGTTTAAGATAATCTTGCGAATAGTTAAAACGGTCGGTAATTTGCAACCGACCCCTTGTGGCCGCAAAAGCACCATCAGTGCCCAGTATGCGGTTTGCTTTGTATTGGATAGTATTTCCGTTCTCATCAACAAATGTTGAAGTGCCGTTTTCAACATCCACATCTACACAGCGGTGGTTAAAATACAAGGTTATATTTGGGTATTCATCAGCTAATTCAAGCAACTTTATATTCAACCTGCCGCGCGATACCGAATAAATGGCCTGACCTTCTTTACCATAAGGCTGATAACTTAGCTTGCCGTCAATACTGTGCATCATCCGGCCATACATAGGGATACCGTCAGCCAGTAACTCGTCGGCCAATCCCACTTTTTCAAGTGCTTTAATGCCCCTGTTTGATAGGGCAAGGTTAATTGATTTTCCGGCCGAAATACGATTGCTGCGCAAATCGGGACGACGCTCAAACAAATGAACATCAAAACCCCGTTTAGCCAAATATACTGCCATTAATGAGCCTGAAAGCCCCCCGCCTATAATGTGTATTCTTTCCATAACCAAAATGTATGCGGCAAATTTACATTAGCCTGTGGGTTAAAAAAATTATGCTGCGTTATTAAATAATCATTAACTTAGTAGTTTAAAATCAGTAGGCATTTTTTAAAATAGGTAGGATAAATGTATCGTAAATTCGGTAAAAGTATCGTTTTACTGCTTGTATTAGTATGGGCGGTGCAAGATAGCTTTTGCCAAAGCCAAACCAGCAGGTTTGGCAATATATGGTACTTTGGCGAGGTGGGGCTTGATTTTAATTGTAATCCGGCTCGTGTTTTAAGGGGAGAAAGTAAAATTACCCCTTGGGTAATAGGTTCATCAACACTAAGTGATGAATGTGGCGATTTACGTTTCTACTGTAACGGCGATACCATTTGGGATTTTGCACATAATTTTATTGTAGGTCCCGCCATTCCTTTAAATGGGTCTCGTCAATCTACACAATCTTCAGTGATACTTCCGCATCCGCAAGACCCTAAAAAGTTTCTTTTTTTCACGATAGATGGGGATGAAGTAAACAATTTTAACGGACTTAGTTATACGGAACTTGAAATAGGCGGTAATCCCATATTTCCTGTTGCAAACCAAGTATTGGTGCGCAGTACCAATGAAATGGTAACTGCTTGCAGCGATGGCAACGGAGGGTATTGGGTGGTAACAAAGCTGAAAGGGAAGGATGAGTTTTGTTCTTTCCATGTTACTCCCGGTGGTGGTGTTAACACAACCCCTGTTAGAAGTACTGCCGGTGGCACGGGCACTGAAACCGGGCAACTTAAGTTCTCTCCTGACGGAAGGTTCTTGGCTATGACTCGCCCTTTGCAGTTGTTTAAGTTTGATGTAGCAACGGGGATAGTTAAAAATTTCTCGCTTAGCTTGGGGGTTACTTCTTCCGGTTTTCCTTGGCTGGATGACGGAACGGGTATCGAGTTCTCTCCCAGCGGTAATTTCTTATATACCAATAATTATAACAGCGGTGTCGACCCCGGTGAAGAAGGAGTGTTTCAGTTTGATTTACGTAGCGATGATGAGATGTTAATACGCTCCACACCTTTGCGCATCTCGCCACCGTCAACCGTTCTGAAAGGCGGTTTTCAATTAGGACCCGATGGTAAAATATACATCATTGAAGGAGCATCAGTAGATAAACTCACTATCATACACCGACCTGAGTATTTGGGAACGGATGCTGATTATGAGTATCAATTCATCAACTTGCGTTTAGCAAGCCCCGGTACTTATTTCCCTAACTTTAACCAAACTTGGTTTTATGAGCCGGCTTTGTTTTTTGTGAACGGGGGATGTAATAAAGATACTACGTATTTAGAGTTGAATGATAAGTTATGGTATTCACTTGCGGACAGCAATGATATTGACTCCGTAAGGTGGACAATTGAAGACCCTGTTACGGGTACGCATATTGAAACCGGTTTCACAATTCCGCATTATTACGAGCAATTTGGCTGTTTTAATGTAACCATTGAAGCATTTTCACACAAATTAGGCGGGTCAGTTATCCGCAAAAGATTGGCACGTATCAGCCAAATGCCTACTACTGAGTTGGGGCCTCGCGATACAACGTTGTGCGTTAACCCCAAACAATTGTTTAGAACGGTGGCCACTTTTGATAACCCGTTTTCAGAATACGTTTGGTATTACAAAACCTTTGCCGATGTGGCGGCGGGCATTCCTGATTTAGGGCTAAACCCTATAAGCATGGGGCCTGATATTACCCCGAAAATTGAGGGGCGTTTTTGGGTAGTAAAAACCTTTAAATGTTGTACAAACTCTGATACGATAGATATTCACCACGATTCAATAGTGCCTTTCTTTAAGGTTAACGACGGGTTGCAATGTGAACGGAATAACTCGTATGAGTTTACCAACCTATCTACACCCACTTTTAAAAACACCTCGTGGAAATTTGGCGATGCAACAAGCGATACGGGTAAAATCGTAACTAAAAAATACAATGCCATCGGTTCTTATTATGTTGAAATGAATACCGAAAGCCAATTTGGCTGCAAAGCAAAGGTTACACGTATTATGCTGGTGGTAAAACACCCTGTTGCCAAGTTTAGTGTTGATACTTCCCAGCTTTGTTTTAAGGGCAATGTATTTAAGTTTAAAGATTCTTCTACCATTGAGTTTGGTAATGGTAGCATACAAAAATGGACTTTTGATTTGGGCGATAGTAGTACCACAAGTCAAAAACAGTTTACCAAAAGCTATTCAAAACCCGGTACTTATACCATTATGCTGGCCATCAATTCTTCGCAGGATTGCAAGGATACGGCTTATAAACAAGTAAAAGTATTCTCTCAGCCTGTTGCGGGCTTCACCATTGATGATAACAGCCAGTGCAAGCTGGGTAATATTTTTGGGTTTACGGATACCTCATCGTCGGCAATAGATTCAATAAATTACCGCTGGTGGACTTATGGTGACGCTACACCCCCTGCTAACCGAACGGGGATGCCTTTGCAGCACAATCGCTCATTTAACACGGTTGATTCTTTTGGGATAAAGTTAAAAATAGGAGCAGGGTTAAATTGCTACGACAGTATGACGCGCTATGTGCACGTGCACGGCGACCCGTTTGTTGATTTTACAATTCCTACACCCACGCAGTGTTTAAATGGTAATCGGTACGATTTTGACGATACTACTTTTGTTGAAAAAGGCTCTGTGCAAACATACCTATGGGATTTTGGAGATAGTTCGCCCATAAGCAATACAGGGATTGGCAAAAGTTATACTAAATATGGCAGCTACAATGTGAAGCTAAGGGTAATTAGCAATAATGGGTGTACCGATTCGGTATCTAAAGGGGTGTTATTACATCCCATGCCCGAGGCCGCATTTACCGTTAATCCTACCATTTCGTGTTTCAAAAACCATTCGTTTTCTTTTTCAGGTGCAGCGTCTTTTGTGCCTGTTGGTAGTATAACAGGTTATTTATGGGATTTTGACGATGCAACCACTTCAACGTCTCAAAATCCGCCTGCCAAGGTTTACACAAAAGATACAGCCCACGAAGTGAAGCTAATTATCACATCGGATAAAAACTGTGTGGATACCGCAAAACAAACGGTTAATTTTTACCCTACTCCGGTGGCGGTGATAAAAGTAGATAACCTTATTCAATGCCTTGAAGAGAATGTGTTTTACTATAAAGGCGATAGTTCAATCGCTGGAACGGGTACTATAACCGAATACTTGTGGAGCTTGGGCGACGGAACCATTGAAGATGTGGCTAATCCTGCGGGTAAATTCTATATCAAATCGGACACGTTTGATGTGAATCTTAAAGTAACTACGGCTGACGGTTGTACAGATACTGCAGCGGTGCAAGTGCAGGTGAGACCCTCGCCTGTGGCAAACTTTTCGGTTGCTCCCGCTTGTCTGTTTCATCAATCAGTATTTAAAGATTTAAGCAGCAGTAATCCCGGTAATATTATATCGTGGAGTTGGAACTTAGGCGACGGTACAATTACGGGCGATACCAATCCTATCCATACATACGATAACACAGGTGCTTATACGGTGTCGTTGAGCGTTGAATCTAACTACGGGTGCCGCGCATCGGTAACTAAGATAAACGCAGCTGTAGTAAAAGGATTACCACAGGCCAAGTTTGGAATGACGAAAATTGATTACGACGATAAAAACACCACCGTACAATTTATAGATTCATCCATTGATGTTAATTTTTGGGATTGGGATTTTGGCAACGGCCTCATCAGCAGTCAGCAAAACCCATTGATGGTATTTGATGATACTGCCACATTGCCGGTGCGCTACATTGTAAGCAATGCCGAAGGGTGTTTTGATACGCTATACCGCAATGTATTTATTGCTCCTGATTTTTATTTTCATGTGCCTACGGCCTTTACCCCCAATAAAGATGAACACAACCGTACGTTTGGCGGCGAAGGCACCCGTTATTATAAAGAGTATTATTTAAGAATATATAACCGTTGGGGTCAGCAAGTGTTCGAGTCTAACAATTCACAAGAACGCTGGGACGGAACTACAAACGGAGAAGCCTGCCCCGTTGGTTTATACACCTATGTTTACCGTTTGCTGGATGTATTTGGGCAATATCATAATTACAACGGTTCATTAATGCTTATCCGTTAATAGGAAAAGTAATTTCTTACCTGTTATTTTATACAAAACGGCTGTGTAAAGTCGTGCTATTTATTATCTTTGATGTTATGGCATTACACACAGGCAACCTTTCTTTTACAGGATAACTCTTAAGTAAGAAAGGGGCCATGAACATACAGCAAGGAATTAGGGGTTTACTGCTGGCACTCTTCCTATTGGGTGCTTGTCCCCTTTTTGCCCAGCATGGCGGTGCCACTCTCACCAATAATTTTGCAAATACATGGTTGTTTGGCAGTGTAGGTTTAGACTTTAACTGCTCGCCCCCCAATGTGATAAAAGAAGGGAAAATAACCACTTGGGTGGAAGGTCCTTCAACCCTTAGTGACGAATGTGGTAACCTTCAATTTTATTGCAATGGCGATAGTATTTGGAACTCACTCCACAACTCTGTAAACGGCGGTGGTGTTTTTCCAATGTTGGGTTCAAGGCAGGCAACACAATCATCTCTTATTCTACCCAATCTGCAAAACCCCGGTACATTTTACTTTTTTACGGTAGATGGAGACGAGGTAAACAACTTCAACGGATTAAGCTATACTGAGTTTTCATTTAATGCGCCCGGAGGTCCCGGATATGTGGTGAGCAACAAAGTGTTGGTTCGTTATACCAACGAAATGGTAACCGCTTGCAACGATGGGCAAGGTGGCTATTGGGTGGTTACAAAACTTAAAGGTGTAGCCGAGTTCAGGGCATATCACGTAACCGGTTTAGGGGTTGATACTAACGCGGTAATAAGCTATGTTGGTACCAATAAAACAGAAATCGGGCAAATGAAATTTTCTCCCGATGGACGTTATTTGGCAATTTCACGCCCGCTCCAATTATTTAAGTTTAATCCCACTACGGGTGTAATAACTACCTACTTAGCGGATATGGAAAACGGTTGGCTGGACGATGGAAATACCGTAGAGTTTTCTCCCAGCGGCAGGTTTTTATACACCAACAATTACAACGGAGGTGCAGCGCCCGGTGAGGAGGGTATTTACCAATACGATTTATCATTAGACCCCGCTATTATTCCTAAACTCCCTCTTAAAATCACTAAAGCTTCTGAGAAACCTAAAAATGGTATGCAGTTGGGGCCCGACGGGCGTATTTATGTGATTGATGATGCATCTGCCGACAAATTATCAGTAATAAATCACCCTGAAAAATACGGTGTTGATTGCGATTACGATTATCAGGTAATAAACCTTAACCTTTCAAAGCCGGGTAAATATTTCCCCAACTTTAACCAAAGCTGGTTTATTGACCCTGATATGTACATTGCCGATAAGCGTTGTCATGCTGATACCACAGTGTTGGAGATGAACCCTGAGCGGTGGAGTATTTTAGCTGAGGGAAAAAAGATTGACTCATTCAAATGGAAAATAACCGACCCTAATGGAGGAAATCAAATAGGTACGGGCAATATTATCAAACATTATTATCCTCAACACGGATGTTTTAGGGTTGAGATGATAGCTTATTCTTCTGAATTGGGTATGGCGGTTGTGCGCGAAGATTTAGTGAAAATAAACGTTACACCTACTACCAACATGGGGCCAAAAGATACTGCCCTGTGCAAACAGCCCCGCAGGATATTTTTGAACGTTGCAACTGCCGATAATCCCGGCTCTACGTTTATTTGGTATTATAAATCGTTTCCCGATGTTAATAGCGGAAAGCCTGATTTGGGGATAAATCCCTTAGACCTTGCACCCAACATTATGGCCGAAACAGAGGGTAGGTATTGGGTGATAAAAACCTTTAAATGCTGCTCGATGACTGATACTATTGATGTTTATCACGACTCGATTATACCGATGTTTAGGCTGAACGACGGGTTGCAGTGCGAGCGCGATAACCAATATGTATTTACCAACCTATCAACCCCTGCATATAAAAGCACCACATGGGATTTTGGTGATGGTACTAAAGGGTTTACAAACATAGGTGTGAAGCATTATAACAATGCGGCCTCTTATACCCCTATGATGACCGTAGTGAGTGAGAAAGGCTGTAAGGCAACAATGTCGAGGGTTATTTTGGTGGTTAAACACCCCGTTGCAAAATTTATAGTAGATACGCTTCAGCAATGCTTTGCGGGGAATGTGTTTAACGTAAAAGACACTTCTTATATTGAGTATGGACAAGGCGGTATAGTAAGTAAGTTGTTTAATAAGGGGTTAGGTGCTAATGACACTACCCGAAAATCTCAATTTGCTATCACTTATCCCAAAGCGGGTACTTACACCATTTCGCTGGCATTAAACTCCAGTCAGGATTGTAAAGACACCATGTACCAGCAAGTGCGGGTATTTGCTAAACCCAAAGCAGGTTTTACCATTAATGATGACAATCAGTGTCTTTCAGCCAACAAATTTGAATATACCGATACATCAGCCGCACCGTTAGATTCTATTAACTATCGGGGGTGGATGTTTACCGATACCTTACCGCCCGAAGACCGAACGGTTTTGCCATTAAATAACTTCCGAAACTACGCATCGGTCGACTCCTTTAAGGTGCAACTGAAAGTGGGCACAGGGCCGGGTTGTTATGATAGCACAATTAAATATGTACACGTGCATGGCGACCCTTATGTGGATTTTTGGGCAAACGACAGCGACCAGTGTTTACATGGTAATACATACAACTTTAAAGATACTACTTATACAGAAAAGGGATTTGTGCAAACCTATTTGTGGAGTTTTGGTGATAACACACCCGTTAACAATAGCGGTATAGGTAAGAAGTATGCCAATTATGGTACTTATAAAGTACAATTAAAAGTAATAACCAATAACAGTTGCTCTGATTCAACAAGCAGGGATGTAATTGTATTCCCGATGCCCAAAGCTGATTTTGCCATTGCCCGGCCTGAAATGTGCTATCAGAATCATGGGTTTACGTTTTCAGCAGCCCCTTCTTTTGTTCCTACGGGAGCGGTGAGTAGTTATGATTGGGATTTTGGGGACGGAACAAAATCAACGCTTAAAGAGCCTCCGGTTAAAACGTATCCCAAAGACAGTGCCTATAAAATTAAACTGATTGTAGTTTCTGATAAATCTTGCGGGGATACCGTAACAAAACAAGTCCGCTTTTATCCCACGCCGACAGCTAAGGCTAAAGTCAACAGGTCGTTACAATGTCTTGACGGTAATACCTTTAATTTTAGGGGTGATAGTTCGGAGGCGGGCACAGGAGTTATTAGCCAATACCTGTGGGAGTTCGGCGATGGTACTATCGGTACTGCTGATTTTCCCGAAGCTAAGATTTATGCGTATTCAGATACCTTTAATGTGAAGCTGAAAATTACTACCGATAAAGGATGTACGGATACAGCATCGGTAAACGTAATAGTATTGCCTTCTCCAACCGTTAGTTTCTCGGTAGAACCCACTTGCCTTTTTGAGCCCTCGAAGTTTAAAAACAAAAGCACTGCACATCCCGGCAAAATTGTAAACTATAACTGGTCATTGGGAGATGGTACGTCTTCGGGCGATTCAACCCCAAGCCATACCTACGCAAATACGGGTGCTTATACTATTTCGCTAAGTGTAGAATCGAGCTACGGTTGCCGTGCAACTGTTACTAAGGTGAACGAGGCTATTGTGAAGGCTTTGCCCCAAGCATTGTTTGGGCATGAAAAAGTGGATTTTGACGAGAAAAACACTACGATACAGTTTATTGATTCATCGTATGATGTTGACCAATGGTTTTGGGATTTTGGCAACGGTATGGTGAGCAACCAGTCTGACCCTTTAATAGTTTTTAGCGATACAGCCACGTTGCCCATAAGGCTTGTGGTTACTAATACCGAAGGCTGCTACGATACCATTCGCAAAACGTTGTTTGTAGCTCCTGATTTCTTTTTTCATATTCCCAATGCTTTTACGCCTAACGACGATGCAAATAACCCATTGTTTGGCGGTGAGGGTACACGGTATTATAAGGAATATAGTTTGAGGATTTTTAACCGCTGGGGGCAATTGGTATTTGAGGCTAATTCACCTTTAAAACGTTGGGACGGTAAATATAAAGGTGAGCCTTGTGAAGACGGAAATTACACTTATGTGTATGCCCTGCGGGATGTGTTTGGCTATTACCACAACTTCTCCGGCACGGTTCATTTGCTGCGCTAATTAGCGGCAGTGTTGTTTTTTCAGCTTTTCTAATTCTTCCCCGTATTGTTTCGTAAAACCCATCGTTAATCCCAAATTAATACTTTGGCAGGCTTCCGGTTTTTGTTTTTGGGCAATTTGTACAAGGGCAAGGTTGCGGTATGCAAAACTGTTATTAGCATCTAATTGCAGCGAGTGGTAAATATCCCTCATGGCCGTTGGGTATTCTTTCAGCACATAATGGCAATAGCCTTTATTACTCCACGCGTAGGCGTATGTAGAGTCTGCTTTTAATGCGCTGTTAAAATCGGCCAAAGCATCCTCAATTTTGTTTTGCTGTATTTTGCAATAGCCGCGCACATTGTAATAAGGGGCTTTATTGGGCATTAACCGTATCAAAACACCCGCATCAATAACTGCATCATTAAAACGCTGCTTTTTAACCAGCATATCGCAACGCAGTTTATACAAGTCAGCCGAATCCTGATGGTAATTAATGGCCGTATAAAGAGTAGAAATGCAAGAATCTGTTTCGCCAATATCTTTTAACAGCCTGCACTTAGCGTGTAACGCCTGATAGTAATCAGGTTTCAATCCCAACGATTGTTCATAATGGCGCAAGGCAGCCCCAAAATCCTTTTTTAAAGTATAAGTACTACCGATAGAAAGAAATGCCCGTGGGTCAACAGGGTTTATGTTTTTTGCAGCCATAAAATCCTGCAAGGCACTATCCAACGAGTTTATATGCAAAAGGGCAATACCTCGTTCGTGCACGTAGTCGTAATTATCAGGCTGTTTTTTAATTGCAATAGTATAATCGGCAATTGCTTCGGTGTAATTGCCGATGAAACGGTGGGCATTGGCTCGATAATAATACGCAGTAGAAGTATCGGCCAATTTAATTGCAACATCAGCACTTTGAATAGCATTTGTGTATTGGCTGTTTTGTATAAGAGCCAGCGTTTTCTGCAAAGCCGCATGCAGGTTTTGGTTATCGGCCAGTAAGGCAGAATCATACACATTAATAGCGTCAGGCAGTTGTCCTTTTGCCAACAAACTGTCGCCTTTTCTTAACAACGCATCAACATTAACAGTTGAGTTTTTTGATGTGCAACCTATTCCTAAAATAAGGATAACAATACTATATGCTATCTTTTTCATCTACTGCAAAAGTAGGATGTATTAACAGGCATTAAAAGCACATTGTATAAAACAAAAAAGCAGCCCGTTAAGACTGCTTTTCAAAGAGTATTTGGTAGTTAAGTATTAATTCATAATTTTCCAGCGTCGCACCACATCGGCAGCATAAAAGAAGCCCAATGCCCCGCCTTTGATGTTTGTTGGCGGGTTGGCAGGTGGTGCCTGAAACGGGCCCGGAGCACCACTGTTAAGCATACTTAGGGCATACAAATAATTGTAGGCATACACATCTATTGAGCGGAAATACAGCATTACCGAATCCCCTTTTTGAGGGCGGAAAAAAGGAAGTTCAAATGCACTGCGTTTGTTTAACTCAATATCCGCATTATCAAACAATACGTCTCCTTCTTCAAGAGTGTCGTTTTTACCGTATTTAAACCAATAATTTTTCACAGGGGCTTGGTCGTATGTTCCCCAAAAGGTAACAGAGTAACCTTCGTCTAAAAAACCTTCTTTGGGCTTAAATTCATGTATTAAACTATCATCAACAGTAAACATAGGCTCAAGCTTTGAAGTTGAGGTGTATTCTTTACCATTAATAACCACTTTAAGATGGTAGGTTGAGTTTTTTGCACCCACGTATCCCGCAGCAGGTTTATACATCCCGTTGGCAATGTGGTTAAAAATTACGGCAGCACCGTTGTCTTTAGTCATTTCAACCACAGCAGTAGTAATTGCCTGAGGTTTTTCGTTAGAATTATAAGGGGCAGTATAGCTCAACTGCACATAAGAGCTGTCGGTTTCAGTAGTAACCCTGCCTTCAATCACCGGCTTTTGCCCTTCAAATGATAAATCAAGGTCTATTTTTTCTTCACAGGCACTAAAAGTAATTACCAGTGCCAAGGCATATATAATTTTTTTCATTGCTGTGTTTAGAATTTAAAGTTGTAGGTAACTGATGGAATGATGCCGAACAAATAAGTGCGGTAAACGCTTCGTTGTCCGTTGTCATCGTCTTTAAATGCAAGCGAGAACCAATTTTTGCGGTTATACACGTTGTATATCGAAAACACCCAACTGCTCTCGTTTTTATATTTTTTATCAGGATTCTTTTTGCGGTTAAGTGTAAGCGATAAATCTAAACGGTGGTAGGGGGCAAGGCGGAAACTATTGCGCTTGCTGTATAGCTCTACCTCTTGTCCGTTCACAACATAGTAACCCACAGGCACAGTTGCGGCTTCTCCGCTGGCAAATACAAAGTTGGCACCCACACTCACACGGTCGTTAAAGTCATAAGTAGCTACAGCAGTGGCATAGTGCCTCCTGTCGAACCTAAAAGCATACCATTCGCCGTTATTAATTCCCTCAGCTTTGCGTTGGCTGCGGCTTAGCGTGTAACTAACCCAACCGTTTAAACGGCCTTGTTGTTTGCGCACCAGCAGCTCCAATCCGTATGAACGGCCACGACCTTGCACCAATTGACTTTCAATAGCTTCCGTAAAATCAAGGTCGGCATTGTCAATCACTTCCACAGTATTCCTCATGTCTTTATAATACACTTCGGCTGATGCTTCCAGTTTGTTGTTCATAAAGTTGCGGAAATAGCCCACAGCCACTTGGTCGGCACGTTGTGGTTTTATATAAGGGTTGCTGGGTACCCAAAACTCTTGCCCTGTGCTTGCAGTGGTATTTTGCACCAAATGCAGGTATTGGAACATACGGTTATACGATAATTTTACTGAGCTTACGGCATTTAAACGATAGGCAGCATTTACGCGTGGCTCAAAGCCGGCATAAGTATTATAAAAATCTCCGGTGGCGTAATTGGTGGTGTCATTAATCAGCAACATTGATGAAATACGCACGCCCGGGTTTGCAGGGTCAACATAAGTAGGGGTACCGTTTGAGTAGGTAAACTCCCTGCCTGCACCAACGTTTGAGAATACCGAAAGGCGGCCGCCGTACTCAACATTTAAACGTGTAGTTACATCTGTTTTGTGGCTAATGTAATAGGCTTGTTCAAATGCACGTTTGCGGGGCAATGCTGCTGCCGAAATAATAGAAGTGGAAGTTATCGGTTCAGTTTCGCCCGGCCTAAACTCGTGAAATACGTTGAACAAACCGAAACGCATGGTACTTTTTGGAGTAATGTAGTAGGTAAAATCCGACTTCAAGCCCAAATCGTTGATATAGTTATTACGCTCAAGGTTAAGGTTGGGCGAAATATTAAATTGAAGGTTGTAATTATAGCGGCTGGCAATAAAGCTGGTATTCATAAACATTTTACTGTTGATGATACGATTCCAGCGGACGGTACCCGTACTGTTGCCCCATCCGAAGCCAAACAGTGAGCCAAGCCCCAACACATCTTTTCCTGTATAAAACGAAAGAAAAAGACGGTCCTTTTTGCTGAGGGTAAAATTCACCTTAGCGTTTAAGTCGCCAAAGTATGCCTTCACATTTTTTGTTTGCTCTGATAGGGGAAAGAACAAATCAAAATAGCTGCGGCGTGCCGAAACTATAAACGAATGTTGGTCTTTTTTTATAGGTCCTTCAACTGTTAAACGAGAAGAAAGTACCCCGATACCGCCATAAACACTGTATGCTTTGCTGTTCCCTTCTTTCATCCTCACGTCCATAACACTGGCAAGACGGCCGCCAAATTGGGCGGGTGTTCCGCCTTTATAAATCTCAAAATCTTTTATCGCATCACCGTTAAATACCGAAAAGAAACCTACAACGTGCGAAGGGTTATACACCACCGCTTCATCCAGTTGCACAAGGTTGTGGTCGATATTACCGCCACGTACAATAGTTAAGGTGCTTCCGTCACCTGCCGCCTGAATACCGGGTAGCAACTGAGCTACTTTTATAATGTCGGTTTCACCCAATAATAAGGGTACTTTTTTGGCGGTTTTCACATCCAGTGTAACGGCACTCATTTTGTTTTCGCTGATGTTTTTATCCGCTTTTTCACCGGTTACAACCACTTCCTCCACTTCAACGGTGTTTTCAGCCAACTCAATGTTAATGGTTTTGTTGGCATCAAGATCAATGTCTATGGTTTTTGTAGTGTAGCCTGTGTAGCTGAAAATCAGCTTATATTTTCCTTTAACAAGGCTTAGGGAGTAGAACCCGTATTCGTTAGAGGCAGCACCGTTTGTGGTGCCATCGGCCAATACGGTAGCGCCGATTAATTCTTCGCCATTAGCGGCATCTTTAATTGTTCCGCTTATTGTGAAGCGCGATTGGGCATTTAACGCCGCCGCTGTGCAAAAGAGCAAGAACAATAGGAGTAGTTTTTTCATAGTTTTGTTAGAATGCGCCGCGAAACTAAGAATTGGTTCATTGGGTTGGGTTAACATATTATTTCAACAGTAGTTTTTTATCGATGAAGGCATTTATGCAAACCACTAAACGTATATTTTGTTTTTTGATTGCAAAAAAAATCCCATCTACCCAATAAGTACAACTAAACTGCGTTTTACCCCCATTGGATAGCGTGTTATGTTTTTGTAAATTATAAAGTGTATTGGTTTAAGGGGTAAACATAAACGATAAAAAGAAATACAAACTATGATAATTGGAGTAGCAGGGCCTTACAGTGCGCCCACCGAGGAACAGCGGCAAGCAAATCTTGACTGTATGAATGAGGCAGCAGCCCGTTTACTCGAAATGGGTCATATACCTTTAATTGGAGTTAACGCAGCATTGCCCGTTATTGCCAAAACCAATGTAGAGGATAAGTATAAAGGGATAATGGATATATCATTGGCGGTAATAGATAAGTGCGAGGCATTGTTATTACTTGCCGAAAGCCCCGGAGCTAATCGTGAGCGTGATTTAATATTGGCAAAGGGATTGCCTGTGTATTATTCACTAAGTGAAATACCATAGTCGTTCCGCGCTTGTCTCAGAATTTCATAGGTATTTAGCGTAAAAGTTATTGCGGTACTTAAACTAGTTCAGCATGACTTTCCACCCCCTGCCCCGCAGCGGGGGACATTGAACGGTGTGCGGGCATTAGCTCTCGACGAGTAGATAATATAGGCCTGCACTCCAATGTCCTCCTCTAAGAGGAGGATTCAGGAGGAGGAATCTATCATCCCGAGTCAAGCTCGGGAACTCATAGGTATTTAGCTTATATAGTTATTAAGATACTGAAACTACTTCAGCATGACTTTCTGCCCCGCAGCGGGAGACATTGAACGGCCTACGGGTATTAGTTCTCGGAGAGTAGATAATATAGGCCTGCACTCCAATGTCCTCCTCTAAGAGGAGGATTCAGGAGGAGGAATCTATCATCCCGAGACAAGCTAGGGAACTCATAGGTATTTAGCTTATATAGTTATTAAGATACTGAAACTACTTCATCATGACTTTCTGCCCCCGCCAGCGGTGGACATTGAACTGCGTGCGGGTATTAGCTCTCGAAGAGTAGATAATATAGGCCTGCACTCCAATGTCCTCCTCTAAGAGGAGGATTCAGGAGGAGGAATCTATTATCCCGAGTCAAGCT
>JAMIFM010000011.1:0-187449 GCA_035906255.1 Bacteroidia bacterium
TATCTATTCCGGCCTGCGCGCAAATGGCATCCGTATTGGCCCCAAAACGGGCTGACCCATAAACAATATCACGTATTACACTGGTACTAACCCACATGTATGCTGGCGTAAAAGGTTTGTTTTTTGGCGTAATTTACCACAAGCCGCCTGTTTTTGCTACGGTAGTTTTGCTAAAAATTATAAACAGTATGAAAGCAATAAAAATTTCAGCCACCGTTTTTTTGGGATTGATGGGATTGGCTTTTGCCAAAGTAGGGATTGAAGCCTTAACAAATCCGCAGGCAGTTTTAGCTAATGTAGGGATTGAATTGAATAATAGCAGTGCTCTTAGCTCAATGCGAGCAGTGTACGGGGGTATGCACCTTGTATTCGGTTTGTTTTGTTTTTGGGGAGCCTACAAAATGAAGCGTGAAGCGTTGGGCTTAGTAACACTTTACACCATAGGTTTTGTAGCTGGCCGTTTATCAGGCATTGTAGCCGATGGCACTCCTAACGAATTTGTATCGCAATGGCTGGTAACAGAAACCATTAGTCTTGCTATAGCCGCCTTTTTACTATTTAAACTAAGAAAACAAGAAGAATAGATGTGTAGTTGTTGGTTAGCGGCAGGAATATACTCCGGTCGCTAACTGTTTTCATTTATTATTACTTGCAAACGCCTTGCATCGCCAACCATCCAAACAATATCACCTGCTTTAAATACAAAGTCAGATTCGGGGTTCAGGCTTCGCAAACCTTCGCGCTCCACTCCTACCACTAAGCCTTTAGTAAGCTCACGGATACCTGATTTACGAATACTTTGGCCTATTAACTCTGATTCATCGCCAACCGATAATTGTTTTAAAGTGATCTGCTGTTTAGCGGCTAAATAATCATTAATCACGCCGTCTTTTGGTTCAATTGCGGCCTTAAAATCTTCAAGTTGGGCATCGGTACCAATTACAGAAATGTGGTCGTTAGGATACAGTTTTTCATCCCTTCCCGGTGCAACTATAATAAATACATCCCGCTCAATTTTTGCAATATTTACTCCGTATTGTTCCCGTAACCCCAATTCTTGTAAGGTCTTCCCTACTCCCTCATAGCCTGATGGTATAATAAAGTCAGCAAGGTGGGTATCCCAAGGGGCAAGAACGGGCTTGTTCCGTTCGCGTTCATTCAGGTTGTTCAAAAATCGTAATTCTATGCGGCTGTAAAACGACTCTAACCGTTTAGAGAATGCTATCAGGATAAGTATAATTACTACGCCTGCCGCTAATGCGGTAGTAGGCGAAAATAACCTATCGAGCAGGAAGCCGATAAAAAATACCGAAAGTGCAATGCGCGATAGTTCAAGAACAATTAAAGGGCCTTTCTTTTGCAGCAAAACGCGCGCGTATGCTTCTTGCTGGGTACGGCGAAGCGATAATGCCCATAAGAAAGGTGCTAACATTAATAAACTGATGGATGCTGTAATACTCATTCCCCATCTGTATCCTTCAAAAATAATGGCCAAATAGCGGGTTGAAAGTAATATGATAGTGATGATAACCACTGAAAACACTATCATGTTTATGGTATATGAGCGGAGTACTTTTCGCCAATCACTGGCAACGTTGGCTGTACGGGTTTGGGCATTGTATTTTTCTAAACTCTCTTTCCAACGGGCTGGTAACAGCTTTTCAATAAAAGTATATACAGGCGATGAAAGTTTTATCATGTAAGGCGTGGTGAAGGCAGTGATAACCGATACTGCAACCGCTACGGGATATAAAAAATCGCTGGTAACTTTTAGTGATACACCTAAAGTGGCTATGATAAAAGAAAACTCACCGATTTGCGATAAACTCATACCCGCCTGCAACGATGTTTTTAGCGGCTGCCCTGTAATAAGTGCCCCAATGGTTACAAACAAGGGTTTACCAAAAATTAACACAAACGTTGCCGCTGCAATGGGTAATGTGTATCGAACCAATATTTGAGGGTCGATAAGCATACCTACCGATACAAAAAAAACAGCTCCAAATAAGTCTTTAACAGGTTTTACTAAGTGCTCAATCTTTTCGGCGTGTACGGTTTCTGCTAATATTGAACCCATAATAAAGGCGCCCAACGCTGATGAAAAGCCTACTTCGGTAGCCAGTATTACCATTACCAAGCACAAGGCCAATGATACAATGAGCATTGTTTCATCGTTCATCAGTTTTTTGGCCTTTTTTAAGAAGGTGGGAATAAAGAATATACCTGCCAAAAACCAAATGGTAAGAAAAAACACCAGTTTAACCAGCGAGGCAATCATTTCTCCACCGGCAAAGGTTTGGCTAATGGCTACTGTAGAAAGTATTACCATTAATACCACCGCCACCAAATCCTCTACCACCAAAACACCCAGTACAATTCCTGTAAATTTTTGGCTTTTTACCCCTAATTCATCAAACGCCCTGATAATTATGGTTGTGGATGCAATGGCAAGTATCCCGCCTAAAAACAGGCTATCCATTCCGCTCCATCCCAGTAAATTACCCAACAGGTAACCAATAAGCATGGTAGCTCCTACCTCAATAAAGGCAGTAACAGCCGATACTCCCCCCACTTTTATCAGTTTTTTGAAACTAAACTCTAAGCCAAGGCTAAACAACAAAAACACAACACCTATATCAGCCCATGTGCGTATGTTTTCTGTTTCAATAATGGTAGGAAATAGAGGGAAATTAGGGCCCACTAAAAGCCCTGCAATTATATACCCTAAAACCAGTGGCTGTTTAAGTCGTTTAAAGAGAAGACTTACTGCACCGGCTGCTCCCAAAATAAGGGCAAGGTCGGCTATTAAATTTGGCAGATGTAGCATGAACTATCTGCAATATACCTAAAAACGTTTTTTATACTTCCTGCGTTTATTAACAATAGATAGTTAGACGCATTTTTTATACTGAATTTTAATTATTTATGACTAAACGGCTATATGGGTAAGTTTCAGTTTATAGCCAACTTCGTATTGATTTTGGCAATCGTTTTCATTTGTTATTCAAGCATTGGGAATTGATACTAATGTATATCACATCTACAAATAAAAAGGGCGGCAATTATGCCGCCCGATAAGAAAAAGGAAAAACAAATAATAGAGAGTTTATTTTACAATCAAAGTCACCGTTTTATTTTGTTGTTCGCCAAGCACTTTTACACTGTACATACCTGCTGCCATGTTTGTGCTGCTTATATCAACAGGCAGTTTGTTAATACCTTTTGATAGTGTGTGTTTATTGCTGTAATACAATTTTCCCAGTAAATCATAAATTTCAACGGTGGCATCACCTGCTACATCGCTTTCAATTTGTAAGGTTACTTCTTTTGAACCCGCAGCGGTTGGGTTGGGCATAATCAGTAACGCATCGTCGGCAGTTTTGTCTTCTTTAGGTGCTACACGCGCGTTGCTTCCGCCTGCAATCATCGGAGCAAAACACAAAGGTTGGTCTTTCATTGTGAAATGGAAAGACGTAAGGTTCATGTTGGGATTAATATTATTCAAAGGATTTACGGGCATTTGAGGCATGGGGGGTAAACCGCCTAATTGCAAGGGGTTAAAGAATGCCTCGTTACAGCCTGATATACCGTTGTAATAGGCTCTTATCATGTACATATCAGCTCCGCCAAAACCCGGAAAGCTGTTGTTGGTTGAGCCGAAGATTGATAAACCATCAAAATTAGGTGGCGGAGGCCCACAAGGCACCATATTACGTTGGTCTAAATTATTACCGAAATCATCACCGGGGCCACCGTAAATAAACTCGCCCCCGGGCACTCCATTACCCCAAGGATCCATTTTTACCACCATAACATCGGCATTGCCAAAAAGACTGTTACGGGCATTACCCACAGCATAATACTCGTACTGACAAGCTGAATTGAGCCGTTCCATTACGTCGTAACAATAATTGTCGTTACCGGGGGCAAAACTCACATCAAACACGCTTAAAAACATGGGAGCTATCAGCGGATCCATGCGGGTAATCATAAAATCATAATTACCGTTTATGTTGGTATAACCACCCAAAACAAAACCGGGAGGCCACATACCCGCCTGTGCGGTTTTTATGCTCCACCAGTCTTCGTTCGAGTTGGGGAAACCTGTGATAATAACAGGATGTGGCGCAGGCATACCATTGTTTGCATCAATATGGAATAGGAATGCATCGTCATCACCGTTAGCGGTGTTTATTTTACCAACAATTGCAGCACCCGGAGGGCCGAAAACAGGTACTAAGTTTTCAGCAATATCACGGGCATAAGAATGTACTGCGGGGGGTAAAATATCATAAATCTGTCCCCACACCATTGCACCCGTGCATTCGTTAAACCTAATGGCATATACTTTTGAAAAACCGCCGGGGTCAAGGCAAGAACCCGTAATATACCAATCGCCGGGAAAATTTACCGACCTTTCAATACCGTAGGCACTTGTGATTTTAAAACCCGAGCCTGCAACTGGTGTAAAAGTAAATATAGCTCCTACTCCACCGCCCGGTGCCAAGTGCATAAAGAACACCCCGTTTTCAGGTATGGCAGGATGGTTACTAAAACCGCCCACAATACCCAACCTGCCGGGGCAAGTTTGCAGTTCCATTGGTTGCGGAAACCCAATGGTGTTTAAGAGTGTTCCCGTTCCGGGGTCGGTAAGCACATAGTTTTCATTAAAGAAAACGCCGCCGCCTATATTACCGTTAATATCGGTATATGCGGCAGGAATTGTGTTAACCGGTAAACAAGACAATGTTAAGCCGGTCATAAACTGACCAATGGGCATAGGTCCGGTGGTGTTGATACCCGTCAATCCATACTCATCGTTGTTCAATCCATAAACGTGCTGAAAGTACTGTGCTTTGGTAGTTAACCCTGTTAACACCAATGCAATTAAGATTAGTTTTTTCATTAGATTGATAGAATTGGTTGATAGTGTTTTTTGGAAAGCAATTGCTAATACAATGTTAACAAAAGTTACATGAAATCAAAAGAATATTTTTTATTTCATATCTGATTGTCAAATATTTACAGACAAAACAATACCAACGGTCAAGGGCATACTAATTTACCATTATACCATAGTATTACTGCACTTTAGGTTTCTTGTAGCCGTTAATCCGTTATTAGTGTTAAAAAAACGATGGCTGTTTGGCACTTAGCACCAACAAGCCATATCTTAGCCGAAATTTAAGATTAGCCACTGTGTACCCCAATTTATATTTCCTCGTAAAAGATTGGTTCGGTATTGAAATACCCCTCTTTAAAATCATACAAATGTTCGGGCTTTTTATGGCCTTTTCATTTCTTGCCGCTTATTGGGTAATGACCAAAGAACTAAAACGTTTAGAAGCAAACGGTACTTTGCGTTCATTTACCCGTAAAGTATGGGTGGATAAAGCCCCCGGTACGTATGATTATGCAATGAACTTTGTGTTTTATTTTATTGCCGGATTTAAGATTGTAGAAGGTATTTTTTCTTTCGACCGTTTAACATCAAACCCGCAGGCGTTTTTGCTTTCAACAGAAGGAAATTTATTGGGAGGATTAGCTGCAGGTGCTTTGGGAGCCTATTTTGTGTACCGCGAGGGACAGAAAATGAAAGGCAAAACCGCCCGACAAGTTGAAGAAACCATGTTGCCTCACCAAATGATGGGCAACATTACGTTTGTGGCTGCCATTACAGGACTACCCGGTGCTAAGTTGTTTCATATACTTGAAAACATGAGCGATTTTTATGCCGACCCTATGGGCTCTATCCTGTCGTTTAGCGGATTGACCTATTATGGCAGTTTAATAACGGGTGCTATTGGTGTTTTGTGGTATGTGCGCAGGTTTGATATTCACTGGCGACACATGATTGATGCAGGCGGTGCTGCTATGATGCTGGCTTATGCGATGGGCAGGCTGGGCTGCCATGTTTCAGGCGACGGTGATTGGGGTATTGTGAACAAAGCCCCTAAACCGGGTTGGATGAGTGCTTTACCTGACTGGCTTTGGGCATATAACTATCCTAATAATGTGAATCGTGAGTGTAACCCCTACCCTAATTTGGATAACAGCATGGGGCAAATATGCGATTTTAGTAATACGCCTTATCTTATCGACCCTGTTTACCCTACTCCGTTGTACGAAGTAGCGATGGGTTTAGTATTGTTTGGCATTATATGGGCATTGCGCAAGCGTTTAAAAGCCCCCGGGCTTATTTTCTGTTTATACATGGTGTTTGCAGGTATTGAACGTTTTACAATTGAGCAAATACGGGTAAACAACGTTATTGAGTTTATAGGTATCCATGCCACGCAAGCTGAATTTATTTCTGTTGGAATGATAATTATAGGGATAGGTGCTGCGTTTTATTTCATAAAAACACCCATTAAACCCAAAACCGCTGGCACACAAATTGAATAGGTGTTATCATAACAGCAAAATACCTACTACTATGAAAAAACATATCACACTGTTTATAGCCGCTTTTGCTTTGTTTTTGCTAAATACAAACCAAGCTGATGCGCAAAAGATAATCCGTTATGAATACGTTGACGGAGATTCTATACCCGTATATGAATTTTCAGAAGTAACATACAGTGAGTTGGATGATGCTGAAACCAAAAAGAAATACCTGCTGCTTATCTACAACATCAAAATAGTATTCCCATACGCAAAAATGGCGGCTTTCCGCCTGCAATTAATGGAAGACAACCTACGCCAGTTAAAAGGCAAAGAGCGTAAAGAATATCTAAAAGCATCAGAAAAAGCCTTTAAAGAAGAGTTTACAGGTTTCTTAAAAAATATGCCCCGCTCACGAGGCATATTGCTTACAAAGCTATTGTATCGCGAAACGGGTAAAACTGCTTATGAAATTTTAGAAGCCTTTACCAACGGTTTTGAAACCTTTTTGTGGAGCACCACTGCTCAAGTCTTCGGAGGTGATTTGAAGGATACTTTTGACCCCATGGAGGATTACCAAATTGAGCACATCATTAAAGGCTTGCAATTAGAATAACCCCTGCCCTTTTACTTTTTCCTTACCCGTTATATAAAACTATCGTAAGCGCAGTTTCCTGTGCATACAAAATAATGTGTGCAGCAAGCCGTTAATAATTTATATTGCCCTATATGAAAAAAGTTGCCGTTTGTTTTATAGCCCTTTTTCTTTCTGTAATTACTGCAACCGCACAAAAAAGTGCAGAAGATTATTATAACGATGGGATGAAATATGCCCAGCGCGGAAATTATAAAGAGGCTATCGGCTATTTTGATATGGCTATCCGATTAAAGGACAATGACTACTTCAGTATGTTTAACAGAGGTATCGCCAAATCAAAATTAAACAACTATGCCGAAGCCATTGCTGATTTTAAACTGGTGCTTACGTTTAAGCCTGACTATACAAAAGCTTATATAGCCATAGGAAATTGTTACAAACGCCTCACTCATTTTGACACGGCGGTTAATTTTTACAGCAATGCGCTTGAGTTTGAGGCTGACAATTCTGAAGCATTGTATCACCGCGCCCATGTGTATGAAAGTATGAATATGTTTGACAGTGCTGCCGGTGATTTTTTGGAGCTGGTTGAAATGGGTGTTGATGTGGGTGATAAAGGGAAATATTACAGTGATACGGCTAAGAACAGGCCGAAACCTAATAGTATTACTAAGTTAACTCAAACAAGTGCCGATGCTACTTATGGTTTTACAGCTAAAAATCCTATTAAAGTAGGTACAGGAAAAAAGGGAGGTTTTGGCAATGTGCGTGATTATCTGAATCTTTTGCGCGACAGTAAGAAAAAGCCAATAAAGTATAGCCGGGTGCAAGCGTGCTGTCCATACAAGCCCAAAGGTTTTGCAGGTAACGTAAATGTTGAAGAGTATAATATTACTTATACGGACGAAACCGGTGCCGAGGTAACTAAGAAACTATACCTCACCTATTACGAGTATGAGGAGCCGAAAGTTCCTGTTGGTTTAGTAGCCGCTAAATAATCTCAGTCCCCGCTACTTTTCTTTCAGGGTAAACGCTTTATAGTCTTTAATAAAGTGTGAAAAATCAGTGTAGCCCAGCTCATCGTATGGGTACGCAGAACCGTATGCTACATAGTAAGGTAGTGCATTGCGGAAACGCACTATACGCGCACTGGTTTTAGGAGAAAGTCCCACACTATGCTTAAAATAACGGGTGAGTGTTTTAGGCGTAAGACTTAATGCACCCGCCAATTGATTAATAGTATAACCTGTTTGGTTTTGATGAAAATGATTGATTGCTTTGTGCAGGTAGTAATGGCGGTAGTTTTTTTGTTCGTTTTTAGCCCATAAACCTAATAAAAACAACTCAACACGCTTAGCGCGCTGTTCAAAAGTAGTGTCGGCGGCAAGTTTCTCTTCCAGCTCAGCCGTTTTTGCAAGTTCATTTATCAGCACAAAGTCATTGTTTAGTGCTTGTGCATCAACATCTAATAACGCACTTAGCCCCGCAGGCTTAAACTTAATACCCAGCAAAAAATTACCATTGGCATGGTGATACATCACAGGTTGGTTGCGCTGCCCTACTACAATACTTTTAGCAAAGCTCCACTCATCAGTACTTTCTTGTTTTTTAATCCCGAACGGACTACCCAAATTAAACACCAACGAGGCATTAAGATTGGCAAATATTTGTTCCCAGTAATCGTTTTCAGGTGCTCCGTTTCTTAAATCGAGCTGCCAGTAACATTCCACATACAGTTGTAACGGCACACAGGGCACGGCAAAACAGTATTGCTTTGCAAAATACTCGGCGTCCATTATTTCGGCTCGTATGCTCATTGTTTCTTAACGGAGAGATTATTGTGAAATTTGAAATTATATATTTAAAATATTAATCTAATTTAAAACGACTTACGAAATAAATTTAAACTTATACTTTATGTGTTTATACTAAAACTAATACAAATATCTAATGAGTTTATTACACTCCTTTAAGGCTTTCAAGCATTTGTTTTACCCGTTGGTTGTTGGGATTGCGTTTAAGAATGCGTTGTAAAATCAATCGGGCTTTTGCGTACTCTTTCAGGTAATTGTATAGCCCTGCTTTGTTTAGCAAAGCGGGCTCATAATCAGGGTCTAAAGCAATGGCTTTATCATAGTGCTCATTAGCTTTGGCTATATTGCCTTGCAAAAAATATAAATAGCCAAGATTGGTGTGGCTTTGTGTATGTTTTGGATAGGCTTTTAATAAGTCTTCAAACAGTGTTTTAGCCTCCTCAGTTTTGTTTAACTCCAGTTTCACAGTGGCCAGCTTTGCAGTAAACTCAATATTTTGAGGGGCTTTTGAAACAGCAATGGCAAAGTATTTCTCTGCCTCAGTACTGTTTGCAGTGCTGTGATAGGCTTGCCCAATCCTATACGCAGTCCATGCATCCGGATTTTCAGCTTTTGGGGCATATTTTAACAATCCGCTGTAATCAACCCGTAAAAAAGCATGATGAATATAGTCTTTAGCAGGTGCATTGGCCTTTTGCAGGTAAAACAACGCCGAATCCAGCAATTCAAACTTTGAAGGCTCAAACTTCTCAAAATAACTCAAGTAAGCTCTGCCTTTGGTTAGTGCATCGGTATTTGGGTTATTAACTGAGTAAATCCCCATAAAGCGTGCAACTTTATTGGCTTGTTCTGCACTTACTGTTTTCTTATCCGGCTTACGTATATAATGGTCGTGTACATTTACGTGGGGAATATCAAGCGTTCCTGTACTGGGCATGTGGCAACTGCTACAATCGTTGTTAGCCTTCTTTCGTAGCACCTCCGTTTCAGTACAAGTTTTTTGTTGATGGCAGTTAATGCAAGCATCATTAAACACCTGTTTGCCTGTAACCTTTACTGATACGTGCGGGTTATGGCAAGTAATACAAGTAAGTTGCATTTTACCCTGCGCCGCATTTTTATTACTGTTTATAAAGCAGTTACTCATTTGCAGCCTTTCAGCATGCGAGGCCATTATAAACGCCGTATCGCGGCCTTCGTAGCGGGGCATAAACACTTCAAAGTAATCGCTTAATACCATACCCGGCCTAAAATCAGTAAACTCCTTCCCTTCTTTCAACACCGCATTACCTTGTAAATGGCAACGTTGGCAAAGGTCTATTTGACGTTGCCAGCTAAGTTTTCGGGGGTTTACAATGGTGTAGTCTATTTCCTTCGAGGTATCCACTAATTTTCCCGCTTGTACTTGGGCTACGTGCAATTGTCCGGGGCCATGACAACGCTCACAATCAATACCGCCGGGTATTTTTGTAAAACGGTTTTCAGAGCCTTGCACAAAACCGGGCAAACCGTTGTGGCAACTCATACACTCTAAACCTATAATCCGGCTAAAACGGGTATTATGTCCGTCTTCAAAACCGGGAGGTAAATCCCATTTCCCTTTTTGCGCATACCAAGTAAGCGGAGCTTGATTTAAATACCCGTTGGTTTCTATAATATGGGAGTTGGTATGTTGTCCTGAACCTACAATATAGCTGATACGCTCTACCCTTTTGTGCACGGTATCCTTCCCCTCAAGCCTATATTCTTTAATATAAAACTCATTGCCTGCCCAATAGGGTTGGTAATAAAAATCGCGGTATTTATCATACACAGCTCCGTGTTTAAAGTTAGCTGCACTTTTTTCGGGAGTAGCTTTATCAAACGATAACCCCATGCCTGTATGCACAAACGTACTGTGTTTATCAGTATGGCAAGCTCGGCAGGTATTCATACCCACATATTTTACCGTATCGTGATGGTTTAGATAAGCCAATGCTTGCTGATTGCCGTCATCACTCTTGGGTTGGCAACAAAAGTGAATACACACCCCTGCAAAAGCAAAAAGGGCAACCAACAACAGTACTATTTGCGGCCTGCGAAGCATTTGTTTTTTGTGGTAACGAAGTAATAGCTTCAAAAGTTCAGATGCAAACTAATTTCATGTATAAATAAATACAGCAACGCAACCTTTAAAAACTTTTGTTTGTCTAAAACGTGTAAGGCATATTAACCTATTGCCTAACATTGAACTAATAACTATGAAACACTTAAAGGGCGGCTTATTTCTGTTTTTTATCTTATCAGCTATCGTTGCATTTGCCCAACACGAGCGCGACAACTGGTATTTTGGTAATAATGCTGCCATAAAATTTAACGGAACAAACCTCACTCCTTCCGTTGCAAATGACTGTGCGATGAAGACCCGCGCATCGGCCACTATCTCTGATGAAACCACAGGCCAGTTATTATTTTATACCGATGGTGTAAGTGTTTGGAATAAGTTTCACGCACTAATGCCCAACGGAAGCGGATTAATTAATGAAACTAACGCTCAAGGTACGCTGATAGTTCCATTCCCCGGCCAAAAAGGCAAGTACTTTGTGTTTACTGTAAACGCATCAAAAACACTCAGCTATTCAATAATTGATGTGGCAGAAAATGGCGGACTGGGTAATGTGATTTCAAAAAATAATATAGTAGCTCAAAAAATTGCTTACAGTTTTACAGCAGTTAGGCAATCGGTAAACAATGGTTATTGGTTGGTAACCCATAGCAACGGCGATATTGCCAATAATTCATTTTTTTGTTTTCCGATTACCGAAACAGGAGTTAGTACAATACCCACAGAAACCAAAATAGGGGTTTTGGGAAGAAATTTTGGCGATATAGTAAGTAATGCTAAAGGTGATAAAATAGTAATTACACATTACGCTGACACGCTGAATGCTTATACAATGGTGTTTGATTTTGATAAGTTTTGCGGGCAGCTAAGTAATCCTATTGTATTGCACAGAAATATAAAGTGGGATTACGCCTACGGCATTGCGTTTTCTCCTGATGATAGTAAACTATATGTTGCTTACTCGTACATGGAAAGTCAAGTGGTGCAATACAGCGGCCTTAATTTTAGCAATTGGGCCATTGCGGCTACTGATGGCCAAAACCTGAACAACCTGATGTTGGGTCCCGACGGAAAATTATACATTACTACCCACGATAATTCTATCCCCTCGCCTGTTATTGATGTAATAGAATTTCCAAACAATCCTGCGGCCACCTGTGGATATAAGAAAGATGCGTTGCATTTGGGTGTAGGACGTACCAGCAACTTTGAGTTTCCTAATTTTATAAACGATACCAGCAAACATTTTATCGATGCTCCTGATTATGGTATCACGTTTTCGTTTACCAATACTTGTTTAGGTGATAGCGTAAAATTTACTATTCACAGTAATTTCACAGCCGATTCGGTACGATGGAACTTTAGCGATTTTGCCTGCCCGCCCGAAGAAAACACATCCTCATTATTAAGCCCGAAACATAAATACAGCAGTATTAACAGTTTCGTAGCCACATTGAACTGGTACCGGTGCGGTATTGAGTTGTTTATGGCCAAGCGGGTAATTATTGTGGTAGCTGATGAGGTTTCTCTTGGCAACGACACTATGGTTTGCAAGGGTGACAGTATTGTACTTACGCTTACAGGGCAAGGCCCTAAACAATTATGGAGTACGGGTGAAACAACGCCCGAAATAACTGTGAAAAAAGGAGGAACTTATTGGGTGAAGGTAGATAACGGGTTGTGTAGCGGTGAGGATACGATTATGGTAATTGAGCATCCTAATTTAATGGTGGACATTGGCAATGAGTATTCGATTTGTGATGATAGCTCGGAATTACTGAAGCTGGATGCGGGCAAAGGACACAACTATTATAAATGGACACCAACGGGCGATACTACGCAGTGGATTATTGTGAGCAAAGCAGGGGATTATTTTGTGATGGTGGAAGATAATAACGGTTGCAAAGCGAGCGACGGAGCCACTGTGAAACGCTTGTGTGATTTTTCTTTTTATATGCCTACTGCTTTTAGCCCTAACGGTGACGGGAAAAACGATGTTTTTGCGCCTGTTTTCTCTGACATTACTGATTATAAGATTGAAATTTTTGACCGATGGGGAGCAAAAGTGTTTGAAAGCAACAACCCTGCTCAAGGCTGGGATGGTACTATTAAGCAACAAGCAGCTAATGACGGGGTTTATATATGGCAACTATCATTTAAAGGACTTCAAAACAAACAATTACGCAACTATAACCACAAAGGCACAGTACAATTACTGAGGTAATGTGTTCTTCAAATATTTTAGTTGGTATTGGTAATAGGTTTTGGCATTTTTATTGAAACCTATATACTTGTATAAAATTTAACGTTTGATGAAGAAACTGATAATACCCATTTTGGCCTTTTTGTTTGCCTTGCCGGCAATGGCGCAAAACCGTATCCCCGATGTAGCTTTGAAAGACCTTAACGGTAATACGGTAAAGGTCTCAGAAGTTGCCGACAGCGGAAAAATTGTAGTGGTAAATTTTTGGGCTACATGGTGCGGTCCCTGCCTAAAAGAGCTTACCAACATTAATGAGGTGATTGCCGAGTGGAAAGAAAAATACAATATTGAGTTTATTGCAGTTTCTATCGACGACTCTCGTACTACACAAAAAGTAAAACCCTTTGTTGAAGCTAAAAACTGGGTAGGCTATAAAATATTATTGGACGTAGCATCAGACTTAAAACGTGCAATGAATGTACTTGACCCCCCTTATACATTTGTGTACGACCAAAAAGGCAACTTATATTACAGTCACCCCGGCTACCAAGAAGGAGCAGAAATTGAATTGGAAGACAAGATAGCCGAGCTGGCTAAACTAAATAAGAAATAAGCACCTTATAAATTATTAATAGAAGCCCGTTACAAAACTGTAACGGGCTTTTTTGTTGGTACTTGTCCTTTGAAAGGCTCAGGAAACCTGCCACAACTATCGTCATTGCGAAAAACCGCTTTTGGGTTTTGAAGCAATCTGTTGCCTATACCTTGGGATTGCTTCGGGAGACCTCGCAATGACGAACAATAGCCCGTCATGCTGAACGATAAGTGAAGCCCCTTTGAGTAATGCTGTTAACATAGTTATCATAGGGTTCTTCGCTACGCTCAGGAAGACAGAATAGGACTTGATGATTTCGCTTCACACAATGAAAAAGGGCTGCTCAAAAATTGAGACAGCCCTTTTATACTAAAAGCTATTGATAGTAGGTAATTGATAGGTTATTTAATGATAACAAGTTTTTCGGTTGAAACTACTTGGTTGTTTACCGTCATGCGGGCAAAGTAAACGCCGCTTTCAAGGGTTGCGGTATTCAACGCAATATTGTTTTTACCGGCAGGCATTGTTTGTCCAATCACTTTATTACCTGCTATATCATATATTTCAAATACCACTTCATTGGCATTATCAATCGTATATTCTACTGTTAACAAATCAGCAGCAGGGTTAGGATAAAGTTTGCAAGCAGTACTAACGGTTTCTTCAATTCCGGTAGTAGGTATTACGGGCAAATTGTTTTTCACCTCATACACTGCAATAGTTCCGCTTATTTCGTTGGCTACAATTACGTACCCTTTGCCTGTTGGGCTGGCTTTAGGGCTAACATACACAATACCTTCAGGGCCGTGATCGCCTGTAAAGCTGGTTGTACTGCGGTTATTTTTATAATCGCTGAAAGTAGGTGCAGTTGGGTCGGTAATATTATATGCCATTACACCGCCTACACGTTCCAATGCAACAAAAGCAAACGTTTTTCCTGATATAGTTGCTAAAGTAAGACCTTCCGGTTCGGGGCCTTTAGCGCGGCTACGTGATTTAAATCCGTTGCCCTCGTTATCTGCGTTGAACAATACACCGTAAGTAGCATCAGCCGCCGTAATGGTTTCAAAATCATCACCACTGTCAAACACACGGGTTTTGGTAGTAGCATTAAATATTGAGAATGAACGGGCACCCACCATAAACAGTTCATCAAAATCACCGTCGGTATCAGTATCGCCTTGCAGGTTGGTGATACGTAAACGACCTAAGTTGTGGGCTTGCTGCAACATTGCTGCCTGAGGGAATTTAGCAGAATCCAATTTCACAGCACCAACAGTTGTGCGCTCGGTTAAACCTGCGTATTCTTTTTCATCTCCCTCATTTGCAGTTACCAAATAAGTAGTGCCATTTACGGCATAATTACCAATAGCATCGGCTAAAAAGAAGCTCTTAATCGGCCAGTTGCTGTTTAGTATAACACCGTTATTGTCTGATGCGTCAAAACCATTGCCCATTGCTGAGAAGTCTTTTGTGCCAAAGCTCCATACCGAAGTTGCAGTAGCATTGGTAAGGTTAATTTCAGCAACGGCGTTGTTTTCTTGCAAAGTAACCCATGCCGTTTTTGAATCAGGTGATATAGTAATGAACTCAGGTTCAAAATCCTGAGCCAAGGTACTAGTGGCTTTCAGTTTACGAACTCCTGATGCGATAAGGGCTGTTTCTTGGCTGTTAAACCCTGCAAACGAAACCGTAGTTACATTGGCTTGTGTAAGGTTTGTAATACCGCCGCTAATATCTATAATGCTCACTGAACCTTCAGGGTCAACTGTGTAAGCATCGTTAGGCTGGCCTTCGTTGGCTGTCATCACTTTAGAGCCATCAGGGCTGAATGTAACCATATCAGGCAATGCGCCTACGGTAACTTGTTTTTGGAAATCACCATTGGTATTAAAGAACACCACAGAACCGTCTAATTGTTCGTTAGCATTAGGGCTGGCAGTAGCTACAATACCGTTTTTAACGGCTACGCTGGTAATACCTCCGTAAGTGCTCATATCAATTGATTTAATCAACGTGATATTGGCAGGATTGCTGAAATCAGAAATATCTAACCTGTCTTGGATTGCGCTGATTGAGAACAAACGTTTTGTGGCCGAATCGAAAATAACAATCTCGCAAGTGCTTGAACCCACAACAGGCTCGAAGCTGGTAATGTGACTCAACTCTATTTCTTTCGTAGCCACAGGAGCTTTACGGTCGTTATCTTTAATATAAACAGTTAGCAAATTGCTGCCTGTAATTGAAAGTCCGGCAGGAGCTTCAAGGGCTAACGTAAAATATTCATCTTGTTCGTTCAGGTTATCATCAGTCACAGGTATATTAATTACGTGTGATGTAGTAGCACCTGTAATGGTAAGCGTTTGGTTAACGTAATTAAAATCTGTAGCTGAGGCAGTATTAAATGCTGCTCCTTTTAATACAAGGTTTACGGTTGAGTTAGATGGGTTTTTAACATTTACTGTTACTACTGCTGTTCCCGCGTTTTCGTTAACAGTTATAAACGATTTTGCAAAAGAAACTTCGGTGTTGTAGGTAAACGAAAATTTATAAGGGCAAAGCATTGTGTTGCCTTCGCTGTCTTTAACATTGGTAACGGTAATTGACAATGTGGTAGCAGGTGTAAACGGAGAGTTGTAAGTAAGTGTTAACGTATCGGCCAATATACCGTTATTGGTTTTTGTAATGCTAACCAAACCGCTGATGCCTGTAAAATTGGCTGTGTTAGTAGCTGTAGTATTATCCAAATCGCGGCTAAAGAATACCTGAACGGTGGTTTGGTTGATTATTTTAGTACCAAGCACCGCAGGAGGGCCGGGGAAATTCCATGTTGGCCATGTTTGGGGTGCTGTTGCTGAAGCTGTACCTACCCAATTGGCAGGATTTAAGATAGCGGTACGCAATTGGGCTGGTGTACCGGTTTGTGTGCCGGTGTAATATGCGTTAACAGTATTGCCTGCTACGTTACCATTAATGGTGCTGCCGTTAAGAGCAGTTTGCCCATCTGTTAGTGTTGCAGGTATTTTTGAGCTGCCTCCTGAGCATGAAGTATTTGCTGTAAGCCATTCGTTTGATGAAAGTGCAGTAATATACTTAGGGTTAGCGGGAGTACCTGTATAAACAATAAACTGGTCGCCACCTGAACCAAGGCCAAAATTGCTTCCGGTTATCGTTCCTTTATTTGCTAAAGGAACATCGTTTTTAATGCTAATAATTGAACCCGCAGGTATGCACTCGTTTGCAGGGGCAGTCCATACAAAACCACCTGCGCATTGGGCAGGTATGTTATCCGTATATTTTGCATCGGTAATGTTTATCATGGTTCCGGGCAAAATATCTACAAAGGTTAAAAGGGCTACTTCATCATCGGTTGCAGTTGCATTCATACGGTAAGCCACAGGTACTATATCACCTGCATTAAACTGGGTTTGAACAGCAATAGTGGTAAACGTTGCTGATTGCAATGCAGTAACCGCATTGTCGCTCATATCTTCCACACTATTAGCTTTTAACGCCACATAGTATTTTTGATTATTAAGCAAGTTGGCTGTTGGAGTAATAATTATATCGTTACCGCTCACAGTAGCATCAAAAGTAACGGCAGTGCCGCTTGCATTATTCAAACGTAGTTCTACCAAAGCATCCACATTGGTATTGCTTAGCGCCGTATTATTAATTAACCTTACAGGCTCGTTAAATGAAATTCTCGGTTTGGTGGTTACATCCAAATGCAGGGCTGCATCAGCAGGGGTAAAAGTAACTACAGGAGCAGTTACATCAGGTCCTGACCCTGTACCTTCAGCAGTAAAGTTGTCAAAACGGTTGTTGCCGCCTGTACCGCCTGAGCCTGCTTCAAACGTAATACGTACTTTAAAGTTGGCATTGTTATCAACAGCAGTTATCGCTGAAAAATCAAGCGTTTGAACAGTAGGATTTCCATCAACTGGAAAAACATCAGGAAATGTATTATAACTTGTTCCGTCGGTAGTATATTCAATTTTTTGAGTACCTGCTCCTGAGCCCGAACGACGAGTACCGTATTTAACCACGATATCAGTATATCCTGTTGTTGGCATTGAAACCACCAAGGTTCCGCCAATGGGCGTATTAAAACGCAAGTGAGTACTTGATGCGTCACTATTGCGAGCATTGGGGTTAGTTACCTCAAAACCTTGGTCAATATTACTGGTTATTTGTATAACACTGGTACCCCCTTGTATGTGCTGAATGGATGCACCTGATACCAAAGATGAGGTTACGGTTAACAAATCGCCTTCTGTAGCGGAATTGTTAAAATTCCAATAATGAATAAGTGTTTGTGCGTGGCTTGTATTTGCTACGAAAGCGAATAACAACCAACTGAAAATCAGAGTTATTTTTCTTCTCATATAGATTTTTTTTGTGCTTGCAATGCTATTATCACAACATCACCAAAGGGTTATTCATAAATTATGATACCATCACCCAAACGTTACGAAAACATTTACACCACACCTTGCTCCCTCATTATTAACCGCTTCTGCATATTTTTGTGTATTAACTTTTAAAAAGCTATGAAGAACATACCTGAAACCTTTGCTATTCATAACCGTATCAACTTGTACTTGCTTGACTCAATTGAAGTTGACGCACTCAATGATAAAGCATTAGGTAAAGGCCGTAGCGTGGGGGAACAATGGGCGCACTTGCACAATGTACGTTTGATGTGGATTGAAGCCGCTTTGCCCAAGTTAAAAGAGGGATTAAACAAAATTGAGAAAGAACAGTCCACAGATAAGGCACTGTTAAAAGCTTCGTTAGAAGTATCGGGAAAAGCAATAGAGCAACTGATTGAAGAAGGGCTTGCTACAGGGAAAATCAAAGGATTTAAACCACATCCTGAAGCTTTTTTGGGCTACATTATTGCGCATGAAGCTCATCACAGAGGACAAATCGTGCTTATTCTTAAACTAAACGGACATCCGATAGATAAAAAAACAGGATTTGGAATGTGGGAATGGGGCGTAAGGTAAATGGCACACAGCAGGCTCATTTAAATAGCTGGTATAAAGAGCATTAAGATTGATATACGAAATAAACATTGGTATCTTAAACACTGATTTTCATCGGGTATCGCATTGCATTAAACGATACTTTGCCGGCATAATAGTTTAATATGTATTTTTGAAGCTTGAATACTACCTTTTGGTAACTAAAATTCAGAAAAATTAACGCTAATATGAAAAAAGTATCACTACTATTTATGGCCTTCTTTGCAGGCGTGCTGCTAAAAGCACAGGCTCCTGCGGGATGGACATTGATTGAACGCTACACCCCGGCAGCAGGGGAATTGGGGATTGCTTATGAAAAATGGACGATGGCCAACGGGCTTACCGTTATTTTGCATGAAGACCATAGCGACCCTATTGTACACGTTGAAATGACCTACAAAGTAGGTAGTAACCGTGAAAGCATGGGTAAATCAGGCTTTGCCCACTTCTTTGAGCACATGATGTTCCAAGGTTCTAAAAACGTTGGGGATGAGCAGCACTTTAAAATTGTGCAAGGCGCGGGTGGTGATATGAACGGAACTACCAACAGCGACCGTACTAACTACTTTGAAACGTTGCCAAGCAATATGCTTGAAACTGCATTGTGGCTTGAGGCTGACCGTATGGGCTTTTTGTTGGATAGCGTTACCCAAAAGAAATTTGAGGTACAACGTGCTACCGTTAAAAACGAAAAATCTCAAAACATAGAAAACCAGCCTTATGCAATGGCCTATGTGGAAATTATGGGACAAACCCTTTACCCACAAGGACACCCATACAGCTGGCCTATTATCGGTTATGTTGAAGATTTGAACAGCGTGACGGTTGATGACCTTAAAAACTTCTTCCTTCGCTGGTACGGCCCAAACAACGCTATATTGGTAATTGCAGGTGATATTAACCCTACCGAGGTATTCCCAATGGTAGAGAAGTATTTTTCTCCAATTCCTAAAGGTAAACCCGTATCAAAAATGAGGGTTGACAAAGTGATTTTGGGTTCAGAAAAACACACTACTTACCTTGATAACGTGTTCTTCCCTCTTGACCTTGTAGCTTATCCTACCGTTCCTAACTACGATAAAGATGAGCCTGCATTGGATATTCTTGCCGAGATTTTTGGCGGTAACAACAACTCACCGTTGTACCAAAACTTCGTAAAAACTGAAAAGGCTGTACAAGCAAGTGCATCTCACCCCTGCCGCGAATTGGGCGGTGAGTTTACCATCGAAGTTTTCTACTCTCCAAAGTTTGAGCAAAAAGAGATTGAAGATTTGTTGAAGAAAACTATTGCTGAGTTTGACCCTACCAAAATAACCGACGACGATTTGAATGCTGCCAAAACAAACATGGAAGCTACTCTTGTTCGTATTATGGAAAGCGTTGGCGGCAAAGCAGGAACTCTTACCCAATGGACGATGTTGTTGGGTAACAAATCATACAACATTAAAGATGATGTTGCACGCTACCGCGCTGTAACCAAAGAAGATATTGCCCGTGTTTACGAAAAATACATTAAGAGTCGTAACGCTTGCTATGTGCACGTAAAACCACGTCCCGCAGAACTTAAAGATTCATCATTCAGCCGCAATCCATACCCCGGTGTAGTAGATGCTGCTAAAGAAGCCGAATACAAAGGCCTTACTTATACTCCTGTTAAAGATAACTTCGACCGTAGCAAACGCCCTGTTGCAGGCCCTACTAAAGCCGCTATCATTCCTCAGTTCTACAAAGCTGAGTTCCCTAACGGTATCAAAGTAATCGGTACTAAAACCACTGAAGTTCCTACTGTTGATTTGGTAATCACTATTAAAGGTGGTCACCAATTGCAAGCCTTCAATACTAAAAAAATCGGTTTGGCACGTTTAACTGCCGAAATGATGAACGAAGGAACTAAAAACTACACTCCTGAGCAGCTTTCAAAAGAAATGAACAAGCTTGGTGCTTCAATATATGTAGGCGCAGGCCGTGATGCTACTGTTATTAACGTTAGCACTTTGGACAAAAACTTGGATGCTACTCTTAAATTGCTTGAAGAAATACTATTTAACCCACGTTTTAACGACGAAGATTTTAAACGTGTTAAAAACCAAGCAATCGAAAACTACTTTACTGAAGAGAAAAACGCCAGCTTAACAGCTACTAAAGCATTTAATAAATTGATTTACGGTGACGACCACATTTTTGGTGCCAGCTCTAACGGTACTGATAAAACCCTTAGCAAAATCACTTTAGATGACGTAAAAGAGTTTTACAACAAGTACTACACTCCTACCCTTACTACCATTACTGCTGTAGGTAATATTGATAAAGACGGTTTGTTGCCTAAACTTGAGTTCTTGAAAAAATGGGCTCCTAAAAACGTTACGCTACCTGTATTAACGTTTAACCACAAACCCGAAAAAGCGATTTATGTAATTGATAAAATCAACGCTCCTCAATCACAAATCCGTATGGGTATGATGGGCGATAAATATGATTACAAAGGCGATTACTTCAAAAAGCAAGTGATGAACTTCCCATTGGGTGGTAACTTTAACAGCCGTATCAACCTTAACCTACGTGAAGATAAAGGTTGGACTTACGGTGCCCGTACTTCTATAATAGGTTCTGAATACCCCGGTATGTTTGTATTTGGTGCGGGTATTAAAACCTCTGCTACTGATAGTGCTGTTCGTGAATTGATTGGTGAAATGGAAAAATACCGTAATACCGGTATCAACGAAGAAGAATTGGCATACACTAAAAACGCACTTCAACAAGGTGATGCGCTTACTTACGAATCTTCGTTCCAAAAAGCACAGTTCCTTAACATGATTGAGCGTTATAACCTGCCTGAAAACTTTACTGCTGAACAAACTGCTGTATTGAACTCATTAACCAAAAAAGAAATTGATGAGTTGGCTAAACAAGTGCTTGATTTGGATAAAATGGTGATTGTGGTTGTAGGCGACGAAGAGTTGATTAAAGATGGTTTGAAGAAACTAAACTTTGGTAAACTTAAAACTGTTGACCCTGACCGTATCACTGTGAAAGAAATTGACGAAAACTCAAACCGTAAAGTAATCACCGAGAAAGAGGTTAAATAATACGGTAAACTCCTAATTTTATATAATCCCTGCCCCGAAAAGGCAGGGATTTTTTTTGCACGTTACCCAAAAACAGGTAGAACTACCTGAAACAGAAACCAAGCATAAATGCCCTTTTGTATAATTAATATAGGTAGCATCTTTGTAACAGGTTCTACTTCACGGCTAAGGAATACGAAAGAATAATTGCTTGGGGGTCGGCAAAGCTAACTGCTGTATAATTGCAAGTGCAACGTTTAGCAATTACCATTGCTTATGTTGCTAAAAAATACCCAACAGATTTAAACGCTCTTTTGGTATGCAGGTGGTGCTTATGCGCTACCTGCTTTTTTATGCACCTTTCAGTTTTTTTCGTAACACATCTTCCATTTGTGCAGCTTTCTTAAAAAGTACGTGTTCTTCAATTTTTGCGTGCTGTTCCATATCAGCTTGTAATTGCAGCAACTCGTGCATAGTAATCTGATAGTTTAAATCATCAGTTTTCTGATACCTGAAATTATGTGTAAGCGCACGCAGTTCGTGCATTTCGTCCTCATCATACTCGTGGTTGTGGCACAATATCTCAGTGCTGTATTTAGCAAGTAAGTCAATAGCCGTCTCCCTGTCGAAGTTTTGATACAATGCCTGTAATTTGATAATAAACGGAAACACAACCTCTTCTTCCAGTATAATGTGCTTGCGCATTTGGTTACTAAACTTACGGTACGTTTTTTCTAACTCGCGGTGCCGTTCATCATGCCTCGAAAGTGCTGAAACTACCTTACGTATTGCCGGAAGCTTTGTTTTGGCATAATCGTGATGAGTGTTCATCAGATATTCTATCAAAAAAGGGATAGACACCATATCGAAATCAATGCTGTAAACATGGCCGCCTAATGCCCCAAGACTGGTTTGCAATTGATTACAATCCACTTGCTTTTCAGTGCATATCTGCTCCAGTGTTTTGTGCCCGTGCTCAATATGGTTTATCCCATACTCATCTAACACCAGCGCACACGACGGGTTTTCCCGTATCAGGTCAAGTACAGTAGTATCTTTCATTTAACAGTTAAACAATCCTATACAAACATAATCAAGCTGCTAACATCAAACAATGATTTTGCTCACCCGTGAAATAACGTTGGCTCGTTCAGTTATTAATACAGATGTTTTTATCTGATTATCCAAATGGATATTTATAAGCTGTTTTACGCTGCTTATCCGTAGCACCTTTGTTGTGTTGTTAGCCGACAACGGGATGGATGCCGAAAAATCCTTGATTAAAAAGAGTAGGCAAAATAAACCAAATAAACACTTATCAATTATGGCACTTCAATCAGTTGGACAATTTACATTACACCAACAAGGCGGCTATGTTTGCCGCACAGAATTCGTTTACATGGACGAAAACGGACAATTGCAACAATCGGGTCAAACCGGTAATGAGCTTTTGGGTCAAACCTACACTACTGACCCCGGTAGCTTGGGCGTTCCCGATGGTTCAATCCTTTGGATGAAAATTTGGGTGATGCTGGGTACTGACAATCAAGCCTCGCAAGCCTTTATTTACCAAAAAGGTGCAAGTGCTACTGCCGTGTACACCTGCTCAGGCACTACACTAAACAATAACCTTGCTTTGAATGGTGTAACCCAATCAGCATAAGTTTTTGTAACACTTGTCAGATTTAGTTTTAAAAGCCGGCTAATTGCCGGCTTTCTTGTTTAATATGATCCTGTATGCTTATATGCCCTGCCCAAACAGGTGATAATGTCTCCTGCGGCAAGACTTTCTGTACTTTCGGTTTGCAAAGCCAAATCAGCCGCTAACCCATGCAGGTAGACTCCCAAAATACAGGCTTCGGCTGCTCCGTAGCTCTGCGCCCTTAGTGCAGTGATAATTCCGGTTAAAACATCACCGCTACCACCCGTTGCCATACCGGGGTTGCCCGTACTGTTAAAGTACACATCGCCGTTTGGTGCGGCAATAGATGTGTGTGTACCCTTTAATACAATAGTTACCTTGTGCTTTTGAGCCGCATTGGTTTGTTTTTCTATCCGTTCCCAACTTGTTTTACTTTCACCAAACATACGGTCAAACTCCTTCGGGTGCGGCGTAAGTATGGCACCTTCAGGTAGTTTTATCTTTTTACGTTCGTTAAAATTGAGCGACAAGCAATTAAGCGCATCAGCATCTAATACCAGCTTACTACCGTCAACAGCAGCAAAAAAATCATCCAGCGCATCGCGGGTGGTTATTTGCGTTCCCATACCGGGGCCTATTCCAATGGCTGTATAAGCAGTGGTGTCGGTAGGCATAAAATCCAACAAATCCTCTTTTTGTATGGTTTCTGCCATTGCCTCAGGTACGGCAGTTTGCATGGGGGTATAAGCACAGCGGGGTACAAATGCCGTAGTAAGCCCTGCCCCTGCCTTTATACAGGCTTTTGTTGCCAACAACATCGCTCCTGCCTTACCCATTGAACCGCCTATTAACAACGCGCTACCATAAGTACCTTTGTGAGAAAACCTGTTACGTGTTGTTAATAACTGCCTTGCCCAAAAACCATCTACCCAATAGTGCTCACTTTTGGTATTTGCTAAGTATTCTTTTGACAGTCCGATATCAACCACCACAAGGTTTCCAACGTGTTTCCCTGTCTCAGGAATTAAAAATGACTGCTTGGACACTTGAAAAGTAATTGTGTGCGTGGCAGCAACAATTTCCTTATAATCAGCGAAGTTATTCACCCAATCAGCAGGCAATCCGCTGGGAACATCAATACTTACTTTTATGTTGGGCGAATTGTTTATGTGGTTTACCAGTTGTGAAGCAATGCCATCTAACGGACGCTTAAGTCCTGTCCCGAAAAGTGCATCTATAATTATACTTTCATTTGCAATGGGCGTGAAATTTTCGAAAGAAGCTAACTCTACAATGGTAACCTGAGTTTCTTTTAAGCGTTTAAGATTGGTTTCAAAATCAGGAGAACCTTTTTCGGCAGTTTTAAGAATGTAAACATTAATGTCCTTACTCTCTTTGCATAACATACGGGCGATTGCTAAACCATCACCACCGTTATTACCCATACCGCAAAATATCTCAAAATGAGTATTTTGTAAAAAGTGACCAGCAAGCCATTTAGTGCATTTTAAAGCAGCACGTTCCATTAAATCTATAGAAGAAATGGGTTCATTGGCTATAGTGTATTCATCCCACTTTCGAATTTGCTCTGCTGTGTAAATTTTCATGCGCCTCTTAACTATTCAACTGTTTAATGTTTTCCCTCAATATCCACATATTTAAGTATCAGACTATTCATTGCGTTATTTTTAAGCCCTTTAACCCACGGTTGCACCAATCGCAACGACTGTGCATAGTAAAGCGGCATAACGGGGCTGTAATGGATTATAATGCTATCCATGACGTTGTAGTTTTGCCAGCGAAGTGTGTCGTTGGTTTGGGTAAGGCTTTTTTCGTACCATTTATCGTACTCTTGACTGATAAAGCGGGTATAGTTAGGGCCGTTTGGTGCTTTGTTTTTGCTGTAAAACAATGAAAGGTAGTTTTCAGCATCGGGATAATCCGCTATCCAGCTCCCCCTAAAAAACTGCAACCTGCCTTTTGATACCGAACTACGGTGCGAAGGTCCGGGTGTAACCTCAATCTCAGCCCGTATGCCTATTTCTTTCAATTGTTTTTGCATAAACGAGGCTATATCGGCAAAGTTTTTATTGGTGTTGATAATCAATATAGGCAACCCCTTTCCATTGGGATAACCGGCTTTTGCAAGCAATCCTCTGGCTTCAGCAAGATTGTATTGTGTTTTGTTAGCTTGCATGCTACCTGCCAATGAAGGGGGTACAAAGCCGCCGTTTGCAGGCAAACCAATGTTATTGCGCAAAAAGAGCATCATTTTTTCCCTGTCGATAGCTTTGCTTATTGCTTTGCGAACCAACACATTGTGCCAAGGCAAATCTTCGCGGCCGTTATCGGTAGTGTCCATCAAAAAGCCCATGTATTCAACATTCAGATAGGGATTTACCTCTAATTTGAAACGGTTTTGATAGTTGGGTTTAAGCTGACCGTTTTTGGTAAGCAATTCGTCTTTATAGCTCCCTTCCAATCCCTCAAAAAAATCAAGCTTACCTTGTACAAACTCCATAAATGCGGTTTGTTTATTCTCTATAAAGTTTACTTCCACAGCATCTAAGTACGGTAACGGTTTACCGTTCTCTGTTTCAAAGTAAGACGGGTTCTTTTCAAGTACCAGTTTCACGCCCTCTTCCCATAACTTAAATTTAAATGGGCCTGTTCCTACGGGATTAGCCCTAAACTCTTTACCATACATATCTACCGCTTCTTTAGGCACTACAAAGCAATACGGCATAGAAAGCATAGTGAGAAAAGGCGGAAATGCTTTGGTCAATTGAATTATGAATACCGAGTCATTAATTACTGTAAATGGCTGATATTCTTCATTTATATATCGTTTTACATCAACTTTATCATTAAGTATCCAAGAACCTGTGCTGGCTGTCTCCGGGTTGATAATTCTGCCAAAGCTATAAGCAAAATCATGTGCGGTTACCTTACGGCCTTTTCCATTTGTAAAACATTTGTTATCATGAAAATAAACATCCGTTCTTAAATAAAAAGTATAGGTTTTTCCGCTATCGCCTATCTCCCACCGTTTGGCTATGCTTGGCTGTACTTTTAAATTGCTGTCAAGCTGCACTAAACCATTGTATAACTGGCTTACTCCCCAAATAATAAACTCATCACGGGCATAGGCCGGATCGAGTGTGGATAACCCTGTGTCAACGTTGTACCTGAATACCTTTTTAGGCTTGTCTGACTGTCCACTTTTGCAGGCTATAAACAAAAAAAGTATGTGTATAAGTATTGAAAACTTGCCCTTCGCTGTGAATAAGTAAGCAAGGGGTAACGCGTATTTTTGTGGTTCAGTAGCTTTCATAACTGTGGTGTTGCCACATTGCGAAGCTACTTTTTAATCTAAAAGGAACACACAAGAATGGCAAAAATTATTTCGATAGTGAATCAGAAAGGTGGGGTGGGAAAAACCACAACAGCTATTAACCTTTCGGCCAGTTTAGCTGCTTTGGAAAAGAAGGTATTGCTGGTGGATGGTGACCCGCAGGCTAACTCTACGTCAGGACTTGGTTTTGACCCTACCATTATAAAAACAGGTTTGTATGAGTGCATTATCCACGATATGGCACCGAAAGAGGTGATATTGAAAACGGATATTGACTACTTAGACCTGCTTCCATCAAACATTGACCTTGTGGGTGCGGAGATAGAGATTGTGGATTTGCCTAACCGCGAGCGTATGATGAAGCGTGTGTTTGAAAAAATACGCCCTGATTACGATTTTATCATCATTGACTGTTCGCCATCGTTAGGTTTGATAACCACCAACTCGCTAACGGCTTCTGATTCGGTAATTATCCCCGTACAATGCGAGTTTTTTGCATTGGAAGGTTTGGGTAAATTGCTGAACACCATAAAAATTATTCAAACACAGCTTAATCCTAACCTTGAAATTGAAGGAATTTTGCTGACTATGTACGATAGCCGCCTGCGTTTGAGTAACCAAGTGGTTGAAGAAGTGAAAATGCACTTTCAGCAATTGGTGTTTGATACCATTATACAGCGTAATGCCCGTGTGAGCGAAGCTCCCGGTCATGGTAAGCCCGTAATTCATTACGACGCTGAAAGTAAGGGCAGTATTAACTATTTGAACCTTGCCCGCGAGATTATGCAGAAAAACGGAATGACCCGTATAGCCGAAGAAGATAAAATACTGAGCAACGAATAATGAGTACACCGAAGAGAAACGCACTGGGTAAAGGCTTATCGGCATTGTTGAAAAGCGATGATGTGGCCGCAGCCCTTGCAGCCCCACGTTCTGGCGGGGGGATTTCAAATGTTTTAATCAGCCAGATTGAGGCCAACCCTTTTCAGCCCCGCATACACTTTGACCAAGAACAGCTTGAAGAACTTGCTGAATCTATCAAGGTTCATGGGGTTATACAGCCTATTACCGTTAGGCGGATTAACATTAACGAAGATCGTTATCAGATTATAAGCGGTGAACGCCGCACCAAAGCCTCTATTTTGGCCGGCTTAACCAGCATACCTGCGTATGTGAGGGTGGCCAATGACCAAGAGATGCTGGAAATGGCATTGATTGAAAACATTCAACGCCAAGACCTGAACTCGATTGAGGTGGCACTAAGCTACCAACGGTTGATGGAGGAATGTAACCTGAAACTTGATGAGGTTGGCGAACGTGTGGGCAAGCAACGTAGTACGGTAAACAACTACCTGCGCTTACTACGCTTACCCGATGATATACAAGCCGGAATACGCGACAACAAGCTAAGCATGGGTCATGCCCGCGCTATTATAAACATTGAGGATGCCGATGAACAAATGCTGGTTTTTAACCGCATTATAGACGAAGGCTTATCAGTACGCGATACAGAGGAATTGGCACGCCATACCAAAAACAATGCTGCGCCAAAGACTACTGAAAAATCGGTTACAAAAAAGGAAGCTATTATTGGATATGATACTTACACCGGCAACCTAAGCGATAAGCTGAATGTGAAAGTGAAGCTAAAATCAAAAGGTAAGGGAAAAGGCGAACTGGTTATTCCGTTTGCTAATGAAACTGAGCTGGCTCGTATTCTTGAATTACTATAAGTAACCTAAAAACACATAAACAAAAAAGGCGGGCTGTCCCGCCTTTTTTGTTTAATACCATTTAGCGCTGCTTATTTATAAACTACCCGTTCACTAAGTATGGTAGCGCTTCCCCTTAATACTATCAAATAGGTTCCCCATTGAAGATTTAACGCCGAAGCATTTAAAGGGTATTCATACGTTCCTTTTTCAAGTTTTTGTCCCTTTAATAAACTTCCCAGCAGTTGACCTTTCAAATCAAACACCAGCACGCTCACATAGTCATCGTTATAGGTAGTGCTTATTTTCACCGTAGCATCGGCACTAAAAGGATTGGGAAACACAGTAAGCATCCAAGGCCCGGGGCTTACCGAGCAGCCCGTTTGCCCTTTTATGGCATCCCCTTGCACTTCGCGGTAGGCGAATAATACGTTGTCTTGCTTTTTGATGCTATCAGAAACTATAGCATTTGTATCTAACTTGTTTACGTTGTTTTTTATTTTGGTGATGTAAGCCATGCTTCCATACGCTTCGCCTTTCATAAAAGCACCGTCAAGGTATTGGGTAGGTATTTTAAGGCCTGCAAATGCCGAACCGGCAACAAACAAGTTGTTACAGCCATCGTTAAACAAACGATAGTAATGAGAGTTTTCAAACAATACTGATGTGGTACTTTTAACCCAACGGTAATTGCCTTTGGCATCGTAACTGGCTACAATTAACGAACCCCAGCGGCTGCGCAGACTGTCGGTATGAAAATAAGCCGGTTTATCGTAAGGATAGCCATAACGGTATGCTTCATACTCACCCAAGCCGTATACATTGCCTTGATTGTCGTTGGTTAACGAAACAAAACCATTGCTGGTATTACTTTGTAGCCAAACTATTTTACCTGTTTTTGCTGCAAAAGCCGCTATAAATGACCGCTTAGCCACAGTAGTATCGGCTTTATTTTCAAACACTTCAGCTTCTGCTCCAATAACACCACTTACATACACATTATCGTTTGAGGCAAGTAATGCAGTAATGTGACTATTGCCGAACGACAATTTATGCCACAGGTATTTGCCGTCAACCGCTAAAGCCGTTACAAACGCTGCTGACGGTGGGTTGTATTGTGTATGCTCAGGTTTTGTTTCAAACTCTTCTTTTTTACCGTTGCTAAACTCTATTCCGTAATTACTTCTTCCGGCAAGTATAATTGTACCGTTTGGTGCTTGTGTTAACTTAGAATCGTATATGGTACAGCAACTTTTTGCCAGGTATTTAATTGTTTGTACCCAACTTACCGTCCCCATGCTGTCTGTTTTGATAATTACAGTTGCACCTGCGGTAAGTCCGCTAATGGTTGTTTTACCAATGGTGATTGATTTTTCAGTTACAAACCCGCTCAGTATATTTCCGCCTTTTGCATCAGCCACAACGTTTTGTAATTCAACATCATTATGAGAAAAAATGCGCGACAACCGCTTTAGTTTACCTGCTTTGGTAAAATCAATTTGAATGGTACCTTGCCACTCTTCTACCCAATTGCCTTGTGAATCATCCTCGTCTGATTCCTCACTTTTTAATTCTGAATTAGCAGGTATTTCGTTGCGTTTGTAACTACCCTCTTCAAGTAGCGACTCAAATTCCCTATCTTTAACAAAATAGATGGATTCAGCATTCATAAAAAAAGATACGTCACCACTCTTATTACAGCTTAAAAAGGCAGTTTCGGCTACATAATCATTTCTTTGTCCAATAATGGATTTATGCCAGTTGAGCTTGCCCTGCTTATTAAACTGAACGATTACCAACATAGCAGGGTTTCTGTTCTCTAAACGAAGTGTATCTCCAAAGGCATCAAACACGCAGTACATTTCTTCGTACTTCACGTGGTTTAGGCCATTTGCTAACCACGATACTACCATAGTGATATTTCCATCAGCATCGGTAACAGCGGATAACGTTTCGGTTTGGGCTTTACCCATACTGGCAGCCCACTCAAAGTGCTGCGATTTAACTGAAACAAAAAAAGAAACGATACATAGTAAGCATAGTAGTTTTTTCATGCAATGTTGTTTTGATGAGGCTGTACACCCAAGTGAGTTATTAGTTCAAAACTAACACCTCAACCCGCATATTACGCATACTTTCTTCTAAAGTACGTGCATAAGGCATCACCATCTCGGTATTACTCATGCCTCTATAGCTCATTCGCTCAGCTTCAATGCCGTTAGTGGTAAGGTGATTATATACCGCAATGGCTCTGCGCAACGAAAGGTCGTAAAACAAAAATTCGTCCAGTGGGGTCATGGGGGTGCGGTTTTTAGGGTAGTTAATATGTCCCCTAATCTCAATGTTTATGGTACTGTCGTGCTGCATAAATTTCAACAGCTTCTCAAGTTCATCGGCGGCAGTAGGTAAAAACTCATCTTTGTTGGGTACAAAGTAAATTTTCTCGTAACTGAGCCTACGCCTAATGGTTAGTTTTTTAAGATAAACATCCTGTGTAATAAGCCCGCTCTTTTGATTAGCAGGTATAGTAATAAAATAATTTTCAGCACGATAACCATCAGCAGTTACATATACACTATAAGTTCTGTCAGAGATTGCAATCTGCTCATATTCATCAGCCTGTTTATAGGTTTTAATCTTATCCCTATCTACTTCCCTCGGGTTCTTTATAGTTACTGATATTGTGCCCTTTACGAGCTTTTTAGTCTCTGCATCATATACGTGACCGCCCAGTTTTATTTCAGTTGCTTGGCCATTAGTGGTTGAAGTTATTCCTTTACCTGCAAACAAAGCCATTTCAACTTTACGATTCAATGCCCTAATTGAATCAGTTACCTTTGTTTGTTCCGCTAATTTCTCACCTTTTGATTCAATTTGAATGGTAGATGCGGGTACTCCTTTGGTAATCAAAAACTCCTTTACAGCCTTTGCTCTGTTTAATCCCAATTTAGAATTAAAATTATCATTATCAATTAAATCAGTATGCCCTATTAATGTAATACTATACCCTTCTCCTTGTGCTTTTACGGCTCTTAGGAATGCAGTAAAAGTCTTATTATCATCAGGGCGCAAGTCGTATTTACCAAATTCAAAATACACTTGCCGCGTGTACACAGGTTTGCTTTTCTGCGCCCAAATAGGCACTGAAAGTAGTAGCAGCAATATGTGTACAATAATTCTCAATTCTTTTGTTCTTCTAATATCAGCACTTCCACCCTACGGTTTTGTTGCATTTCTCCCTCATCATACGTCATCGGAAATTTCATCTCGGTATTTCCCACTCCCTTGTACGTTATCACATGAGCAGGCACGCCGTTTTCAACCAAATAATCATACACTGCCCTTGCCCTGTCATACGATAGTTTAAAGTTGTGCTGCATCATTCCTGTATCGTTTTGATTGTACTGATACGGATAGTTTACGTGCCCCACAATTTCAATAGCAGTAACCCCCGATGATTTTGACCACGCCAGTAACCGTTTAAGCTCGGGGTCTGACGATGGTAAAAACCGTGCCTCGTTGCCGTAAAAGTATATCTTTTCGAAGCTTTTTTTGCTTTTTACCTTGGCTTTTTGAAGTTTAACAGTGAAAACCTGTATCGAATTTTTGTGTTGCTTAATAAAGTCGGTAGTAAAGCTATAAGTAATGATGCGGGTACGATAGCCTTTTGCTGAGAACGATATTTCATACGCATCTCCGCTTTTAATAACTGTTTTATACGTTGAGGTATCCATCAATACTTGCGATGCCGCAGTTTTTTGGTTTACTACAAGTAGTTGCCCTTTCAGGGTGTTTCCTGTGATTGAATCCACCATTACCACCTGCATAGTGGTGTTTGCGGTATCGGTAGTTAATGATTTTTCAATTATTGTATTAGTGCTTGAGGCAACTTGTTTAAACAATTGTATTTCCACCCTCCTGTTCAGCATACGTAGCGAATCGTTTGAATTATCATTCTTTCCTGATTCTTCGCCTTTACTAAATAAAAACACTTTTGTACTGTCAGCACCGCGTTTGATTAAAAATGCAGCTACTTCGCGCGCACGTTTTAAGCCAAGTTCATAGTTGTATTTATTATTATCTACATTGTCGGTATGGCCTGTTAGGTTTATGTAATAGGGTTCTTTTTGTGCTTTAATGGCTTTTACAACAGTTTGTAGTGTTTTTTCATCTTCAGGCCGTATGTCCCATTTGTTAAATTCAAAAAACACCTGCTTGCTGTACAGCGGTTTTGGGTTTGGCTGCGCATAGCTTATTGAAACACAGAACAGAAACAATATAAGTACTGATTTTGGCAAAAGCAGGTTGTTATTCATAATTAAAACGTATTGCAGTATTATTTAGTACTGTAATCGTAATAGCGTAAATTTGATACAAAAATTACGGCTATGCTAAACAAAAAAATTGAGAAAGCATTAAACGACCAAGTAGCCCGTGAGGCACAGTCGTCGTTTCACTATCTTGCTATGGCTTCTTGGCTTGAGCATAACGGTTTTATGGGCACTTCGCGCTTTTTGTACAATCAGGTACAAGAAGAGTATATGCACATGATGAAACTGTTTCACTACATTAACGAGGCAGGCGGCAGTGCCGTAGCTCCGGCGGTGAAACAGGCAGGACATAATTACAAAAGCTACGCTGCTTTATTTTCAGAGATACTGGAAACCGAACAAAAGGTATCAGCGGCGATACACGACCTTGTGGATTTATGTCTGAAAGAGAAGGATTATACCACTTTTAACTTCTTACAGTGGTACGTTTCGGAACAATTGGAAGAAGAAAACCTGTTTAAGGAGATTAACGATAAGATTAAAATGCTGGGTGATAGCCGCGACTCATTGTATTTGCTTGACCGCGACCTTGAAACTATGCCCAACCGCGCTAAAATAGCCAGCAAAGGCCCTAATGCCTAAGGCTATGCAGACTATATAAACTTATTTGAACGTCGGGGACAACACCCGACGTTTTTTATTTGCGGTTAATAATCAATCAATGTTGTAATGCTGGGAGTATAATGAGATAGTTTGCTTCTTCCGCCTAAAAAACCAAGCTCAACCAAAAAGCTAAAACCGGCTACAGTACCACCCAATTTGTTTATCAGTTCAGCAGCAGCACCTGCGGTGCCTCCCGTAGCCAGCAAATCATCGTGAATTAATACCCTTGCCCCTTTTTCAATGGCATCAGTATGCGCTTCAATAGAAGCGGTGCCGTATTCAAGCGTATAATCATGGCTAACAACATCATACGGTAATTTTCCCTTTTTGCGGATGGGTACAAACGGCACTCCTAAGCGCAATGCCAGCGGAAACCCGAACATAAACCCCCTGCTTTCGATAGCGGCAACAGCATCTACATTAAGTTTTGCACATTGCGCTGCCAAATAATCGAGCATTTGGCCGCACAACTGCGGGTTTTGTAAAATCGGGGTAATGTCTTTAAATAAAATCCCAACTTCGGGAAAATCAGGCACATCCCTGATAACCGATTTGATTTGTTCCTGTAGTTCCATCACGCTTAACTCGGGCTTTTTCCAAAAATACACAATAGGTAGCATACCCTCCAAACCAAGATTGTGGAAAGCTGTATTGTACGGCTACATATTTTCGCCGCGCTTTTTTTTAATACACACATAATGAAAAAAACAACTCTTTTAGTGGGCACTTTGTGCTGCTTTAGCAGCTTATTTGCCCAAAAAGACACTACTGTTTCAGTAGCAGAGGTAACGGTATCAGCCGCCCGCATTCAAGTACCCTTGTCGCAGGCAGCACACAGCATATCAGTTATCAGCGCAAAAGAAATCAGCAACCTGCCCGTACAATCGGTAAGCGGTTTGCTAAGCTATGTTGGCGGGATTGATGTTCGCCAGCGTGGCCCCAATGGTTCGCAAGCCGATATTGGGATGCGTGGCGGGAACTTTGACCAAACCCTTGTTTTGATTGACGGGGTAAAGGTAATTGACCCGCAAACAGGCCACCACTTGATGAACCTTCCGTTGAATGTAGATTACATTGAGCGTGTTGAAATAATACGCAGCGGGGGTGCCAAAATTTATGGTGCTAATGCTTTTGGCGGTGTAATTAACATTGTGACCAAAAAAACCGAAGGTAAATCAATGTCGGCAAAACTTTTCGGTGGCGACTACGGTTTTGGCGGAGCTGATGTTACGCTATCAATGGGTAATGCAAAAACGCATCAAATGCTTACGGGTGGCTATACCCTTTCATCGGGTTACAGACCTGGCAATGATTTTGGCAATGCCAGTTTGTTGTACAAACTATCACACACCATAAACAGCAAAACCACTTTTGATTTTATGGCCAATGGCTCACAACGCAACATGGGGGCAGCCGGCTACTACGTTTTAAACTCAACAGAGTACGAAAAAACAAAAACCCTGCTAACGTATGCAAAAGTGGGGTACAAGCATAACAAATTTACCATTAACGGGGCTTTGAGCTGGAGGTATAATGACGACCAATATATTTATATCCGCCTGAAACCCGAAATCTTTCAAAACCATCACCATACACACGTGCTAAACGCTGAAATGCAAGGCACCTACCAATCAAAACTGGGTATGACAGGTTTTGGAGTTGATGCCCGCCAAGATGAGATATACAGCAACAATTTGGGCAACCGTAAACGCAATTTTTATAACCTGCACCTTGAGCACCGCTTCAATGTGTTTGGGTTTATTATTAACCCCGGTGTAAACGTTAACTACGTAAGTACTTACAACTGGCAAGCGTTTCCGGGTATTGATGTATCAAAACAGTTTCTACGCAACTTTACTGCCTATGCCAACACCAACAAGAGTTACCGTGTGCCCACTTATACCGATTTGTATTACAAAAGCCCCCAGAACATAGGCAACCCCGACTTGAAACCTGAGCAAGCTTGGAACAGCGAAGCGGGTGTTAAATACGGTAAAGGCCGTTGGTTTGCTCAAGCTGGGGTGTTCCACCGTCAATCGGATAACTTGATTGATTGGGTAAAAGAAACTCCAACAGCTCCCTATCAACCCCAAAACTTCCATAAGGTTGTTTTTGAAGGAATAGAAGCCGAAGCATCGGTACAAAACGTAGGTCCTTTAAAACAGATTACGGTTAATTATACTGCTATTAATGCTTCGTTGAAACTTCCTGCGGGATATCTCAGCCGTTACGCATTTAACTATATTAAAAATCAGATACAAGCGCGCTTTACTGTATCCCCTGTAAAGAACCTGTTTATTACCCCTGGATACCGCTATACCGAACGTTTAAACATGGGTGCTTACCACTTGCTGGATGCCCGTGCCGAATACAAAATGGGAAAAAACAGTGTATTTGTTGATGTAAACAATATTACAGCCACCAAATACACCGAAGCAGGCTTTGTGCCCATGCCCGGCCGTTGGGTTTGGGGCGGTGTAAAGATTAATTTGTTATAATCCTCACCTCTAAAATATCAGGTTAGAGGTTTAAAAACCCCTTCTATTATAATTACCTTCTTGAGAAGGACTTAAGTCCTTCTCAAGAAGGTAATTACAAAAGCGACAGGTTTCAACCTGTCGTGTAAAACAAACCAATTGTGTCATAGTGCCTTTGTTGTTTTTATCACCTCCCAATACCTTGCATAAGTTGAGTTAGTTCTATTAAATACTTAACATTGCATTGTGCCGCAGTTTTTAGACACATCCATTGAATACCTTAAAGGCATCGGGCCTCAAAAAGCCGATACCCTGAAAAAGGAGCTGGGCATATTTACCTACGGTGATTTACTAAACCACTTCCCTTTCCGTTATGTTGACCGCAGCCACATTTATAAAATCGGCGAGCTAAAAGGCGATTTCGCCCACATACAAGTAAAAGGCAGATTTTCATCCTTTACTACCGAAGGCGAGAAACAAACCAAACGTTTAAAAGCACTTTTTACTGACGGTACAGGCTTTATGGAAGCAGTTTGGTTTAAAGGCATTAACTGGATTGAGAAATACGTGAAACCCGGCAGGGAATATGTGTTGTTTGGCAAGCCCAATGAGTTTATGGGCAAACTGAACATAGTTCACCCCGAACTGGAAGATGCTGGGGAGTTCTTAGCCGAAGGGAGTGCAGGATTTCAACCTGTGTACAGTACCACCGAGTTATTAAAACGTAAAGGATTGGATAGCAGGGGCATTATGAAAGCTATAAAAATGCTGATGAATGACCGTGCTTTTAAAATGGACGAAATATTACCGCCCGATATACTTTCAGAGTTCAGATTGGTTGACAGGCATACTGCGTTTCAGCACATCCACTTCCCTACTAATGATAACGACCAACGGAAAGCACAATTCAGACTGAAATTTGAAGAACTGTTCTTTTTACAACTGAAAATGCTTCGCATTCGCGGTATGCGTCGCAAAGACGTACCTGGTATTGTATTTAGCAAAGTGGGACACTATTTTAATACGTTTTACAACGACGTACTACCTTTTGATCTTACCAATGCCCAAAAGCGGGTAATAAAAGAAATACGACAGGATATGGGCAGCGGTAAGCAAATGAACCGCTTACTGCAAGGCGATGTGGGCAGCGGAAAAACCGTAGTTGGCTTTATGTGTATGCTGATAGCCATTGATAACGGCACACAGGCCTGTATGATGGCCCCTACCGAAATACTTGCCCAACAACATTATAACAACATTAGGAAGTTTGCCGAAGATTTAGGCCTGAATACCGCGCTGTTAACAGGCAGCACGCCGCAAAAAGCCCGTAAAGAAATGCTTGCCGCTCTTGAAAACGGTAGTTTGCACATATTGGTAGGTACTCACGCTTTGATTGAAGACAAAGTGAAGTTTAACAATTTGGGGCTAACCATTATTGACGAACAGCATCGTTTTGGCGTTCAGCAACGTGCCAAACTATGGAACAAAAGCCTTAGTATGCCGCACGTGTTGGTGATGACGGCAACGCCTATTCCACGTACATTGGCAATGACTGTTTACGGAGATTTAGACACCAGCATTATTGATGAAATGCCTGTGGGACGTAAGCCCATTAACACCGCCCACCGATACGACAGCAACCGCTTGCGGGTGTTTGGGTTTATTGAAGAAGAAATTGCAAAAGGCCGCCAAGCCTACATTGTATACCCGTTGATTGAGGAAAGCGAAAAGCTGGATTATAAAAACCTTATGGATGGTTTTGAATCGGTTACAAGGGCTTTTCCCGCACCAAAATACCAAGTGAGTATTGTGCACGGGCAAATGAAAGCAGACGCCAAAGAGTTTGAAATGCAGCGTTTTAAGCGCGGCGAAACTCAAATAATGGTAGCCACTACCGTTATTGAAGTGGGTGTTGACGTACCCAATGCCAGCGTTATGGTAATTGAAAGTGCAGAGCGGTTTGGGCTTAGTCAGTTGCACCAATTACGTGGCCGCGTTGGGCGTGGTGCTGAACAAAGCTACTGTATTTTAATGACGGGGCACAAACTTAGTCACGATGCCCGCAAACGTATCGAAACCATGGTGCGCACCACCAATGGGTTTGAAATTGCCGAAGTTGATTTGCAATTACGAGGCCCCGGTGATATTGAAGGGGTGCGCCAAAGCGGTATTGCCGATTTAAAACTTACCGACCTAAGTGCCGATAAAGAACTGGTAACTATTGCCCGCCATGCTGCCGAAAAGCTGATAGAAGACGATATGCACCTGCAATTGCCCCAACACCGCCCCTTATTGCATTATCTGCAAAGTCGCCGTAAAGACGGGGTAAATTGGAGTAGGGTGAGTTAGCATCATTCTATTATTCATTTATCATTAATCATTGAAAATAAAAAATTTACTATTAGATACCTATCTATTCACGATTTCATCTTTTTTAAAGAAACACTATGTTTTTAGACTAATCTAAAAATAATTTTATATTTGCCCCATGTTTAGTTTTACTGAAGAAAACTATTTAAAGGCAATCTTTAAACTTTCGCAACGCGACGGTGGCAGCGAAGTAAGTACCAATGGTATTGCCGAAGAGCTTGCTACAAAGGCCGCTTCGGTTACCGATATGTTGCGCAAACTATCTGAAAAAGGGCTGGTAAACTATGAGAAGTATAAAGGGGTTACCCTTACTCCTGCCGGACGCTATGTGGCCGTTACCATTATCCGCAAGCACCGTTTGTGGGAAGTGTTTTTGTGCAATAAACTAAAATTCAGGTGGGACGAGGTACATGAAGTGGCCGAACAACTGGAACATATACAAAGTGATTTATTGATTGACCGCTTGGATGAGTTTTTAGGTTATCCGCAAAACGACCCGCACGGCGACCCCATACCTAATAAAAAGGGCGAGTTTCCTAAAGAACTACAAATCTGTGTGGCCGATGCTAAAGTGGGTGTAAAATATACCATCAGCGGTGCCAGTGATGAGGACACTAATTTCTTAAAATACCTTGATAAACTTGAAATTACATTGGGGCTTCCTTTTGAAGTAGAAGAACGGTTTGAATTTGACGGTTCAATGTCGGTGAAAATATCAGGTAAGCGTACCCTGCAAATCAGCAAAGAAGTAGCACAACATCTTTTTGTAACCAAGGTATGACACAGCATAATACCTCAAAATCACTGAGCGAAGTACACGGCAGCGTTGCCGTGCCGCACAAACGTGGTTTTTGGAAAACCCTGTTAGCATTTTTAGGTCCCGCCTACTTAGTGAGCGTAGGCTATATGGATCCCGGCAACTGGGCCACCGATTTGGCAGGCGGAAGCCAGTTTGGTTACACGCTAATTTGGGTATTGTTGATGAGTAACCTGATGGCCTTGTTACTGCAAAGCCTGAGTGCCCGTTTGGGGTTAGTTCGCGGGTTAGATTTGGCACAGGCCAGCAGACACACCTACCCCAAATTTATAAATGTGCCCTTGTACATACTTGCAGAAGTGGCTATTGCTGCTTGCGATTTGGCAGAAGTAATCGGGATGGCCATCGGCCTGCAACTATTATTTAAAATCGACTTGCTTACAGGGGTAGTAATAACCCTTGCCGATACATTTTTATTGTTATTCCTGATTAATAAAGGCATACGCAAAATGGAAGCCTTTATAGTGAGCATGATTGCCATTATCGGGGTTTCGTTTTTTATAGAAATGTTGATAGTGAAACCCAATGCTACCGAACTGGTGCGCGGGTTTATTCCCTCAATACCCAATAGCAGTGCCTTATACATTGCAATAGGTATTATAGGAGCTACGGTAATGCCGCATAACCTCTATCTTCATTCGTCGTTAGTGCAAACCCGAAGGTTTAACCGTGCCGACGGCGGATTGAAAAAAGCCATACGTTTCAACTTTATCGATTCGGCCGTAGCACTTAATCTTGCCCTGTTTGTAAATGCGGCCATCCTTATTTTGGCTGCTGCCGCCTTTTACAAACGCGGTCTGCACGATGTGGCCGAAATACAAGATGCCCACCTGTTGCTAACCAACATCTTTGGTACGGCAGCCCCTGCCCTGTTTGCCATTGCACTGATCGCCGCAGGACAAAGTAGTACCATTACAGGTACATTGGCCGGACAAATTGTAATGGAAGGGTATTTAAATCTTCGTATCCGTCCATGGTTGCGTCGTATTCTTACCCGTTTAATAGCCATTGCACCTGCTGTTTTTACTATTACATATTTTGGTGAAGAAGAACTGGGTAAATTACTTATACTTAGCCAAGTAATACTTAGCTTACAATTGGGTTTTGCCATTATTCCCCTTATACATTTTGTGAGCGATAAAGCCAAAATGGGCGAGTTTGTAATCAAGCCTTGGGTAAAAGTTTCTGCATGGATAGCTGCGGCAATAATTGTGGGACTGAACGTAAAATTGGTAATTAATGAACTTAACGGCTGGATTGATAATGCAGGAAGCAATGCTGTTTACATTTATCTGTTTGTAATTCCCATTGTAGTTGCAGCGGGCATTTTACTGTTATACATCACCTTTAGTCCCTTATTTAAAACCTCAAAAACGCTTAAGGCTACCGTACCGCACGGAAAAGCCCTTGAATTGGGCGAGCTGATGCTGAAACACTATAAAAACATTGCAGTTACTATTGATTTCTCTGAAATGGATAAAATTGCCATAGAAAATGCTATTTCGCAAGGGGGTAAAACAGGTTCTTATACACTGATACATATTGTTGAAAGCGCGGGTGCAAGTGTAATGGGTGAAGACATTGAAGATTTTGAAACAGCAGAGGATATGAATAACCTTACCAGCTACCAAAACCATTTGAAAGCATTGGGATACAATACCGAAGTACAAATTGGCTACGGTAACCCTGCAAAAGCCATTTCGGAAATTGTAAATAATTCTGCTGCTGACTTAATTGTAATGGGCGGTCACGGCCACAAAACATTTAAAGACCTTTTGTTTGGGGCTACGGTTGATACTGTAAGGCATAACGTCAAAATCCCTGTGTTGGTGGTGAGGAAGTAAATACTCCATCTGTCCTTCTGAGCGCAGCGAGGAATCTTTATTACAATTGTGTTAACAAAACGGGATAAGATACTTCCTTCGTCAGCATGACAATACTCCTAAATCCCCTGTGGGGACTTGCTCTTCCCCATGATTACGAGGTCTCCCGAAGCAATCCGTTGATATAATAAATACTAAAAAACTGTTGACCATTGACGGTCGACTGTTGACCTGCAAACAGATTACCACGTCATCGTGCCTCCTCCTCGCAATGACGATAGTTAAGCGAGTGCGGTAAACAACATTTAACTCACCCCAAACAATACACCCTTGCCTGATAATCCAACACTTTCCCTCTCTTTGTAAGAGAGGGGCGAATATCAGAAAGTCGGCCAAAACAAAAATCGGGGGTGAGTCAAACAGCCCATAAATTCTATTTCGACAAGCTCTGTTCAAGTCCTAAAAGGGAACTTCACCAACGACGGGCAAGTGCGGCTGCTATCCTGAGAATGCCGAAGGGTGTAGCTGTTTCCCTCCTTGGGTGGTTAGTGGGCTGGTAAGGAGGGACTAAGGGAGGTGTCAAACAGATTGCTTCAAAACCCAAAAGCAGTTTTTCGCAATTACGATAGTTGAGCAAGTGCGGAGCAGTCCTGAGCTTGCCGAAGGGTGTGGCCGGTTATCTGAATTAAGATGATTGCGTTTCTTCTTTCTTAAATGCTTGTATCAATACGGCAAACGTAAATACCAGTACGCAGCCGATAAGGTTGAGCCACAAGAAAGATGTTAAGTCTGTAAGCCATGCGGCAATTACAAACACTTCGCCCAATAGGGCGGCATAAAACACCGCCGTGCCTCTTACGTTCTTAGCAAAAAAGGCAGTGATGAAAATGCCCAGTATCACTCCATAAAACAACGAACCGAGAATGTTTACAGCTTCTATCAAATTGCCCAATTTGCCCGCGTATAAGGCCACAATCATACAAAATACACCCCATGCAACCGTTGCCCATCGCGAAGCATTTAAATAGCGGCGGTCGCTGCCGTTTTTGTGGGTAAACCGTTTGTAAAAATCTACTATATAGGTGGATGCCAAAGAGTTTAGTCCGCTTGCGGTTGAACCCATTGCAGCTAAAAAGATGATAGCTATCAACAATCCTACCATCCCTGTGGGCAAATAGCGGGTTACAAACCCTAAAAACACATAGTTACTGTCGTTTTTGTCGGCCAATGGGTTGTGAGCACTGATTATCCTTATAGCAGAATCTCGCACATCATTGGCTTTAGCATCCGATTGCTGCAAAGCCGCTCGCATTTCGCCTATTTTTACCTCGTTTTCAGTATGTATTGCCTCCACTAAACCGTCAACGTATTGGCGACGTTCGGCATAGGTATTTTGGTACTGCTGCTCTTGTTCTTTAAATTGTTGGGCATATTTGCTGCTCTCAACTGCATTTACTTCTACACTGTTAAAAAACACAGGCGGGGTATTAAACTGGTAAAAGGCAAAAACCAACACGCCAATCAGCAGAATAAAGAATTGCATGGGAATTTTCACCAACCCGTTCATTACCAACCCTAAACGACTTTGGCTAACGGAACTCCCTGTAAGATAACGACCTACCTGCGACTGGTCGGTACCGAAATACGAAAGCTGCAAGAAAAATCCGCCAATAATACCCGACCAGATGTTGTAACGGTTGTTTAAGTCGAAAGTAGTATCAATGGCATTCATCCTACCCATTTTACCTGCAATGTGCAATGCATCAGTAAAACCTACTCCTTCAGGCAACATATAAACCACCATAAAAGCAGCCATAAACAACCCCGAAAAGATGATTATCATTTGGAACATTTGGGTGTATGAAACGGCTTTTGTGCCGCCATAAACTGTATATAGTATCACAACACCCCCCATAATAAAGGTGGTGTAAATAATGCTAATATTTAAGATACTTGATAGAATAATGGCCGGAGCATAAATGGTAATACCTGTTGAAAGTCCGCGTTGCAGTAGAAATAAAAACGCCGTGAGGGCGCGGGTTTTAACATCAAAGCGGTTTTCGAGGTATTCGTATGCGGTATAAACGTTCAGGTTTTTAAAAATGGGAATAAATACCGCGCATATCAAAATCATGGCCAGCGGCAATCCAAAATAAAACTGCACAAAACGCAATCCATCAGCATACCCCAAACCGGGTGCTGATAAAAAGGTAATGGCACTTGCCTGTGTAGCCATTACAGATAAACCTACGTGATACCAAGGTAATTGCTTATCGGCCAGTAAATACCCTTCAATATTGCGCATACCTCTGCTTTTCCACATTCCGTAAAGGGCTATGAAAAGCAACGTTCCGCCTAATACCGTCCAATCAATCCAGCTCATTCAAAATACTTGGTAAGCAAATAAAACAAAACCATTAGCGCTGCCAATGTGCCTGCCACCAAAGCATACACATAACCCCATGTTTTAAAGAACGGTGGTTTTTCTTGGTTATTCTGCATTATTTGTTTTGGGGAAGACTTAATAAATTCACAAATAAGCGGTAAGCACCGGGTACACCGTCGGGCAATTCTCTAAAAAACGAAAGTCCGGTATATACAAAGTTTCCTTTGCCGTATGGAGCAATAATCAAACTGCCTGTTTGTGCTTCTTCGTTAGGGTCGGCCATTTCAAGCACGTGTATAAAATTTTCACTCAATTCGGTAGCAAAGTAAATACCGCGTTCTTGCACCCAACCTTCAAAATCAGCATCGCCAATCTTATTAGGATAAGTTAGCGCGGGATGTTCAGGGTTCGGAAACTTAACCGAAGCTGTTTCATCAGTAACCCTATTACGTGAAATGGTAAAATCATAAGGACCTATTTTGCCTGCAAATGGCCCTACCCTGCTGTTGGTGTTATATTGCACAATAAAATTACCGCCGTTGTTTATATACTCATTAATACGGCTATTAAGCTGCAATAAACGAGCGTTGGTATTGTAGGCGCGTATTCCCGTTACAATTGCTCCGTATTTACTTAAATCATCGTTGGCAAGCATATCATCAGTAAGCTCAACTACTTTGTAACCTATTAAACGTAAGCTATTGGCCACCTCATCACCCGCACCGGGTATGTAACCAACAGTAATGTTTGTTCTTTGCAAAGGAATACTCACCAATTTGGCTTCGGCATCACTTAATGTAAACTGATAAGGAATATGGTCGTACTGCACCCGTTGTATGGCTTTGTTGTAGGTTTTCCCGTCTATTTTTAATGAAGCAATAACACTACTATTCACACTGTTGGGTGTGGCTCGCAATATAGCTTCTAATACCTGCTCCTCACCTTTATTCGCAATAGTAAACGAAGCATTTTTTAAGGTGATTTGCCATCCTGCGGGTATCTCTGCTTTTAAAGTCCCCTGTACGTTATTCTTATTGGCTTTTACAATAAACTTAACAGTTTGTGGTGTAGTATCACCAAACACATACGATTGTTCAGCAATATTTACCGTAGCAGGCGGTAACACCTCCAACGGACGGTACACCTCACCTTTTACAGGGTCGGTATATTTATAAATTACAGGTTGTTTCAAAGCCAACTCAAGCCCTGCAACATTCACATAAAAAGTAACGAATATTGACCCGCCGTTTTCAGGTTTGCCACGTAATAATTGATTGTTAACAGCATAAAGTCCCAATGTATGACTGTCTTTTAACCAATAAGGGGTTGAAAATGCTGTATTTGCCGATAATTTTTCGGTGTGTGAATATGAGAACAGTTTAGGAAAATACTCCCCTTTTTTATTGATTGCGGAAAGCTGGTTAATAACGGTGTCGGTTTGCCCAAAATAATTTACTTTTTTAAGCTCTACTGCAATACTACTGTTTACTACCCACTGGGCATTGACAGACAGGTTTTCCCCCGGTATAGCAACATAATCAGTTGCCCCCGCCTCAATCCATATTCCGGCGCAAACCAATATCAAGTTTTCGGTTTCCTGCAATTTTTGGGCTTTCCAATACCGTAAAGCAGCATCGGTTTCGTCTAATTGTTGCAAGGTTTTATACAGCTCTGTCAATCCGTTTACGGATAGCTCAGGTGACATGGGCTTGTAATCGGCTATTATTTTATCAATTTGTTTCTGTATTTTTTTAGTTCCTGTCAATCTTGCCCACGTTTGATCGATACCTTCAAACAAATCACGGCTTACAGAGTCTCCTTTTATTTGCTGAAAGAACTCGATTACCTCGCCCCTGCCCCTTGCTGAGCCAAATCCTTGGCTTTTATGATTAGAGCGGCTGTCGGCGGCTATTTCCCCATATCCTTTACCCAACAACGGATTATACAGCCCCACATTAATTTGCATTTGCTCGGGTGCAGTAGTATTAGTAGTACCAAAATTATATGAGTTCCAAAACACGCGCTTGGCTTGCCATATTTGCACGTATTGCAGTTGTTCAGGGAAACGGGTAGGGTCGGCGGCGGCATCAAATGCTTCTTCGGCCAATATAGCAGAGGCTGTATGATGTCCATGACCGCCTCGTCCGTCGGTGGGAAAACGGCAAATAATCACATCAGGTCTAAAATTACGTATTACCCACACCACATCAGCCAGTATGCTGTCTTTGTTCCAAAATCCAAAGGTTTCTTGCGGGTTTTTGCTATAGCCAAAATCATTAGCACGGGTAAAAAACTGTTCCGCCCCGTCGGTGCGACGTGCTGCCAATAACTCTTGGGTACGTATTAGCCCCAATTGCTCTCCCAACTCTTTACCAATCAGGTTTTGGCCACCATCACCCCTTGTAAGCGAAAGATAGCCTGTTCGCAATTTTCGCTCGTTGGCCAAATAGGCCAGCAAACGGGTGTTCTCATCGTCAGGGTGTGCAGCAACGTATAAAACCGAGCCAACGGTGTTTAACTTGTTTAATTTTTGTAGTATTTCTGCTGAGTTGTACTGGGGCGAGTTTTGCGCCTTTACACATACACTGATAAGCAGAGTGAAGTATATAAAAAAAGTGCTACGTTTCATTGTTGTAACAGCAAATGTATTGATTTAAGGTTCTGTTGTAAATTATTTTGATACAAAGCCAATTATTGCTCACAAATCAGGCCAAAAATCAACATTACTTTTAGTTACAAACTTGTAAGCTAACTGGATTTTTTTTTAGTAAGTAAAAAATATTGTACATTTACGAGCGATTGTTCGTTTTATAAATAGCTAATTTCTTGTTGTAATATGAGGGAACTTATTACAAGAACTGAGACCATCACTCTTGATGAGTCGGGAATTGTTAGGTGCATCGTTCACAAAGATGCTTATATGGAATTAGAGGATGCCATTGAAAATGTTAAAGCAGTTGAAACTTTAACAAACGGCAAACCCATCCCTGTGTATGTTGATATCAGGTTATCAAAAGGCTCCTCAAAAGAAGCGAGGGCATATTTGGCCGGCTTTGAGGTTGCTGATGTACAGGTGGCTTGCGGCCTTCTTGTAGATTCAATGTTATCTCAATTAATTGGTAATTTTTTTCTGGGACTTAATAAAACAAAGTTTCCTGTTAAACTTTTTAAAGACGAAGAAAAAGCAATGGAGTGGCTTAAAACATATTTATAGATGGAAATATTAGTTGAGAGGAAAAGGATTAATGAATTAATAGAAATGATAGGGGCTATGGCAAGTCTTGATTTCTCAAAGCGGATTGCTACCGAAATTACCGACCAGCCTATTGACGTAATGGCATACGGACTAAATATGCTAAGTGAAGAATTGGAAGCCAATATGGTTAGAAAATCAATGTTGGAAGAAACCAACCGCAATTTGGAACGGTTTGGTTTTACAGTGGCACATGATATAAAATCACCGCTAAGTTCTGCATATACCTTAACCACACTTATAGAAGATGAGTTGGAGGGGATTGAAAATCAAACCTTAAAAAACTACATCCAACTGCTTAAGGGAATAAATGAACAAACCCGCGAAATGGTAAATGGTATCTTGGATTACTCAAGAACCAATTACAACAACATGAAGAAAGAAGATGTAGATTTAAAAAGCCTTCTGGGTCAAATAAAACAAGAATACAGCGTTAACGAATCTATACATATCACGTTTTCTGATAACCTGCCGATAGTAAATTATAACGCCTTTGCATTGAAACAGATTTTGGGTAACCTTATAAACAATGCTGTGAAACATAACGATAAACCTCAATGTAAACTTGAAATACAACATATTGATAGGGAAACTTTTTATGAAATCTCCGTTACCGATAACGGACCGGGTATTTCTATAACTGATAAAGAAAAGGTGTTTGATTTGTTTGAAAACCTTAGGAGTGATAAAGAAAACAGTCATGGTGTAGGCCTATCAATAGTAAAAAAATTGGTTACTCAGGCCAATGGCTCAGTATGGGTGGATACCAATAATAAAAGTGGGGCAAAATTTGTATTCACCATTGATAAACCTTCTGTTGCCATTGGTGTTTAATCCTATTTGTTAAACACTACTTATCATTAGCCTCAAAGCGTATCTTTGCGCCGTGATAAAAGTTGGCATATTTTTCGGCGGAGCTTCTCGCGAAAGAGAAGTATCGTTTTCAGGCGGCAGAACCGTGTATGATAACCTTAATAAGTTATTGTTTGCACCTGTTCCGTTGTTTGTGGATAGCTTTAATACCATTATTCTTTTAAACAAAGAACTGATATACAAAGGCAGTATCCGAGATTTTTACCCACCCGTACAATACCTGCCCGAAACACAGCATAATTTTCAAGTATATATCGAAAGTTTAGAAGCCGATGTTAAAAACGGTAACATAAACTACGAGGAGATGATAGGTCGTATTGGCCGCAAAGTGAATATTGACGAGTTACCACAACTGATTGATATAGCTTTTTTGGCTTTGCACGGCAGCTATGGCGAAGACGGCACTATACAGGGTTTGCTTGAATGGTTAAAAATTCCCTACACCGGTTCGGGCATTTTACCTTCGGCAATAGGTATTAGTAAGGCAATACAAAAACAGTTTTTGCAGGCAGGTGGGTTTGATACCCCAAATTACACGCTGGTAACCCGCAACCAATGGGAAGAAAACCGTTTAGTTAATACACTTTCGCTTACCTATCCGTTGGTAGTGAAACCTGCCAACCAAGGTTCATCATTGGGAGTTAGTGTAGTAAAAACAGCAGACGAATTAGCGGCGGCTATTGATAAAGCCTTCTTTAATATTACTGTTACTGCATACGAATGGAATCAATTAAACACACTTCAAAAAATTGAATATGTGCGTTCTGTGTGCGACATACGCGAAGGATTAGGACTACCGCTATTGTTTAATAATAAGCAGATTAACCTGCCCGACGAGGTATTAAATACTTTCGAACAGGAATTGCAAAATGCACCCCATGTTAACTTACAGGCACTGCAAAATGAAAGTGAGGTATTGATAGAGGAGTTTGTAAAAGGTCGTGAATTTTCATGTATTGTTATCAGAGGGCTGGATGGAAAACCTGTTGCCTTGCCTCCTACCGAAATTGTAAAAGGACAAGAGGTGTTTGATTACCGCTCTAAATACCTGCCCGGATTATCGCGTAAAGTAACCCCGATTGATTTGCCCGAAGCTCAAATAGAGGCTATTCGTCAAAAAGCACAGCAGCTATACAGCTATTTCAGGTTTAATACTTATGCCCGATTGGATGGCTTTATTACTACAGAAGGTAAAATCTTCTTAAACGACCCTAATACCACCTCAGGCATGATGCCCTCGTCATTTTTCTTCCATCAGGCAGCAGAAATAGGGTTAAACCCCTCACAGTTCCTTACTTATATACTTTATACCAGCTTGAAAGAACGTATTGAAACCAGCATGGAAAACTTCCATTACAAGGCTGTTTTTAATCGTTTAGAAACCGAGCTTTCAAATACCGCAAACCAAGCCCAAGAAAAGAAACGCATTGCTGTGGTTATGGGCGGTTATTCTACCGAGCGACATATCTCTATGGAGAGCGGACGCAATATTTATGAAAAACTTTCATCATCGCCCAAATACACCCCCGTTCCTGTGTTTTTAACAGGCAGTGACGAATCTTACCAAATGTATCTTGTTCCGGTAAGCATGATGCTGAAAGACAATGCCGATGATATTGCCGAGAAGGTGAAAAACTATCACCCCAACCCCTACCTGCAAAAGATTGCCGATGAATGCCTGCCTGTTTTGCAGCGTTTCGGTAACGGACAAAAGCACGATGCAACACCTCATTTAATTGGGTTTGAACAATTGGCACAATTAGCCGACGGTGTATTTATTGCCTTGCACGGAAGACCGGGAGAAGACGGCAACTTGCAAGTACAGCTTGAAAAAGTAGGTTTGCCTTATAACGGTTCAGGGTATTACAGCTCACAAATCACCATTAATAAGTACGATACTGCTGAATTATTGGCCGCTAACGGATTTTCGGTAGCACCGCACGTATTGGCCAAAAAAGAAGACTGGGCAACTGACAGCGCAGCGTTTTATGATAAAATACTGTCGGTTACAGGGCTGCCGATGATTGCAAAACCTGCCGACGACGGGTGTAGCAGTGCGGTGAAAAAGATAAAAACCCGCGAGGAACTGGATGCTTTTGCCCGTTTGATGTTTAGGGAAACCGAAACCCGTGAGCCTGAATTGGAACAACGATTAAAATTATTACCCAAAGAGGAGTTTCCGCGTAAAAGTTATTTCTTGGCCGAAAAGTTCATTGACAAATCGGATGCTAAAATATTTTTAGAAGTTACCGGCGGTTTGCTTACCCACCGGACAGAAAACGGTGGAATACGCTATGAAATGTTTGAACCCAGCGAAACACTGGCCGAAAAAGAAATCCTTTCGCTTGAGGAAAAGTTTTTGGCAGGACAGGGGCAAAACATTACCCCTGCGCGTTATTCAAAAGAGCCTGTTGAAGACCGCTATATTGCCGATGCGGTGAAAACCGAGTTGGAAAAGGCGGCAAAATTGTTGAATATTGAAGGCTACGCGCGGATAGATGCTTTTGTAAAAGTACACCACAACAACCAAGTGGAAGTAATATTTATAGAGGTTAATTCGTTGCCCGGTATGACCCCCGCTACTTGCATCTTTCATCAAAGTGCATTAAACGGGTATATGCCTTATGATTTTATTGATAAAATATTACAATACGGTTTCACCAAAAACAATGCACAGCAAGCAAACTGATGGCAAATAAATTCGTTACGGGCTTTTTACATTCAAAATGGTGGGCAAAACTGCTTATAGGCATTGCATCGGTATTACTATTCTTGCTGGTAATAAATTGGTTGTTGAAATTTATCACCAATCACGGGCAAAGTTTACCCGTGCCTAAAGTAAAGGGATTGGTTTTTGACGAAGCTACCCGTTTGCTGGATGAAAAAGATTTGCGTTATGTGGTGTTTGATTCGGTGTATGTACCAAAAGCCAAACCCAACCAAGTGGTTGACCAAAACCCGGCTGAGGGTACCAAAGTGAAGAAAAACCGCATTGTGTACCTTACCATAAATGCACGACCCGTACCTATTGTGAAGGTACCCGATATTTTGGATATTGGCCTGCGTGAAGCAGTAAGCAAACTTACTGCCGAAGGTTTGGAAGTGGGCGAAATTACCACCCGTGCCGATTTATCAGTAAACAGGGTATTGGGTATTAGCATCAATGGTAAAAAAATAAAAGCGGGTGATGCGATTGAAAAGGGAAGTAAGATTGATTTGGTGATAAGCAAAGGCGAGGACGCGAGTGACAAGAATATTGTGATGCCCGATCTTGCAGGATTAACTTTAGACGAAGCCACAATAGAATTGAGCCTTTTAGGGTTAAATATAGGTGCGGTATCGTACGATAAAAACGTTACCGATAAAATAACGTCCAAAATATACCGCCAAACCCCCGATGCGGGTAGAGGTGCCTATATTGGGCAGGAAATTGATTTGTTTTTAAAGCAAAGCGACTAATAATGTTTAAAAAGCTATCGGGCGCAATAGCCCTTATATGTATTGGTTTTGGTGTAAATGCTCAGCTAAATGAGGAGATGTTGGTTCCCCTTACGGCAAACCCTGCACTAAAACAGCAATTGCAACACAAAAATTCAAACTCAACCTTTATACGCAAAAGCGGTATTAAAGACACCTTGCTACTGCCTTTTTTTGAGGATTTTTCTAAAGGTGAAGTATTTCCTGATGAAAACCGCTGGACGAACCGGCTGGCCTATGTAAATACGGATTTTCCTGTAAAAGCACCCAGTATAGGTGTGGCTACTTTAGACGCACTTGACAGTACAGGTCGCCCTTATTTAAACATTCGGGCTGATTTACACGGCCCTTGTGATACCCTTACCTCACAACCTATTGATATTTCGGCCTACAGCAGTGGAAACAATATCTTCCTGAGCTTTTTTTATCAGGCACAGGGTTTAAGTTTTCAATCGTTACAAGGCAAAGACTCTTTAATCCTTCAATTTAAAAATAACTTAGGATTTTGGTACACCGTATGGTCAACACCCGGTATAGCATTAGCTGATTTTAAACCTGTGTTGCTAAAATTAGAAGCCACTGAATATTTCCATGCAGGTTTCCAGTTCCGTTTTATTAATTATCAAAGCTATATAGGCGGTGTGGGTCAATGGCACCTTGATTATATATACATGGAACGTAATCGTACCGCAGCCGACAGTGTTTTTGCCGATGTGGCGGTTTCACAAAAACCAATGTCGTTTTTGAAAGAATACCAAGAAATGCCTTTTGACCAATTCAAAGGGTTTGAATCATTGGAAGTTACCGATAGCACAAGAGGATATTTAAGCAATTTATTTGACCAAGGCCGTACGGTTGACGTTTTTAACCGCCAAGTATATGATGATGCAGGGAATTTGGTAATTAACCAACCCGGTAGCGGTTTTTCTATTGACCCGTTCAGCGAAAAAGGGTTCGGGGTTGCCTCTAATTACAACGTTGTTGCCCGTACCGAAGATACTGTAACCTATACGGCTTCTGAGTTTTTAAAAATTACGGGAGCAAATTTCAGGATTGCAAACGATTCAGTTAGCCGTAAACTCACGTTTGCCAATTATTATGCTTACGACGACGGTACTGCTGAAACAGGCTACGGACTAAAGCGCGGTTCGGGCAAAATAGCCTATCGTTTCAGACTTAACAAACCCGATAGTTTGCGCGCTATCTCGGTGTACTATTTTCAGGCTGAAGACACCGTTAAACGTGCATTTAACCTTGCTGTTTGGGAAAGTATTTCTCCTAACGGCTCTAATGAAAAACTATTATATACTAAGCTGGTAAATTACCCCAGCTATACCGACTCAATAAACGGTTACCATACCTATGTTTTAGACAGTGCTATTGCCGTGAGCGGTGAGTTTTATATCGGTTGGGTACAAACCACTACTTTCCATCTTAATGTAGGCTGGGATCGTAATTTTACCCGCGACCGTAAAGCAATAGCCAGCCCTGATTTGTATTTTAATACTACAGGTAAGTGGTATCTTTCTGAAATACCCGGCACGTTGATGATGCGTCCGCACGTAGGTAAAAACTTCATACAAGACACCACTTTGGTAAGTGTGAAGCCCTTGAGTTCTTTAAACCGCAACACCGTTAATGTGTATCCCAACCCCGCTTCAACTGAAATTTCGGTAGATATAGCCCAACAAGATATATACACCTACTCTATTACTGACATAGCAGGAAAAACTATTAACACAGGGGTTATAAACACTTTTGAAACAAATACACTGCCTATCAGTATATTGCCAAACGGATTATATTTTTTAACTTTACATAATCCTAATACAGGATTTTACACGACTAAATTCATAAAACAGTAAACAATTATATGGACATTACCTCCGAAGAATTAAAAACGCGCATGGATAATGGTGAAGACCTTATCGTAATTGATGTGCGTGAGCCTCACGAATACGAAGAATTTAACATTGGCGGTCGCCTTATTCCATTGGGTACATTGCCTACAGTGGTTGATGAGTTGGAAGACCTTAAAGGCGAAGAAATAATAGTACACTGCCGCAGCGGTGCCCGCAGCGGACAAGCAAAAGCATACCTTGGTTCGATTGGTTTTACAAACGTTCGCAATTTGCTGGGCGGTGTAATGGACTGGCAGGCCAAGTATGGCGCAACCATGAAATAAGATTAAGATTTAAACTTTATAAACTAAAAAAGCCCCAAAACGGGGCTTTTTTAGTTTATGTGCCTTTCGACTTACCATCTTGAGCCTGCCGAAAGAGCCTTGAGCTTGTCGAAAGGCTTATATCATTTCTTTTTCACTACTTCTCCGTCATCACTTATTAATAGCGGTGTTTCAGGAAAATCGACTTTTGTAAGTTCTTGTATTAGCTTCAATGCCCATTGTTTTTCGATATCTACAACGGGTATGCCCTCTCCTATTTGTTTAATCGGTGTGATTTTAGCTCTTATAAAATTGCCTTTGGTATCGGTAGTTACTTTTACTATAGGAGCCACACCACTTTCGGCAGTCAGGCTAAAACGGTCATAAGTGGCAAAATTGCCCAAACTGTAGCAAATCAAGCGGTTGTTATACAACTCCATTGCGCGGGTCACGTGCGGCCCATGCCCAAATACAATATCAGCCCCCGCATCAATCACCGCATGGCTAAACTCGTACACATTCCCCCTGTTTTCACCAATAAACATTTCGGTATCGCGGGTTACGTGCTGTCGGTCACGGCCTTCCCCACCCCCGTGAAACGATACAATCAACACATCACACATACTATCCAAAGCGGCTACAATCACTTTAGCCCCTTCAATATCTTTAATACTTACCGTACCGCTATTGGGTGCAAATGCCGCTAACCCATACTTTATACCGTCTTTTTCTATTACTGTGGTTGGGCAGCTTAGCAAGCCTGCATATTGCAGCCCGCATTCTTCAAGAGTATTCATGGTAATTTCACGGCCTTCGGCACCAAAATCACCACTGTGGTTGTTGGCAATGCTCAATAAATCAAAACCTGCATCTTTATAATATTTTGCATAATGCAAGGGCGAACGGAAAGCATAACACACTTTTGGGTTGCTGCATTTCTTTACTTTACCCTTATTGCCCGCTAACGTACCCTCAAGGTTACCAAAAGTAATATCAGCATCCTGCAAAATAGCCCTTACACTATCCAACAGGTTTTTACCGTCGTTCGGGGGTAAATGTTTTTCGCTGGGGTAATTTGTCCCCAACATCATATCACCCACACCAATAATCGTTAACACACGCAACGAAGTATCATGCGATGCCGGATATGTTTCTACTTGTGCTGTGGCTTTAAATACAGATAATGCGATGTATAACGATGTTATTATGTATTTCATTTGGCTTCTTTGTCCAGTATGTCTTTTATATCTGTTAACAGATTGCGTATTTTATACAGGCTGTCAATAATCTCCACTTTCTTTGTCCCTTGTCCCTTATCCAGTTTTAGTTTTTCATTAGCCCCTTGTAATGTATAGCCTTGTTCCTTCACCAAGTGATATATCAGGCGCAAATTAGCCACATCATCACGGGTAAACTGGCGATTTCCCTTACTATTCTTTTTAGGCCGCAATACATCAAACTCCTTTTCCCAAAAGCGGATGAGCGAAGCATTCACATTCAGCATGGCCGAAACCTCACTGATAGAATAGTACATTTTGTCGGGGTTTTCTTCTTCGGGCAGCATCAGTCAAATGATTGGTTATTGGCCGCAGCCAGTTCTTTAATACGTTCGTAATCTTCGGGCGACAAATCGTTATAGTAAAAGTGTACGGGATTTACCTTATCCCCGTTTTTAATAATCTCGTAATGCAAGTGCGGGGCGGTTGACAAACCCGATGAACCAACGGTTCCGATACGTTGCCCCCTGCTGATGGTTTGGCCTTGCTTGGCTTCTACCTTCGTCATGTGGGCATATAAACTCTCATAGCCGTATCCGTGATTAATAATCACGTGATAGCCGTACCCTTCATTATACCCTGCAAAAGTAACCGTGCCGTTTCCTGTGGCATAAATAGGAGTTCCTTTACTGGCTGTGAAATCCATGCCCGAGTGCATTTTAACTGTTTTATAAATAGGATGGATACGATAACCGAAACCCGAAGCCACACGGGTAAGTTCTTTGTTTGAAATGGGCTGTATGGCGGGTATGCTTGCCAACATATCCTGCTTGCGTTTGGCACGTTCTAAAATATCATCAAACGAGGCTGATTGAACTTTCATTTTTGAAGCAAGATTGGTTAGCTTCACTTTCATCCGCTCCATATTATCTTCTTCGTCCAATCCCACCTTATTCTTATACCGTTCAAAAATACTTCGCGGGTCTTTAGTACTGTCTTGAATCAGGGGAGCTTCAAACACTACACGGTATATTTCCTCGTCGCGTTTATTCAATTGGTCTAATGAGGCCGATAACTCATCCACCGTTTTTTCATACAACGATACCTGTAACCTGTATTCGTCAAGCCTGTCTTCAAGTATTTTTTCTTTGGGTGAACTGAAATAGGTATATGCCACAGCCATGATGATAGCTCCTAACACGGCTGATGCACTTAAAAAACCAAATACACGCAACGCCATTTTGCCCCAACTGGTATGGGCAATTTCATAAGTAAGACTGTGCGGATCGAAAAAGTACTTGGTCTTTTTTGCCATTGTGTGTGTATGGTTTTAGAAGGATAAAAACTGCAGCAACATTTGTGCCTGCCTTCTACATCCAAACTTCAACTTGTAGCGAAGGTAAGAATTTGCGGGGAGATATGCTTAGCTAAATCCTACGTTGCTGTCAGTCAACAATTACGAATTATTGGTAATTTGTTGCTTGTATGTAAGCCCCCCCTCTCCTAAGAGAAACACAAAGGGTATATTATGCCAACCGCACCCTTCTGCAAGCTCAGGAGAACTGCCCCGCACTTGCTCAACTATCGTCATTGCGAGGAGGCCGTCTTCGGCTGACGTGGCAATCTGTTTGCAGCCCACCGTCAATGGTCAACAGTTTTTTAGTATTTAGATTTTAGTGTTTATACCAACGGATTGCTTCGGGAAGACCCTCGCAATGACGGGGAAGAGCAAGTCCCCACAGGGGATTTAGGGGTATTGTCATGCTGACGTAGGAAGCATTTTTGCGCAACGGGGTAACACAATTGTTATAAGGTTCTTCGCTGCGCTCAGAAGGACAGTATGGGTTCTTCGGCAAGTTCAGAATACAAAAAAGCCCTTACACAGAGTGCGCAAGGGCTCTTATTCTATAACAGAAAGGGATATTATTCTTCCCCTAAAAAGTCGTAAGTGTAATCGGTGGGGGGCACAAAAGTTTCTTTAATACTGCGTTGGCTGGTCCAACGTAGCAAATTCACTTTAGCACCGGCCTTATCGTTAGTACCTGAAGCCCTTGCACCGCCAAACGGTTGCTGACCTACTACCGCACCCGTTGGCTTATCGTTAATGTAGAAGTTACCTGCGCTATCGCGTAATTTTTCAGTAGCTACAGTCAACGCATAACGGTCTTGACCCAAAATAGCACCAGTTAACGCATAGGGAGAGGTTTTATTTACCAACTCAAGCGTTTCTTCGTACTTAGCTGCTTCGTAAACATATACGGTAAGCACAGGGCCAAAAATCTCTTCGCACATAGTAACATACATAGGGTCTTTAGCAAGCAAAACAGTAGGGTTGATAAAATACCCTTCGGTTTTGTCATAAGTACCGCCTGCAATCACTTCTACTGATGGGTCGTTTTTAGCAGCATCAATATACCCTGCAATTTTATCAAACGACTTTTCATCAATCACCGCGTTTACAAAATTGCGGAAATCTTCAACAGGCCCTACCTTCAGGCTGTTTACTGTTGTCGCAAACTTATCTTTAATCTTTGCCCACAAAGTGTCAGGGATATAAGCACGCGAAGCCGCCGAGCATTTTTGCCCTTGGTATTCAAACGCACCACGCACCAATGCAGTAATTACAACATCAGGAGTAGCACTTTCGTGCACCATCACAAAATCTTTACCGCCTGTTTCACCAACAATGCGGGGATAGGTTTTGTATTTACTGATATTAGTACCTATGGTTTTCCAGATGTTTTGGAAAACTCCGGTTGAACCTGTAAAGTGTATGCCTGCAAAATCAGGATGGTTAAATACTACCTCACCCATGCTTGGGCCATCCACATACACCAAGTTAATCACACCATCGGGCACACCTGCATCACGGAAAATCTCCATCAGTACATTAGCACTGTATATTTGTGTGTTGCTGGGTTTCCATACTACCACGTTACCCATCATAGCGGCACTTGTTGGCAGGTTACCCGCAATAGCAGTAAAATTAAAAGGGGTAAGAGCAAAAACAAAGCCTTCCAGCGGCCTGTACTCCAAACGGTTCCAAATACCGCGCGATGATATAGGTTGTTCAGTATATATTTCAGTCATAAACTGAACATTGAAACGCAAAAAGTCGATAATCTCACACGCAGAATCAATCTCAGCCTGATACGCATTCTTGCTTTGGCCAAGCATAGTTGCAGCATTTAATTTAGCACGGTAAGGGCCTGCAATTAAATCCGCCGCTTTTAAAAATATAGCCGCACGTTGTTCCCAAGGCATATTAGCCCAAGCAGTGCGGGCAGCCAATGCAGCATCAATAGCCTGTTGCACGTGGGTTTTGTCCCCTTCATGAAAAACACCCAACAAATGTTTAGTGTCGTGCGGCGGACGTAATTCTTTGGTATTTCCGCTGCGTACTTCTTTACCACCGATATACATGGGTATATCTGCTTGTGTGGCACGGGCATCGGCCAATGCTTTTTTCAATTGGGCTTTTTCCTTGCTGCCTGGAGCGTAGTTAAGTACAGGCTCATTAACGGCTACTGGAACTTTAAAAAATCCGTTCATATAAAATTATCTGTTTATCAATTACTTATTGCTAATACCCTAAAATAAAAGTGCCGCAAAGATAGAAATTTGGGCTTTGTAGTCGCACTTCTTTTATCAAATGATATGCCACATAGTTGTAATGTTCTTAACAAAAAAGCAACGTACTTTTGGTCTAAAACGTCTTGTGTTTAGATGGATAAAAAACTAATCTTGTAAACAATACTCAAACATGAAAAACACTTTACTTTTTGCATTAGTACTTTCGATAGGATTGTTTTCTTGCAGCCCGATAGAAGAATCACCCGAGCCTAAAAACACCGACACAACCCAAAGCGGGGGCGGCGGTACAGGAGGAGGAGGAACCGGCGGCGGTGGTGGTGGTGGTGGCGGAGGCCCTGTGCAACCTAATTTAACAACAGGATCTACCATTCAATTCTGGGGCTTGCTTGACGGTAGCCTTGAAACCTATACAGCAGGTGGTGGTTCAACTGGGCCTGCAAGCGGAAAAGATAGTACATTGGGACCTGATAGTACTACAGCATCATACGCCGGCGGGTTATTAAACACGTTAGATATGTCGGGTATATTTGCTACAGTGGGCACTCTTAAATATCCCAACGGCAGTGTACCTTCTGAAGCCGAATTTTTGGCCATGTTTGCACCCGGTAACCGCACATTGGCTGCCAAAATAGCTGAAGTAACTTACAGAACATCAATGGGTGGTGTATGGAGTACTACGGCAGGCGACCAAACAGGCAGCACTTTCCAAATTACCGAGGCTACCTCAACGGGCACAGCGGGCGCACCTAAAGTAAAAGCAGTTATTAAATTTACTTGCAAGGTGTATAACACATCAAACACTGCACAAAGCAAAACCATTACACAGGGTATTTTGGTTGCTGAGTTTTCAGGCAAATAATCGTTAATTGATTTATAAATAAAAAAGACTGCTCTTTAAGGGCAGTCTTTTTTATTTATATGCGTAGCTTCATTTAATACTCTGCAATTAAATACGACCAAGCTACTTTTATAGCAACATTGCAGGGATTAGTATATATTTTTTTGAAAGCTCTTAAACGCTGCGTAAATTAGAATATGAATCAGCTTTTACGTAAGTAAACGACGTTTCTTTTGAATTTGCAAACGTCTCCCATTCCACCTTAAGCCTAAAGCCTGCCTTTACTAAATAAGGCGGGCTTTTTTGTTAAAACAACTTCCAAATATCCAGCTTGGGTGCGGCGGCTGTAATTTTAACGGGCACTTTTTGCACAGGATGCACAAAAGTTAGTTCGCGGGCGTGTAAGCAAATGCTGCCGTCTGAATTGGCCTCAGGATATCCGTATTTTAAATCGCCCACAATAGGCCCGATGGCCGTAGAAAGCTGCACCCGTATTTGGTGCGGACGGCCTGTAAGCGGGGTAACTTTTAATAAATAATACCCGGCACGTTCACCAATTAATTCAAAATCAAGTTCGGCACGTTTGCTGCCCGGCACTTCGCGCAGGTGTGCCCTTGTGCGGTTTTGGTCGTGGTCTTTCACCAGCCAGTGTATCAACTTACCTTTCTCGTTGTGGGGTTTGTGTTTCAATATTGCCCAATAGGTTTTGTTCAAATCACGTTCCCTAAACTTCTCGTTCATACGCTCCAGCGCTTTGCTGGTACGTGCAAACAAACACACGCCCGATACAGGCCTGTCTATACGGTGTATCACACCCAAAAACACATCCCCGGGTTTGCCGTATTTATCTTTTATGTATGTCTTTATTTGGTCGGGCATGGCCTCGTCGCCGGTTTTATCGGCTTGCACCAACTGCCCTGCGGGTTTATTTACCGCTATTAAATGATTGTCTTCGAAAAGAACTGGAAATGAAAGGTTCAAAATTATTGTTTGCTAATTTTGCAAAGGTAGGTGGTTTTGTCGGTTTCTATCCGTATTAAATAAACCCCTTGCGGTATAGCACCTGCCAAAACAATCAAATCACCATTATCTAATACGTATTTTGCCGTAGTAGCCTGCCCCAAAATATTTTGTATTAAAACAGCCTTAATATGTTCTCTTATTCCTGAAAAAGTAATGTTTTCACCCATAGGATTAGGAAAACCCGCAATATCTTTAACGGCCATGCCACTTACCCCAACTGATATTGTTGTGGGTATAACAGCACAATCAAAAGCCTCTCCTGAAAACTCACGTCTGTAATAACCTAAATTCCCGTTTCCGCAAAAAGGGGTAATGCCATACGCTCCTGCTGCTGCAATATTTACAACGTTTGAAGTATCAAAGTTTTTTAACCTAAAAAAGAACGACGAATTAAACCCCATGCCCTTAATAAAAAGGGTACTGTCAAAAACATCAAAAGCTAATCCCGCAGGTTCTTTCCCATAAAAAGTAAGTACCTCAAGGCTATCGTTTGAAACAGACGGTCTCAAAACCTTCATCTGATTTTTTACCACCAAAAATCTAAAGTTACCGGGTTTGTAATGCTCGCTAAAAATAGTGTCTTCTTTTTTCCAGTTATTATCAAACACCAAATATTCTTTGCCTGATTTTAAGATTGAATCTTCTATTCCAAACACAGGCCTGTAAGTTTGGTTGTTCTCAAAGCGCACAAACAGTTTTGAGCCTTCCTCCCTCAAAACACCTATTTTATTACTAAAACCATACCTGTCGTTCAAGGTATAAGGTTGCGCCGTGTGTGTTGATGAGTGACCTTTATAGTTTTTAAGTGCTGCACGGTTTTGGTATAAGTTTTTGTACTGCTTCCCTGCTATTACAGTATCGCCTTGCATTACATAATCACTAAATAAAATTACCCCACCGTCAACATCACCACTTGTGCTACCTTCGCGCCAATAGGCAACACTATCAGGAAAAACACCCGATGTTTGTGAAAACCCACATACCACAATAAAAAACAAGGGAATTAAAAACAGATTTTTCATACGTATTATTCAGCATAAGCAATTGCCATACTCCTGTTGTCAAGTTACAACTACTATTTCAAAAAATCCCTATTATTGAGTTACAAAACCAAACTATGCAAGAATTAGAACACCGTAAACGCACCCTCCTGTTCCTTATTTTGGGCTCGTTTTTTATATGCAACGCCTTGCTGGCCGAGTTCATTGGCGTTAAAATATTTTCGCTCGAAGGTACTTTGGGCATTAAACCTTTTGGCATTAATCTGCTGGGCTATACGTTGAATATGGATTTAACCGCAGGGGTACTGCCCTGGCCTTTTGTGTTTATTATGACGGATATTATTAATGAGTATTTTGGTAAACGCGGGGTACGTACCTTTAGCTACATTGCCGCAGCCCTTATAGGCTATGCTTTTTTGATTATTTACGGGGTGATACATCTTACACCCGCATCGTGGTGGATAGAACAAAAATTGGTTGACGGCACTGTGGTAAATATGCAAACTGCTTTTGCTCAAATATTCGGGCAGGGAATGAATATTATCATAGGTTCACTAACTGCTTTTATGTTGGGTCAGTTGGTAGATGTTTCAGTGTTCCACTTTTTAAAGAAACGCACGGGCGAAAAGGCCTTGTGGGTGCGTAGCACTGGTTCAACATTGGTATCGCAGCTTATTGACAGTTACGTAGTGTTGTTTATTGCTTTTTATATAGGCGGCGATTGGAGCATTGGGCAAATAGCCGCAGTGGGCACCAACAACTATATTTATAAATTTACCGTTGCGCTATTAATCACACCGTTACTCTATGTAATTCATGCGTTGGTTGACAGGTATTTGGGTAAAGAGCTTTCAGAAAAGCTTCGCCACGATGCCCATCAGGCATATTGATACACTGGGTACAAAACCCGACAAATATCAAAGAGTTCTATTAACAGCGACAGGTTTTATACCTGTCCTACCGACGGACATAAAGTCCGCCTCTTTTGCAGTATTTATTCAGAATGGTTTTAAACCATTCTGAATGCTACTTTTAATTGGTATGAATTTTATATTCAGCATACTCTTGCCACTTTTAGTAATACTGTGAAGATTTATTCCATACGGTGCTTATAATGTTTAAACACGCTTTTATACATTTGCGTTGCAACTTTCGTATTATGATAAACCCTTTTACCATCGGCGATAAGAAATACTTTTCAAAAATTGTAGCGGCTAATGAAACTGCTACGTTTGACAGCGGACAGGTGCATCCTGTATATGCCACTTTTGCATTGGGCAAAGATGCCGAATGGGCTTGCCGTTTGTTTGTATTGGAAATTAAAGAGGCCGATGAAGAGGGTATTGGTACGTTTTTAACGGTTATGCACCACTCACCTGCATTGGTGGGTAGTGAGGTGGTTTTTGAAGCCGAAGTGGTAAAAATTGAGAAGAACGAAGTGGTTTGCAAATACACTGCCCGTGTAGGCGAACGTATTGTGGCAACGGGCGAAACCGGCCAAAAAATACTTAAAAAGGAAAAAGTAGAACGTTTGTTTGCTGCTTTATAAACCTTTTTTGATGAGGATACCTCCATCTTTCATAAAAGAGATTACCTCAATACTCTGACTTTAGTTAAGTAACTATAAAACTGCCGCGAAGACACGAAGGCGCAAAACATTTGTTCTTAGAGCCTTTGTGGCAACATATATCCGTTTAAAAACACCGATTATCATTTTAACTTTTGGTAACCTTTTAATAGTGTAGGATTCAATCCGCTAACTATCCATTTCAAATATCCTATTGATAATCAGCTATTAATTGTTTTTCATATCCCTCATTTATCCACAAATCTCAAAAAAAACTTGCTTAGCATCATTCGTTAAGTTTATATTATAAACAAATGTTTGATGGAAAAATAAACAATTATCACCACGGACGTGGGGCGCAAATCAACACAGCCAATAAATACCTCGCATCACAATTGGTGCAGGAGCATTACGAGGGGCTGGACGAAGATTTACCCACACAGCACGTAACCGAGTTTTTTCACGAGTATCCCAAAAAGATTGTGAACAGACCCGAAAGCCCTGATATGCCTGCCATGTACTCAGTAAACCCATATCAAGGGTGCGAGCATGGCTGTATTTATTGCTATGCCCGCAATGCACATGAGTATTGGGGATTTTCAGGCGGAATTGATTTTGAAACCAAAATAATGGTGAAACCCCACGCCCCTGCCCTGCTGCTACAAACGTTTGAAAACCCCAACTGGCGACCTGATGTGATTATGCTAAGCGGCAATACCGATTGCTACCAACCTGCCGAACGGAAATACAGGCTAACCCGCCAAATGCTTGAAATATGCCTGAAATACAAAAACCCCGTAGGTATTATTACTAAAAACGCATTAGTACTTAGAGATACTGATATACTGGCCGAAATGGCCAAACAACGGCTGGTAAGTGTGCACGTGAGCCTTACCACCCTAAACGAGCCCTTGCGCCAAACTATGGAACCCCGAACTGTGACGGGCAAACAACGCCTGCGGGTAATTGAAAAACTTACCGAAGCAGGCGTGCCCGTGGGGGTAATGACGGCCCCGATAATACCGGGGCTTAACAGTGCCGAAATTCCCACACTTATTGAAGAGGCAGCTAATGCAGGTGCACTGGGCGCAGGCTACACCATTGTGCGCCTAAACGGGATAATTGCACCGCTGTTTACCGATTGGGTGCATAAAAATTTTCCCGACAGGGCGAATAAAGTTTTGAAGCTGATTAAACAATGCCACGCAGGTAAACTAAACGACAGCCGTTTTGGTACCCGTATGCGCGGCGACGGGAATGTAGCCGACAGTATTGCACAAATGCACGCGGTAGCCAAGCGTAAATTTATGGCAGGCCGTACCTTCCCTGAGCTTGATGTTAGCTCCTTCCAACGTCCCGGCCAGTTAAAATTACTATAACCACCTACCCTATCAATTGCAAACACCCCGCCCCTTTGTGATACTTTGGGCGGGGTTATTTTTTACCCTAAAACTGACCGAAGTTTTTAAACGTTTCTATCGTAGGGTCTTTTTTAAATTTAATGGTGTAGCACAACCCTGCATATATGGAGGGATTATACATCCTTCGGTTAAAAAAAGTAAAAATATTATCGGTGCCTGCAAAAAACGGCCCTGCCTGTATAAACCCGCCCATAGTAACTGTGCTGGTTCGGGGCACTACACGCAAAGGTATCCCGTAAGTAATGTTCTCCATTTCTTTTCTCAACAAGGCATTAATAGCCGTTGGGGCATAAAAGTTTTCGGCTCTTTTTGCACTCCGTAAATTTTGTGCATAGCTGATATTAATAAACCACTGCGTGTTTATCCTGTAATCACCCGTAAGCATTAATACAGCAGGCAGATTTAACACTGTATTTTTTTGTTCAGAAAGTACCCGCTCGTTTTTCTTCAACTCTTTTTGATATTCTTCAGGGGTTGGAATCTTTCGCAAATCAAACGACGATTGGGCTTCGAGCACCCTGTCCTTTGTATGCTTGCCCGATAACTCTACCCTTCCCCAATCCAGCAAAGCCACTCCAATACGGTAATCGTATTTTATCAAATCCCGCTGCCTGAAATTTTTATTCCTGCCCTTTGGGTTCAAAACCGTATAGCGCTTACGAAACCTATATGGGCGGTGCTCATACACTATTCCCGCATCAAACCCCATGCCTGTACCTGCTGATGCAGTACCCAACATAAATGAGGCAGGGTTTTGCGTTAATCCGTTTATATCGGTATTTATCATGCGGTAACGAGATAAAATATTTAACTCAGTAGCTGAAACATTTGCCTCAAATTGTGCTATATTAAATATGTATGCAAAGCGTGCAGTGATTTGCTTAGCAGTAATACCCACCTTCACCCTCGCTTCCCGTCTGTCATACACCACCATAGAAAGCCCAGCGGCAACTTCGCGATACCCCAGCACCCGTATATCGGTTTTATAATCTGTTCCTTGCGGAACATACGGCGATTTCCTATCCATAAAAATGGGTAAAACATTATCCGCTACTTCAACCACATTGCCTGTTACCCGTTCGCGGGCATATATAAATGCGGCTATTTTAGGTGTAATATTAAATTTAACCGACGGTAATAATACCTGTGTATTCAAATAAAAAGAAGGGTTTGTACGCTTTTTGGGTGCCACCTCAAAATATGGCGGTGAGTGATGGGGCTGTCCGTCGCGTTTGGATTGCAGGGTTGCAATTTGATACAGCGAGTATTTTAATTTTGAATGAACTAAATTATTTTCAAGCGTAAGCCCTGCCCCTGCAAGGTTTATACTTAAATAATCGGTACTACCCGCAGCCAATGCCGGATTACTTAGTGTGCCATAAATACCTGCCGTATTTGTTTGGCCATAGTTTGTAAGATTTTGAGAAAATAATAATCGTGACAGGAGCATAGTTCCTATAAACAGTAGTGCCTTCATAATCAATCCCCCCTTTAATATAGAGATGAAAGAAGCGGCATAAACGCTGCACTGCCTTATAATTTTATAGAAAACGGAAAAAATAGTTTTTTCTGTAGAGTTATTAAACTAAAAAGCCCCAAAACGGGGCTTTTTAGTTTAATAACTTTCTTTATCATTGGGAAAATCTCCCAGCTTAATATCTTCGATATATCGCTCAGTGGCTACCTTAATATCGTCGTACAAATTCATGTAACGGCGCAAAAAACGTGGGCTAAACTCGCGGGTTATGCCCAGCATATCATGGCTCACCAGCACTTGCCCGTCAACATGGGGGCCTGCACCTATGCCAATAACAGGTATTTTTACATTTTGTGCTACCGTCTGTGCAAGTTTTGCAGGTATTTTCTCAAGCACAATAGCAAAGCATCCTGCTTCTGCCAGTAAATTGGCATCTTGAACCAATTTAGCGGCCTCAGCTTCTTCTTTGGCACGTACTTCAAATGTTCCGAATTTATAAATAGACTGGGGTGTTAAGCCCAAGTGTCCCATTACGGGCACACCTGCTGAAAGAATACGCCTTACCGATTCTAAAATCTCTTCACCACCTTCTAATTTAATAGCGTGCGCTCCCGCTTCTTTCATAATACGGATGGCACTGTTTAATGCCTCTTTGCTATTACCCTGATAAGAACCGAAAGGCAAATCAACTACTACCAACGCACGGAAAACAGCTCTAACAACCGATGCCGCATGGTATATCATTTGGTCGAGAGTAATAGGCAAGGTGGTCATGTGTCCTGCCATTACATTTGATGCTGAATCACCTACCAACAACACATCAATTTTTGCTTCATCAAAAATTTTTGCCATGCTGTAATCGTAAGCGGTGAGCATACTTATCTTCTCACCCCGCTCCTTCATCTCCTGCAACACGTGGGTGGTTACCCTTGTTATTTCTTTGTATTTGTTGGTAGTCATAAAGAGTACAAATATACGGCTATCCCATTCAGTAATATCAGCTAAGATTTTTGCTATTAGCAAAGCAACACTTCACTAATAACAAATAACCCATAACTAATTGCTTAGGCTTCCATCATTTCCAATGCCTTCTTAGCACCCAAGTAGCGCTCGGCATCAAGGGCAGCCATACAGCCAGTTCCCGCAGCGGTAATCGCTTGACGGTACACTTTATCTTGGGCATCACCACAGGCAAATACACCTTCAATGTTGGTGCGGGTGCTGCCGGGCACAGTTTTAATATACCCTTGTTCGTCTAAATCAATAAAGTCTTTAAATATGTCGGTGTTAGGTGTATGCCCTATCGCCACAAAGAAACCGTCAATTTTCAGTTCGCGTTTTTCACCGGTAACATTGTTTACCACAATGGCCGATTCAACCACTTGTTGCCCCACAATCTCTTCGGTTTCGGTATTAAATAACACTTCAATATTAGGGGTATTCATCACACGGTGTTGCATGGCCTTGCTGGCACGGAAATGGTCTTTACGCACCAACATATACACTTTGTTACATATTTTGGCAAGGTAGCTGGCCTCTTCGCAAGCAGTATCACCTGCCCCTACTATTACCACATCTTTTCCGCGATAGAAAAATCCGTCGCACACGGCGCAGGCACTCACCCCGCCACCCATGTTTTTAAGGTGTTCTTCGCTGGGCAATCCTAACCACTTGGCCGATGCTCCTGTGGCAATAATCACGCTTTCGGCCAAAATGGTTTTGTTATTATCTACCACTACTTTGCGGGGATATACTGAAAAATCAACCGAGGTAGCCATACCAAAACGTATATCAGCACCCAAACGTGTTGCTTGTTGCTTAAACAACTCCATCATGTGCGGGCCTTCAACACCTGTTGGAAAACCGGGGTAATTTTCAACCTCGGTAGTGATGGTAAGCTGACCACCGGGCTGCATCCCTTCATACATTACGGGTTTCATATCAGCGCGGGCAGCATATATGGCCGCAGTATAACCGGCGGGGCCTGAACCTATGATAAGGCATTCTACGTGTTCTATATTTTCAGTACTCATATCCTAAACTACTACAATATTATTTTGGCAAAGATGGGCAAATTTCTTACCAAGCGGTTAATATTCCAACTTTGTGAAGCAAAAATCCCTTTTTGTGCCATTCGGGTAAACTAATAATGCCTTTTTGACGCTTATATTTGTTTTCTTATTTAACTTATGTATGACAACTACCACTACTGAAACTAAAAAACCCAATATATTCTTGCAGTTTTTGAAAAAAAATTTCCTGACGGTTTTTCTTGTGTTGGCTTTGTTAGGGGTGTATTTATGGGGAAGTTTTAAGACTAAACGTATTGCCCGTGAACACGAAACCGAAACGGTGAGGTTAATTGAGATGTATAATCATAAGATTGACAGTGTTACCCTTTCAAATACAATGCTTTCGGTAAAAGCTTTCGGGTGGGCAGTGCGTGGTGAGCTGATGCGGGGAAATATGGAAAATATAGACCTGTTGTTTAGCAATTTTGTGAAAGAGGCCAACATTGAGCAAATTGACCTTGTGAGCCCCGCAACGATTAATGTTGTTAAATCAACCAATAAAAAAGATGAAGGAATGGCTATAACCAATCCCGCTATATTGGGTACTGACAAACAAATTACCCAACCGGCCGATAAAGGTTATAAAATTATCAACCCGATAATGGGGCTTGATACTAAAATAGGAATACTGGTGATTACAGTTAGTAAATAACCGTTTATTCTTTTATAAACTTTTGGGTGTAACTACCCTTGTTATCTACTGCTTGAATAATGTATAGCCCTGCGGGCAACGCCTGCAAAACCAACTCATTTGTATTTTGGGTAGATAATACTTTACGGCCTTCGGCATTAAAAACAATAATCCTGTTATATACTTCTCCGGTTCCGATAGTTATTGCTTCTTTTGCAGGATTAGGATATACAGCCAATGTGTTTGTTTTATTTGCTTGAATGCCCGTTACCACACTTTCAATAGGCAAACGCCATACGCCTGCCCCTGAGCCTGCAAACAAAAACGAATCGCTTTGGTGAAATACATTTACCACCAAACCCTCGATGTTTTTGATATAGTTCCATTGCATTGATGCGGTATCCCTGAACATAAACCCTGATGTAGTTGAAGCATACATACGGTTTTGTGTGAGCGACAACGAGTTGGCAAACGTAACTCCACCCAAATAATAATGGCGAGGCCATACTAATCCATCTTCAGAAATATGGGTATCAATTCCAATTTTCAGCCAAAGTGTACCGTTTACCCTGCGGATAAAGAACACCTCACGCCGCGGAATATTGGCAGGATTAACAATCGTAAACGAAAACCCATCGTTATCCGATGAGTAAATACCGCCCGTAGTACCTGCATACACAATTCCGTTATCAAAATACAAATCGGTATAATCATAAGGGATAATATTATCGGCATATTTCACCCACACTTGCCCTCGGTTTGGGCTGCGGTATATACCGCCTTTGGTAAGTGCAAACAGTTGATTACCGATTTTTAACAACCGTAAAATGTTTTTATTACCCAGTCCGTTATTTGACGGTTCCCATAAAAGGTTATTACCTGCCACATACACCCCACCTGTATCAGTACCCACAATCAACTTATCGGGATAGGTAGTAAACGAATTAATAACAGGCCACCCAACGTTGCCCACCTCTGTCCAATTATCAGCCGTCTTTTCAGTACGAAACAGCTTACCAAATGCCGTTGTATATACATACCCGTTTTGCTCCTCAAGATTAGTGATAGTGCCTGTAAGCAATTCATTGTTCATCGGTTTCCAAGTAATAGCAGCAATGCTACCCCTCAGCAACCCGTGTTTTTGAGTACCCGCAAACTTAATGGCCGCAGGTGTACTAAGAGCTGCATTCACAGTCATAGCCGAGTCCGTATTAAACTCCCAATCCAGCATCCAAGTTCGCCCTGTATCAAAGCTCTCATACAATCTATACGTATTATATGCAATCAACATCCCATTATGGGCGGTGATGCCTGTAATGTTTTTCACCGTAGTATCAACCGTCCAGTTGTTACCGTTATTTCTCGACACCCAAATACTGCCCCCTGCTAAAAACAAAGTACTATCAATAATCTCCAACTGAGCGCACTGACTGCAACTGCCTGCAACGCTCACATTTTGCCAGCTTTGCCCCCCATCGTCCGATTTAAACAACCCTGCATTATAAGTCAATGCCCAAAACCTTGTGCCGTCGGTTTCCAAGTCCAACACATTGTTATCCAACATTCCGTTGTTGGCTTTCCCCCAACTTTGACCGTTATCGGTTGAGCGAAATACGCCGTAACTGGAAGTAGCAGCCATTAATACCCCATTGGCCGAAGCAAAAGAGGTGATGGGTTTTTCAATAGGCAGTCCGCTGTTTATAGCCGTCCAACTGTTGCCCTTATCGGTTGATTTATATACGCCCCGTAATGTAGTAGCCACCAATAACCCGTTGTGATAGCTGAGCGAATAAATGGTAAAGGTATTCACTCCGTTGTTAGTGGCTTCCCACGGTGAAAAAGGCTGGTTTGATGCCCTGAAAATCCCGCTGTTTGCCGTACCAATCCACACAACGGTATCGTTGGTGGCAATGCAGGTAACTGTGCCCGCCGGACCATAAAAATCAGGTACAGGGCCTTTCATTCGTTGCCACTGCGCATTTGCAAAAGTGCTTACCAAACAAAACAGCAGCAAAGCATATAAACGGTATAGGTGTTGCATGGGTCAGTAAAAATAAGGCTTTTACCTATAAGACAGTTAATACGCTCAAAAAGCTGTACCCGTTTTATTTTTTTACAATCGATTACCAAACCGCCCTTCTTATCGCACCCTTCGACAAACTCTATCCTTAAACAGGCTCAGGATGGCAGCCGCACTGCTACGTTGTTGGTGGAGTTCCCTTTAGGGATTGAACAGAGCTTGTTGAAATAGAATTTAGGGGCTGTTTGACTCACCCCTGATTTTTGTTTTGGTCGATTTTCTGATATTCGCCCCTCTCTTACAAAGAGAGGGGAAGTGTTGGGTTATCAGACAAGGTTGATATGTTTTGGGTGAGTTAAATGTTTGTCTGCCGCACTCGCACAACTATCGTAATTGCGAAAAACCGCTTTTGGGTTTTGAAGCAATCCGTTTGACACCTCCCTTAGTCCCTCCTTACCAGCCCACTAACCATCCAAGGAGGGAAACAGCCGCACCCTTCGGCATTCTAAGGATGGCAGCCGCACTGGTACGTTGTTGGTGAAGTTCCCTTTAGGGCTTGAACAGAGCTTGTCGAAGTATAATTTAGGGACTGTTTGACTCACCCCTGATTTTTGTTTTGGTCGACTTTCTAATATTCGCCCCTCTCGTACAAAGAGAGGGGCGAATATCAGGCAAGGTTGAGCTGTTTTGGGTGAGTTAAATGTTTGTCTGCCATACTTGCTTCACTATCGTCATTGCGAGGAAGCCTTCTTCGGCTGACGTGGTAATCTGTTTGCAGGTCAACAGTCCACCGTCAATGGTCAACAGTTTTTTAGTATTTAGATTTTAGTGTTTATACCAACGGATTGCTTCGGAAGACCTCGCAATGACGGGGAAGAGCAAGTCCCCACAGGGGGATTTAGGAGTATTGTCATGCTGACGTAGGAAGCAGCTTATCCCGTTTTGATAACACAATTTAACCGCTCTTAATCATTACTTTCCAACCGAAGGGTTGAGCCTGTTTGGTATAAAATACGGCACCACTACCCCAAAAAACCGATAATTTAGCGAAAAAAATTTACCACGTTGAAACCCCTGCTTGCTATTATAACTGCTGTTTTTGTAGTTTACGGCTGTACCGATAAGCTTCCGTTGCTCGAAATTAACGCTACGGCAAAGGTTACTGACGGTAATGCTATCCACAACCTTATACAAACAGGAACATACACCCCGCTTACGGATAGTGCTCAACTGGCTAAGTATCTTAGTGAGGTTGAAACTGCCGATGCCTTGCAAAACAGTCTTACCAAAACATACAGTTTGTATAAAGATGTGGGCACGATGGACGGCTTTTTGGTAAGGGTATTATTGCTTACTCAAAACAAAAACGGTAAGGAGTGCTATACCTACGAATTGCGCAGTTATGATAAAGCAGGTAAACTGATTGATGTATTTGAGTTTGCGGTGTGGGACGGTAACGCCAAGCGTTATTGCTCATCAACGCTTAGCAAGCAATGGATTATTAACCGTACTTGTGATACTACAAAAGATGTGTGGCAATTAATAAACAACGGGCATTTTGTGGCTTCGTCCTATAACAAATAATCTTTTATCGAAGGTTTGAGGGCATATACAGATAATTTTTTCGCTCCTCGAGGTTAATTTTTCACTTTTGAAAGTGTAATTAGTTACCCATTGAACTTTAAAGATACTTTAAATCTCTCGCTTGACTCGATAAAGATAAACAAGCTGCGCACCGTAATTACCGCACTTATTATTGCTATCGGTATTATGGCCTTAGTGGGTATTTTATCTTCTATTGATGCCATGAAGGTGTACTTAACCAAAAGTTTCTCAGAAATGGGGGCTAATACCTTTAGCATCAAAAACAGGGGCGGTAACTTTAAAATGGGTGGCCCCGGCAAGCGTATCAATTACCGCAAAATATCGTATGAAGAAGCCGTTGATTTCAGGCAGGCTTATAACTTCCCTTCGGCCATCGTTTCAGCATCTGTAAACGTATCGTTTGCCAGCACGGCCAAATACCAATCACGTAAAACCAATCCAAACACATTGGTTTTGGGGGTTGATGAAAACTACTTAACTGTATCAGGCTACAAAATTTCAAAAGGCCGTAATATTACTATCGGCGATATGGAAGCCATGACCCCTGTGGCTATTATAGGCACTGATATTGTGAGCAAACTGTTTCCCAACAAAGAAAACCCTATTGATAAAGAAATATCAGTGGGCGGGGTGAAAATGCGGGTAATTGGGGTGCTTGAATCAAAAGGAAACTCAGTAGGATTTGGCGGTGGAGATAAGCTTATTTATGTGCCGCTTACATTTGCCAAATTTAGGCTGATGAATATGCCTCCCTCTTATGCCCTTTCGGTAATGGTGAACGACCCTACTATGATTGACCCTGCTATGTCTGAAGCCGAAGGTGTTTTTCGTAAAGTGCGGAAGGTAAATGCCTTTGATGATAATAATTTCCAGTTGACGAAAAGCGACGGCTTGGCACAAGAGTTTATTCAAAACCTTAGTATGCTCACCTTTGCAGCTACTATTATTGGGGCAATTACCATTTTTGGAGCGGCCATCGGTTTAATGAATATTATGCTGGTTACAGTTACCGAGCGTACCCGCGAAATTGGCATCCGCAAATCATTAGGAGCTACCCCTGCTATCATCCGCAAGCAATTCTTATACGAAGCCGTAACCATTTGTCAATTGGGCGGTGCAGGCGGTATTGTTTTGGGTATTTTAATAGGCAATATTATTTCGGGAGCACTGGGCGTAGGGTTTATTATGCCTTGGGCACCCATTGTGATTGCTTTAATACTTTGCACATTGGTTGGACTGGCTGCGGGCTACTACCCTGCCCAAAAAGCTGCTAAACTCGACCCTATTGAAGCTCTTAGGTTTGAATAACCGCTCAGCTACGCCACCTCTTTACTTTTTGATTTTTAATCACTTATTAGTTAACATCAGCATGACAATACCCCTAAATCCCCTGTGGGGACTTTACCAACGACGGGCAAGTGCGGCTGTTTCCCTCCTTGGGTGGTTAGTGGGCTGGTAAGGAGGGACTAAGGGAGGTGTCAAACGGATTGCTTCAAAACCCAAAAGCGGTTTTTCGCAATGACGAAAATCGAAACACAAGCTCAAATCGAACATCGTTAAATCCTGAGATTATTTTATTTCCAAAGAAAATTGGCCTTCGAAGTACCGGCTAACTAAAACTAATCCCACTTCTTCAATAAGGAAAATCAAAATAACTTTTAAGTGTTTCAAATAATTTATAATTGCAACCCAGGAGTTGCACTATGACACCAATATTTGAAGAATTTACCAAAAGTTATTTAATAGCGAAAAAAGAATCGTTTGCAAACAATGAAACTGCTAATTTATTTAGACACAAATTACCTCAACAAGTAAATCAATTAATCAATAGCAACAGTAGATACAAAATTGCTGGTTCAGTCGGAAAAGGTAATTGGGCAGACTGCCCTTGGATTGCAATTCTAGATTTGCTAATAACTGATAGCCCACAGTCAGGATATTATCCAGTATTCCTATTTCAGGCAGACATGAAGGGATTTTATTTATCTTTAAATCAAGGCGTCACTGAAATTAGAAATTACTACAAACACAACACAAAAGAGGTTTTATCTGTAAGAGCTACGGATTTTAGGGCTAAAGTTAGTACTGATAATTCTCTTTTGAAGAAAATTGAACTTAACTCTAAAACTGAAAATGCAAAACTATATGAAGCAGGGAATATTTTTGCCAAATATTATAGCTCAAGTGAGCTCCCTGACAATAAAACCCTTTCCAATGACATACTTTATTTCTTAAACCTATACGATGAACTAATCAATAATGATCAAAATATAAATGAAAACGACGAATTAACGGCTTATGAAAGTAAGAAACGTAAATTGCACTATCGGGTTGAAAGAAATAGATATATTTCTTTAAAAGTAAAAAAGAGAAAGGGATATACCTGTGAAGTTTGTGATTTCAACTTTACAACTAAATATGGTGCTTTAGGTAAAGACTTTATTGAAACTCATCATCTAATACCTATTTCAACACTAGAACTAGGGAAGTTCAAAGTTAATTTAGCTGATGATTTTGCTGTTTTATGTAGCAACTGTCATCGCATGATTCATAGACTACAAGATACAAGTAATATTAAAGCATTAAGGGCCATAGTTAAAAACAATAGAAAATAACTACCCCGCCAACTCCTCAAACAATTGATTAAGTTTCTTTTCAGGGTTGGTGCAAAGGCCGGGGTGCACTTTTGAAGTTTGCAATACCGTGCTGCGGTTGGCTGTGAGCCAACGGAACCGTGAGGGTAAATCCAGCTGGGCAATGGGGCCGCCATCTGCATCGCCGCGACAAACCTTCTCAAATCCTTGTAAATAATTTTCTACTTCCGTAGGTTCAATAACAGGGCAAAAAGCCTTTAAACGGTCGGCATCCAGTACATAACGCATTTGTAAAAACTTATGCTTTTTGCAAAACAATATTACCCCCACATTAATAAACTCTTCGCGCTCCACACGGGGCACAATGCGTATCACCGCATACTCAAACAAGTGGTTATCTTGCATTTTCTGCCTCCTTCACAAAAATATCCGATGCCTGCAAACGTGCGGTTAAAAAACCGTTATATACCTCACGGCGGCTTTCGGCCGTTTCGTCAATAGTGTTTTCAAGCAACCACTCATCGGGTACTTGTGCCACAATTCCCCTGATGATTTCAGGGGTAAGTATCCGCCTAAACTCATCATTCACACTTTCAAGTTCAGTCGCTCGGCGCAACAACACATGGTCTTTCACTTGCACAAACGGTTTTTTAGCTTGCTCCTCCCAATTGTCCCACGAGTGGTGAAAATACAGCGATGCACCGTGGTCTATCAACCACAACTCTTTATGCCACCATAGCATATTGGTATTGCGAGCCGTGCGGTCAACATTCGTAAGCAAACTATCCAACCACACAATTTTAGAAGACAATAACGGGTCTATCAGCGTTACCGCAGGGTCGTAGGTCATACTTCCTTGCAGGTAATGTACGCCCAAATTCAACCCCTCACTTTTGCGCAGCAATTCTTGTATTTCCTCATCGCCTTCGGTGCGACCAAAATCCGCATCCAAATGGGCAAATACCATTTCGGGTACTTTAAAACCTAACACTCGGGCAATTTCTCCGCCTATAAAATCAGCAATCAACGATTTCACCCCCTGCCCTGCCCCTCTAAACTTAAGCACATACAAAAAATCATCATCAGCCTCGGCAATGGCAGGCAAAGAACCGCCTTCGCGAAGCGGGGTAACGTACCGCACAACATTTACATGGCGGGGAGATGTAAGCACTTTTGTCATCACAATAAATTTTTCATCTACAGCGTACTGTGTATGATAAGGCAATTTTACTATATTTTGCCCAAGTAAAAGCTATGAAAACTACCCCTTTTGTTTATTTACTGCTCTTTTGCGCAACTGTAATCTTATTACCATCGTGCAAAGTAGGTCGTTTTGTGTTTTATAATTTTGCCGATTTAAACGACCATAAAAAGTTTCCGGCCCGAACCGTGGCAAACGATAGCGTGCGGTTTAAATTTCATCAGCCGCAAGTACCCAAATTTCCTAAGACGATTACTGTTAATAAGCGTGAAACGAGCTTTGATAAATTCTTAAAAGACAATAAAACGGTGGCTTTTTTGATAATTAAAGATGATTCTATCCATTATGAAAATTATTTTAGGGATTACGATTCATCTTCTATTATCCCCTCTTTTTCGGTGGGAAAATCTATTCTTTCAGTCTTAATAGGATGTGCTGTTGATGATGGGTTGTTGAATGTTAATGACTCTGTTTTGAAATACTTACCCCAATTGCACAAAAGTTTTGAAAAGGTAACGGTGCGTGATTTGCTGCAAATGACTTCGGGGGTTGAGTTTAACGAAAGTTACTGGAACCCGTTTGGCCATGCTGCTTCGTTTTATTATGGCAGGAATTTGTATAAGGAGTGTAAGAAGTTAAAGGTAAAAACCGCTCCTGCACAAGAATTTGAATACATAAGCGGAAATACCCAGTTATTGGGTTTGGTGCTTGAAAAGGCATTAAAGGGAAAGACCATTTCGCAATACATGGTGGAGAAGTTGTGGAAACCCTTGCAAATGGAATATAGTGGAAGCTGGAGCATTGACCGCAAAAAGGGCGGCGTGGAGAAAACATTTTGCTGTGTGAATGCCCGCGCCCGCGATTTTGCAAAAATAGGCCGTTTGTATCTTAACAAAGGAAATTGGAACGGTAAGCAAATACTTAGCCGCCAATGGGTTGAAACTTCAACAACCATTGATACTGCCAACGGCAGTGCTTGGTTTTATCAATACGGTTGGTGGCTGCCTACCAAAAACGGCGATTTTATGGCCATTGGTATTTTGGGGCAATACATTTATGTGAACCCTGCCAAAAACATGGTTATTGTGCGTATGGGCAAACAGGTGGGTAATGTGGATTGGCGTTATATTCTACCGTCGTTGGCTGAGGGGTATTAATTGGTGATTTAGTAGTTGTAATTAGGACTTGAACGGGGCGTTTAAATAGTCCTTTTTTCGTCAGTATGTTCAACCTTTTGTTCCCCTGTCATTCCGAGACGCAGCGAGGAAACTTATTGCACGCGTGTTAACAAAACGCGATAAGTTGCTTCCTACGTCAGCATGACACGGCTATACGTCATTCCGAGGGTCTCTCCGAAGCAATCACACATAAACAAAAAGAGGCTATCTTTTGAGACAGTCCCATACACTAAATGAAAACATCCCGAAAGGTTTAAATCTTTCGGGATGTTTTGCTTATAACGACAGGTTTTATTCCCGTCGTCTTAACTTTATTACAAACTAAAAGTAATACCACCCATACCGTTCAGGCTATAAGTGGGATAGTTATACCAGCGTTGGTAACGTACTGATGATATATTATTAAGCCTGATAAACAATGAAAGTGTTTTGCGGTAGCGATATTCCATACCAAAATTAAAATCGGCAAACGCTTTCAGGTTGGTAGCAGGCAAAGTAGTGTACTCACTGGTAGCAGGGCGTTGGTTCATCACAAACACATCGGCGCTAAACAATAGTTTATTACCAATATTGTAGGTGGTGTTCAGTTTCACCTCAGCGGTGGGTAATTGCCAAGCCTTTTGCTTTGAGTCTTGCACTTTATAGTTGTAAACGTTTGCTGTAAGGTTCAAACGGATTTTTTCGCTGTATTGGTAAGCCAATTCAGCATTAAAACGGATTACGTGCGCATCAATATACAACGGCTTAAATCTGCGCAATACAGTACTATCGGCAATAAACACTGCCATATCATTAAACTGGTTGTAAAACACGCGACCAATAAACCCAAAGTTGGCGTTAGCCTTTCCTTTTATACCCAAGTAGCCTTCAAAGCGGTTTACGGTATTGCCCATTGCTATGCGGTTAGATAAAAACGGGTTTTCAGTGATAAAACTGCGCAGGGTGTTTTTTTGTAGTCCACCGTTAACTCCTGCGATGGCTGAGAAATATCCTTTCTCAATCTCATATTCGGCATCCACTACAGGGAATAAGTAAAACTTGGGTTTGGCAGTATCTTTATACACCGACGAGTTAACTCCTAACGTTAATTTCAGTTTATCGCCATTGGGTGTATAGCGGGGATTAAGGTGAACAAAATTACGGTTAAGACTGCCTAAACTGTCAGTATATGAACTATAGCTGTAGGCAAGATTCACCTTTAGCAAGTCGTCCTTAATATTTGTTTTAAAAGAGGTAGTTACTGTGGCATCGTTCTCTTGAGCACCCCATTTATCAGTCAGGTTATGAAAAGCAACCGCGCCTTTAAACTGCATTTTGCTTTTGCCCCACTCTTTGCTTTCCCATCCTGTGTTCACGGCAAAGGTGTTGTACACCTGTTTCAAGCTATCATCGCTTGGCGTATAAGGAAAAGTTCTGTCGAAACCGTAAAAACGAAGTCCGTTACGCACATAATCAAAATCACCGAAAAGGGTACCTGTTTTAAAGAAACGCTTACCAAATAACGACACATTGTTATCAGAAAAGATGGCTTTATCAGGGCCGTTGGCCGAAAGATGCTTAATTGTTAGCCCGTATGCACTGTATTCGCTGCGTTTGTTGTGCAGGTATATCTCGGCCAAAGGAGAGGCATAGTTGCCAAACCCAAGCCTTATATGGTTGTTGCGTAGATTAGACGGAGTGTTTTTTCCCATTTCCAACGCTTTGGGTATATCCAAACGCGATACTGTGCGGAATTGTATGGGGATAATTGAGTACGAAAGTTTGGGCAATGGCGCATCAGGAGCCTCGGCCACCGGAGCGGTTTTTTCTTTTACTGCATCGGCCAAATAGGGCACGTAATCAGAAATCACTGTCACATCGCGGATAGACAGGGTTGTATCCTGTGCTTTAACAGCCACACCCAACAAAACCAGCCCAAAAGTTGCTATATATCTGCCTGTTACTCTCATTATAAAAACAATAACGGCAAAAATATAGCTTAATTATAAGGCTCCTGCCTTAATACTATCCACCACAGAGGGGTCTAACAGGGTTGAAGTGTCTCCAAGATTAGACGTATTGCCCTCGGCCACTTTCCGCAAAATGCGGCGCATAATTTTACCGCTACGTGTTTTAGGCAGCCCTGTAACCACTTGTATTTTATCGGGTTTGGCAAATGCACCTATAATGCGCGACACTATTTCTTTAATTTCAGTCCTTAGTTTATCCACGTCTTGCGGAGCATGGTGGCATATTACATACGCGTAAATACCCTGCCCTTTAATATCGTGAGGATAGGCCACCACTGCACTTTCTACCACCAACTCATGTTCATTAATGGCACTTTCCACCTCTCCCGTTCCTATACGGTGTCCTGAAACATTTATTACATCGTCAACACGGCCTGTAATTCGGTAATAACCGTCATCATCACGTTTACAACCGTCGCCTGTAAAGTAGTATCCCTTATATGCCGAAAAATAGGTTTGTGCATAGCGGTCGTCGTCTCCATATATCGTACGTGCCATGCCCGGCCAAGGAAATTTAACGCACAACACCCCCTCAACTCCGTTTCCGGTAATCTCATGCCCCTTTTCATCCAATAGCACAGGCTGTATGCCCGGCATGGGCAGTGTGGCAAATGCAGGTTTTAACGGGGTAATACCCGCCAGCGGGCTAATCATTACACCCCCTGTTTCGGTTTGCCACCATGTATCAACAATTGGGCAACGGTTTTTACCCACGTTTTCGTTATACCAGTGCCACGCTTCCTCGTTAATAGGCTCGCCTACCGAACCCAGTACGCGTAAACTATCCAGTTTAGTTCCATCAAACTGGCTCAATCCTGCGGTTTCTAAGGAACGTATTGCGGTTGGTGCAGTATAAAATATGGTTACTTGGTGTTTATCCACTACTTGCCAAAACCTTGAAGGCGAAGGCCAAGTAGGTACTCCCTCAAAAAATACGGTGGTAGCTCCATTTAGTAACGGACCATATACAAGGTAGCTATGCCCCGTAATCCAACCCACGTCGGCTGTACACCAGTATATATCGCCTTCTTTGTACTGAAATACGTTTTTAAACGTGTAGGCCACGTATATCATATACCCTGCTGTGGTATGCAAAATACCTTTGGGTTTTCCTGTTGAACCTGATGTGTAAAGGATAAACAAAGGGTCTTCGGCATCCATTTCGGCAGGGGTATTTTGTGTAGATGCTTTTGCCATTTCATCGTGCCACCACAAATCGCGTCCCGCCGTCCAGTCAATGGCATCTCCGCTACGTTTAAATACTATGCAGGTGGTAACTGTGGGCGACGTTTTTAAAGCCTCGTCAACAATCGTTTTCAAGGCCACCGTTTTATCTCCGCGTTTAAAAGTGTCGGCTGTTATTACTGCCTTTGCACTACTGTCGTTCATCCTGTCGGCCAATGATTGTGCTGAGAAGCCCGCAAACACAATAGAATGCACAATACCAATTCGAGTGCAGGCCAGCATGGCTATACCTGCCTCGGGCACCATCGGCATATATAAAATAACACAATCCCCTTTTTTCAGTCCTTGTGCCAGTAGCACGTTGGCAAACCTGCATACTTCTGCATGCAGTTCACTATAGGTGAGTGTTCGGGTAGCTTCGTCAGGGTTGTTTGGCTCCCAAATAATTGCCGTTTGATTGCTTCGGGTCTCAAGGTGACGGTCAAGAGCATTGTAACACAAATTGGTGCTACCCTCTTTAAACCACTCAACTTTTGGCGGGTTAAAATTCCATTCGAGAGTAGTTTCCCATGGTTTATACCAATGGAAGCTTTTTGCTATATCTGCCCAAAAACTTTCGGGATTTTCTACACTTTGTTTATAAACGGATGAGTATTCATCAAACGATTGTATCTGTGAAAGGGTATGCGAAGCATTGTTCATGTGCCCAATTTATAAAATTATTAATAAAGCCGCACCACTCTTTTAGTGGCTTTTGCAAAACTTTTATTACCTAAGACGGTGTATTGATGTTTAAACGTTGACTTTGGAGCTTGTTTGATTTTTTGTAAGAAATTGCAGAAAGGAAAATTCTGTACAATTTTTAGAAATGGTTAAAAGGGATTTTTGCAGAAACATTTAAAACTATGAGAAAAGTGAAACTTTACATTGCCGCAAGTTTTGACGGCAAAATTGCCCGCCCCGACGGGGGTATTGACTGGCTGCCCAGCCCAACTGCCGAAGACTATGGCTACGAACCTTTTTACAACAGTATTGACGCTATTGTGATGGGATTTGCAACGTATGAAGTTTGCCTGAGTTTTGACGGCAAATGGCCGTATAACGGGAAAAAATCGTATGTGTTTACCCACAGTGCAACCAAACCGATATTAGACGTTGCCGAACGGGTGACTGAAAACCCTGCCGATTTTGTACGGAAACTTAAAGAACAGGATGGCGGTGATATTTGGCTGCTGGGCGGCGGGCAAATAAATACGTTGCTGCACGATGCCGGATTGATTGATGAATATATTATTGCTTATATTCCTGTTTTGCTGGGTGAAGGGATTGAGCTTTTTCCCGACATTAAAAAGCAAGTTAACCTAAGCATCACCCAACATAAGATATACGATAGCGGGATAGCCATGTTTTATTTCAGCCCGAAAAAAGAATAAAATATACAAGGGCTACAACCCCTTGAAACGGTTTTCGTTATATGTGTGTCTTATAACAAAACAGTACACTATGAAACTAAGAATTACTGCAATAATTTTTTTCACCTTTTTTATCAGTGCCCTTAGGGCGCAAACCATAGTAGGGGGTATTCCAAGCCAAATAAATGAGTTCCCTTGGATGGTGCAACTGGTAACCAACAACGGACAACATATTTGCGGTGGTTCGCTGATACGACCAAACTGGGTGCTTACCGCAGGCCATTGCGGTTTGGGCTATCAAAACATAGTACCCAAACCCACAAGGGCTATTATCAATGGTTTAAGCAGTGTATCACCCCAAGTAGGTTCGCAAACCATTAATATTGACACTATTATTATTTATCCGGGATACAGCATAACGGGGGATATTAATTCAGGGATAGATATTTCATTAATACGTTTAAAAAGCTACTCAACATACACCCCTTGTATTATAGCTACCGCAAATGATGCCGGCCTGATTGATGAAGGGCAACCTGTAACTGCAATGGGCTGGGGTTTGTTAAACGACGTTACCCACGACACCCCCGACACTTTACAAAAGGCATCGATAAAAATGATAAGCCACACCACTTGCAAAAACTTATATTCTTTTAGCCATCAAGGGTATATCTGCGCAGGCTATAAAAACCCTGATAAGCAAGCAGGCGCAGCATCAGGAGACAGTGGTGGTCCTTTGGTGGCTAAACGCAACGGCGAATGGGTACAAGTGGGTATTGTGAGCGGTGGAGCAGGACTTGTGACAACGGAAGAAGGTCCCGGTAGGTATGTAAATGTGGTAACCCTTAGCAAATGGATTGACTCAACAATTAGTGCCCAATCGGCTGCAAATTCTGTTCAAAGCATTTTTAACCCCTCGCCTATTAAGGTAATTGTTTCAGAAGGTAAACTGGCTTTTGAAACTCCTGCTGCCTACGAAAAACTTACTGTGCAATTGCACGATATATCAGGCAGGCTATTGGTAGAAAAACAACTTACCAATGTTGACGAAGGCCGTTATGAAGTTGAAACAGGGACATTAACACAAGGGATAAAAATTGTAACGTTTATAAACCCCACAGGCAACTACATATTGCAGCACAACAAGGTGGTGTTTTAATAGCGATTTATTTACACAAAAAAAGGCGTAATGGGCAGTTGTGCCCATTACGCCTTTTATATTTTTACCATGCTGCAACGTTTGGCAAATAACTTTACCCATTAGTACCAACAAACCTATATCGTTTATGAAAATACTACACAGGGTAATTATTTGTTTTGCCTTTGCTGCATTTTTATCAAGCTGCACAGTTAGCAAGCATAATGCTGCAAATTACGGAGGCTTTGCACGCCAACAAGGAGACATGGCGGGAATTGAAATAAAGCAAGACCAATATGCTGACGGCCGTCTTTTTGAAAATGAAGTCCCTACAGCGGCTATTGACACACAAAAAATTGTGTACACTGCCCAAATGGATCTGACGGTTAAAAACCCCGATTCAGTTTCAAAACGCATTGTGCAATTGGTAAAAAACAATAACGGCTATGTACAAACTGCCAACAACAGTTATCTGATAGTGAAGACTCCCAACAAAGGCATGGCGGATATTGTTGCAGGGATTGAAACGATGGGTAAAGTAACCTATAAAAACATTGGTGCTGATGACATTTCTGATACTTATTACGATGCTGCCACACGGTTAGACAACCTGAATAAAACCCGCTTGCGTTACCTTGATTTATTAAACAAAGTTCAAACCGTTGAAGAAATGCTGAAAGTAGAAAAAGAACTGGAACGTATAAACGGGGAAATTGAGTTATTGAAAGCCCGCCTTGCCCGAATGGACAATAGCGTGCAGTATAGCACAATAACAATTTCACTTAACGAGAAAATAAAACCCGGTATTTTAAGTTACCCCTTTATTTGGCTATACAAAGGCGTTAGCTGGTTGTTTGTGAGGAATTAATACTTCCTAAGCCTACTAAAGGGTGCGGCGGTGGTTGGTAAGGAGTGATTAAATTATATTAACAAACGGGATAAGATGCTTCCTACGTCAGCATGACAATACTCCTAAATCCCCTGTGGGGACTTTACCAACGACGGGCAAGCGCGGCTGCCCTCCTGAGAATGCCGAAGGGTGCGGCTGTTTCCCTCCTTGGGTGGTTAGTGGGCTGGTAAGGAGGGACTAAGGGAGGTGTCAAACGGATTGCTTCAAAACCCGAAGATGGTTTTTCGCAATGACGATAGTTGAGCGAGTGCGGCAGACAACATTTAACTCACCCAAAACAGCTTAACCTTGTCTGATAACCCAACACTTCCCCTCTCTTTGTAAGAGAGGGGCGAATATCAGAAAGTCGGCCAAAACAAAAATCAAGGGTGAGTCAAACAGCCCCTAAATTCTACTTCAACAAGCTCTGTTCAAACCCTAAAGGGAACTTTACCAACGACGTACCATGCGGCAGATTTCCTGAGCTTGCCGAAGGATAGTGCCTGCTAAAGGGTGCGGCGGTGGTTGGTAAGGAGTGATTAAATTATATTAACAAACGGGATAAGATGCTTCCTACGTCAGCATGACAATACACCTAAATCCCCTGTGGGGACTTGCTCTTCCCCGTTATTGCGAGGCCTATCCGAAGCAATCAGCTTGTGGACTGTTAACTACCTATCGGATTGTTCAAAATCAAAAGATGGTTTTAACTACTCTACCCAACTTTTCCAGTAACCGGGGTCTTCAAGAGCAAGAGCCTGCTCAGTTATTTGCAGCGGGTAAAAAGGGTCTATCATCACCGCCAATTCTCTGGTTTCTTTAGCCCCTATCGATTTTTCAACCGTACCGGGGTGTGGCCCATGCGGGATGCCTTTAGGGTGCAGGGTAATCATACCGCGCTCAACGTGTTTGCGGCTCATAAAATCACCATCTACATAATACAAAATCTCATCACTATCCACGTTGCTGTGGTTATACGGTGCAGGAACGGCTTGGGGATGGTAATCGAACAAGCGGGGGCAAAATGAACAAATAACAAAGTTGTGCCCCTCAAAAGTTTGGTGTACCGGAGGCGGTTGGTGCACACGACCGGTTATCGGCTCAAAATTATGGATTGAAAATCCGTAAGGATATACATACCCGTCCCAGCCAATAGCATCAAACGGGTGGGTGGCATACGTATATGGCCACATCATGCCCTGCTTTTTAATCATCACCTTATAATCACCCTTCTCATCGTGGGTTTTAAGGTTCTCGGGCAGTTTAATATCGCGCTCGCAATACGGGCTGTGCTCAAGCAACTGGCCAAAATTATTGCGGTAGCGTTTTGGAGGAACTATGGGGCTAAACGATTCGGTAATAAACAAACGGTTATTCTCACCGTCAAACTCAAACTGGTAAATAGTACCGCGAGGTATCACCAAATAATCGCCGTATTCAAACGGTATTTCGCCGTACAAGGTTTTTAATCTGCCCGTCCCCTCGTGTATAAAAATCACCTCATCCGCATCGGTATTCTTAAAAAAGTAATCGGTAGTTGATTTTTTAGGAGCCGCACTGCTAATGTGCAAATCATTATTTACCAGCAAAGGCACACGGCTTTCAAGATAATCATCAACAGCAGGCACATTATAGGTTAAAAAACTGCGGTGCTGCATATTTTTAGCAACGGCCACCTTTGGCTCAACACTGTAGGGAGTGCCTATATCTTTTACCAGCGTGGGCGGATGGCAATGATATACCAATGAATATATGTTTGAGAAACCTTCGGTTGATACAAGTTCTTCTGCATACAAATTACCATCGGGTTTGCGGTACACAGTGTGACGCTTTTGGGGTATTGCACCCATTTTATAATAAAACGGCATACCGCAAAGATATGGCATTTCGCAGTTATCATCCATCATTTAGCATACAACAACCAAGCGTTATTACTATTTACTGATAAATAGTTTGCACCTGTTGGCACAATATGCAGCCCAACCAATTACCCTTATAAAAATCAATTGCACATGAACCCATACCCAAGCCCGCAGGCTGCCCTTGATGATTTTAGCAGGGTGATTGACCAACTTGCTGCCGATTTACAATTGTATGCCGCCCGACAGCAGCCCAACTACACCTACATGGATAAGCAAAATATGCTGATACGCCACCTTACCGAGATATACAATGGCATTACTACCCTGCAACACTATGATGCTTGGACGGCTGTTGAAACCCGAATGCTAAGCTTTGTGCGGCAAGACGCTAACCTTTGCGGACACATGATACGCTTGCGCACAAAACCCGAAGGGAATAATTTTTCGCTGATTGGATATGACCCGTTTAACCCCTAACTTATACTTCGACAAGTTCTGTACAAGTCTTAAAGGGAACTTTACGCACTACGAACGAGTGTGGTAGTTTCCTGAGCTTGCCGAAGGGTGCGGAGGAAGGCTTCGGAAAATCTTAGGCTGGTTCAAGAGGAAAATTGTCCCTTTTTTACACCAAAAATACCCTGTACAGTTGCCAATTTGCAGGTATGAAAAAGATACGGATTGATAACAGCCTTTTTAAACAAAACCGTGAACGGCTTTTGAATAAGATGGAAGCAAACAGCGTGGCGGTGATAAATGCCAATCTAACCTTTCCTACTAATGCCGACGGGACTTATCCTTACAAACCTAATAACGATTTGTTTTACCTGACGGGTATTGAGCAGGAAGAAACCACCCTTTTGTTGGTAAAAGAAAGTGAAACGGCTTCAAAAACCATTTTGTTTATCAAGCCTTTTGACCCGCTGTATGAAAAATGGATGGGCAAACTGCTTACCGTTGATGATGCTCAACAAATTGCCGGCATTGATGCGGTGTTGATGAATACGGCATTTGAAAGCACTTTTAATACCCATGCCTTGCAACAGCAAACTATTTATCTGAATGCCAACGAGCATTTGCGTGCTGTGCTTGAGGTACAAGACAAGGATGCGCAATTTGGGCAATGGTGCCGTCAAAAATATCCCTCGCACACTTATAAACGCCTTGCACCCATTATCAGCAGTTTGCGAATAATAAAAAGTCCGATTGAGGCTGATTTGATGCAACAAGCTGCCGATGTTACCACACAAGGTTTTTTACGCCTGCTGCAAATGGTGAAACCCGGTGTTTGGGAATATGAAATTGAGGCTGAACTATTACACCAATACTACAAGCATGGTACTGCAACGGCCGATTATCATCCCATTATTGCCAGTGGTGCCGATAGCTGCATATTGCACTACACCGCAAACAGCAAGCAATGCCAAGCGGGCGATGTGCTATTGGTGGATGCCGCCGCAAGATGGGCGAATTACAATGCCGACCTTACCCGAGTTATTCCCGTGAGCGGGCAGTTTACCCAACGGCAAAGGCAAGTGTACAATGCTGTACTAAGGGTTAACAAGGCTATGCAAACCCTTATGGTGACAGGGGCTTTACTGGCCGATTTACAACAGCATTGTTTTGATTTATTACTGAAAGAATTGGTTGATTTGGGATTAGTTGCTAAAGAAGCTATACACAACCCGTCGTTGCGCAAAGAAGCCCTGCAAACCTATTGCTATCACAACTTTTCGCACCTGTTGGGATTAAGCGTACACGATGTGGGCGATATGAAACAACCTTTGCAAGCTGGCGTGGTACTTACCAACGAACCGGGTATTTATATAGCTGCCGAAAATATAGGCGTGAGGATTGAAAACAACATCTTAATTACTGAAAGCGGTAATAAAGACCTGATGGAGAACACCCCCATTGAGGCCGAACATATAGAAGAACTGATGAACTCGTAATTATCTGCTAAAACACCCTTTTTTCAAGCTCCTCAATCCGTTGTTTAATAAACGGCGGAAAGGGGCTTTTCTCGTGTGTATTAAAATCAAACATCACAATCACATCCTCAGCTTCGGCAGCAATATTTCCCTCGCCGTCAAACAACCGGTGCACAATCCCGAAACTTGTGTTCTTAATAAACTCTACTCTCGATTCTATCCGCACCGTACCCGGATAAAACAACGGACGTTTAAACGCACATTTACTCTCAGCCAGCATAGGCCCTATGTTGGTTTCCGCATGATAATCCGTTATCCCCACCTGCTCCCAATAATTTACCCTTGCAGCCTGCACATACTTAAAGTACGATACATTATTCACGTGCCCGTACACATCCATTTCGCTCCAATCAATCCGTAAATTAAGCACCACAGAAAAAACATCGTTCATGCAGGCAATTTACAAATTGTTATTTTTGATACGTTAAAATGCTTCGCCAAAACCCCAATTTACGTTTACAGGTAAACACCCTTGCCATTGGTGCCCTTATTATGGTGGGTAAATTTGTGGCCTACTTTCTCACCCACTCAAACACAATACTTACCGATGCCCTCGAGAGTATTGTAAATATTGCAGCAGGTATAATGGGGGTATATAGCTTGTATTTAGCCGCCAAACCCAAAGATGCCGACCATCCGTATGGGCACGGAAAAATCGAGTTTATTTCAGCTTCGGTTGAGGGGACTTTAATTGCCGCAACAGGATTGATGATGATAGTAAAATCAACCATCAACTTTTTTCAACCCAGCCAATTAACCAACCTCGATATTGGATTATATATCACCTCGGCAGCAGGATTACTAAACTACTTATTGGGATGGCGTTTAGTATCACAAGGAGAAAAAACAAACTCGTTAACTCTTGTTGCCAGCGGAAAGCACCTAAAATCTGATGCCTACACTACCATTGGCGTACTGGCAGGCTTAGCAATACTGTATTTTACAGGATTTAACTGGTTGGATAACGCCATTGCAATGGCAATGGGCGGGCTAATTGTTTATACAGGGATTGGGATTTTGCGCCGCTCAGTAGCGGGTATTATGGACGAGGCCGATACAGGGCTGCTGGTAGATGTGATTAAAATTGTGAATGATAACCGCAGACCCGCTTGGGTAGATATACATAATATGCGGATTATTAAATACGGCAGCAGCCTGCACGTTGATTGCCACATTACCCTGCCTTGGTATTTTACCATAAAAGAAGCCCATGCAGAGGTAGAGGCCGTTGATAATTTAATAAGCAAGCACTACCCGCAAGGGGTTGAGTTTTTTATTCATACCGACGGTTGTATTGAAACGTCGTGCAAAATATGCGCGGTAGCCGACTGCAAGGTGAGGCAACACCCGTTTGAAAGCAAGATAGAATGGAGCCTTGATAATGTAATGCAAAACAAAAAGCATGGGTTAACCCCATGAGCTTATACCTCCCTGTTCTTCTTACCGCACCCTTTAGCAGGCACTATCCTTCGGCATTCTCAGGATGGCAGCCGCGCTTGCCCGTCGTTGGTAAAGTCCCCACAGGGGATTTAGGGGTATTGTCATGCTGAGCGATAGCGAAGCACCTTATCCCGCTTTGTGAACACAGTTGTTATAAGGTTCTTCGCTGCGCTTAGAAGGACAGAGAGGGGCGAAGTTTCTTTTAGTGGAATTAAGAATATGTTTGCAGATGATTACAAGAGTTTATGGATAAAAAATCGTAACTTTATATAGTTAATCGCATGGATATAAATAAAATATCTTGCATACAATAACAAGGGACGGTAATTACGTTATACCATAAAAGAACTCCTTTTGATAATCCGTGTATTACTTGCTGTTTTTATACTAACACCACAACTAATTGGGGCGCAGGTAAATTTAGTGCCTAACGGTGATTTTGAAACCAATACTACAAAGAGCTTTCCGTGCAGTTGGTTGGTTGATGACGGTAATATTAACGATTATTTGTACGATTGGTTTACACCCATTGCTACTACTACAGATGTGATGAGCAACTATGCCGATAGTGATTGCTGGGCACGCACTCCTAATACGGGTGAAGGTTTTATGTTGCCGCATTCGGGCAGTGTGATGGTTGGTTTTATTAATTACTCGCCTGATGGCGGCTGCCAGCCCAATGAGTGGCATGAATACTTGAGTGTGGAACTGACACAGGCACTAACCCCGGGTAATATGTATTGCTTGGAGTTTTATGTGGCCTTGGGGGCAAACAGCCTGTATGCCACCAATAATATTGGGGCATTATTTACCGTAAACAGCCCTGAAAATAACAGTTGTACGCCCATTTTTAAGAAACCACAGGTAAATGTATCACAAGTGGTTAAAAATACAAACCAATGGTTGCGTATAGAGTTGGGCTTTTTGGCCGATTCGGCATACAGGTATTTAACACTCGGTAATTTTTACAGTCATGCTGAAACAATTATTGAGGAAATGAAAGAGAAACCTGCATTAACACCCGAAGGGACTCCTGTGATAACGGATGAGGATGTTGTTGTTGAATATGAAGAAGAGGAAAGCACAGGAGTTAGTCACCTTGCATACTATTTTATTGACGATGTGAGATTATACCTATGCCCATCGGCAAAAATTACTCCTGCAAAATCATTAGGAAACTAACTACGGGTTAATCACCCCCTCCGCATCCTGAGCATCCGCTACAACCCGAATCGCCGTCTCCCGAACTGCCTGATGAGCCTGAATCGCTGCCAAAAGCGGCATCAAACCCACCTGTTGACCCACTGTCAAAATACCCGAAGTCCGTTCCGTAATAGGCTCCGCCGCCCGTTATTACCCCTGCGGCTTCGTTGCGTTTCAATTCATCATCAAATACCGTTAAATACTCACTGCTAAAATTAGGCAACAGTATAATGTTATTACCTAATAGTGCTCTAATTTCACCATCCTGCTTGTTTAGTTTATACTTTTCGTCTGCGTTTTTAATAACTGTATTAAGTTCAGTTGCAACATCAACTCCGGCAGGGGTATATGTATAGCCGCCTATTAAGACACGTTGCAACCAAGTGCGGTAAAAAAGACCACCTATATGAGGGGTTTGGGCTATTTGTCGCTTAAACCGTTTGGTGAGGGGCCTTATTATGGTAATGTAATTTTTTAGTGAGGCTTGCAATCCCTCATTAAATCTAAAAGAGTTTAAAAAACTTTCTTCGTATGCAGATGCTTTGTAGTTATTGTAATTAGGCCCTGAGCTTACATACGGGTATTTTGCATTGTTTTTCTCAACCTCCACAATAGTAAGCACGCCTTTAAGCAGTAAATCCATAAAGGTGTACCGTATAAATAATTTATGGGTGGTATTGCCTTTACTTATAATAAAACTGGTTTCAGCCGGTGTAAGTGATTTTAATAACTCCATACATTTAGTTAGGTTTTCGTATCAGCCAAAACCTGTGCCTGTTTACACGGGTAAAATTAGTTTCTTTAAATCGGATTTTTGCAGCAGGCCAAAGGTGTGTAGGCGGTGTTTTTCCAAAATGTTTTTCATACTCAGCAAACGTTAGGGCATACCAATCAGTAAACTTTTCGCCTTCCGCTATTCCGCCCTCGGTAGGAGTATGGTGTATAATTTGCTGCAATATTTTAGGGCAAAATACATCCCAATACTCACGGGTATATAATAAGTGTAAATGCCATACTTGGTCTATCTCGTCGCTTGGTGTGAGTGGTTTATTACTTACACACAGCAAAAACATAAACTTTTTATATTCGTGTATAGCTTCGAGGGCAAAAGCCAAATCCCAATTGTTTTCTCTTGCCAGCCTTGCACTAAACGGAAACGCAGCAGCAGGGTTATCAGGGTCATAATCCAGCAAGCGTTGCCACAAAGGGTTCTCTGTTATCATTTTATTGAGATTATAATACAATTTTAGAGTTTATTATTTAGAGTTTAGTTACCTGTACCGCTCCTCTGTCAGCATGACAATACCTCTAAATCCCCTGTGGGGACTTGCTCTTCCTCGTCATTGCGAGGTCTTCCGAAGCAATCCGTTGGCATAAACACTAAAATCTAAATACTAAAAAACTGTTGACCATTGACGGTCGACTGCTGACCTGCGAGCAGATTGCCACGTCAGCCGAAGACGGCCTCCTCGCAATGACGATAGTTGAGCGAGTGCGGCAGACAACATTTAACTCACCCAAAACATCCCAACCTTGCTTGATAACCCAACACTTCCCCTCTCTTTGTAAGAGAGGGGCGAATGTCAGAAAGTCGACCAAAACAAAAATCAGGGGTGAGTCAAACAGCCTCCCTAAATTCTACTTCGACAAGCTCTGTTCAAGCCCTAAAGGGAACTTCAACAACGACGTACCAGTACGGCTGCCATCCTGAGAATGCCGAAGGGTGCGGCTGTTTCCCTCCTTGGGTGGTTAGTGGGCTGGTAAGGAGGGACTAAGGGAGGTGCCAAACGGATTGCTTCAAAACCCAAAAGCGGTTTTTCGCAATGACGATAGTTGAGCAAGTGCAACAGCCATCTTGAGCCTGCCGAAGGGTGCGGTTGCCCTAAAAAACAAAACCCGCCTTTACGGGGCGGGTTTTGCGGGTAGTTTAAAAATTACACACAGCCTGTGTGCAAGGTTTTATATTAGTTTGCCAATCCGCGAGATTGGATAAACATTTGTGTCATAGCATCAAAAGTAGCAGCGGCACCGGCTACCATTTTATCTTCGGCAGCGGCATCAGTAGCTACGTTTAGCAATACTTGCTGAAATGACTTCCAACGTGGGCCTACCATATCGCCGTAGCAACCGTAAAAATTAAACTCGTTTCCGGTAGCTGCCGCAATAGTTTCGTTTTTGGCAAGCTGGCGGGCAATTACGCTACCGCCAAGTGTGCTGCCCTCAAGCACATAATAAGTACCCATAGCCGCATGAAAATCAGCTAAATCAAGGCTAATATCATTGGTTGGATAATCAGCAGGGTTTAAACCCAATACCTCAAGGTCTTTTGCAAGAGCAGCCGTTTTTTTGCGACTGTCAAACTCAAGCCCGTCAAGGTTTTTCACTTGTGGATTTTGCTCCAAAGTTTCCTCAACCAACTTGTGGATGCGGTAGTTGTTAATTACCAATAATTTGTATTCATCAAGGGTAAGCTGACCGCTCATTATTTTGTTAGAGAAGCCCACTTCTTCAATCCTGTCGTGGTGCGGACGTGTTTCTGTTTTTAGCCTTTCGAGTATCATTATTTATTTAGAATGATTTTAAACAATGCAAGTATACATACTTTATGACAAAAAACTGACAATATCTTAAAAAATGACATTTTTCTTTATCGAATATGACACTTCAAGAGCTTTGCAGTTTCTTTGTTGCGCTGTTTTTTGGTTGCAAACGGGCTAATTGACATTTTTATGACAAAGTGGATTTTCTGCTTGTTTACCTATCCCCTGCTTTCTTGAATTAAGTTTTGTGCTACTTTTACATTATGGAAACCAGTAAGCCTGCATTTAAAATTCAAAAAACACTTGCCGACCCTGTGTTTACCTCGCTGCTATTATCAAATGTGTTGCTGCTTGCCTTGTATTATACGGATAACACAAAGGCGTCAACCATTATCATCACTTATTATTTGCAAAGTGTGCTGATTGGCTTTTTTCATGTGATACGGATGGCTTCGCTAAAGAGTTTCGACCCTTCGAACTTTAGGGTAAACGGCAGGCCATTGCAAAACACCCGAAAGGCTAAGTGGGGCAGTGTTGCGTTTTTTACCCTTCATTTCGGGTTGTTTCACTTTGTGTATTTTATTTTTTTGGTTACGATGATGGATGAAATACCCGGACGGGTTGATTTTTTGTTGTTGCTGGGCACGCTGGTGGCTATTGTTATCGGCTTGATTGTGGAAACAAGGGACGCTATTGTGTACGACCGTGCTAAGCCGCCGTTAATGGCCAATTTATTTTTTTATCCCTATTTGCGGGTAGTACCCATGCACATTTTTATTGTGCTGGGGTTTACCAATTTTAAGATTGAGACGTTTTTTTATTTTTTGCTTCTAAAAACTGCTACGGATATTGCGGGCTATTTTATCTTTTCACGAAAACTGAAACAAGCACAAAGCCCTTTAGGGCAGGGTTTCTGATTATTTTAGTCACGGTTGGGGGCTTGTGTTTCCAACTCGGCATACCACTCTTGCCCAAATTTGCGTATCAGCGCATCTTTCACAAAACGGTACACAGGCATTTTAAGTTCTTCTCCCAATGAGCATGCCGCATGGCAAATATCCCACTGGCTATAATTAACGGCTTTGTAGTGCTTGTATTTTTGCACCCTAACGGGGTATAAATGGCACGATACGGGTTTTTTATATTCAATATCACCCGCTTTATGTGCCAGTTCAATAGCACATTGCGTTGTGCCTGTATGGTCATACACTACAAAATTACATTCGCCTGTTGGTTGGCAGGTAGTAACCGCCTCACCGTCCTCATCAATCTCATAAAAACCGTTTTCATCCAGTGCTTTTATGTATTCAGGAGTCATGTATGGTTTCACCGCTTCCAAGTTCTTTTCAATCTGCTCAATATCGTCTGCATCCAGCGGTGCGCCTCTGTCTCCCTCAACACAGCAAGCCCCTTTACACTTTTCGAGGTGGCAGGTAAAATTAGTGTCAAAAAGTTGTTCAGAAATTATAGTGTCTTGTATAATAATCATTTAAGTGGGTGATTGAACTTTTGCATAACGAATTCTTAACATATAATTTTGACCTTTGAACCAAATTTAAAGTTATGAAGAGAATTTTAACGCTATTATGCCTCTTTGTGTTTGCAAAGGTAGGCTTTTCGCAAATTGTTATCTCAGGAGTTATGGGTAACCCTGCGGGAACAGACTCTATGTACGAGTATGTTCAGCTTGTTGCAACACAAAACATCAATTTTTCTACAGACCCCCACACGGTTGTTTTTCTTAACAACGGAACAGCCACTAAAAAAGGATGGGTAAACGGTTTAACCATTTCATACGGCTTTCACCTGAATAGTGGTACTGTTAACAAAGGTGATGTTTTTTACGTGGGCGGTTCGGGTAAAAAAATAAACGGAGGCAGTAGCTTGGATATTAGCGGCCAAACTTGGATAAAAACCCTTACACCACATACTACTGCTGGTGATGGTTTTGGTAGTGCTAATACCAACGGCTCAGGTATTTTTGGTAACGGTGGCGCAAATGCCGACGGTGTGGGTGTGTTTGTGGGTGCATTGACTGCAAACGATTCTACTGCTGTACCTATTGATGCGATATTTATGGGTTCGGGTATAGGTACTGCTAAACCTGCAACAGCAGGTGCGGGCTACACTGTTCCTACCAATGATAAGTACAGCAATTCACAAGGTTTGTTTGGTGAAGGTACTAATACTTTTATAGCTTCTGATATTAACTTGGCCGGTACTTATGTGCGTTTGTCAGGAACTTTTGATGCTACAAATGATATATGGACGACCAGCCGTACTGCAACCAACTACGTTTATACTTCAGGTATTACATTAGATAGTATTGCATCACAAATTACAGTAACTTCAACAGACCCTACAATTGTTGTAAATACCGCAGGTTTTACTAACGATTTTGGTTTAACATATCCTAACAACCCTTCATCGGCCTCTAACTTTGTGTTTGAAGGCAGCAACCTTACCGATTCATTGGAGATTATTATTAACCCTCCTTTCGAAATCCGTGTTGGTAGCAATGCGTTTGCAAGCGGTAGCATTAAAGTAGGTCATTCATCAGGTACTATTGTTACTACTGTGTTGGATGTTCGTTTCAATCCTACCTCAACAGGTGTGTTCGAAGATTCAATCGTGTTTAGCAGCCCCGGTGCTACTGATAAAAAGGTATATGTAAAAGGTACTTCTTCAAACAACCCTGAGCTTAGCTTCAAAGTAACTTCATTTAACGTTGATGAAGCGGTAGGTAGCATCAATCTTCAAATTAATATTGCCAATGCTAACAGTACCGCTACTACTTGCAGCCTTTCAGTTGTAGGTGGTTCGGCCACTTCCGGTTCTGATTTCACTTTCACATCACCACAGGTGATTAACTTTCCTGCTAATTCATCGGATAGCATTGTTGTAAACATTCCTATTTTTGATGATAATATCTCTGAGGGTACTGAAACTATTTGGTTTGCGCTAAGCAATGCTACAAACGGTGCTGTGTTTGGTGCTAATGATAGTGCTTTGGTTACTATTACTGATAATGATTACCGCAAGGTGAACATTGCTGATATAAGGGGAGTGAATGCTAACGGTGTTTCTGATTCTTTGAATAAGTTGTACGAAATCACAGGTGTTGTTTACGGACACAACCTAAGGACTGCGGGTTTCCAATTTACTTTGCGCGACCAAACTGCGGGCATCGGTATTTTTAGCCCTGCGGATGCGTTTAGTTATACTGTGGCTCAAGGAGACAGTTTAACAATACGCGGAAGGTTGTCTCAATTTAACGGTTTGGCTCAGCTTGATTTCTTGGATACCATCATTTTCCACCAATCAAACCAACCATTAAGAACTCCTTTCTTGATTACTTCATTGAATGAAAACGGTGAATCAGAGCTTGTTCGCATGAACAACGTTACTGCTAAAACAGGTAACTGGATTTCGGGCAACCAATATGTTTATTATAACGGCGGTGCCGATTCTATTATGGTTCGTTTGGTGCCAAACACACATAAACTTATCGGTAAGCCAAAACCAACAAAAACATTCAGTATTATTGGTATCGGCGGTCAATTTGATGCTTCATCACCTTATACCACAGGTTACCAATTGTTCCCTCGCGACAGTAACGATATTATCATTCCTGCTGATTCACTATCAGGCTTTAACTTGCTTACTCCTGCAAACAACAGTACAGTAACAATACAAGGAGCATCAACCCAAACGTTGGATGCAACTTGGGAGCCTCCTGTGCCTGCACAAGGTTTAAACCCTGCTACTTATACTTTTATGTTGGATGTTCCTACAGGCGACTTTACTGCTCCTTTGGCCAGCTTCCCATCAAACGTAGGCGGTAGTGCCCCTGCCCTATCACTTCCTTACTTCCAAGTTGTAGCCCTTATGAACGCGCAAGGCCTGCAAGTGGGTCAGTCTATTTCACTAAAATGGACTGTAAAAGCAACTACAGGTGGTTACAGCAAGTTTGCCAACCAACCTTTTAACATTACTTTGGTAAGGGAGCGTATGAACAGCGTTGGCAATACTGCTGCCAATCCATTGGCTGTGTATCCAAACCCTGCTAATACTGATGTTTTGGTTGAAATGCCGGAAACCATCAACACGGTGTATGTAAGCACTATTGAAGGTAAACAAGTAATTGCGCTTAACAACGTTAATACTTTCTCAACAGGTGTTGATGTGAGCATGCTTGAAACAGGTATTTATATGTTGACTGTTGAAACTGCCTCAGGTATTTATACCCAACGTTTGGCTATACAACGCTAAAAGTCAATCATAACAATCTTTTTAGCACATTATTTTAAGAAGCCCCGCACCCTGCGGGGCTTTTTTTATTGTATCAACACATATTTTTATTGCATACGAAACTTTTTATTGTGAACTTTGTATTAACAATTAAGCAGATAATTAATTGTTTTCATAGTTTGGCCCTGGGGTGTCGGGAGACACAACGGGGTTTTTTTATGCCTTTTGAAAAAAAATTTCACCAACTGTTTCATCAATCAAAAATTCCCCTATATTTGCAGTCCTTTTTCGGAACGGCAGCAATGCCTGAAACACTGAAAAACAATGGACCCGTAGCTTAATTGGATAGAGCATCTGACTACGGATCAGAAGGTTAGGGGTTCGAATCCCTTCGGGTCCACAAAACAAACAACAATTAAAAGCCGCAGTACGCGGCTTTTTTGTTTTTAAGGCTTTTCTGCATCTGCTTTCCCATCATTGCAGTTACTCATCCATACGCCGCGTTTAATCATTTGTGGTTGCTTCTATAAGTGTTGATTGCTTACTTGGGACTCTCCTATCATAAACCAATCTTTAATTCTATCATTTATGAAAAAATCCTTTTTACTTTTTTTATTGACGGTTGTTTTGCAATGGACTGTGGTGTGGGCACAGCCTGAACAGCAACCCGTAACCCTATCACCGGGAAAAACCTTTGAGAAGGTTTTTGACCGATTTGGCAACAGCTATGAGCTAAACGATATCCGTATCAGAACTCAGGTTGTGGCACCGCATGGCAATGGCAACACAGGCAGAATTGAAAGCACAATTACCCCCGCAACATTATTATGTACCGCAGGTTATTTTGATTTGTATTTTGAGTTGGGCAGCGGTTTTGAACAAAGCACTCCTACCGAAATTGCCCGCCGCAATGTGTTGTGCCAGTTGTTTACTGACCTGTCTAATTTTATTACCCCTGTAAACCCAAGTACCAAGGTAAATATTTGGGTGAGGGACATTAACAACATTATCCCCGGCGCGTACTACACGGGTGTGCTGGGAGTTGCCAGTTCGTTTTATGTACCGCCCTCAATCAGCCCTTCATCGGCAGGGATTATTGACGGTGAAATATGGAAAACCATTAACACCGGATACGATAGTTATACTAACGTAACCTCTCCTCTTATTTCACAAAGCTCACAACCTACCTCCACAGGTTCGGGTGTGTTTTATCATGGTTTGCTGGGTTTTAACTTCAACAACTGGTCTATCAATTGGCATACCGACTTAACCACTCCTACCTCATCAGGTTTATACGACCTTTATACAGTGGCTTTGCACGAGGCTACCCACGCCTTAGGTTTTGCGTCGCTGATTGATTACAACGGCGATTCTAAATTTGGTACTGCGTTTAATTACTACTCGCGCTATGATTTGTATTTGCAAGACCAAGCAGGTCAACCTCTTGTTACCACAGCTTCAAGTTGCAGTTTGTACGATTATGGTTTCAACCCGCTGCTAACAGCCTCTACTTTATTATCGCCCAACCCTGCCACTTGCGGCAGCACTATACCTTATAGCGGCAGTTTAGATAACACTACTTGCAGCACAGGGGTAGTTTTTGCAGGGGCTGTGAACCAAACTGTTTATACCCCCGATTGTTTTGAACCACCATCAAGTTTAAGTCACTTAGAAGACCAATGCTGTTCGCCATCGCCTCACCCCAACAACGAATATTATTGTATGTCAAACGCAACAGGTTCAGGGATTACGTTTATGAAACGCTACCTGAAACCCGAAGAAAGGGGTGTTTTGTGCGATATAGGCTACAAAGTGGGCACCTACTACGGTAATACCATGTACACAGCCAATAACTACAGTTATGGCGGTAGTGCCTGCGCCGGATTGGATGTTGCGGGTGTAAATGACGGGATTTCAACAAGTGGTACATTTACTTTTTTTGTTGCAACAAGTAGTACAGTAAACATAAACGGTATTGACTTATTGGGTAACGATTACAATGCCGATGAGTTTGAATGCCTTGAGGTAATGAACGGCTTGGGTACTGTAAGCCTTACCAACGGTAACAGTTCGGCTACGGTAACGTTTACCGCAGGCGGTTCAACAGGGATTGCGTTGTTGCGCTATATCCCCGTAAATACCACTACCGGTAACAGGGGTAACATTACATACTCGTACGTGTATGTGTATAACGGCAGTTGCATACCTACTGCTTGTAATATGGTAATGAACGGCGGCTTTGAAAGCGGTTCTAATTGCGGACAACAAAACTATTGTTGCCCTGCTGACAACCCAGTAATTGATTGTTGGGACATCATAGATTGGTCGGCAGATTATTTTGTGCGTGGTTGTACTCCTCCTTCAAACACTGATCTTACGGTTCCCACTGGGAGTATGTACGGACCAGTTCCAACTGACAGTTGGGACAATGGTGCAGGCGGAAATGACAAATTTATTGGAATGTGGGCAGGTGCAGGATTTTCAGGCTTTGGCTTAGAATCTGAACAAACCATGCTTTCTACCCCTATCCTGCCAAACACAACATATACATTAAGTTTTTGGGCTAAAGCAGTGTCAAACAGCATAATATGGGACGGAAATGCTACAGTTATGTTTAGAGGTGATGTAGGCCCTGTAGCCGGAGTTGGTTTCTTACCATCGTTTAACTACGGCGACTACCTTACCGAAGCAGTTGTAATTGATGACGATCAATGGCACTTTTATTCTATACAATTCACTCATACAGGTACACAACCGCTTAACAATCTTTTAGTGGCTAACGCTACACTGCACCCAACTATTAATACATATTTATTTTTAGACGACGTTGTTCTTACACCAACAACTACGGCAGCGGTATTCCAACCACCATCGGGAGATTTGTGTCGCAAAATATCTAAAATTGATAACCTTGCTGATTATGTATTCCCCACCCCTCCTCCGGGAGCTTCATTCTCAGGCCCCGGTGTAAGTTTCAGCGGCGGTATCTATTCATTCACTGCCCCAAGTGACGGGTTGTTTACCATTCTTTACACTTACACCAATAACTTAGGCTGCGTAATTACCATCCCCGCACAGATTAATGCCTCTATTAATCCTCCTCCGGTAATTTCAATGTACTCTACCATTGCCTTGGGCGAATTATTTACCTACGATTCTCGCATTGGCAACGGTATTGAGGGGTATTATACCGGTTCCGGCCACATTATGGCGGGTGTAAAATACAACACCCCTTCCAGCGGTATTACTGTACCATCGCCTTTGGTTATCAAAGAACATTATAATGGAATTGGCGGCGGCCCTACGGCATTTAACAGGGCGTATCAATACATCGACCCTATAAGCGGTAACCCATTAGAAGTAAACGACAGCAGGATTGTAGAGATAAAAGACGGTTCGGGCTATATATGTGTCTCATCGTTTAAAGTAAGGCGCACTACTGTACCTTGGCTAAACAGTTATGTATGTGGTGTTTTGTATATGGAACTTGATAAGAACGGTAACGTAATGTTTACCCAAAAATACACCATTGCCCCTATGGTGGGCGGTGTACCGTTGGGTGTTACTGATTTAACAGTTACAGCAGTAAAACAATTAACAGCTACAAGCCCTGCGGTAGATGAGTTTGTAATAACAGGACAAGTGAAAGAGGGTGAAGAAACCCAAATATTTGTATTGCCTGTTGACCGCATGGGTAACATGAAGTGGGGCGGTGGTATGCTATACGATATGCCCGGCACCCCCCCAAGCACACAAGAAATGCCTACCGATATTATTGAAAATCCGTTTGGTATGGTAGGCCCGTTCACAAGGTTGCACATAGTGGGCCATGTAGAAATTTTGGGTAGCGGAAGCAGCCGTGATGCTTTTGTACTAACGGTTGATGAAACTGCGGGTGGAACAATGAACTTTCAAGTGTATGATTTTAGCGGAAAATTTGATGCATTTACCAACATTATACCGCTTGATTACCGTAACAAACCCGGATTTGCCGTTAGCGGATACTCACACAGCAACGCATTTAACATTGGTGAAATGCTGGCCATGAAGTTTGACGTGAACATGGTACCTGAGTGGAGCTATACCTACGACGATGCTGATATGCCCGGTAATGTGCAAGAAGCGTATGGTATTACTGATATTATGGATTGCAAAACAGGTGATTATAAACTGGCTATAGCCGGAAGCCGTAACGGTTTTGGTGTAAGAGATGCTGTTCAGATATACCTTGATAATGACGGTACACCTATAAATGGCATGAATATTTCTGACTTGGGCGGCGATGAATATGCTGTAAGCGTAGATAACATACCTACCGGACGCGTTACTTTATTTAACCACTACGCCGATGTTTTCCCTGTCGAAAATCATTACCTTCTATTCGGTTGCTTCTCAGCACACCACGAAGTGGTTCAAAACCCTGCTCCCTACACAGTATCTTATCCTGCTATAAACTTTACACCTCCGTTTGTGCAAGAAACTTCTTGGTTAACAAGTGTTAAAGACTTTACCAAAACCTTGCTTTGCTTGGCGCAACCATCTATTGGCCAAAACAACAAAGGAAACGAAGTTGAAACCTTTAATTATCCTGCGTATAAAGCCATGCCTGATATTGGCGGCAGCACTGCAAACACAGGCATTAGCGTATCACCCAACCCCGTTAGCAAAACACTAACCATACAGGTGGATAATATTGCCAATGCCACGGTATTGATTAAAAGCGTACAAGGCGTTTTGGTAGGCCGTGCCCAACCTATGGGCAACAACCAATACACCTTTGATACTACCCCGCTTGCATCAGGAATGTATTTTGTAGAGGTGGTGAATGAAAACACCCGCAAAACTGTGAAGTTTATCAAACAGTAATAGTTGAAGTACCCCTATAAAAAAGCCCGCTGAGAGTTCTCAGCGGGCTTTTTTATTAGTTTCCGTATGTTTTAATTTACGGCAAAGCGCAACAATTTTTCATCTTTGCCTGCCTTTACTTTTAACAAATACATCCCTTTTGACAGTTGTGATACATCCACAGGTAAAGCATAGTTATTACCTGCCATTACAGGGTTTAATTGCATAAATTCTCTGCCTGCAATATCCATTATTGTTACACTGATTTCAGCAACTTGTAAAAGCTCTAAATCAATAGTTAACAACCCGTTTGTTGGGTTAGGATAAACAGAAACCTTACCCCCGTTGGCAAACTCTTCAACACCTACAAAAATAGTAAGTGGTGCTGCTAACGATATTGTGCTGCAACCATTCAGTTGAACCAAGCAACGGTATTGGAAACCCGTAAGTGCTGCGGTAGTATTGGTAATGGTTAACGTATTGGTTTGTACGCCTGAATAAGGTGCCGCGTTACTAAGAGCCGCAAAAGTGCTTGTACCTGCATCACCTTCCCATTGGTAACTTGCACCCGCATTGGGAGAAACAACGCTGAATACGGCATCTTTACCGCTATGAACGCCCACCGCCACAGGCTGTGTGGTAACAGATGGCAACGGCTTCATCAAAATGCTTACAGGTGTCGATATTTCTTTGCAGTTATCGGTATTGGTTACCAGCACATAATAACTACCTGTGTTTTTAACCACCAGTTCAGTAGCTTGTGCTGTATTAATAGCCACACTGTCTTTATACCACAAATAGGTTAGTCCAGTGCCAGTATTAGCGGTAAGAGTGGCACTGTCGCCGTCGCAAAAATCAGTTTTATTGGCAATGGCAGTGGCCGCAGGCTTAGTATTTATTGCTATTGAAACCGAATCGTCAGTAGAAGTACAACTGCCTATAATTACATAGGCTTTGTAAACGCCTGCTTTTGCAGTGGTAACATTGGTAAGCAACGGGTTGGTAGCCGATGAGGTAAACCCGTCAGGCCCTTGCCAAGCAAACACAGCCCCTGCAACTGAATTTCCTATTAAATGTAACGAGTCTCCCTCGCAAAGCACATTACCTGCTGCCGAACTAACCACTGGCGGTATTGGCGGCGGGTAGATGTATAAATGCGCGGTATCATACCCCGATTTACAAAAGGCATCTTCTACATACACTGTATAATTGCCCCTGAACGTGGTATCAAGATTGGTGAACCTGAACGATTGTGAACTGCTGCTAAATCCGTTAGCACCCGTCCACACATAAGAAACACCGGGTGAAGATGAAGCGGCATTAAAATCAACACTATCGCCCACACATTTTGAGCTGATAGCATCGGCCACAGGCGTTTCAGGTGTTTTATATACTTTTACAATCGTATTTGATGCTGATGAAACACACCCGCCTATACCCGCACTCACCATATACATACCGTTTATGGTAGTATCGGCATTGGTAAAAACAGTATCGGGTTTGTTATCCAAATAGCCGTTCGGCCCCGCCCAAAAGTAACTTTGCCCCGGCACGGTATCTACCCACATCCGCAGTGGGTTTCCACTGCAAACAGGCCCGTCGTTATATACTTTTGGCACATCAGGTACTGCATTCAGTTTCTTAGTAGTACTGTGCGAACACCCTTTAGTCCAGCCGTAAATAGTGTCTTTCAAAGTTACATCATACGCCATACGGTTATTATAAGTATGGTTACCGTTTATGCTGTAATACATACCTGTTGTGTCGCCGTATTCCCACATATAGCAAAACTGCGGAATGTTAAAGTATGCGTAGCGGTTGTAAAAAGGGCTTGCTACCACCCCTGATGAGGTATTAATAAAATCAATCGCATTCCCCCCCCTGTTACACTCAGAAATGGTAAAATCAGCTTTTAGGTTATAACTCACATGGGGTTGTAAAATAAAATCGGCATCAAAAGCAATACCTCCCACATTTATGTTGTATGCCCGTAGGTAATTAGCTCCAATCCTCACTGAACTAAGCCATTCTTTACGCCCGTTGGGTGTAGTGGCAGCATAGTCATTTGCTAACACAGACACATTGGTAGAGCTTGTGTTCTCAACCGTTAGCACATAAGGTACAGTAATAGTAATGGGCGAAGCAAACGTAACGGTTTTTTTAAGCGCAGTTAACTGACCGTTGCCAAATGTTGAATCTACATTAATGGTAATTGAACGCAAGGGTGCACCGGTTGGCAATGAATCGGATGCTGATGCCCTGTAAATATTACAAGTAAGCGTAACTACCGCATTGGTACCCGTACTTTGCCACGCATAAAAATCAAACCCTGCAACGGTAATAGGTTGCGGTGCGGGATACCACTGCGCAAAAGCGTTGCCGCTGTTTACTGAGTTTAATGATACCGGCCTGAATTGGGTGGTTTTATAATACGTGTAATTTACTGTATCAACCCCGCAAGATGTTTGCGAAAAGGTTTTAAGGCTAATACAAGCGAAAAAGAAAGCAAATAAAAGTGTTGTGCGTATAATTTTTTCCATAAGCCCTATTGTTGTATTACCAAAACTACAATGTAAAGCCCATATTTACAATGCGTAATTAAGCCTTTCGTCTAAAAACCAATACAAAGTAGTTTCATTTACACAATCACAGCCCTTTGCAACACATCGGTAGGTACCTTCAAAGCCTTGTGCCATATTTGCTTTTGGTTATCAACACATTAATTTTTATTATTGGGCAAAATATTTTAAAAAATTTTACGTTTTTTAAACTTCGTTCTAATACATTTGTGCTGCACATCAAACAAAAAACTACCTTGAAGAAAATTGCCGGCATCTCGTTTGAAAACGTCTTATTAATAGATGATGAGGAGATTGATAACCTCATTAATGAACGGCTTATGCAAGCCGCGTACTTTGCTGATAAAGTGCATGTTAAAACCAGCATACCATCAGCATTAAGCTTTCTTTACAATGTGTTAAACAAAGGAGAAGGCATACCTGAAGTAATTTTCTTAGATCTTCATTTACCACAACACGACGGGTTTCATTTTTTGCTTGAGTTTAAACAAATGCTGATGAAATACGATGAGTTGAAAAACACACGTATTGTTATATTATCGGCATTTATTAATAAATACCCCGATCATTTGCTTGACGCCCATAATTTTATTATGGATAAAGTAAACAAGCCTTTGCGTGAAGATGTACTTGAAGATTTGAAACGCAAACACACCTTGCAGGCATTAGCCGGCTAAGGGATGTTTTATACATTACTAATACATTAGATTTCTATAAGGGAGAGGCGGATAAAGTTTAGTAACCTTCCGTTGTTCTTCTCTTTAAACTTGCGCCAGTATTTCACCACTTTATCCTTCTCATTGCCATCGTGAATGTGCTTTATAAGCAATGACAGGGTTTTACTAAACAGTTTCACCACAGGTTTCAACTCATCCTCATCACTCACCTGTCTTTTCACACTTGCCACCAACCGTTCGGCCAATTCAGCTTCATTTTCAAGTGCATATTGAAATGCTTGGAATAGCTTGATTTCAATTTCTGCAAACGCAAAATTCTTTAATGAAATTTCATTGCGTAAATCATTTATAATTTTTGCCCCCGTACTGTACTGCCCTTTGTAAAAGGCAACCATCGACCTAAACCTTGCATAGCATATATAATGCGGGGCTTCTTCAGGACTGGGGAAATAGCATTGTTGCAGCTTTTCGTGCAGATTGTAAATGATATTCGCATCCCCTTCGGTAACAAATTTTGAAACAATTGAATTTATCATTTGTGTGATAAAAAAGGGCCACAACTGCCTGTGTGCCACTTTGTTTATCACCATACTTATTTTGCTGAGGTAGTGGTTTGCTTTTACACTATTGCCCACCCGCACGTAATATTCAAAAAACAAAAACGGAACAATGTATTGCAGGTTTTGGTAAAAAGCATCCTGCCCGTATTTGGTAAATATTGCCGTAAACTGTTGCAGTATTTCTTCGGTTTCTATCTCTTTTAGGGCTAACTCCTCGGGTTTCAAGAAACTGCAATCGTGGTATATTTTAGCTATATTATATATCACAAACAACCGGTGCGATTTATACAGTTTTGCGTAGCTTTCAAGCTCTTGCAACTGGGCGGTAATGTTGCGTTGGTCTTCGCTTAAATGATTAAGATGATAGTGCGATAAATAAAAAATATAATCATACAACTGGTCTTCGGCCTTTGTAACAGTTAGTGAAAACGCAACATACTTTTTATACTGCATTTCATAATGCTCAAACTCAGGATAAAAGCGGTGCAGCCTTGCCAAGAATTTGTAGATAATTGCCAACTCGCTCGATAAATCATATTCAATCAGCTTCTTTTCCAAATCACGCAATATCCTTATAGATACCTCACGTTCGTTTTGCAAAGCAAGCTGGTTCATACGCGCCGTTTCTTCCTTCAACTGGCTAATCGTATTCTCTTCCAAATGCCCTAATTGGGCACTCACCTTTTTAAGCAACCGCGATTTAAACGTATTAAATGCCCCTTTGCTCATTTTCAGCTCAGCGGCAAGTGTTTCAGCAGCCTTTTGCCCTTTGCGCAAACCTTGCAGGGTTATATAGTTGTTGTGGTATTCATTCACTCCAACGTTGTCAAGCAGTTTCTCATACTGCTCGTCAGACAATGTTTGGATAATTTTAGTTAACAAATCCATTGCTACTTAGTAAACTATTTGGCATACAAAAGTGAGTAAAAAATTTAAATTTTTTAAAACTTTTTGCATAAAATTTACAATTAAAAACAGGGTTAAATCACCCCCGTAAATAGGCAATCAATTCATTATAAACACCTTGAATGATAAAATAATCATTAAACACTAAAAATCTATAGTTGCTTCTTACAGGTGAAAAGGTGTGCGCATGATTGAAAAATCGCTATGGTAACGCCCAAATACCTTTGTACCAGAAATTTTAATACACACAATACATATGAAAAAGGTACTACTCACTTTGGTAATTATCGCATCTGCGGTTTTTTATGCAAACGCTCAAAACGACACTGTTTGTGCCGGTGCTACCGGTATCAGCTACTGGTTAAACGGTAATGTTGGTTCAACGTATGCATGGACTGTTGCAGGCGGAACGCAGGCTTCAGGAGGTTCAACTGACAGTATTACTATCGATTTTTTAACTACTACAGGTGTTGACACACTTACAGTAATTGAAACAGATTCGAATGGTTGCGTTGGTGACCCTGTGAAACTGGCTATTGTCCGTATGCCATTACCAAACGCTTCAATTGCAGGTACTACTGCACTGTGTTATGAAGACTCAACAAGTGTTACTATCACACTTACGGGTACTTCTCCTTGGGATTTGACGTATAATGACGGCTCGGGTAACACTACCGTTAATCTTACCTCATCTCCGTTTGTAATCAACACCAGCACCTTAACAGCTTCAAAAACGTACACCCTTGTACAAGTGGTTGACAGGTTAACCTGCTCTACAACACTTTCAGGTGTGAGCTCAACAGCAGTGGTTACTGTGTATCCTCAGGTGGTTACTCCTTCCATCCAACATAACTAACCCTGTTACACCACAAGTAGGTTTACCTTATATAATATAACAGCGTACACATATCCAATGAAATCCATAGGTTTGTACATCGGGGTGATGCTCTTGCTGGCAGTTTCTGCCGGCAAGGCATTTTCCCAATATATAGACACGGCTTGTATTGGCGAAGTGCACGCAATGTACCGAACCGGCGAACGCGCGGGTTCGGTATTTTTTTGGACTGTGGAGGGAGGTACAATAGACAGTACTTCAACCGACGGGTCTAAAATATGGGTAAACTGGGGAATGACAGGAGGAGTTAAGAAAATTACGGTAAAAGAACGTACAAAAGAAGGCTGTCCCGGCAAACCTGTTGATGCGCTTGTATTATTATGGCCCACCGGCCCAGTAAACATCTTTGGGCCTGAGCAAGTATGTAAAGGAACAGATGTGACTTTGGAAGCCAAAGGCGATGCAGATATGTACGTTTGGAACACGGGCGATACGGCAGATAAAATTACCGTTAAACCTGATTTTGACACCTCGTTTGCTGTTACAGGGTATTTTGGTGAATGCGGAAGCAACTCATCGCTTCACGATTTAAGAGTAAAATACAGGCCGCAAGCCGATTTTACGTTCTCTCCTACCTTGCCTATTATTCACGAAGATGTAAACTTTACCTATACAGGCACCAACAATGTTGATTTTTGGGATTGGGAGTTTATGGAAGATGGTAATACTATGGCAACTTCAAAGGTTATACATCCTACCCACGCGTTTACACAAATAGGGGTAAAAGCCGTAAGGCTTACTGTGCGAAACAACTTTGGTTGTACCGACAGTATTACTAAATACATCATGGTTGAATCAGGCATTAATGTGTTTATTCCCAATGGATTTACACCTAATGACGATGGGTTTAACAATGTATTTAAACCTGTGTATGAAAACGTTACGAAAGTTGAGTTTTCTGTACTTGACCGCTGGGGTGAGATTATGTTTAAAACCTACTCTATGAACGAAGGCTGGGACGGACGCTATAAGGGCGTTCCTGTACCCGACGGTGTTTTCGTTTATCTAATACAAGTTACAGGAAAAGACAATAAAAATTATGTGTTTAATGGTACGGTAACCGTACTGCGCTAACCATGAAAGCAACGAAAAAAGCCATATTACTATTCTTGATACTGCTGGCATTGCCTGCGGGTAAAAGACTATTGGCTCAAAGTTGCCAAGCATCCGTGCCTCATTACACTATAAATATGACGGGAAAAGCCGATAGTGTATGGACAAGCTCTTCGGTTGCACGTTCAGGACGCTGTTGCGGGCTTTCAAGCTCATACCGTTGCATACACTTTACCGTTACCTTAGATGCAGGTGCAATGGGTATTACCATTACTGTCTCAGGTTCCTCATCAAGTTACACTTTTGAGTCTAATTGCGGTAATTCAACATCAGTTGGCGATACGATGTGTTTAACCGGCGGCGGTACGTATGAACTTACCATTTGCCGCTCGGGTTCATCGTCCAGTCAAACATATACTGTACGCTCCATAAAAAAACCAACGGTAAACGCAGGAGCCGACACTACTATATGCTCGGCGGCAAATTCAGTACATCTTTACGGTACAGTTGCCACCAATATTGCTTCATACCAATGGACGGGCCAAGGCGGCTCGTTCATAGGTTCAACCACAAGCCTAAACCCTGTTTACATACCCTCACTTACCGAAATAGCTTCAGGTAGTACCTATTTAGTACTAAGCGGCACTGATTATTCAGGCTGCACCACCATTCGCGATACAATGCGGGTAACAATATATTCAGCTCCGCTACCCATTATATCAGGCCCAACCGAGGTTTGCGAATATGCCGTTAACCAAGTGTACTCAGTGACTTCACAACCGGGGCACAGTTACGATTGGCATTTAGTGGGCGGAAGAATAACATCAGGACAAGGTACCAGCGAAGTAAATGTTACGTGGGATACAGCAGGCCCGGGATATATTTATATGGTGCAAACCGATAGTAACGGCTGCCAAGGCGTAGGGGCAATTAACACCTTATCGCGATTTGATTTTAATGCAGGCCTGATGACCACAGCCTCTATCGGCCCTAATGCAACATCGGCTGATGCTGACGCCTACACCAACGGGTTTGGTTTTGTGATTACAAACAATTGCGGCGGTAATAAAGGGATTGATTTAGTGGTTCCGGGTAGTATTTTTAACAGGGGCAAACTATGTATGACGTATAGTTGGCAAAGGGATGAAAACATGGCCGATTTTTTCACTCGCGGCGGACTTACTTATCGCGTCCGCAACGGTATGCTTGAAATTGGTATGAGGGTTTCCGACGGCGCAGGGGGCTTTACTGATATCGGCCCAATGTCAACAGGATATTCAGTACCGCCTGACGATGTACACAGGTATTTTACATTCTGTTACGATTCAGCATCAGGTATGGCAAGGGTAATGGTTCACGATTCATTAGTATGGTCGTACAATGGTGTCGCAGGGCGTGAATTGTATTGGACAGGGGCAGGTGATGCCATTATTGGCACTGTAATGGATGGCAGTTGCAGCGGTAACACCCTGCTCGATTGGTCAAACATTTCAGTACCCATATCTGTACTTGCAAAACCCAACACACAAATAAGCGGCCCTTCACCCGTTTGCCAATACAAACAAGCTACCTATGTTACTTCAGGCCAACCTTATTACCAATACCAATGGAATGTAACCGGCGGAACTATACTAAGCGGACAAGGAAATGACACGGTTAGTGTTTTATGGACTTCTGCCGGAAATCAAAATATATACCTAACGCAAACCGATACTGTAAACGGTTGCGATAGCTCAGCATCCCTGTCAATTGTTGTAAATGCAGCACCAAACACTGCAATTACAGGCCCCGACACCGTTTGTTCGGGAGTCACAAATTTGTTTACCGCCCCTATTTTAAATGGGGTTACTTACTTATGGAGCAGTGCTACTGCAAGTTTTACGGGTGGCACTGCTAACGATTCGGTAGGGGTTAGCTTCAACCAATACGGTTTTCATACCGTAACCCTTAAAATTACCAACAATACAACAGGTTGCGACTCTACGGCAACACTTACCATATTTAACGACAGTATTCCTGTGGTTAACATTAGTGGTGATAACCCTGTTTGCGAAGACAACGTTACTACCACCTACCAAACTGCATACAACCCCAAATACACTTATTATTGGACGCTGACTAACGGAACCATTGTAGCAGGACAAGGTACTAATACAATTAATGCTACTTGGGCTGCACCCGGCAACGGAAGTGCTAAAGTTGAAGTGAAAAAACAACCCGGTAGTTGCCCCAACGAAGATACCATGCCGGTAATTATTTTCGCAAAACCCGTTACGGGAGCCATTCAATATTAAAAAGCGTCATACTTTCTTTTTGGTTGTTTTTATGTATCTTACCCTCTGCATAAACAACTAAAACTATGATATACTTTGATGCTGAATACATTTCTTTTTTTAGCGGCTTAGAAACCAATAATACCAAAGAATGGTTTGATACTAATAAAAAGACTTATGAAAACAAGGTAAAAAAACCTTTTGCAGCCTTTATAGAGGAACTGATTGCCGCGTATAATTCACTGGGGTACAACATCCCGATGACTGTTAAAGATGCTGTAATGCGTATTAACCGCGATGTAAGGTTCAGCAACGATAAATCACCCTATAAAATGTACATGAGTGCTATGGTATCGCCGCACGGTAAAAAAGATACCACGAAACCCGGAATGTACATAGAAGCCAATCACAAACACGTGCGCTTATACACGGGTAGCCATATGCTTGAAAAACAAGATTTATACAACGTGAGGGAACACATTGCAAACAACGTGGCTGAGTTTACAAAACTGGTAACCGCCAAAACTTTTAAAGATGTTTTTGGTGAAATAAGGGGCGAAAAAAACAAAATACTGCCCCCTGAGTTTAAAGAAACTGCCGAAAAGCAACCGCTTATCTACAACAAGAGCTTTTATTATTTTGCCAACTTCGACCCAAAAACCTTATTGCAGGATGGTTTGGTTGAAAAATTTATAGCTGCTTTTAAAGTAGCCTTGCCCGTAAACAATTTTTTCGAAGACGCACTAAGCCGTGATTAACCCAATTTGCTTAGCATATCCAGCAAGGTTTCTTCACTTATAGGCTTCACAATATAGTCCGTTACCTCACTAATGCGTTTGGCTCGGTCAATATCCGTTTGATTTATCGACGAGGTAACTACATAAATAGTTACCTTTTTGGGTAGTTTAGGTTTTAGCATGATAAATTCATCCAAAAACTCCCAACCGTCCATAATTGGCATATTTAAATCCAACAGCACTAAATCGGGCAACTCATCAACGTTTGCAACCGTATTTTTAAAAAAATCTATTGCCAATTCACCGTCAGAAAACATTAAGATTTTCCGTGCCATTTTACGGCTTTCAAGCTGGCTTTTAATTACAAATCGGTAAATTTCATCATCATCTACCACACATATTGTAGGGTTAAACATAAATCATAGTATTAGGATTGTTCTCTCTCAAAATATATTGTAAAAACGGTACCCTCATTAGGCACACTACTCACGCTTATTGAGCCTCCCATAGCCTCAATTTGTGCTTTGGTAATAAACAGCCCCACCCCTCTTGCATCTGCATTGCGGTGAAATGTTTTGTGCAGGCCGAACATCTTTTTCCCATGCCTTTCCATATCAATGCCTAACCCGTTATCGCTCACTTTTAGCACCTTCCCGTCCTGTTTGTTTTCATACGTCTCAAATGTAATAACAGGACACCTTTCAGGATGGCGGTATTTTATCGCATTGGTTAATAAATTTAACAAAATGCTTTCAAGGTACATAGTAGGATAAAGTATAGATGGGCAGGCAACAAAATTGCTTTGCAAAACAGCCTTTGAGTTCTCAATATCAGTTTCGCATAAAATAGCCGTAGCATTTAGCCGCTCAGCAAAATTAAGCCTGCTTTTTTCAATGGCCGTATCGGTTTTAATACTCAGTGCCTTTGATAATTCATTTAGTGTATTGGTAAGGTGGTGGGTTACTGTCCGCAATTTCTCAACAATAGCATCTTTGTTTTCAGCCTCAACCTGTTGGTCATACATAAAAAACAACGACGCAAGATTGCCCACAGGTGAACGCAGGTTGTGCGAAGTGATGTATGCAAAATCTTCCAGTTGCTTATGATACTTTAATTTCTCTTGCAACTCTCGCATCTCGTGGTTCAGTTTTTCAATCTTATCCCTGTCTGCCTTTTGCTGGCTTATATCCCTCACAATCTGCGAAACGCCTATAATACCCCCTTCGGCATCCCTTATCGGCGAGCAGGTTATTGAAACATCAAACCCCTCCCCGTTTTTTCGCAGCATTAACGTTTCTATATGCCGTGTAACCTCCCCCCTTAATACTTGTAGTGCCAATTCTTCTGCATCATACCGTTTTTCAGCAGGTATCAACAGGTTAATATGCTCACCCAATACTTCCCTTGCCGTATAACCAAAAATTGCTTCAGCACCCTTATTCCAACTCACTATCATACGGTCGGTATTTTTTGCAATAATTGCATCGTTTGACGATTCAACAATAGATGCCAGTTGGGCATTCTGTTTTTCAAGCCGTTTTCGGTCGCCAATATCCCGTATGGCTGCACAAGCACTGGTTTTGTCTCCGGTTCTTATATAACTCAGTGCCACCTCAACCATAAATTCCGTACCGTCTTTGCGCAATGCAAAAAGCTCAATACCAGTTCCCATTCCCCTAACCTCAGGGGCTGCAATAAAGGCCATTTTAGCTTTTTTATGCCGCTGCGAAAACCGTTGGGGAATAAGTCTTTCAACCTCAACACCAATAAGCTCTGCACGGGTATAACCGAACATTTTTTCGGTTTGGGCATTCACCAGCTCAATACGACCTTCGCTATCAGCAATTACCATTGCATCAGGGGCTGACTCCAATAGAGCTTTAAACTTATACTCCGCTGCTTTTTTTTCACTTATATCACGTATGGCTGCACACGCATTTATTTTCCCGTTTGTTTCAACATAACTCAAGGCTATTTCTACCAAAAACTCGGTGCCGTTTTTGTGCAGGGCATATAACTCTAAACCGCTACCCATCTCCCTCACTTCGGGCGATTTGATGAACCCGCTCTTCTTTTTTTTATGGCCTGCATGGTATCGCGCAGGTATTAACAATTCCAATTCTTTACCCAACAACTCATCCCTGTTATATCCAAACATCTTTTCTGTTTGTGTGTTTACCATTTCAATCACCCCCACATCATCAATAAGTACCATAGCATCTGGGGCTGAGTTAAGTATCGCTCTGAAAGAATATTCCGTTTCGGTAGTTAACATAAAAAATTAATAATAAACAAGCGGATGATTACGGTACAGTGTAATGCAATTATCTTTTACTATTGATGCCCCATATAGTTGCTACCCTTTAAACAACCGCATTGATAAACACGGCCATTGTTGCAATTTTCAGATACATAGAGCCTAAAACAAACTTAAACAATTTTAACATTAAATTCAACAAGAATTATAACCTATGGTATAAATAAAAACCGTGCTGCTATATTCAGTAAACATTTAGTTTTTAATTGATATAAACTAAAAAAGCAGCCTGTTGGCTGCTTTTTTAGTTTCTTATAAATAATAATTACAAGGTAGGATTTTTACTTACATAAAAGCCTGTACCGTCATACTCTCGCTTGCGCGGATGTTCTTTGCACTCGTGGCTACAGGCTCCTTGCATTTCATCTCCGCAGCTTTCGCATATAGGTTTGTGTACGTTACATTCAGGATTGGCACAGTTTACCATACGGCTGGTGGGTGTTTGGCATATATAGCACTCTGAAATATTTTCAGGATTAACTGTATTAACGGGCACGGTTACCCTACCGTCAAACACATAACAAACCCCGTCAAAATCTTTACCTCCGGTTTCTTTGCTATAATTTATTATACCGCCGTGCAACTGGTACACATCTTTAAATCCTGCTTCTAAAAGCAATGCGCTGGCTTTTTCGCACTTTATACCCCCGGTGCAATAGGTAATCACCTTTTTATCTTTAAGGTGCTCCAACTCCCCTATTTTTTCAGGAAACTCGCGAAAGTTATCAATATCAAGCGTTAAGGCGTTTTTAAAACGGCCAACATTGTGCTCATAATTACTGCGCACATCAAGCACCACCACATCTTCTTGTTCCTTTAGTTCTTGAAATTCCTTACCGTTAAGATGTACACCCGTTTTCACTGTAGGGTCAACATCCCATCCCTTGTTACGTTCAAGCCCCAAGTGTACAATCTCTGGCTTGTAGCGTACATGTATTTTGTAAAAAGCGTGTACATCGCTGTCATCAATCTTAAACTCGGTGTGTGCAAAGCGCGAATCGGCCTTCACGTAGTCCATATATTGGCGGCATTGCTCCGGTGTACCGCTCACAGTACCGTTCAGTCCCTCGTCGGCCACAATAATGCGACCTAAAATGCCTATTTGTTTGCAAAACTTCAAATGCTGCTCAGCATAAGCCTCCGCATTCTCAACTTTTGCATAACAGTAATACAGTAATATTTGAAAAGGTTTTGTTGCCATTATTTTGGGGTGCAAATATACAAAACCTTTATATGCTAACTATGATTTTGGTCAGGTTACGAACCTATCGGCAAAACAGAAAGGATTGTTTTATCCCCTGATAACATCCAACACTTCGTTGGCTGTTTTAGCATCTTTTTCAGTAATCCCTTTAAAAATCAATTCTAAATCATCCATCACCAAGCCTATTTCGTGTAGCAGCTCCAACCCTGTTTCGGTAATCCGCAACTCTTGCATCCTACGATTGTCTTTATTCTCGCACCTGCTCACCAGTTTTTTCTGCTCCAGTTTATCCACCAAACGGGTAATATTTGATGACGGTTCTAACATACGGCTTAGCACAGAGCCTACTGATGCCGCATTAGGGTATTGCCCCCGCAATATTCGCAGCACATTAAACTGCTGGTGGCTGATTCCGAATTTTTTTAGCTTGCGGGTTTGATGCATATGCAACCAATTGCCCGTGTACATTATGTTTAAAGCCAGTTTCAGGTATTCGCTGTCAAAGTTTTTTTGCTGTATTGCATCTTCCAACCGCATAGTTAATCGGGTGTTTTTGTGTCAGTTCGCAAAATTGTATTTTTTTTTGGATATTAATTTTCTAAATAGCAACAATGTCAAAATACTTTTTGGTGGTAAGTATATTACTTGCCTGCGTATATAATGTTGCCGCCCAGCAGCGATTGGTATTTACCCTACCCCACGCCAATAAAACAGTGGTTGTGAAAAACGGTGATATGGTGCGGCTTTTATACAGAGGCTATTTAGGGCAAGTGCAAGATTATTACGGGCGGGTTGAAAACATAAACGATTCGTTTGTGGGTTTTGAAAACAACTGGAAAATACGGGTAAGTGATATTATAGGCTTTAGGAAGTTTAATAAATACCGCGACCTCTTAAAAGGCGTTACAGAGGTGGTAACGCTTACCGCTTCAATTATTGCATTTCCACTCATTATAAATAACAACCCGCACCTGAGTTTTGGGCAACGGCTTGGTATCACCTTTGGTATTGGGCTGGCAGGCTCGCTTATGAACCAGTTGTTGTTCCCATCACAAATAAAATACTTTATGAGTGCCGGTTGGCAGGTGAAAGTTGCTGATTAGCCACTAAAGCACTCTCTTTAGCACACTATTTAATCCCTTCACCCGAAAAATTTGTTTATTCCCCCCTAATAATGCAATTTGCCTGTTGAGTTATGAAGATTGAGTTTTATGGGGCGGCGCAGGTGGTAACCGGCACCAAACATCTAATTACCACCAACAACGGAAAAAAAATCTTACTTGATTGCGGCCTTTTTCAGGGCAGCGACCAAGATAGTAATTATATGAACCGCCATTTTGGGTTTACTCCCCATGAAGTGGATTGTGTAATTCTTTCTCATGCACATATTGACCATAGCGGGTTATTACCCCGCCTTGTGGCCGAAGGATTTAACGGCCCCATTTACGCCACACCTGCTACTAAATCGCTGTGTGAGATTATGTTGTTGGATAGTGCCCACATACAGGAAATGGATGTAAAGTTTGTGAACCAACGACGCAAAAAAAGAGGTGAGGAATTGCTTGACCCTTTGTATGACGAAACGGATGTTTATAAGGTATTGGACTTGTTTGTGAATGTTCCTTACCGTACTGAATATACTATTGATGATGAGGTGAGTTTCCATTTTACCGATGCAGGCCATATTATTGGCAGTGCAGCCGTTCACCTTAGTATTAAAGAAGACCGTGAAATAAAACTGACTTTTACGGGAGATATTGGCCGACCCGGGGATATGATATTACGCTCGCCCGAATCGTTTAGGCAAGCTGATTACATACTTTGTGAAAGCACGTATGGCGACCGTTTACACGAACCTGCTACCGATACCCGCAACAACTTACTGAAAGTAGTGCGCGAAACCTGTGTTGAAAGAGGCGGAAAGTTGGTGATACCCGCATTTAGCGTTGACCGTACCCAAGAGCTTATTTACCAACTTGACCAATTGAGCAGCGAGGGTTTGCTACCCTCTATAAAAGTGTTTGTTGATAGCCCGTTATCGGTTAAGGCAACTATGGTAATGAAGGAGCACGATGAGTATTTTAACCCTGATATTTTAGAGTATATTGAAAAAGACGGGGATGCTTTTGGTTTCCCTAACCTGCACTACATCTCAAAGGTTGAAGAATCAAAAAAAATAAACGACCTAAAAGAACCTTGCATCATAATTTCAGCTTCAGGTATGGCCGAAGCAGGTAGGATAAAGCACCACATTGCAAATACTATCGGCGATTCAAAAAACACCATCCTTATTGTAGGGTACAGCTCGCCCAGCAGCTTGGGCGGTGCCATCCGCAGGGGTGAGAAAATAGTGCGGATTTTTGGTGAAGAATACCAAGTGAATGCTCATGTAGAAGTGATGGATTCTTTCAGTGCCCACGCTGATTATAAAGAAATTCTTGAGTATTTGGGCAGTCAGAACCCCGCCATGGTGCGTAAGATGTTTTTAGTGCACGGTGATTTAGATGCGCAAGAAGCTCTTAAAGAACGTCTTTTGGCTAAAGGGTTTATGAATATTGAAATACCCGAAATGGGTGAGGAATTTGAATTGAATTAGTACGCACTAATTACATACTTCCTATCATACAAGGTACATAACTTGTTTTAGGGCTTTCTTTCTGTTTTTGTAATCCATTGTCTTTTATCTCAAATTGTAGTGAGATAAAGAAGTAATCGTGGTCTTTTTTGCTTGTCAGCTTATAATCAAACTGGTTTATGTACCCCACCTGCATGGTTACCATTGCATTTGGCCTGTAGCTAAACCCTGAAAAGAAACGATTACGCTCAAAAAACGGCTCTTTGTTGGTTAAAAACAACTCACTGCTAACCCCCACCATAAAAGGCTGCACATTGTTTTTGGCTTTCCCGAAAGGATACATTACCCCACCCCTAAACCTAAAACGGTATCGCAAACCCGCATCGCTTATCCTGCGTTCAGCACGGTAACGGTGTTCAATCCTAAACTTACCTACTGTTTGTGTAGCCACCACTTGCGGCCAAATACGATACTCATCGTTATTTTTTGGTACAACAAAATTACCGCCTTCCTTATAGGTATCATAATCACCCATAGCTAACGATACCATCAAACCGGGGTTCACGTGGTAATTTATACCCCCTTTGTATTCGTAATAATTATAGTGGGTATAAAAGCGCAACGAGCGTATTTGAGCCTCGCCGAACAAACTTATTTTATCAGTTAAGAAAAAACGGACATGGGTCATATTCCAGCTCCCTACTTCCCTTGTTTGGGCAGTAACCGAAAAACAACAAATCAGGCTGCAAAGCAGTGTCATTGTTAGCCTCTTGTATGATTTCAAGCAGTTTTAATGTTAATAATTCGCTTGCAAATTATTATCAAATTATTACCGAATTGTTAACAAGTAGAATCTTTAGGGTAGATTTTTAGAACGGAGGCATATCGTCAAAATCGTCGTTATTCATTTTAGATTGCAGAGTAATAGAACGTACTCCGGGGTCTTCGCTAAATCCAAAATCAGTACCCCCCATTGGCATGCTCATGGCATCAATATCCACAAAACGGGCAAACTCACCTTGAAAACGCACCCTAAAATCACCAATGGCACCGTGCCTGTGCTTGGCAAGCATTACCTCGGCAAGTCCTTGGGTAGGCATCCCGTCTTCAAACTCTGTTATTTGATAGTATTCGGGTCGGTACAAAAACATTACCATATCCGCGTCCTGCTCAATAGAGCCCGATTCCCTCAAATCGCTCAACATCGGTTTCTTATTCCCGCCCCTTGTTTCCACCGCACGGCTAAGCTGTGCAAGGGCAATTACAGGTACATGCAATTCTTTAGCAAGTCCTTTTAGCGAGCGCGATATGTAACCAATTTCCTGTTCACGGTTTCCTTGCTGCCCCTTGCTGTCTTCTCCCCTCATCAGCTGCAAGTAATCTATAATAATCATATCAATACCTTGCTGGGCTTTCAATCTTCGGCATTTGGCCTTCAACTCAAATACCGATATACCCGGTGTATCATCAATAAATATTTTGGCATTGGCCAACTTACCTATTTTGTTATTTAACCTATCCCATTCTTGCGCGGTCAAATTACCGCTACGCATTTTTTGGCTAATGATTTCAGTTTCACCCGATATCAAACGAGTGACCAGCTGTTCACCACTCATCTCTAACGAGAATACGGCAATAGATTTTGCAAAATCAACGGCTGCGTTACGGGCAACTGAAAGTGCAAAAGCTGTTTTACCCATACCGGGACGAGCGGCAAGAATAATCAAATCCGATTTTTGCCAACCGCTGGTTTCCCTATCCAACTCTACAAAGCCTGATGGAATACCCGTTAACGTATTTTCGTGGTCTTTTATACTTTCAAGGTTCTTAATGGCCTTTTTAAGCAAGTCGTCAATCTTCTCTACATCCCTGCTGATAGTACCCTCGCTCACTTCAAAAATCTTTTGTTGGGCGGTATCCAACAATCCCAGCGCATCAGCACCTTCTTCAAAGGCTTCATTCGTAATTTCGGTACTAATGCGTATTAACTCACGTTGTATGTGCTTTTCTGAAATGATACGGGCGTGGTACTCAACGTTAGCTGCCGATGATACCCTGTTAGTAAGCTGTGTAATGTAGTATGCGCCACCTACTGCCTCTAATTCGCCTGCTTTGCGTAGTTCGGCAGTAACAGTTAGAATATCAATAGGCTCACCCCTTTCAAACAAACCCTTGCACACATTAAAAATGGTTTGGTGCCTTGGCTCATAAAACGCTTCGGGCTTAAGAATTTCTAACACCGCAGTATAGGCGTTTTTCTCCAGCATCATAGCACCCAATACTGCTTCTTCCAAATCAGGGGCTTGGGGCGGAATTTTGCCTGCGGGGATAAAATCTTCGTTTCCTAAACGCTTATTAGTTCTTCGGGTAGTTGTTTGTTTTGCCATACTCACACAGCCATTTTCAAAAAATGGGGTACGAAGATAGTGCGGGGGTATTAATGTAGCCGACTAAACTTGTAATTTTCGCAGAACCCATTGAACAGAATAGGGATAAAAATTAAACGAAGGTTAGGGGTAGTTTATTCACCCCACACTTAAAATATGTTTATTTTTTGTGTATAAGTAGCTGTTAGCCATCCATTACAGGCGGCAACTCGTGCAAAACCTGTAAAAAACAAGGTTTAAACATCGGCTGTAAGCACCGTTATTGCCATAAAGCAACAAAAGCAGCCTTTGTGACTGCTTTTGTTTGGCACGGCGTGTTACAGCCCTTATTTCTTTTTCTTCATTTTATAGTTTTCTTCTTTCTTGCTTTTTTGAAGTTGTTTGCGCTCTTCAACACCTTTATGCTCAATATCTTTTATATCGTTAGCATATCCCCTGTTTAAAGAATCAGTTACCAGCATTTCTTTATTAACATTAACTACCCCCGACATTTGTTGTATATAAGTAGTGTTTTCTATCATTAGCGAACGGGCATTGCTGTAATTACCCAAATCAACCTCACGCATGGCCATTTCCATACGGCGGTTGGCTTCAAAAACCACTATTTGTTGTAATACAGTCTCGTTGTTGTGTGTTCGGTATTGTTCATAATCGCGGGTAGCCATGCGTATCTCAGCACTTTTCAGTTCAACCCTCTCTCCTGTTTGGGCATCGTCGTATTTCAGCAGAGTTGCAAACGTTAGCGGTGTTTCGGTTTTATCCTTTACTGAAAACTTAACCAATACCCCTTTGGTTTCTTCTGAATATATATCCCTAAAGTTAACAAGCACTTTGTTGCCCTTTAACTCGTATTTGTAACCAAACACGTAATCCAATGTTGCTCCCTCAGGCAATTCAATTTCCATTACCGCATTTTGAGCCACAACATTCAATAATCCCATCAACTCTTTTTGAAATATTTGAGGGATTTTATCAGGGGCATCAATAAAGTAATAGTTACCGCTGCCATACTCGGCCATACCTGTCATTAAATCCTCATTGTAATCCGTTCCCACACCAAACGTTGATAACGAAATACCGTGCTCAAGGTTACGGTCGCGGGTAATTTTTTGCAACTGTGCGGTATCAGTAATGCCCACATTGGCCAACCCGTCTGAAAGCAATAAAACACGGTTCACGCACTCTTTGCGAAATGTTGACTTTACCTGTGCATACCCCTCTAAAGTACCGCCACTAAGATTGGTACTACCATTAGAATACACACGGTCAATCTTGGCTTTAATACTTGTTTTATCGGTAACTTTTGCTGATGAATGAACGATAGTGACCATATCGTCATAAGCGATTATTGATAGATAATCTTCACTGCTAAGGTTATCAACCACAAACTTTGCTGCTTGAAGCACATACGACATTTTATCTCCGCTCATAGAGCCGCTGCGGTCAAGCACTAACGCAATATTAAGCGGTAGCCGTGTACTGTTTTCCTGTACAAATTTTCCTGCTTTTGCTTCAAGGTATAAGTAACCTGTTTTGCGGGCACTATCTATAAAATAATAGGGATTATCCAAACCGGTAGTGTACGTAATAAGCCCTTTGGTTTGAACTGTTGATTTGCCAAGAAATACATTGGTATCAGGCGGAATAAAATGCGCGGGTTGAAGTTGAGTTTGTTTTTGATTGGTTTTAGGGGTTGAATAATTGAACCCGAAAGTGCATACAACAAGCCCTATAATGACAATGATGCTTAATGATTGGGTAAATTTTAATGTTTTCATAAAATCAAACAACAAGTAGGTTAACTGTTGTGAGAACGCAGTTGAAAAGAAAAAAGTATTACACTATTAGATAACTCGACGAAAATGCAATTTACTAACTAATTAAACACTACCATTTTAGCGGTTGGATTGCGTCGCAGGTATGAATTAACTATTAACTCAGAATCTATCGTGGCTTTGCAAGGTTTTATATAGTCTTCCAACTCATCGGGGGTAACTAACGGGGCATCTTTGGTAATAAATCCATATCCCCTAAAGGTGCCTTTACTCACATATATCACAGCATACTCGTTGGTGCGGCGACCTTTGCCCAACAAAGCAAAGCTGGGCTTGTACTCATCCAATTGGTCTATAAACTCCTGCACCCTTCCGTTATATTCTTCAACACTTTGGATTTTGCGGCAGTTGCCCGTACAATGTTTGGTGATAACAGGATTGCAGCTCTCGTTTTCTGATGTATCAATGGCGCACAACTTGGGGCACAGCTGATACTCATCGGTCTTTGTAAGTAAAAAATGTCGGGCTTCTGCCTGTGTAGAAAAACGCATCAGTGGTTTACCGCCACGCCTTATGTAATCTATCCCTAAACGAATATGCCCTTTACGGTCGGTGTAATCAAACAAGCCCCATGCAAATTTTATCTTCTTTTGGGCACGGTTATACTTAGGCCAGTGTTTTTTAATTTCTTGCTCTTCAAGCAATAAGGCCACCAGCTCGTTTCCGCACTCCTCGTAGCTTATATGGGCTATTTCTTTCAAAAAACCTTGGCGGGTTTCTTGGGTTATTTTGCCTGAAAAGTGCTGCCCTACCCTTTTTTTAATATTATTAGCTTTGCCTACATATATTACTTCGCTCTTTTCGTTCATCAGGTAATATACGCCCGTAGTCATAGGCAGTGCATCAAACTCTTCGCGGTTCAGGTGTGCAGGCAACCTAAATTCTCCCGCATTACCTTTCAGCGATTTTTGTATTACCCCGTCTTTATCGTTTTGCAGCAATTGCTTAAACACCTCAACGGTGGCCATGGTATCGGCACCTGCACGGTGTTTTACGGTTTGTACAACTCCCAACTCTTTACACAACGAGGAAAGACTATATGACTGAAAACCGGGAAATATTTTGCGCGAAAGGCGGACGGTACATAATTTTTTAGCATCCCAGTTATATCCCTCATCAGCCAATTGGTTGCGCACAAACGAGTAATCAAAGTTTACGTTGTGAGCAACAAACACGCATGGTTTCAGCATTTCATACACCTTTTCGGCAATATCGGCAAAGGGAGGGGCATCCTCCACCATTTCATTGCTAATTCCGGTAAGGGCTGTAATGTGTAACGGAATAGAGATACCGGGATTTACAAGGCTTTCAAACCAATCCACTACCTCATTGCCGTCAAATACTGCAACGGCAATTTCGGTAATGCAGTGGTTTTGGGCAAAGCCCCCCGTAGTTTCTATATCTACTATTGCGTACACGTGAATTGTAATTGATTCTTAGTTTAAGCGTAGATTAATTGATTAGCTAATATGCTTTCAACGTCTGGGTATTCATCGTAAGTCCTGCCATTAAGAATACGACCAGCTTTTTTCTTGTTTTTCCCCCCCCATTGCTTGAAGAAAAAAGCAACCTTCTGCTCTCTACATTGCCTTAATATATCCTGTACCCACTCTTCTTTCATAGGGCGAGATTTAAAGCCAGACTCGCCACCAACTATCACCCAATGGATACCTGTCAAATCCAAATTTGGTAATGGACCTATCAATGGCTCAATAGACAAAAACTTGATGCGCGCATCTGCGTGCCTAAGAAACTCTATTCTATCTAGTACTCTTTTATCTTCTACAGAAACACCCATCCAAATATTAGGTGTCCAATTCAAGAATGGATTGTATTTAGCAAGAACCTCCCCTCTTTTGGTTAGTACTTGAAACGTATGTTGACCGCACTCGTTCATCACTCTAAAAACATCCTGAACATAACTTAATGGGACATCTTTATGAAACAAATCACTCATGGAATTAACAAAGACCCTTTTTGGTTTTTTCCATGTATAAGGAGTTTGTAAAGTATCAGGATGCAAGGTAAGTTCAAACCCGTTTTCATATTTCTCGATTCCCATGGCAGTAAGTCTGCGTGCCATTACCTCAGCATAGCAATATTTACAGCCTGCTGAAATCTTGTCGCACCCCGTTGTGGGATTCCATGTCATTTCTGTCCACTCAATACTTGATTCTGCCATTCTATTTGTACTTAGGTCTTATTATATCATTGGCAATTTTTAAAGCGTTTTTATTATTAGTTGCCATTAGAAAATGATACATTGTTGAGTTTTTTGAGTTTCTTAATCTAAACGGTTTTGATACAAACTCAAACACCGTCAACAATTTCTCCGTATAAAGAGAATGTATTTTTTCTATTGCGTTATTTTCTTTGTTGATGATTGATGTTTCTTCTCCAAATAAGTTGAATGATGTTGACGTTCTGTAAAACTTATCATATACCACTTTTTGCGGCACACCCAAAAAATTTTCTAATTTTTTCAACCACGCTTCACTAATATCTCCATTCTTTTTTAAAAGCCGATTTGCCCCTACTCCTGTCGGAACCAAAATCCATAAATCAACCCCCAATCCCGTCAACTCCTCTAGTGATTTCCAGTTTATTTGCATTCCAAAAGGATCAATAAAACAAAGTACCTTGTAAATCTCTTTCTTCTTACTTTTTTCTTTCAAGAAATTAGCCATTGCAACCAACTTTTCATTACAATCTTTTGAAACAACATAGGCATTCTTAGTTGGAAAATCATTCTTGATTTTTAGTTCTAACGTTTTCGCTTTGGCTACATCTAATTCCACAAAATAATATATATCAAATGAGCACGGTTCATCAATAGATAAAATTTTGCTCGATGCCCCTTCAATGATTTCATCTTCCGTGCCTTCTTTTACAATTTCACCAGTACCGGCAAATCCATCAAAATATATTGTTTTCCAATAGGGACGTTCTTTCATGATTTGTAAATATGCCTTAGCGTAATCGTAGACTATTCTAATTTTTTGTCCAGTCCAGTCTCCTCCAAATTGATTCTTCATGGTGCAATCAAAAGTAATTTAAGTCTAATCCCATGCAATATCGGCAAAACTCATGTTCATCACATACCGCCATACTTCTTTCACATTGCCTACTTCTACTTCAAACGGTTTGTATAATGGGTTTAGCGAGCATAACAACAACTTACCGTCAGCTTTTATGTGGTTATAGGCTGTTTTAAACACTACCCCTTCGTTTTCGGTAAGTATAATATACGATAGACCGTCCTTCACACGTGTCCAATCGTCCAAATACTCACCCACCACCCAACTTTTATCTTTTATGGGCAACATACTATCACCATCTACCTGAAAAACGCGGTATTTCTTATCCCTGTCCAAAAAAGGCAAGTTGGCAAGCGGCAGTTCACCCACAAACTCAGGGTCAGCATATCCGGCCAAATAACTGGCTTTTGCCCGTTGTGTAACTACCTCAATATTATCACGGTTCTCATTATTTACAGTGGTAGCCAGCACACGCAGCTTATTACCCTGCACGTAATAATCCATGCCCCTGTCAAGCTCACTCAATTGTTTTTCAGATAAACGCTCCAGCTCTACCTTTACCATCGTATCTATCGTAACATTATAGTACTCCGAAAAGCGGATAAGCACTTCAAGGTCGGGTTGTATTTGCAGCTCATACCCTGCCAAACTCGAGCGGTTTAGCTTCACAGCATCCGCTACCTCTTGTTGGGTGCGGCCTTTGCGTTTTCTTAGCAGTTTTAAATTTTGGTGGATATACATTTGTACACTTGTTGATAACTTGGTTGTGTGCACAAATTTCTTAATGTTTTTTAAATAAACAAAATTTTGTTCAAAAAATAAACTGATTAAGTATTAACAAAACATACAGAAGACCAACATTAACGATTATTTAACGTTTAGCCATTAAAAAAGTGAAAAGTTAATACACATCGGCGTAATCTTAACAATTTTTTTAATAAAACTATTGCGTGAGACTAAAAGCCGTGGTATTTTTGTACCAGCTTTTCCAATCCGTCGGGAGACGGGACATAAGCAATGCAATTGATAGGGCTGCACTTGTTAACTCAAGTGCGGCCATTTTTTTTATACAAACCCCTAATTTACAAGCCTTTTCAACTGTTACCGCACCACTCTTACCCTAATTTGCTATCAGCAGCCTCATTCACTCCCAATATAAAATCATTATTACCTGCTTAGTTATTTAACCCTGTATAGCTCCAAAATCAGTATATTTGCTAAAATCACCTCACCAACCATGAACATTGCCATAATTATCTTGCTAATTCTTTTGGGCATTGCATTATTGGTATTAGAGCTTTTGGTGGTGCCGGGCGGCATATTAGGCATATTGGCTTTTGGTATGATGGGCTTCGGTGTGTTTGAGGTATATAAATTATACGGTACAACCGCAGGCCATATTAGTGTTGTAGCAACTCTTATAGTTACAACAGGTATCATTTACTACAGTTTAAAATCGGGGGCATGGAAACGACTGGCTCTAAAGGATGAACTTGACGGTAAAATGAATACTATTGACGAAGATTTGGTGAAGGTGGGAACAAGCGGCATTACTATTTCAGAATTGAGACCAATGGGTAATGCGTTGTTTGGTGATGAAAAATATGAGGTGAGCAGTGAGGGTGGTATTATTACAGCCCACACTCCTATTGAGGTTTATAAGATTGAAGATAACAAGATATACGTTCGTAAAACAGAAAATTAAAACACCGATACTATGGATATTATGATGATTTTTATTGCCGTTGCGGCAATCGTAGGTTTAATAATTTTTTCATATTTCATTCCCATCCGCTTATGGTTTACCGCCATTATATCAAATGTGCGGGTTAGCCTGCTGCAATTGGTGTTGATGCGTTTTCGTAAAGTTCCGCCATCGTTGATAGTAAATGCTCTTATCACCTCTACAAAAGCAGGCTTAAAAATTACCCCTAACGAAATGGAAACCCACTTTTTGGCGGGCGGTAATGTAAACAATGTGATAAAAGCACTTATCTCAGCCGATAAAGCTAATATTCCCCTTGATTTTAAGATGGCAACGGCTATTGACCTTGCCGGCCGTGATGTTTTTGACGCGGTAAAACGTTCGGTTGACCCTCGTGTAATCAACACCCCTCCTGTAGCTGCTGTGGCTAAAGATGGCATCCAGTTGATTGCCAAAGCCCGTGTAACAGTGCGTACCAACATACGTCAATTAGTAGGCGGTGCAGGAGAAGAAACTGTGCTTGCCCGTGTAGGCGAAGGTATTGTTACTACCATAGGTTCGGCATTGAACCACAAAGAGGTGATGGAAAACCCCGACCGTATATCGAAAGTGGTATTGGATAAAGGATTGGATGCAGGAACTGCGTTTGAAATACTTTCGATAGATATTGCCGATATTGATATTGGCAGTAACGTGGGTGCTAAGCTGCAAACCGACCAAGCGGATGCTGACTTGAAGGTTGCTAACGCCCGTGCAGAAGAACGCCGTGCTATGGCGGTAGCTGCCGAACAGGAATTTAAAGCCAAAATACAGGAAGCACGCGCCAAAGTAATTGAGGCCGAGGCACAAGTACCGTTGGCAATGGCCGAGGCGTTTAGAAGCGGGAATTTGGGCATTATGGATTACTACAAAATGCAAAACCTGAAAGCCGATACCGATATGCGCGAAAGCATTGCCCGCCCCGATGCCCAAAAGAAAGACAAGTAATTTTAAACACTTGAATATTAAGGATACGCACCCGACCTCAACAGGTCGGGTGTTTTTTTTACTTTAAACAGATATTTAGTAGAATGCGGGTGATTATATTTGCTTTGTTCTTTTTCTTTAACTGTACTTTATGATAATAACCCCTCCGGCAGCGCACGAAACTTTTGGCTTTTACGATCACTACATTAAAAAATTTGCTGCGGATACTGATTTATTTACAGCGTTAACAACCGCACATAATGGCACACTTGCTCTGCTAAACCCCTTGAACGATGAGACTTTAAATTACCGCTACGCCGAGGGTAAATGGAGCATAAAAGAGATTTTACAACACCTTATTGATGCTGAACGCAACTTTGGTTTCAGAGCTATGCGTTTTGCAAGGGGCGAACAAAGCGTGATACCCGGTTACGATGTGCATACATTTGTTACTGCATCATTGGCTGATGCACGCACCAAAGATGATTTATTGCAAGAATGGGAATTGTTGCGCAACGCAACTATACTGCAATTTAAAACCTTTCAACCGTCGGTATTAGACCTAAGCGGACCTGCCCGTGATACCCAGTTATCAGTAAGGTCTATAGGTTTTTTAATAGCAGGACACGAAATGCACCATATTAACGTTATTAAAGAAAAGTACTTGATGCAACAACCAACATCATAATATTCAGTAACTTTGCATAAACAGGTTAAACCCTGCTTTCAGAGGCACAAAATTAAACGTTCATTGTCAGTCCAAAAAAAATATAATTTTTACGTTCAACACGCAATAAAAAAGGTAGCACGTCGTTGCCCTTTAATATCAACCTTGTTTTGATATATTGCATAATAATTCCTTAACATGAAGTGTCCACACTGCCAATTAGAGGTTAACGCAACATTCAAAGAGATTAATATTGGTTACGAAACTGATGTGTACTGGCAAGCATTTGTAATGCACTGCCCTAATCCTGACTGCAAACGTATCATTATTGACCTTGGAAAAGGCGAACTGGTAAAAGACAGCAACGGAAACTCGTTGCGTAAAGGCATTATTTCACGCACTACCGTTATGCCATTCACATCGGGCAGGCCACCCGCACCCGAAGAAGTGGAAGAACTGTATGCACGTGATTATGAAGAAGCCTGCCTTACATTGGCACAAAGCCCCAAAGCAAGTGCAGCACTTAGCCGCAGGTGCCTTCAAAACATATTACGGGAGAAAGCGGGGGTAAAAAAATCTAATCTTGCTAAAGAGATTGACGAGGTAATTGATAACCGCACCCTTACTCCTGCCCTTGCCGAAAGTTTGCTTGAAATAAAGAGCATTGCCAACTTTAATATTTACTCCACAAAAAGTACTGCCCCAGGTGAAATTGTTGACGCTGAACCTGAAGAAGCCGAGTGGATGCTGGATGTATTAGAGTTAATGTTTGATTTGTACTTTGTGCAGCCCGCTAAGTTGAAAGCAAAACGCGAAGCCTTGAATAAAAAACTTACCGATAGTGGTAAAAGCCCGTTAGGGGCTGCCTCTAAGTAGGTATATCCTTATTAAACAAAAGAGCCCGATTACTTAGTAATCGGGCTCTTTTGTTTATGCCCAACCATTGTTTGTAAATCTTATATTTTTTCAGTGCCCAAAAAACAAGATGTGCGCTATACACCTATCTTTGCGGCTGAATTAAACAACCTATGGAAGAAATCTTCACCTCAGCAGGCATAATGGCCCTGATTACTCTTACCTTTCTTGAGGTAGTATTGGGTATTGATAACATTATCTTTATCTCAATAGTAACCAACAAATTACCAAAAGAAAAACAACCCCGCGCCCGCATGATAGGGCTTTCGCTGGCATTAATTTTCCGTATTGCCATGCTGTTAGGTATCACTTGGATTATGAAATTTGACACTCCTTTATTTACCATCAAAGATTTCCACTTTTTGGCACTTGATATTATGGAATTCGGCTTTAGCGGACGCGATGCAATACTACTGGCTGGCGGTATCTTTTTGATAGCCAAAAGTACCAGCGAAATTTACGGTAAGGTAGAAGGCAAGGAACATGAGGTTTCTGTGAAAGGCAAAGGCATTAGCTTTAGCAGTATTATTGTACAGATTGTGATGCTGGATATTGTTTTCTCATTCGACTCTATTTTGACTGCTATCGGTATGACTGATAAAGTGATTTTGATGATTATAGCCGTTATTATCTCTATCATTATTATGATGATGTTTAGCGGTGCTATCAGTAAGTTTATCAACGCCCACCCTTCGTTGCAGATATTGGCGTTGTCATTCCTTATTATGATTGGCGTTATGCTGATTGCGGATGCTTTCCACAACCACGTACCCAAAGGCTATATTTATGCTGCCATCGTATTCTCACTAATTGTTGAGATACTGAATATGCGTATGAGGAAAAAAAACAACGGAGTAAGCGAGTCGCACTAAAAGTAATTCGGTTATCTTATAACAACTACGGGGCAAAGAACTATTAATTAGTTCTTTGCCCCGTAGTGTTTTTGGGCTGTCCTTTCCCTAAAAGTTAACCCTGTAACCTAAATACGGAAATATGCCTATTTGATAAATCACCTTCACTTTTTTTCTGTTGTTGTCCCACTCACGCATTAATTCGTTTTGTGTATTAAACACATTATCGGCAGCAATAAAAAACTGATGGGTTGCTTTTTTACGGTTACTATTATACGCCAGCTTTATATCGCATCGGAAATAATCAGCTGTTTTTTCTTCAAAAGCCCTTTTAAAATCCTTGCGTTCCTCGTTATGCAAAATACTTTGTGCTACATCTACAGGAATTATCCTGCGTCCGCCCATGTGCGTTAGCTTTATATCTGCCGAAATAGATTTGCGGTTATCCTTGCCAATTTTAAACTCCTTTCCTGCCAGCACATTAAACACGTGCCCTAAGTCAAATGCTGTATTACGCCAAACCCCGTCACCGCCTTGAAACTTAGAATCAAACAGCGACAAGGTGGTTAAAAAGTAGTATGAGTTGTTAAAAAACCGTTCAAACGTCAGTTCAACCCCATAGTTTTCTCCCTTTCCTCTATTCACAGTGCTGTCTTCTGTTTCAAACGAGAAATCACCGCCTATATTCACTGTTGAATAGTGCCCCATGCGCGATATTGCTGATACGGGCACATCGTACAAATACTGGTAATAGGCTTCTACTTTAAAGCGCTTGGTGTTTTTTATCATTTGCTGATACCCTGCCACAAAATGTGCGCTGCGGGTTAAATCAAGATTACGGTTGGTTTGACGGTAACCACCCATTGTATCTCTAAACTTGTATGTATAGTATAACAACGGTAGTGTTTGGCTGTGAAGCCCTGCACCAAAACTCAGCTTTTTATCACTGCTCATGTGATACAACACCCCTAAACGGGGCTCAACCGCATAGGTATTATTAAAGGTAAACAGCTGATAATATACGCCTGAATTCACATCCAATTTTGAATTTGGGCGGTACTGCCAGTGCACATAACTTTGCACCAACGACGAACTGTTCTTTTCGTCCAACCCGATACGGTAAGATGAGTCTCTGCCCTCGTATTGTTTCTGATATATGTTATTACTTACTAATCTGCCCGTAACTCCCACCTTTATTAAATGACGGGGATTAAACTTATGGGTGAGTGTGTATTGCAGCAACTGCTGATGTTCGGCCGATCGGTACTCCTCATCCACTCGGTGTGTGTTGTTTTTATAATACTCCTCGTTATAAACCTTGCTGCCGCTACCTGTTGCTGAGAAAATAAGTTTACCTACTGTTTTAGGTGACAATTTGGAGGTGAATGTAATACCCGAAGCATACATACTGCTTCTGAAATCGTTATCAGTTACGCTGTTACTGCCCCAAGCAGCAGTGTCTTCTTCGCTTTCTTTTACCGTAATACTGCTGGTGCCTCCTATGGCCCATATTGAAAGGGTATTTTTTGATGAAACAGGTAAGTTAATTTTAAACGATAAATCCTGAAACTGCGGAATACCGTTAAGCCCCACACTAACTCCCATTGCCCTTAGTGCCCTGAACGACAAGAAACGATAACTCACCAAATACGAACCTCCCTTTTCTTTCATCAGCGGGCCTTCGGTAGTAAACTCAACGCCGTTTAACCCCGCCTGAAACGTGTGCTCGCGTTTTTCGTTATTACCGTTGCGCATCCTTACATCAAACACCGCTGCCGTTTTATTGCCATATTCAGCTGGAAATGCCCCCGTAAAAAAATCGGTGTTAGCCAACAGGTTGTTGTTTAATATACTAAACGCGCCGCCTGTGGTTCCTGTTACAGCAAAATGGTTAGGGTTGGGGATTTCAATCCCTTCAAGTCGCCACAAAATACCCATGGGGGTATTACCGCGTACAATAATATCGTTACGCAAATCACCACCGCCTGCAACTCCAGCCACATTAGCCGCCACACGTGCAGGGTCTTGCCTTGAACCCGCATACCGGTTGGTTTCATCCACCCGCAACGTAGTTGCACTCACCACAGCCAATTCATTCACAGGTTTCAATTTATCTTTATCGGCCGTTACCACTACTTCTGTCTCCTGCACCACGTTTTCTTCCAATACAATTTGCAACACCACCTCTTTGCCTGAACTAACTACAATATCTGTAAGCACTTCTTCCTTATACCCCAAATAGCTGGTTTTAATATCCACGCGACCAATAGACACCTTCTCTATCTTAAAGTTTCCATTTTCATCGGTCACAGCCCCCATCAAAGGGTTGCTGCCCACAATTAATACGTTGGCACCTATTAGCGGGGTAAGCAGGTTTTTGTCCAACACAGTACCTCTGATGGTTTGGGTAAGTTGTGCATTTGCCTTTGAAACAATTAATACTAAGATAATTACAGTAAGTTTTTTCATAGTTTTCATCTTCCGCAAAAGTAATTTTAACGGTTACCATTTTTTTATCCATTTTTGCTAAAATTTAAACTGTGAAAACTGCTGATGCTGAAATACATATACAGGCAATTGAACGGGCGCAACACTTTATTGAATGCAACCTGCAACGCAATTTCAGCCTAAAAGAATTGGCAGATGCAGCACACTTATCGTACCATCGTTTTGCCCATGTTTTTAGTGAAAGAACTCAGCAACCGCTGTGGAATTATGTAAAACAATACCGCCTAAAATATGCTGCCGGGTTGTTACGCCATTCGGCATACAGCATTTCTGATATTGCCGAACTTACGGGGTACGGAGGTGTTCAATCACTCACAAAAGCATTTAGTAACCAGTTTTCTCAATCGCCCAAACGGTTTTCAAAATCATCAGTAGTTCCTAACAATCATATTTTACAATTTATCCCTACCGATACGGCTGCAATAACCGCTATGGAAACGGTTTGTTACATTACAGAGCCGGAAACGGAGTATTGGTATTGCAGGTGTACTGAAAGTACTGTGCAGGAAAAAATAACCGGATTATTTGAAAACGCGGCCATGAACGGAGCCGATATAAACAGCCTGCGGGTAGCAGCTTCATCGCCTGATGTATATATGCTTACACACCCTGCTAAAATGCGCGTTGATGTAGGGTATTGGATAAAACCCAATGAGCTTTCACCCTTAATTACAGCCGGATTATATAAGAAAACAATTAGTGCAGGAAAGTTTTTGCATAAAGTATCGCAGCTACCCCCACCACTTGCAGGATTGTTTGTTTTTGAGATGATTGAATCTTCCAGCAGGTATTCGCTTTCAACCATCCGCAACCATCATTCGATGGTACGGATTAATATCGCCACTGCCACACCAACCACTGAGCTTTTTATCCCTGTGGTGTAAAATCTGCACGGGTAATTTTATACCAAGCGTGCGGTGCCCCGTCATACTCAAACATTTCAACAAACTGTAAGCCTGCTTTTTGCAATACCCTGCGTGAAGCTGTATTGCCCTCTTCGGCCATTGCATAAACAGTATCGGCGTGCAACACATCAAAACCGTATTTTAGTGTTGGAGCAGCCGTTTCAGTGGCATAGCCCATACCCCAACGGCTTTTTATAAACCGATAACCAAAATCGTAATAGTTAGTGTGGTTATTCACCGTTTCACGCATCAGTTTCAAGCCCGTCCAACCGATAAACTCACCGCTTTCCTTTTCTATCACTGCCCACCTGCCAATACCGTTATCAATATATTGTTGCCTGATGAAAGCTATTACCTTGCGTATCTGTTCAATATCCTTCACAGGCTCATTCCCCAAATACCTGTGCACTTCGGGGTCACTATCAAGTATAAACATACCCGTTTCATCCTCGGGCAGTAATTCACGGATAATAAGTCGTTCGGTTACAGCAATTATTTGCATGCGATAAGAATCAATCAAAACGGATGGCTTTCACAGGTGTGATTCGCGAAACCATCAAACTGGGCAACAACATCGCAATAATACACACCGCAAAAGCGCCTACATTAATTATTAATATAGGTAACAATTCAATGTTTACAGGCACAAAATTCAAATAATACGATTCAGGGTCAAGTTTTACAAAACTTGTTTTTTGTTGGTAGTAGCAAAAGCCCAATCCAAGCGTATTACCTATCAATAGGCCTTGTCCTATAAGGTAAGCTGCTTTATATAAAAATATGCGTTGTATGCCCCAATCACTGCTGCCCAATGCTTTTAATATACCTATCATATTGGTACGTTCGATGATAAGTACCAACAAAGCAGTAATCATGTTTATACAAGCCACCAAAATCATCAGCACCATTATTATCACCACATTGGTATCCAACAGTGCCAGCCAATCAAAAATCTGCGGTTTCAGCTCGCGGGCATTGTATGCTTTAATATTTGGCGGTAATTCACCGTTCAGGTTATACGTAGTTTCATCAAGGCGCTCAAAATTGGTCAGCATTATTTCAAAGCCCTGCACCATACTATCGCCCCAACCGTTCAGCTTTTGTATATGCCTCAAATCTACCAATGCAAAGGTTTTGTCATAATCTTCAAGCCCCGTTTCATACACCCCCGAAACTGTTAAGCCCCTTGCCCTTACAGGCTCTTGTATGAAATATAACGGCACATTATCGCCTACTTTCAACCGCAACTTATCCGCCAGTATTTTAGATATTAAAATCTCCTGCCCTGTTACCGAGTCTTTAAAATCAGGCAATTTCCCTTCTATCAGACAACCTTGTATAAATGTCCAGTCAAATCCCTTATCAACACCTTTCAGTACAATCCCCTCTACATCGGTATCGGTTTTTATTATTGCCGCTTTGTGGGCATAAACCTGCACTTGGGTTACAGGCCCTGTTTGTTTTACTGTTTTAAGAAACGGCTGGTTGCGGTTGATGGGGGTAGCTTCAAACGACTCGTTCAACTCAAGGGCTTTTACTTGTATGTGTGCCCCAAAGCCAACCACTTTATCGGTAATTTGGTTTTTAAACCCTGTGAGGATGGCCACTGAACCTATCATTACCCCTATGCTGATAGCAATACCTGCTATACCAATGCGGATAATAAGCCGTGAAAACGACTTTGAGCTTTTGCCTGTGAGACGGCGGCCTATGTAGTAACTGTAATTCAACCTTTCGCAAAGAAACTACTTTTACCCATGATTTGACAATGATTTTAGGGGCATTTTAAGCCTATGCACCTTTTGTTGATAATACCGTTTTGATTGGGCTTTTATAAAAGCTGAACTTTGCATTGAATTTAAGATTTGCCATGAACCAATACGAAACCTTTTTACGCTTTGTGTATGAAAACGGGGCTACTAAAACTGACCGTACCGGTACGGGAACCCGCAGTGTGTTTGGCTACCAAATGCGTTTTGATTTGAACGAGGGTTTTCCGTTGGTTACTACTAAAAAGGTGCACTTAAAATCTATCATCCATGAGTTATTGTGGTTTTTAAAGGGTGACACAAATACAAAGTACCTGAAAGATAACGGGGTAAGTATTTGGGATGAATGGGCAGATGCCGATGGCAATCTTGGCCCTGTGTACGGGTACCAGTGGCGCAACTGGCCTAAGGCCGACGGCAGCCACGTTGACCAAATGCAGCAGGTATTGGATATGCTGAAAAAAAGCCCTGATAGTCGCCGTATAATGGTAAGTGCTTGGAATGTGGCTGACCTTGAAAAAATGGCACTAATGCCCTGCCATGCGTTGTTTCAGTTTTATGTTGCCGACAATAAGCTAAGCTGCCAGTTATACCAACGCAGTGCCGATATATTTTTAGGAGTGCCGTTTAATATTGCCAGCTATGCTTTACTTACCATGATGATTGCCCAAGAATGCGGGCTTGAACTGGGTGATTTTGTACACACGTTTGGCGATGCCCATATATACAGTAATCACTTTGAGCAAGTGGAATTGCAATTGAGCCGTGAGTCTCGCCCCTATCCTGTGATGAAACTAAACCCTGATGTGAAATCGGTATTTGATTTTACGTTTGAGGATTTTTCGCTTGAAAACTACGACCCTCACCCAGCTATTAAAGCACCTGTAGCTATTTAGTTATTTGTTGTCTGATTAGGTCATCCAAAAACTTAAAACTGTAAACAGGAAACTGAAAGCTATCTTTGCATTATGTTCAGTTTTGATGAAATCCTTACCGTTTCGTTTACCCTTTTTGCGGTAATAGATGTTATAGGGTCAGTACCCGTTATCATTTCATTACGCAGTAAGATAGGCCATATACAAAGCGAAAAAGTTACACTGGCAGCAGGTGCATTAATGATTTTGTTCCTGTTTATCGGTAAAGAGTTTTTGGGATTGATGGGGGTTGATTTAAGCTCGTTTGCGGTAGCGGGTTCTATTGTAATCTTTATTCTTGGTCTTGAAATGATTTTGGGTATTGATATTTTTAAAGCCGACCCTGACCCCTCATCAGGAAGTATTGTGCCCGTAGCTTTCCCTATCATAGCCGGTTCAGGTACACTAACTACTGTTATTTCACTACGTGCCGATTACGGATTGTACAACATATTAGTAGGCATACTTCTCAACCTTATTCTGATTTACGTAGTACTAAAATCAACCAACTTCATCGAGCGTAAACTGGGTAAAGGCGGTTTGCTTGTCATTCGTAAATTCTTCGGGCTTATCCTACTTGCCATCGCCGTTAAAATATTTAAAGGCAATTTGATGGCGTAGGTTTAATCCAGTTTAAAGGTTACTATTTTACCAATTCCATCTTTATACCCATACCAAATGTATTCGTTCACCCCAACTTTTTGAATACCGCCGCCTAATAAGTCAATCCCATACTCTTTTCTTACAGCGCTAATCAATACTTTTCGAGTTTCGTTTCCTTCACCATCAACTTTAACCACTGCTAAACACGTTTTATCATCCGATTGATCTTCTTTACTTTTTGAGTTATATACACCATTTGTGTAATTTCCTATATTATCAGAAAAAACTATATACGTACTATTATCAGAATCTGTAAATGTTAAATAGTTATCCAATTCAGTGTTTGTATAGGCAATTTCTTTTTCTGCATACCTAGAAACTACGCTTTGACTTTTTAAAACTCCTTTATTATCAAAATTGAAAAAGATAATGTTTCCAAAAATCATTTTAACAGTTTTTACATCCCAAGGTGAATTCTCTGACCAAGAATTGAAAGTTAACCTATCACAATCAACCACAAAAAACCCTCCATCCGATTTTTTAATGATATCAAATTCCTCATCATTAAAATAGTCCTTATTCTCTTTTTTTATTTTAGAATCAGCATAAGCTTTTCTAAAGTTCTCAGTTGTGCTTGAAAAATTTGAGCAAATCAAACTATTTCCCTCTACACTTTGCTTTACAAAAAATATCCCAGCCGGTTTATCTTTCTTTTTATTAAAATCATTATAAAATCCTAATGCAATTATTTCATCAGCAACAGAATCATAATGACATGAAACATATCTGCTATACAAGTTTTCATCAAGAGTGATGATTTTTCCTTCTCCATATTTTATGTATTCTGTCTGACTTTCTAAAGAGTAATATATAGACTGGCTAGACGGTTTGTGGTCGAATTCTTTATTCTTACTTGCGATAGCAACCGTTAACATTTTATCTCCTTTATAATCATAGTTACTAGTAACCGACTTCTCAAGTTTACTTTCAAATTCAATTGAATCACTTTCATCTCTTTCAATTTCAACCCCATTAAAATCCATGTCAAATAATGCTGTTGTTGGATAATTACTATCCATTATTACAAAAACAGAGTCAATTACATCATACAAAACAAATTGATGCTCCCAATAACCTATCTCATCTTTCTTTTCAGATAGCGAAACTTCAAGTAAATCTGTTGTTTCACTTTTAATATCTAAGTTCAATCCGTAGGATATCCCATAATACTTTTTTTCCGTGTTATTTTTAATAAAGTATAACACATACAAGCTATTTCCAACGGTTTTAACAAGTACAATCTCCGGCACTCCTCCCACTTCATCATCATCAGTAAATTCAAGTTTAAGACTTTTAATAAGATTAAAATTATTCTTCTTGTCATAAGCATGAAATGTTAATCTATCATTTCTATATCCTTTTTGATTTTCAAGAATTATCAATGTGTCATTAACATAAGCAAAAACATTGAAAGCGGAATTTTCTTTTCCAATTTTCATATCATCTCCAACAGTGATATTAAAATTTTGTCCAAAAGAACTTGCCGATACTATTGAAAATATAATTACTTCAATAAATATTATAGTCTTGTTCATCCGCTGAGTTTTTTATTCGCAAAATATATATTACTCTACCTTTATAAAAGTTTGCTACGAGTTTTCGATAAAAAAAAGCCGCTCAGAGCGGCTTTTTAATGATTAAATTAATTCTGTGTCAGAGTAAACCTACCCAGCTTAACAGTCTTTTTATAATACCCAAACATAATTAACCCGCTTTCAGTTCGTATAGCATTACGGGGTAATATTTCCAGTTTAATATCTTTGTGGCGTATCATTGCTTCTTTTACCATTTCGCCATTAGAATTAATGGTAGCTACTGCTAATACCCTTTTCTTGTATGCAGGTAGATTACGAATTTTTGTATCACCGGGTCGGTAGCTTTTGTAATGGTCGTTATAAAAAACATATAAATTTTCTTCGGTTGGGATTACTGTGTACGAAATTGCATTATCGTACGGATTTCTTGAGTTTCCCGCTTTCCTAATCGCTTGGGCATACTTAACACTACCATCAGGATTTATTCTCGTAATAATTACCTCATTTTTATGATAAGTATAATAACACGTTTGTGTAGAAAGTGTGATACCGGGAGCAACCCCAACTCCATTACTATTACTGCAATGCTCAACTTCAAAACTATTTTCAGCTAACAGCGTAATACTTCCGTCTTTATGGGTAATAAAATGGCGCATTGCAAATGACACCGGAATTCCAGTCTTTCCTTTTCGTATTTGCTTTTCAGAAGCAAAATTTGTTAGAAATTCTTTTTCAAAAGGATTGCTGTTTTTTGTTTTGGCCTCAAAGGTTGTAGCATTTAATCTTACAAAATATGTACCTGCTAAATCAGTTGCTTCCCTCGATTCTTCTTTATTAGAATAAAAACCGGCAATTAATATATCCCCTGCTTCATCAAAGCTAAAGGCCGCATTATTAATTCTAATATCTTTATTTATGTTTATTTCATAATCCCTGATTTTCTCACCGTCAGTAGATGCAGGGCCAAAATCAAAAGAATATAAAGTGCACCCCGTTGTTGTGTATCCTATAAAATATACTGTATTATCTTTTATGGTATGGTTACTCAAAGACGCGTCGTCTTCCAAAAGCCTAAATTTTACATTTTCTTTTTCATACACTTTGTTTAGGTTTTCATCATAAATAGAAAAATTAAAGGATACAGGCTCTTTGTCTTTAACAGGGTTTGTCTGTTCAATCAAAAAAAGTTTTTTATCCTCAGACGGTTTAATTGTAAACCCTCCCTTATTGCCTTTTCTTTTACCTTGAATCGTTTCAATTTTATCCCATTTAGTTTCGGGTTTACCATCAAGTCCGTATTTACGTACTAAAAGATTAAATTGTTTTTGCTTCTTATCGTAGGATGTTCCAAAAACCACTATTGCATCGTCAAGTAAGAAAATGTCTTCTAACTCAATTTTATCCTTTTTGCTTTCGCTCCCTTTCTTTTTGCTAAACTCAATCTCTCTTGTAAAATCATGTTCAAGGCTCACCAAATCATACCTCTCAATGTACCTGTTCTTTTTTTTATCCTGCTTGATTACAAAAATGCCGTCTTTTGTCTCTCCCAAAATGTTAAAATCGGTTCCTTTCTTTTCAAGTCGAGATACCTTCCCCCAAGTAACATCAACACTTTGTGAATGTGATAAGATGGCAACCGCTGAAAAAATGAAAATTAAAATAATCTTTTGTAATGATATTTTCATGCTAACTTAATTTGCCGCGAAAGTAACCCCACGGAAACTGTTATCAAAGGATACAGCACTGAATTCGATAAAAAAAGCCGCTCAGGGCGGCTTTTATACGATTTTTAGTAATTAAGGTTACATTTAGTTAACGGGTTCTGCAACCCCCATCATTTCTTTTACTTTCCCTACTACGTAATCCACTTCTTCTTTTGTATTTTGTTTACCAAAAGAAAATCGCACGTTGGCGCGAGAAGGGTCAACTTTTAACGTATTAAGCACGTGTGAGCCTACATCGCTGCCTGATGAGCAGGCACTGCCCCCACTGGCCGAAATACCGTCCATATCCAAACGGAACAGCATCATTTCTGATACACGGCTGGGAGGAAACGAAACGTTAAGCACAGTATATAAACTACGGCCATTAACATCACCGTTAAATTTCACGTCAGGTATTTCTTCAATAAAACGTTGCATCATATAGCTGCGCAAACCTGTAATATGTTCAACTTCTTTGTCCATATCACGTACAGCAATTTCAAGGGCTTTGGCAAGCCCTACAATACCGTACACGTTTTCGGTACCACCGCGCATATTACGTTCTTGTGCACCACCGGTTATAAAAGGCTTAATTTTTAAACTATTGTTTATATAAATAAAGCCTACACCTTTGGGGCCATTAAATTTGTGGGCAGCGCAAGCTATAAAATGAATGGTTGTTGTTTGCAAATCAATTGGGTAATGCCCCACGGCCTGCACGGTATCACAGTGGAAATAACAGGAATATTGCTTACACAATGCTGATACAAGCTCCACGTTTAGCAAATTTCCTATTTCATTGTTTGCATACATCAGCGACACCAATGCCCCTGGATATTGAGCCATTAATTGTTCTAAATGGTCATAATCAATATGGCCATCGGGCATAATGTTCACCAAGTGCATTTCAACCTTGCCTTTGTGTGCAAGCTCTTCAACCGTATGAAGCACTGCGTGGTGCTCAATGGGCGAAGTAATGATATGTTTTATACCCAAGTCTATCGTTGCACAACGCAAGGCCATATTATCTGCCTCAGTTCCGCCCGAAGTGAAAAATATTTCTGAAGGGGTTACATTCACAATTTTAGCTACCCGCTTTCGTGCATCTTCAATCAACGTTCGCACCGAACGTCCGTGTGCATGGGTTGATGAAGGATTTCCGAATTCGTTGAGCAATACGGGCAACATTGCTTCAAGCACTTCAGCATCAAGTGGCGTAGTTGCTGCATTATCAAAATATACTTTCACAGCTAAGCGATTTAATTTAGTATTGGTTAAACTTATTTTTTACGGGCAACCGGTTTCTTTTTAGCAACAGTTGCAGCGGGCTTTGCTTTAGCAGCGGGTTTTAAAGTAATATAACCCATCAGCCTGTATGCAAGTTTGGCAAGGGTGTATTCACTCAAAATAGTACCTTTCATAGGGGCACACTCTACAATATCAAAGCCTACTACGTTTTTCTCCATAATGGTGCGGCGCAACAACTCAAGCGATTCATTCCAAAATAAACCGTTTGGCTCAGCAGTACCTACTGCGGGCATAATGCTTGGGTCAAATCCGTCGGCATCAATCGTAATATATACATTGTCAGTCATTGCAGCCAATGCCTCATCAATCCATGTTTTTTCATTTTTGCGGATGTAGTGGGCATAAAACGTATGTATGTTCTTCGATTTTTTAATCAAATCAGCTTCCTCGATACATTGGGCACGAATACCTGCTTGTACCAAATTAACCCCCATATCGTGCACGCGCTTCATTACACTGGCATGTGAGTACGGATTATCATGATATGCTTCACGCAAATCGCTATGCGCATCCAATTGCAATACAGTAAGGTTTTTATGCTTGGCGGCATGAGCCTTAACCAAACCATAGCTAACCGTATGCTCAGCACCTAACGATACTACAAACTTTTTATCAGCCATCAATGCGGCAGTGCTTTCTTCAATCAGTTTCACCGCATCGGCATCCACTGCTTTGCCAAATTTAAGAGGCTTAAGCGTACAGATACCTGCTTTTTTATACGGTTCAGCATCCAACTCCTCATCATACAACTCTACAAATTGTGATGCCTTAATAATAGCTTTAGGCCCTTTGGCCGACCCCATAAGGTATGACGAAGTATATTCGTAGGGTAGTGATTGTATTACAAAAGTGGCGTTGTTGTATGAGTAATTGTCCTCACCTTCAATGCCCAAAAAATTTTCTTCCGTATGCAGGTATTTCATTAAGTATGTTATGAAAATGCAAATATAAGGCTGTTATGCAATTATGTTCTTTTTTGTAAACAGCAAAATATACTAACTTTACATATTGGCTGCGTGTGTACTGTAATATACCTTTGCGCCCCGCCATAATTTAAAAATGTTATGAAAAACATCGCCTTGTTTTTTGTATGCCTTATAGGGCTTGTGTACACTGCCAATGCACAGGGTGAACCGGCAAGCGACGGTACCCCTACACAAATTACAGTAGGTACGCAGCTTATATATGAGGTTAATACCGCTACAGCTAAGTACCAGTTTATTGTTACAGTAAAAAAACTGGACGACGGGATAACGTTTGATTGGAAAATGACGGCTCCAATAAACAAGAAGGGAACTGTAGTTATGGCTGAAGAAGCGGTAGAAAATGCAGCAGGTTTGTTTAACTATTTTGCTACTGATACTGCCAAACTTACCGACCAAACAAGTGTATGGATTAGCCGCACTATGTGGCGTGAGATGCACAACGAAGATGAAATGGTGCTGATTTCTTTAGACAACGGCGAAGCAACTGGTTTTTTCAGGGAAGACGGTGAAGCCCATAAAATAACCTACAAAGGCAAACCTTTGGATATGAAAGTGAGCAATCTTAAATCGCTTACAGATACTCAAACAATTACCGTTTGGGAAAATGAAAAGTTCCCTATTATTCTTAAAATGGATTTGGGCTGGACAATTGAGTTAAAGGAAATTAAGTAGGTTTCTTTTCGCGCCTCACAAAGAATACATTTTTATAATCTATCAAACATTCTTCATGCCCGTGTTGTTGGAAGGTATCTGCTACATTACTGTTTTTGCCATCACAACAACGCAAATAAAAAGCCTGTGCCAGTATATCAACAGCCAATGCTTTACAATCTAAAAAGCCACTAACACACTAATTATAAACAACTTAAAAACAACGTAATTGCTACAAAATTTTGTTTGTTACGGGTTGCTAATTACGGTTTTATTGATAGCTTTGTTAATGAATTCTTAACACCAGAACCAATTCGGATTATGAAAAAAAATGTACTTATTATTTTACTAATGTTTGTAGCGGGCATAGCTCAAGCCCAATACTACTACATTGCCAAAAAAGGAGTTGATGCTTCTTTCGACCCTTTTACATCAACCGGAGCCACAACTGTGCTTAATAAACCGAGCAACGATGTACTTTCGGCCGATCAAACTATCCCTTTTGCATGGAGCTTTTATGGCAACCCTGTTACCACCTACAAGGTAAGCGATAACGGTTACATTACTTTTGATGCCGCTGCCACTACCAGCGTTGGTACCAACACTACCCTGCCCGATGTTTCAGGCCCGAACAATGCCATTTATGCTTTTTGGGATGACTTGGAATTAAAAACATTTACTCCGAATGCAAATGCGGTAATAGCTGTTAAAAGCTGGACGTATGGCACATCGCCTAAGCGTATTCATGTGATACAATGGATGGGCGCATCGCCTTTCGGCCAAGCATCTGCAAGCAATATTGTTTATGCTACCGTGCGTTTGTATGAAGAAGGAAACTTTGATGTGGTTAACAGCTACGGTTTCGGAACGTTTACAGGCTCAATAGGCTGTGAAAATGGTGACGGCACTATGGGTACTACCGTTAGCGGAAGCCCTAACCGTAACTTCGGCGGTAACAACGGTTCATACGATGCTACTAAATCAGACGTTTTTGAATTTATCATGGGTACTCAAGCTACCCGCGATGTAGCGATGGTATCAACCAGCATTCCTGCCATTGTTAGCCTTTCAACAGGTGCAACTGTTAGCGGCACACTTTCTAACTACGGTAGTGCTGCAATTACTTCAATCATGCTTAATTATAGCGTTGATGGCGGTGCAACAGTGAGTCAAAAGATAACTTCATTAAACATTGCGCCAAACGGTGGCACTTATAACTTCTCACACCCCACTAAAGCCATGTTGCCCGCAGCAGGTCAAACATATTCAATAAAAATATGGGTGAGCGAGATTAACGACAATACTGATGAAAACACTGCCAATGATGAAATTACAACTTCAGTATTTGTAAACAACGGTATCTCTGGCGTTAAAAATGTTTTGGTAGAAGAAGGTACCGGTGCTTGGTGCGGATATTGCCCCGATGGTCACATTCGCATGAAAGACATCAAAACCCAAACCCCTTCTGTAGTTGCCGTAATGCACCACAACGGTGATGGTATGACTAATACTAACAGCAACACTGTGAACAGCGCATACGCTACCGGCTATCCTTACGGTATGATTGACCGTACTTTGTTTGCCGGCGAAGCTACTGTGGGTCAAAACAGGGGTCTGTGGGCCAGCAGGGTTGCTACACAAGCAAACGTACCTGCTCCGCTTGAAATAAAAGTTACCTCAAAAACTTTTGACCCTGCTACCCGTAAAATTGATTTTACTGTTGAAGTTAAATCGGTTGATTATGTAAAAGGCGATATACGTATTCACGCAATGGTGGTTGAAAACGGAATTGTGGGTGCCAGCAACAGCAACTTTAACCAACGCAATTATTACAGCAGTGCAGGTGCAGCAGCAGGCGGCATGAGCCATCCGCTATACAACTTAGCCGACCCTATTATCGGCTACAGCCACGAGCATGTTGTGCGCAGCATTGTTTCAGGAGCTTGGGGTACACAAGGTGTTATCCCTGCATTGGTTGCCCCCAACGCTACTTACACTCAAGTATATTCATACACCCTTCCTGCTGAAACCAGTGTTACCTTACCTAACGAAACCACTGCCAGAAGAAGCATGAACAAAGCAGACTTTATTGATTTGGTTGCTTTTGTATCGTACTATGATGATAACGCAGTAAAACGTCAAGTAATTAACGCTACTGAGGTAGGTTTGTTCGGTGGTTATAACAGTGTTGAAAACGTAAGCAAAAACAGTGTTGCTGCTACTGTTTACCCTAACCCTGCATCGGGCTTAACAACCGTTGATTTTACTTTTGACAATGCTGCTGAGGCAAGCGTAGAAGTATATGATATGTTAGGCGTTAAAGTACTAACCGTAAAAGAAGGAAGTTTCACCTCAGGCCAACATTTTGCATCGTTTGATGCGTCTGGTCTTAAAAACGGTTTATATCTTGTACAAATAAAAGTTGATAACCAAGTAGCCGACGTAAGCAAGTTTGTAGTTAACAACTAAAATATTATTTTAAAATGAAAGCCCCTGCCCTGTGAGGGTAGGGGCTTATTTTTTTGTATTTGATAACAAACTAAAGCAGCGTTTCCAAAACTCAGTATGTCAAATACACAAATACAAAAACCACCGCAGGTGATTACACAGCAGGAAGACCAACTGATAAAAGACTGTTTGGCAGGCAAAAGAGCCGCCCAAAACAGGCTTTTTGATAAATATGCGCCCAAAATGCTGGGGGTATGCTTCCGCTATACACAAACAGCCCACGAGGCCGAAGATGTAATGCAAGATGGTTTTGTAAAAGTGTTTAACAATTTAGGAAGTTTCAGGCGCGAAAGTTCTTTAGAAGCATGGATAAAACGTATTATGGTTAATACCGCGCTTAACCACCTTAAAAGTACCCGTCGCCTGCGCTTGGAGGAAGATATATCAGTAGCCGAAAACGCTTTGGATGTATCGGTAATACAACTTCATGATATAGATGCCGAGATACTGATGGGCTGCATACAGCAACTGCCCGCAGGATACAGGGTGGTACTGAATATGTTTGCTATTGAGGGGTATGCCCATAAAGAGATAGCAGAGCAATTGGGGATTACAGAAAGTACCTCGCGCTCACAATTTGCCCGTGCAAAAGAATTTTTACGTAAGAAACTTGATTCGTTAAAAAAAACTGAACAGCATTATGAAAGAAGAAGAGTTCAATGAGTTTTTGCGCCAAAAGGCCGAAGGCTTTGAAATTACCCCATCATCGGGGTCGTTTGCTTCGGTAATGCGCAAAATGGAGAACAAACGCAAAAAACGCGGTCTTATTATTTGGATACCTTTGTTAGCCGCTGTAACAGCAGGCATATTAGCTATTACCATACAAAGCAGCAACAATATCCCGGCAACTCCCGCTTACGATAATACTGCGGCCACCACCCCGCAACAATCCGTTACTACAGATAAAAAACAAGGCGATGTAAACGTTACTGATAATGCCACAGGTAACCAACCTGCCGGCACAACTGCTACTACAATGGCTGAGAATGGTTTTACAGGCTCGCAATCTCATACACCTCAACACGCCACTCATCCTTCAATTAAAACACCTGAGTTTACAGAAACTCCGGCAAAAGAGAAACAGCCCGATGTTTCAACTGTTTATTCTGAGGTGATTGACGATAAAAAACAAAACCCCGCTACTGCTATTGACAGTAGTGAAACTATTGTTGCACAAAACAACATTATTATACCCCCTGCTGAAACTATTGAAGACAATAAAACAGCTAACCCTGCTGAACTTGGCGAAACGCCCGACCCTGCAAAGCAAACAATAAAGCCAGAAGAGAAAAATAAAAATAAGGGCTGTAACTGCGGGCAAAAATGGGCGGTGAGTGCATACTATATGCCTTTTGCGGCAGATTACTATAAATCACCTACAAAAAGTGAGCTTGCAGATGCCCCAACCTCTCCCGGCAACAGTATTAATACATCAAACTACCAGCGATATAGCTATGAAAAGGGCTATACATACGCGAACGGTTTTGAAGCGGGAGCAAAAGCCAACTACAGGTTTACTGAGCATTTTGGATTAAGTGCAGGTGTTTCATACAGTAAACGTAACGTAACAGGCTTTTCGCGGATTACAGCAATTGAAAACGATTCTGTGGAAGATATTTATTACGACCCCTCAACCAACCAGCCTTACACTTTGTATAGAAATGTTTCACAGGGTGAGAAAATTGTGGATGAGACCTACACAACAACTTTGCAAAGTATTAAACTACCAATAGCCTTAACCTATACTGCACAAAAGAATAGATGGGGTTTTGATGCTGAGTTTGGCGGTTCGTTTGATTATTTGTTTTCGGCACAAACTGAAACCAAAGATTATATCCAGCCATCGCAATTTAACCTAACCACCGCTGCTGAAAACGAAACGGTAACTACTGCCCCGACAAACAACTACCGCAAATGGACTATTATGGCCTCGATAGCAGGTTTTATTACCTATAAACCGGGCAAGTGCTGGGGTATTTATTTAGGTCCACGTGCTACTGCTGCGCTTCGACCTATTAACAACAATACCAGCAACGGTGTACAAAAAGAACGGCCTTTGTTTTTAGGACTTGAAACCGGATTAAAAATAAATTTATAACCAGTGCAGCATTGCATTAATAGCAACTGTCATATAAATACAAACTATAATAAAACTATGAAATTATTATCTGCATTAAACTTAAAAAAAGCGGTAACCGCCATTGCAATTATGGCGGCCGTTTTTGTAACCTCTTGCAAAAGCGAGCCACCTGCACCACCTGTAACCCAATGCGAGCTAACAGGTAATTTTGAACGTGCCGAAGGGTTTAACACCTTTTACGGCGAATATTTTATACGTGTTGAAGACGGTAGCCTTATCTATCCTTGTGTAGTTGAAGGGAACACAATTACCCCCGCTGAGGTTTATGATGGTATGCCAATAACCCTGACGTATAAACTGATTTCAACCGAACAAGGTGCCTGCCAGCTAAATTCAGGCATTTTACCCGGCGGATGTGTTGTGCCTCCGCAAGCCCGTATCACTTGCATAGCTAAACAAGTTGAAAGATGTGGTACCGGAGGTTGGTGCGGTACAAAATAAAAATATTTAAAATACAAACTTTTGATTATCTGCTTGGCCCCGAAAGGGGCTTTTTTATTTTATAATACTCTGATAATAAGTGAAATAAATAACAAATGCGTGCAGCATTATTAAAACAACTACTGTCATATAAATACAAACTATAATAAATAAAACAATGAAAGCAATTATTAATCAAACAACAAAACTGGCAGTAATCTGTGCCCTGCTAACAATGGTAGTATTCTCATCTTGTAAACAAGACCCCGTTCCTCCCCCTGACAACGGAAACGGCGACTGCAAACAAAGTGGCCGATTGGCGTATGCTACCTGCACAGCAAGCATTTTCGACAATCTTTGCATTGTACCTGATAACGAAGATGTTTATTTAGTGCCCTGCGAGAGTACAGCCGGTAGCCCCAAGTTTATGAGCGAAAACGAACCCATCAGGTTTTCGTATGAAGAAATCCCTGCTGAAGAATGTTCTTGCAGAGACCGCATAAGCTGCACAGCCGTTCCCGACAAGCCGATTAAATACGTTCGAATCACTTGTATTGAACAAGACCCTATTACCATCCAACATTAATTATTGCGGATGCAGCTTATTGAAACTTACCAGTGTCATATTTATTAACTAAACCTAAAATTATGAAAAACAACATCTTAAACTTAATTGTAGTGGTTTGTATTGTTGCCTTTTCGGCCTGTACCAAGCCACCTGTTGACCCTCCAAACGACCGCGACTGTAAATACAAAGGGAAATTTGAAACTGCTGTATGCGGCTGGGGTCTTTATGGAAGCTATTGGATACGTTTAGAAGACGGAACCTTACTGCAACCTTGCCAAAACGACGTAAATATTGATGCAAGCCTTATTTATGAAGGCCGTGAGGTTGAGGTAGATTATTATGCCGTGAAACCCAACACCGTTGATTGCAATAGTATGTTAAACTGTTTGGCGTGGCCGGGCGAACATATTAATGCCCACATTACTTGCATGAAGCTTTTAGGTGAAAACCCTAAAGAAGAGCCTAATGGCGATTGCAAAGAACAGGGTATTTTGCATGATTGGACAGGTAAACTTGATGGCTGCGGCTGGGTGGTTGAACTAAATAACGGCCAAATGCTTGAGTTGAATGACGGCGCAATTGATGCAACTAATTTTTCTGACGGTACCCCTGTATTTATTGGGTACAAAACCGTTTACAGAGCAAGTAACTGCATGGCAGGAACTCCTGTTGAGGTTACTTGCATTCGTGTAGCAAACACAACAACACATTAACATTTTCATGTAGCTGGTAATAAAAAACCCCTGCCCTCTAACAAGAGGCAGGGGTTAATTTTTATAGCTTCTATAAGAATTAGTCTCTGCTACCTAAAAACATCATGGCGTAGTACATCAAAGTACCTAATGAAGACAACGCAGCAACTACATAGGTTGATGCAGCCCAATTTAGAGCCTTGCGTGATTTTTCCAACTCGTCCTGATAAATTATACCTGAATTTGATAACCATGCCAAAGCACGTTTACTTGCATCAAACTCTACAGGAAGTGTAATAAAAGAGAATAACGTAGTTAGTGCAAACAACACCACCCCAATACCCAATAATGTTGGTCCTAAATTAAACATTAAGGCTATAATACCGCCCAAAATGATAAACTGCATATAACGCGAAGCTATACTTACAGGGCCTGCAAGCAAACTACGGAACTCAAGCCAGCTATATGCCTTAGCATGCTGTATGGCGTGTCCGCACTCGTGGGCAGCAACAGCAGCCGCCAACACACTGCGTCCGTGGTAAACTTCGGGGCTAAGGTTCACAGTTTTATTACGCGGGTCGTAATGGTCGGTTAGCTGACCTTCAACCGAAATTATTTTCACATCATACAAACCATTGTCTTGCAACAAGCGTTCTGCAATTTCACGGCCGCTAAGCCCGTTTCTTAAACCTTCTTCACTCATTTTTCGTGCTACCGACCTAAACCTCATGCTAATAATCAGGCTGGCAACAAAAGGCAGCAAAACCAAAACTAAATATTCCATCTTTCTTTCTTAAATTAATACCTCTTACTATTCAAAACTAATACCATACTTTTAACCACGCGTGGCCAGCCTTACTATTAATATAATAATAGCTACCAAAAACATCAATATTGAAATACGGTTAATGCCGTGCATCATTCGCAGATTAAAATTTTCGGTTTTGTTTTGGTCTTTGCGCCAAAACGTAATGTACGACAAGAATTTACGCCACATAATCACTAATAATCGCCTTCAACAACGTTTGTTTTTGTAGTACGAAGATAACCATTTATCTAAATCTGTTTATTTGATTACCTCATGTAATACATTTGTTTAAAATTAAACCATAAACCCGCAACGCATGAAAAAAATATCAGTGTATTTGTTTTCGGCTGCCATTGCGTCAGTTATTATTGCACCCGCTTGCAAAACAAACGGAAGCAAAGAAGTTAAAATGGCATATCCCGAATCGAAAAAAACCGAAACAAGTTTTGATTATAACGGCACTAAAGTAGCCGACCCCTATAATTGGCTGGAAGCAGACGGCTCTGCCGACGTGAAAAGCTGGATTGATTCACAAAATGTATTTACAAAGAGCTTTATTGATGCTATTCCTTTTAGAAACAACATTCGTAAACGGTTAGAAGAGATTTGGAACTATCCAAAGTATTCGGCTCCAAGTAAAAAAGGTAACTACTATTTCTTTTCTAAAAATGATGGATTGCAAAACCAATCAGTAGTGTACCGCCAACAGGGTTTAGAAGGCACTCCGGAGGTTTTTATCGACCCTAATACTCTATCAGCCGATGGTACTGTGGCATTGGGCGGCATGGTGTTTAGCAACGACAATAAGAAAGTAGCTATATCAACCTCAAAATCAGGCTCTGATTGGCAAACCATTAAAGTATACGATGTTGAAACCAAACAGCCCACAGGAAATGATGAGTTAAATTGGGTAAAATTCAGCTCACCTGCATGGCGTGGTGACGGATTTTACTATACCCGCTACCCTGCACCAAAAGAAGGTGAAGAGTATTCTGCCGCCAGTATTAATCCAAGCATTTGCTTTCATAAACTGGGTACGTCGCAAAGCAGCGACGCGGTGATTTATACCGACCCTAAAAACCCCTATCGCTATTACGGCGCACAAGTAACTGATGATGAACGTTTCCTATTTATATACATTTCGGCAGGTACGCACGGAACAGCGGTAATGTATCAGGATTTGAAAGACCCAAAAAGCAAACTGACTATGCTTTTTGACGGGTTTGAAAACAACTACGGTATTATTGAAAACGTTGGCGACAAATTATTAGTGCATTCTGATAAAAATGCTCCTAAATATCGCTTAGCACTGGTTGACCCTAAAAACCCTGCGGTTGAAAACTGGAAGGATGTATTGCCTGAAGGTGAAGATTTGCTTGAAGGAGTTAGTACCGCAGGTGGTAAATTGTTTGCCTCGTACCTGCACAAAGCAGCCACCAAAATGGTACAGTACACGTACGAAGGGGTAAAAGAACGTGATATACAAATGCCTGCAATAGGCTCAGCTGGTGGTTTTAGCGGTAAAAAAGAAGATACAGAGGTGTTTTATACTTTCACTTCATTTGTGTATCCGCCAACTATATATCGTTACAACATAAGCACCGGCGCATCAGAAGTGTATAAAAAATCGGAGGTGAAATTCAACTTTGATGAGTACGAAACCAAACAAGTAGCGTATAAAAGTAAAGACGGTACTGATGTGCCTATGTTTATCGTTCATAAAAAAGGTTTGAAACTTGATGGTAGCAATCCCTGCTTATTGTATGGATACGGTGGGTTTAACATTAGCCTCACTCCTTCTTTCTCAATCTCACGCATGGCGTTGCTTGAAAAAGGCTTTGTATATGCTATGCCCAGCTTGCGCGGCGGTGGTGAGTTTGGCGAGGATTGGCACAAGGCAGGTATGCTTGAGAAAAAGCAAAATGTATTTGATGATTTTATAGCTGCCGCAGAATACTTGGTAAAAGAAAAATACACAGGTAGTGATAAACTTGCCATTGAAGGCCGCAGCAATGGTGGTTTATTAGTAGGAGCTTGTATGACCCAACGCCCTGATTTGTTTAAAGTGTGTTTACCCGGCGTAGGTGTTTTAGATATGTTACGTTACCACAAAAGCACCGCCGGTTGGGGCTGGGTAGTGGAGTACGGCTGTGCCGATAGTGCTAAAGATTTTAGCTATTTGTATAAATACTCTCCCTTACACAATGTAAAAGACGGAACAAAATACCCTGCAACTCTTGTGATGACGGGTGACCATGACGACCGCGTGGTGCCTTGGCACTCGTTTAAGTTTGCTGCCCGCCTGCAAGCTGCACAAGCAGGTAGCTCACCTGTTATGATACGCATTACCACCAAAGCAGGGCATGGCGCAGGAAAACCTACCAGTTTGGTGATTGAAGAAATTGCCGATATATATGCTTTTATGTTTAAAAACATGGGGCTGCAATACTAACTAATCTGTGAACTTAAGTTTTTAGTACATATCCTAATACTACTTTTCATTTGAGTTTAGAGTAAGGGGGCTGATGCCCCCTTTTCTATTTTATTATACAACAAAGGCAACTTCAAACCCTAACTTCGTGTCTATACTATAAGAAATGCGTACGCTACTGCTTATTTTGTGTTGTGTGTTTTGTACAAAAGTCTTTGCTACCCATATTGTTGGTGGCGAAGTGCTGTATAAACACATAGGCAATAACAGATATGTGGTTACGCTTAACTTGTTTGTTGATTGTGTTAACGGCAACCCCGGAGCTATACAGCAAGACACTACCGCCAACATTACTTTTTTCAGTGGAGCCGACAGTTCATTGTTGCTTGCCTTGTGCCGCTCAGTCCCTCGCACCCCTCCCCAGCGCATCACTAAACTAAACTACAACTGTATTGATTTACCGCCCAACGCCTGCGTAAATAAATACGAATACATTGATACGTTTGATTTGCCACCTATACCGGGCGGATACATTATTGCCTTCCAACGTTGTTGCCGCAACAACACCATAAACAACCTAATTACCCCCGGAGCAACAGGGGCAACATATTGGACGCATATACAAGACACAACAGGTGGAGGCTATAACAACAGTGCTGATTTTAAAGAACTCCCTCCCAATTTTTTGTGCACCAATGCCCCGCTGATTTTTGACCACGCTGCTATTGATATTGACGGCGACTCGCTGGTGTATGAGTTGTATCATCCGTTTCATGGAGCCAGCGATATGAACCCGCGCCCCAATTTTACAGCCGTTACTCCTCCCCCTTTTCCGCAAGTCAATTTCTCAAGCGGATATAGTGCATTATTCCCGATAGACGGGGTGCCTAATCTGAGTATTAATCGGCAAACGGGTTTGTTGCAATTAACCCCCACAAGGCAAGGGCAGTTTGTTATTGGTATTTTAGTAAAAGAATACCGAAAGGGTGTACAAGTGGGAATTACCCGCCGTGATTATCAGTTTAATGTGCTCAATTGCCAGTTTAAAGTAGTATCAACCTATAAAACCAGCGATAGTGCCTGCGGTTATAAAATGAATTTTAATAATAGCAGCAGCGGTGCAAAGAACTTTAAATGGAACTTTGGAGATACGCTGACTGAATTTGATACATCAACGCTGCAAAGTCCTGAATATCTTTACCCCGGTGCGGGCACTTATAAAGTAAAGCTGGTTGCCTGTGACGGAAATTGCTGCGATTCAACTATCAGCACTGTCACCGTGTTGGAGCCTTTGGGTATAGACATTGGCAAAGACACCATCTTTTGCGGGTCGCCTTTTAGTTACACCGTAGATGCTAAAGATACCGTTGCCAAGTATTTATGGAGTACTGGCGATACAACACCTGTGGTGGTGCTATCGCAGCCGGGAACTTATTGGGTAAAGGCAAGCCGTTGTAATACCGACTATGATACAATCACACTCTCCGTTCAGGATTTCAGCGATTTTACAATACCCAATGCCTTCTCACCAAACAATGATGGTTATAATGACCTTTACCCCCTTTTAGACAGCAGGGTTGAGGGGTATGATATAATTGTATATAACCGTTGGGGCGAAAAGATGTTTGAAGCCAAAGACGAAGGACTGTGGGACGGTAAATTTAAAAATCAGGATGTGCCGCCCGGAGTGTATTTTGTTTTACTAAAATATAGAGATTGTCGTACCCCTGATGAGGTAGAAATGCGTGGCACTGTTACCTTGTTTAGAGAAACAAAATAATCCGACCTGTTATGGATTGCGGATAAATACACTTACGTAATTATCCGTTCGGCTTGATACCTTTTTACGTTCGTGCAAAGGCTCTTGCAAACTGTTTTTCAATAAATCACTTATCGCTTTTGCAACGCTGCTTTCACCGTCCTCAAACCGTATCTCATTTTGATATACTTGATAGCCGCTTTGACTGTTTTTTAATTTGGGTAACACTCTTAGCCGCACTTCATATTGTTTGTCCAGTAGCTTTTGCACCGATTCAGCAACTTTTTTTGAACTTTCCTGTGTCTCTTCCAAATAAAACACATCCACTCTAACTTTGGCCGTTGTTGTAGTGGTTGGAGCTGCTTTCAACACCATTTGCTTTTCAGCTTCCTCTTCTGCAAAAACCGTTACTAAATTTAAATTTCTATCAATTTCACTCTTTAGTTCACCCTTATTAAGCGAGTTTGCCAATGTTTTAAGCAACGCATTCCTAAAATCTTCATCATCCTTCAACATTTGCACAACAAACTCATATACGGTTTGTTGGTATGCCTCATCATCAGATTTCACAGCTTCTTTCACCTCGCTAAACAATTTAAACTTCAGTTCACGCACAAACTCTATATCACTGCGGTCAAGCTGTTTCTCACGCTCAACAAGAGATATTGAATCTAACTGGGCTTTCAGTTCTCTTGACTTTACATCGAGCTTTGTGGCCTTTGAGTTGGTAAAAATGCCTATCACAGTAGTAAAAACAAGCAAAACCGGCATTATAAGATTTTGTACTACTTTGTTAATCTTCTCCATTATTGATAAAAACTTTGTACCAAAACTATCAAATAAGTTTAACATTTGTTTGTGCTAAATACGCGGCTGCAATCCGTATTTTTTTGTAGCATTGAAGCATGAAAGACTTTATACAGGTTACCGTTGATAAAAACTCAGGCAAAAAAGGAATTATCAATATCCACGCTATTGCCTTTGCAGAGCCGTTCCCAAACGACGAAGGAGCTACCACCCTCTACCTGAGTGCGGGTGCACAATCTGGCGGAAATTTTCAGGTGGTGGTTGATGAACCGCTTGAAACTATTGTGAAACTAATACAGCAGGCTCAGTAGCCGCTCTGTCGCTTTCAATCCATTGTTTAAACATCAAACTCCTTGTTTTAACAAATAAGCTGTATTTTGCGCCCGTAAAAATTAAAAACACATTCAAAATGAATACTAAAAAATTACTCTCATTTGCTGCTGCTGCATTGCTTGTATGCTCTGCCGCTACAGCTCAAACCCTTAAAACCCCTGCCCCAAGCTCTACGCAAGAATTTAAGCAAGATTTTGCTTTGGGTCAAATCACCGTTAACTACTCACGCCCAAGTGCTAAAGGCCGTACTGTATATGGCGATTTAGTTCCTTTTGGTAAAGTATGGCGCACAGGTGCTAATGCTGCTACCAAAATCACTTTTAGCGATAAAGTAAAAATTGAAGGCAAAGAAGTAGCTGCGGGTACTTATGCTATCTATAGCGTGCCAAACAAAGACAGCTGGGATGTAATGATTTACAATGACTTGAAGTTGGGCGGTAACGTAGCTGAATACAAAACCGAAAACGAAGTTGCCCGTGTTACTGTAAAACCTACTACTACTGCTGAAAAAACTGAAACGTTTACCATCAACATTAACAATGTTCGTGCTGATTCGGCTAACCTTGAGTTGGTTTGGGAAAATACTAAAGTATCGGTGTTGATTACTACTGAGATTGATGAAACCATCATGAAGAACATTGACAATGCGATGAACGTTGACAGCCGTCCTTACTTTGCTGCTGCCCGTTATTACTACGAGAACAACAAAGACATGAAAAAGGCTCTTGAGTGGGTAAACAAAGCGGTTGAGCAAAACCAACAAGCTTTTTGGATTTTGTTGTTGAAATCTCGTATTGAATTGAAACTGAATGATAAGAAAGCTGCTATTGCCAGTGCTGAAAAAACTAAAAAACTTGCTACTGATGCCAAAAACGATGACTACGTGAAAATGGCTGATGAAGTGATTAAAGAAGCTAGTGCTAAATAAGTAATAGCTATTTATAAAAATTAAAGCACCGCCTAATGGCAGTGCTTTTTTATTTATATCCCGCACTAACTATCTTGCAAAACAAACTAACCCGAAATGAAACGTTTTGAACTGGCTGATTTTTTAAAGGGGTATTCAATTTTTACCATTATTATCTACCATTATTTACAAACGTTCAGCCTACCTCCGTTGGCTGCTAAAGCCATTAACATAGGTGGTACAGGGGTGCACAGTTTTTTACTAATCTCCGGGTTTGGCTTATACCTTTCGTTTCAAAACAAACCGCTGAGTTTTACCCAGTTCATCAAGCGCAGATTGGGCAAGGTTTACCTGCCCTATATTATCATTGTTATACTATCGGCTATAATCACGCTGTTTATCCCCATATACCAAAGCTCTTGGTATGCGCTGGGCGGTCATGTGTTTTTGTACAAAATGTTTGACAGTAGCATTATAGGCTCTTATGGCGGGCAGTTTTGGTTTGTATCAACCATTATCCAATTCTACCTTGTGTTTCATGGGTTAGCGTGGCTAAAACGTAACACAAACAACACCCTGTTTATGGGTATTGGCTTGGTGGCAAGTATAGGCTGGGCAGCACTAATTGTGTATTTAGGAAAATCAGAACTGGCCAGCTATAACCGTTTCTTTTTGCAATATGCGTGGGAGTTTATGCTGGGTATGGTGCTGGCTGCTATGGTAAACAACAACACCCTTGATAAAGTTGCTGCTAAACTAACCTTGTGGCATTATTTGTTGATTGGTTCAGTCGGGATGGCATTGTATGTGGGTATGGCTCTAAAAATGGGATTCCTTGGCCAATTGTTTAACGATATTCCGGCACTTACAGGGTACAGTTTTATTGCCATTTTTATATATAAACTGCAACTAAAACCCATTAACCATTTTTTCATTTATACGGGTGAGATTTCGTACCCGTTGTTTATCATTCACATACTGATAAATATGCTGGTAGTTTACTTTTTTACCCAATCAGGATTAGACGCCCCCACTGTTATCACCCTGCTGCTTTCTTTAGCTATTACCTACCTTGCCTCGCATTGGTATAATAAGTTTGTGGCTGTTATTTATAAATGGCTGGGTATTTAACACACTCTCCCCCGCAAGCTATCATTACTCCTTAACAAACTTTTGAATTTGCGTGCTCTGCCCGTTGGTAAAATGCAAAGTATATACACCTGTTGCAAGATGTTGTACCGATAGTTCCTGAACGCCTGAAACCGACGATTTCAGCACCGTGCGACCGCTTATATCAATTATCAGTACTTGCCCCTCCCCTTCAACATATACAACACTATTGGCAGGATTAGGGTACATCTTCACCTGCTTTTGCTCGGTTGGTTGATGGACGGATACAGGCCCGTTGGGGCAAAACACCTCTTTTAACAAACCCCATAGTTCATTATCAAACGACGAAACTGCGGCCACAGGTTGCCCGCTGGTATTGCCCATGCGAACTATTACCATATCCATGCTTGGGATAACGTACAGCTTTTGGTCGTTTTTTCCTAACCCCGCATACATATCTGCTGGGGCATTAGGCACTAACGGCCCGTTAAAAGTGATTTGTAAATCAGGTATTTTATAAGTCGATTTGCCATTTAGCCACCACAAATACCCATACGAAGGGTTAATGCTTTGTGATGTATTTGTGGCTGCTTTTAAATAGTTGGTATCAGACAGTACAACGGTATTTCCCCACTTGCCTTTGTTCATCATCAGCGACCCGAAACGTGCCATCTCACGCGGGCGGCTGTAAAACACCCCATCGTACCAAAGCCCTTGTATTCCCGTTGTGTTACGCAGCTTTAATACAGTGTATTGATTAATATTAAATCCGGTGGCACTATCAAGTATTTCATGCAAAATGCGGTAAGGGGCGTTGTGGTATGCCCAACGGGTGCCCGCACCAGCTTTGTATTGCAGGCAAGCAGGCTCCATGCAATTATCAGGGTCGGGTACTTGCTGTGTAGGGGCAATAACATCATCCAAACCTGTTGTCATGGTAAGGTGGTTCCAAAGGGTAATTTTATCTTCTTGTTGCGGCGTGCAAGTAGTCCAGCCTTTGCCCAAAAACTTACTTGTGGTATCCGTAATGCTCAACTTACCGTCTTGTTGTGCCACGCCTACTAAAAATGTAGTGAGTGTTTTACCTGCCGAAGCCCAGTACCAAAGAGAGTCTTGTGTGAAGTTATCAAAATACTTCTCAACGGCAATTTTTCCTCCTTTCAAAATGATAAATGCCTTACTATCTCTGTAGGCAAGGTATTTATATACTGTATCTAAACGGCTTGCACACCAGTTGAGCGACGACGGCGAAACAGTATCCCATTGGCTGCCTACCACAGGCGGAAAGTAATAGTTTTGTGATTTGGCAGCGATAAACAAACCAAGGGCAAATAGCAAGATTGCAAACTTTTTCATACTCCTTTTTAGACTTGAAGTTTATGAATGGTTGACAGAGGTTTAAAAATAATTTATGCTGAAATATCAGTAACTGGTATGAAACCCGTCTCTTTTATGGTTTCAATTATTGACTGGTTTAAAACTATCCCTTCACTTTTTCATGTTTACAAAATACAATGCCAATTCATCGGGCAAGGTATTGAATTGCTTAGTAAACGACGACCAATAAGTCCCCCTGCCCAAGCGTGCTTTTTTGCGCAGGTAGCGCCCACACAAGCGGTTCATATCGCGGTCATACACATCAAAATGAACATCTAAGTAGTAGTTGGCCACCGAAAACAGGTTACGGAAAATATTGGTGTGTACTTCAATTTTATTAATCATCAGTATGTACGAAGCCGAATCAGCGTTCAGATACATCGAATAATAGCTGCGGTTGTCATTGTTTACCAAAGTAGCTTCATACGACCTTCTCCTTTCGGATTCTAATGCTGCTGAATCGGTAAAAAACCATTTATCAGTAGTGTATAATCGTGATTGGTTAAGGTTACCGCTAACTCCTCCCATCGGCCTGTATCCGTTGTTTGCCAAGCGTTCGGCAAGGGTATTATAAAACCCGTATTTAAGTGTAAGGTATTTTATGGGGGCGGTATCGGTTTCACCTACTTCCTTATTCTTTAAAAACGTAAACGGTATGCGTATGTGGCTATCCTCAGCAAAAACAATCAGCACCGCTTTAGGGGCAGTTTGGGCACCCGTAAGCAGGGTAAATAGTAAGCCAGCAATTACTGTAATACCCCTTAATATGTTTTTCATTTAATGTATTATAACGCTGCTATGGTAAGTACTTGGTCAATTGCTGCTCCGCGTTCGGTTTGTTTAATGGTGGCACATTCTACCGCAGGATCGTGTTCAAAAAACAAAATGTAGTTATTATCTATTGCCTCGCGGTTAAAAGCCGTACGCTCCTCGATAGTCTGCAAGGGGCGTATATCATAACTCATTGCATACACAGGATTAATGTGCGCCACCGAGGGTATCAAATCGGCCATATACGCCACGGTTTTATCCCCGTATTTAATAACGGGCATCATCATCGCCTCTGTATGGCCGTAGCCCAACACAATTCGTATGTTATTCGTAAACTGTAAATTATCAGGTACAAATTTTAACACACCGGCTTCTTGCAGGGGCACAAAATTTTCTTTTAAAAACGATGCTTTCTCTCTTTTATTGGGTGTATTAGCATGTTTCCAATGTGCCTCATTAGTCCAGTATGTAGCGTTTTTAAATGCAGGCTCATACCCGGTACGTTCTGCATTCCACATCAAACTACCCCCACAGTGGTCAAAATGCAGGTGGGTAAGCAACACATCCGTAATATCATCGCGCGTAAACCCATGCTTTTGCAACGATTTCTCCAACGTCTCATTACCGTTCAGGTAGTAATAGCCAAAGAACTTATCATCCTGTTTATCACCAATTCCGTTATCAATCAAAATCAATCGGTTACCGTCCTGCACCAGCAAACAGCGCATGGCCCAGTTACACATATTATTCTCATCGGCAGGGTTCAGTCGGTTCCAAATACTTTTGGGTACTACCCCAAACATTGCTCCGCCGTCTAACTTAAAGTATCCGGTATCAATGGTATATAGTTTCATAACCTGTTGCGTTTACCTCGTCAATATTAGTGAGATTACGGGGATATAACAAAGAAAGTAGAAGCTCCCACCTTCTGAAATCGAAAGGTATTTACACGCATTTTTAGCCTTTAGCTGCCTTTTTAATATCGCTTACTTCTAAAATAGGAGTTGAATATCCTTTTTTCACCACATTTATCATGGCGTTACCCACTTCCTGCATTTTGCAAATCCAACTTGGAAACAGCAAATACCAAATTGGCGATAAAGCATCAAATGCCTTATAAACACCCCGCACATTCTTTTGTCCTTTTAGAGGCCGCATAAACCCCGGCCTAAAATTGTAAACCGCTTTAAACGGTAATTTCATCAGTGCATTCTCGGTTCGTCCTTTCACTCTCGCCCACATCACTTTTCCTTGTTCAGTGCTATCTGTTCTACTGCCCGAAACGTAAGTAAAAACCATTTGCGCATTGATTTCAGAAAGTGTTGTGGCAAATGGTACAACAAAATCATACGTCTTTTTTGTAAAACTCTCTTCGTTTTCACCTATCGAGCTTGAACCTGCACAAAAGAAACAGGCATCGTATTCTTTTAACAAATCGGTTTTGCCTGCTATTTCAGAAAAATCTTTTACAACCAACTCTTTAAGTTTATCGTGCTTGAATGACAAAGGTTTTCTGCTAATGCTTACTACTTCCGTTACCTCGGTATTTTCTAAGCAAACCAGCATTACACCTTCCCCAACCATTCCGGTTGCTCCCGTAATAATTACTCTCATACTTACTAAAAATAACTAAAACCAATCTGTTTACATCGCCTCTCTATTTTTTGGAGCCAAGCCCAAATCGTATATTTCTCTGATGTTTTTAAGAATCTTGTCAAAATCAATATGCAAGTCTATTAACTCGCCCGATTTTACATCAAACACCCAACCGTGTACTTGCGGATAGCCCGATGACAGAAAGCTCTTTTGCCAAGTTGCAATCTTAATTACGTTTACGCATTGTTCCTGCACATTAAGTTCAATCAAACGGTTGTATCGTTCATTTTCATCTGTAATACTATTTAATTCATCTTTATGAAGACGATACACATCTCTTATGTTCCTAAGCCAAGGATTTAGAATCCCTAAATCGGCAGCTTGCATGGCTGCTTTAACGCCCCCGCAGAAATAGTGGCCGCAAATAACAATGTGTTTTACTTTAAGATGTGCAACTGCATATTCGATAACTGCGGCTGAACTACCATCATTATTAGGTACCAAATTGGCGATATTACGATGAACGAACATTTGCCCGGGTACTATACCCGTCATGTCTTCAGCAGTTACGCGGCTATCGCTACAGCCTATGTACAATATCTCAGGGCTTTGCCCTTCTGATAAATGCTCAAAAAAAGTGTGGTTTGTTGCTTTTTTTTCAGCCACCCACTTTTTGTTGTTTTCAAATACTTGTTGATATAAATCTTTCATATAATGCTATAATTAAAGTGTTTGAGTAAATCGACTTACATTAATATATTCTTTACCGGTTGTATAGGCTGCGGAACATCGTTATCGCCTATTATCTGTAATAAATCAATCTCAATGGTTCTGCAAATGGATAACATGGGAATGTCGTGCATCAACCCTTCAAATGGGTTTTCAGAATAATCACCCACCAACTCCATCACAATAAAAACCCAGCTAACCAGTGTTGCAAAAGGAATCATAAGCCAAACACCATATTCACCAAGTTTAGCAAATTCAGCCGCTAAGCCTAATGGTAAAAGCATGATAAATATTGAGTTTAGTAAAAAGCTGGAGTTTGCAAATTGCCTTGGGAAAGGAAACTTCTTAATTCGTTCAGCTTGCCCTTGGTGGACATAAAACTCATTTAATGTTTCTTGCAGTTTTATTTGATGAAACAAATCCAAATCATTTTCATCCAATAATTTTTTTAATTCAGAAGATTGCATACTGATAATTTGTGTAGCCCCGTTGGCCTTTTTTTCCCACAACTCCTTATCAGTAAAATATTTATTTTTTTGAACTTCATTTAAATAATTTGAAAATTGCCCCACACCAAAATTTTTTCGACGCTCCACATTAATACTACCAAACTTTCTTGCCAAACTCACATGTTCCCACGATGTGGGCACCAGCAACTGTTCACGTAATGTATATAGCCATGCAATGTGCCTATAAATTAATTTTGCTTTTGTTGAAGCGATGTCTTTTTCTGTTTTACCTGAGTTTGAAACAAACGAATTAACCATTGCGCCCCAGCTTCTGCTGCTATTTACTATACCTCCCCATATTTTTCTTGCTTCCCACATTCTATCATAGGCTTGGCTGTTTTTAAAACCAAGGTAAAAAGCAACAGCAGTACCAATTAACGCAATCGATACCCAAGGAATAACAATCCAATCCCAGCCTGCATATTTATATAAAACAGCTATGAGTGCTGAATACATTGCCAACCATATAAGATGAAATCCGGCAAACGCAAATACTCCGCGAAAAGGGATAAACTTTTGTGCAATCATACTAACTATTTATTATTGCCAATATAGCTTTTAGTTGTTACTTATTAAAAGGCTTATTTTTATTCATAAACCTGTTTAAGAAAATTTATGCCCCAACTCAAATAAGGCACACCGTTTGTTTTAATTAATGGTCAAAGAATAAACCATTTTCATGCACCTTTGTTAAAACATAATTGATGGCGTTTTACCAAATTTCGAGCAAGCAAAACATTCCTGCGGATATTGATACCGTGTGGGATTTTTTTACTTCGCATAAAAACCTGAAAGAAATCACCCCCACATCTATGGGGTTTGACATCACATCGCACCACCCTGAAGGACAAAAGGTGTATGCCGGTATGATTATTACCTACAAAATGCGCCCGCTTTTTGGAATACCTGTACGCTGGATGACTGAAATTACGCAGGTAAAAGAAAAGGAATATTTTATTGATGAGCAACGTTTTGGCCCTTATGCCATGTGGCATCACCAGCATTTTTTTAAACCCGTTGAGGGAGGCGTTGAGATGACGGATATTGTGGATTATAAAATGCCGCTGGGTATATTGGGAGATATTGCCCACCCTGTTTTAGTAAAAAGTAAGCTGAATGAAGTTTTTGCCTACCGACACAAAAGGGTGGAGGAAATTTTTGGGAGATATAGATAAATGTTACCTTAAAAAGCCATACACAGGAAAAAACATTCGTTATTTATCGGGATACCTATATTTGTTTGCTGCCTTTGTACGTTATGAGGCAGATTGAATTATTACTTATGAAGAAATTTACACTAATAGCATTATTTATTACAGGATTTTTGACAGCCAATGCGCAACTTGAACCTTCGAAAGAAGATTTGGCTAAATATGGCCATTTAATGGAGTATATTGATAGTAAACGCCCTTTAAATGAGGCTTTTATTCGTAAAGCCGACAGTTTATACCGTTTAGACAGTAATTCGATGGCTTTAAAAGGCATTTTAGGTGAATTAAATTTTAAATTGATTTACGATAGCCTTAGAACCGACCGCGTAGCCCAAACCATTGGTTTTATTAATCACTTTCTTACCCTTGATACTTCTGCCAAATACAAAGCAAATGCGTATTTCAGCCTTGCCTCGTTATACAGATACGGAGGTGATTTTAAAACTTCTATTAGTTACTACGAGAAGTTAAGGGGATTAGAAATTGATGAGATAACTATGACCGGCGTATTAAACAACCTTGCCAGTACTTACAATTATGCAGGGCAAAACCAAAAAGCCTTGCAAACACTAAGACAAATGCCTGATATGTACCAAAGCGGAGGCCGAGGCAGTTTAGCAGCCGATATTTATCTTAAAAACGGACTTAAAGACTCTGCGTTGTTGTTTGCCAACTACGCTATTGAGCAAGACACCAATAATATAAGGGCATACACTACAAAAGCCAGGGTGCTGCTTACAAAACACGACAAGTACAATGCTTGCCTTTGCCTTACAAAAGCAACTCAGCTGATTACCGCAAAAAAATCAGAAGCCTTGCTAAACAGCCGCGATAAGAAAAACGCTTTTGTTTCAGCATTGTATAAAGAGGTTACGGATGTACAAACTTTAATGAAGCAAAATTGTACAAAATAGTCCCAAATATTACATCTGTTTTTATTGATTAGAAAGATTACTTTTGCCCAACTTAAATTTTAGAAACCATAAATGGCCAAAGTACACTTTAGCAACAAAAACCCCGAGTTTTTCACCACTCTTCGCAAACGTGTAGATTTATACTTTAAGCAAACACAATTAAAAACCACCGGCAACTTTAAGCTGTATTCAAAAACAATCATATTGTTTGCAATACTAATAGCTGCCTATACGGTTCTTACCTTTTTCACTCCTTCCTCCGTATTAATTAATGTGCTGTTATGCGTATTATTGGGCGGTACGTTTGCTGCCATCGGGTTTAATGTAATGCACGACGGTTCGCACGGTAGTTACTCTACCAACCCTACTTTGAATAAATTTATGGCATTTGCCCTTAACCTGTTGGGTGGCAATGCTTATATCTGGAATCTGAAACACAATGTAAACCATCATTCATTTACCAATATTGAGGGAATGGATGATGATATTGATATCAGGCCTTTTATTCGTGTTCACGCTGACCAACCAAAATACTGGTTTCACCGTTTTCAACACGTTTACTTTATGGCGTTGTATGGCCTAACTTACCTGTTCTGGGTATTTTGGCAAGACTTTAAAAAATACTTCTTAAGCCGTGTATCTGAGCATACTCCAATGCGTAAAATGACACTTGGACAACACTTTAACTTTTGGATTTCAAAAGTGCTGCACGTAATCATATTTTTTGTTATTCCCGGTATTACAGTGGGTTTCACCTCTGCAATAATCGGCTACCTTATTCTTGCTTACACAGCGGGGATTATTGTAGCGGTTGTGTTTCAATTAGCACACGTAGTTGAAGACGCTCACTTTTTATCAGCAGATGAAAACGTAGGCGTTAACGTTGAAACAGAATGGGCAATCCACCAAATAAACACCACTGTTAACTTTGCTACACGCAGCAAAACCCTTAGCTGGTTGTTAGGGGGCCTTAACTTTCAGGTTGAACATCACTTGTTCCCTAAAATCAGCCATATACATTATCCTAATATCAACAAGATAGTTCGCGAAACTTGCAAAGAATTTAACGTTTCGTATAAAGAGTTTCCTACTATGTTCTCTGCATTTATCTCTCATGCTAAACACATGAAAGCCGCAGGTATAGCATAACAGGCTCAACCGTATTACTAAACCGCAACTCAACATTGCGGTTTTTTTATGCCCTTTTGTACCGTATTTTGTAACGAATGAAAAAAATCTTATTGCTTTCTGATACACACGGCTTTCTTGACCAACGGATGCTTAACCACATTGAGCAGGCCGACGAGGTTTGGCATGCGGGCGATTGGGGTACATTAGCAGTTAGTGATTATATCAAAGAAAGGAAACCATTACGAGGTGTATGGGGCAATATAGACGGGCATGAGTTGAGAACAGAACACCCTTTGAATAACCGTTTTGTTTGCGAGGGGGTAGATGTGTTAATCACTCACATTGGAGGCTATCCTGGTAAATACTCTTTTGCTATCCGTACTGAACTTATAGAAAATCCTCCGCAGTTATTTATTTGCGGGCACTCACACATACTTAAAGTAATGCGCGACAGCCAACTGGGGTTACTGCATATAAATCCGGGTGCTGCGGGCATTAAGGGTTTCCATACTGTGCGCACTATGGTACGTTTTAAGATTGATAACGGTAAAATAACTGATATTGAAGCCATAGAACTTGGCAAACGTGGTGATATTAAAAACCTTGAAGGAGCAATACTTAACAGCTAAACTATTACACTACCGTTAATGTGGCTGTGTGTTTATAGTTTTGATTATCAGATGTAGTAGCTTCTATCAAAAGGTAATAAACACCTTGAGCGACGGTTGTTTTCTCTTTATTAACATCCATCGTACCATCCCAACAAGCCGATTGCTTATCAGCACTCCATACCTTTTGTCCCCATCTGTTATATATAGTTACCTTAAATGAGGTATAACGTTTGCCTTCTTTTACCGTTATGCAAAAGGGGGCTACATCAGCATTATTAAGTGACAGTATTGTGGGAACAGTTAATGCCCCTTCAGGAAACTGTGAAGACTCTTTTGTAGCAGTTGTAGCATTCTTTGTGGGGCGGCAACCTACACTAATAATTGTAAACAGGGTAATTATGAGAACTACTCTCATTTACGTATAAGCGTTACTGTTCCGTTGTATTTTACCTTATCTCCGCTATTTCTTTCAAGCTCGGCTATTACAAAATATACCCCTGTGGGCAATGCCTCTTGGGACTCAAAATGAGTACCGTTCCAGCAAGCACTTGCCTCTTTGGTTTTCCAAACCAGTTCACCCCAACGATTAAAAATCTCAACACTCACTTTATCACAATCTACTAAAACCCCTTCAAACTGGTAACAATCGTTTAGTTGGTTACCATCGGCAGGTGTAAACACATTAGGAAACTTCCAATCGCTTTGTGTATAGCCTTTCAGTGTTATAGGTTTAGTTACTGAATCTTGACAAATAGAGCCGGGGTTTGTAATTAAGGTAATGCTGTGGGTGCCCGCAACGGGAAATTCGTACTCGGGATTTTCTGCTACGCTGGTATCCCCCGTGCTAAACTTCCACAAAAACCCTAAAGAATGGGGGGATTTATTTTTAAAAACTACCTTTTTGCCTTCGCAATCGTTTTGGGTAAATTCAAAATCGGGAGTAGTTTTATCAATTACTTCCACATTGCGGAAAAAACTATCGGAGAAGTTACAAGCATTAGGGTTTGATATTACCAGTTTTATACGGTATTTACCCGGCTGCGTATAGGTATGCGAGGGATTTTTAACCGTATCGGTATTACCATCGCCAAAATCCCACTTGTACACCAAGGCATTAAAACTATGGTCGGTAATTTGAACCTTCATCGGGCTACAACCCAATATGGGAGTCACATCAAATTTGGCATCAACAGCGTATGATATTTGAAAATCAAGCTTAAATGAGGTATTGCTGCAACGGGGACTAAGATTGGTTTCATACACTGCACCGGGTGTTGTGGGCATATCGCTCACAAAGTTTGAACCACTGCGAGGACCGGGGCAACTGCCGCAAATGCTTTGATAGATTACGCCCCTTTTGTCAAAGCGACTGGTACCGCCATCCACGTGGTCGTCGGTTTGTGTTCCGCCCAAATAAGTTGCGTATAAAAGACTTTGCGCGGCGGGGGTAAGCACCCCTACCCAAAAATCGTTACCATCCGTAGTGTTTTGTATGGCAGGCGGGTTGCTGGTAACAGGCAGTCCGTTGGTACTGCCGGCATGGTTTGCTGATGAAATATCAGCACCCCAACCTGAGAAATAGATGTTATCACAATTATCCACCAAAAAGGCTGTAGGCGATATATCAGGGCTATTAATTCTATTTCCGATGGTGGTAGATAGAATAAGACTATCAAGCTCACGGGTAAACTGCTGTATAAATTGCCCCCTGTTGAGTTGACCGTACATCGCTTTTTTTATGGGCATATTCCCTTCGGTTTGTCCCGCAGCATAAATAAAGTTCTCTTTATCTATATCAACAAAATATACTTGGTCGTAGCCTGCACTACCCACATAAGTAAGGTATTTAAGGTTGTGGTTATCCGTTGCGTCGTAAACAGCCACAAGCCCGTCTGACCGACCGCCAAGAAACGAAGGATGAAGTGCGTTTGAAGATACCGGCAAATCAGCACTGATAGTCCCTCCTCCTACTATTATATTGTCGTTATCATCTATTTTAACGGAGTACAAAGCATCGTTGCCGTTGCCTCCCAAGTAGGTACTCCATTTCAAGTCGGCAAGTGAACTGTCAAGTAAAAAGACCACCCCGTCATACCCTGCTTTTTTAGCATTTTGATGGGGGTTTTCTAACGGAAAATCACCCGACTGTGAACAGCTTGCTACTACAACGTTTCCACGTATATCTACATAAACATCCCCTCTAAAATCATCGGCATAGTTATATACCAAATTGCCTGCGTTTATACCATCATTACCTGTACCGCCAATATAGGTAGAGCCTAAAAGCAACTTACCATCTTGGCTAAATTTAACCACCACAATATCAGCATTGGCAACACCGCCGTCTTTTGCTGTGTCAAAACAGCTTTTAATCACGGGGAAATTATCAGAGAAAGTGCTGCCCAACATTACTAAACGGTCTTCGGCATCCACCACCAAACTGTGGGGGTAATCGTTATCAGTACCGCCCAAATAGGTTGCATACAACAACGTTTTCCCGCTTGAGTCGTATTTACTGATTCCAATATCACACGGAAAGTGGTCATAAGGGCCATTGGTACTATTAGCCCCTGCAAAGGTTTGCTGATATGCCCCTGCTGTTGTAGGGTACTTTCCATTGGGTAAAATGGGGTACGGCTCGGTAACATTGCCGCCTGCGTATAAACTGCCGCGTGAATCGTAAGTTGCCGTAAAACCAAAATTATCAGCCGTTGACCCGCTGTATGTAACAAACACCAGCACAGGGTCTATCACCAAAGGATATTCAGGGTTATAATCACCTGTTTCAAAACCCAATACATTGTTTTTTAGTTTATACCTGCACTCTACGTCAACCTTTCTGTCTCCAATGTATTGATATGCCTCAGGAATTTGTTCTACCAAAGTGTTTACCGATGTTTTTACCAGCAGTTTCCCGTTTTCAATGGCCATTGCATCCTGTCCGCTATACTTTAACTGTACTTTATTTACAGGAGTATGAGGTTGGATGATAAAGTCGTATTTAAGTCCTTGGGGCGAAGTGTACATTTTGATGTCAACGCCCTGCCACACGTTTTGAAGTTGCAGGCGGTAGTACCCTTTTACCCCGCTTGCCCATTTAGCCGGATTGCTACCCAAGTAATAATTGTAATAAGGGGTTGCGGGTGATGCGGCTACGGTTGTATAAGAATCATTTGACCCTAAAAAATCCACTTTTAATACATGATACTTGTAACTTTTGGGAACGGGTGTATCCGTATTGTGTCCGCTATGATTGTGTACTATTCTGCCAAAAGCATCATCGTCATAAAAAAACCAGTTAAAACCCTTTTTCTCAAGGTGCAGGTAACCTGCGGGTACTTGGGCGCGGTATTGAACACGATTATCCCATTGCCCTTTGTTTTCAATAAACTCGTATTGGGCAAACAGTAGGTTGCTACTGCAAAGCAACACCATAAGCAGCGATATATATACGATTGCCCTTTGCAAGTTTTCTTTCTTGTTAAGACACTTTACAGCGTAAAATAGTTGTCCTGTATGTACAAATATAAGAGGTGATAATTAATTGTTTACCCCTTTGTACCAACAGAACGCGATGAAGGTATTGATTTTATGAAAAAGTGTACCGGTTTTTATACAATACCCGATTGGTTTACAGCAAACGTGTGTTGGTGGGAATTTATAAGAGAGAATTGAAAGTGCTAATTTTTAAGCCGCTCTTTCAACTTGCGTATTTCTTCCTGCAATTTTTCGTTTTCATCCACCAAAATTTCTACACGCTGGCGTTCAGTTTCAATGGCACTTGTAAGGTTTATAATTATATCGCCGTCTTGGCCGTTTTCAATAGTTTCCTTAAACCCGCGTAAGTATTCGTTTTCCTTGTTAAGTGCCGCGTTTTCTTTTTTCAGCCGTTCAATTTCTGCTTTTAACTCTTTGTTCTCGGCTTTCAGTTTTTGGGCATTGGGCGGGGTATTTCCTTCACCGGTTTTTTTCTCCAATTCAGCCATCACTACCCGCAAGCTATCACGTTCTTCCTCCAACACCACTATTTGTTCACGCAGTCTCCTAATCACGTCCGTCAACACAGGATTATCTTCTTCCTGTTTTTTCTTCTGCATTTCTTTGCGCAGCTTTTCTTTTTCATCGTTGCTAACGTATATCCGCACGTAATCAACGCTCATTTTGCTTTCAGACCCCACATACAAACCAATTTTACCGTTTTTGTATGATACTTCGCTAAATGCCGTAATAAACTCCCCATTAATGTATAAATCATACATTTTTTCCTCCATGCTCACGGCAATAATATTATCCTCTCCCCTGTCGGCAATATTTTTGTTTCGTTTCCAACCGTCACCAATGGGTTTAAACGTTGAGCCGTTAAACTTACTGATGCGGTATTGTTTTTTACCGTTTATTTCAATCAAAAAAGCTCCCTTACCGTCTTCCTGTGCCATTACTACCACACCACCGCTGGCATTTTTCCCGTTATCTTCATCCAGCTTGATTTTAAACTCGGCCTTGTGGGTGCTAAAGCTGATTTTTTCATTGGGAAACACCAATCCGTATGACTGAGTATTCATACGGTACATTATATACTCTCCGCCTTGTATTATAAAAACCTCATCGGCATTGGTGTTTTGCCTCCAAAGCGAGGTATTGGTGGCATCAAATTCATCGGCCCAAATAATTGCATCCAAATTGCTAAAAACAGTTTTCTGGGCTTTTACAACCGCAGAAAACATGAAAATACAAATTAGCGTTGCTACAATCCTTACCATTATTGGTGTTTGTGATTAGCAAATGTATTAAAAATTAGGCATATTACTGAAAATATGATAGCTTGCGCCCGCATTTTTTAGCTACCCGCTTAGAACTTTTACTGTTAAAACGTCGTTATGTTGGGTAAGATTGTTTTTTGATACAAGCCGATGAAGAAATTTATAACAATGTCGTTACTGGCAGTTACCGTATTGTTTGCGGGTAGCTGCGCAAACGATTTGGATACTAATGCCGATTGGAAAGAGATTATGGTAGTATATGGTTTACTGAATGTGAACGATACTGACCACTATGTGCGTGTGAACCGTGCATTTTTAAGTGAAAACCAAAGTGCCCTTGAGGTTGCCAAAATTACAGACTCATTATATTTTGATTCTTTGGAAGTAACCGTTGAAGAGTATAACGGCAATAACATCCGCCAATCATTTCCGCTTACTAAGTTTTATGTAGCTAAAGACACCGGTGTTTTTGCTACGGAAGGAAGCTATGTATATACGTTCAGGCAAAAATTGAGCATGGCGTATAAATACAAACTGGTAATTTTTAACAAGCTGACCAAGAAATTTACAACGGCTGAAACGGTATTGATTGGCAACCCTACTTTGGGAAGCCCCAGTAACTTTACAACTAACTACATTATTGATACTGCTAAAAACCTGAACTTATCATGGACGGCTGCTCCCAATACAAAGTTATACGACCTGAATATGCGTTTTTATTGGAACGAATACGATAGTGCTACTAATCAACTGCTTTCGGCAGATAATTATATCGATTGGCCGGTGGTGCAGGCAAAAGACGTTCCTGCATCGGGTGCTATGCGCAGCAATATCCCGGGTATTGGCTTTTACTACTTCTTGTCAGAAAATCTTACTGCAATTTACGGCAGGTATCGTGTACCCCAACGCATTGACTTTATGTATTGGGCCGCTGATAATGAATACTACTTATACCGCAATGTGAACCAACCCAGTGTGGGTTTGGTGCAAAAGAAACCCGAATATACCAACGTAAGCAGCGGAAACTACGGACTGTTTGCAAGCCGCAATTTATATACTGTTAAAGGGGTAAGTATCTCCCAACAAACGGTAGTTTCGTTGCAGGTAAATACCCTTACCCGCAAGCTAAAATTCAGGCCGTAAGGGCTGTTTCTCTCCTTTCTTCTTCAACGCTTTTAAACCTTTTGTTTCAAAGTATCGTTAGTTGTATAAACTATGATATTTTGATGCAAAAACTTTACTACCCAATTATTTCAGTCATACTGTCCCTTGCCCTTTTTTCGAGCTGTTCTAACGATTTAGATGTTAACGGCAACCCAAAAGAGATAATGGTTATTTACGGGCTGCTAAACGCAAATGACAGTGAGCATTTTATACGTATCAGCAAAGCTTTTTTAAGCGGTGACGAAAGCGCATATACCGTGGCCAAAATCAACGACTCGATATATTACGACTCTGTTGAAGTAACTATTGAAGAGTTTGACGGGAGTTTTATGCGAAGCTCGTTTAAACTGCATAAGAGGTTTGTGGCAAAAGACTCAGGTATATTTGCTACAGAGGGCAGTTACGTATATTTTTTTAAAGCTCCGCTCAACGTAAACTGGCGGTATAAACTGATTGTATTTAATAAGAATACGGGAAAAATGGCAACCGCAGAAACCCGTTTGGTTGATTTTCCTAAACCTATCGTTCCTAATCCTGCCACAACGGATTTTATTTTAGATACTGCAAGACCTGTGCGAATGCAATATGTGACACCGCAAAACGCGAAGATGAACGATATTATTATCCGTTTTTATTGGGACGAATACGATAGTGCAAGCGGGCAACTTATCGCTGAATCGAAATATATTGATTGGCCATTGGTGCAAAACTATGTTGTTCACCCCGATGTTGAATTGAGACTGTTTTTTAAAATTACTCCGTTCTATTATTTTCTTGCTGATAATTTACCCGTATTGCCCGGTAAATACAGAATACCTACCAAATTGGATTTTACATTTTGGACGGCTGATAAGGAGTATAAGTACTACCAAGATATTGTGCGCCCCAATACTATGGTGATGCAAAAAAAACCTGAATACACTAACATAAGTGAGGGTAATTTGGGTTTGTTTGCCAGCCGTAACCAACACATTATTAAAGGGGTTACTATTGGTAAAAGTACCAAAAAACTGCTTCAGGAAAACCAAATTACCCGCAAACTCAATTTCAGGCAGCAATAGGCGTGTTACTTTAAGGCTACTTGTTTGCTGATACGCTTATACACAAAATACGCGGCTGCAATAAACAAAAACACAGCCCAAAAACGCACCAAAAACAATAGCAAAGTTTGTATCATGCCCCAGCCGTATTGTAATGAATGCAGCAATTTTGTTCCGAAACCGGGTTCATACGCTTTTATGTTTTGCGGGTTAGCAATCAATGTATTTATTACTGTGCTGTTTTGGTAAAAATCAAGCTGTACAGTACTATACTGTATGTCTTCGTTCATCTGCATATTTTCAATAAGAGCCTCGTCACTCTGCATCAGCTTGCTTAGTCTGCTTTCCTCATAATTATATTCTTCAGGTGTTGAATTAGCCGCAACGTTTTTTGAACCTCTGCTTACAAATTCCTTCATCCGTTTCTGTTCAAGGTTGTTGGCTGCCAATTTTAAACCCACATTATCAGCATGGATAACCCTGTAATCAAAAAAATCAACCACTTGCCCCACACCGCGTAAAAACGGGTCTAACTGCTGCTTTGGCACCCTCACCGTCATAGTATTTGTTACGGTGTAGTGTGTACTTTCAAGTAATGAGTCGGCACTTACGGGAGTTTGCGCAGTTTGCGAAACCTCACTACGCAAACGAGTATCGGTAATATAGCCTCCGGCTTTTGTTGTATGGTCTTCAATGGTGTAGGTGGCCTTAACAACGTCTTTCACCCTAAATTTCAACTCACTGGTTACAATAAATTTCTTCGCAGTATCCAACAAGCCCATCTTGCTTATTGAGGTCTCCGGTGTTGAAGGTGCTGCACTATCCGCAACAACAATTTCAGCGATATCTTGCCTTGCTTTAGCTTCTTGCGGTGCTTCGCTGTTTTGGCAACCGAAGGCAATAACAGCCAAGGCCACCAAAGTGGTGGTTTTTGTAATTAGTTTCATAAAAGGTTTGTTTACAGGCATAACGGATTGTAAACGAGCATTATTTTACCCGTTTAGACCTGTACATACCTTTTATCGACTAAAGGTAAAGGGTTATAAAAAAAATTATGCGGAAAAGCCCTGTAACACTTGTCCCAACTCGTAAATATCAGTAAAGCTGTTGTACAATGGCACAGGAGCCATGCGGATTACATTAGGTTCACGCCAATCGGCAATCACTCCGTTATCAGTAAGGTAATCAAACAACTTGCGGCCGTTATCTTTTACCAATACCGATAGCTGGCACCCTCTGTCTTTAGGATTGCGGGGGGTAATAATTGTAAAAGTATGCTTACCGCTTTGGGTAAGGCCGTCAAGAATAAACTCAAGATAGCCCGTTAGTGCCTCGCTTTTTGTGCGTAGGTTCTCAATACCCGCTTCTGCGAATATTTCTAACGATGCGCGGTGTATTGCCATAGGGAATACCTGAGCATTGCTTAGTTGCCAGCCTTGTGCCCCTTGTGTGGGCTTAAAGCCTTTTTTCATTAAAAAGCGTTCATCTTCATCGTGACCCCACCAGCCCGCAAAACGGTTTAGTTCAGGATTGTTGCAATGGCGTTCGTTCACAAATACCCCCGAAGTACCGCCGGGACCACTGTTCAAGTATTTATAGCTGCACCACACGGCAAAATCAACGTCCCAATCGTGTAGTTTTAAATGAAGATTACCTGCTGCGTGGGCTAAATCAAACCCGCACATAGCTCCTGCTTTGTGTGTGGCAGCGGTAATAGCCTGCATATCAAATGCCTGCCCTGTGTAGTAGTTTACACCGCCCATCATCACCGTAGCAATGCTGTCAGCATTGGCTTCAATGGTTTGTAGTATATCTTCGGTACGTAGGGTGTATTCTCCTTCGCGGGGTTTTAGCTCAATAATGGCATCATCGGGATTGTAGCCGTGAAAACGCACTTGGGTTTCCATTGCATATTGGTCACTGGGGAAAGCCCCTGCTTCCATCACAATTTTATAACGGTTGTTTTTAGGCTGATAAAACGACACCATCATCAAATGCAGGTTGGTAGTCAGGTTATTCATCACCACTACTTCTTTGGGCAATGCACCTACCACTTTCGCCGCGTTTTCTGTTAAAAAATGATGATAGCTGAACCAAGGGTTTTTACCTTTAAAGTGGCCTTCTACCCCAAACTCTGCCCAATCGGCAAACTCCTGTTCCACAAAAGCGCGTGCGGTTTTGGGCTGTAGTCCCAATGAATTACCTGTGAGGTAAATTACATTTTTGCTGTTGTGTTGAGGAAAGTAAAAACGGTCTCTATATCCAGCCAAAGTATCACTGCTGTCCATGCGGGCAGCAAACTCGCGGGTGTTTTCGTAATTAGCCATAACTGGGGGCGAAATTAAGACTTAGATTTTGTGTATAAAAGGAGTTGGCACAAACAAAAAAGCCGATGCTGTTGCATCGGCTTCATATCAGGGTTGTGTTCATAATGTGTGTTAATGTCCGTGCCCGTCATCAGGACTGTGGCCGTCTTTCTCCCCTTCTTTCTTCGGAGGGGCGGTATAAGGCAGTTTCAACTCGTTATACAGCACCTCTTTCAATTGTTCAGCACCCAAACGCTTGGCCATAATCATCTTGTTTTTATCCAACAAGAAAATCTGAGGGGTGCTGTTAAGGTTGTAATACTTACGGAATTGCGAGATGTTCCAAACATCGGTAACGTTTATCCATTTCAATTGATTATCGCGTATGTATTGTGCCCACTTATCCATATCCTGTTCTACACCCACTGCATACACTTCAACACCACGAGCCTTTACGGTGTCGTAAAAACCTTTTATAACCGGCATTTCTTTTTTGCAATGGCCGCAATCCGGATCCCAAAATACCAGCACGGTATATTCTGCCTTTACATCGTATAAATTGGTTGTTTTTTCCTTACTCAGCAAAATACCCAAGTTTCTTCCCCTCAGTTCTTCGTTGGTATCACGGTCAACAATCTTATTTATTTTACGTTGAAGGGTAGAATCAAACATTTCTAACTGGGGTGCAGGCATAAAGCACAACGAAGGCAAGTACGACTCTGCATTGCTGCGGGTACGTATTATTTCAGTAGAGTCTAACCAATAACAATCTTTAAAGGTATAGTACTTTGCTGCCAAGCGTATTGCTACACCATCCATACAGATGTATTGTGAGTTTTGGTACTTATTCATAATATGAATAAGCGTGAAGCGGAAACCTTCTTTATTCGGCCTTGTCTTTTCAATTATGCTTACCGCTGCGGCATATAAAGAATCAGGATGTTGTACTGTTACTTTCTCTAAAAAGCGGTTTAGTTTGCTTTGATACACAGGGGTACGTAATACGCAACCACTTGTAAAGTTTACATTATCCCAATAATGGTCGCGATAGTAATAATATTGCCAGTTGCTATCTGCGCCAATTGGGGCATCCGGTACGTCAGGCTCGGTCATGGCCAAAAACAATTGAGTTAATACCGCATTAGGGTATCTTTTTATAAACTCAGTGCGATAGGCATATACTTCCCTAGGAATGTTTTTAATACGTTCATTTATTTTAGTAACCGTATCGCGTTTTGTAGGATCGTTTAACCACTCTTTGGCTCTTTTTTTCAAGTCTTCCTCTTCCATCCCTATTTTATAGGTGTATTGGTTAAACTCAAAAAATATTTCATTTTCCCTTGAGCCTTTCACTTTCATGCTCATCATGTAGTTTGCGGTGTCGGTTTCCAGTGTAAAATCAGTTTCACTTACTACAAACTCAAACAACTTTACCCTGTTCACAGCAATCATATAAATACCGCACTCAAGGGCAGTATCACGTTTAAAAGTAACCCAGCCTTTACTATCCATACGGGCAGAATCGGCCAAATAGGTATTATCGCCCATATAATGGGCAAGGTAGGCCATAGTATCTTTTAGCCCTTTGATACGGACTTTGATGTTGTACGACGGATTATTACCTGCAAAGGCGGTAACTGCCATCGATGTAATGATTGCGGTTAGTAGTAATACTCTCTTCATCTAATACGGTTTCTTTTTTCAAGATTAAGCAAAAGCTTAATGCGTTGCATACTTCACCGCCGCAATTTTTTTGCCAGTTTACCGTATCAGGCAAAAATTATACATAACTGCTATTTGAGCCTATACAATTACGATATGGCTTATTTATAGTGTGTGGCCTGCCAAATACAGATTCATCCCTCTAAAAAACAATTTCAGTTAAGTTTTAGCACGGGGCTAATATTATTTTAACTCAAAAAACGCTTCTTTGCACCCATACATGAAGAAGCTGCTATACATACTGCTATTGCTGTGCGTTGCTATGGGCTGCAAACCGCGTAGTTATGCAGTACAGCAAATAAGCTCTGCAAGTAAACGCATCAACACCCTTGATAGCACCAACCGTCCCGATAGCAGCATATTAGCCCTGATAGCCCCTTATAAACTTAGGCTCGACTCGCAAATGAAGGTGGTAATAGGCAGCACTTTGGTTGATATGCCCAATACCCGCCCTAATGGTACGTTAGGAAATTTTATTGCCGATATACTTAAAACCCAAACCCAGCGTATTATAAAAACCGATATTGATTTTGCTTTTACTAACATATCGGGCATACGCCAGCCCATGTTGCCCGCCGGAGACATAACTAAAGGAAAAGTGTTTGAAATACTGCCTTTTGATAATATGGTGATAGCTGCCGAGGTAAAAGGCGAAACCCTAAAAAAGGTGTTTGAGCAAATTGCGGCCAAAGGGGGCGAAGCAATTACAGGATTTAAACTTACGATAAAGGATAATAAACTGGTAGAAGCTACCTATAATAATATACCTGTTGACTATACAAAGAATTATGTGGTATGCACCACTGATTTTTTGTTTACCGGCGGCGATAACTATACCATGTTTAAAGACGGTGTGGTAAAAGAATACAAAACCGGTATTACCATACGCGATATGGTAATGGACTATATATATAATATATGTGCAGTAAACGGAGCCTTAAACCCACAACCCGATGAGCGGATCACAATTCAATAGAAAAGAGTTTATACGCAATGTGATGGGCGCAGGCATGGCCGTTGCCCTTAGCAAGTTTCCGTTAGAGGCTGTGGCTAAAAGTGAGGGGCTTGCAACTTTTACCATACTGCACACTAACGACTGGCACAGCCGCATTGAGCCTTTCCCTATGGATGGCGGAAAACACCAAGGTTTGGGCGGAGCTGCCTACCGCGCGGCCATGATAAAACGCATACGCAGTGAAAATGAGCACGTGTTGGTTTTGGATAGCGGCGATATGTTTCAAGGTACTCCCTATTATAATTTTTACGGGGGAGAGTTAGAGTTTAAATTGATGACCGAAATGGGGTACGATTGTGCCACATTGGGTAACCACGATTTTGACGGCGGTATTGAAGGGTTGAAAAAACAACTGCCGCACGCAGGTTTCAGTATTATTAACAGTAACTATGATTTTAGCAATACGGCTTTAAAGGATACTTTTAAACCCTATAAGATTTTTAAATTGGGCAAAATAAAAGTGGGGGTTACCGCCGTTGGAATAGATTTACAAGGACTGGTTCCGAATGTACTGTGGAATGGACTCACCTATACCAACCCTGTGGAAAAATCAAACTTTTGGGCAGAATATTTAAAAAAAATCGAAAAGTGCGATGTTGTTGTATTACTTTCGCACCTCGGTTACAAATACAGTGATGACAAGGTTTCCGACGAGTTTTTGGCAAAAAACTCAAGAAACATCGATGTTATACTTGGCGGCCATACCCATACATTCTTGGAAAGCCCCGTAAACATTACGAACCTTGACGGAAAGCCGGTTTTGATTAATCAAGTCGGCTGGGCGGGCATCATGCTGGGACGGCTTGATTTTACAATGGTTTCGGGAGAAATCGCGACTAACCCGCAAAGCACTATGTTAAAAGTTTCCGAAAAGTCAACGTAAAAAAATTTTTTTGTTAACTATTTTTAAAACAATTTTACACACCCTTAGCAGAACGGAGGAATAGAGCCTATGACGGAAAAGACCGCAGAAGAAGTATGGAATAACTGTTTAAAAATTATTAAGGACAATGTCCCCCCTCAAAGTTTTAAAACTTGGTTTGACCCAATTAAACCGATTAAACTTGAGGATAAAGTTTTAACCATCCAAGTGCCCAGCCAGTTCTTTTATGAATGGTTGGAGGAACATTACGTAACCCTGTTGCGCAAAACTCTTAAACAAGAGTTGGGCGTAGGCTCTCGCCTTGAGTACAACATTATTGTTGAAAACACGGCAGGGAACAATCCGTACACTATTAACATGCCCACCAGCAATGCGGCAAAAATTGACCCTAACGAGGTGGGGATGCCGCTTAACTTAGGGACAAACATTAAAAACCCGTTTGTGATACCCGGTTTGCGGAAAGTGAATATCGACTCGCAACTGAATCCAAACTATACTTTTGAAAATTTTATAGAGGGCGATTGCAACCGTCTTGCACGCAGTGCAGGTTTTGCAGTAGCTAATAAACCCGGCGGCACTGCCTTTAACCCCCTTATGATATTTGGCGGTGTGGGCTTGGGAAAAACACACTTACTGCACGCTATTGGCAATCATATTAAACAGCTTAATAAAAACAAGTTCGTTTTATACGTATCGGCTGAAAAGTTTATCAACCAGTTTATTGAATCGGTTAGAAACAACAACAACAGCGATTTCATCAACTTTTACCAATACCTTGATGTATTGATTTTGGATGATGTGCAGTTTTTTGCCAAAAAAGAAAAAACACAGGAAATATTCTTTCAGATATTTAACCACCTGCACCAAAACGGCAAGCAGATAATATTAAGCTCTGACCGTCCGCCAAAAGATTTGAAGGACATGGACGAACGTCTGTTATCACGTTTCAAATGGGGATTGAGTGCTGATTTGCAAACTCCTGATTTTGAAACCCGTGTAGCTATATTAGAGCATAAAATGTATGCCGACGGTATCTCATTGAGCCACGATGTGGTGGAGTATGTTGCCCATAATATAGATAACAACATCCGTGAGCTTGAAGGTGCACTGGTATCATTGCTTGCACAAGCCTCTCTTAACCGCAAAGAAGTGGATATTGAGTTGGCCAAGCAAATGATGAAGAACTTTGTGAAGAATGTATCTCGCGAAATTTCGATTGACTACATTCAGAAATTGGTGTGCGATTACTATGGCATATCAGTTGACCAAGTGAAATCAAAAACCCGTAAACGCGAAATTGTTCAGGCACGCCAAATATCAATGTTCTTTGCTAAAGACCTTACCAAAGCATCGCTAAAAAACATAGGTATGCACTTTGGTGGCCGTGACCACAGTACAGTGATACACGCCTGCCAAACGGTGAATGATTTAATTGAGACTGATAAAAAATTCCGTGGCGATGTTGAAGAAATATCTAAACGGATTAAAATAAACACTATGTAAGTGTTTAGCATAAAAGTATAAAAATGCTGCCCCGCAAAGGCAGCATTTTTTATTTTTGGGGTATGCAAAACCTCCTCCCTCCTATTAAACACGTTGCTATTATTAATGCTTCTATTGGTAAAGTATATGAAACCCTTACAACAGGCAAGGGTTGGGACGGGTGGTTTACCGACGGTACTGTGGTGGATTTGGAGGCCAAACGGATACAATTGGTTTGGACGATGAACGGCCCCTACAAAGCCAACGGCGTTGAAACAGGCCCTATAGTAAGTGCAATCCCTAATAAAGAGTTCGCTTTTATTTGGCACGAAGGCAAACACAATACTACCGTAACGTTTACACTTGAAACCAAAGACAGTAAAACCAAAATAACGGTGACCGAAACGGGTTATTTGCCCACTGATGCAGGAATGTGGCAACTGCTGGATTGTGCCATTGGCTGGGGCGAAGCCATCACTCTGATGAAGTTTTATTTAGAACACGGCATCCGCTACGATAGCGGATGGTAACAACCTACGTACTAATTAAGAGATAACTGCATACTACCATCACTGTTTACCTCAAAAGTTATGTGCTCTTGCAAGGTAGTAGCCAATGATATGCCTGTATAATCCGCCGAAACAGGATAGATTTTATGGTTGCGGTCAGCAAGTACGGCTGTTTTAATTTCAGCTGCCCCGCCCTTAAAAAAAGGATAAATAGCAAATACCATGGTGCGCGCAGTATTAAGTACATCGTCAACAATAATGGCGTATTGGCCTTTAATAGTCTCCATATCAATACTTATAACCGTAGTGTGTTCGCTGGGCTTCTCTTTCACAATCTCAATCTTAGCCACTGTTACCGTCAAAGGTGATATAGCCCTTAACTCAGCACCAATCTTCTCCGCCAGCAGATAACCATGCTCGGCAATGCCCGCCACAATCAGTGCGTTTTGCTCCACATGCTGCTCATATATCTGATACGCAATACGCTTAATCTTCCGTTCAATTTGTTCGTGGGTAAGGATTACCATGCCAAAAATCTTAAACACAATATTACACAAAATAGGCAGGTGCTGCCAACGCCGTTTTGGTTTTAGTTTAAAAAAAGTGCATTTTGCACACAATAACTACTAACCGAAGAAACGATTACAGGCTTATGAGTAAACAAAACGAGCAGTGGGGCAGCCGCGTGGGACTTATTTTGGCTATGGCGGGCAACGCCGTGGGTTTGGGTAATTTCTTGCGTTTCCCTGTGCAAGCACTAAACAATGGCGGTGGTGCTTTTATGATACCCTATTTGGTTTGCTTTGTTCTTATGGGCATTCCCTTGTTGTGGATAGAATGGAGTATGGGCAGGTTTGGCGGTAAATTTGGCCACCACAGTACACCCTTTATTCTTGACAGTATGGATAAACGCCGCTTTTGGAAATACTTTGGCGTTTTCGGTATTTTTACCAACGTAGCCGTAGCTGCTTATTACTGTTATATTGAATCATGGACAATGTCATACGTGGTGCATTCTGTTGCGGGTACGTTTGATCGTAAGCCTATGACTTGGGTAGCGGGTTTCTTTAATAATTACCTTGATATTTTTACCAGTACTACCGGAATACCTTTTGAAGCGGTAATTTTTTACCTGCTATGCTTGGGTTTAAATACTTTTATTCTTTCACGCGGTCTTAGCGGGGTTGAAAAGGTAGCCAAAATTGGTATGCCGCTACTTATATTATTTGGTGCATTTTTGGCCGTTAGGGGACTTACTTTGGGCACTTCGGGTGCATCAGCAGAATATCCGAACGCAAGTGCGGTTGACGGTTTAAATTATTTGTGGACTCCCCAATATGGGAAATTAACCGACTTAAAAGTGTGGCTTAGCGCAGCAGGCCAAATATTCTTTACCCTATCTGTAGGTATGGGAACTGTACATTGTTATGCTGCTTACCTGAAAGCTAATGATGATGTGGCTCTTAACGGTATCTCGGCAGGGTTTACTAATGAATTTGTTGAAGTTATTTTAGGTGGTGCCATTGTAATACCTATTGCAGCCGGTTACTTAGGGTTGGATTGGGTAAAAGAAAATGCAGGCTTTGGTATGGCCTTCCAAACCATGCCCTTCTTGTTTGAAAAATGGGGACCTATACTTTCGGCTTTAGCGGGTGTATTTTGGTTTGGTTTGTTATTTTTTGCAGGCATTACATCCTCCCTTGCAATGGGAACACCATTAATGGGCTTTTTACAGGACGAGTTTTCCGTTAGCCGCAACAAATCGGCAATGGCTTTTGGTTTATTAGTATTGGTAATGGGTTTACCCACCGTTTTATTGTTTACCAAATCGGCTACAGGAGGGGTTAGTCTTATAGCCTTTGAAGAATATGATTATTGGGCGGGCACGGTATCGCTGGTGGTATTTGCCATGGCAGAAACCATTTTGTTCTCGTGGATATTCGGTATTAAGAAAGGCTGGGCTGAGATTAACACCGGTGCCGATTTAAAAGTGCACCCTGTGTTTAAATACATTATCGGATATGTAACCCCGGTAATGCTGATTATCGTGTTTTTTGGGGCACTAATTACCCCCGAAGCAAACGATTGGGGAGCTGCTTGGCAAAGTTTCACATCAGGGGGCGGATGGCCGCTTGATAACGGTTCGGTACTTAGCATGATAACTATGACAGGGCTAAACGAAAAACTGGCTGCTGCTACCGACCCTGCAACGATTGAAACCCTTAAAACGGCTAAGTTATATACATATATTGCCCGTTTCTTACTAATTGGTTTGTTTGCAGGTATTAGCTGGATGGTGTTTATTGCTTACAAAAAAAGGCAGCGTGCCGAATTAAAAACCGCTTAATTTAACAACAGTATGAATACAGAAGCTTTAGTGATAATGATATCGTCGCAGGTGGTAATAACTGCCTTTACGGTGTATTTTTTTTATAAAGTGTTTAGCAGTCCGATAAAAAAGGACTAACCTACTTTTTAACCCTAACCCTGATGAAAAAAACAGTACCGCTTCTTGCAGTATTATTTTTTACGTTAACCCTAAATGCGCAGTACAGTGAGCGATTCCCGCTTACTGATGAGGCTATTTCTTATAATAAAACCCATAAAATAGCTGCCATTACTGCCATTGAAACTTCTGAAGATAAAACTGTAGCACTGCATGAGCAGTTTGATAAAAACGGAATGCTGATATACAGACGCCAATCAGGGAGTAATATCCGTTCTTATACATATCTCTACGATAAAAAGCAGCGGCTTACAGAAGTTATAGACAGTACCAACGATTTGGTATTTAACAGGATAACCACAGGCTTCATCACGTTTAAATATTACGACAATGGTTTGCTGAAAGAACGTAATCTTGACGGCAAAACAATTGAATTTTCGCTGGACAAGGCACTAAACAAGCTAACTGAAAAATACCCCGATGAGGAAAACAATGCTTCAGTGCTTGAGTACTTTTATAACCCTTCACTAAAGTTAGTAAAGGAGTTTGCCAAAGATGATGAAACGGAAGAAACGATATTTTTTGAGTACGATAACAAGGGTAGGGAAATAACATCTCTTGCGGTTTCGACATATACAGGCGGCTACGACAGTATTACTACTACAACTACATACAATGCAAATGGGTTGGTTGAAAAGGAAACCCAACACAAAGTAAATGGCGCAATGTTGTTTAACGACGATGGCACTATTGAAGAAGGTTCTTTAGAAACTACCGTTACCGACCATTATTGGCAATTTGAATACGACAACAAGGGTAGAAAACTTCGTGTGGCAGCTTTTGAGGGTACCTCAATTAACCCCTTGTATGAAGAAACCCATACTTATACGGTTACAAACGGCATAGAAACTGAAACTATCATAACCGTTAGCGGTGCCTCAAACCGCTCAGAAGAAGTAATTGTTTACAGCGGCCCAAAAGGTTTAAAAGGCGAAAGTACCTTAAAAGATATCCGTTTAGGCCGTACTAAAGAATCCGTTACCAAATACACATATACCTTTCATTAAGCTTTGCCTCTCTCCCCTCTCTATTTAAACCACTATCAAACTTTCAATTTATTTTGAAAATCCGATATTATTGTTTTACTTTGTTTTGTGAAACACGAAGAAGCCAAACTAAAGTTTATACAAGGCTGGGGCAGCTTGGGTACCAATTGGGGTATTAACCGCACTATGGCGCAAGTGCACGCCCTATTGCTTATATCACCCACCTCATTAAGTACTGAGCAAATTATGGAGGAGCTGCAAATTTCTCGCGGTAATGCCAATATGAATGTGCGTGAGTTGATAAACTGGGGATTGGTACGCAAAGATTTGAAACCGGGTGAGCGCAAGGAGTTTTTTTATGCAGAAAAAGACATTTGGAAGGCCGCCATGCAAATTATTAAGGAGCGCCGTAAACGAGAGTTGGAACCTTTGATGCAAGTGTTGGGCGAAATAAAAAGCTTAGATAAAGCTGATGATAGTGCTGAGGCGAAAGAATTTACCAAGATGATGGGTAATATAGAGGATGTAATAGGCAAAGCCGACGGTGTACTTGATAAACTAAGCCGTGCGCAAGACAACTGGCTAATGGGTACAATGATGAAACTATTAAAGTAATAAACAATGAACTTTAAGTTTGCTGATATATGGATTCAGGTATTGGTGATTTTCTCAACCATTGCCTTTGCTTTAATCACTAAAGATAAGTTGGGTGCTCTTATAATAGGCTCTGCTATATTTTATATAGGCATGGGGTTATGGCAACTAATCAGTACACTTGTGCACGTAACTAAACCGCATCTTGTGCGTCTGCCGCGTTTGCGCCAAGTATATCACTTATTATTATTGCCCGCACTTGTGTTGTGTGTTATTTTACCCTTGAGCGGCTTTACTGACTTTACTATTTTTACTGCTATGGGTGCCGGCTTTCTTATGGCGACCTTTTATTTTAGTATTACCGTTGCCGAGTATAGAAAAATGAAAAAAGAATAATTTTTTCCATATTAATTTCAAAATTTACTGAAAGTACAGTTTAAAAGAATAAGAAATGAAGCCCTTAAAACTAATTGATTCACTACTACAAATAGTAATAATAGCCGGTAGTATGATAACGGCTATTATTACTAACAATGTTTTTTCGTTAATACTGATTTACATTGGGCTGGGTATCTACCAACCGCTGAGCTTTGTTGTGCAACTGCTTACGAACGACCACCTCTCAGTACAACGAAAACGCTACGGGTTGGGTGTATTGGCCTACTTTATATCGCTTGGCGTTTGCCATTATACAAAATTTGGTGGTGAACAGTTTTTGTTAGTTGTGTTTGGTGCCGCCCCAGCCCTGCTTGCCTTATATTACCTGTATATAAGCTGTATGGAAACTTTTGCGCCAAACAACGAGTAGTATTACCACAACGAGAAATTTACCGTTCCCTGCAAGAAATACCCCTGCATCATGTCAATGTTTTTAGAGGTATAAACCTGCCCTGCGTGCAGGTTTATAAACAGATTGTTAGTGCTTAACACATGCAGCCCTACAAAGGGGGTAAAATGGCCTGTGGTTCCCATGTTTTTATTGCTGATACCACCCGCCTCAAGCCCGAAATAGGGTATTAAGAATGTACGTTTAGGGTTTTTCTCAATGGATAAATCAAGTCCGAAGCCGTACCAAAATAGCTGTCCTGTCCCCTCTTTACTGCTGTTTTGCAAGTTCAGTTTTCCATAAAACCGCACATGGCTGGGACCGGGATTATCGTTTTGTTCCACCTTACCGTAAATAAGGTACTCAATGGCCAACCCGCCAAAACTACCCAACGAATCATTGGCCTTTGGCACGTAATAGGTGTAACCGGCACCGGGCATAAACCATGTTTCAAAATTTTGCTGTTCATACCGTTTTCGGGGTACGTATTTTCCTTCATGCCAAACAGAATCACTGGTACTTGCTTTGTACCGATTATAATTGGTTGAAATTTCATTGTTGTAACGGCTGCGCCAATACTCTACTGTATCTTTGGTCATACAGCTTTTTGATTTGGTGCGCCAATATTCGCCGGTATCGGTAAGAATTTTGTTTCGGTTTTGCAAAGCCTCGGTATAGGCTTTCCAGTAGGCTAAAGAATCGCAAGAGCAATTGCTAAGAGGGTCGATAAGCTGGGCGTTTACGCCGATGGCAATAAACAATAAGCCCATGATTAGGTTAATTGATTTCATAAATTTCATAGTTTGTATAGGCTATGATGCCCCAAACTATGAAAGGTTTAAAACCTGCCTAAAACATTTTGCTGCGTTTCACAAAAAAAGGTATCAGTATTTGCATAAAATCCTTGTTCACATCAGCCTCTACAAACTCTATGCGATACTGGGCGCAACGTTGGCGCAACTGCATCATATACTCATTCACTTGGCTTAAGTAGGCATCTTTCACCTCGTGGGGTTGCAGCTTCACTTCCTGTCCTGTTTCTTTATCAATAAAAATATAGGGGCGGTTTTCAAAGTCAAACGCCAACTCGTGCTTACCGTCGTTCACATGAAATAAAATCACTTCATTTTTACTGAATTTAAGGCGTTGCAGTGCCCTAAAAAGTTCTTCGCTGTTTTGCCCCGCCTGAAACATATCGCTAAACACCACCACCAGTGAGCGGCGGTGAATTTGGTCGGCAACGGCAGTAAGTGCATTAGCCAACGAGGTATTGCGATTTAGTTTTTCTTTCAGCAGCAACTGCTCTAATTGCGCCAACATTAACTGATGATGCACGGTAGATGATTTGCACTGCGAATGAAACTCTAACTCTTGGGCAAACAGGCTAAGTCCAAAAGCATCGCGTTGTTGCTTCAACAAACTCATCAACACAGCCGCAGCATAAATAGAAAACCGTATTTTGCTCATACCCTCTTCGGGGTAATACATACTGCTGCTGGTATCAATCACTATCTGGCAACGCAGGTTGGTTTCTTCCTCATAGCGTTTCACAAACAGTTTTTCAGTACGGGCAAACAGCTTCCAATCAATGTGGCGGGTACTTTCGCCCTTGTTATACAACCTGTGTTCGGCAAACTCTACCGAAAACCCGTGAAAAGGGCTTTTGTGCAAACCTGTTATAAAACCCTCTACCACTTGCTTGGCAAGCAATTCAAGGCTACCATACTGTTCTAACTCTTTTTGTGAAATTACTGCCATGTGTTTACTGCTAACGAAAATACAAAGGTTTTAGTTTCTTATACTGTTTTAGTCGATAAAGTAAATAACCATATACTACTAAAAGATTGTTTGCCGTTACTAAACCATGAAAACCAACCTATTAATAATTATTGCTTTTTGTTTGCTAACCGCAAGCTGTAAAAAAGAAACTACGCCCACACAAACACCTGTTAAAGACCTTACTAT
>JAMIFM010000012.1:0-17162 GCA_035906255.1 Bacteroidia bacterium
CATTGCGAGGAGGCCGTCTTCGGCTGACGTGGCAATCTGTTCGACACCTCCCTTAGTCCCACCTTACCAGCCCACTAACCACCCAAGGAGGGAAACAGCCGCACTGGTACGTTGTTGGTGAAGTTCCCTTTAGGGCTTGAACAGAGCTTGTCGAAGGAGAATTTAGGGAGGCTGTTTGACTCACCCCTGATTTTTGTTTTAGTCGATTTTCTGATATTCGCCCCTCTCTTTGTAAGAGAGGAGAAGTATTGGGTTATCAAGCAAGGTTGCGATGTTTTGGGTGAGTTAAATGTTGTCTTCCGCACTCGCTCAATTCTCGTCATTGCGAGGAGGCCTTCTTAGGCTGACGTGGCAATCTGTTTGCAGGTCAGCAGTCGACCGTCAATGGTCAACAGTTTTTTAGTCTTTAGATTTTAGTGTTTATACCAACGGATTGCTTCGGGAGACCTCGTAATGACGGGGCGGGTTAATAGTAGTAACATTGGTAACAAGCTGTTAATAGTACAGTGACTAATCAAAAAAGCCACACCCCTTGCGGGGCATGACTTCTAAAACAAAACTATGAAAAACTATTTTTTAGAGTAGTAACGTAACACGGTTGTTGTTACTACTGTTACTATTTATTGTTAGTAGTGGGAGCGGGGATAATGGGGGCGTTTAGCCATTCTATATCCTCTTTTTTCTCGTTTTTAATTGCTTCTTTGGGTTTGCCTTTGGTGCAGCTTATGTTTTTAAGTTTAAGCCCTTTCTTCTCTTCGTATTTCTTAAACTTATTTTTTTTCATCCGTTTGGTGTCGCTAAACCAGCCAAACCAAGCAGGCTTAATGTTCGACAGTTTTTCGTCAAAGTAGTATATGTCACCGTCTTTAATGTATTTGCCCATTACTATAATATCTCCCTCTTTATCGTACAAGGGTATATCAAACTCACCTTTAGCATTGGGTTTAAGGGTAATCATCAGGTTGTCTTTTTTGTAAAACACAAACAACTCATTCATAATTACCTTTTTAAACTTCAAGGTTTTGGTTTCAACCTTTTCCTTTTCTACCTCGGCAGTGGTTGATATGCTGATGTACTGCACAGGGTATTGAAACTCTTTTACGTAGTATTTGCAGCCGCAACCCTTTAAATCCATAATACTGTCGGGCTTTCCGGCATTGTCCCAAATAATTTTACCGTCGGCGTTGCGTTCGGCGGTATAAAACGTAGGTTCTTTTTTATCCTCTTTAAAGGGGAATAGCGCGGTAAAATTGTTCAGGTTTTCCAACTCCACTTTTTTACCGTCTTCATAAAACCCGTTAATTTTCAAAACCCGTTGGTTTTTATCCAAATAGCCGCCATCAGTGGTGTTGCTGGTGATGTTGTTTTTCAGCCAGTCGCACATATTTGCCACGTTACCTGTTTTTACGGTAATATCCTTTGCATCATGCCCTTCAAAATCACCGGTATTAAATGATAAAATAATATCGTTTTCAATCACCTTATTGGTATCACCGTCCATCGGTAAATCCAAATAAATAAAGGGATTATCAAGGCAAATCATATTACCCGCAGGGCGTGGTTTATCCATATTTATCCATTTATTAAGCCAACTGCCGTCAATCTCATACACCAAACAGTGGTCGTTTACCTTCTTCAACTCAATGGTTTTACGTTCCCATTTCACAGGGCCGTTGCCGTTACTACCCTCATAAATAGCCATATCAGGGTCGATACGGTGGGCAGGGATACTAATCTTTACATTCTTTTTGGGGTTCACAGGTTGGCCGTCAACCGTGCTGGTTATTCGCATCATCCCGTTCGAGAAAAGATAATCGCCCCTGTTGGTTTGCGGCGATATATTGTTTTGTGCCATTTGGTCGAAATTGGTAATGGGCACAAGGGTAATTTTTACCTCGCGGTTAAATGCAGGGTCAAACGTACCCTTGGGCAGGCAGGTTTTGGCGCAACCGTCTTTAATACAGGTGTCGTGGTCCATCTGCACCATAATATCCACACGGCGGTTTTTGTGCCGTCCCCATTCGTTACCGTTATCAGCCATCGGGCTTTTTTCGCCGTATGCAGCCGTTTTTATAATCCGCTTACTTACAGTACCGCCGTTTAGCAGGTAGGCAAGCACGCTTTTTACCCTTTTTTCTGATAATTCCTGATTATATTTCAGTTCGCCGATACTATCCGTATTTCCATAAATTTCTATACGGTGGTAAGGGTTATTAATCAGTTTATTTTTGATGCGTTGTATTTGGGCGAGGGCAGTTTTATCAAAGTTAAAACTGTCAGAATCGAAGTAGATGCTTTCTCTGATGTCGTATTGGGCGGATGCTGATGCACAGCAAAACAATAATGAAACCCAGGCAGTAAGTATTTTCATGGGCGGTAGTTTTAATGTTGAACTTGCCGTTTATACTTTTTAGTGTGCAATAGGTAAACATTAATCGAAATTATTTTTATAGGTAATAATTAATAGATTTATTCGTTTTATCTGTTTTTTTAGTTTTTACAACACACAACAACCGCTTATTTTTGTCGGTAATGAACCTTAGGGATGAGATTTTAAAAGAGCATAGCAAACGGCAGGCGCATAAAATTGCTGCTTGGGTAGGAAGTGATGAAGAAAGGTTTGTGCAATTGCTTGATTTTGTGTTGAAAGACGAGCCGGTTGTGAGCCAGCGGGCAGCTTATGCTTTTGGGGTTGTGGCCGATACGCAAACGCAGTTGATGCAAAAGCATTTAGAGGTGTTGGTAGAGAATTTAACGAAACCCAAGTTGCACGATGCTGTGAAGCGGAATATTGTGCGGATGCTGCAAGATGTGCACATACCCGATGATTTGTTGGGTACTGTTACAGATATATGTTTCGGGTATTTGGCTTCGGGGATTGAACCTATTGCCATTAAGGCATTTAGTATGACGGTGCTGCTAAACGTGGCACATCGCTATCCTGATATTAAAAATGAATTGAAAATGCTGATTGAACACCAGTTAACTGATGCCTCGCCTGCTATGACGAACCGTGGCAAAAAGGTATTAAAGGAGCTGGAGAAGCTGGGCGATTGAGTACATTTAGCAGTTACCTTTTAATACTTACTTATTTCACAGGCTCGCTAAAGCGTTTATCGGTAATAAAGGTATTATCGGTAAGGGTTTTAATAAATACTACCAATTGGGCTTTTTGTGTTGATGTGAGCACAATGGGTGTTTTTAACGCATTATCTAACGTGGCACTATTTTTTACTCCGTTTGTATAGTGTACAATAACTTCTTCAAGGGTTTCAAAACGTCCGTCGTGCATATAGGGGAAGGTAATAGCCGCATTGCGCAAACCGGGCACTTTAAATTTACCCAAATCAGCATTTAATTGGGTGATGTGTTTTCTACCCTCGTCAGCAAATACAGTATCTAAGCCGTTGTTTCTAAAACTGAAATCAGTAAACAAAGGCTCGGTATGACAAGCAGCGCAATTGTCTTTAAACAAAACATACCCCGCTTGTTCATCAGGCGTAAAGGATGCTTCCCCACGCAATACCTTGTCGTATTTGCTTTGGTTGCTCACCATCATGCCCATAAACTGGGCAAAAGCACGCATAATGGCTTGCGTAGTAACAGTATCACTACCAAAAGCAGCCTTAAACATAGGTCGGTAAGCAGCAATATTGCTTATTTTGGTAACCACAACCGCCATAGTTTCATCCATCTCTACAGGGTTGGTAATGGGGGCAAGGGGTTGCAACTCTAAGTGGGTTACACCGCCATCCCAAAAAAAGGTGGGAGACCAAGCCATATTAAACAACGCAGGGCTGTTTCGGGTGCCTAATAAACTATTGATACCGTGACTTACGTGGTGTCCCACATCAGAAAAAGCAGCGTATTGTTTGTGGCAAGTGCCGCATGAAATGGTGCTGTCTTTTGATAACGCAGGGTCGTAAAACAATTTCCTGCCTAATTCAAAACCTGCCTGTGTTACGGTGTTATTCTTAAAATCATATACAGGGGTAGGGAAGCCGTCGGGCTGCTTGAAAACGTAATCGTTTGAAACAGGGGGAGTATCGGGTGCTCTATCCGGTTTGCAGGCCGAAAGAAACAATATGCCTGTTAGTAGTATGTAAAGTAAAACCCTTGCCACAACTAAGGTTATTCTATATTGGTTACACTAAACATATCTGCGTAGTTAAGGGCAAATGCTACGGCTTCAGGCCCGCTGAGTGTTATTTGCGGGGTGTTGGTAAGCTCAAAAGCTATCGGTTTTTCAAATACTTCTTCTACATCTGCATTCAGCAATATCGTATTTGAACCGTCTTTTACACTAAGTATTTTACTGCCAAACGAGGCTTCAGCCCATACCAAAGTATTGTATTGCCCTTTAAAACCCCCGATGTGGTACACAAAGTTAGAGCTTCCGAAAGGGGTAATTAACTGCGGGCAATCTCCCTCCAGCTTAAAGAAAATATAACCCGTATTCCAACTCCAAAACATACCCGTTGCAGGGTCAAGTCCGCCTGTTTGCGCCCCTGATACATTGCGGGTACTGTCCACACCAATTAAAAACCGTACGGCTTTGTAGTCTTGTATCTTTACATCCTTTAGGGTAAAACTAAGACTTTGGCTTTGTTTGCCGTTTATATAAAAATAGCTTTCGGGCACGGCAACCCAATCGCCGTTGGTGGTTTGCAATTTAAAGTTTGATACGATGTATTGTATCGTACTAAATTTCATCTCCTCGGTATTGTCAGAGGGGTTTTTAAAGGTTGAAGTAAAATCAAACGCCGCTGTCCCAAATGTATGATTCACCTTTACCACCACTTTACCTGTAGGGGTATTGTTGGTAGGGTTGGGGGTGTCGTTTCTATCATCGGGTTTGCAACCTGCAAGCACAACAAGCGATGCTATAAAAAGAGTAAACAGCGGGTTTCTTTTTCTCATTTTAAGTGGTTTGTATAAGCAGATAGACAAATATACTGCGGTTTGCGTTGGTTTTTATCGGTGATTATTTAGGGCTTATCGGTTTTACTTCTACCTGTAAAGGCTAAAAAACCTTTAGATAACGCAGTAACGGAAAAAACATTGTTTGCCGATAACAGATAATGGGGGTAATAGCACTTTTAACGCTCAATAAGCCCGTTTATATTTGCAGCATGAAAAAGGCGATAGCTTTATTGGTGCTTGTTTTTTGTGCAACGTTGGTGTTTTCTCAGTCAAAAGAGAATAAAGAGGTGCTTGAAAAAGTGATGCAACTGAATAAAGCACAAGAGTTTAAACAACTGGCAAAACTGTTTGATACGGCAAAGGGCAGGCAAGTGCCTCCGTATGTGCTTTACAGGGCGTGGAATGATATGGTGGAGCGATTTGGTAATTATAAAACCACAAAAACCATAAAAACGGGAGTTAAGAATAATCAGGAGTTTGTTGTTGAAGAATTTGAGTTTGATAGCGGCTATGTGCAGGTACGGATAGCTTTTTCGGCCAACCACATGGTTACAACCTATTTACTTAAAGAAATGACTTCTAAGGCCGACAGGCAATTGGAAGAGAAATACCGTTTACCTGCTTATGTATCCGTAAAAAACGTGCAAACAACTTCGGTTGAGTTTGGTAAAGCCCCCTTTGTATTGAAAGGGGAGTTAACGATGCCCAAGAACAGCAAAAACAAAGTAGCGGCAGTGGTTATTGTACATGGTTCAGGCCCCGGCGATATGGACGGTAAAAATGGCCCTCAACGTCCCTACCGGGATATTGCCTACGGATTGGCGAGCAAAGGCATTGCAGTGCTTAGGTATGATAAACGCACCAATACGTATGCTGATGAATGTGCCGAAGACAATTATTTTACGGTGAATGAAGAAACGGTGTACGATGCGCAGGAAGCCGTAAAGTTTTTAAGTACCTATAAAGGAATTGATGATAAACGTATTGTAGTAATAGGCCATAGCTTGGGTGGCATGATGTTGCCTCGCATAGCCGATATGGAAATGCCTTTGGCAGGGGTGGTGTTTATGGCAGCTCCGGCTAAGCGGCTTTCGGATAAAGTCATTGAACAGATGGATTATTTGGCGGGGTTATATCCTGCGCAAAAAGATTCATACGAAAAGCAAAAAGATGAGTTTGTGCGTTTGCAACGCCATTGGTACGATACCAACACCAACAAACGGTATTTACCCTTTGGCATAGGAGCAAGGTATTGGGATGATATAGAGACGTATAACCAAACCGAAGCCACAAAGAAAATGAAGCTACCCATGTTGTTTTTGCAAGGTAGTCGCGATTATCAGGTTAATAATCAGGATTTTGAGTTGTGGAAGGAGGCACTTAAAGGTAGCCCTAATGCTACTTTTAAATTACTTAACGGACACACTCACAACATGATAGCAGGCACGGGTACACCTTGCCCTGACGATTATAAAATCCCTGCCAATGTATCTTTGCAGGTGATTGATGAACTTACAAAGTGGTTACAAGGGCTTAAATAATCCTTTACCTGTTTCACCCGAAAGAAGTAACTCATAAACAGCCAAATTCACCCGTTTGGATGAGGGGTAAAAGTGGCGGTGTAGGTTTATTTGCCTAAAATTTATAGCAGAAGAATTATGAAGAACATTAAGAATTTAGTTTACTTTTTTATGGCCGCTTGCGTGCTATTGTCGTCGTGCAAAAAAGACGAGGATGCTAAAGCAAACCCAATGGAACAACCTACTTGGGCACCCGGCAAATGGTTTAAGGCCAACAACCAAAAAGTATTTGATTTTATATACAACAACAATGTGATTGACAGTTTTGTGATGAACATCCAAAAAGCTGATAGTGGAGTGTATGAAATACGCTCTTGGGATAAAACAATGAACCAAACTGCATATCAGTTTTTTGAAGGGGGTTATTTAAAAAGTTTTAGTACCGGCCAAACCAAGGTTAATGCAACCCGTATTGCTAAAACTGATGCCAAACAAGGCGATACGTGGAAGGATTTTAACGGTACTGATACGGTACAATGCACCATTAAAAATACCGGAGTAATGGTTACTGTGCCTGCGGGAGTGTTTTCTTGTAACGAAATGGAAATGCGTTATTTAAAATCGGGTAATGTGCTTACCTTTTTCAGTAACGATGCTTATTCGGTAATTAAAATTGTTACAGGGCAGGCTCGTTATGAGTTGCGCACCACCAATTTTTAACCTCTTTTTAATGGATTAAAAATTACTTTTTTTTAATCCATTATATATTAATTATGAATACCTTGCCAGCTAAATGGCGAGGTATTTTTGTTTAGTTAAAACCTTGTTGGTAGGCTTGGTTTTTCTGCTGTTTTCAAAAAATGTTGCAGCCCAGCAAGACACTGTTTGGGTGTATTATACCGTACAAAAAGGGGATAACTTATACCGCCTATCGTTGCGGTATCAAGTTACCGTTCAGCAGATTATGGACTGGAACGGCCTAACCAATGCGGATGCCATAAATGTGGGGCAACGGTTGCGATTGGGCTTTAAAAAGGTTGAACCGGGTGCAGAGCCACCTCCGCAGGTTATCCAGCCTCAACAACCTGTTGAACAACCTAAAGAGACAGGTTGGGTAATTGAGCCAGATACCCCTAAGCCTGAGCCGTCTGTGCAAGTTGCTCCAAAATCATTTAAAATTAATCATCCTTTCAATAAAGATAGCTTACAACGGCACGAGCCAGCGTTGATTTATTCAGGAACCCGCATCGCACCTAAAGAAGAAGAGTTTGATACCACGGGTACGTTGGATATTACAGGGTATATAAGTGCTTATTATGCCTATTATACCGACAGTGTAGGGCCTGATTCGTATCAAAAATTTCCGACACTATCGCCGCACAGCAACGAGGTAGGATTAAACTTGGTGCAGTTATCCGCAAAATACAAATCAGAGAAGGTGAGGGGCATCATAACCCTGCATTGGGGCGATATGCCCGATGCGGCATGGTCGCCACGGTTCAACTTATTTCAGCAAGCCAATTTAGGTATCCGCATTGTACCCAAATTGTGGTTTGATATTGGTTATTTTCGCACCCATGTGGGGCTTGAGTCGGTGCAACCACGTGAAAATATCAATTCAACAGTGTCTATCACCACCTATCTTGAGCCTTATTACCTTAGCGGAGCTAAGCTCACATGGCAGCCGTTTAAGTTTTTAACCTTGCAGGCCAACACATTCAACCAGTTTAACGGCTATATAGAGAACAACCAATCGAAAATGTGGGGTATATCGGCTATGATAGACCCTTCTCCTAATGTTTCGATTACGTTCAATACGATGAAAACCGACGATGTACCCGATTATAACAACCTGCACAAACCGCGTTGGTATCATGATTTGTATATGGTTTGGAAAACAAGCAAAAGTATATTGGGTTTTGAGGCCAATTACGGGCTTCAAAAAAACTCGCAATTGGCAGATAGCACTGCAACAGCATTTATGCTAAGCGGGCAGTTGGCATTTAAATATTGCTTTACCAAACGGTTTTCGATGTATGCACGCGGAGAGTATGTGAAAGACACCGATGGAATGATGTCGGGTACATTTAGCAACGGGCAAGGTAAAAATGTGGGGATTGACATTTTTGGTGCAACGGGCGGTGTGGAAATAAAACCCATTCCTAACTCGTACGTAAGGTTTGAATACCGAAGGCTGAATGATAATAGGGCAGAGGGGGATATATTTTATTACCAAGGTAATTACCGTACATACAGAAACGAATTTGTTTTTAGCACGGGTTTTTGGTTTTAGAATGGTAAATTGCAGTTATGTACGCATACGATACTCTTGTTGAGGCACTCAACGATTTACGCAAAAGGGGTTATACACTCGATTTTAATCTTACCCCTGAATGTTTGCATTGCACCGATAATGATTTGCGGTTGCATCCTGAAGATTTTGAAATAACCGAGACGTACCGTTTTGAGGGTGAAACCAATCCGTCTGACGAATCGGTGTTATATGCTATACAATCAAGCGGAGGAGATAAAGGTGTGCTGGTGAATGCCTACGGTCCTTATTCTGACCCAATTACTGATTCGATGGCGCGCAAGCTGAGTTTTCATTCAAACTAACTTTATAAACCACTTAATTTTTTTACTATGGGATTAATAGCAGAATTTAAAGAGTTTGCCATGAAAGGCAGTGTGCTTGACTTGGCAGTGGGTGTTGTGATAGGTGCGGCTTTCGGAAAAATTGTCGATTCTTTGGTAGCCGATATTATTATGCCTATAGTAGGTATATTAACGGGGGGTTATGATTTTGCCAAATTATCATTAAAAGTGGGCGATGCTGAACTAAAGTACGGTAATTTTATTCAGGTGTCCCTCAACTTTTTCATCATAGCTTTTGCATTGTTTCTGGTTATCAAAACAGCTAACAGGGCAAAAACTAAGCTAAACGACTAAACAGAAAAGTTTGGATATGATTAGAAGCAGTTGCAGTTTATAATACTGCAACTGTTTTTTCATTGCTGCCTTTGCGTAATGTGAACCCAAAGGTGGTGCCTACACCAATTTTGCTGCGCACATTAATAGTTTGGTTGTGGGCTTCAATAATATGCTTTACAATGGCAAGGCCAAGACCACTACCGCCTTCATCGCGGCTACGGTGCCTGTCAACCCTGTAAAAACGCTCAAACAAACGGGGTAAGTGTATAGCATCAATACCCTCACCATTATCGGCCACTTCAATCAATAGATTCTCGTCCATATCGTAAAAGCTCACTAAGGTTTTTCCTTCGTTGGCTTTTCCGTATTTTATAGAGTTTACAATAAGGTTTACCAATACCTGCCTGATGCGGTATTTATCGGCATACACCCAAAAAGACTTATCACAACCTTCTTTAAATATTAAATCAACTCCTTTTTCACCCGCCCGCATTTCCATAGCCTCAAAAATATCAACGGTTAAAGCATGAATATCAAACTTTTCCATTTCCATTTTCATTTGGCCTGTTTCCAACTGGCTGATACTGATAAGGTCTTCAACCAAATCAGATAATCTGTCAAGGCTTTTAGCTGCTTTTTTAAGAAAGCGGATGTTTACCTCAGGGTCATCAATCGCCCCGTCGAGCAATGTATGTATGTACCCTTGTATGTTAAAGATGGGAGTTTTAAGCTCGTGTGAAACATTGCCTAAAAATTCTTTCCTGAATGCCTCGAGTTTACGAAGCTGCTCAATTTCAGTGGCCTGCGATTTTGCCCAATTTACCACCTCTTCGTTTACCTCATCAATAGGATTATGTTTTAATGAGGTTTCTCTAAGCGCATCTGTAAGGTGGCGTTGGGTTTTAAGGCGGTGAATGGTTTTGTATATCAGTTTAATCTTGCGGTAGATAAAAACTTCTATCGCTAAAAAAAACAGGATAAATGAAGTAACCAGTACTACTACAAATGAAATAATGACATCGTTGGTTTCAGGGTTGACGGCATACACCACCCCTGAAACCAACAACGCCAATGCTAATGAGGTTAATAAAGATATATTACCCGGCGTGGGATTTCGTATCATGCTTCAAACTTGTACCCAACCCCTTTTACGGTACTGATATTCTCGTCGCCAAGTTTTTCGCGTATTTTACGGATGTGAACGTCAATAGTCCTGTCAACAACCAATACATCATCGCCCCATACTTTTTCAAGAATGTTTTCGCGGGTAAATACTTTACCGGGTTTGCTGGCAAGTAAATACAACAATTCAAACTCTTTTTTAGCCATTTGCACTTTGTGGCCGGCTTTGCTAACACTAAAACTGTCTTTGTCAATTACCAAATCGCCCAATAGTATTTTAGATGGCGATGTGCTTTGGTCTTTGCGGCGCAGTATAGCATTTATGCGGCTAAGTAACACACGTGGTTTAATAGGTTTTGATATATAATCATCAGCACCCACATTAAACCCTGCAATTTCACTGTACTCTTCGCTGCGGGCAGTTAAGAACACAATAAAAGTGGCTTTAAATTCGGGCATCTCCCTTAGGCGGCGGCAAGCCTCAATACCATCAAGTACCGGCATCATCACGTCCAATACTATAAGGTCGGGGTTAATTTCTTTTGCTTTCTCAATACCTTCCTGTCCGTTAGAGGCTAAGTAAACCTCATAACCTTCACGCTTCAGGTTATAGTCGATAAACTCAAGGATATCCGGTTCATCATCTACAACAAGTATCTTATATGTGTTTTTTTCCATACCACTGTGGTTTGGTGCAAGGTTATTGGCAGGTAATAAATTCAATGTAAAGTTAACTTTAACTAATTATTAACAACCATTGTAAGGTGTTGATTTTATATGTTTTACTATGAAAATGTATAGAAAAGAAAACACGTTTTTTTAGTTCAACAAGCTTTTCAACTTGTTTTCAAGTTCGGCACCTCTTAGCCCTTTGGCTATAATTCTGCCTTCTTTGTCAAGTAAAACAGTAGTTGGTATGCTTGATACACTATATAATTTAGCTGCTGATGATTGCCAGCCTCCTAAATCACTCACGTGTTGCCATGTTAAACCGTCAGCAGCAATTGCATTTTTCCATGCTTGGGCGTTTTGGTCAAGCGATACACCGAAAATTTCAAATCCTTTGTCTTTATATGTGTTGTACAAACGTACCACGTTAGGGTTTTCTGCACGACAAGGTTTGCACCACGATGCCCAAAAATCAATCAATACATATTTGCCTTTTAGCGCGCTTAAGCTAAGTGCTTTACCTTCAGGGTTATTTAAGGTAATTTCGGGGGCTTTTGCTCCTACAGATGTAGCCAACCTTGATTGTGCACGGTTTTTATAACCCGTAAGCCATTTGTTGGCAGGTTGTTTATCAATACTGCTGATAATTTGCTCTTCGGTTTTCAAATCAAGGTTCACTTGCAGCATTTCAATGGCAAATACCTGAGCCATCGGGCTTTTGCTGGCGGCTGTTGTTTCGGCTATTTTTACTTTTAATTCGGCCACCAATGCTTCAATTTGGTCATTAACCTCTTTTTGCTTAGCAGGACCCGGAGGAGGGGTAACTTGCAAAGTGGCATCCAAATCAATAATTTTTTGGTTATAGTCGGCATTCACCTGTGCTATTTTGCAAAGCTCTTCGGTCTCTTTACTATTTTTAACGGTATAGGTAATTACTTGGCTATTGTTAATATCAATCTCCATGTTTGAAGTGGTATCGATAACTAAAAACACGTTGCGGTATGGTCCAAGATTAATAATGCCGTATGTTTTTTCTCTTACAAATCCTTGAAAAACAAAGTTTCCCGAAGCATCAACTGCGGCAGTATCTAAAGGACTGAATTTTCCATCGGTAGTAAGCTCATTTAATACCAATTCTTTGCCCGTAAAATTATTTATACGGCCTTTTACTTTAAAAACCTGTCCCTTTTGGCTTTCGTTTCCTAATGCCGTTTGTGTTCCACTGTCAGATTTTGAACTGCAAAAACTAAACAGTATCAGAGGAAGGAACAATAATGTTTTAAACGTATTCATAAGTCAATGTATGTATTAATTTATAGTATCAAGGTATTCTTTAAGCAATTGGCTTGCCATTTTTGGGTCGGCTTTTCCTTTGCTATGTTTCATCACTTCGCCCATAAACAATCCTAACAGTGATTCTTTACCGGCTTTGTACTCAGCAACTTTTTCAGGAAACTTAGCAACGGCGGCTTTTATAGCCTCTTGTATAAATCCGCTATCGCTTTCCTGCAATATGTTCAATTCTTCGGCAATTTGCAAGGGGCTTTTAGCTGGGTTTTGCACTAATACGGGGAATATCTTTTGCGAAGCAGCACTATGGCTTACTTTGCCGTCGTCTATCAATTGTATCAAAGCTGCAATAGACGGGGCAGGCAATGTAAAATCATTCATATCCAAAGCATTCTCGTTCAAATACGATTTCACATTCACCATCACCCAGTTAGCTGCGGCTTTGTAGTTTTTGGTGTTTTTTGCAACTTCGCTAAAATACAGGGCTACTTCTTTAGTATCCGTTAGTACACTCGCATCGTATTCGCTCAGTTGGTATTGTGTAGTATATAAATTGTGCAACTCATCGGGCAGGGCAGGCATTTGTGCATGTATTTCATTTACCCATGCACGGCCAACAATCAATGGCGGCAAATCAGGCTCAGGAAAATAACGGTAATCGTTTGCGGCTTCTTTGGTACGCATACTAAATGTACTGCCTTTTGAAGCATCAAAACTGCGGGTTTCAGTAGTTAAAGTTTTTCCGGCTTCTAAATCATCAATCTGGCGGATGATTTCAAACTCAATAGCACGTTTTACGTTGCTAATTGAGTTCATGTTTTTCACTTCCACCTTTGTCCCGAATTTTTCACTTCCTTTCAACCTCACTGATACGTTGGCATCGCAACGCAAGCTGCCTTCTTCCATATTACCATCGCATATATCAAGGTAGCGAACCAGCTTACGCACTTCGGTAAGATATTGGTAGGCTTCATCAGCACTGCGGATATCAGGCTCTGAAACAATCTCAATCAATGGTACGCCTGCACGGTTAAAATCAACTAAGGTGTCGTAAATATCTTGGTCGTGCATACTTTTACCGGCATCTTCCTCCATGTGTATGCGGGTAATACCTATGTTTTTTATGCTGCCGTCTTTCAACTTTACTTTTACTGAACCACCCGTGCAAATGGGAGTTTTGTCTTGGGTTATTTGGTAACCTTTTGGCAAATCGGCATAAAAATAGTTTTTGCGGGCATAGTGGTTAACTTCTCTAATATCTGAACCTACGGCAAGCCCCATTTTAATGGCAAACTCAATTGCCTTTTTATTATGACGAGGCAATGTGCCCGGGTGGGCAAGTGAAATAACACTTACCTGTGTATTAGGTTCGGCTCCATACTCGGTGCTATCGCCACAAAAGGCTTTGCTTTTGGTTAGCAATTGTGCGTGTACTTCAAGACCGATAACGGCCTCGTATTTATCATAAACGGATGTAGTTGCGGTTGCAGTCACTTTGATGTTCTAATTCTGTAAAGATTACAAAAATAGTGAAAGCGTTGGATGGTTGGTAGCAGGTATTTATTAATCAAGCAAAATCCATGTATTCTATTATAGTATTAAAGGATTTTGTACAGAAGTTTGGTAAACAAAAGGGGCGGTATCTACTGATACTGCCCCTTTGTTATGATATAATTGCCGATTTTGGTGTTAGTTCTTTAACCACATATCCAGCCAATCAAAATACACCCGATTCCAAAGTATGCTGTTTTGCGGCTTTAGTATCCAGTGGCCTTCATCAGGGAAATATAAGAAACGGCTGGGAATATTCAGGCTTTGGGCAGCGGTAAATGCCTGCATACCCTCGCTAATGGGTACACGGAAATCTTTTTCGTTGTGTATCACCAAAATGGGTGCATCCCAGTTTTTTACAAACTTGTGGGGCGAGTTTTTCTCATAATTGGTAGTGTTTTGCCAGTAATAACCGTTATCGTTTTTGGCAAAAAACATCTCTTCGGTAGTGCCAAACCAACTTTCCATATTAAACATACCGCAGTGTGATATAAAGCATTTAAAACGCTTATTGTGTATGCCGGCAAGGTAATACACGCTATATCCGCCATAACTTGCGCCTACAGCACCCAATTTATCTTTGTTTACATACGGTTCTTTAGCAACATCGTCAATAGCACTTAAATAATCACGCATGGGTTGGCCGCCGTAATCATTCATAATAGCATCGTTCCATTCACTGCCAAAACCGGGCAAGCCTCTGCGGTTGGGGGCAACAATAATGTAACCTTTGGCTGCCATCAACTGAAAATTCCAGCGGTAGCTAAAGAATTGCGAAACGGCACTTTGCGGGCCGCCTTGGCAATACAAAAGGGTAGGGTACTGTTTAGTACTGTCGAAATCGGGAGGGTAAATCACCCAAGTAAGCATTTGCTTATTATCAGTAGTGGTAACCATACGTTTTACTACATTGCCCCACTTAATGTTTTGATACAGAGTCGAATTGATGTTTTCAAGCGGAGTTTCCACACCCTTCAAATCCACCTTAAATAAAGCCGCAGGACTGGCCATGCTATTCTTCATTCCTATCAGCATCAAGGTTTTACCAACCTTGTAAGGTACTACAGCATTATAGTCGTGCTGCCCGTTAGTAATTTGGGTAATTTGCTTACTTTTCAGGTCAAATTCAAAAATTTGGTTCGTTGCGTTAATTGTACTGATAAAGAAAATTTTATCCCTGTCAGGGCTCCATACAAAGCCTTCAACACTGTATTTAAAGTCTTTTGTAATGTCTTGTGCATCATTGTGTAATATGTGCCCATCAGCAGCATACAAATCGCTTAGCATAATGCGGTTTTTATCGGCTTCGTTTCCGGCGCGTTCCATGCTTAGCCAAGCAACTTTACCCACTTTACCATTCATAGTTTCAGCTATTTGCGGTTCATTATCGTAGCCGGGGCTGCAACCTTTCAAAGTAGTAGTAGTTGCAGCAGCTATATCATACAGGTATATATCGCTATTGGTACTGTATGCCGATTGGGTTCCGTATAGCTTTTTGCAGGTATATAAAAGCAATTTTCCATTAGGGCTAAAGTTTATTTGTTCTTCACCGCCAAAGGGATGCAAAGGGCTGTGGTATTTTTCACCCTCCATAATATCCTTGCCGGTATTTATCAGGTTGTCTTCTTGATAAGCAGCCACAAAAATGTGGCTATAAGTGTAATCGTTCCACTGTGTCCAATGGCGGTACATTAGCCCGTCAATAATTCGTGCATCCACCTTGTCAAGGTCAGGGTAAATATCCTGTACCGTCTTATCCAACTTCACATCTTGCCCGTATGCAATATTTTTCAAATCGGGGCTGTATTTATACCAGTTAATCCCCCCGCTAATATTGGTTACCCTTTTTAAACCACTACCGTCAGCATTTATTTCCCATAATTGCACACCCTGCTCTTTAGCACACATAAACCCTATTTTCTTCCCATCAGGTCTCCAACGCGCTTGCATGGGGTTGGTAATACTATCAAGCAAAACAGTTTGGGTGTTTTTTTCCAAGTCGTATAAGTACAATACACTTGCGCCTTTATTATCTTTAATAGAGTAGCTACGGGCCGAGTATATAAGCCATTTACCATCGGGCGATACCTGCGGTTCGCTAATGCGCTTAAACTGCCACATGGCTTCTGGCGTTAGACCCTGCTGCGCTGCCAGCACAGTACTATACAATACAAATAAGAGGGAGAGGAGTTTTTTCATGCAGCCAATTTACATATTTACCATTTATGCATTTATCACTTATGACATTTGAAAATCGATTAAGGTGGGCGGTATTAACTATTTTTTCAATAGCACTTCCTAACGACTGATAATTATTACATTGCAAAAAAAGAATAAGGCATGAAGGAATTAAGTTTTGATGAGTTTGTGGTACTGACAAAAGAATGGTGCGAATACAGAAAAAATGAGCTTACATATTTAAGAACAACTGGTGTTAATTGGGATGATTGGGCACAGGTAGATTTGCAGGCATATTTACGGAAAAGGGAATACAGGGTTGATAGGTACGATGTTTTTGGGTCTTATGAGGGAAAGGGATTAATCCTGAACGAACATAAAAAAGCCGAGCGGATTGCGATACGGCTAAAATATATCTGGGCTTTCAACTTTGAGGACGATATAAAATATTTGCATCAACGATTAAACCACCTCGTAAGTGGCATACCTATTAAGGCCGTATATATGAGCTTCGGAGGAGAAGAGATTTATAACATAGCGAAAAGGCACCGTTTTTTTGAACCTTCGATAATTTACTACGACGGCGACCTTGTATGCGCACATTTTAAAGTGCCTGAATTTCCCTGAAAATGAGAATGGGGAACTATTTATTTTACTCCGGTCTTATCTGTAATCCGTCTGTAAATTGATTGGTTTTAATGAAATTCGGCCTATTTTGTTACTGTGAAAAAACTGTTGCTGCTGTTTTTTCCAAATCATACAAATACAAAACACTTGCTCCCTTATTATCTTTTATAGAATAGCTACGGGCTGAATAAATAAGCCATTTACCATCAGGCGATGCCCCTGCGGCTTGATAATGCGTTTAAACTGCCACATCAATTCAGCAGTGAGCAGGGTTTTCGCCCCAATTGCTTTGCTGTACAATACCAACAACAGTAAATACAGTTTTTCATAGGGTGCAATATGCTAAAGGGA
>JAMIFM010000013.1:0-96429 GCA_035906255.1 Bacteroidia bacterium
ACTGCTAACGAAAATACAAAGGTTTTAGTTTCTTATACTGTTTTAGTCGATAAAGTAAATAACCATATACTACTAAAAGATTGTTTGCCGTTACTAAACCATGAAAACCAACCTATTAATAATTATTGCTTTTTGTTTGCTAACCGCAAGCTGTAAAAAAGAAACTACGCCCACACAAACACCTGTTAAAGACCTTACTATTGGTGCTGATCTTACTGATTACCATATTTTTAAACAGGGTTCGTATTGGGTTTATAAAGACTCGATAAGCCAACAAACAGATACTATAACTGTTATTAAGAGCTCTTTAGGAATTAAAGACGAAAAGGAATTTGATTCGGATACGCTCATTAGGTATCAGGCAGGCGGGGTGGTTTATTCACACAGCAGTTCTTTAAAAAACAGTGTTTATAGTATTCATCATCCCACATATCATAATTATACCTCTGAGGTTAACACGGCAGGAATATTTATGGCTTTCCCCATGCATACTGCCAAAGTAATAGGGTATGATGGTAAACTACATTCACCCCCTACTGAACAAGCTGTTTCGGTGGGAACATTTTCGTTCCCTTTGGGTATTGAAACCGATTGGATTGCTTTTTGTACGTCTGATTATAATCAACGTACAAAAAGGTTTACCTACCACAAATTTGTTTTAGCAAGGGATGTGGGCATAATTAAACGTTCAATACAAAACGACACCTTGCACGTGGTTTGGGAATTGGTAGATTATAAAATAGTGAAGTGATTATCCTTTTAGTAAGCTCAGACGCGCGAGTACTTAACTACTGCCATGCTGCGCTATCGCTAAGCACACTACCCTGTTTTGTTAACATCACTATTAGAAAGTTCTTCCCTGCGGTCAGAAGAACAGTACGGAATTCACTATTCACAAATTTTCTAAAAACTGATGGCATAAAACCAAAACTAAAAACTAAGTTTGGCATTGTAGTCGTTATTAGTGCAATCAGCCATGCCCTCTATTCGCAACGTTATCAGTACGCTAAAAAAGGCAGCCCGTTGGCTGTGGGGCAAAAGGTGGTTCAAATGGCCTGTTATTACAGCTATGGCAGCGTTTGTTCTGTTTTTGGCCTTACACCTTATTTATCCGTTAAAAGTTAACGTTGATTATTCGCAATTAGTGATAGCTGATGACGGCACGGTGCTTTCGGCCTATCTGAACAAAGAAGAAAAATGGCGGCTTTATACCGAACTGGCTGAGATTACCCCTGAACTTTCAAAGGCTATCGTTTATAAAGAAGATAAGTACTTTTACTATCACTTTGGGGTAAACCCCTTTGCTATGGGGAGGGCGTTTTACAACAACCTAACTCAAGGCAGGCGTACATCGGGCGCATCCACCATTACCATGCAGGTAGCAAGGCTTTTATATCCAGCCAAACGTACCTACGGCAATAAAGTTATCGAGATTTTCAGAGCGTTTCAGTTAGAATGGATGTATAGCAAAAAAGAGGTTTTGCAGCTATACCTCAACTTAGTGCCCTATGGTAGTAATATCGAGGGGGTAAAATCAGCTACCTTGTTGTACTTGGGTAAAATGCCCAATCACCTTAATGTGTCTGAGATTACGGCATTAGCCATCATTCCTAACCGCCCCGTAAGCCTTGCTTTGGGGGTAAATAACTTTGCCATTGAAAAAGAACGTAACAAGTGGCTGCAACGCTTTAAGGCAGAAGGAGTATTTGATGCAAAAGTGATTGATGATGCAATGGTAGAGCCATTTGATGCCCGCCGAAGACCTGCCCCGAATCATGCCCCGCATTTATCGCGCAGGTTAAAGGAAGCCAGCCCTACTGTGCCCATCCTAAAATCAGCAATAAAATACAACCGACAGTTAGAGGTTGAAAACATAGTGGCTAATTACATCAACCGTTTGCGTACACTATCTATACACAATGCAGCGGTTATGGTGGTTGATAATACCACACGTAAGGTAATATGTTACATTGGGTCGGCAGATTTTAATAACCCTTTGGATGGTGGGCAAGTGGATGGGGTACTTGCAGTCCGTTCGCCCGGCAGTGCTTTAAAACCCTTTTTGTATGCCCGTGCGTTTGAGCAAGGTGTGGCTACACCCCGAACCATGATGAACGACGTGCCGTTAAACATTTCGGGGTATGAACCTGAAAATTACGATGAGAAATTTCACGGGCGCATTAGTGTAGGGCAAGCCTTGGCATTATCGCTAAACATTCCCGCTGTTAAACTACTTGACCAAGTGACTGTTGATGATTTTAGCAAACAATTGGTAAAGGCGGGTTTTACTACCATTAAACAGCAAAAAAAGAATTTAGGCTTATCGCTCATATTAGGTGGTTGCGGGGTAAAGCTGGAAGAAATGACAGCTTTGTACAGCGCATTTGCTAACTATGGGGTGTATTCACCACTAAATTATATGATAAGCGATACCGTAGCCTTAAAAGTGCCTGTGGTATCACCCGAAGCTGCCTACATGGTAACCAACGTGCTTACCCAAATTACCCGTCCCGATTTGCCCAATAATTTTCAAAGCAGTCCCCACCTGCCCAAAGTTGCATGGAAAACGGGTACCAGCTACGGTAGGCGCGATGCTTGGAGTTTGGGTTATAACCGCCGTTATACCATTGGTGTATGGGTAGGTAATTTTTCAGGCAAGGGAGTGCCCGAACTTTCGGGAGCGGATATAGCCACCCCGTTGTTGTTTGAGATATTTAATAAGCTCGATTACAATTCATCGGTTCATTGGTACAGTCCGCCCAATAAAATTGATTTGCGGTTAGTTTGCAGCCAATCGGGCGACCTGCCCGCTGATTATTGTACTGATTTGGTGCAGGATGTATTTATCCCCGGTATATCGCCATCAGTAACCTGCAATCACAAAAAATGGGTAGCTGTTAATGCTGATTCAAGCATTAGTTATTGCACCAATTGCCAGCCCGCAGATGGCTTTGTTAAAAAGATGTACGATAACCTTGCACCTGAGTTGGTAAGCTATTATGAGTTGAATAAGATAAACTATCCTAAAATACCTCAGCACAACCCACAATGTTTGCGTGTGTTTAGGGATAACGCCCCGCAAATTACCTCGCCCGCTGCTGATACCGAATATTTGATTGAAGCTGCCGAGCCGCAAAAAATTATGCTGAGTGCTCATACTCCAACAGACGTAAAGTTTATTTATTGGTATGTGGATGATAAGTTTTACCAAAAGACCCCAGCACGACAACCTGTGTTTTTTATCCCGAAAACAGGGCGGATAAAAATATCATGTGCCGATGATAAAGGCCGAAACAGTAATGTGTTTATTACTGTTGAAGCGTATTAACAGTGTGCATTTATCATTAAACATTTATTTATTGTATAAATGCTCAATGATAAATGTATAGCGTTAAAGCCCCACCGCGTAGCGGATTTCCATGATGAAATGACCCAACAACGCCGGCTTAAACAAAATGGGAAGTAAGAAGCCATACACAGCCCCATAAAAGTGGGCATCGTGGCCGATATTATCCTGCCCGCGCTTGCTCATGTATGACGAATACACAAGATACAATACCCCATAGATAATGCCCGGTATGGGTATAGGGATAAAAAACATATATATGCCCATCATGGGGTTGATAAGGATAGCCGCATATAACACAGCACTCACCGCGCCCGAAGCTCCCAAACTATTATACCACGAGTGGTTTTTGTGTTTATTGAATGAATATAGCGAAGCCACCGCAATACCTGATATATAAAGAAAAATATACAGCAGCTTGCCCAGCGGGCCAAAAAAGCCCACAAACGTATTCTCTACCAACTCACCAAAAAAGTAAAGCGTCAGCATATTCACTACCAAGTGAGGATAATCAGCATGAATAAAACCGTGCGAGATAAAACGGTACCACTCTTTATGCCTGTTTATCACATACGCATTAAAAATCATTTTATCCATCCTGTCGGGGCGTTCAAAAGCCAAAATGCTAAGAGCCGCCGTAACAATAATAATCAGCAGGGTAATCGAAATCATACTGCAAACAACGTAATTTTAACCATACCAGCTACGTTTTCAGTGTGAATTATTCCTGCATCAGGATACAATTCACCAAAAAGTTTCAAAAAAATTCAAACCATTTAAACAAAGTTCGGTCAAAAGGTAAAATTACACCGGTAAGTAGTTTTACTAATAAAAGTTTTATAACCCATATTTTAAATAACTACCATTATGAGAAAAGTTAGTTTAGTATTGATGATGATTGCTTTGGCAACTGCCACTACGTTAGTATCGTGTAAAAAAGATAAAGCCGAAGAAGAAGATTATGCTACTGAAAAAGAAATGAGCGAGCACATGGCACTTAGTGAGGCTAACTATACCGATGCAGGTAATATTGCCGATGAGGCCAGCGAGGGAGACTTATCGTCGTATAAAACAGGTTGTGCCAGCGTAACCCGCGACACTGTATCTAACCCACGCAAAATAACTGTTGATTTCGGAACTACTAATTGCCTTTGCAACGATAATAAAAACCGCAGGGGTAAAATAATAATTACGTTTAATGGCCGCTACCGCGATTTGGGCACAGTTATCACCACTACGTTTGATAATTACTTTGTGGATGATAACGAGATAAAAGGCACGCGCACCGTTACCAATAGCGGAACTAATGCACAAGGCCACCCTATTTTTAATATATCGGTAAACGGCTCTATAATACTATCGGGCGGCAGGGGAACCATTACCCACACGGCTACCCGCACCCGCACTTGGATTGCAGGGTTTAACACCCCACGCGCTTTGCTTGACGATGTGTATTTGATTGATGGAAGTACTACTACCGTTGGCCCTAAAGGCGATGAGTTTACCTGCACCATACGTACTTCATTGCGTATCGAGTTAAATTGCCACAACATTGTAAGCGGCATTATTGATTATGTGCGCAAAGGCAGCCGCAATGGCAGTGCCAGCATTAACTACGGCAACGGTGCCTGCGATAGGGTAGCAACTGTTACCCTGCCCAATGGCCGCGATTTTAACATTCTTCTGCGTTAACAGGTTTTTAAGCAATATGGTTTGTGTGTGGCGGGGTCTTTACAGACCCCGCTTTTTTGTTTGAAGGTGCACTAAAAATGCAATACCAATCCCCAAAAGTGCATAACTACGGTTTGGTAACTTTGGGGTAATACTTCAATTTTGTGATGTGGAATGAACTTTGCAACAATAGCGTTGTTGTAAGTTTTTGGCAGAATTTTATTTTTAAAACATATATATAATAACATGGCAATTGAAATAACCGACAGCAACTTTGAAGAAGTTGTTTTGAAATCAGACAAACCTGTATTAATTGATTTTTGGGCAGAATGGTGTGGCCCCTGCCGTATGGTAGGCCCTTTGGTAGAAGAGATGTCGAAAGAATACGAAGGCAAAGCCATCATAGGCAAACTGGATGTAGATAGCAACCCTAACGTAACCGTTAAATATGGCATACGCAACATTCCTGCTTTGTTGTACTTTAAAGGTGGTGAGGTTGTTGACCGTCAGGTAGGCGCAGTGCCTAAGAACATTTTGTCAGCTAAGTTAGATGCTCAACTGGCATAACCCTGCATAAATGTCAGTTGTTGAAATAACCGACGGTAACTTTGAAGAACTGGTGTTGCACGCCGATGTTCCTTCGCTGGTAGAGTTTGGTGCCAAATGGTGTCCACCCTGCAAACTGATAGAACCCTTTTTGGTCGAAATGCAGCAAGAATATGACGGCAAAGCCATCATAGGCAAACTGGATGTTGACGATAACCCTGTAGTATCTACACAGTTTGGAGTGAGAAACTTGCCCACCATACTGTATTTTAAAAACGGTTTTGTGGTTGACCGCCAAGTAGGCGCAGTACCCAAAAACGTGTTAACAGAGAAGTTAAAAGCCCAATTAGGGTAGTTACGGATAAACACCTAAAAGCCCCGTTTTGCTATGCAAAACGGGGCTTTTTATTTATATAAAAGGAAGGCTTACTGAGCCTGTCAAGGGGTGCGGCTGTGGTTGGTAAGGAGTGATTAAATTATATTAACAAAACGGGATAAGAAGCTTCCTTCGTCAGCATGACAGTGGTTTACCCGTCATTGCAAGGTCTCCCGAAGCAACCCCAAGGTATAGGCAACAGATTGCTTCAAAACTCAAAAGCAGTTTTTCGTAATGACGATAGACAAGCGAGTGCGGTTGCATATCCTGAGCCTGCCGAAGGATGGTGCTGTGGTTTCCGCTTGCTAAGGGGGAATGTAAATGCACAAGTGCTTTACAGTTATAAGATTACCCAATAGCTTATAACAAATAACTAAACACCAACACTCTATAACAGAGTATTCCCGCCCTTGCTAAAGGGTATTTTACCCAAGTGGCGATAGGCTTTTTCGGTAACTTCACGGCCTCGAGGGGTGCGGTGCAAATATCCCTCTTGTATCAAAAAAGGTTCGTACACTTCTTCAATAGTACCTGCTTCTTCGGCAACGGCGGTGGCGATGGTGGTTAATCCCACAGGGCCGCCCTTAAATTTTTCAATGATGGTAAGTAAAATACGGTTGTCCATTTCATCAAGACCATGACTATCTACATTCAAGGCCTCTAAAGCCATTTGGGCAATTTCCATGGTAATGCGACCGTCGCCTTTTATTTGGGCAAAATCACGGGTACGGCGCAGCAAAGCATTGGCAATACGAGGCGTTCCCCTGCTGCGGCGGGCAATTTCAAATGCTGCATCGGGTTGTATGGCTGTATTTAATATCCCTGCTGAACGGATAAGGATTGACGACAGCAGTTTAGAATCGTAATACTCTAAGCGGGCAGTAATACCAAAACGCGCTCGTAGCGGCGATGTTAGCAATCCTGACCGAGTGGTCGCTCCTATCAACGTAAAAGGGCTAAGGCTTATTTGAACTGAACGGGCATTAGGCCCACTCTCAAGCATTATGTCAATTTTATAATCCTCCATCGCAGAGTATAAATACTCTTCAACAACGGGGCTTAAGCGGTGTATCTCATCAATAAAAAGTACATCTCCCTCTTCAAGCCCTGTAAGCAAGCCTGCCAAATCACCGGGTTTCTCTAATACAGGGCCCGACGTTATTTTAATTCCGGCCTCTAACTCGTTGGCAATAATATGCGAAAGGGTGGTTTTACCCAATCCCGGAGGGCCGTGCAGCAGCACGTGGTCAAGTGCCTCGCCGCGTAAACGAGCCGCCTTAACAAACACTTTTAGGTTTTCCATCACCTTTTCCTGCCCCGTAAAATCGTCAAAGGTTTTGGGTCGCAATACCTTCTCAATTTCCTTTTCAGAAGAAGAAAGACGTTCGTCGTCGGGGTTCAGATACTCGTTTCGCACAGTTCAAAATTACTATTACCGTTGGATTAAACAAAGTTGCGGTTGGTGGCTGGTGTTTAGGGGTTGGTAATTGGGGGTTAGGTATTGAACTGTCGTTATAACCGTTATTCGACTGACCCCTAACCACCAAATACTAACAACCAACTACAAAAAAACTCCCGTCACGCATTGATATTATCCCCGTTCTGCAAGTATCTTCGCGCACTTATGCAGTTAGAGAACAACCGATACACCTTGGGTGGGGTAGATTTGCTGGCAGTATGCGAGCAATATGATACACCTGTTTATGTTTACGACGCTGCGAAAATTGTTTCGCAGTTTCACAGGCTTGTTAACGCTTTTGATGGTACTAATATTAAGATAAAGTACGCTATGAAAGCCCTGAATAACATAAATGTATTGAAGTTGTTGAAGAAGGAGGGCTGTGGTGTTGATGCCGTATCTATACAGGAAGTATGGCTGGCAAAAAAAGCAGGGTTTGAACCGCACGAGATACTATACTCGCCCAACTGTGTTTCTATTGAAGAAATACAAATGGCGGTGAAAGAGGGCGTGCGCATTAATATTGATAATATTTCTATTCTTGAGCAATTTGGCAATTTGTTTGGTAATACTGTGCCTGTTTGCATCCGTATCAACCCGCACATTATGGCAGGCGGTAATGCAAAAATTTCAGTAGGCCACATCGATTCTAAATTCGGTATTTCGTTCTACCAGATGCGCCACGTGGTTCGTGTGGTAAAATCACACAACATAAAAGTTGAAGGGTTGCACATGCACACGGGCAGCGAGTTTTTAGATGCAGGTGTGTTTTTGCAAGGCGCGGAGTTATTGTTTGAAGCCAGTACTGATTTTCCTGATTTGGAGTTTATTGATTTTGGCAGCGGGTTTAAAGTAGCTTATAAAGAGGGCGACGTTACTACTGACATTGAGGATATTGGCAAAAAAATAACCAAACGGTTTAAGCAGTTTTGCAAGGAGTATGGTCGTGAGCTTGAGCTTTGGTTTGAACCGGGCAAGTTTATGGTGAGCGAATCGGGGTATTTTTTGGTAAAGTCTAATGTTATCAAACAAACTACCAGTACGGTGTTTGTGGGTGTTGACAGTGGGCAAAACCATCTTATACGTCCAATGTTTTATGATGCTTACCACCACATTACCAACATTAGCAATCCAAGCGGTACACCTCGTATATACAGTGTGGTAGGATACATTTGTGAAACGGATACGTTTGGTTGGGACAGAAAACTGAACGAGGTGCGCGAAGGGGACATACTTGCATTTCACAATGCCGGGGCTTATTGCTATACCATGAGCAATAACTACAACAGCCGTTTTCGCCCTGCGGAAGTATTGATACTGAACGGTAAAGCCCACTTGATACGCCAACGTGAAAACATCGAAGATTTGATGAAAAACGTGGTGGAAGTGGAAATATAAAATAGCGTCATTGCGAGGTCTTCCGTAGCAATCCTTCTTAACTACAGCAAACGGATTGCTTCAAAACTCAAAAGCAGTTTTTCGCAATGACGAAAAATGGCGGTCTCAAAAGTTGAGACCGCCATTTTTGTTTACGTTCATTTTGCTTTTAGCTACTCCTTCTTACTCCCCTTCTCCATCAGTTCCCATACAACTTTTGGGGTAACGCCGATGTGTGATAAGCGTAACCGTTTACGGCACAAGAAACCGGTGGGCAATTGTTCAATATTAAACATACGGTTTAGCCTGCGGTTGCTTATACCCATTGTGTAGGGCACGGCATCCAGTACTTTTATTGCATTAAGGGTTTTGTAGTAATCGCCATAGTTTAGGGTGACTATATTAAGGCAATTATCGTATTTGGTATGTAGCTGCCGTAATACGGCTGTATCTTCTTCAATGTTTGGATTCTCAAGGCTGTAAAAATATACGTACAGGCCTTTCTTACGGTATTTTTTAATCTTTTTTACCGTTTTAGCATCGGTTAGGTAAAACTCAAACTTGGGTATCTTTTTACCAATCTTTAATGCCCTTCTCGATTGTGCATTTTTATCCCAAAAAAACTTCATAAACCTGCCCGCAGGGTCAAGTTCAGTAACCTTATATACTTTAAAATTCCATTCAAACTCTGCCTCTTTCATCCCATCTTGAAACACAAAACGGTAATCGTCTAAAAAAATACTATCGCCTTGTTTCGCCACATAAATAAGGTCGAACTCAGCATTAGTATACAACCCGTCATAGTTTCCGTCATACAAACCAATTCTAAAAGTATCCGCACCGTTTATGTAGGTGGCTGCCTTCATGTTCATGCGGTTTTCCTTAAAGCTGTAATCAATCCCCGCAAACACCTTATTGCCTTGGTTGCGTTGGTAAAACTCATCCATCAACTGGCGGTATTTTACATCCTTATCCATCGGAAAACGACTTAACCTAACTTTATATACCCCGCCTTCGGCCGAAGGGTGGTTAAACTCTATATCAATAAATTCAGTAAAATAGGGAACGGCAATAGCAGCCCCATCGTCGGTAAAATCAAGGTTATTGTTCCTATCAACATACAGTTGTGCTATTTTATCCCAACTGCGACGGTAATTACCTATCAGCAATGTTATATACCCCCTGTTTGTATTTGACGGGGCTCCGGTATAGTATATAAATCCATAAGCGGTATCCACACAACCCGTCATATCGGGAAGTTTTTTCAGGGTAAACTTATCCAATGCCTTTTTACTTGGTGCACCAAACTTTTCGTATTCTTCAATTTCGGGCGATGTGTACCTGAAAATAGGCACTATCAGCTTGCCTTTATGGTAGCGTTCGTCGTAGGCAGTTTCAGTAAAATCTACTTGTACAATATCCTGACTGTGGAGTGCAAAAGGCAGTATGGCTGCCAACAGTGATAAAAGTTTTTTCAGCATTGCTACAAATTTATAAAAGCAAGGGGTTTGTTGGTTATTAATAAAAACGATAGTGCTAATGATTAGGTATGCGATGAAAAAAAATTTTGAATGAAAAAACACTACTGACATAAGGCTGTCAGTTTGCAGTATGAGGTTTGTACCATCAACTAATACAAAATAACATGAAAACATTAATTAATCTACTGCTTAAGGAAATGGAACACGAAGCTGTTACTACACGTAAAATGCTTGCCCTTGCGCCTGCCGACAAATTTGCATGGAAACCCCACCCAAAAAGTATGTCGCTGCAACAATTAACTACCCACGTGGCGGAACTGAATTCTTGGGTTGCATTAGCCATAAATACTGACGAGTTGGACTTTGCTACCACACCTTATGAGCCTGTACAAATTGCCAGCACTGACGAATTACTTGCGTACTACGAGAAATGCTTTGCAGAAGGGAAAGCAGCTTTAGAAGCGATTGATGACCAAAAGTTGCTTACCGAGAAATGGGTGATGAGAAGCGGAGACGACATTTATCTTGACGATATACGGTACGAAATGGTACGCTCTACTTATTGCCAAACAGTGCATCACCGTGCACAATTGGGTGTGTTTTTAAGGCTATTGAATATACCCATACCCGGTAGTTATGGCCCCAGTGCTGATGAACTGGAAGCTATGGCAGCTAATTGAGACCAAAAACTATGAAAACAAAAAAGCCCTGAAGAGTTATTTCTTCAGGGCTTTTGCTATTATATCTCAACGCTTAATAATAAAAGAATGAATAAAACCCGCGGCTGCCGTTGGGGTGTATACCCTCAATAGTTACTTGGCCTTTTACCCGTTCAAAATCTTTTATAAAGGTAGTAACATCGGTATATTCAACTTTATTCAAGGCTACAAAAATAAACCCTTCGGGTATGCCCATATTACGAATGCGACCACTACGAATGCTGCTCACCCTATACCCGCCTTTTACTTTATATTTCTCACGCTCCAGTTTTGATATAGGTTCAAAATCAGCCCCCAAAATGGTAGAGGTTATACTCTCTTTTTTGGTTACCTCGGTGTTACCATCGCGGTTGGTTAGGGTAAGTGTGTATTCTTTCTCCGCCCCCTTTCGGTCAATCGTAAGTTTAATTTTATCACCGGGGCGGTGGTAGGCAATCTGCTCGTCAAACTCAGCTTTGCTGTTCACGGCTTTTCCGCCCACTTTCATAATCACATCCCCCTCCTTCACTCCTGCCTTATCAGCGGGTCCATCGGTTTGCAACACGTTTACATACACTCCGTTTTCTTGTTTCAGTTTTTCATAAAGGTCGCCGTCAATATCGCTCACATCCATTCCTGTAAAAGCACGTTGCACATCGCCAAAATCAATCATATCCTTCACAATTTTGGCCACAATGTTTGATGGGATTGCAAACCCATATCCGTTATACGAGCCTGTTTTGCTTACTATGGCTGTATTAATGCCCACCAACTCACCCGATACATTCACCAACGCTCCGCCGCTATTACCGGGGTTAATAGCTGCATCCGTTTGTATAAACGATTCTATCGGAAACTGATTGTTTACAATGTTTATGTTACGGCCTTTTGCGCTCACAATACCTGCTGTTACCGTACTGGTAAGGTTAAACGGATTACCCACAGCAACTACCCATTCGCCTGTTTTCAGGTTTTCAGAGTTGCCGAAGTTTATTTTGGGCAGGTTTTTGCCCTCAATCTTCAATACCGCCAAATCGGTGCTGGGGTCTGCCCCGATTACTTTTGCTTTAAAATTACGCTTGTTGTTATTCAGCACCACTTCAATCTCGTCCGCACCGTCAATTACGTGGTTATTGGTAACTATGTAACCGTCATTACTGATTATTACTCCTGAACCTGAGCTTGATACAGGCCCCATACTGCCAAAAGGATCCCAGCCAAACCAATCGTCCCACAAACTGCGGCGTTGATTCATGTTTGAGGTGGTTTTAATAAACACTACCGCAGGGGTAGCTACTTCGCTGGCTTTTACAAAATCAGATTGGCTAAGTGTAGCCCCTTTATAAGACACTTGCGTAGCACTATTGCCAAACTCTTCGGCGTATGTAACAGCATCTTTTTTTTGTGTTACTGAAAATACCCATGCGCCCGCAAACCCGCTAAGCATTGCGGCCAATGCAAAAACTGCTAACTTCTTCATACTATGCTATTCCTGTATTTTGTTATTACAAATTTATAGTTACTTATCAAAATCTGCGCCGAAGCAGTATTACTGCACAAAAAAGCCCTGCGGTTGCAGTTCCGCAGGGCTATATGAAAAAAAATCAGCAGAAGTTATTAATATTTAAGTGCATTGGGGTTTGTGACTATTTCAGCCGTAAAGCCCAATCTTAATTCGGGAGTTACAGGGTCGTTACTTACCACAGTAATATACTTTTCCTGCGGGCCTTCCCTCCCTTCTGAATTAAATCGGCCTCTAAGTATGGTACTTTCGCCCCGTTTCAGTTCTTTTTTATCTACGGATGATACGGTGCAACCGCACAACGTATTTACGCTACGGATAAGCAATTTTTCTTGCCCCATATTGGTAAGGGTAAACTGAAAATCAATTGAATCGCCTTTTACCAGTTTGCCTAAATACATCATTTGTGCATCTACTTGTATTTTGGGGGCTTTATCTAATTGCTTCTTCGTCATTTTAGGGAATTTCTCCTTAATAACAATTTGAGCATAGATTGGAATATTACTGGTTGCGGGTGAGTCTAATGTATTCATATAAAACACATAATTATGCTCTCCCCAGCGGCCTGATGCTTTGGTATCAAACTTTACTTTCATCAACGCTTCTTCTTTAGGACGAATGCGATGGCTGGGGGTTTCAAAGTTTATGTAATAGGGAGCATTAGTCATGCTACTTATCCAAATGTCTTTTTCGCTTTGGTTATATAGCTTTATTTCGGCAGAATCTATCTCGCCTGAATAAGCTGTACCGAACGATAAGAAGTTGTTGTTCATACGGAGGCGGCCTTGCTCTAATGGGTAAATATCCCAAATTTCAATAGGGCGGGGTATTACCGTGCCGCTAAACAACAATGTGGTGTGTATCGGTGCTCCGTTGGTCTCGATATATACAACCTTCTCAAAAGGGCCGGGCAGATTGGCGGGGTTAAATTTGGCACGAACAAAACCTGTATCTCCGGGATAAATAGTATCCTTAGTCCACTCCGGCTCTGTACAACCGCACGATGGTTTCACCTCGGTAAGAAACAACGGCTTGTTGCCTGAGTTTACAAACAAATAATCGGCAGAAACAGGCCCGTCAACTTCTTTTATCTCACCAAAATTGTGGCTGTTTTTAAAAAAGTTGGCTATGGGTTGCGCTATCAGTACCGAAAATGGTATGGCCAATAAAATAAATGCTGCTAAAAACTTCTTCATCATCCAATCTCTATCAAAAAGTATTCCCGTATGGTTTATAAGTAAGATGTGATTTTACAATATACCGTTGCTTTTTTATCGTTCAGTTTAAAACAATAGAGCCATACGGCTGTAAATCAAATAATTTAATCAATTTACCGTGATAATAAACTCGGTACGGCGGTTTTGACGACGGCCTTCTTCGGTTTTGTTGTCTGCAACCGGTTTTGCATCACCATACCCTTTGTATGTTAGCCTGTCAGCTACTATTCCGTTGGTTACCAAGTAATCATACACCGCTTTTGCACGGTTTTGCGACAGTGTAATATTCTTTTGTTTATTACCAGTATTATCGGTATGACCACCCAGTTCAATTTTCATTTTGGGTTGTGCTTTCAATAGGGCTATCAATTTGTTAAGCTCTGCTTTTGATTGTTCTTTTAAGTCAAACTTATCGGTATCAAAAAACACGTTTTTAAGAATCACTTTCTCCCCTACTTTTATCTTGTGAAGGGGTACAGAAATAATAAAGGGCTGGTCGCTGGGAAACTCTTTCAGTCCAAAGTTTTCAGAATAAAACAAGTAGCCTTCTTTATTCACATTCAGCATATAGTTTTTATTGGGTTGCAACACCATTAAAAACTCTCCTGTTTTTATATTACTGCGTAATGTGATAAGGGTTTTGCCTGTTTCCAAATCTATCAACTCTGCATTGGCCTCCAGTTTTGCATTGGTTTCAGCATCGTAAATCACCCCTTTGGCATAACTGGATGCCTCAGGACGCGCTTCGGGGTACAATTCAAACTTATAAATATCCAAACCGCCATATCCGCCCGGCATATCGCTACCATAGTATGCCCATGTACCACTGCGGTTTACTATAAGTCCTATTTCATGAGCAGGGGTATTAATAGGATAACCTATATTGGTTGGCTTAGACCATTTACCATCGGCTTCACGTTTGGAGTAAAAAATATCACCTTGCCCCAAACCAGGCCATCCGTCTGATGAAAAATACAAGGTTTTGTTATCTGTATGGATAAAAGGAGTATACTCATCTCCTTCTGTATTTATGTTCGGACCCAAATTCTCAGGTTCACTAAAGCGGTTATTCTCAAACCGTGTTACCCAAATATCCATACCGCCTAAACCACCCGGACGATTACTGGTAAAATATATATTAGCTCCGTCATACGACAATGAAGGTTGAGACTCCCACGCCATAGTATTTACCGGGGCTTGCATATTTATTGGGTTCTTCCATTGGTCACCCTCTAGCCTTGAGAAGTATAAATCACAACTTCCTTTTGTATCAGGACGCTTACAAGCTGTATAAAAGATATATTGTCCGTCGGTTGATATCGATACAGTGCCTTCATTCTCATACGTGTTTATTGGCGCACCTAAATTGCGGGCTTTTTGCCAAACGCTGTCTTTAAGTACACTTTCATAAAAATCTTCGCTAAAACCTTCAGCATGACGAGTAAAGTATAGTTTTTGTTCATCGGCAGTTACCCCCGGAAAATATTCCATCGCTTTTGTATTTACGTTAGGGCCTAAGTTGATGGGGTTAAACGGTACGGGGTTGGCAGTACTACTTTCAGCAAAATCGCAAATGGCTAACAGGTTAGTTACTTCTTTCTTAAACTTTTCAGAATAAGGATAGGTTTTAAAGGTCTCCAGATTTTTACGGGCTTCGGTATATTTTTGAGCTTTCACCTGTATGCGTGCTTTTTCGTAATATGCTCGCACATAGCCGGTATTTATCAATAATACTTGGTCAAAAGCCTGCTCTGCCTCGGTATATTTAAGCAGGGCGGCCAGTACATCGCCTTTCAGCATCCATGCATCAATAAACACGTCGTCTTTTTCAAGGGCTTTGTTTACAGTTTCCAAAGCAACTTCAAATTCTCCGGCCTTAAACAAATTAATGGCTTGGTCCTTCAGTTCTTTTGCTTTTTTGTTTTTTGTTCCCGCATCGGGCAAAGGCTGTGCTTGGGCTGCACACGAGAAAAAAAAGAAGGCAACCAGCGTAAATACTATTTTGTATGGTGTTTGTAGCATCAATATTTTAAACTCTTTTCAGTAACTATAACGATAAGAGTGCCAAAATAATGATTTTTAAGTTTACGAAGCTTGTTAATGCTAATTTGAAATTTCGAATTTGAAATTCTTTAGCTACGGAATATCCATGTATTTATGGGTTTGCAGCGATATACGCCACTGAGGATTGGCCTTTACATATTCAATAATCAACGGCAGCATTTGAGAACTTTTATCCCACTCAGGTTGTAGATACAGCTTGCACGAGGGATTTACCAATTGCTCATATTGACGGGCAAATTCAAAATCGTGTTTGTTATATACAATTACTTTCAGCTCGTTGGCTTTATCAAGAATTGAGGGGTGCGGTTCTTTGAATTTTTTGGGCGAAAAGGTAACCCAGTCCCACTGCCCGCTATACGGATGTGCTCCTGATGTTTCGAGATGGGTTTTTATCCCTTTTTCATGCAATGCTTGGGTAAGGGCATCCAAATTATGCATTAAAGGCTCGCCGCCTGTTATCACAACAGTATTGGCATTTGCCTGTATTGGCCAGCTAATAATTTCTTCAATGGTGTATTTCGGATGAATTTCAGCGTCCCAGCTTTCTTTCACGTCACACCAAAAACAACCTACATCACAGCCTCCCAAACGGATAAAATAGGCTGCAACACCGCTGTGCCCGCCTTCGCCCTGTATGGTGTAAAAATGCTCCATTACGGGCAATTGAACCGCCGTATGTAGCATGGTTTCCATTATGAGTTCAGGTTCTTGTAGGCTTGTAAGGTGTTTTTCAAAAGACCTATACGGGTCATTAATCCTACCCCACCGGGTACTGGGGTAATGTATGAAGATACCGGGGCAACTTCATCAAAAGCTACATCGCCTTTGATTACATAACCACGAGGGTTGGTAGCATCATCAACACGGGTAATACCCACATCAATCACCACTGCACCGGGTTTCACCATATCTGCTTTTACAAACTCAGGGCGGCCAAGGGCAACCACCAAAATATCGGCTTTGCGGGTGTATTCTTCTATGTTTTGGGTTTTGCTATGGCAAATAGTAACGGTGCAATTGCCCGGATATGCGGCACGTGCCATTAAAGCACTCATAGGCTTACCTACAATATCACTGCGACCAATTACCACGCAATGCTTTCCTTCGGTTGGTATTTGGTATTCTTCCAACATCAGCAACACCCCGTAAGGAGTTGCGGGATAAAAGGCGTCTAATCCTTTAAACATCATGCCTACGTTGTAGGGATGAAAACCGTCAACATCTTTTTGGTAACTGATAGTTTCGGTAACCTTTAATGGGTTGATGTGTTTTGGCAGGGGCATTTGTACAATTAACCCATCGTACTGCGCATCGTTGTTTACGCGTTGTACTTCGGCCAACAGTTCCTCTTCAGTCACAGTATCTTCAAAACGGATAACAGTACTGCTCATACCCAGTTGCTCGCAATCTTTGGCTTTGCTGGCAACATAGGTTTCGCTTGCTCCATCGTGACCTACTAATATAGCTACAAGGTGCGGCGTGCGTTTGCCTGTGGCTTTTATCGCATCCACCTCAGCCTTAATATCTTCTTTTATTTTAGCTGCTACTTTTTTTCCGTCGAGTATCTGCATCGTTATTCGTTTATTTACCGCTAAGACACGAAAACACAAAGGAACTAATTTTCCTTTGTGTTTTCGAATCTTTAGCAGCATCAACACTTAACGCGTTGATGTTATATGAAAAATGTATTACCGGTTAATCGTTATCAAGCAACAGAAACTGTCACAAATAACTCATCACCTATTACGCTGAGGCAACTGCTTTTTCTCGGCGTTTGCGCTCGTTTTCGTCTAATATTAACTTACGAAGACGGATAATGTTTGGTGTTACTTCCACACACTCATCCTCTTGTATGTATTCCATTGCTTCTTCCAGTGAAAACTGAACTTTTGGAGCTACACGGCTGCTATCGTCTTTACCCGAAGCACGCATGTTGGTTAATTGTTTGGCTTTTACAAGGTTTACACCTAAATCCATCGGACGGGTGTTTTCGCCTACAATTTGTCCTTCATATACGGTATCACCCGGATCGATAAAGAACATACCACGGTCTTGTAGCTTATCAATAGAGTATGCTGTAGCAGGCCCCCTGTCGATAGATACCAACACACCGTTGATACGACCGGGTACTACACCTTTCCAAGGTAAATATTCGCTAAACCGGTGCGCCATAATGGCTTCACCTGTAGTTGCAGTTAGCATTTGGCTACGCAAACCAATTAAACCGCGTGAGGGTATTTTAAACTCTAAGTGTTGTTGATCGCCTTTGGTATCCATAATCAGCATTTCGCCTTTTTTCATGGTTACCATATCAATCACCTTACCCGCAAACTCCATCGGCACATCTACCACCAAAATCTCATAAGGCTCACATTTCACACCGTCAATTTCTTTTACCAATACTTGCGGTTGGCCTACCATAAATTCGTAGCCCTCGCGGCGCATGGTTTCAATAAGAATTGACAAATGCAGGATACCGCGCCCGTATACCAAAAAGCTATCGCTGCTGCCTGTTTCTTCAACGCGTAACGCAAGGTTCTTTTCGGTTTCCTTCATCAAACGGTCGCGCAAGTGGCGTGAGGTAACAAATTTACCATCCTGACCAAAAAAGGGCGAGTTGTTAATCATAAACATCATGTTCATGGTTGGCTCATCCACTTTTATCATTGCAAGAGCTTCGGGGTTTTCAAAATCGGCAATGGTATCACCAATACCAAAATCTTCTAAACCAACTACCGCACAAATATCGCCCGCAAATACCTCTTCGGTTTTTTTGCGACCCAATCCTTCAAACGTTTGTAATTCTTTAATACGGGCTTGTACAATCTTCCCGTCAGCCTTCATCAACTTCACAGGCATACTTTCTTTTAGCATACCCCTTGTTACTTTACCCACAGCAATACGTCCCAAGAAACTGCTGAAATCTAACGAGGTAATCTGCATTTGCAAAGTTCCTTCACTAATTTTAGGTTGTGGTACGTGCTCAAGTATAGTATCTAACAAGAATGAAATATCTTCGGTTGGTGTTTTCCAATCAGGACCAAACCATCCTTGTTTAGAGCTACCGTAAACGGTTGGGAAATCCAACTGCTCTTCAGAAGCATCTAATTGGAAGAATAGTTCAAAAACAGCTTCGTGTACTTCATCGGGGCGGCAGTTGGGTTTATCCACCTTGTTTACTACCACTATTGGGCGCAAACCCAATTGCAATGCTTTTTGCAATACAAAACGGGTTTGAGGCATAGGGCCTTCAAAAGCATCCACCAACAGCACCACACCATCAGCCATTTTCAATACGCGCTCTACCTCGCCACCAAAATCCGCGTGACCGGGGGTATCAATAATGTTTATTTTTACATCTTTGTAGCGTACAGATACGTTTTTTGAGAAAATGGTGATACCGCGCTCGCGCTCCAAATCATTATTATCAAGTATCAACTCTCCCTTTTCCTGATTATCACGGAACAGGTTGGCTTGGTAAAGTATTTTATCAACCAACGTAGTTTTACCGTGGTCAACGTGGGCAATAATTGCTATGTTTCTTAAATTCATTCAGGGGGGTGAAAAATTAAAATTTCGCAAAATTAGCATAAAATAAGCACTTTTGCTGCTATATTAAGGTTAAGTTTATGAGCAGGTATATATACATCAGTATCGTTTTAGTGTTGAGTGCCACATTGGCGGGGTGTAACGGCAATGATGCGCGCATAAAAGAATATCCAAAGAAAGTTGTGGGTAGATGGATATTGCAAAAACAAACTTCGGTAGTGAATGCTTTGGAAGAAGGTACTGAAAAAGACACTATTGTGGTACTTGAAGACCGCCAATACCGCGAACTGAGCCTTAAACCTGCTGAGATTGAATACGGCTCTGAGGGGGCTTACTTATTGGTATTTAAAGATTATGCCGACCAAATTAAATTGCGTAAGCCGGGTTTATGGATGTTTAACCATGATACGTTGGTGTATATGCAAATGGATAGTACGGTTGAAAACAAATATGCGGCTGTACTGACGGATACTACCATGACCTTAAAAGGGTTTATTGATTATGACGATGACGGAAAAACCGACGATGCCTATGAAGGTTTTTACCGAAAACTAATACGTTAACAAGACTTTGAAACTTCAAATTTATACAGATGGGTCGGCGCGGGGAAACCCGGGGCCGGGTGGGTATGGTGCCATTTTAGTATGGGGCAAAATACGTAAGGAACTTTCGGCGGGCTATAAACTAACCACCAATAATCGTATGGAGTTGATGGCTGTGATTGTAGCACTGGAAGCCCTAACGAAAGAGGGATTGGATATTGACATATATACAGATAGTAAATATGTGTGCGATGCGGTGGAGAAAGGCTGGCTTTGGGGCTGGATTAAAAAGGGCTTTAAGGATAAAAAGAACCCTGATTTATGGATGAGGTTTGCAGGTATATATAAGAAGCATACCATACGGTTTAACTGGATAAAAGGCCACGCCGGACACCCTGAAAACGAACGATGTGACCGATTAGCCACAGAAGCAGCAGATAACAATGCCGTGCTGATAGACAAGGGGTATTTGGATGGAAAATCTTAGATTATAATGACAATAGGATACTGTTTTAATAATAAAAAAATAAAATACCTTTGCCCATAATGAAAAAAACGGCTGTTTTAGTAGTAGCGGCAGTTGCCATGTTTGCAACCGCTTGTAAAAACAACAAAGAAACCGATAACGGTGCAAAAAGCGATAGCGGAAAGACTGTTGCTGTATCACTTACCCCAGAGGCTGAACGTGATTTAAAGATTTTTAGGAAGGCATGGGAAATGGCCGACCCTTATACTGCCATTTATGCCCTGAACTCATACCTGATGGTGGATAGCACTAACTTGGGTATGAAAGATACACTTGCAAAACTATACGTTGAGACTAACCAACCGATAGCCGCTCTTGTTATTATTAAAGACTACTTGAGGCAAAAACCAACCGACACTGCTATGCTGGTGTTGAATGTGAAACTTGCTCAAGCAATGGGGCAACCCGATAAATCAGCCGATGCAAGCAAAACACTGATGAGCTTGTTTCCTGATGAGTTGAACTATAAATTGAATTATGCTCACTCGTTGTTAATGACTGAAAGTACTGCATTGGAAGCTGAAAAGCTGTTGCAGGAAATTTTGCAAGACCCACGTTCTGTACAACAAAAAACAGCTTATAATACCGTTGAAAACGGCCGTCAGGTATCAAAAGAAATGACTGTAAAAGTAGGTGCTTTGATGTTATTGGGTGAGGCATACGGAGCAAATGGTGACCTTGATAAAGGTGAGCAATACTTCCGTGAGGTGTTGAAAGTTGATCCGAAATTCAGCCCTGCTGCTGAGGCAATTTTACAGATTAAGAAAATGAGGCGATAAGCCCTTTAACTATACCAAAAACAGCCCGAAAGTATTACTACTTTCGGGCTGTTTTGTTTTATACGGAGTGATACCATGAAACGAGGCTCAGGGGGACGGACTGGGTTCTACAACCTGTCATGCTGACGAAGAAAGCATCTTATGACAATTGTGTTTTATGCTTCGAGAACACATTTGAGCAAAGAAATTTCGCTGCGCCAATTTGACAGTATGGGGTGTGAGGGGTTTTCATAGCCTGCCGAAGGGTGTGCTGTGCCCGTCATGCCGAACTTGGTTCGGCATCGTAATGGTAATTACGTGAATAGATGATGAAACCCAGAAACAAGTTCAGGGGGACTTAAGCATGGAAGTTAATGAAGTACTATCCTCTGGGTTTCCAAGGAATTTCCTGTGCTCCTGTTTTATGGGCTATGTATCGTCCCAATACAAACAAGTAATCTGATAAGCGGTTAATGTACTTTAACGCATCAGGATTCACCACTTCGGTTTCAGCCAAATGGGTAATTAAACGCTCGGTGCGGCGACATACACAACGGGCAACATGGCAATTAGCCACAACGGTTGAACCGCCGGGCAAAATAAAATTCTTTAACGGGGGCAATTGTTTGTCCATTGCATCCATCTCAGTTTCCAACACCTCAATTTCACTTGATTCAAAATCAGGTAGTTTCACATTCGTTTTTGCCGGGTCTGTTGCCAAGTGTGAGCCAATGGTAAACAAATTATTCTGTACCGAATCCAATATGGCTTGCACTCCTGCTTCATCAAAACCGGCGCGCACCACCCCAATCCATGAGTTTAATTCATCCACAGTACCGTAGCACTCAATACGCAAATGGTGCTTAGGCACACGTGTTCCCCCTAAAAGACTGGTTTCTCCGGCATCTCCGGTACGGGTATATATCTTCATACAGTTTATTTAACGTTATTCCTTTTCAAATGCTGCATCATTGTTTGCAGACCTTCATACGTCCCTCCATAAAAATCGCCCTGTGCATAGCGGGGTAAAAACACAGTATCAACAATTTGCTGGGTTTGCACGTCAGTAAGCACCTTCTCTATTCCCTCTGCATTTTGTATATACATCTGCTCCCAACCCTTGGCAATGCCAATCAGTATGCCGTTATCTTTCCCTTTTTTCCCAACTCCCCACTTATTAGCCAATGCAAACGTTGCGGCATACAAATCGGTCATTTCAGACCCTACCATGCTTGTATCCAACGTAACTACTGCAATCTCTACCGTTGTTTCCTTTTCAAAATCGGCAATTAATTTGTGCAGCTTTTTTACTTCGTCAGTTGTAAACACTTTATCGTAATCATTCACCCATCCCGTAGGGATTAGTTCTGATACTTTTCCGGTATCAATTACACGAAGTGTAGTTGAGTTTTCAAGTTGAGTTGTTGTATTTCCGGTTTCATCTTCAACTTTTATTTTTTCGGGCTGGCATCCTGCGATCAAAGCCACTATAGCCAATACTAATATTATGTATGCGTGTTTCATGCTTCTTACCCGCAAATCTATCAAACAAAATATGTTTATTTTGTAGTTGATACCGTATGGGGACTAAAAAGAACAATAAAACAGCATTACTAAAGCAAGTAATTTTATACGGCGTGCTTTTGGGCATTGTGGCCGCAGCTATGGAATTGCTTAAGTTTAATTTAATTGTTGTTGAAAATACTTTTGAAGTATATGCCCTGCTGGTTGCCTTGTTGTTTGGCGGTGTGGGTATTTGGGTGGGTATAAAGCTGTTTGCCAAAAACAAACAACTGATTGTGGTTGAAGGTGGCGGCACACCGGGCTTGGTGGATGAAGAAAAGATTAAAGAACTGGGGATAAGCAAGCGTGAGTATGAGGTGCTTGAATTAATAGCCCGCGGCCATACTAATCAAGAAGTTGCCGAACTGTTGTTTGTATCGCCCAATACGGTGAAAACCCACTTAGCCAATATTTTTGCAAAGCTGGATGTAAACCGTCGTACACAGGCCATACAACGTGCAAAAGACTTGAATATATTACCTTGAACTTATTTGATACTTTTGGGCGAAAAGCCTTATAAACACTCAAAATCACCCTTACGGGTGATGCACAATAAGTGCTTTTTAAGGTTGATTTGCTGCCAATAAAACCAATAACTTATTTCTATGAAAAATGTACTTATCCGCTACAGCATTATCTCAAGTCTCATTGTTTGTGTATTAATGCTTTTTTCTTTCCCGATAATGAAAAACCCCGAGAATTACTCGCTGGCTGAAATTTTTGGGTTCACCTCAATTTTGCTATCTCTTTCAACCATATTTATTGCGGTGAAAACCTATCGCGATAAATACAACAACGGTAAAGTAAAATTTGGAAAAGCATTTTTAATTGGCCTATACATTACACTGATTGCAGGTGCCATGTATGCCCTTACTTTTACTGTTTACAACTCACTTAGCGGAAATCCTTTCGGTAGTTTTTACCGCGATTACAGCATTAGTGAAATTGAAAAACTACACCTTGAACCGTTGCAAAAACAGGCTAAAATTGCCGAACTTGATAAAAACATCTCAATGTTTGGTAACCCCTTAGTAATGTTTTTAATGGGAATGTTTGTTGAATATGTCCCGATGGGTTTGATTGTTTCACTGATTTCGGCGGCTGTAATGCGAAGAAAATAACAGTGTCCTTTTATATACGAATGAATAGCGTGGGACTTATGTCCTGCGCTATTCTATTTTCTTAGAATAGGTAAACGCATCCAGTAACGGAGTGCCGGGGGTTCGGTTAACTGCACGGCTTATCGGTAAGCCCTTTTCACCATAAGCAATAGTAGTATCGCTAAAAAACTCTTCAAACTTCAAATCTCCGTTTTCATAATAGTATTCTACTTCTTTTACAGAATGGGTGAGCATATTGCCCGTTGTTTCATCATACGTAAGCGTATGGGTAGTTACCATTTTTGCTTGTGTAGCACTGAACGAGTGTACAAATTTTGTTATTACTGCCGTAACTAATTGCTTCTTGACATTGTAAGTGTAAACGGCTGTTTCATCCCATAACTTACCCGATGTTTTATCGCTTACCGCGTGGCGGTATCCGGCCAAATTATCCAAACGGTCGTATTTGTATAGGGTAGAATCGAAATAGTAAATGGTTTTAGAGAAACCCGTATGACGCTTAATTTTTATGTTCTTTTCAGGCAACCCGTTTTTATAAAACGACAGGTATTGCGATGCCGTATCGGTTTCAGATGCCAGAACATATTTAACGGTATCCCATTGCCAAGCAGGGTCGGTAATGGTTATTTTTTTGTACCCCTTTTTGCGGTCGGGCACCATCTCCATGCTGTACTCGTTTTTGCCCTTGTTGTATACAAACTTTAGCACCTTTCCTCTGCGGTCGTACTCATATTTGTAATACAATTGGGTTTTACCTTTTTCAGTCAGGTAATATATCAGTTTACCCTTTTCGTCGTATTGCAGTGTGCTCCCCCCTATTCTCTTTTGCTCACCGTCTTCCTCGTCTTCTTCAAAGGCTGCAATTTTTAACAGCTTATACCCTTCTTTTTTCAACAGGGTTTCTTTACTGTTATCAGGATTTGTAGCGGCTTTCCAAAAATTATAGGTATCATCAAACTGGGCGTTTGCTGTGCCAAAAACCAATAAAAATACGCCTAATACGATGTGTGTTTTCATGCTACCCCTTAGCCAATCAGCACAAAATAGCAAAAAGTTGGCAGTTACACCCAAAAAACCTGTTGCAGAAAGTATAAAATTACTTGGTATAGGTATATACCTGTTGGGTTACAACACCGGGATTGGCACTGCGCGAAGCACTTATCATCAACCCCTCGGGTGAATAGGTATAGCCTTCATCAATAAAATTAGTATCTGTGTTTATTGTGCCTCCAAGGCTGTAGTTTTTCTTCCTCACATACGAGTGGGTAACCACCCTGCCGCTTTTAGCTGAAACAGCGTATGAAAACTCCTCTTCAAGTTCGGGCAATTGCTTGCCTGTTTTTTCATCCGTAAGGTTAGCCTCTGATGAGAAGTGCTTCACTATGGCTTTAATTAGCACTCCCTTTTTGTTGTATGTATATTCACCTGTAGAAGCTGCAACAGTATCTCCAAACTTATTCAACTCAATAAATTTATAGTTGCTCAGGTTGCCTTTTTTATCGTAGGTGTAATAAGTAGTATCGCTATAAAAGAAACCTTTGGCAAATTCAGCTTCCCTAAACACTTTCACGTGTTTCTCAATCTTTCCTTCTTTGTTAAAATAGTGGTATTGGGTATCCAACGGACTCACTGACGTGAAAAGATTTTTGCCAGCATCCCAACGGTTTTTAAGGGTGTCTCTGTGTTTAATTTTAATACCCTTTTTATCGTATTCAAAATCAATCCAAAAGCCGGGTGCACTGGTGTACTTAGTTACCCTGCCTTTTTTGTCGTAAGCATACTCGGTATATCTGCTTCCACCATCAGTTTCAGAAATATACGCCACACGCCCATCGGCATCGTAGCGGTTAAAAAACACATTTTGTATGGTTTCTGCCGTATCGGGTGCATCGGGCTCGTAACTCACCGCAGTAACGCTTTTAAACCCTGCCTTTTTAATTGCTTTAACATTGTCGTTATTGGGGTTCATTGCAGTATTCCAAAATGTATAGTTAATATCATATTGGGCATTAACTGAAAAGATAAAAAGAAACAACGCGGCAAAAAGGGTAAGTTTTTTCATGTAAATGTGTGTTTACACGCAAAGAAAAGAAAAAAATGGTGGTAACACCAAGTTAAACAATTGCTAAAAACTGGCTTGCAAAATTTACCTAACTTCGCGCCCATGCGTTACAGCAATAATATACTTGAAACCATAGGCAATACCCCTATGGTAAAAATCAATAACATTACAAAAGATATTCCCGCCATTGTGCTGGCCAAGGTTGAGACGTTTAACCCCGGTAACAGTATTAAAGACCGTATGGCGGTGAAAATGATTGAAGATGCCGAAAAAAGCGGTGTATTAAAGCCGGGCGGCACTATTATAGAGGGTACCAGCGGAAATACAGGAATGGGGCTTGCCATTGCTGCTGTGATAAAAGGCTACAAGTGTATTTTTACTACTACCGATAAACAATCGAAAGAGAAAATAGATGCGTTAAAGGCGTTGGGTGCTGAGGTAATTGTATGCCCCACGGATGTTGACCCCGAAGACCCCCGTTCATATTATTCTGTATCAAGCCGATTGGTAAATGATATTCCTAATTCGTGGAAACCCAACCAATACGATAACCCATCAAATGCCAAAGCGCATTACGAGCAAACAGGCCCTGAAATTTGGGAACAAACCGACGGTAAAATAACACACCTTGTGGTGGGTGTAGGCACAGGTGGTACTATTAGCGGTACTGCTAAGTATTTAAAAGAAAAGAACCCAAACATTCAGGTATTGGGTATTGATACTTACGGCAGTGTTTTTAAGAAATATAAAGAGACAGGGATTTTTGATAAGGACGAGATATACCCATACATAACTGAGGGTATTGGTGAAGATTTTTTGCCCCAAAACGTTGATTTTAGCCTGATTGACCATTTTGAAAAGGTTACAGATAAAGATGCAGCCATTTTTACCCGCCGTATTGCCCGCGAAGAGGGAATTATGGCAGGTAACAGTGCCGGCTCAGCAATGGCGGGTATTGTGCAGATGAAAGACCGTTTTAAGGCAGGTGATGTGGTGGTGGTTATTTTCCACGACCACGGTATCCGATACTTGGGTAAAATGTTTAATGATGATTGGATGCGAGACAGGGGCTTTATGCAGGAGAAAAACCCTAAAGCCATTAACCTGATTGAAAGCCATCAAAACCTTAAATTGGTAACTGTTGAGGCTGATGCCAGTGTTGAAGATGCGTTGAAGCTGATGCAGAAGTACGATATATCGCAAATACCTGTGGTGCGCGGTAATGAGTTTGTTGGTTCGTTGAACGATAACAGTTTGTATGCCCGCTTGATTGATTCACCCGAATTGAAGCACGTTAAAATTGAACAGGTAATGCAGCCTTCGTTCCCGTTTGTTGACCCACAAGCAAGGCTTGAAGAAGTATCGAAACACATCACCCGTGAAAACAGTGCTGTACTGGTGCGCGATTGGGGTGGCAATATCCACATCATCACTAAGTATGATGTGATACAGGCTATTTCTTAAAACACAACTGCCTGCCCAATGGCGGGTAGTTGTAATTCACCGTTTATTATTCCATCTGTTTTCAGGCGGTTCAATATCCGCACAGGTTCGCTGTAAGGTTCGTCTGATAGGTCAAACGTGCCGTAGTGCATAGGCAACATTGTTTTTGCCCCCGTTTCATTAAACGCTGTAACGGCATCCTCGGGGCTCATGTGCACAGGTTCCATAAACCAGCGAGGAGAGTACGCACCACACCCTAAAATACTAATATCAATAGCCGGAAACAATTGACCTACTTGCTTAAAATGGCTACCATAGCCTGAATCGCCCCCGAAATAAATGGTTTTACCCCCACCGCGTATTACAAAAGCACCCCATAACGAAAGGTTGGTATCGTGTAAATCCCTCCGTGCCCAATGGCGGGTGGGTAAATAAAATACTTCTACCCCTTCGGTTTTGTATTGCTGGTGCCACCCAGCGGGTTCTACGTTTTTAATTCCCCAGTCTTTTAGCAAGGTTTCAAGCACTAAGCCCGTTAATACTTTGGCTTGCGGGTTTAGTTTCGAAACCAACTTCAAACTGGCTTTATCACAGTGGTCGCGGTGGTCGTGCGAAAGCAAAATATAATCTATGCCTTTCAGCAGATTGGGGTCAAAAGGAAACGGGCTAAGCCTGCCTATTAAGGGTAGTTTACCAAAAATCGGGTCGGTGATTATGGTTACTCCGTTAATACGCATAAAAAATGTAGCGTGCCCTAACCAAACCACCATATCTTCATTAGTGGTTAAAAAAGAGGGTGAGTTTATTACTTGCGGCAGCGATTTATCACTCTTCTTTTCTTCTTTTTGCGGTTTTTTGCCCAATTTCCATTTCAATACATCATTAAAACTTGGCCAAAAAGGATATTCAATATTCTGAAACCCCCGTTTACCAAAAGGCGTGCCCTGCCATTCATCGGCAGGTAAAATGGTATGTAAATCAGGGTTTGCGAGGTACTTTATAATACTCATTCTTATCGTTTTAAAACCTGAGTCCTACATTAAATCCAAGAACCCCGTCAGGCTCAACCCTACTTCCGCCATCATTAGTAAGGCTTGCTACGCCCAATCCCCCCACAAAACTCATGTAAAACCCCTTTGTAGGCTGAACATAAAACCCATTATTAAACAATACGCTTACTGCATTATGGCTTACTCTTTGATTTCCGAAAAAATTAAAAAAATTCTCTTCCCATTTCCCTAATCGTAATGCAGGGCCTAAAAAGTATTTAACCTTACCATGCCCTGAAGGGTAAAAATTAAAATCTAAGCCGGCAGTAAATTTCCTGTCATACCCAAGCACATCATTATCAATATCGGGTATGTGATAGTTTATACTAAATTTAAGACCGAAAACACCCGACCTGTCAAAAATCCGCTCGTATCCTCCGTTCACATTCCCGATAAAAAAATTCATATAATTCAATGAAATTATATTTCTGCCTAATGATTGCGCAAATTCTTTTTTCTTGTCATCCTCTGTTTTCACAGGCGGTGGAGGTGGTGAAGCCACAATTACTTCTACTTCACCGTCTTCAAACTCTATCAGTACTACATCGGCTTTATTAATGCGGTATGTTGGGCCGTTTTGTCGTTTAAATTTTTTGTAAATAATTTCAGTGGGGTTAATTTCGAGCACTTTCACCGTGTCTTTACCCCCATCCCGCTTAAATAAAATGTCTTGTGCGTTTACTGTAGCTGCCAGTGCTACAAAAACTAACAGTAATAAAATTTTCGTGATTTTCATTGTTAATTATTACACGTTAAAACCTGTAGCCCAAATTAATACCCACCATTCCGTCTATCTGATTAAACTTTCGTGCAAACTGTGTGCCTGCCTGATAGTTTACATACCTGAAACGAGCCATACCCACGGCAGCATTAAATGTAAAATTAAATTTTGAAGAGGCATTAACCGAAATACCATTGTTAAAAAACAGCGATAAATAATCAAACTCGGCAGGGTAGTTATAATATTTTTTTGCAATGCCATCCCAATACACATTATCATACACGCTTAACATACCAAAGCGCAATGCCGGACCTATAAAGTACTTTATCTTTCCTTGCCCCGAAGGGTAAAAATTAATATCTGTCCCTGCTGTAAACCTACGGCGGTAAGTAATAATATTGGGGTCGTTTTCACCTTTTAGGAAACTACCGTTCAAGGTAAATTTAAATCCCACTTTTCCTTCCTCGGTAATACGCTCATAAAACAGGTTAATGTTTCCATTAATTGTATTAAGCATATTAATACCTATAATGTTTTTACCCAACGATGCTACAAACTCGGGGTCGTCATCATATCTTTTTTTAGTTACAAAACGAGAGCCTAATACCTCCCCCTCTTTTGCTTCGGGTGCAGTTTTTGTGTCTTTTATAACCTCTATTCTTCCATCGGCAAACTGCACCAGCAATACCTCGCTTAAAGGTAAACTATACACTGCTCCCTCAAGGTCTTTGTATTTTTTATATTCTACGGTTGTTGCGGTTATTTCCTGCACAGCAACCGTGTCTTTTTTCCCGTTTTTGAGGTACAAAATATCCTGACTGAATGCAGGAACAGAAAACAATAATGCGATAATAATAAGGTACAGTTGTTTCACTTTCATAGTTGTTTATATACAGTTGTTTAAAACCTTACCCCCAAATTTAAGGTAAGATAACCATAAGGGAATGTTTCTGACTCATAAAAACCGGGCCCAAAACCAATTTGTGTTCCTGTATAAAATAAATTACCGGCATTAAAAGTAAAGCCATTGTTTATTAATACTGCTACAAACGGGCTTAAAGGGTTTAATCCGTTTTGTTGATAATCAACATAGCCGTGGCGTATAGCCGGCCCCAAATAGTAGCTTACCCACTTTTGTCCATTAGGATAAAAGTTTACATCAAGCCCTAATAAAAACATGGATATATCAATCTCCTCGCTTAATACACTGGCAAGTACTGATGCCTTATACCCCACTTTACCGTTTTCGCGCAGTATCTCATACCCCACTTGAACATTCCCTAAAAACATACTGAATATATTGGTGGTAAGAACACTCCTGCCTATGTTAACAGGTTTTGTGTAAGGCTTTTTTAGCGCATTTGCGTCTGTCCCTGTGCTGTCAAATATTTCAATTTTTCCATTCCTAAACTCAATAAGTACCACTTTACTCTTTTCCACTACATACAATGGCCCATCAAGTCTTTTGTATTTTTTAAACGAAATTGTTTCAACCCCTGTTTCTATAATTTTAACGGTGTCTGTTGCGCCGTCCTTATAAAAGATAATATCCTGACCGTTTGCCTTTGCAAAGGCCACTATTACAAACAATACACAAACTAATAGTTTCGTTTTTGCCATAGGCATTAGTTCCAATGCACATCTTCGGGGTAGTTTGCCAGTTGGCGGTAATTTCCCCCAAGGCGCATCACTGTTTTACGCCAAAACTCGTTATCGCTTTCAGCATCAAACAACAGGTTTTCAAACCCATTAGCCACAATCCACGCTTTTTCTTCAATCTCAGCTTCAAGCTGCCCCATTGCCCAGCCGCTATACCCCATAAAAAACCGTATTTCGCTTTCGTCTACATAGTTTTTACGTATCATTTCGGCCAGTTGCCCTGCATTACCACCCCACCAAAGGTTAGGGCCAATTTGCATCGAGTCGTCTATTTTATTACCCAATTTATGTACAAAATGTAGTGTATCAGGCTGCACGGGGCCGCCTAAATATACACGCGGTGCAAAGCCGTAATCGTTTGCAAAATCGGGCATCAAATCGTCCACCGTAAAATCTGACGGGCGATTAAGAATAAACCCAACTACTCCCTCTTCTTCGTAGGCGGTTATAAGCACTACGCTGCGTTTAAAATTATCATCGCCCAAAAAGGGTTCGGCAATTAATACCTTACCGGCTCCCGGCGATACCAGTTTATACTCTATCATACCTTTAGACTATTTAACGTAGTAAACCTGCTGCATGTTATAAAAAAACTTTTGTTTCTTTTACACTACTCATACACTTTTCGGTAAAAAAACAACCCGTTGTTTTTAAGTAAAAGAGTACAACTTTCAAGCCTCAGTTGCATGCTTTTCGGTTCATTAAGTTTTTTAAGCACTTCATCGTATAAAATCAATCGTTTAACGCCTATTTTTTAGGGTCGGTAAAAAATCAACATACTTTTGCCTAACCATTAATTAACCCCCTGAACCGTGGATTATACTGACCAAATGGGGCGCACAGTATCCCTAACTAAAAGACCCCTGCGCATTATATCAACTGTGCCCAGCCAAACCGAATTACTGTTTCATTTAGGACTTGAAAACGAAGTAGTAGGCATCACTTGGTTTTGTATCCACCCATCAGACTATTTTAGGGCTAAACCTAAAATCGGGGGAACTAAAAAGCTGAATTTTGAACAAATAGCATCGTTAAACCCCGACCTTATTATTGCTAATAAGGAAGAAAACGACCGCGCACAGTTAGAAGAGCTTGCCAAGCACTACCCTGTTTGGATTAGTGATATTGAAACCCTTGATGATGCGTTGCTTATGATTGGTATGTTGGGTGAAATAACCGACACGGGCGAAAAGGCGCATGAGCTTTGCGGCAGAATAATTGACGGTTTTGCTCAATTGCCTGTAGCCGATTATAACCGCCGTGCGGCTTATCTTATTTGGCGCAACCCTTGGATGGGGGCAGGAAATAATACTTTTATACATAATATGCTTGACTTGTGCGGTTATACAAATGTGTTGCACCGCTTTGAAACGGCTTCGTATGACGCTGAGACGGATAGTTTACGATACCCGCGTGTTGAGTTGGAAGAATTAAAAGAGTTGGCACCCGAGGTGGTATTATTATCATCAGAGCCTTTCCCTTTTAAGGAAAAACATATTGAAGAAATAAGGCAGGTGCTGCCTTTTGCCGAAATAAAACTGGTTGACGGTGAAATGTTTAGCTGGTATGGCAGCCGTTTACTGCATAGCCCTGAGTATTTTGCTTCGCTAATGAAACACCAATCTGCATTTGCTATGGCATAACCAATTATGCCCTTCCTTCTTTCGAAGCATTGCCGCACTTTGTGAATATCTTTTTGTACCTTTAAAAGGTGAGTGCACTCTTTTTCTTAAAATTGTAAAGTAAGCACTACTTTCACAGTGCCTGTAGGTGGTTTTGATAGTTTAATACATAGATATTTGTAGTGATGCTTGATAAGGGGTTATGGATTTCACCTGATATTATTGACGGCGCACCTGATGCATATGCGGCCATTAATAAAGATGGTACAATAGTTATGTTTAATGCACTTGCCAGAAAAATTGCAGGGTGTGAAAAGCATGATGTGATAGGCCGTAATTTAGAAGTACTGCTACCTTCAAGATACAAGCAAATCTACTATAATTTTCTCTCTCACTTCTTTTCCTTACCTGTTACCGATAAAGTTATCACCTACCGCCGCCGTATTTACGGGCTTAGAAAAACTGGGGATGAGATTATTGTTGAAGTTAATATTACCGGTATTGAAACTCACAACGGGCGCATTGCTGTTGGGCGGGTTACTGATTTATCGGAAGAAATAAAAAGCAAGAAAAAGCTGGCTGAAAGTGAGGAGCAATACCGAAAATTGGTTGAAGGCAGCCACGAGTTTATACAAAGTGTTGGGCCTGACGGGAAGTTGCTTTTTGTAAATGATGCTTGGAAAAAAATACTGGGTTATACCGATGATGATATTAAACACCTGAACGTGTTTGATGTAATAGCCGAAGAAAGCAGAGAACACTGTATGCAAGAGTTTGAGCGGCTTAAAAGAGGTGAAACTGTGAAGGATACCGAGCTGGTTTTTATTGCCAAAAACGGCAACCGTGTTTATGCCGACGGTAACTCGCACCCCCGCTTTGAAAAGGGCAAAATGGTGAGCACGCAGGGTTTTTTCAGGGATATAAGTGAGAAGAAGTATGCCCATATTGAGCTTGAAAAATCAAAAGCAACCATAGGGGCTTTATTTCAAAGCTCAAACATAGGGTACTTATTTATGGATACCACTTTCAACATTTTATCCTTCAATAACATAATGCGTGATTGGGTAATTTATGAAACGGGTAATGAACTTAGGCAAGGGGTAAAGTACCCTGATTTATTGGATGGCGACCGACGGAGCAGGGCACAAAGCGCGTTTGAACGTTCGCTAACGGGGCAACGAATTGAATATGAAGCCCCGGGAGATAATTTTGAAGGCAAACCGTTGCTTTGGTTTTATATCAGCATAAACCCTGTGATACATAGCGACAACCAAATTATAGGGGTTAGTGTTACTTGTATTGATATTACTGAGCGTAAACAAGCCGAACTTGAATTGCAGCAAATTGCTAACGAGATTATACAACGTAACAAAGACCTTGAACAGTTTGCCTATATCGTATCGCACAACTTGCGCTCTCCCCTATCAAACATTATGGGAGCAGCTAATGTGATGCAGTACGAAGATATTACCGAAAACGACAAGCAACGCCTGTTACAGGGTATATATACTTCTACCAAAAAACTGGACGATGTGGTGCTTGATTTGAATAAGATTTTGCAGGTGAGCCGCAATATCAGCGAAAACAGGCAAAACGTAATCCTATCAACAATGGTTGATGATATAAAAGTTAGTATTAATCATTTAATTGAGGCCGAGAAAGCCCAAATAGTTACTGATTTTACTGAAGGCAATATGCTGTTTACCCTTAAAAGTTATTTACACAGCATATTTATTAACCTCATTTCAAACAGCATTAAATACAGAAAGCCTAATGAGATACCTGTAATAAACATAAAGAGCCGCCAAACAGGAAAAAAGTTTGAGATTGCTTTTTCTGATAACGGCTTGGGTATTGATACTGATAGGTATAAAGACCGTATTTTCGGTTTATATAAACGTTTCCACGAAACCGCAGAGGGTAAAGGCCTGGGGCTTTTTATGGTAAAAACACAGGTGGAGGCACTTGGCGGTAAAATAACCGTTGAAAGTGTAGTGAATATCGGCACTACATTTACCATAGTGTTTGAGCATTAAGCTCATACAAAGTATTTATTATTTGCTACATTGGGCAAAGTATGTTCAAAAAACCTGTTATCGGTAAGTTAACATTTGCCCTTTCCCCCTATCTTTGCACCTTCTTTTTTTAGCCATGACAGAAAAAATCCTCATCCTTGATTTCGGTTCGCAATACACACAACTGATTGCACGCCGTGTGCGTGAATTGAATGTGTATTCTGAAATACACCCCTTTAATCATATTCCTGAAATTGATAGCACCGTAAAAGGTATTATACTTTCAGGCAGTCCGTTTTCAGTACGTGATAACGCGTCTCCCCGCGTTGATTTGGCTATGCTTACTGCCAATGTGCCTCTTTTGGGCATTTGCTACGGCGCGCAATTAATGGCACACGAAATGGGCGGCGAGGTAAAACCAAGTAACCACCGCGAATACGGACGTGCACATTTACAGTTTAACGGCACTAACCCATTGTTTGACGGAATGGATAACGGCAGCGTGGTTTGGATGAGCCATGCAGATACAATTACAAATCCCCCTAAAGATGCAAATCTTATTGCCACTACCGATAGCATACCTGTTGCTGCATACCAATTAAAAGACAAGCAAGTGTGGGGTATCCAGTTTCACCCCGAAGTAACCCACAGCGACCAAGGAAAAATCCTATTGGCCAATTTTGTCCATAAGATTTGCGGTTGTACAGACGATTGGACTCCTAAGCATTTTATTGAAACTACGGTGAATGATATCCGCCAAACAGTAGGTTCTGATAAAGTGATTTTGGGATTATCAGGCGGTGTGGATAGCACTGTTGCTGCTGTATTGATTGAGGAAGCAATAGGCAACCAACTGCAATGTATTTTTATAGACAACGGCTTACTCCGTAAGGATGAGTTTGAAAGCGTGCTTGACGCTTATAAAGGCATGGGGCTAAATGTGAAAGGGGTGCGTGCAGGAGATTTGTTTTTAAGGGAGCTTGACGGCATTAGCGAGCCTGAAAAGAAACGCAAAACCATTGGTAAAGTGTTTGTGGATGTGTTTGACGATGAAGCCCAAAAAATTGACGGTGCCCGTTGGCTGGCACAGGGCACTATATATCCCGATGTGATTGAAAGCGTATCGGTAAAAGGGCCATCGGCAACTATTAAAAGCCACCACAACGTAGGCGGTTTGCCCGAGAAGATGAACTTAAAGATTTTAGAACCTTTGCGCAGCCTGTTTAAAGACGAGGTACGTAAAGTGGGTTATGCTTTAGGCATTGATAAAAATATATTAGAACGCCATCCGTTCCCCGGCCCGGGTTTGGCCATCCGTATTTTGGGAGATATAACCCCCGATAAGGTGCGCATAACCCAAGAGGCCGATGCAATCTTTATAAATGAGTTAAAAGCAAGCGGCTGGTACGAAAAAGTATGGCAGGCAGGTGCTATTTTCTTGCCCGTTAACTCAGTGGGTGTAATGGGTGATGAACGTACTTATGAAAACGTTATCTGCCTTCGCGCTGTTATTAGCCTTGATGGTATGACTGCCGACTGGAGTCACCTACCCTACGAGGTTTTGGGTCGCGTGAGCAGCCAGATTATTAACCGCGTAAAAGGTATTAATCGCGTAGTATATGATATTAGCAGCAAACCCCCTGCTACTATTGAGTGGGAATAATCTCAACGCTGATAGTATGAACAGAGCCGCATCAACTTTGATGCGGCTTTTTTTTGCCAAATGGCTTATTCTACATTTTGTGTGGGACAACCGAGACACTTGGTACGGTTACTAAACACCTTTCACTGCAAGGATAATGGCACTATTTAATAACCGATACAGTGTGGGACATTATGGGACACCTCCATACTTTCAAAGAACAGCGGTACACACATTTAATTGCAAAACAACACAGGTTGTAACCGTTCTCACACTATCATCCCATAAAAAAGTAAACGCCGTGCAGCATAGCCGCACGACGTTTTGAAACCTACCTTACCTTTGATAGTATTATCTTTAAAACTCTATTTCAAACTCTAATATTGCTGCACCACGGTGCACCTTTAAAGTAGTTTTGTCACCCTTTTTGTGTTGGCTTAGGGCATTCATGTATTCTTTCATACCCTTTATCTCAACACCACCTAAAAACAACAGAATATCCCCTGCTTTCACACCGGCCTTGTCGGCAGGTTTTCCGGCAGTAACACCATCCACCTTCACACCGGGCCCTTCAAAAACGTAATCGGGCATAATACCCAACGTTACTTTAAACGATACACGGTTTTCAGTATCACTGCTTTTGGTTTTTGTAAACTCAGGTTTGGGTAGTGCAGCTACATTATCGCAAATAGCAGCAATATAACGTAGCACCTCCACCGTTCCATCGTAGTTTATTAAATGGGCGTCATCTTCAGGTGTGTGGTATTGCTTGTGTTGTCCTGTAAAGAAAGATAATACGGGCACATCTTTCAAATAAAAGCTGGTATGGTCAGTGGGGCCAGTGCCTGATGAATCGATACCAATAGCCAATGTGCTTGGCTTTAACGTTTGCACCATATTACCCCATACAGGGCTGGTACCCACACCGTACACCATTATCTTTTTAGTACTGTCGTTAAGGCGGCCTATCATATCCATGTTTATCATACATTGGGTGGTAGCCACACTAAACGAGCCGTATTCAGTAAACTTTTTAGAGCCTACCAAGCCCTGCTCTTCTGCTGAAAAGCAGATGAACATAAAGTTACAGTTTTCTTTGGTTTTGTTTTTAACAAAATACCTTGCCAACTCAAGCACACCTGCCGTTCCTGATGCGTTATCATCGGCACCGTTGTGTATTTTTCCCTCAGGATTGGCATCGCGGCTGCTGCCCAATTTGCCCATCCCTAAGTGGTCGTAATGTGCGCCAATAATAATGGTATTTGTTGCACCATTATCCAAAAACGCAACTACGTTTTTACCATTGGTTTCAATTGCGCCCTCTTCGCTATGTGGGTTCACTTTAAACTTAAAGCTAAAGTGGTGAAAATAAGTGCCGCTATCGCCCATTGGTTTTAGCTTCAAACTTTTAAACTGCTTAGCTATGTAATCAGCGGCAAGTCTTTCACCTTCTTCACCCACTCCCCTGCCCAAATACTTATCGCTGCTAAGGGTTTTTATATGTTTCTTAACCTTCTTTTTAGATATGTTTTGCGCCTGCACTGCAACGGCTGCAAAAACCATCAATAAAAAGGCTGCTATTTTTACTATCCTCATCTTATCTGTTTGTTATACCTACGAAATTTTTAACCGATTAGTCTTCCCAATCAGCAATAAAAAGGTTAGTGTCGCGGGTACCGCCATTATTGCGGTTACTGCTAAACACTACTCTTTTACCATCGGGAGAAAACATTGGGAACGCGTTAAAAATGCTTTCGTTGGTAATTTGCTCAAGGCCGGTACCATCGTCATTAATCATGTATAACTGAAAATCGTATCCTTTGCTGCTGTGGTGGTTTGATGAGAAGATGATTTTTTTACCGCTTGGGTGAAAGAAAGGTGCCCAATTGGCTTTACCCAAATTAGTAACTTGCTTCAAATCGCTACCGTCAACATTACAGGTATAAATTTCCATGTTGGTTGGTGCTACTAAACCTTGAGCTAATAAATCTTTGTATTCTTTAATTTCTTCTTCTGTTTTTGGACGTGATGAACGGAATACCAAACGTTTTCCATCAGGAGAGAAAAACGCACCACCGTCATACCCTAATTGGGTAGTGATTTGTTTTACATTCTTTCCATCAGCATCCATAGTATAAAGTTCCAAATCGCCGCTACGGGTGCTGGTAAACACAATTTTCTTACCGTCGGGAGAAATAGTAGCTTCTGCATCGTAACCGGGAGTATTGGTAAGCTGTTGTTTAATGTTACGTTTTAGGTCGGTAACAAAAATGTCAAACTCAGGATATATAGCCCAAAGGTATTTGCCATCTGCGCGGTGTTCAGGAGCAGGCGGGCATTTATCATGTTTCAGGTGAGTACTTGCATATACTATCTTATCATCACCGCCCATAAAATAAGAGCAAGTAGTACGGCCTTTACCAGTGCTCAGCATTTTTGGCAAGTATGTGCTATCGCTTGCGGCTTCATCAATCTTCATCAAGAAAATTTGGTCACACTCAACGCCCCATTTCTTAGCATCACTCTGAAAAGTAAGCATAGTTCCGTCAAAGCTAAAATACGCTTCGGCGTTATTACCGCCAAAAGTAAGCTGGCGAATATTTTTAAGGTGTTTTTCGGTTTTAACGCTGTCTTTAGCCATACTGTCTTTGGCTGAAGAATCATTAGTGTGTTGTTGACTGTTGGTGTTTTTGCACGCTGCAAAAGCAACCATTGAAAACGCAATAATTGCGGGTATTATACGCATGTTATAAATGATTTTTTTGTTGCCGCGAAGATATTACTTTAGAATAGTTCTAAACAACTCTAATTCACATAAAAAAGCAAAAAATAAGGGGGACTGAAACAGCCCCCCTTATAAAATTTAACCAATATGAAGTTTTAGCCTATAGCCTTTGTAAGTCAAACAATGGGTTTCCTTTTACGCCCTTGTCGTCGTAAAAGTCTATAAATCTAAGTTTATAGTAATATCCTGATACGGTTTTGATGATGTAGACCATTTTTGGGTTAACTGTAAAACGGCCTGTGGTTTGGTTGTAATACTTCCAATCAAAGCCAATCACATCTGCATCAGCGGTATAGGTAAGCCCTAAAGCATAATCCAAGTTAATATCCTCAAATTTCTTTTTTGTCTCTTCGTATGCCCTTACACCATTGGGATTAAGCAACACACCGGTTACCTGATAAGGCAAAGGCTCGGGGCCTTGGTCGTGATATACGTGCTGGTAGCGGGTAAACACAATATCCCACTCGCCCTTTTCAGGCTCCATATCGGTTTTCACCTCACCGGTAGCTATATTCAAATACGAATAATTGTATTTTTCGTCTTTAGGAATAAAGTAAGTCTTTTCTTCAACGTTACCGTCAAGGTTGCCCACTTTAACCCAAAAACCTGTATTATCTGCTTTTTGTACTTGAAAACGTTTGTAATGTGCAGTACCCGATGTTTTAGTAGGGTCAGTATTAATAATATACAGTTTGCCTTTTGATGTTCCGTCGGTATTGCTCCACCATTCTCCAATGGCTGTTGAATCAAGGTGGCCGTTAGGAGCATCGTACTTAAACTCATGCCCTTTAACTATCGTGTAACCTACTGCAAAATCTGTCTCAGAGGTTTCGTGTGCCCTAAAGCCTTTACCGCCGTTCATGCGGATGTGCAAACCTTTTTCTGTATTTTCAAAAGCAAAATCCCAATCGGCAAGGTTGCGCACCATAAAATTTTGGGTGTTAATATTAAAGTATATGATTTTATCATAACTCTCACCCATTTTCACCTGCGTTTGGGTAACATTACCTGCGGGTTGAAGCACAAATCGCTCATCCTCTTTCCAACACGATGAAAGTGTAACTACTACTGCTGTTAATATACCAAGTGCTTTAATCCTCATTATCGTTTGTCCTGCTTGAATAAATGAATTTTAATATTTGTAAAAATTGTACGCCCCATTCCTATTCCCATTGAGTTGCCTCCCCCACTGTGTGCTCCGCCTGTTGGTGCGTTATAACTGATGCGAATTACGTTAAAAATGTTCCGACTGCCTATGACCAAGGTCACTCTTTGACCTAAAAATGACTGTGATACAGATAAATCGGCCATTGAGTAGTCTTGAATGTAAGTTTGTATGACATTTCCACTTGCATCAAGCATATAACCGGGTACCCTGCCGTTGTATTTATAGTATAAACTGATAGCTGTTTTTGATACGGGAACGGTATAAGTAACGTTTGCCTTGTACTCTTTTGTAGGGCTGTATTTTGAAACATCAGGCCCGCTGATAAGGTTTTTGTTAGCTATATACGAAGCTCCTAATTGCAGTGTGATATGCTTGGTTTTTAACTCGGTAGTTAAATTAGCTCCTGCATTGGTAAAAGACCCGATATTTACGTAGCTGTATAACTGGGTAGCGGGGTCAACCACTGCCAACGAAATCATGTTGCGTATATCGTTGTAAAAAAACGAAGGCTCAAAACGTATGCTGCTGGCTTTTCCTACCGTACGGGTGTATAAAAACGAAGCATTGAAATTATCCGAAATTTCAGCACTTAAGTTATCGTTGGGTTGTATGTTGTGGTTCACATCCACAAAAAACAAGCTCAACTCTTTTAGCGAAGGTGCTCTGAAACCTCTTGCATACGAGGCGCGTACACTAAGGTTTTTATTAATATCGTATTTAGTATTGAATGATGGAGTAATGGGCGCACCGTATTTTGTGTTGTATGAGGCACGCACCCCGGGGCGTATAACCCAACGCCTTAGCGGCCTGTATTCAACCGTTGTATATGCAGCATAATCACCAATTGATTGGCTGGCTCCTTCTATTCTTCTGCCTGTACCTGTTTCTAAATTAATATCATATCCTATCTGTACATTTGCCTTCATACCCCAACGCACTGTGTAAATACCGCGCGAAAGCCACAAATCAAATGTAGAAGTATCATGGTCGGTTAAGCCCTGCGTTTGTACATTTTCAAGCGTAACTAAATTTTTACGCATTTGAATGTTGTGACGGCGAAACCAAGAGTATGAGTTTATTAATTGTATATGCCCGCCGTTTTTAAGTTTAAAGTCTGAAAACAACGAATTATTAAGCCTGCGGGTATAAAAATAGTTATCAAACGCATATACGCTGTATGGCCCAACAACGGGTTCGCCTTTATTAAGAAGTAACTCATCAAAAAAGGTAGATTGTACTCTGTGTGTTGAGTTTTTAATGCTAAACCCAACTATTACATCAGCAAAGTATTGCTCTTTAGGCTTCCATGCCTGTGCGCGCTTATATACCCCAAGCTCTTCGTAACCGTCAAAAAAATTACGCCCGCCTGATACCTGTACGTTTGTTTTTTTAGGAGTACTAAACGCCACACGTCCGTCAAGGTTATACTGTCCTGCACTTTCGTAATAGCTGTTTACGTTCCCTTCTATATTATTTTTAGTCGTTTTCTTCGTAATCAAATTAATCACCCCACCCAACGCATCCGTTCCATACATCACACTCATCGGCCCCTCCACAATTTCAATCTTTTCAATATTGTTCAGGTTTATCTGCCCAAGGTCAATATTACCATCCATGCGGCCTATCATAGGCACACCGTCAATCAGTATTTTCACATTTTGCCCGCCAATACCTTGCAGGCTCATGCTGCTGCCCAAAACATTATCACGTTTCAGGCGTATATTCAACTCATTACTTAATACATCGTTAAGGTTTACCGCTCCCTGCCCCTCAATCCGTTTCATATCAATCACCTTAATTTTTGATATGGATTTATCTATCGCTGTGGGCTCAAAAACACCCGTTACTACTACCTCGCCCACCTCGGTAGTAAAAGGTTTCATTGATACTTTGTAGGGTGTGCCCGCAACAAGCTCAACAATTTCTTCAATTGAAGCAAAACCCTCGGCTTGTATCTTTAACTGGCATTTACCGCCAACTGCCGATTGTGCCATTCCCTTTTCATCGGTATTGTATAGTTTGGCCTTGGTATAATCAAGTCCTTTATCTCCGATAGGAATAATACCCACCGATGCAAATTCAATAGGTTTTGCAGCCGAATCGCTTATTTGTATAATAAACTGGCCTTTTGCAACGGTTGTGCAAAAGGCCAGTATTATCATTGCAAGAAACCCCTTTACCATACACGTAGCTGCTTGTTTAACAATGCTGTTCACTATTTGCATGGGTGTTGTCATTTTCTAATTTCCAACAATCAGGGTTTACTAAACTTATTTTTTAATCAGTTTTTGAGTGATGTTGTAACCGCCGTTTTCAAGGCTCATTACATAAATACCTGCGGGCAGGTAATCAACATTCACTTCGCTGGTATAGAAACCGGGAGCGTTTTCTAATGTATGAGTAGCAACTACTTTACCTGCTAAATCATATATTTTAAGGGTGTTGCTTATTGAATTGCTGCGGTTTTCAAACACTACGTTTACAGAAGTAGTTGTAGGGTTTGGATATACACCGAATGATGCAACAGTAGCAGCAGGGTTTACAGAAAGACCGTTTTGTACTTTTGTTTTGTTAAATACTGATTTACCGTTTCCTGAACCGCCAAAACCGGTGAAGTATATTTTCCATACTGAACCATCAGCCAATTGAACAAAGTATGCTAATGAATCGGTAAGTTTCCATGAGAAAGTACCGTTATCAAACACTTTCCAGTCAGAACCGATAATGTTCCTATACTCTTTGTAATCTCCGGCAGTTAGGTTAGCTACATCATACGTTAATTTGTTGATGCTTCTTTTTTCAGCAACTTTAACACCTTTGTTAGTAAGCACGCCCATAACAGGGTAGTAGCTTCCCGGAGGAGGCATAGTAATCCACTCGTGGTAGCGGGTAAACAACAAATCCCAATACTTAACGCTGTCAGGTTCTTGGTTCACATCAGTACCATCAACAATAGAGTAGTAATCAAACAATTTAGCGTTGCCGTTGCTGGCTACGATAGAATCGGTTACTTCATTATTACCATCAACGTCAGCATATTTAAAATGCCATACGCCGTAGTTTTTGTCCATTATAAACAACTTCTTGTACACTTTGTTAGCACCGTTGGTGATTTCTAACAGGTATAACGAATCGCCCTCAACAATCTTGGTCACGGGATTGTAAATTCCCCAAGAAAAATCAGGGAAAGTACCTACGGCACGGTTAAATGCACCAAACTCCCATGATGTATCAGTGTTTTGGTATTCTAACCAGCCTTTGCAACCGGCAGTATCAAAAGTGCTCCAAGCAGTTTTGTCACCTTTTGGGTATAGGAACAACTTTGTACTGCGTTGAGCGTTTGCAGAGCTTACCGAATTAATAAAAATAGCATCGGTGCGGAAACCTGTGCGGAATGCAAGATCCCACGTGTTGTTGGCTACTTTTTTAACTTCGCCGTTTTTAAAACTGTAGTAAACATTGCTGCCATAACCTGCTCCCATTAGAACTGAATCGGCAGTTTGTGCTGAAGCAGTAATAAATGGTGCAATGGCAACTAAAGTACAGAAGGTTTTTAGTAATTTCTTCATTACAATAAGAATAACTTTTAGTATGCCGCAAATGTACCCCTACAGTCATTATTTAGAAAGATTATAAACTAAAATGACGGTAATATGACAGAAGTTTGACAATAAGAAGACTGCCGTGTTTATTGGGCTTGAGGGTCACTTCCGTTATCGAGTGATTGTTTTGAGATGCCAAAAGCTGCTAAAAGAACTCCGCAAGTGCCTACTATAAAGGCTACAATGAATGATAGGGTAAAATCACCGGTGCCACGCACAAACATTCCGCTAATGGCTCCAAAAAATGCAATGGCAAACAGGTTGACCGATTGTTGTATGGTGAAATCAGTTCCGGGGCTGGTGAGGCGACATTTATCCATCATAATGGTGAAGATGGTAACGCTTGATAATCCTGAAATAAATCCGTTGATTATTATTATGGCATACACCACTTCTATTTGCTGCCCGCTTTTGAATAAGAAGAAGCCTAATAAAGATACTACTTTAAGAGCTCCAAAACCCACCAAACTATTCTTGCGCCCCAGCTTTTCAATCAATACACCTGCCAGTACTGCCCCTGCAACCGATGCAGCATTACCCCATATACTCACTATGGATGCAATTTCGGTTTTGGTGTATCCCATCTCTAAAAACAACGATGGCAACAAGGTGCTTGCCAGCATTTGATTAGCTGTGTATATAACTACAACCAGCAACCAAAAACGCATCCCTTTAATTTTAAAATACGATTTTACTTTGCTGAAACCGCCTTCTGTTGAAGGTTTGGGGGGATTAAAGTCTGTGGGCTTATAAAGTAATACGGGAATAAACGGAATTAGGAAAAATACCACAAACGACATCATTGCCCAGCTCCAGCCAAACTTATCAAATATGATAAGTATCAGTGCGCCGCCCAGCAATTCGCCCACATAATACCCGCCCATCTGAAAGGTGTTACCCAATCCGTGTTCGCGTTTAGGCAATGCTAATACGGCAAAAGCATCTATCACTATATCTTGTGTGGCTGCAATGAGACTGAATAAGAAAAATGCGCCTAACACGGGTTGCAAATCTTCAGAAAATTGAAAGCTGGCCGCTATGCCTAAAGTGGCTGCCCCTATTACCTGAAAAAACAGTATGGTTTTGCGGATTTTAGGAAAGTTGTTTTCGCACCATTTATCAACCAGTGGTGCCCAAGTGAACTTAAACACCCAAGGCAACAACAGCATACTCATCATCGCACTTAGCGACTTATAGTCAACATTACCTTCTTTTAGCAGTAGCTGGAAACCGGTTTTGATAAATGAAAACGGAACTGATTGTACTATGTATAGGCTTGCTAATACTACGTATTTGCGCGATAATCTCATCAGTTGTTAACTCCGTTCAAACGTTTGTGGGCGCGCGAAAATAGTTTAGAATTAGTTTAAATAAAAAGGTTTCTGAAAGTATTTGCAAAAGTTTCTCCGAAGTGCAAAAAAGTAGCACTACAGGCTACTTTAACATCTTTTGGCGAAGCAATACTGTATCTCCTTTTGAAACAGTAATGTAATACATTCCGTTTGAAAGTTCTGCCACTTGTATAGCTTTAGTACCGTGTACTGTTTGGCTCAATTGTTCCCTGCCTGCAACATCTGCAATCGTTATTTGCAATGCTTCGGTTTCAGCTGTTTCTATTACCAGCATATCTGTAACAGGATTGGGATATATTGAAATAGTAGCTGTTGAAGGACTATAAGTTCCTAATGAGGCGCACACATTCAACGTATCGCAAGCGGTATCAGCACATACAAGATTGTTATCATACAAGTAATACACGGCTAAACAAACGTTGTATTTCCCTGCTGAAGGAAAAGTATTTCTTGTATGTCCAACAGTGTCTGTATTACCGTCTCCAAAATCCCATAAATAATTTAAGTGCAGTCCAACTGTGTTAGTGATAAAGTTGTACTTCAAGCAAGAATCAGGGTGCGAAACAGAATAAAGTAAATTAACCGCAGATGCCACACACGTATCAAAATTCACCGTCACCTGCTTGCAGGCGGTATCTCTGCATACAGTATCCCCGTTAAGTTTCAGGTTAACGGCTAATAAACATACATTATAATTTCCTTGTTTGATATAGCTGTGATTGGGAACTTTGGTGTAAACGGTATCCCCATCGCCGAAACTCCATCTGTAAATAGTGGCACTGTCTGTCCACATGGACGTATTAGTAAACAGTGTTTTTCCAAACAAATCAGCAGTATCATCAGCAAACTCAAAATCAGCAGTATAGCCTATACATCCGGGTTGGGCAAAAGAAGTAAAAGGAGTTGCACACAGTAAAAGCATTACAAATGTAAGCAGTGCATTTTGTTTCATAGTATTGTTTTGTTGCTGCAAATGTAGGCAAACATTGTGTTTAACGTCAATCTTATTCAACATTTACTACTGTTACATAAAAATCGGGGTTCACTTCTACCTCTGCCGAAACCGTTTTATCAACCGACCATTGGGTAGTTGGCTTTATCAATGTTTCAACCCCGCCTATGGTTACTTTCAGGGGCATATCAAACCCGTCAATACAGTTGCTCCAACGGTATTTAAATGAGGTTCCTTCTACCTTATATTCAAACGTTGGCACCCGTTTATCTCTTAAATATTGGTTAAAAAACATTGTAAGATTTTTACCTGTTTTTTCGGCAATAAAGCCTTCAATCTGCTGAGTGGTAACTGTTTGATGATAGAAAGCGGTATTAATACCGCGTAATAAATTAATCCAAACCGTATCATTATCAACCCACTGGCGAAGCGTGTGCAGCATATTAGCTCCTTTAAAATACATATCGCCTGAGCCTTGATTGTTTACCCCATAAGCTCCAATAATGGGTCTGTCGTTGGCAATATTACTGCGCAACCCGCGTATGTATTCATAAGCGGCTTCTTTTCCGTGATGGTACTCAAGGTACACCGATTCTGAATAGCAGGTAAACCCTTCGTGTATCCACATATCGGCAATATCCTTGCAGGTAATGCTGTTGGCAAACCACTCGTGTCCTGATTCGTGTATAATAATAAAATCAAACAAATCACCTTGACCTGTACCGCTTAAATCTTTACCCAAATACCCGTTTTGATAGCCATTGCCATACGTAACGCTGCTTTGGTGTTCCATGCCTAAATACGGTACTTCAACCAATTTGTAACCGTCGGCATAAAACGGATAAGGGCCAAAACGGTCTTCAAAAGCATCCAACATCAGTTTCACCTGTTCAAATTGCTTTTTAGCTTTGGTAAGATTATAAGGCAACACGTAATAATCGCAATCAAGTGTACCGTTTTTGCCTGCATATTTTTCTGAAAAATGGGCATAGCTGGCTATATTCATATTTACCCCGTAGTTATTAATAGGGTTTGATACAAACCATGTATAAGTAGCCGTTGTATCTGTTTTTGTTACATTTCTAAGCCTGCCATTGGCAACCGCCGTCAACGCTTTTGATGTGGTAATGCTTATTTGCATACTATCAGGCTCATCGTAAGCATGGTCTTTGCAAGGCCACCAAAGGCTTGCTCCGTCGCCTTGGCAACTGGTAGCCACAAACGGTAGTCCGTTAGCATCTTTTTTCCACGTAAGACCGCCGCTCCAAGGTGGGTTGGGACTAATACGCGGTTTACCGCTAAAATACACCGTAACTGCATTTGTACTTTTACCGTCGTTGGTAACAGTAATCCAATACACATTGCCATCGCGGGTAAACGCAAGTTCTTTGCCCGCCTGAACTACCTTATCTACCTGCATGGGCGGTTGCAAGTCAATCTGTATCACATTCCCCTCAGCTAAGGGTTTGTAAACAATGGTATTTTGCCCTTTCAGCGTTTTCTCGCGTATATCAGGCATCAATTTCAAGTCATAATATACCAAGTCCCACCAAGACCTTTCAGGGGTAATGGTTCCCCGCAATGTGTCCTGCCTTGAAAAGAATTTCTTTTGCGCCCAAACGGCTTGTGATGAGCACACAATAACCGCTAAAACAATGAATTTTATATTGCGTTTCACAGTTGGTAATTGAGTTTAGGTTATTCAACAAGCATCTTTAATCCGGCATTATGGTGTTTGCCTGTAATGTGCAGCATATAAATACCTTTGGGCAAGTACGAAAAATCAAAAGCACGTTCGTGGCTTCCGCCCTCAACCTCCCATGTATCCGAAGCTACTAAGCTGCCTACGGTATTGTACACTTTGATTTCCAAGTTCTCGGTTTCCTCGGCCGTGTATCCAAGTGAAAATGTGCCCACATTGGGGTTAGGATATAATGTATATACCACTGACTGGCTTTGCAGATTGTTTACCCCTGCCAGTACCAATGCTTTTTTCATAGCTCCGTAGGCATTTATTTTACCATGTCCCCAGTTGTTATTCCCTGCGGCAGGCAACTGGCCTGTGTAAATATCGGTAATGGCGGTTTCGAACAGTATGGTTTTAAGTTGCTGCGGAGTTAATGCGGGGTGTGCTTCTAACAACAACGCTACAATGCCTGACGCTATAGGAGCTGATGCTGATGTACCCGTAAACTCGCCATAATAATATGTTTTGTTTGAAACGGGATGTACAAATGAGGCCACCAAGGCATCTTTGCTTGCACCGGTAGGCACATAATCAGCGTTGTATGAGTTTACTGAGCTTGCTATGGTAAGGCCGGGTGCTGCAATATCGGGTTTTATACGTCCGTCAACCATTGGCCCCCTGCTTGAAAACGGGGTAAGCTGGTTGTTGGCGCTGTATGAACTGTAACTAAGAAACTGACCGCCAAGATTGGTGAAGCTGTTTTTTGAGGTATAAGCCCCTACCAACAATGCCGATTGGGCACTGCCCATATCGCTTACCGTATAAGCTGTATTGCCTGTGCTGGCAAATGATTTGCGTAAACTATCAAACTCACTGCTGAAACGGTACTTATAGCCATAATAATAGTATTCGTTCCAAACGTGCACAACCCCGTCTTTAGAAGTAAGAGTAACACTCACACTGTCTTGTGATTTATTAAATACGTTGGTCATTAAACGGGGTTTACCGTTAAACTCAGCCAGCGAGGTAATAAACTCTACAAAACAAGTATCGGTGCCGTTGCTGCCAACAATAAAATGGTTATGAATATTATCGTCAAGGCAAATTGAGGGTGTTGAAGTGTGCGCGACTCCATTATGATACAGGGTAACTGTAGCGCAGATTTCTTTACCCGCTTCACCCCAAGCATCCACCCAAGTGCGTTTGTATGTAGCGGGGCTAAAGGTTAAAAACGTGGTTAGCATACTATCGGTAGCCGCAAATTTTTTAGCCAAGTGTATTTTTTCAATCCCATCATTACCTGCACTCATCACTATTATTTTTCCTTTGCCCGAAAGATTATCGCAGGCTTGATTAAACAAGGTACTGCCATCGTGCGGCCCTGATTGAGAGCCCCAGCTAATATTAACTACTGCGGGCTTATTCACCGCATCTGCGTGTTTAAAAATATAATCCACCCCATCAATAAAATCACTGAAACCGCCCTGCATCCACTGTTGCTCGATACTATCACGACGCACACCCACAAAAACCAAATCGGCACCATAAGCCATTCCTCTGAATTTTCCGTTTGCAGGCCCGCCATATCCTGAACCTCCTGCTAAACCCGCCACAGCGGCTCCGTGCGTTTGCACTTTATTATCAGTACCTCGCGCCAGCAAACCTGCTTGGGTGGTTATTTCATTTCCATAAGCAAAGCCTGCGGGGGGAGTGCCGTTGGTATCTTGTTCCCATACTTTTGCAATGCGGTATTGAGTTCCTGCGGTATCAAAAAAAGTAGGATGGCTATAATCAAACCCAAAATCAATTATACCTACCACTACTCCTTTGCCGCTATATTTCATAGGCAGGTTATACCCTGCATGAACAGAATCGGTGCGGGTGGTTTTGCGGGCAATATCTAATGTTGGAAAAACAGGCTCATCAATTTGTATGTAGGCTATGCCGCGTATTTTTACAAACTCCTGCACTTTTTCAATCGGTACACGAACCGTCCAAATATCTCCAGCCTTTGTACCCACAAGTGCCCCTATATTCTGCAACACAGGTTCAGCAACTTCTGCATTACCCACTTTAATCAATGCAGGTACAAACAACGTCCCGTTTGCGTGGGTTTTGTATATATACCCTTCGGGCAATTGTTGCGTTTCTATGTCTTTAACGTATTTGCGAGTAAGAGGAGATAGCTTTGGTAAGGGCTCCAAACTGTTTTGGGCAGCCAAATCGCCTAAAGAGAGTATAAATGCTATTGCAAGTATGTATAGTTTTTTCATTCGTATAATCCTACCATAACAAATGTATGAGATAACAAGGTTTACTTTCAATTCTATGCCAAAATAAAAAAGGCTTCCCAACCGGGAAGCCTTTTACTATCATAAAAACGGTGTATTAACCGCCAAAATCGTCAAACGAAACATTTTCTTTAGGTACACCCCAATCGTCGCACATTTTTAATACGGCGGCGTTCATCATAGGAGGCCCGCAGAAATAGTACTCAATATCTTCAGGTGCTGAGTGCTTGCTCAAGTATTGGTCAATCAATGCTTGGTGCACAAAGCCCACAAAGCCGTCACCTTCGCGGTCGTTAACATCTTTCTTAGCCACCCAGTTATCTTCGGGCAATGGCTCTGAAAGCACTACATAGAAACGGAAGTTAGGGAACTCTTTTTCTATTTGTTTGAAATCGTCCATGTAGAACAATTCACGTTTTGAACGGCCACCGTACCAGTAGGTTACTTTACGGTTGGTATTTTTTAAGGTATGGAATAAATGGAACAGGTGTGAGCGTAATGGGGCCATACCTGCACCACCGCCAATATAAATCATTTCGGCACCGGTTTCTTTAATAAAGAACTCACCGTAAGGGCCTGAAATGGTTACTTTATCGCCGGGTTTGCAGTTAAATACATACGACGAGCAGATACCGGGATTTACATCCATCCACTTATTGGCAGCCCTGTCCCAAGGCGGGGTAGCAATACGTATATTAAGCATGATGATATTACCTTCGGCGGGGTGGTTGGCCATTGAGTATGCACGGAAAATAGGCTCGGGGTTTTTCATTTTCAAATCCCACAGCTTAAATTTATCCCACTCGCCTTGAAACTCATCAGCAGGTTTACCCATACGGGGATGTGAAGTGATGTCGATATTCTTAAAATTCACTTCGCATTCAGGCACGTCCACTTGTATGTATCCGCCCGCTTCAAAGTGCATATTTTCACCTTCGGGCAGTTTTACCACAAATTCTTTAATAAACGAAGCCACGTTGTAGTTACTCACTACTTCGCACTCCCATTTTTTGATACCAAATACCTCTTCAGGTACTTTTATCTTCATATCGTTCTTCACCTTCACTTGGCAAGCCAAACGCCAATGCTCTTTTTGCATACGACGGTTAAGGTGTCCGGTTTCAGTAGGCAATACATCACCTCCGCCTTCAAACACCTGGCATTTGCACATAGCACAAGTACCACCGCCACCGCACGCTGAGGGAAGGAACAGTTTTTCGTTAGAAAGAGCCGACAGTAATGAACCGCCTGCGGGTATATTGATGGTTTTTTCTCCGTTAATCTCAATCTTAACATCGCCTTGCTGCACCAGCTTTTTAGCGGCTACTTGCAGCACAACTACCAATAGTATAATTACTAATGTAAATACTACGGCACTTGATACTATAATAGTGGGGTCTATTGCTAATAACATACTTAAATTCTGATTGTATTAAAGTGAAAAACCCATGAAACTTAAAAAGCCAAACGACATTAAGCCCACAATAATAAAGGTGATACCTAACCCTTTAAGGGGAGCGGGAACGTTTGAGTATTTTAGTTTTTCCCTAACGGCTGCAAGTGCTACAATGGCCAGCAACCAGCCCAACCCTGAGCCAAACCCGAAGGTAGTAGCTTCAACAAAGTTATAGGGGCGTTGAAGCATGAACAATGCACCACCCAATATTGAGCAGTTTACCGCAATAAGGGGCAAAAATATACCTAATGAGTTGTATAGTGATGGCGACAGTTTTTCAACCGCCATTTCTGTAAGCTGTGTAAATGCAGCAATTACAGAGATAAACACTATAAAGCTCAAAAAGCTAAGGTCAACCGTTGCAAATTTGGGGCTTATCCAAGCCATTGCTCCTTCGTTCAAAAAGTAGTTTTGCACCAGCCAGTTAATGGGGATGGTGAACCCTAATACAAATATTACCGCCATACCCAAACCAAAAGCGGTGGTTACTTTTTTAGATACGGCCAAATAAGAGCACATACCCAAAAAGTAAGCAAAAATCATGTTATCTATAAAAACAGACTTTATAAACAGGTTTGCTAATTCCATTTCTTTCTTCTTTTAATCGGGTTAAAAATTAATCAGCTTCGGTATATCCGTTACGGGCACGTTGAGCCCAAATAAGAACACCTATTAATAAACAAGCTCCTGCGGGCATCATCAACACACCGTTGCCTATAAAAGGAATACCTGCACTTTCAAATATTTTATACCCCCACAATGAACCTGAACCTAATAGTTCACGAACGAATGCAAGCGTTAATAATATCGCTGAATAGCCTATACCATTACCAATACCATCTAAAAATGAAGGCCAAGGCTTGTTTGCCATTGCATAGGCTTCTAAACGACCCATTACAATACAGTTGGTAATAATAAGACCCACAAATACTGAAAGGCGTTTTGATACTTCAAAAGCGTAGGCTTTTAGTAATTCATCTACTAATATTACAAACAGTGATACCACTGCCAACTGAACAATGATACGAATACGTGAAGGAATGGTATTGCGCAGCATCGAAATGAACAGGTTTGAACATGCAGTTACAAACATCAAACCCAAGCACATAAAAAAGGCCGGTTTCATTTGCACGGTTACTGCAAGAGAAGAACAAATACCCAATACCTGAACGGTTACAGGGTTGTTGTTATCCAACGGGTCTGTGAGAAGTTTGCGGTTTTTCTTTGAAAAAAGTCCTTCTTTCTTCTCAGCAGTTTTTTGTACGGTTAGTGTTTCAGTACTCATACAATTATTTGGTTGCTGTGGGTTGTTGTTTACTTAATAAAAACTTCGAATACGCTTCTGTGTATTCTTTTACCATGGCATTAACACCTTTACCGGTAAGGGTGGCTCCGCTCATACCGTCCACTTTGTGTGGCTGGTTATCATAATTGTTACCTTCCCCTTTTTGCATTTCAACACCCACAGGAGTTGTGCCGTCAAAAAGTGTTTTGCCTTTGTAGCGTCCGTAAACAGCTTCTTCGTCTTTAATACGGGCACCTAAGCCGGGGGTTTCTGCCTTGTGGTTAAAACTTACCCCGTTTATAGTATTACCGTCGCTTTTAATAGATATGTATGATGAGATTACATCCCATAACCCTTTTCCAAAAGTGGGTACTACATAATATTCCACTACATTAGGGTCGGTTTCTGATGAAATTTCATATACGGGCAACTGACGGTCTTTAAGAGGTTTCTTATACTCTTTTTCAACGTTAATTGATGCGGCAGTTACACCTTCTATTTTATCGCCGTTAACATTAATTACATATTCTTTTACCCTTGCGGCATATATCTTTTCAGGATTATCGCCTTTCTGCAAGGTCATAAATGTAGAAAGGATGTTCTTTTTCCTTTCCAACTCAATCTGTGTATCCTGTGCAGGCTTCAACGCCATTTTAGCAATAGCCAGTGATACGCCGCACACTATGGTTAGGGCAATGGTATATAACAGGATGTATGTATTAGATCGTTGCACGGGCTAACCTCCTTTTCTTGTTTGCGTTTACTACAAAATAATCAATAAGCGGGGCAAATATGTTCATCAACAATATAGCCAACATCATCCCCTCAGGATATGCAGGGTTAAACACCCTGATAAGTACGCAGAATATGCCTATTAAGAAACCGTATATAAGTTTGCCTCTATCGGTTTGCGCTGCTGATACGGGGTCGGTAGCCATATAAATTGCACCGAAAGCAAATCCGCCGATTACTAAGTGGTAATAAAAAGGCATTGCCATAAAATGGTTGGCCGATGGAGCCAATGCGTTTAGTAATAAACCCATAGCCGCACCACCTGCAAAGGTTGAAAGCATAATGCGCCAGCTACCCACACCTGTAATGATAAGTATTGCTGCACCGATTAAACAGGCAAGTGTTGAGGTTTCACCAATAGAACCGGGTATAGCACCCATAAAGGCATCCCACGCACTGTAACCTAATTCTTTACCTTCAGCAGCGCGAGCCAAAATAGTAGCTCCGCTAAACCCGTCGGCAACCTCGGCACGGTTGGCAGTAAACCAAATATATTCTTGGTCGCTGCGGTATTCACCTGCCATGTATGCGGGGTAAGCAAAAAACAAGAATACACGCGCAGTAAGTGCGGGGTTCAACAAGTTCATACCCGTTCCGCCAAATACCTCTTTACCTATTATAACGGCAAATGCAGTACCTATTGCTACCATCCACAAAGGTATAGTGGGCGGCAAACACAAGGGTATAAGCATACCTGTAACCAAAAAGCCTTCGTTTACCTTGTGGCCTTTTATCTGGCAAAAGAAAAACTCAATACCTAAGCCCACGCCGTATGAAACAATAACTATTGGCAATACTTGCAATAAACCAAAACCAAAACAATCTAATAATGATGCTTCGGCGGCTTTGCCTATGGCCAAATAATGCTGGTAGCCTGTGTTCCACAAACCAAACAGCAATACAGGCATCATGGCTATTACCACGGTGAACATGGTACGTTTCAAATCAACCCCGTCACGAATGTGTGAACCGTTGTGGGTGGTTTCGCCGGGTACAAAAAGGAAGGTTTCAGTAGCATCAAAGGTTGAGTGCAACCAATGAAACTTTCCCCCTTTTTGAAAATTCGGCCTTATTTTATCTAATTGTTTATGAAGAAACTTCATCGCGTGATATAACTTACTTCAAATGAATAATTAACCTTCTTTTTCTAATACTGCCAAGCCTTGGCGGATAAGTTGCTGTATAGGCATTTTTGAGGTGCAAACAAATTCGCACAATGCCATATCTTCCTCATCCAACTCAAGCAAACCAAGCGATTCCATTGCCTCAAGGTCGTTGGCCAATATAGCCTTCAACAAGTATTGGGGCAGTATATCCATTGGCAATACTTTTTCGTATTCACCTGTAACAACCAACGCCCGTTCTTCGCCGTGCATATTGGTGTTTACCTTGTATTTTTTGTTGGGTGTGAGGTACGAAAGGAAGGTTTTTGAAATACTTGGGCGTGAATATGTGGGTATTAACCAACCCAAAAACTCAGGGTCTTCACCTTCAGGGATTACTGTTATTTGGCGGTCGTAGAAACCTAAATAACCGTTTGCCCCGATTTTTGAACCTGTAAGCACATTACCGCTGATTATGCGGTTACTACCGCTCGCTGTGTTGCCGTTTATCAAGGTTTCAATACAAGCCCCCGCTTTCATTGTATAATACTTGCGGGCACTTTCGTTTACTTCCGAACCGGTAAGAGCTATGGTACGGTCGGCTTCGTATTTTCCTTCTTTAAACAACTTACCAATGTTGGCAACGTCTTCAGGGTTAATCGTCCAAACTACATCGCCTTTGCTAATGGGCGCAATGTGATGTATTTGCACACCCACGTTACCCGCAGGGTGCGGTCCGCTAACGTTAGCTGTTTCAACATCTTTGGCATTAGTGTATGCACTGCAAGCTTGTACACCGGCTTTTAGGCTAAGGAATATTTTACCCGTAGTAAGTTTTTTAAGCGCGTTGATACCCCATTGAAAATCTTCATCCCTGCCTTTTAAAATATAATTATAGTCAGGGGCAAGCGGACTACTGTCGAACCCTGAAATAAAGATATTTTTCGGGGTTTCAGCAGGATTTGCAATTTTGGTAAACGGACGCTGTTTAATGGTTGCCCAAGCACCGCTGTTTAGCAATGTTTGTTTAACAATTGCTGCATCCATGTGGCCGGGGTTACCCATTGCAAATTGCTCGTAAGCCATTTTGCTGTCGGCAAGGATTTTTATCTCCAAAATAGCCCTTTTTGCACCACGGTTAATTTCAATTACTTCACCGCTAACGGGCGCTGTAATCATAACTTCGGGCATTTCTTTGATAAAAAACAAGGGGGTTCCTGCTTTTACTTCTACCCCTACTTCAACTTTAAGTTTTGGGGACAGGCCAACAAAATCAGTGGGTTTTACTGAGTACGTTTGAGGTGCATTGAAACTGCCTGTGTTGGCGGATACGTCACCTACCAGTTTAATGTCGTACCCTTTTTTGAGTTTTATTGTTTTACTCATGAGCGTATTACCAAGTAGCTGCCTTGTAAAGGCAAACCGATGATAAAATAAATATTTGCGGTTAATTTTTAACCGAGACAAATCTAATAAAATTTTAATACGAACAACTTTTTTTGCCAATAAACGTGCAAGTTTTTAGCCCGTTTTGCACAATAAATTTCAAGTTGTTAAAAAAGAGAAAGTTATGATTTTGTTAATGCACAATTACCACTTTAGTGCCCACTTTCACTAAGCTGTATATTTCGTTTATATCAGCGGTTTTAAGCGATACACACCCCAAAGTCCAATTTATCCCTTGGTCAATAATACGGTCGTCTTTATCGGGTACCCCGTGTATGCCCACTTCCCCGCCAATTCGGGCATTTTTAGGTATTTCACCCTTCTTCTTCCGGGCTTCAAATTTTTTTCTGCTCTCGTCATTAGGGTAATCAAACCAAATAAACTTACTCCAGCTTTTGTGGGGATATTTGCTTTGTATTTTAAAAGTCCCTTCGGGCGTGCATCCGTCGCCTTCTTGTTTTTTATCATTAACAGGGTCAAACCCAAGCACCACAGGATAACCTTTTACAACCACTTCACCAATCTTCAATTGAAGCAGATAGCTGCCTTTACTTACTTTAATAAAAATCTTTGATTTATCCAGCTTCAACGAGTCAATAACACGTTGTGCAGTACGGTGGTAGTTGATATAAATACTATCACCCTGTGCTACTCTTGCATTGCCTGTTTTTGAATGGGTACCTGCGTTGGTAGTGCAACCTGCCGCGTATAATACAAACGTTGCAAAAACTATCCTGATTATCATATTGATATATGAACGCATCAAACTCATAAAGATTGTGAATATTTAACATCAAGCCATTGACCAACAAAACAATATAAAACAACGTCTGTTTATACAAATGATCATAGGCTTAATATTTTGTTGAACCGGGAGTGTCGGGATGATAGTCCCGGTTTACTTTTATTACACCTCGTGAATTAAAAGCCCTGTACGGAGTTTCGGCTCAAACCAAGTTGATTTGGGGGGCATTACCAATCCCTTATCAGCTACTGCAATCACCTCTTCAATTTTTGTAGGATATAATGAAAATGCCAGTGCATAATCACCGTTATCCACCAACTCCTGCAAGCGGCTGATACCTTTTGTACCATCTATAAACGATAGGCGGTCATCCGTTTTGCTGTCTTGTATGCCCAAAATGGGTTTCAGTATGTGGTTTTCAAGTATTGATACATCAAGATTACCCAGCACATCACCCGCTTCGGTTTCTTGCTTGTAATCAAGACCATACCATTTCCCTTCCATATACATCCCAAACTGAAAGTTTTTCTTTTTCACCCGCAACTTAGCACGGCCAATTTCATACAGGTCAAAATCAACTTTTAATTTCTCAAAAAACTCTTCTTTGCTAAGGCCGCCAAGGTTTTTAACCAATCGGTTAAACTCAAATACCTTTATCTTATCGGCGGGTATCATATAAGCCAAAAAGTAACAACAAGCATCGTTAGCATTTGCGCCTTTTTCGCGTTGCATTTCGCAATACCTTGCCGCCGATGCTGTGCGGTGGTGTCCGTCGGCAATATATAAATCGCCTGCTGCATCCATATTTTGGCTAATGCTTTGTACAGCATCGGCATTGTTTATCACCCACAGGCGGTGCTGCAAACCTTCATCGCTGGTAAAATCATATTCAGGCTTAAAAGCAGTAGTTTCCACCACCAGTTGGTCGTACCACTCCCCTGCCTCAAACGTAAGCAACACAGGCTCGCCTACTGCTTTCACATACTCAACGTGATGCACCAATCCCATTTCTTTTTTGGTAAGGGTGTGTTCGTGCTTTTTTATGTGGTTGTTCAGGTAATCTTCAACCGAAGCTAAGCCTACAATACCGTTATATACAATATGACGTATGTTATCAGTAATTTGATGAAGATAAAACGCGGGGCGGTTATCTTTTTGCAGCACGCCCTCACCCATTAATAATTCGAGTCTTTTACGCGCTATTGGAAAATGCTTTTCGGGTATTCGTTCAGGGTCGCTAAAATTAAGGTGGGGTTTCACAACGTGCAGGTACGAGTATTCGTTCCTTGCCATTATTTCGCGGCTAATGTGGTTGTGGTTGGTATCGTAGCTGCGGCTGCTTACAACCTGCGCCAAATCAGGGCGCGGACGTAAGGCTTTAAAGGGTATAACTTTTGCCAAATCTGTAATCGGTTTTCGGGGTGCTAATTTATACCTTGTCGGGCAATTTTTTTGCGATAGTAACTCCTATTTTAATCAACCCTGTGGGGAATAAACCCCAACATAGTTGATAATAGATTAGTGCAATTAATCATTAGTAACTAATCACCAAACACTAACACCATTATTTAATGCCGCTTTCTTTCTTGCTCAGTTCCTCAAGCACCCTATCAATAATAGCTTCAAACTCCTTGGGGTTGCTTTGATAGTAGTTGTATGATTTCATAAACTCTTCGCGCGATATTTGATGGGTACGGTACACCTCATCATACAATACAGGAGCCATCAGTTTAGCCGAATCGGCAAAAATACCCACAGTACGCAGCCTTCCTTCAGCAATATGTATATCGGTATAAACTGCTACCATTTTTTCTTTATCCAAAATGCCTTCGGGTGTATTTTTGCACCCAACTAAAACAATGGCAAAAGCTAATATTGCAGCAATGTGTTTAACCATGCTGCAATATTAGCAACTATAATTCCAAAATGAGTATAGCACAAAATTTAACCCTGATAAAAAGCCAATTACCCCCGCGTGTGAAACTGGTGGCTGTTTCAAAATTTAAACCTGTGGCCGATATACAAGAGGCGTATAATGCCGGGCAACGGGCTTTTGGTGAAAACCGTGTGCAGGAGCTGGCCGATAAACAACCCCAATTGCCTACTGATATTGAGTGGCACATGATTGGCCACTTGCAAAGCAACAAAATAAAATACATGGCTCCTTTTGTGCATTTGATACACGGGGTTGACAGTCTTAAACTGCTGCAAGAAATTGATAAACAAGCCCAAAAAGCAGGGCGGGTACTAAACTGCTTACTGCAAATACACATTGCCCAAGAAGACACTAAGTTTGGTTTTAGCAAAACCGAGGTGATTGAAATGCTGAACAGCGAGGCGTTTAACAAGTTAACCAACGTGCAGGTTTGCGGGGTAATGGGGATGGCTACTATGACGGATGATGAGGCTTTGGTGCGTGCTGAGTTTAGAGAACTTAAGCATCTTTTTGATGAACTTAAAAGCACCTATTTCACTCAAAAACAAACCTTTAAAGAAATCAGTATGGGCATGAGCGGCGATTACCGCATTGCAGTTGAAGAGGGCAGTACTATTGTGCGCATCGGTTCATCTGTTTTTGGGAGCAGGTAACTAATAATCACTTAACATTTTTTTGCTAACCGCTACATCAAAAATCCGTTGGCTCATATAAAACTTGTCTTTATAATTTTAAAAACCGTTTTATCTTTACCCGCAATAATTTTATTTAAGAGCTAGTTCAAAGTCTGCTATAACTTGTTTTAGTTCCGTCAACACACAAAAAATAAACCTCTTTTAGCTCTTAGCTAATTGCGGTATTTGGTTTTGAAGTTTATACCTGCATATATCATTTCACTACTATTGCTGCTCAGCATAAGCGGGGTTGTAAAGGGGCAGTATTACAATACTAAAAAGTACACAATTGATAATAGTGCCGCCGAGGGTAATATATTGCAAGTGCAGCAGGATGCCAACGGTGCCATGTGGTGGGTAAATGATGAAGCCTTTACACGCTTTAACGGGATAACCTATCAAAACATCCCATACGGTAAATTTGCAGCCCCCTACCAACACGTTTTACCTTATACTGATGAAGACGGACATCTTTGGCTTTGTCTTTCTACCGATAAAAAGACGGATGTTTTTGAATGGAGAAACAACGTTTGGGAAAAAATCACTTCGCTGGTTATTGATATGGGCGAATATCCCGGATACTTTTTCGGTTCATACCAAAACAACAGTCCTTATATTACTATCGCCACACGCCACCGTGTGCTATCATGGACTAATAATAACTGGGAAGAGTTGCCTTTGGATACTGAGGAAGAGATAAAACAAATAACCTCAATCGGCCAAATTGCTTATTTACGCACAAGTAGTGCTATTTATAAGTTAATTGTTGGTAAACCACCCTATAAACTTGAGCTTGACCAAGACATTGTTTTACAAATAACTGATTTTAATTTGTATGCAAACCCTTGGAAGCAAAACAATGAGCCTGAACTTTGGATACTAAGCAATAACCTTATAGGTGCTATAAGTAACAACACCCTTAAAGTATCAAAACTGTTTGACAATAAGTTTTACCATTTTACACAACTGCGCAGCAACGGTGCCGGAAAAGTGTATTTGCTTGATACTACTAATGCAGTTTGGCAATTAGAAGGGGCTGAGAGCAACTTCGTTCCGGTTGAAGGCATTGGCTTAGGAACAAATGAAAATATAAATCAACTGTTTACCGACCGCGAGAATAATCTTTGGTTAGCTACCGAAGACGGCTTGATAAAAACCACCAGCCAAAGCATTAATTTTTTAGGTAAGCAAAAGGGGCTTGGCAGCTTGCCCATACAAGCAGTTGCAGCATGGGGCAACAAAATACTTGCGGCGGGTCCAAAAGGCATAAGCGTTGTTGAAAACAGCAAAGTAATTGCCTATTATCCTTTTGAAGAAGGGCTTAAAAACCCACGCCATCGTATTACCCAATTGTGGGCCGATAGTGCCGGAAATACTTGGCTGCTAAGCAGCACGCAAGGACTTTGGTACGGTGCTGAAGGAAAACTTTTTACGAAGGTGCAGGGCAATGCCCGTTTGCTTACGTTTGCGGTATTACCCGACTATAAAATTATTGCGGCCAGCGAGGCAGGATTGTTTGAAGCTTCGCCTGCCGGATTAAAATTAATATCTTCTTTTCAGGACAGGATTGTACCTAAAAAAATAGTTTGGCACAACGATGAGATTGTAGTACTGAGCGATAAGGGTTTATACAGACTGAACAAAGGTAAATGGAAAAAAATAACAGATGAAACCGGAGGAGATTTTTCGGTTGCAGCTTATGCCTTTTATCCTGTATATCAAAACTTAGGGATTGTGGGTACTGAAAACGGCATTTACTACCTGAAAGAGTTTGATGTTATGCCCTATGATACCACAAGCCTTTGGAGTAATAAACCTTATTACGGTATTGCGGTAGATAAAAATGGGGCGGTATGGCTGGCTTCTGACACGGGTGTAGTGGTTATGGACAGAAAATCAGACCCTAAACTTTTTACCTACAGGGGATTACAATTTAAAGAAAGTACGGCCTGCCCTATTATTACGGGTGGAAGCGGCGATATTTGGGTAGCCATGCGCACGGGGCTTATGGTGTATCAACCTGATTACGATAACCAGATTATTAAGAAACCTGTTATCCGAATCAACAGATTAGAATCGCGGGAGCTTTCTACCACTGCTTTACCGGCATCGCTGTCTATTGAACTTGCCAGCGACGATAACGATGTTACTTTTTATTTTGACGCTAACAGTTTTATTGACGAGGATAAGAACAAGGTATTATATAAGCTGGAAGGCTTGATGGAAAAATGGGAGGAAATTCCACACATTACCTCTGATGCCATCAGTTTTAAAAACCTGCCGCCCGGAAAATATGTGCTAAAAATACAGCTAATAAATGCAGGGGGCATTGCCAGCGATGTGGTTTCCAGCCCTGTTATACATATCAGCAAGCCGTTTTATAACCAGTGGTGGTTTTATGCGTCAGTAATTGCTGCATTCTTTGCCATTTCGTTTGCCATATTTTATCTATACAGCCAAAAGAAATTTGAAAGCGACCTTATTCTTGAGGTGGATAAGCGCAGCAGAGAATTACGCTCATCCGAAGAACGTTTCCGCTCATTGTGGGAAAACACTTCTGATGCATTGGCATTGTACACCCTGCGAGGCGACATTATCTTATACAATGATACTTTTTTGCAGTTTTTAGGCCGTACAGACGATGTTGCAGGCCGCAAAATTTTTGATGTGTTGGATACTGGCGATAGCGGGTTTGATAAAGTCGGCTTTAGGCAACAGCTTGAATTGCAACAACTGAAACCCCAGTTTGAGCTTCACACCCTGAATAATGGTGAAGAAACTGTGCTTGAGTTTTCAAACAGTTATATACAGTTACCCAATGAGAAATCGTGGGTGATGTTATCGCTTATCAGAAACATTACCCAACGTAAACAAACCGAAGACAATCTTATAAAAGCTAAGGATGAAGCCGAACAAGCATCAAGAATAAAGAGTGCTTTTTTGGCTACCATGAGTCACGAAATACGCACCCCGCTGAATGCTATTATAGGCATGAGTTCAGTAATGGGCACTACCCGTTTAAATGATGAGCAGCAAAACTATGTGAATGCCATAAAAACAAGTAGTGATTCTTTACTATCTTTGGTGAATAACATCCTTGATTTTTCTAAAATAGAAGCGGGTATGATGATGATTGAAAAAGGGGAAGTATCGCCCGAAGAAATCATTACTGAAACTATTGATATATTGGGGCAACTTGCCAACCAAAAAGGTATTTATCTATATAGCCGCATACACCCTGATACACCTGTTAAAATTGAATCTGATAAAACCCGTTTGCGTCAGGTATTAATAAACCTTGTGGGTAATGCGATTAAGTTTACAGAGAAGGGTTACATAGAAATTTCAGTTCGGCCTGATGAAGACAATAAACTGAAACTGATAGTTACCGATACAGGTATTGGTATCCCACGTAACAAAATAAACGATTTGTTTAAGGTATTTACCCAAGTGGATAGCACCACCACCCGCAAATACGGCGGAACAGGATTGGGTCTTGCAATTACTGATAAACTGGTTAGCCTGCTGGGCGGCTCAATTAAGGTAGCTTCACAAGAAGGTAAAGGCTCTCAGTTCTCGTTTACCGTCCAAGATTTTTCAAACGGTAAAAGCACAGTGAAACGCGGCAGCTTGCTACGAAAATATCACGGTGTTAAAATGGTATTGGTTTCACCTGAAAAAATTGTGGCTAATATTATCCGCTCTTTAAATGATGAACGCGGAATAAAAACTACTGTGGTTGAACAGTTTGCTGATGTGCCTGCTGCTTTAGAAGGAGCCACTGCCATTTTTGCCGATGCTACTTCTATCAGCAATTATGAAATTCCAGACTCAATACAAAACAGTGAAATAATAGTTGTAAAACATCAGCTAAAAGAACTTCCCGCTGAGTTTGCCAAAGCGTTGGATGCACCAAAGCGTAAAGTATTGAACCTGCCTGCCAATTCAGTTGCTTACCAAAAGCTGTTGGATAAACTGATTAAGCCAAAAGAAAACCGCAACCGTGCAATTGAAGTTGCAGAAACAGCACCCGCCAAAAACGAAGAATTACCCGCATTGAAAATGCTTGTTGTTGACGATAATAAGGTGAATTTGATGATGATGGAGGTGATTATGAAAAATATCGGATACAAGGTTGATTTTGCAAACAACGGGCGTGAAGCGGTTGATAAATGCCTTGCGAACAACTACGACTTGGTGTTTATGGATGTGCAAATGCCTGAAATGGACGGTATTGAAGCTACCACCATAATTACAGCAGAGTTGAAAGAAAAAAGTCCGGCTATTGTGGCACTTACTGCTAATGCATTTCCTGAGGATAAACAAGCCTGTATTGATGCAGGTATGATTGATTTTTTGCCCAAGCCGGTTACAATGGATACTATAAAAGCACTTTTAGGGCGTTTATTCACTAACATCCTATTGGCGGGTAAAGAAAAAAATAACCTTTCATAACTATATTTGGCCTTTTGTACCCCGTAATACATGCGCCGTATATTATTGCTTAGTGTTGTTGCCCTTGCAGCATCTTGCCGCACCATACAACCCGATATCCCTGCCTTACCGCCGGAAACTTATACGGCACCTGCCCCACCCCCATCGCAAATTGATATTCCCGTACAAGTAGATTTAAAAAGCTTGTATGACCAAATAGAAAAAAACGTTCCTGCCAAATTAAACTCAACAGGGTATCCCGGCTGGCAAGAAGATGCCAATTGTAACCTGCACTACCGTTGGAATTTTTGGCGCGAGAAACTCACTTTTACCCCCAATAATAATACACTGGCAATTAATTGCATCGGGTATTATCAAGGGGAGGGAGAAGCCCGTCCTTGCTGTTGGGACTGGTGTCCTTATGTGGGTGCAGGCTGCGGCATGAATGAACCGCCACGCCAATTGCAACTAAGCATACTTTCAACAGTAAATATCAGCAATGCGTATCAGGTACAGTCATCAACAGCCGTTACCAAACTTTTGCCCATTAACCGTTGCCGCGTAACCACGCTAAACTTTGATATTACCGATAATATAATGGCACAAGCACGCGCCCCTATTGATAAGGCCTGCAAAGAGTTTGATGCAGGCATGGCTCGGTTTAACTTGCGTGCACAGGTAGAACAGGTTTGGAAAACACTGCACACGCCAATGGCCATTGATACTTTTGGCTTTTTGGTGTTTAACCCCACAGCCCTGCGCATTAGCCCTATTACTACCAAAGGCAATGATTTACACTTTAGTTTGGGGGCTACTGCTTCGCCTACCTTTTTGTTAAACACTACCAACTACCCCGCTCCGCCCAAGTTGCCCGATTTATCCAAAAACCCAAAACAAACAGGCGGCTTTAGTGTGTATTTAGATACCCGACTGCATTATACTGAATTAACCAAACTGGTGAATGCTCAAATGAAGGGTATGAAGTTTGACTACGGTAAAAAACATATTGAGGTGCTTGAGGTACAATTGAGCGGTACAGGCAATCAGAAACTGATGATTAAGGTAAATTTTACAGGCAGTGTAAAAGGCTGGATGTACATGACAGGTACTCCGCAATTTGACAGCACAACTAAAGAACTGATATTGCCCGATTTGGATTTTGACATAAAAACCCGCAACGTGCTGCTTAAATCAGCTAAGTGGTTGTTTAATAATACGCTTACCAACTCAATGCGGCAAAATGCAAAGTTTTATGTGGGCGATATGCTTTTAACCATAAAACAACAAGTACAGCAAAACCTTACTAAAAATTGGGGTAACGGTATAAACACCGCAGGTAAAGTAGAAACTATTACCATCAACAATATATTCCCTGCATCTGATTATTTGCAGGTAAACTGCTACATTAAGGGTGACCTTGATGCCCTGTTGAAAGAACTGCGCTGATTATTTATCGTTAAAGGATTGTTGCACCCCCTTCCAATCCATCACAAAAGGTTTTTCTGTAAAACCTGCTGCCGGCTGATGCCCTAATATATCTTTAATACGGGAATCGTTGTGCGGGTGCGTCATCATAAATTCAAGGTCTTCATCATACTCCAAACCCTTTTCGCTTAGTTTCCTGAAAAAAGAAGCCAGTTTATAGGGGCTTATTCCTGCCTTTTCCAGCAAATCAACAGCAAATCGGTCGGCCTGTTTTTCATACTCCCTGTCAAACTTTTTCGAGAGTAACAGCTTGCCCGCTTCTTTTACCACATTATCATCCCCGCCGCCCAAAATTGTGCCCACAGCCTCAATACCCAACTCTTTTGCCAACTTTTTGGTTATGTGTTTTTTCTCCGCATGACCGATTTCATGCGCTAAAACAGCAGCTAATTCTTCGGGGGTTTCGCAAAACTTTATCAACCCTTCAAATACAAAAATGTGGCCGCCCGCAATAGTAAAAGCATTTATGGTAGTATCACGCAGGATATAAAAACGGTAGTTATATGCTGGTAAAGGAATTTGATTTAGCAAACGGCCGTAAATAATACGATATGCCGAATCAACCTTGGGATATTGGGCGGTAATATTATCCCATTTGGTAAGCACTACCTTTTGAGCCATAATATCACCCAGTTTTTGCTCTTGCTCACGGCTTATCTCAAGCCCCGGGGTTTTCCAGTCCTTTGAAAAAAAGGCAAACCCCGCCCAAATGGCACCAAATATTAGCACCAGTATTATAATATCCCTTATTATTTTCTCTCCCATAACTACACCGGCGGACGATTGGTATAAACGGTTTCTTGCCCTATTGTACTTTGTGTTGAATACGCGTAATGATAAGCCAGCCTACCGAAAAACAGCATATAGTAAAACCTGCCGTTGTATGCCCTAACGGCTGCAATAAGACTAAATACTATATAAACAAGATTAGCTATAGCCACCATTATTATATAGCCGAAATACAAATCGGTGAAATTAAGAACAGGCTCAAAATCCTCTCCTCCTGCGGTTATATCGGATGAAGTAAGGATAGAAAATGTCCAAAACACCGCCCCTGCATTTAGCAAACTTGTGGGTAACTGCGATATTAATGATTGCAGCGTGTGAAAATGAATAAACCGCGATTTTTTGCGGTTTACAAAATAGTATATCACCGCTGCCAATAGGTTAATAAGCGGCAAAGGCAACCCTACACCTAATGATGCAAACATCATTAAATAAGCACCCATAGCGTCTTGCCGCTCACGGGTGCTTATTTCTTCGGGTTGCGGAATTGGATGGTATCTTTCGTCCATTCGTGCAATATAAATTATTGTCCTGAAAAAGGAGGGTATTCGTCTGTCAGGTAAGTCATATATAACGAGATACGAGTTGACCAACGCAATGTACCTACGTTAAATTCGTGCCAGCTTTGTGGGTATTTACCAGTAAACAATACTACCCACCAAGCTAAAAACATTAATACACTGCCTGCTATACTTCTGAAAAGTAACACAAACACATGGGGTATATATACATAAAACACTCCGAAAAGAGCACGAAGCAATGTAGTACCCCTGCTGGTAGTTTCAGGGTATTCAAGCTCAATGTTAGAAATTGTATCGTCGTTGTTTTTATTTACCCAAAAATCAGGGTATCCGTCAACCAAATTGTTCAACACCGCATTTAGTCGCAGATTCCATTTTTGCAGCCCTAAGTTAAACTCCCAAAAGCTACGGGGATAATTTCCTGTGAACAAAATCACCCAAAACGAAATAAACGAAATGATTCCTGACCAAAAAAGGGCAAAAAACAACATAAACAAATGAGGCAGGGCAATATAAAGCCCCCCAAAAAATGAACGCAGCAATAAATCGCCACGCGAGTAATTTTCTTGATAAGTAACAGAAATTTTCATAGGCTTATATGTGTATGATTAGTGATTACAATATGTATGTTTTTTTTGATATTGTAAATAATCTTAGTATTAATTTTTATCCTATTGCGCATATTTTCTACTACTTATCACTAAAAATAACGGCAATAAATCATCCCTCATCCCAAAACCTTATTTTTGCCCCATGTACTTTGATATTAAAAAATGGGTGAAGCTTTTATTGCACCGCTATGTGGATTGGCAATCGAAATACATTAACCACCGCAATTTTCTTATCATTTTGTGCATACTTATCGGGATTATTGCAGGCCTATCGGCTGTTGTGCTAAAACGTACCGCCAACTTTTTCGAGCATCTTTTATCAAACACCCTTCAAGGTTCGTTTCTTCAACACTCATTTTTCATATACCCGCTCATAGGCATCACCCTCACTGTGCTTGTTGTACGTTGGTTGTTAAAGGGCAACCTGCAACCGGGTGTAGCACAAATCATATACAGTATTGCCAAACGCCAAAGCTATTTAGATAAAAACAATATCTGGTCGCACCTGCTCACCAGTGCCATTACCGTTAGTATGGGCGGTTCGGTGGGGCTTGAAGCTCCAATTGTAAATAGCGGCTCGGCCACAGGCAGTTCAATAGCAAAAAATTTCCGCATTAGTTATAAAGACCGCACCCTTTTGCTGGCAAGCGGAGCAGCGGCAGGGCTGGCTGCCATTTTTAACTGCCCCATCACAGGAATAATTTTTGCGCTCGAAGTGTTGTTATTTGATTTCAGCATTCCGTTTGTTATTCCTTTAATTATTTCTACGGCCACATCATCAGTAGTTTCACAACTGCTATACCCCGAAAAGTTTTTCTTTCTTATTACCAATAAATGGGAGCTGAATGCTATCCCATTTTATGTGTTGCTGGGCATTGGAGCAGGTCTTCTGTCGGTATATATGATTCGCGCTTCGTTAAAGATTGAGCACCATTTCTTTGCCTACCAAAGTCCTGTAAAGCGCATATTGCTGGCAGGGCTTCCTCTGTGTGCGCTCATCTTTTTGTTTCCACCATTATTTGGTGAGGGATATGTAATGATTGAAAACCTTTTGCAAGGTGAAGATACCAAGCTGGGTATAAACTCCTTTTTTAGCCAATACATTGGCAACGGGTGGTGGCTGCTTGCATTTGCAGTGGGTATTATGCTTTTAAAAGTAATTGCCGCTGCGCTTACCTTGGGTGCGGGTGGCAATGGCGGAATATTTGGCCCCAGTATGTTTACGGGGGCTATGGCAGGTTTTGTTTTTGCCCGCTTTATAAACCTAACGGGCTTAATGACTTTGCAAGAATCTAACTTTATTGTAGCTGGTATGGCAGGGGTTGTGGCGGGTGTTGTACACGCCCCGCTTACAGGTATATTTCTGATTGCTGAGGTAACGGGCGGCTATGCCTTATTTGTACCAATTATGATAGTTGTGGCTATTTCATATTTTGTTACCCGCTCTTTCGAACGGTATTCGATATACCATAAACGATTGGCAGCAATGGGTATTGATTTTAAAAACCAAACAGGCGAAGAAGAACTTTAAGACTGTGGTAAACGGATATAAAATCCGTTGCTATTCGTTTTTTATATTCAAATTCATGTTAGCATAAAAACCCAAGTCTTTATTTTTTAGCAACTTGGTTAAAAATGCTATTTGCCCTGTATGGTACGAAAGGTGTTCGGCCACATGGATGGCATTGCCCATGCCCGTTAACTTAAACCCTTGTACAAAGCGTTCGCGCATCAGTTCTTCAGGACTTGCGGCATTAATCACATCACACGCTTTGGTTACTGTATCCGAAAATTTTTTCCCTAACTGCGCTTTTGTATAACCGCTTTTTGCAGCAAATTCTTCATCTCTTATGCGTTTGTCTTCTTCTCCCCCTATGGACGAAATGATGTATTGGGTGGTATTACCGCAAAGGTGCAGTATCAAATTGGCCACACTGTTTAAATTACCATTGGGAGTTTGCCAAATTTCCTCCTCGGATAACTGGGTAAGGCATTTTTCAATACGCGGGATATTCTCGCCCATGCGAAAGGTAATTTGAGCTTTAAACTCATCAAAAATAAGTACGGTATCCATTACACAAATATAGCATTTGCAGGTATTTAAAGACTGCTAACACAATAACTGATTTTAATCATCTCATTGCCTAATAATTGTCACAAAACAGTTGAGAGAGACTTCGGAATTTTGTTCTACCAGTATTTACTAAAGTAATACCGTTATGAAAATAGAACAGATTTATACAGGCTGCCTTGCACAAGGAGCTTATTACATTGTATCAGGCAACGAGGCTGCTATAATTGACCCTTTGCGTGAAGTACAACCTTATATTGAACGTGCCGAAAAAGACGGGGTGAAAATAAAATATGTGTTTGAAACCCATTTTCACGCCGATTTTGTTTCAGGACATATTGATTTGGCAAAAGCTACGGGTGCACAAATAGTGTATGGCCCAACTGCCCTGCCTGCTTTTGATGCTTATATTGCTCACGACGGTGAAGAACTTACATTGGGTAAAGTGTCTTTTAAAGTGCTGCATACACCCGGGCACACTATGGAATCGAGTTGTTTTTTGTTAAACGATGAGAACGGTAATCCCAATTCTTTATTTGCCGGTGACACCTTGTTTATAGGTGACGTTGGCCGCCCTGATTTGGCACAAAAGGCAGCTAATTTAACCACAGAGGAACTGGCAGGTTTGTTATACACTTCTTTACGAACTAAAGTAATGACTTTGCCTGATGAGGTGATTGTTTACCCTGCTCACGGGGCAGGCTCAGCCTGTGGTAAACACATGGGTAAAGAAACGGTTTCAACCATAGGAGTACAAAAACAAACGAACTATGCCCTTAGGGAAAACATGACCCAAGAAGAGTTTGTGAAAGAGGTTACCGAGGGGTTGCTGCCGCCACCCGTTTATTTCCCTCAAAATGCCCGCATGAATAAAGACGGCTATGAGGCTATAGATACCGTACTTAAACGCGGACAACATGCTTTGACAATAAATGAATTTGAGACTGCTGCTAATGAAACAGAGGCTTTAATTATTGATACCCGCAACCCCGAAGATTTTGTGCGGGGTTTTATTCCAAACAGTATAAACATTGGTATAAACGGGAGTTTTGCCGTTTGGGCGGGTGCGTTAATCACCGATATTAAACAACCGTTGTTGCTGGTTTGTGAAGCAGGCAGGGAGGAAGAAGTGGTTACGCGGTTGGCACGTGTGGGGTACGACAATGTGCTTGGTTATTTAAACGGTGGTTTTGATACTTGGCTTACCCATGATAAAGAGACGGATGAAATTGAAACCATCTCAGCATTTGAGTTTGCCCACCGCCAAAGTTTGCAACCCATACCTGTGGTTGATGTGCGCAAACAAAGTGAATATGAGGCTGGACACTTGACAAACGCATTAAACATCCCTTTGGATTATATTAACGAAAACATGGCCGGTTTTCCGCAACATGAAGTTTTTTACCTGCATTGTGCGGGCGGTTACCGCTCTGTTATTGCGGCTTCAATACTAAAGGCAAGGGGATATGCAAACCTAATAAACGTTGAAGGCGGATATACCGCTATAAAAGAAACCCCTGTTTCTCGCACTGCAAACGTTTGCTCTATTACCCCAAAATAATGATACATATTTTGCCTGCATGAAAAACAGTATTGGCAGTGATATTGTTATCCAAACGATTACATTTACTGTGATGAACTCAACCATTTTTAATCCGCTGGTGCTTGTAACAGCACTGTTTATGAGCATTAGTGCGGCATCGTGCCAAAATACAAATCAAAACGACAGCACAACTTCTGCTAAAGGCGGCGTTGTTGCAGTTGATGAGTTTGAGAAATTGCTTGCACAAACAACAAATGCGCAATTGATTGATGTGAGAACCCCCGATGAGTTTGCAGGCGGGCATATTGCAAATGCTATAAACATAAACGTGAACAGCGATGATTTTGAGCAGCAGATATCGGGTATTGATAAAAAACAACCTGTTTTTGTGTATTGCCTTGCTGGCAGCCGTAGTGCTGATGCTGCTGATTATATGCGCTCGAACGGGTTTGCTACTGTTTATGAATTAAAGGGTGGGATTTTAAAATGGCAGGCAGCAGGTAAAAGCCTTGTAACAGGTACAGAAGTGCCTAAAAAACAAGGGATGACACAAGAGGAGTTTTTAAAAAAAGTGACCGCAGAAAATTATGTGTTGGTTGATTACCATGCCACTTGGTGCAAGCCCTGTTTAGAAATGGCTCCGATGCTTGATAAGGTTACTGCCGATAAAAAAGAGAAACTAACCCTTTTGAAGGTGGATGCGGATGAAAACAAAGAACTGCTGAAACAAAAAGGTATTAACGAAGTACCTGTGCTTGAGTTATACCACAAAGGTAAACTGGTTTGGAGCCACAAAGGCTCAATTAGCGAGGCTGCTTTGCTAAGTGAAATAAAGTTGTAGTTTGATTACAAATCTGCCATATAAAAAGAATGCTGCCTGTTAATAGCAGCATTCTTTGTTTTCATAATTTACTATTATATGCCGTTGGCAATCAACTCATCCAAACGCATATAACTGTCGTTAATACCATGCTCCATACCTGACTGAATGGCGCCGTCACGGTCTTCAACCGACTGGAATATATCCTGTATTATCAAACGGGTACGGTTGTTGGGCAGCTCTTCAAAACGGATAGTTTCTAAGCACACATGACCTTTTTCGGGTAATCCTTCAAACTCAAACGTTTGTATAATACGCTCGGGGGCAACGCATTCATGAAACACTCCCCTAAAACCATACTCTTCCTCAGGTGTGCGATAATGCACATACCTGTACTCTCCCCCATCGCGGGCATCGTATTTATCAACGCGCATATTTAAATCGCGTGGCCCTAACCATTTGGCTATTAAGTTAGCATCGGTGTGTGCTTTATATACCAACTCGCGAGGCGCATCAAATTCACGGATGATAAACAGCTCTTGTTTTCCTGCTTCGGCAGTAATTTGGGTTTTGTAACCTGTAGTTGCATTCATAGTTTTATTAGTTGTTATTTTTAAGTGATTCCAATACCTCATCAAGGCTATTGTGTGCCATTGCAAACCCTTCTTTAAAGCCCATCTGCACAGTCATTTCCATCGCCTCAGTCGAAACAAAAGAAATCATTACCTCAACCGTTGTCACGCCTTCCGTTTCTTTAAAACTCACCTCCCAGTTACTGCCGGGTAAATCCAAATTATCATTGCCTTCTTCGTCGCAAAATCCATCCATAGCATCATAGCCCTTGGGCGTTGTAATGTTGTTATAACTCATTTTAGCCCAATGCCTTTCTCCTTCAGGCCCTAACATGCTATACAGCCAATGCCCGCCGTTGCTGAAATTCATACTTTTAGTTTCGTTTTTCCATGGTTTTGGAGCCCACCATTTATCCAAATGTTGTGGCTCTGTCCAAGCCTTCCATACCAATGGCATTTCAGCAGTAAACTCGCGTTTCACAAGAATTTGTTTCTTGTCGTCATACTTGGCGTAAATTGTCTTTTCCATACGTTTATGATTTTTGTGTGTTCAATTCGTTTAATATATTGTCCAACCGTTCAAAACGCTCTTCCCATAGCTTTTTAAACGGTTCCAGCCAATCGTTCAGTTCTTTCAGCTTGTCAGCCTGTATGTAGCAAAAACGTTCCCTACCAAGGGGTTTAATCACCACAAGTCCGCATTCGGTTAAGATTTTAATATGTTGTGAAATTGCCGGTCTGCTCACATCAAACTTTTCTGCTATGTTGTTAAGATTCATGGGCTGTTGAGCCACCATACTGATAATATTGCGCCGTGTCGGGTCGGCAATTGCCTGAAATGTGTCCCTGCGTGCTGCTACTGCCATAAAGCATAAGTATTTGCTTACAAATAAATATGTAATCATTTGCTTACACAAGTTTTCATACAAAATTCTATCGGAATAGCTTATAAGAGATTATTACTGAATGTTTTAAAAATCAACTATTCTTCTATTGTCCTAAAAGTGAGATTGATACGCGGCTTATGAACGGTGGTTGTGGGCGGCAACCTGTGCAGCCAATGGGTTTGGGTAGTGCCCTTCATTACCAGTAAACTGCCGTGTTCTAAAACCAGCGAAACGGTTTCTTTAGTGTTTTTGTGCTTAAATAAAAACTTACGTGTTGCGCCAAAACTAAGCGACGCAATAGCTCCGTCTTTCTTTAAGTCTTTTTCATCATCGCTGTGCCATGCCATACCTTCGCTACCGTTGTGGTATAAATTAAGCAGGCAAGAGTTATAGGTTTCGCCTGTTTTTGTTTCAGCAAGGTGTTTTAAGGCTACTAAAGCATTTGTCCAAGGCAACGCCCGTTTGGTAATGTTTGAGTAGCTGTATTCAAAGGCAATATCTCCGTACCAAGCTACTTTGCGTTTAGTAGTAATATGCCTGCCAAAAATTACAGCTTCGTCGTTTTTCCATTCAATTTCAGTTAGCAAAGCATCGTAATAAATATCCGCTTCGTTTTGGGGTATCACTTTCCCGTAATAATTTACCGTACCGTCTTTGGGCAAAAGGTTTACATCTGCTAAGTTACCTGCTGTAAATAAATCCATCGTTTCCCCTTTAAATTTCTGAAATTTTAGCTGCTTCCCATCCAATAATGGCCGTTTTGCGGGTTGTTCCCCACATATATCCGCCAAACTCGCCGCTTGCTCTTATCACACGGTGACAGGGGATTAAAAACGCTACGGGATTATCGCCAATGGCACTGCCTACAGCCCTTGAAGCGGCAGGATTTTCGATATGTTTGGCAATTTCACCATAGGTAGATAGCCTACCCGCAGGAATTTTAAGCAAGGTTTCCCACACTTTTAATTGAAAATTGGTGCCTTTAAGATGTAGTTTTATTTTATCCAATTTGCTCCAATCGTCTTTAAATATCCTAAGTACATTTTGTTGTGCCGCATCAACAATTTGGCGGTAGTTTGCATTGGGGAATTTGGCATTTAATTGTTGCAACGCTACTTGTTCGTTGTCAGCAAAAGCAATATGGCATATCCCTTTGGGGGTTGATGCCACCAACAGATTACCGAAAGGGCTTTCTGCATAGCTGTAATTAATGGCTAAATTTTCACCGCCCCGTTTGTATTCACCGGGAGTCATCCCTTCAATAGTTACAAAAAGGTCGTGCAGGCGGCCAATACCCGATAAGCCTGTTTCTTCGGCAGTATCAAAAAGGGTTGCCTGATATTCTTTCAGTAGTTTTTTTGCATACTCAATGCTGATGTATTGCAGAAATTTTTTAGGACTAACTCCTGCCCACTCGGTAAACAGTTTTTGAAAATGAAGGGGGCTGATGTGCACTTTATCAGCAATTTCGTCAAGGTTGGGTTGCTCTTTAAAATGCGTATTAATATACTCTATGGCCGTTGCTATACGCTGATAATTTGCCGTTTCATTAGTTTTCATAGTTCAAAAGTAACCTACCGCATAACCAACCCCTACCCGATTCTTGGCATATTGAGTTTGCCTTTTGCTATTATTTACCAAGCAACTTTACTATAGCTTCTTGCTCGGTGGTAACAAAGTTAATCCGCCCTGCTTTGTTGCTTTCGTATATAAAATCGCGAAGGCTTTTGCTTGCGTATTGCGTGAAATCGCCCACAATTGCCAGCTTTGAACGGTAGTTAGAGAATTTTTGGAGTACGTCGCCTGCAATGCCTGTTTTAAGGTCGAAAAAGGCTTTATCCAAATGTTGCTCTTGCACTATAATGTTCTCTGCCCCCTGATAGTTGCAATTGGCTATTATTTCAAGCGCATCCTGTGCATTGGCAATAATTACACCTTCGGCTTTTATAAGTGCAATTTCGATACTGTTAACGGTGCTTATCTCGATGTTCATAACAGGTTGTAAATAAAAAAAGCCACCTGTTGGGGTGGCTTAATTTTTAGTGGCGGAGAGAGAGGGATTCGAACCCCCGGAGGTGTAACCCTCAACGGTTTTCAAGACCGCCGCATTCGACCACTCTGCCATCTCTCCGTAGTGGTTGCGTAAAAGGACTGCAAAAATATACTTTTTACCTTTCATGTCAAGCGTAGGTTAAAAATATTTTAATTATGTCTCTTGTCCTTAAACGTATTCTCCAAATTCTTGGGGGTTAACTGGTCGGCAGTCAGCTTATGACCCAACGCCCTATCAATACTCACATTTAGCTCAAAACCAATTAATAACACCATTGAATTGAAGAAAATAAGCAGCATAATTACTATCAAAGTACCAATAGAACCATACAGTTTGTTGTATGAATTAAAATTGTTCACATAGAACATAAATCCGTAGGTGGTGAGTAATGAAAGTACTGTTGCAAGGGTTGAACCCACGTTAAAAAAGTTCCAACGGCGTTTTTTGGCAGGGCCGTAGTAAAACAAACCTGAGATAAGACAGTATAAAAACAACACGGTTAAAAACCATTTTACAAACAATAGGAGGTAATACTCCAGCGAATCACCAAACAAATCTTTATCGCTTAAGAAATCAAGCACTACTGTACCTACTGTAGTAAGTACAATGCTTATAATTACCAGCAAGGCTGTATAAACAGTTAGCCAAAGTGCAGCAAGTTTTTGCCTCCATGCACTACGGGTTTCAATGGCATCGGTATAGGTATTAAACGCTTCAATCAATGAGTTTACTCCATTGGTGCTAAAGTATAATGCTAATACAAAACCCAACGATAATAAGCCTCCTTGACGCTTTTGTAAAATATCGCTAAGGGTACTTTTAATGGCCTCAAAGGCATTATAGGGGGTAATGTTTTGTATAAACTTAAAAATCTCGTCTTCAAAGTCTTTTAATGGTAAGTAAGCTATCAAGGTGAAAAAGAAGATAGTAGCAGGGAACAAGGCCAAAAAGAAGTTGAAGGCTATGGCTGAAGCACGGGTGTTAATATCAGAATTGCTGAGACTTTTGATAAAAAAGGATAATACTGTATAAATACGCAAGCCCTGTAGCCCCGGAAAGGTAATTCTTTTCAGCAAGTCCATCAGTGCTTTGTAAGGAGGCACTTTGCGCAACAACCATTGGTGAATTTTCTCCATCAATTACTAAAATAAGGCAGCAAACCGTTCATTATTTCTTGCGGACAACGAACAGGCCTGCGGGTAGCCAAGTTCATAAATACTAATATAATACTTGCTTTTGTTATTAACTCAGTATCATTATATACTTCATACTCGGTAATGAACTTACTGGTGGGCAGTTGCCTTATTATTGTTTTTACCGTTAGCGTTTCATCAAAAAATGCAGGCCGTTTAAAATCAATGCTCATGTGTGCTACAGGCATGGCTATGCCGCTTGCTTCAAGCCCTTTATAGGTAATACCAATCTGTTCAATAGCGTCCACACGGGCTAATTCAAAATACATGGCATAATTACCGTGATGCACATACCCCATTTGGTCGGTTTCGGCATACCGCACTCGTATTTTAGTCTCTGCTACAAACATACACTGCAATAATACTTAATAAACGGCATTGAGGCTTTACCCTGTATATAACAAAAACGCCCCAATAAGGGGCGTTTCGTAAACTATGGTTAGTATAAATTATTTCACTACAAAAAACTGCACGCGGCGATTGGCCTGCAAGTGCATAGCACCCGTGCCTTTGGTAATAGGCTGGCGCTCACCGTTGGTTTTGGTTATCAACCTTGATGCATCAACACCAAATTCTACCAGCAGTTTTTTAACATTATCGGCACGACGTTGTGCCAAGCGCAGGTTGTACTCATCGCTGCTGCGCATATCCGCATTACCTATTACTTCTAATTTAATATTGGGGTTGTTTTTCATAGCCAATGCCACGTTTTGTAAGTCGGGCAGGTGGGTAGGATACGGTTCATCCACATCAGTAGCAAAGAAAATAGCAGGTAAAAAGCTTACCCCGCCACCTCCGCCACCAATACCGGCAGTGATGTTATCACCTTGGTTGTTAATAATCTGGTCGGCAAGGGCTTTGTTCATAATAGGTATCCCTTGGTGGTTCACCAAATACTCTGTAGGAGTGCTTGGAGATAAGTCTAAAATATCGGGTACACCGTCGGCGTCTTCGTCTTCAGCAATACCTGTATTGGCATCTACCTTAGCACCCGGAGGGGTATTAGGCTCTTGGTCGTTCACATCAGGTACACCGTCCGCGTCTAAGTCAACCGCTTCACCGCTACCCCATACTTTAGCACCTGCGGGTGTGTTTTCTTCTTTATCAAAACGGTCGGCAACACCATCACCGTCGCTATCTTTATCCAACTTGTCTAATTTCTCTTCAAGTTTAGAAATCTCTTCATACACACTGGTAATAGGGTTAATCCAATCCAAATGCTCTTGGCCTTTTTTACCAATCTTGATGTTTAATACAATTTGTGGGAATGAATATGAATCGAAACGGCGGTTAGGGTGGATAGGCGCATTCAATATATCCATTGAGTCAGTGCGTACCCAACGCATTCCGTACTCAATACCCAAATCAATTGATTTGGTAATATTACGTTTAACACCTAAACCGTATGTAAAACAAATGTGGGTACGGTCGTATTGTAAATTAGAGGTTTGTCCGGCGGGAGCAGAAGTATATTCAAACTCTGATTTGCTGCTCATTATCACTTGCCCAATACCTGCCGCTGTGTATATGTTCCAATTCCATTTTTTGCGGAAAAAAGATATGTTACCTAAGGTAAGTACCCCTTGCAATTGATATTCGAATATCCGAGAGTTTAAATCGTAATAGCGAAAGTTAAATTGAGAAGGTTTTTCAACCTCTGAACGTACACTGGCATAGTTGGCCAACAAGCGAATACCCAACACGTGCGAGAAGTTATAACGCAGGTTACCACCTACTGAAAAACCGGGCTTCAATTTATCGGCATCGCCGTGAAAAAATGACGTTCCGGCCTGAATACCCACCACAAAGTTCTTAGCATCTTTGTTTTGTAAAAAACGTAACGATGTTTTTTGTTTTGAGTTTTGGTTTGTGGTTTTCTTGCTTTGTGCATTTGCAACGGTTGCACCCAGCAGCAAAAGACCGGAAACCAACGTTACTTTAAAGATTGTTTTCATACAATGATTTAAAAAACTTTTTACCAATACTACTATTATATGATATATAAAACGTAGGTAACTTATTAACCGACAACGGCACAAGTATTACGCATTCTATCAAACTTAGCTTGGTTTACAGTTTATAAAGTTAGGTTAATTATTTTTAAAATCAATGTTTACAAGGGTTTTATCAAACTATTTACGCATGAGTTATAAAAAACAACAGTTATTATATTCTGTATATTTTTTTAAACAACGTTTAACAACCTGTTTAAAACCTGTATGAAAGCGAGATACCCAGTAACAAATACCAATCTTTGTTTTTAGGTTCTCCCCTTCTTGCTCCTTCTGAAAATTTACCTCCCGAAGGGTCAATAAAATGCGATACTGCATTAGGGTCTGTATCGGGGTTTGCCGCCTGCACTTTGGCAATATTGGTAAACTTTCCGCTCACATCGTCTAAATAATCAGTAAAGGTTTTTACAAAGTTTACTTCCAACTCGGCAATAAAATTATAGCCCAGCATGGTTTTGAAACTCGCACCCACCGGCAAAGCAAACTGGGTTAGTTTATATTTTTTACCATTACCGCTGGTTTGCCCTTCTGTACCCATATCACGCAGGTTATACCATTTGCCGTTGTATTGGGCTTTGGGGTTGAAATGGAATATGGTAATACCTGTGGATATACTTGGAATAAACCGATTTTTATCACTAAATATATAATGACTTAAATGATATTCTGCTTCTAAGGTTAAATCGTACAGCTCTGACCTGAAATTAAGATTTCGTGTGCGTTTTAATTCACTTGGCGAATAACGGTCGTTACCGCTTAACGCTCCGTAATTAAACATCGCCCTGAATGATACCCTGCGCGTATGGTTATATCTGAACCTGATGCCGTAAGCATCGTTTATTTCATCACGGTTAAAATCATTGGTGCTTAAATCACCAAAATAATTAGTAACCCCAAGCATCAAGCCTAATTCATACGAACGGGTTTTCTTTTCCAGTTCTTTCAGTTTGGGGTCAATGGTTTCAATAATTCCTTCTGTTGGCGGCGGGGTTTTCCATTTAAACGCATTGGCAAAAAATAATTCCAAATCTATTTTCCGGTTCATTTTATACAACCCGAAAATCCTGTTTAAATAAAATTTGCCAAAGTTTGCGGCAGGTAACTCAAACCCTTCTTGATCTTTTAAACCGTTAAATACCAAATAAAAACCATGCTCAATTCCGGCTACTTTCTTTACTAATAGCGTAGCTTCTTTTGCCCCTGCATTGTATGTAAATTCAAAATCATACAACGGTTGGGTAAATATCTTGCCTAACGAGGTATCCAAATAGGCTGCAAACAATACAGGCTTTTGGTTTTTTGCAATAGGTTTTGATAAATGTAATGTGATTACTTTACCTATAAAATCTGTAACCGGCTTATCAAGATTGTTTTTACTAGAATCAAGAGTTATGTGTGTGATAAATGCTTTTACATCTTGCGACGGGTTTAATAGGTATGGCTCGTGTTTTAATTCGGGCGCAAACTTATCTTTATGAAAGCCGTACGTACTTTTATTTACCCACTCGACATTTGCATCTTTACCCCAATAGTTTTGGGTAATATCAATCTCTTTTGCGGTACCATCAAACCCTGCGCCAGCCATATCCAACACGGTATCGGCTTGCTCATGAAAAATATAATTTCCCGTAAACACATTATTCTTAATGCTTATCGGTTTTTTATCTTCATCAGCATCTATTTCACCGTTTAGCGGATTGTCTTTTGCACGCGGCTTAAAGTCATACAGCGTATTGTTTACAATAAGATTATTTGCAAAATTGTATTGCACATTATAGGCTGAAAGCGATTTAAAGGTGATGCAGCTTAGGTTATCAGCAAACACATTGTTTTCAAAATCAAATTGTATTAACGCTGTGTTTTTTAAATGTTCGGGGTTGCCTACTAATATCCCTGCATCATTGTTATTAATGTTTTTAAACTGGCAGTCTTTAATCAATACTGACGACCTGTACCAGTTATTATCAAACGTTAACGGACGTATCAAGCCAATAAATTCGGCATACTCTATATGCACAGCGGCAACAGGGTTAGAACCTGCAAAGCTAATCCCCATGCCCTCGTCGGTACTGTTCAGGCTATAGAAGCTTACAAATTCGTTTGGACGGCCAATTACTTTCAACCCACCCAAAATCACAATTTCAGAACCGGGGTTAAACACCAGTTCGCTGCCCGCTTCAATGGTAAGGGTAGCGTCTTTGGCAACGCGTAGGTTATTTTGTATCAGGTAACGCCCTGCTGAAAGGGTTTTATCAGAGAATATATTTCCCGAAAGGGTAATAAATGCTGAACTATCACTTTGAGCACCCGCTGCAAACAGCGTAGGTGCCAAAAGCAACAGTAAAAACGCATATTTTATTACCTTATTCATGTATTTATTTTACGCTAAATACCACAGGGGCTACATCTTTGGTAGTGCCATCGGTGGCCTCAATACGAACATTATCAATAATTAATAAATCGCCTGCCTTTAAATCACGTACTAAGCGGCGACTTTCTGACGAAAAATCTTTGCCTTTGTTAACTACTGATTCTTTGCCAAAGTTATTTACTTTCACTACTTCAAAACTCAAAATATTATATACATCTTCTTCACCGGGTAATGCTATCGAGGCTGCTGTGAGTTTATCCTGCACTTGTAATATTTTTCGGGAGATATTACCTCCTGCCCTACCGTCAAGCATTACTTGGGGCGAGGGTAGTTTTTTAACCTCGTAGGTACGTTGGGTAACTAAATAACTTCCTTCTTCATTTATCGCATATATTTTCAAATGAGCTAACCCTTCTTTGGTAAAACGCAAATAGTATTTACCGCCAAACGGTATTACTTCGCCCATATCAATCTCCAACTTTAACTCGTCTGATGCAAACTCTGAGGCTTGCACTTTTATTGGGTTATCAACCCCCATGTATAATATTTCGGGGTTATTTTTTTCTGAGAAAGCGGAGCGAAGATTAGTAACTACAAAATCTTGTAAAGAGGTGTTTAGACTATCTACCACTAAAAACTCGTATTTACCCACTTTATTAGGCGTGTAGCGTACAACTCCGTCCTTGCTGATACTAAGTTCTTTAACTACTTTACCTTGGTATTTCACATAACTTTTAACCCCTCCGTAACCTCTTGCACTGTCTAATAAAATTACCCTAAAGGCAATTTTATCGCCCACAATAAAGTTTTTGGTGGCTAATACTTCAACGGCTATTGAGTTGGTAGATAGTATACTGATGCTTTTACCGTTTTTATTTTGGCTTTGATTACCTGTAAGATACTCGATAAGTGTATGCTTTGTAAACAATAAATCGGTGCGTATTTTATGCAAATTGGTTATTGCAACTGCCAACGGTGTTTTGCTAAAGAAAAAGCTCTCCCAACTACGTTCTTTTCCCGAAGCTCCTTTTAGCATAATGCTGGTAGGTAAAACAGTGTCAAATCCTGCGGTTAGGGTTGTTAATTTGTATGTGCCTATTTTTTGTTTAATGGTCTCTATCTTCTCCTTCAGCTGGGTTGCTTGGGTGCTTTTTACTAAAATGCGGTTAGATACCATAAAGTTTTTTGAACTGTTAAGGTATTGGTTATCATTATAACCGCCTACGCTATTTTGCAAAAGCAATGTCATTGTATCTATTTGACTTATCGCTTGGTCTATCGCTGCCGAAACATCCATTATGTTGTAAAAATCCTGCGCTAACGGAGTATTTAAAAACAATTGCTCATCTAAACGAGCCATGTTTTCATCTATCTTGTTTTGGTAGTCTTTACTTGCTTGTTCAAGAGATAATGCAGTGTATTTGCTCGAGTCAACAAATTCTGAGGGTAAATAGATAAACGCAAGCGTTATAAACACTATATACATCAGGTTTATAAGCTTTTGTCTTACCTCGTTATTTGTGTTCCCAAACATCCGTCCCGCAGTTATTTAGTATCAGCCCTTTTATTGCGCATTACCATCACTTCATTAAAATCGTTATAAAACTCATTAATGCTGCCAAGGTTGCGTTTCAGTTCTTTCATTTGCAACTCGTATCCGTTGTTGGCATCTTCCAGTTTTTTGATACTGGTGTTCATCCCTTCAACTGAACGCGTTAGCTGACTAAATATATCGCTTAATTTGTCAATGTTTTGCTCCATCTGCTCCAACTTCGTCTCAAGATAAGCCGAGTTGCGCTTCACAATATCGTTATTCAACCCTACTTGGTCGTATATCTGCACATCTTCTTCGGTTTCATCCAAAATACCGGGGAACACCTTTTCCCATTTGTATTGGGCAGGTTTGCTATTAAATCTGAATGAGGATATTAAAAACACAATTACCTCGGTACCCAGCCCGATAATAAATATTTCATCGGCATAGTTCCAATCCATAAACTTGGCCATTGCACCAAGTATTACTATGGCGGCACCCACGCCATACACGAAATTCAGAAAATCAAACTTTGGTTTTACTCTTTCCATCGTCCACACTTTATCCTGTGTTACAAACAAATGTAGAAGATAACGCGCGGCTAAAAACGAGGTATTATATCAGTGGTGGCAATACTATGATGAGTGGTTTATTTTCGTGATTAAAGGTTTTAAGCAGATTTTCAATCACTTCTGTACTACCCAATTGAGGGGCTGAAAGCATAGTATCCACGCGCTCTGCAAGCAATCCGGGCTTAAAAAATTTTGCTTTGATGGTTTCTATTTGCTTCAACTGTCCTTCAACAGAACGTTTACCTACTTTTTCAAGTTTATTGTCAAGCTTTTCAAACGTTTCTGTAATACGCTTAAACTCCCCTTCGATAAAGGGTTTAAGATTGGCATCAACCGCTAAAGCAGCAGTTTTAATCGTTTCTAACGTTGTTGAGATAGTTTTGTAATGTGTTGATAAATCAACGGTTTCTTCTGTGTTCTCGACCAAAAATGCAGCTTCCAGTTCTTTTTCATCGTTAAGAAAATCAACAGGAATAAAACCCATAGAGGTGATTTTATCCACAGTTTTCTCATTCAACACAATCAACGATTTACGAAGTTCTAAAATAGGAAACTGCACCCCATTTATACCAAACATCTCTTTTAGCTGAAACCAGTAGTTTACTTCGGCAGGACCGCCCACATAGGCTAAATTGGGCAGTATCACTTCTTGGTATAAGGGACGCATGATAACATTGGGGCTGAATTTTTCAGGATTGTTATCAATTTCATGCATCAATGCTGTTTCATCAAACTCAATATTTGTATCAAGTACTTTAAAAGTACTACCCTCTTTTACAATACGGCTACGGCTTGTATCGGTTAGGTAAAAGAAGTTTATATCACGCGGATGAATTTGGGTTTTGTAGTTCTGCCCCAGTTGTTGGCTGGTTCTGCTAACAACCTGCACATTTTTCCCTTCAAAAATATCGGCTTTAGTATAGGGTGTAAATAGCTTTTTAAGTTCCTTGTCGTCTGCATCAATCACGACTAAACCTGTGTGCCCGAATAATTGGTGTACTATGGCACGGGTTGCATCGGCAAGCGTAGGGTATTTTGTGTAAGCATCAGTAAACATTGCAAGCAGCTTTTTAGCTTCTTCGTCGTTTTGCACCAACGCTGCAACATCAGCTTCAAGGTTGTTTATTGTAGTAGGTGATAATCTGCCTACTGCACCTGTAAATCCTTCGATTTGCGGCCATTTAAACTCACGGTTGTATAGGTTCAGGTGGCTTATCTCTTCAAAATCGTGGTCTTCGGTAGCCATCCAAAACACAGGCACAAATTTGTAACCCTTAAAATTTTCTTCCAGCCAACAACATCGGGCAATGGTAGTAAGTATCTTGTACGTTACGTATAGCGGCCCTAAATAGATATGGATTTGCTGCCCTGTGGTAACCGTAAAGGTAGAATCGTTTAGCAATGCATCGATGTTTTGTTTTACCGCAGTTCCGTTGTTTTCGTTAAGCAACGTTCCATATTGAGCAGTAAGCACTTGGTGAAGTACTTTGCGGTTCTCAGGCAAAAAAGCACGGCTTTTTATTGTTTTCTCATACCCTTCAAGGTCGGCATAATTTTCATAAAAGGGAGTGAGTGATGCCGATTTCTGCAAGTAATCAAAAACGGCTTTAGGGTAGTATTGGCCCAGTTTTTCTTCGTGGGCAGCTATGTATTGCATTGTTGCTTATATTATGGTTATTGCACGATGGTACCGTACAAATCAAATTCTTCTGCCGTGTTAATGGTCACATTGGCAAAATCACCCACACGGGCATAATTGGCCTTTTTGTCCACCAACACTTCATTATCCACCTCGGGCGAATCAAATTCGGTACGACCTACAAAATATCCGCCTTCCACACGGTCAAACAGCACTTTATAGGTGTTTCCTACTTTTTCTTTATTTTTTTCTAATGAAATTTCTTGCTGTATGGCCATCAACTCCTCGGCTCTTTCGTCTTTTACCTCTTGAGGTATATCATCCGGAAGGCTGTGGGCATGGGTATTTTCTTCGTGCGAGTAGGTAAATACCCCCATACGGTCAAATTTCATTTGCTGTACAAAATCGGTAAGCTGGTTAAACTCGGCCTCAGTTTCTCCGGGATGCCCCACCAGTAAGGTAGTTCGTATGGCTATGCCGGGCACTTTTTGGCGAATGGTGTCAATTACTTCTTCTGTACGGCGGCGGGTAATGCCCCTGCGCATTATCTTCAACATATTATCCGTTGCGTGCTGCAAGGGTATATCAATGTATTTGCAAATGTTATCGCGTTCGGCCATTACATCAAGCGCGTCTAAGGGAAACTGTGACGGGAATGCATAGTGTAAACGTATCCAATCCAGTCCTTCAACGTCGCTTAGGTTACGCAATAAGTCGGCCAATTTTCGCTCGCCGTATAAATCCAGTCCGTAATAAGTGCTGTCTTGGGCGATCAGCATTAGCTCTTTGGTACCTGCTTTTACAAGGTTTTTAGCCTCAATAACCAATTGCTCAATGGATTTTGAAACGTGCTGACCGCGCATTAACGGTATAGCACAAAACGAGCAAGGGCGGTTACACCCTTCTGATATTTTTAAGTATGCGTAGTGCTGGGGAGTGGTGATAAGACGCTCGCCTATTAAATCGTGTTTATAATCGGCACCTAATGTTTTTAGGATATTGGGCAGTTCCAACGTCCCGAAAAAAGCATCCACCTGTGGGATTTCGCGCTCCAAATCGTCTTTATAACGGTGAGAAAGACAACCTGTAACGTATAGTTTATCAATATTACCTGACTCTTTTTCATCCACATACCGCAGGATAGTATCAATACTTTCTTGCTTGGCGTTTTCAATAAAGCCGCAAGTATTTACGATGATAATGTTTGAGTCGTCCTTTTTTGATTCGTGCTCAACCTCAAACTGGTTGGCTTTTAGTTGACTGTATAAAACTTCGCTGTCCACAAGGTTTTTGCTACAACCCAGTGTTACAATGTTTATTTTATTTTGTTTGTGTGATTTGGTGCGCATTGTAATAAACTACAAACGTTGAGAATAAGTACTCTATTAACCGAAGCATACGTTGGATTATAAACTCAATTTATAATCCTGTATATGATTGAAAATGGCAGCTATCCCTTAAACAACGAGTCGATAAACTCGTGTTTATTGAATACCTGTAAGTCTTCCATGCCTTCGCCTACGCCTATGTATTTAACCGGTACCGAAAATTCATCGCTGATACCTATTACCACTCCGCCTTTGGCTGTTCCATCCAGTTTGGTAAGTGCAAGGGCATTTACCTCGGTAACGGCTGTAAACTGGCGGGCTTGTTCAAACGCATTTTGGCCGGTGCTGGCATCCAATACCAATAGCACCTCGTGCGGGGCATCGGGAATGTGTTTTTGTACCACACGTCGAATTTTAGAAAGTTCATTCATCAAATTCACTTTATTGTGCAAGCGGCCTGCGGTATCTATAATAGCTACATCGTACCCGCCTTCGGCAGCGGCTTTGGCTGTTTCAAAGGCTACGGCGGCAGGGTCGGCATTCATACCCTTGTCAACAATATCCACTCCTACCCTCTTGCTCCAAATGGTAAGCTGGTCAACAGCGGCAGCCCTAAAGGTATCTCCCGCACCCAGTAATACTTTTTTACCTTGTTTTTTAAATTGAAAGGCCAGTTTGCCTATGGTGGTGGTTTTACCTACCCCATTAACACCCACAACCATAATAATGTATGGCTTTTTGTTTGCAGGTATCTGTAATTCGCCTGTGGTGTTGTCGCCTTCGGGCAACAAGGCGGCCATTTCTTCTTTAAGCAGGGTGTTCAACTCACCCGTTCCTACGTATTTATCTTTGGCTACGCGTTTTTGTATACGGTCTATTATTTTCAGCGTGGTATTAATACCCACATCTGAACTCACCAAAATTTCTTCAAGGTCGTCCAAAAAATCATCGCCAATGGTAGAACGCCCCACCAATGCCTTGCTAATTTTATCAAAAAGCCCGGTTTTGGTTTTCTCAAGACCTTCGTCAAGCTTTTGCTTCTTGTCCTTGCTGAAGAAACTGAATATTCCCATAGGTTTATATATGAAAAAAGCCCCCTAAGTTATAGGAAGCTTCGTTAACTTATACTTTTGAACAAAAACTTTTTTATTTAAAGTAGGTTTTTACCTGATCAGAAGGGATAATCTCTTCTTTAAAGGTATATGAGCCGGTTTTAGGTGAGCGAACAGTTCTAATAACTTTTGCCCATTGTTTACCTTCTCCTGTTTTCAGCGTAGCAACAACCTTCTTAGCCATTTTCTTACTTTATTTATAAGTGGTTACTTAATTTCTTTATGTACAGTGTACTTTTTAAGGACAGCGTTGTATTTTTTCAACTCTAACCTTTCAGTAGTGTTTTTCTTGTTCTTGGTAGTAATATACCTAGAAGTTCCGGGCATACCGCTCTCTTTATGCTCGGTACACTCCATTATTACTTGTATGCGGTTACCTCTTTTTGCCATCTTAGTAAACTAATTAAATCTTACCGGTTTTCATGTACTTGTTAAGGCAGGCAGTAATCCCGTTTTTGCTAATTGTACGCATAGCTGAGGTAGATACTTTTAAAGTAATCCACTCATCCTCTTCGGGGATATAAAATTTCTTTACCTGCAAGTTGGGCCTAAACCTCTTGATAGTCTTTTTGTTTGAGTGAGAAACATTGTGTCCTACAAGGGTTCTTTTGCCAGTTAAATCACAAACGCGTGCCATTTTCTTTTCGTTAAAAGGATTGCAAAGGTAGAGCTTTATCTGATAACAAACAAGACATCCTGATATTTTTTACAAATAATACTATTCATACAGCAGGTATTTTTTACGCATGGCTTTGTAAGTATCAAGTGCCGGCTGCCAGCTTTTCACTATCTCATCGGCGGTTTTGCCTGCTATCACTTGCTTTCTCAGTTGGTCGGTACCGGCCAGTTTATCAAAGAAATCATTAAAAAATTTATCTTTATCTGCACTCTCTTTATAAAAATCAACCAACCACGATAGATACAACCCGTTGTGCAAGGGCATAAACGATTTGCCAAACTCTGTAAGTAATATGCCTGTACATTTTTGCCCTGCATAGGGAGGGTTCTCAGCTACCCCGGGTATGCGAACGGGAGTAAACTCATAACTTCCTTTTGTAAAACCGGGTTTCCCTACCGATTCAAACGGCTTGTTTGTACCCCTGCCTACGCTCACATCCGTACCTTCAAAAAAGCACAGTGACGGGTATAAATACACCGACTCTATGGTGGGCAAGTTGGGCGATGGTTTTATCGGTAATTTATACATTACCTGATGGGTGTAGTTCTTACATTTAATAACTGTGAGCGTGCACTGTATGCCTTTTGGAAGCCATTTTTCGCCGTTAATCATTTTGGCATATTCACCCACCGTCATGCCATGTACAACAGGTACGGGGTGCATTCCTACAAAACTTTTGAAGTTAGTATCCAACACGGGGCCATCAACATAATGACCGTTAGGATTAGGGCGGTCTAATATCAACAGAGGTATTTTATTTTCGGCACACGACTCCATAATGTAGTGCAGGGTAGATATGTAGGTATAAAACCGTGCGCCCACATCTTGTATATCAAATACTATGTATTGTATGCCTTTTACATCGGCTGCCGTTGGCTTCTTTCTGTTCCCGTATAATGATATTACAGGTAGCTTGGTAGCACTGTCTATCCCACTTTTTATATGCGCACCTGCCTCTTGGTCGCCCCTAAAACCATGTTCAGGGGCAAAAATGGTTTTTATTTTTACGCCTAATGTCAATAGGCTATCCACCAAGTGCCGTTGTTTTATGTGTGAAGTGGGGTTTACTACCACCGCTACATTTTTGCCTTTTAGCAGGGGCAGATATTCGGCAGTTTGCTCTGCTCCTACGCTCACCTGAGCGTTAATTTTTACTACCGAGAGTATTAAAACTAACAGGGTATAATATTTATACATACTTGAGGCAAAATTAGGCTTAAAAATTAAATACAAAGAGCAAGCCAGTGTTTGATTTGTTGCTTTTGGGCGGTTGAAGGTAGCACAAGATTAAAATCACGTTCTTTTATAAATTACAAAACGGGAGTGGACTTAAGTCCACTCCCGTTTTGTAATTCTTACAGCGGTGGATTTAAATCCGCCGTAAAATAGGATTAGAAGCTAATGTTGAAACCTAAACTGGGCAAAATGGGCAATTGGTTCACGCGGATGTAGTTAACACGGTCAAAATAAAAGATATTCTCCCTGTCATATACGTTAATACAGCTTGCTATCATATTCAACTCGCTGTATTTACCCAATTTCACTTTTTTCTTTAGTGATATATCTAAACGGTGAAAAGTAGGTAGGCGGCCTGTGTTTATATCACCGTATAAAATGCCCAAATCGCCGTTGGTTGAGGTATAATCTTGTCCTATACCGCCCTGCAAAGGCAATTGTTCATAAAACCCTTGGGTAAGAGTGAAAGGAAAACCTGAACCGAATGACCAACGGGTGTTAAGTTCCCAACTGCCGTTTTTGTCAAACGCATACGAACCCACAAAGTTTACGTTGTGCCTGCGGTCAAAATTGGGGAAATAGGTACGCACCCCATCGTTACGGCTCACATACGTTAGCGAATACACCATCCATAAATACAGGTTTTTGTATTCGTATTTAAGGCGTACATCCACCCCGCTTGCATTACCCGATTCAACCACATAGTCTTTGCGTTGGTACTCGGGGCGGTTGTAAAACTCAGGGGCATCATCAAACAGTTTATCCCTGTTAATATTGGTAATTTGGTTAAACTGCTTCACATACCCTTCTACCATCAACTCCCACTTTTTGTTCAAATCATATTCAACCCCTAACACAATATGACGTGATTTTTGCAAACGGGTATTTACGCTCTTGCCATTAAATGTTGAAGGCAGGTTATCCGGACTTGCCAAAAAGCCGTAAAACAAGTTCACCACATCACGGTCGCTGGTAGCAGCCATAAGGTTTTGCGAGTACATACCCGCTGCTGAACTAATCCTTAAACGAGACGTAACGTTGTATTTAGCACTCAAGCGAGGTTCGGGCGATTGCTCGGCAAGTGAAGCGTAGTATTGCAAACGGAAACCGGGTTCAATTACCCAACGTTTTTTTACAATGCGGTGCCTGATAAAAAAGGCTATTTCTGTGTTGTTATCTACTTGCTCCAATTTACGGCCTGCGGCGTTGTAGGTTGAGAAATCTGTAGCAAAACCATTCAGTTCCAAACCGTATTTAATATCGCTTAACCCCATTAGATAAGTAAAGTTCAAACCCACATTAAACCCGTTAATACCGCTTTTGCGAGGCAGGTTGTCTTGCTCTTGTTGCTCCATATCATAGTTAGAAAACGACAAAAAGCCGTCAACCACCGTTTTGGTAGCATCGGGAATGGCAACAAAACGGGTACCGAAACCTCTTGATTTCCAATTGTATTTGGTACTGCTTTTAAAATCAACCTTATCATTAAAATCAAACCCAAACACCTCAAACTTGCTCCCGTTACGGGCATTTATCGAGAATTTACCGTATAAATCAGAAAAACTGTAGGGCAAACGGTCTTTATCAATGTGCGGGTAAAAAATTTGTGAGCTTTTATTAAGGTATGAGTTTTTATAGGATATAATGAATGAAGAGCTTCCGCCTCCTTCTTTAAACTTCTTCAAAGGGCCTTCAAACAATAGTTTTGAAGTAAAAGGGTTTGCAGCAACTTTACCCGCAAAGCGATTTTTACTGCCTTCACGGGTTGTAACATCGACTACCGCTGATACACGACCGCCGTATTGCGCCCCGAAACCTGCCGAATACACATCGGCATTACGGATTATATCGGCATCAAATACAGAAAACATACCAATGGAGTGGAACGGATTATAAATAGTCATCCCATCCAGCATTATCTTGTTCATCACCGGTGAACCACCGCGAATAAACAATTGCCCGCCTTGGTCGCCCGTAGTAACTACACCCGGTAATATTTGCAGGCTTTGTACCAAATCAGGCTCACCGCCAACGGTAACCAATTGTTGTAAATTCTTTTGGGTAAGTTTGGTAGTGGCCACGTTGGTTTTAGTGGTTTTTTCCTGCTGTTCGGCAGTTACTACCACTTCCTCAATATTTAATACCGATTCATTTAAGTACAGCGTTTTGCTTATTACATCATTGTTGCTGGTAACTTTTAGCACAACGGTATCGTATCCGGTATAAGTGGCTATAAGTGTATAAGTTCCGGGGGTTACCTTATTAATGGTAAAGAAACCATTAATATCAGAGGCTGCACCTTGCATGGGCTCTTTTAATACCACACTAACCCCAATTAAGGCTTCACCGGTAGTTTTATCAAATACTACCCCTCGTATTTCACCTTTTTGACTAAAGGCTTCAACTGTTGAAAATAAAAGAATGATTATGAATATTACTGATTTCTTCATGGCAAAAACGGGCGCAAGCTAAACAAATTTTGCATTACGGTGTATATTAACGACAAAACCTAACCAAAGGTTGATACCTTGCAAACAAAATGTTGAAAGAGAACGAAGATTACTATTACGAGAAGGGTTTGATGGTGTTAACGGAAAAGTTTCACCTAAAGCGGGGGTATTGCTGTGGTAACGGTTGCCGCCATTGCCCGTATGAGTATATAAACGTGCCTGAACCTAAACGCAGCCGTTTACTCAATCCTGATAAAAATAAATAGGTTACAATAGGGGTTCTGCCCACATTGATTGTATAATAGATAAATGGGATTACTGAATGGTATGATGTTGTACAGTTAATAGCTACAACTCACCCTTGTAATAGCGCGTTTGACTCCAAAATGATAACCATTAGTTGTTGTATTTGAACGGAAACAAACTAAACTTGCACTCATTAAAAGTTTTGGAACGAAAATTGAATTTATTCTTATAAACATATACGGACTATGAAAAAAACATACATTATTGCCCCTGCTATTGCTTTGATGCTGGCTACTTCTGCTTGCCAAACCCGCAAGGTTGAACGTATTGACCCTAACCAAGTTACCGACTTGAGCGGTCGTTGGAATGATACCGACAGTAAACTGGTTGCTGATGAAATGATTACTGATGCATTGGGTCGTCCTTGGCTAAAAGAGTTTAATGAAAAAATGGGTCGTAAACCTGTGGTTATAGTAGGCCGCATACGTAACAATACTACCGAGCCTGATATTCAGCCTGAAACCTTTATTAAGGATATTGAGAAAGAATTTATCAATACTGCTACTGTTACTGTAGTACAATCTAAAGAAGGTCGTGATGATTTGCGCGCTGAGCGTGAAGACCAACAAACTTTTTCTACTGAAGAAAGCCGCAAAAAATGGGGCAAAGAAAAAGGTGCCGATTTTATGATGATGGGCGTTATTAACAGCAACGTTGATGCCTACAAAAACGAAAAAGTGGTGACTTATAAAATTAACCTTGAACTGATTGACCTTGAAAGCAATATTAAGGTATGGATTGGCGACAAGGAAATTAAGAAATACATCAAAAACTAAGGGGTTGCCCTGCCCTTTTTGTCCCACTTTTTAAATACCCATACCCTTACCTTATGATAGGAATAGATAAGGCAAAACGGTTATTGCTGGCAGCAAGCTTGCTGTTACTATACCCTGCTTGCTCGTATTATACCCGAAACTCACATGAACTGAACCAGCACCTTGCCAACGGCAATGTGAAACAGGCTTACGAAATGGTGAGTACGAAGGAGGATAAGTGGGACAAGGGCAAAGATAAGGTGTTGTATTACCTTAACAGGGGCGCATTGGCTTGGATGGTGGGTAATAATACTGAAAGCTATAAATACTTATTAAAAGCTGATTATTATTGGGAAGACCTGAACACCAACTATGGCCGTGAGGCACTCTCATACCTCATAAACCCACGAGTGAAGGAATACGGAGGTGAAGATTTTGAAGCGGTAATGATTAGCTATTACCAGATTTTGAACTTTGTGCAGATGAACGACCTTGAGCGTGCACGTGTACAAGCCCGAAGACTCAGTCTGCAACTGCAACGGATTGACGATAAATACAAAGACTGGGTGCTGGGCGATAAATCGTTTAAGTTGCAACACAGTGCCTTTGCCCATACTTTATTGGGTATAGTATATGAACTTACCTTAGATTATAATGCCTCTTTTATTTCGTACCGCAATGCTATCGGGTATTATGAGGGTGAATACAGCCAGTATTTTGGTCTGAATGCCCCGCTACAGCTTAAGAAAGACCTGATACGTGCCGCATATCTTTCGGGTTTTAGCGACGAGGTTGAGTTTTATACCAAAAAGTACAGCTTGCCTTTTGACCCAAAAACGGATGCTAAGGCAGGTAACCTTATTTTCTTTTGGAACAACGGTTTAGGCCCCGTTAAAAGCCAAGTAACTGCTGATTTTACCATTATAAAGGGTGTAGGCGGCTGGTACACCTTTACCAACCCACAATACGGCTATTCAATACCTGTGTATTACGGCTCTAACGACCCTAACCAAAGCAGCGGTTTTAGCGATGTTGAACTAATACGGGCTGCCTTTCCTGCCTACGTTGAACGGAAACCTTTTTATCAAACAGCTTCATTATCAGCCAATGGGCAAAATTTTGCCTTTGAAACCCTTGAAGATGTGAATGCTACTGCATTTAAAACATTAAATGACCGTATGCTGCATGAGTTTGGCAAAACCTTACTGCGTTTAACGCTTAAAAAAGTGGCTGAACATCAGGCGAAGAAAGAAAACAAGGACGCAGGGGCTGCCATTGGTTTGATTAATTACCTGACTGAGCAAGCCGATACTCGCGGGTGGAACTCACTACCCCACACCATCAACTACACACGGGTTACTTTGCCCGCAGGCCCGCAAGAAGTAAAACTTACTTTGCAAGGACTAAACAACCGTGTGGATACTGCTACTTTTAAGTTTGATATTAAGGCCGGACGTACTTATGTGCAACCTTATCAAACTATACAATCAATAAACAGTTATTTTTGAGGCCTTTTATGAAGCCTGATTTATCACACCTCATCACGCAAAACCCTGATTTTGCCAATACCATACATCAAAAACTGAACGCCCAGCACTTTATGCACCACATTGGTGCCAACCTTACTGTGATTGAAAAAGGGTACATGGAGTGCGAGCTTACCATGCAGCAACAGCACCTGCAACAAGCGGGTTTTACACACGGCGGTGTTACAGCCACTTTGTGTGATTTGGTTACAGGTTTCGCGGCTTATTCATTAGTAGCAGAGGGCGAGGCAGTAGTAACTGCTGATTTAAAAGTGAGTTACCTGAATCCCGGCGACGGTGAACGCCTGATTGCTAAGGGGTGGGTAATGAAACCCGGACAAATGCTGCACTTTTGTGAAGGGGAAGTTTGGATTGATAAAAACGGAAAACTTACCCAAATAGCCCACTGTACCGCCCTAATGGCCGTTGTAAAAAACCTTGCAAAGAGAGGTTAACTGTCACACCCATACTTCGGCAAGCTCAGTAATCCTTAGACACACTCAGCATTATAGCCGCACAAATATTCGTTACATTAATAATTGTAAGATACCGAAACGGGTTCGCTATGACAGAAAATCGTGACAGATAAATACTGTCAAATTGAGCGCAGTGAAATTTCTTTGCTCAACTGTGTTAAGTCAAAATCCGAGCCTCAGTGCAATGAGATGCTTCCTTCGTCAGCATGGCAGGTTTGTTTAACCACGTCCGCATTCCCATCACGCTATACTGAACTTGTTGCAGCATAGTATGCTCAATTTACCCAAAGAAAGGCTACACCACTTCAGAAAGTACGGCATTAATTGCTTCAACCTTTGTATTCGAGTAGCTCTTCTCCCCTATTGCTGCAATCCATTTAATGCCCAAAGCATTGGTAACAAACACTTCATCCGCTTCATTCAAATCAGCAATTTCAACGGGTTGCTCTTTTATGTTAAACCCTTTGTTGGGTAATGTAGCCAGCAAATGGCGGCGCATCACCCCGTCTAAACAGCCTTCGCTAAGCGGCGGGGTACTGATTTCGTTTCCCCTCACTATAAAAATATTACTACTGGTGCATTCGGCTACACGGCCGTAACTGTTAAGCAACACAGCATCGTCCACTCCGTTTTCACGCACCCACATACTGGCCAATGTATAAGTAAGGCAGCCTATGGTTTTAAGATTGGCCAAAAAATCTGTGTTCTTAAAAGTGTCCTTATAAATACCCAAAACCAAGCCCTTTTCATTCAGCATAAACGGTTTGTTGGTAATGGAGGCAACCTCAACCAAATACGAAGTTGTATTTACGTGGGGCAAATAAGTACCGTGTCCGTTCCGCCAAAAACTAATGCGCACCTTGGCAGTTGGGTATTCCTCACCGTGCAAAAAATCATAAAGCTGCGGAGCAAGCCCCTCAAACGAAAAATCATCAGGTGTTTGCATTTTAAGCTGTTTCAGTGTTTTGGCGGCACGCTCAAAATGCAAGCGCAACAACGGAATGCTGCCATCGTGGTATAGCATGGTTTCAAAAAAAGCATCCCCGTACCTAAAGGCACGGTTATATAATTCAATGGCAGGTTCAGGGGTTATTTGTCCGTTATATAAAAACATCGTGTGTGCGTTTTGTCAAATATAATCAGCTAAATCACCTATTCGACAAAAGCAATACTAAAGTTTTTTCACCTTGCGTTTATCATCATTAGTAAACCAACTATATAATTAATGAATACTAAACTATTGCTGTTAACTGCTATGATGGGACTTGCCTTTTTATCATCGTGTAAAAAAGATAAAAACGACCCTGCCCCGCAACCCGAACCTGTGCCTGATTATGCTGTACTGAAAGTGGGCAGTTATTGGGTATATGATACCTACTTTAGTGATGAAAATAATTTTGAAACACTTACCGGTGAAAGAGACAGCGTGTTTATTGAAAAAGATACTGTTATTAATGGTAAAACCTATTACAAAAAGGTAGTGGTATCTGTTTCTTTCCCTTCAATATCGTTTTGGCGGGAAGAGGCAGGAAAACTTGTTGACCACCTTGGTCGCTCATCTCCTGATAAACCGGGAGTAATAGGCTCACACTCTGAGTTACTGAACAAGGATACTCTTTATTTTCTTACGTCCTCATTGTTAAAGGATGAAACCCAACTTACTACCCCTGCCGGCACTTTCAATGTAAAAACTATTGAGAACGTTTATAAAATTTATGAAATACAACCGTCGGGCTATAGTTACCGGTATAAAAACTCCTATACCAAATACCATACTACCTTAGGCAATATTGAACGAACCTATTTTTATCATTACCCTAAAACACCCGAGCACTATATTGTCCGTTTAGTTAAATATCACATCAACTAAAAATATTCATCTCCGCTATATTTTGTCGCTGCCCGTCGCCTGTTTACAGGCACGGGCAGTTGTTGTTATACGGTTTCGCATATAAAATAACCCTATATACATCACTACGACGCGCGTTCACATATTTCGCTTGCTTAGGTGTGTAAAAAGCTGTTGATTTGTTTGTAATACGAACCGAAGTTATTGATGGCAACTAAAATTAAGGTCCTGCATACTATTAGGCAAGGGAAGATTGGAGGAGGCGAAAGCCATGTGTTGACATTAGTGCAGGAATTGGATAAAAC
>JAMIFM010000014.1:0-45967 GCA_035906255.1 Bacteroidia bacterium
TGTTTCTTGTGGCTTTATACTCACGCACAGGAATATTATTTATGTTATAAATAGTTCCGTCATAAAACACCTTAAACGCATTCGTGCGGTCGTAAAAACACACCACACTATCGTGCACACTGTACTCGCCCGAATAAAAACTTAGCTTGGTAACATCTTCTTTCCAATACACAAATAGATTGTTGCTCAGCGTAAAAGCGAGCATCCCTCTTGAAAATTGGAAATTTGACGGTGGGGTTTGTGCCAATTGTTGGTTGGTAGAATTAAACGATACTTTAAAAAAGTCCATCCTATCAACAAACGCTGCCGATTGAGTACCGAACTTATAATTCTGCACCCTGCGTTCATCCATACGCCTGATAGCACCGTCGTTGTAAACGTATAAAATGCCAAACGTATCAGTGTAAGCAAAAAAGTATTGTGCCTGTGATATGACGGGCGACAGAAAAAACACTGCCAAAACAGCAGTACTCTTAAAAAAAGTAATTATTGTATGTTGCAATGCAGTATTTAGCAAATTATTCGGCCGCCTTTTCGCAATCTTTAGAAACCGTTTGACCGCATACTGTACAAGTGATACCGTCTTTTAAAAGCAGAGGGTTTTTAGACGCACAACCGCCGCGCACTTCAGCATCTTTAACAAAAAACAAGCGAACTGCAAACAGCGCAAAGCCAATGCCTAAAACTGCTAATGCCAATAGTATTGTTGCCATAGTACAATATTAACGAATAAAACGGCCGAATGTTTTAAAACACCCTGCACTTTGCACAACTTTTTGTAGATAAATTTCGTTTATTTATCCAACAAGCATCCGATTAACCAAAAATTTGGCTATATATTTGTAGTACAAAACGGCAAACTATGACATCTATTAAAACCATCAGCAAGCAACTTTTGCGTAAAAGCATGGTATATATTCTGCTCCTTGCTAATATTGCCGCTTACATCGCCACCGATAATTTCTTTGCCAACCGCACCTTGGCTTCGGCAGAATCTGAGGAAAAAAAGGATTTGGTATCTAACCTGTATACAGGCTGGAAAGTTATTGACTGGAGTTTTTCTCTTGTCGATTATTTCCGCAATGTAGGCGAGAGCAAAAAGTAAAACCTGCGCGTTTTGCCTACTTTAGCTGTGGCTTTTGCCCACATACATGGTAACATTTACATTCCGACGGTATAAACTTGATCATATATTTTTTTGGCTGCTATACACTTTATTTTGGGTGATAGTATCGGGCAGTTCAACACATATCTCACAAATACTAAAATCGCTTATTGTTGTTTTCTTTCATGCCGTAACAGCATACTTTAACATTTATGTATTAGTGCCGCTTTTATTGCAAAAGCAAAAATACCTTTCCTACTCATTAAGCCTCATATTATCAATTACACTCACCAGTTTTCCGCTGGTTATCGTAATTTATTATTCCGACCCGGAACCCGACTCAAGTATTTGGGATTTGTGGTCGCAAAAGTTTTTTGTATTCCATTTTATTACCACATCGTATGCAGTAGCAATCACTCTCATGCTTCGTTTATTGCTGCAATGGTATGAACGTGAACGTGAAAAGGCCGAGCTTTTGCGCCTTAGCACTGAAACCGAACTTAAATTTCTGAAAGCTCAAATTAACCCCCATTTTTTGTTTAACTGTTTAAACAGTATATACGCGCTTACCTTAAAAAAATCAGACGATGCACCTCAAATTGTTTTAAAACTGTCTGATATGCTCCGATATATATTATACGAAGCGGGTAATGAAAAAGTAACCGTTGATAAAGAAATTAATTACCTGAGAAATTATTTAGAACTGGAACAAATAAGGCTAGGAAACAGGGGAGAAATAATTTTTGAGCACACTACCGACAGCGAAGATTATCTTATTGAACCTATGCTTCTTATGCCCTTTGTTGAGAATAGTTTTAAGCACGGACTTAACATGAAAGCAACGGACGGTTGGGTAAAAATCTTACTACAAATAAGCAACGGAAAATTACACTTTAGCATCAGTAATAATAAAGGTGCAAAAAACTACGTTACTGGTAATGAAGTAGGTGGAATTGGCATAGAAAATGTTAAAAAAAGGTTAGAGATGCTATACAAAGGCTCCCATGAATTGCAGGTGGTTGACGGAGATAATGTATATGAAGTTACATTGAATTTAGAAATTGATTGATTTTTTCCTTACTTTACATACTTTACAGCAAACTTTGCGTTTACTTTAATAATTACACACACCTTTGCAATTTTCAACCAACCTAAAAACCGATGCTATGACAGTAAGCTGTCTGATTGTTGACGATGAACCCTTGGCGCAGGACATTCTTGACAGTTATGTAAAAAAAACGCCCCACCTAAATTTAGTAGGTATTTGCAGTAATGCTATTGAGGCTCTTGAAAAAATGAAACACAACCAAGTGGATTTAATTTTTCTTGATATTCAAATGCCTGAAATTACAGGGATTGATTTCCTCCGCTCACTTAAAGACCCTCCGATGGTTATTTTTACTACTGCATACCAAAATTATGCGGTTGAAGGGTTTGAATTGAATGCTATTGATTATTTGTTAAAACCTTTTTCACAAGACCGTTTTTTAAAGGCTGTGCGCAAAGCCGAAGAATTGTTTGTACTTAAAAACGAGCATAGTCAACGTGAAGACGATTATATTTTTATTAAATCAGACCAAAAGCTGCAAAAGGTGAGCTATAACGATATTTTGTTTGTAGAAGCTCTTGCTGATTATGTGAAGATACACACCCCTGAAAAACGTTATATCACCCTGCAAACCATGAAAAACATGGAAGAAAAACTACCCGAAAGGTATTTTAAAAGGGTGCATCGCTCGTTTATTGTGGCATTAGATAAAATAATAACCATTGTAGGCGGTAATGTGGAGATTAACGGCCAAAAAATACCTATAGGCAAAAACTACAAAGAAGGTTTTTACGATGCTCTTAAAAGAAATAATATTTTGAAATAACGGTTACAAATTTTCAACTATTGGTAAGCCCCCTCAAAAAAGGGGCTTTTTTATTGCACAAGCTTCTCAAAACAGAAAAAAGGGTGCTTCCTCTCTTCAAAAAACACCTGCCCGCGATTATTATACCCCCTATTAACATACAAAGCAACCGAACGGGTATTTATGCTATATGCATCTAAGCGGATTGCTGCATAACCCTTTTCTTTCGCAAAGTTTTCTGCAAAATCCATCAATTGCCTTGCAATTCCCTGTTTTTGATAATCAGGAGCAACAGCAAGCCGGTGGATAACCAGCACCTTACCGCCTGTATATTGCCACTCAATAGCTTCGTATTGAGGTGACTGTTTTTCATTTAAACAAATTAACCCCTTGCACTTGTCCTCCTCAATCATACCATACAACTCCTTAGCCAATATATCCGCTTCAACAATCTCCCGCACCGGATATTTATCCGTCCACTGAAAAATTCCTTGCCTGTCCAATGCCGTTTTACAATCCTTATAAATTGCAAACACTTCGTCTAACCGCTCAATGGTTATTTGGTCAATTGCCATATAAAAAACTTACCCGCAATATCGGCAAGCAAGGCCAATAATTGCGGGTAACTATATAAAAAGACGTAAAAACGATTAATCAACTTCGGCTTTAATTTTAAGACCGCTCTTAGCAATCTCGCGTATTTTCACGTCAATTTCCTCACACAATTCAATATTATCCTTCAACAACTGGCGCACTGCATCACGGCCTTGCCCCAACTTGGTATCGTTGTAGCTAAACCACGAGCCGCTTTTTTTGATAATATCGTAATCAACGCCCATATCAATAATTTCACCAATACGCGAAATACCCTGACCGTACAAAATATCAAATTCTACCACACGAAAAGGAGGTGCTACTTTGTTTTTAGCCACTTTTACTTTGGTGCGGTTACCCACTATTTCCATGCCCTCTTTCAACTGGCCTATGCGGCGTATATCCAAACGCACCGAAGCATAAAACTTCAAAGCATTACCACCCGTAGTAGTTTCAGGGTTACCAAACATCACCCCTATTTTTTCACGCAACTGGTTGATGAAAATACAAATACAACCTGTTTTGTTAATAGTTCCGGTTAGTTTACGCAACGCTTGCGACATTAAACGGGCTTGCAATCCCATTTTGCTGTCGCCCATATCACCTTCAATCTCTGCTTTAGGCACTAAAGCCGCCACAGAGTCAATTACCAGCACATCAATTGCGCCTGAGCGTATCAGGTTATCAGCAATTTCAAGTGCCTGTTCACCGTCGTCAGGCTGAGAAATCAATAAATTATCTGTATCAATCCCCAATGCTTGCGCATAGGTTTTATCAAATGCGTGTTCTGCATCCACTATAGCACAAATACCGCCTTTTTTCTGTGCTTCGGCAATGCAATGCATGGCCAGCGTAGTTTTACCCGACGATTCAGGCCCGTAAATTTCTATCACCCTGCCACGAGGGAAGCCACCCACACCCAGTGCCACATCCAAGCCCAATGAACCGGTCGACACTGCCTCTACCTCCTCTACCCTGTCGTCGCTCATCTTCATCACCACACCTTTGCCATAGGCCTTTTCCAAGCGTTCTATGGTTGACTGTAAAACTTTTAGTTTTTCTGTATTCTCGGCCATATTTTTCTGTTAATTTCGTAAAGCAAATGTAATACGATTTGAATAGCAACCGCAAGATGTGGATAAATTTTTCATCTTTTTAATGTTGAAATTTCAAACAATTCGTTTTTATCGCTTGTACTGCTTGTGTTTTAGACTTTATGTATCTTTTACCGTTAAACGGTATTGTACAAAGAAGCAATATTGCTTTTATCCGAAAAATGAGTCCGTACCAGCGAAAATTTGTTTTAATTTAATTCCAACATTGTATTTTTAACGTCACAAATGTTACCCATAAAAACACTAAGCACTGCAATTAACAGTCGTTTACGACGTTATAACACTATGGTGTGGTTTTTATGTTTGTTTACAATACTGGTATCGTGTACCGAAAAAACACAAGAAACCCCTTTAGGGGTATATTCTAAAATCGGAAAAATCCCCCCTCCTGATGGCTTTACCCGTGATACGGCCGGTATAGATAGTTTTGCGTTGTACCTGCGTAATCTGGATTTGAAAGAAGACAGAACCGTTTATTTATATAACGGCCAGAAAAAAGAAAACCAAAATGCGCAGTTTGCGGTGGTTAAAATGGACGTTGGCACCCGCGACTTGCAACAATGTGCTGACGCTGTTATACGTCTGCGAGCAGAATATTTGTATGGCAGAAAAGAATACAAGCGTATCCATTATAATTTTACGAATGGTGAACGGGCTGAATACAAATCGTATGCGGAGGGTGACCGCCCTGTTTTGCTAAACAATCAAGTACGTTGGGCACGTACCGCTAAAAGAGATTACAGCTATAAAACTTTCAGAAAGTACCTTGATGTAGTGTTTACTTATGCAGGTACATTGTCATTAAACGGAGAGTTGATGAAAATATCAGTAGATGAAATTCAACCCGGGGATGTGTTTATACAAACCGGTTATCCGTATGGGCACGCAGTGATGGTGGCCGATGTGGCTGTAAATAAACAAACAGGACAACGGGCATTTATGCTGGTGCAAAGCTATATGCCCGCACAAGAAATACATGTGCTGAAAAATCCTGAAAAAACAGATAACCCTTGGTACACTACTGCATACGGCCACGATTTGAATACGCCTGAATGGACGTTTAAATCCATCGATTTAAGGCGGTTTAACGACTAATGTGATTACTTTTGCTACTGCAAATGCAGCTTTTTTACTCACCAAACATTCAAAACAATACGATACGAATAGAGGATGATGAGTTTCATCACCTGAAAGTATTGCGCAAAACAGTCGGCAGTGAGCTTGCCGTTACCGACGGTAAGGGGAATTTGTTTAGTACCCGAATTACAGAAATTGCCAAACACTACTGCATTGCTGAAATTGAGAATACGCAACACACAGAGCAAGCCGCTCACGGGTTACATATTGCTGTTGCTCCCACCAAAAATATCGACCGCATTGAGTGGCTGGTTGAAAAACTGACTGAGATTGGCGTTTCGCAAATCAGTTTTATACAATGTACCCACTCTGAGCGTAAAATACTTAAAACGGAACGGCTAAATAAGATTGTACTTTCGGCCATGAAACAATCGTTGCAGTTTTATTTACCACAGTTAAGCGAACTGCAAACGTTTACTGATTTTATAAACGCTGTTCCGCAAAACACTAATCTGTTTATGGGGTATTGCGAAACTGAAAATACACAACACATCCTTACGCAACCGTTTACTTATCAAAACTCTGTAATATTAATAGGGCCGGAGGGAGATTTTAGCCCGGCTGAGGTACAAGCGGCACAAAAAACGGGATTTATGCCTGTATCGTTAGGCACAAACCGTTTGCGTACTGAAACTGCGGCAATGGTTGCCGCCACGCTCATAAATGCTAAATTTGAAGTTAACCCATGAAACTAAAGCACATTACGCTACTGCTGATAACATTTATAGTATTTTCATCGCTTGCCCCTCCCCCGTCGTTCAAAATTGCACGGCTAAAATATGGTGGCGGCGGCGATTGGTATGCCAATAAAACTTCATTACCCAACCTTATCCGTTTTTGCAATAACAATCTGGATATGAATATCGACCCTGATGAAGCAACTGCTGAACCGGGTAGTGCGGAACTTTTTAATTACCCATTTATACACATGACGGGACACGGAAACTTTGTGTTTACCGACCAAGAGGCTGAAAACTTACGCAATTATCTGATGGGTGGCGGCTTTTTGCACATTGACGATAATTATGGTCTCGACCCTTATGTGCGCCCGCAAATGAAAAAAGTATTCCCTGATTTGGATTTTGTGGAACTGCCGTTCAGCCATCCTATTTATCATCAAAAGTATAATTTCCCCAACGGGCTACCCAAAATACATGAGCACGACAACAAACCGCCGCAAGGGTTTGGTTTACTTTACGAAGGTCGTTTAGTGTGTTTTTACTCGTACGAATGCGATTTAGGTAATGGCTGGGAAGATGCAGGTGTGCACAACGATAGCGAAGAAAAACGCCAGAAAGCCCTGCAAATGGGGGCTAATATGTTGCAATTTGCATTTACGCAGTAAACCACCGCAGCCGTTTAACCGTCATAAAGATCACTTTAGCAGGATAATTTTACCTTTTCGTCTTAATTTGTATGTAAGGGTACGTAAATGGAATAATCATTGTAAACTACTTTGGAGAGAGAACGCCGTATGTTGAAGAAATTTTTTGTAGCCCTCGGGGCTTTTTGGATAATTGCTGCAAGTGCGCAGCAGGATAGTACATCCCTGTCATCACTAAACCTGCAACCCTTGCCCCGTCATCAACAAATCAGTCAGGTGGTGAGCGGCTTGCTTAGCAGTCAAGCATACCATAAAGTTGAAATTGATGACGAATTAAGCAAAAAGGTGTTTAAAGAATACCTCGCCGCCGTTGATTATACCCGCAGTTTTTTTCTTCAAAGTGATATTGACAAGTTTGCAAAGGATGAGTTGAAACTTGACAATTACCTGCAAGACGGCAAACTGGCGTTTGCATACGATGTGTACAACATTTTTTTAACGCGTGCCGAAGACCGTATTGCCTTTACCCGCTCTTTACTTGAAGACTCAATGGATTTTAGTGCCAACGATTCGTTTGAGGTGGACAGGGAAAACTCGCCTTGGAGTGCCGACAAAAACGAGTGGGATAAACTTTGGACGAATAAGATAAAATACGAATGCCTGAGCATGATTGCCTCCGGTAAAGACTGGAAAAGTACATCGGACGTGGTGCGTAAACGCTACGACAACTACGAGAAGCAGTTGAAAAAAATGAAAAGCGAAGACGTGTATGATATTTTCATGAACTCGTTTACTACCATTATAGACCCGCATACCAATTATTTCTCTCCCCGTGCAGCCGAAGATTTTAATATCGGCTCATCGCTTTCATTAGAAGGGATTGGCGCTACCCTGCAACTTGAAGGGGAATATACCAAAGTACGTGAGGTAGTGAAAGGCGGCCCTGCCGACCGTAGCGGAAAAGTGCAGGCAAACGACCGTATTGTGGCCGTAGCACAAGGTGATACGGGCGAGTTTGTGGATGTATTGGGTTGGAGGATTGATGATGTAGTTTCTTTGATACGCGGTAAAAAAGGTACAGTGGTGCGTCTTAAAATTATTGATGCTAAAGCTGCTGTAACGGATAAACACAAAGAAGTACGCATTGTACGTGATAAAATTAAACTGGAAGACCAAGCTGCCAAAGGCGAGATACAAGAGATTAAACGCGGAAAAACCACCTATAAAGCAGGTGTGATAAAACTACCCTCGTTTTATTATGATTTTCAAGGAGCAAAAGCCGGTGATAAAGGTTTTAAAAGTACCAGCTACGACGTAAAGGTAATTATTGACAGTCTTACCAAAGCAGGTATTGACGGTTTGGTAATTGACCTGCGCAATAACGGCGGCGGGGCTTTGTTGGAAGCAATAAAACTTACGGGCTTGTTTATCAAAAACGGCCCTGTGGTAGAAGTGAAGAATCTTGACGGCAGTATAGATGTTGAATCTGATAACGACCCCGGGATTGCTTATAACGGCCCGTTGGTAGTATTAGTAAACCGCTTTAGTGCCAGCGCGTCAGAAATTTTTGCCGCTGCAATACAAGATTACGGACGCGGTATAATAGTGGGTGAACAAACACACGGTAAAGGCACAGTACAAACTGTGGCTGACCTTAACCCCTATTTGTTTCTGCCCAAAGGTGAAAATGCAGGCCAAGTAAAAATAACCATCGCCAAGTTTTACCGTGTAAACGGCAGCAGTACCCAAATTAAAGGCGTGATACCCGATGTGGCATTACCCAGTTTGTACGCAAGCAAAGAGTTTGGCGAAGACGAAAGTCCATACGCTTTGCCTTGGGACCAAATTAAAAGTGCTGAATACACTAAAACTGCTGACCTTGCAAGTACCCGCAGCCAATTGGTTGAAGCCCACAACAGCCGCATGAAAAAGAACAATGCTTACAAATTTTTACTGGAAGACGTTACCGCCGTTGAAATTGCCCGTAACCGCCGTTATGTAAGCGTACAGTTTGATGCTTACAAACGTGAAATTGACAAAAACGAAAAAGATAAAAAAGCCCGTGAAGCACAAATTGAGAAACTGGAAAAAGACGGCACCTACCAAAAAGATTTAATCTTACACGAAGGTCTTGAAGTGCTGCTGGATTTTAAACTGACTAAATCATAACATTCTAAAGGAACAACACTAATAAAAAGGGGGCAAATGCCCCCTTTTCTTTTTAATACATTCTGACAAACCATATCTCCTATAAGCAATCGGCAATTGTGTTTAGCTTCCCAAAGGCAATTTACGTTTTAATATCCTAAAATATAATTGGCTCTTATATAAATATAAGTCTCAGTATAATTATTTAAAGAGTTGCCTTGGTCGGTATAGGGGGCTGTGGCAGCTTCAACATACAACACCAATGGTTTAAAGGATTTCTTAAACCCTCTATAAGTAGCAAACACACGTGTTAACGGCCGTACTGATGCTACACTGAATTGTGAAGCCCCCATACGGTTGGCAAAATACCCTGCCCCTACGTCTAACTTATGTTTAGTAAATTTATATTGCCCCCACACTCCGAATGAGGATGTTAACGACCCATAACTGCTACTCACCAATTCAATCTTTGACATACTGTATTGATAATTGAGCGATAGCGGAATACTAAATGTTTGCTGCAAATTGGCCGAATATAGGCGCGTAGCGTTATTGTTCAACGGGTTTGTAATGTCTTTACGGTTTGAGTGAACCATATTTACACTCAAACTGTTTTTTAAAGTACCCGTTTTAAAGGTATGCGATAATGAGGCCGTATAAGTAGTAATATCATCGTTGTTAAGAAAATATACTGATACCTCTCTGCCCGTTACACTGCTACGTCGTTGTTGCTGCATAGCACTTAGGGTGAGTGTAGGCCACTTTTCGTTCGGCTTAATAGTAAGCATACCCGCATAAATATTGGTAAACAACGTAGTGAACGACGTTTTGCTGAGGTTATTCTGCAAATATTGATAACGCAGGTAACCGCTCACCGCTCGTTTGAAAAAGTTAAAACGGTCTTGAAACTCCCAACTGCGTTGGTCAGCACGTACAAACGGGTTACCCATAGAGATGTATGCAGCACCGAACTTCTTATTCTCAACAAAAAACTGATGGTGTCGCCCCAGCTTAAATGTAGTATTTATATACGAGGTGATAGAACGGTTTGAGGGGATAATGGTTGACTCATTAATAATTAAAATAGACGTGTATTTCTGAGGGTCGTATGGATTATTGGGGTCGCCGAGTACCGAGTCGATTTCAGCTTTAGAAATAGCTCCCTTTGAAATATCATTCGTAAACCCGCTCATCGCCACCCCATACGAAAACTTAATCCGCTGGTCGTACCCCATAATTGTTTGGTCAACTCCAATAACTACGTTGTCTTTAGGTGCTACCCCATACTTGATGCTATTTACTACATCTTTAGCGCGCATCACCGTAAACCCTATATAACTACCTTCTGAAAACGTGCGGAACTGCAAACGAGCCGTACTAACAGTGCGTTTATACGTACCGGGCACCATATAGGTTGAATCTGCTTGCAAATTTGGCGGAGCAGCTTCGTTAGTCCCCAATCGGTTCAACTGCCCTTCCACATCTCTGGCCAATAATCCTCTGAGCAATTTAAGCTCAATATGCCTGAACTTAAGTGCCAGCATGGCTCCTTTAACCCGCGTGCCCGTCATTACCAAGCGGTCGAAAACCGGGTTCATATCCCCTGCCGTCAATTGTATCCCCCGCCAACCTATATTAGCTTGCACATAGTTTCGGGATTGAAAATTCCGTCCGTATAAGTACTCATCAGAAGTATAAAACCCTCTCAAGCCAAAATTCCATTGGGAGTTTTGCACCCTCAAATCCCCCCCTAACTGACTGGTGTGTGGCGGTTCTTGCCTTAAACTGCTACCCGACCCGCTAAGATTAGTAATGCGGGTTTCAGCCATAATATTACCATACACCCTAAAAGTGTCTTTAACCGCCGTTAAAGTATCTTGATTAGGATTTTTTATGTAGAAGTTCCATTGAAAAGGCTCAAAAAGATACCCTGTTGTAGATACTACCTCCGCCTCAATAATATGTTTGCCCGGTTTTAACGGCTTGGTATAAATGGTGGTGAACACATTGTTTGCCAACGCCTTCACATTACCGTCAATCATCTGCTTATCCACAAAAATGCGCATTGAACTTGCATCCAGCGAATAATCTTTATTAAAGGCCACACGGATATAAATCCCCTCGTTGCCATTGGCGATACTACTATCAGGAGTGGGTGAAACAGGTTTCCACAAATGTTTCTCGACACCAGTGTACTCTTGGGCAACTACTTTAGTTGCGCACCCTAAAACAAAAACAACAAAACAATACAGGCGTAAAACTCTTATCATAGGCTGGTTTAAAAAGAGTAAAAGGTTAGTTAGTTTATACTGTAGCCTGCAAGCTGTTTATGGCAATCCAAACAGCTTTTTCATAAACAACTCCATATCCCAACCTGCCGAAAGTGCTTCAGTATTTAGCGTTATAGTAACATCGGCAAACACTTGTTCGCTACCGTATTGGGCAACCACCGCCACATTTTCGGGCTGCTTGCCCGCAGTAAAATACCCTCCGCTGTTAATATTGCCTAACGATGCCGGCAGCACTTTCCATACCACCTTGTCGCCTATATCATGGCGTACATTATTTTCGTCGATACCATACACGGTAAACTTTGTTATCTCCCCTGTTTTAACAGTGGGCATTTCAGGTTCAATAAGTATCCTTGAATAAGGAGTATTTTTTAACTCCGCTTTTTTATAGGTAAACCAAAACACATCGCTATATATCTTTTCATCTCCCTTTGCACCACCCACTACCCCCACCACTTGCCAAGCATACGTTGTACCCTCTTGCAATAACTCGGCTGATACGGGGTATAAAATGTTTTTACCTGCTACATTTTCTTGTCGCCATGCAGGGCGGTTCAACACAATTTCCTCGCGCGTGGTTTGGCCTTGAAAAACAGGGTACACTGAAATTATGTGCGAATTAGCCTGAGAAAACCATTGAAAAAATGGTGTAGGGGTATTAATTACCTCAGGTTGCAGGCTTATCTCGTTACCCGGCCCTATCAATTCAGGACGGGCTATCGGGTTGTCCAACACATTACGGCCACTGGTTTCGGTTAATTTTGTGTTACCGTCATACACTTCAATATAATATTCATAAACGTCTGTTGGCAAACGTCCTTGCTTGGCAGCCTCGTCTAATTTAGTACGGTTGTTTGTATTAACCTTATAAGTATCAAACTCTTTGTTGTTAAACCTAACAACCGCATTCGGAGCAGTATTACTTAATGTTTTAGTAGCATAGCCCCACTCCCCTGTTTCATCGCCCCGTATGGTAAGCGATACCTTAAGCGTGCGTTGTGTGTTATCGTTATTTATTGTAACACTAAACAATAAAGGGGCTAAATCAGGATTATTAGGATCAAGGTCGGTGAGGTATATTTTCTGCACAGGTATCACTTCAATAGTTGCAGTAACCATACTGCCCATATCAACCACATTAAAATCATCGTAGGTAAGTTGTTTCCCATCAGAAGTAAGGGTTATTGTCCGCGTACCGGTAGCCGCCGAAGCATCTACATCAATAGTAGCACGAACCATCTGGCCCTGCACCACTTCGATATTTTTTACAGTAATACCTACACCAAAATTGACAGTGGCCGATGGATTTAAAAAAATACCCGTGGTGGTTATCATCACCGTATTTTGTGTACCCGGACTAACGGTATTGGGTGCAACAGAAATAATTTGCTGGCCGGAAGCTGAAAAAGTGAAAAATACAATCAACAACAAAAAGTATAGTTTTTTCATAGCTGTAATGTTTAAAACCAACAATAGTTTTAGTAAACCTAAAGGCACTTGTACGAAGTTCGAATATTATTTTTAAAATAACACATTAAAATTAAGCCATTTACAAACTATTTGAAGTGCGATTTTATTTAAGTCCCGTTGCAGCTATTTCTTCAACCTTTTGCTAAATCAAGTTATCTTCGCGCAAATTTTTTTGAAACGTACGAATGGAATTAAACGAACAGGAACTTTTACGCAGGCAAAAGATTGACCAATTGCGTGAGTTGGGGATTGAACCCTTCCCTGCTGAACTTTTTGAGGTAAATACCTCAACTGTAAACATTTTAGAAAATTACACCCCTGAGAAGGAGGGCGAATTTAAGAACATATCAATAGCCGGCCGCGTGATGATGGTTCGTGATATGGGTAAGGCGGCTTTTGCAGTATTGCAGGACAGTAAGGGTAAGATACAGATATATGTGAACCGTGATGAAATTTGCCCCGGTGAGGATAAAACCTTGTATAACCCAGTTTTTAAGAAGCTGGTTGATATTGGTGATATTATAGGCGTTAAAGGCCATGTGTTTACTACACAAACGGGCGAAACATCAATACATGTTACTGAATTTAAGTTTTTGAGCAAGGCAATAAAATCATTGCCGATTGTGAAAGAAAAAGACGGTGAAGTATTTGATGCTTTTAGCGACCCTGAACAACGCTACCGTATGCGTTATGTGGATTTGATTGTAAACCCGCACGTACGCGAAACGTTTATAAAACGTACCAAACTGATGAATACCATGCGCCAATACCTGAACGAAAAAGGGTACTTGGAGGTAGAAACACCCATTTTGCAACCTATGTACGGTGGTGCTGCGGCTCGTCCGTTTAAAACCCACCACAATACATTGGACATGACGTTATACCTGCGCATAGCTAACGAGTTGTATTTGAAACGACTGATTGTGGGCGGATATGATGGGGTGTATGAGTTTTCGAAAGATTTTCGTAACGAGGGTATGAGCCGTTTCCACAACCCTGAGTTTACTCAAATTGAGTTGTATGTGGCTTATAAAGACTACTACTGGATGATGGACTTGGTGGAGGAGATGGTAGAACAAATTGCACTGAACCTGCACGGCACTACCGAAGTAGTTTGCGGTCCTAATGTTATCAACTTTAAACGTCCTTGGAAACGCTACACAATGTATGGCGCGATACAAGAGTTTACAAGCGTTGATGTGAGCAAAATGACCGAGGAAGAAATGGCTGCGGCTGCCCGCGAGATGGGTATCCATATAGACAGTACTATGGGCAGAGGTAAAATTATTGATGAAATTTTTGGGGCTAAAGTTGAACCGCTTTTGATACAGCCTACTTTCATCATGGATTACCCTGTTGAAATGTCTCCGTTAGCTAAAAAACACCGAACCGAGCCCGGTTTGGTGGAACGCTTTGAAGCCATTTGCAACGGCAAAGAAATTTGCAACAGCTTTAGTGAGTTGAACGACCCGATTGACCAACGCCAACGTTTTGAAGAACAGCTTGAGCTTGGCAAACGCGGGGATGAAGAAGCGATGGTGCTTGACGAGGATTTTCTTCGTGCCCTTGAATACGGGATGCCGCCAACGGCAGGGTTGGGTATAGGTATCGACCGCTTGAGCATGATTATGACCAATTCAAACTCAATCCAAGATGTATTGTTTTTCCCTCAAATGCGCCCTGAGAAGAAAGAAACCGAAGTGGAGCTAACGGCGGATGAAAAGTTGGTATTGGACATTTTGAAGAAACATAACTCAATGCCGTTGGCCGATTTGAAAGAAGCTGCCGCCCTTAGCGGTAAAAAATGGGATACAGCTATTAAAGGGCTTACCAAACACAACGTTGCAAAAGTGGTAAAAACTGATACATCGTTGGATGTTGAGGTAGTTTAGTCGCTAATTATTATAAACCGTATTAAAGCACCCGATAATAGAATCGGGTGCTTTTTTGTTTTACGCAAGTAGCGAAAACACTATACTATGCTTTTTACTAACGAGTTAGCTTGCATTTTTTAGATTTTTTTTTTTATAATTTTGATAGTAGTTAACTACTACTTAGCAAAACAACTACGCCTATGAACAAAATTTCTACCGCAATTTTTGTGGTGCTTTTCTATTTGTTCTTTGCTCCCGTTGCCAATGCACAGCACGAATTATTTGTGAGCAAACAAACGGGACAGTTTAGCACCTACCAAGGCCAAAACGGCAAAACCACCGACAAGTACGAATCGGGCAATGTAAACATAGTTTCAGAAGGCCCGATACAATGGAGTGTTACCCCCAACCAATTAAACATTGGCCCTAACCAAACTATAAATTGGACGGGAACCCTAAAACCCGATGTTGCCAATGCCCCTGCGGCAGGCACATCAGTGCAGGCAAAAATTACGGGCAATTATAATGTTACCTTTAGCCGACCGTCGGGCGGAGGGGGTGACGGCAATGTGGTTGATACGTACAATTGCGGAGGATGTTCAGTACACGCAGGCGACCCTAATGCAACCCACGATATTGTAAATAAATTAGGCTCTTACGATGTGCCTGTTACCATATATAGCATAAAAGTTACTATGGATAACGACCCCGTTTGCTCCAACGGTTCAGTTACCCTTTCAGCAACTCCTTACCCCGGTTCGGGCGATGTAACGTGGCAAACCCCTTTCGGGCAATTTTCGGGTACTAATGTAGTAGCTGCGGTTCCGGCAGGATTTGCAGGTGGCCCGATTACAGTAACCTACACCGTGCAAGGGGTTTCATACTCAGACACTCGCATTATGCCTCCCAACACAGGCACTTTGCAAACGTTCACCGCAACTCAAATGTGTGTAGGGGCAAATACAGCCGTTCCTGCCGTTACCCAAGTAACTTTTAACGGAAACGGTTGCCCTGCCAACAACCTTATTTATGTACCACTAAACATAGGGCCTTCGGCCATGTGGGAAGTAGTTGATGTGCCCCTGTCGGTAACCTCGGGTGCTATCACAAAAAATGCTTCTATCAAGGCGGTTAATAAGGACAAGGTTACTACCCAATCTTTCCAGATAAATTTCAGTGCCGACCCTATTCAAAACATTATTGATGTTATATCAGGCCGAAGGTGCAACAGCGGTGGCAGCCTTGTTCCCAACGGGCAATTCAGTCGTGCAACTTTTCAGGAGTGCTGTAATACGTTTATAAAAGGCCAAACTAAATACGAGGGGCAAATGAACTGGTCGTACGGCATCAATTGCCGTTTCCCATTCTATGGCATCCCCTATGTTGCCACTGCTGATTTTTTATGCGGGGCGTCACTCAATGCTTCGTTAGCCATTAATGCCACTACCCAATGCGTAGGGGCACCGCAAATTTGTGCTGATTTTGCTGCAAACGGAAGCATCAGTGGCGGTTTGGGTGTTTCATTAGCCGCAGGGTTCATTACTGCCGATGTGCAAGTTGTTATAGAGGGCTTGGGCTTTAGCGGTAATTATTGTTTTGCACCGCCACCCATGCAAGGCAAAATAAAAGGTACGTTGGGTAAAATTAAAGTGGTGGGTACAGTTACCGGCGGCTGGGGTATGGCCTCCTATTCTGTTGATTATGTTTTGTTTCAAGGGATTGACACCCCCGAATTTACTTTCTAATTCATTTGTTATGAAAAAGATATTGATACTCACACTACTCTTTGTCACTTATTTAGCGAATGCCCAAAACAGGTATCCGGATTTTACGGTGGGTGATTTAGAAATAAAAGTGCCCGCATCACTACCGGGACTTAAACCCGATGCCACCAATAACGGGTTTATTACATACAACCTAAAAGGCCAACTGTTTGCTTCGGGTCAAAACAACATTATACAGGAAAGCACTGCGGGCTTTAGCGGAAAAAGCGATAAAGCCACGCCCTACCAAACACTTACCGAATTAGTATCAGTGGTGCGTAAATCGGATTGGAAGGCGATGAAAAAATTATACGTTAAATCATCGGCCAAAGAATTGGATAATTTGATACCCGAGGATAAACGGGCTGATTATTTTAAATCGCTGAATGAAAATAAGGAAGTGAAAGTGATTGGTTGTTTTGAATACCGAAACGGTGTTTTGGTGCTGATTGAAAACCCTGATAAATCAGTAAACACAGCATTTTTTGTAAAAGACGGAAAAAAATATATGATGCAACGGTTAGTGGATTCATCGGCATTGGTTTGGAACCTTTCCCTCTATTTCCGTTTCAGACCACAACCTGTGAAACCGGCTGTATTGGTGAGTAAACTTGACAGTGTGAGCATTGACGGGGAACAAAAACTAATATTTAATACGCAACAGGGTAACTGGGTATTGCTGTTTAAAGACCAAGCAAGCACTCCTGTTATTATCCGTGTGCAAGATGGCGACGCAGAAACGGATTTTGATCCTTCACCCGGTGTTGTTGAGGTGCGACTAAGCAAACGCAACTTATCGGGAACAAAACAATACAACATAAATGCTGCTGAAAGTAACTACCCTGTGTATATGGTTAGCGACGAGTTGTTACAAAATGCTTCAAAAGTGAGTTTTAAAGTGTATTAAAAATAAACACATTCCCTTAAAGGATTGTTAAAGCTAAACTAAACAGGCGACCCTAATGGGTCGCCTGTACTTTTTATTGTCTTATTAAAATTCTTGCTTATTCCTCATCCTCCGTTTCAGGCACGTCTTTTTTGCCCTTTTTGCCTTTATCCCCCTTGTCGCCTTTATCGCCTTTGTCTCCCTTATCTCCTTTACGTTTGTCTTTTCGCTTATCTTTCAGCTTCTTAAACAAGTGTTTCCTAAATTCAACCTCTGCTTTAAAAATCATCGCCACCTTTTTCACGGGCAATACTTTTTTAAACTCAGCCGTGTGTTTTTTTATCAAATCCACCTCTTTTTGCTTAAACTCAATAATATCATTTATCAGTTTTTCGCACTCGGCATCCGTCATAAACGTAAGGTCAATCTCCTCAAGGTCAATATCACTCTTAAACGTCTTACGCAGCTCGTCGCTTTCCGTCATAAACTTCTCATACAAAGGCATAAATTTTTTCTCTTCATCCTCTGTAAGAGCCAGTTTCTTTTTCAGGAACTCAATTTTAAGCTCCTTTATCTTGTCTTTATCGGGTTGTGCAAATGCGCCCACCGCAAAGCAACCCATTAAAAATGCTACTAGTATTTTTTTCATATCGGTAGTTAATTATCAAAGATTTTCAAACAATGTTTCATCGGCGTGTTCAAGCAAATACTCTTCAATATCTTCGGCATCCAGCTCGGCGGCACTATCTTTTATTACCCCTGAGCGACCCTTACTGTCTAACGTTTCAACTGATACCTTGTCTTCTTCAGTATCAAGAGCATACACTAATATATCTTCGTCCAAACCTCCGTCAGCACCCACCAGCGCAATATCATTTGCCAAATATTCTTCTATCGCTTCTTCGCTTATTTCCAAAGTATCTTGGCTTTCAGAAGCAAGCAACTCTGCCCCTTCCGGTGCGGGGGATGAAAAGAATACAAAATACCCCGCTGTAATAACTATTACAGCTGCCACAGGAATAGAAAATGCAGGACGTAAAAACGCATGGTAAAAAGGTGCTTTTTTAGGCTGTGAACGAGCTTCGATTTTCTCTTTTACGGTTGAAGAAAACGTATCAAAATAACCTTGCGGTACTTTGTAATTTTCTTCGGGATTTGAGTTGCCCGTCAGCTTTCGTATATGTTCGTCATTCGGTTCCATTTGTGTATTTGATAAGTATAACAACCTATGGTTTAATCACTTTCTAAAAATCTTTCAATTTTTTTTACGGCATGGTGATACGATGCCTTTAATGCCCCTACACTGGTGCCTAATACCTCGCTCATGTCTTCATACTTCATATCATCATAATACTTCATATTAAACACTATGCGTTGCTTTTCAGGCAGTTTCAAAAGAGCCTTTTGCAGCTTGCGTTCTATCTCAGTGCCTGTATAATGACTGCTGTCGTCAATTTTCGAGCTTAATTCAGCCTCAACGTCCACAAGAGGCAAAAAGAAACGGGTGCGTTTCTTTTTCAAGATAGCCAATGCCTCATTGGTGGCAATACGGTACAGCCAAGTGTATAGCTTGCTGTCTTCTCTAAAATTTAAAAGGTTTTCCCACACCTTGATAAAAGTGTTTTGCAGGGCATCGTCGGTGTCGTCGTGGTCAATTAAAATCTTGCGGATGTGCCAATACACCTTCTTCTCATATTTCTTAATAATGAGGTGCAAGGCAAAGCTGCGTGTGCGTTCGTCTTTAAACTGACGCACCAGTTGCTCATCTTCGTTTATTTGTGGTTGTGCCTCGCTCAACTAAGGTGTAAGGTTATGTACGCAATTTATCCTTTGCGTTGCAAAACCTTTTGTACGGCGGTTACCACATCGGGGGCATCCAAACCGTATTTTGTCATCAATGCTTCGGGTGTACCGCTTTCGCCAAAAGTATCTTTTACGGCTACCATCTCAACAGGTGCAGGGGTGGTGCGAGCCAATAACTGGCAAACACTGTCTCCCAAGCCTCCGTTCATTTGGTGTTCTTCAGCGGTTACAACGCATTTGGTTTTTGCAACTGACTGTAAGATGGCAGTTTCATCCAAAGGTTTAATCGTATGGATATTTATTATTTCAGCACTGATACCTTTTTCGGCCAAAATATGACCCGCCTCAATACATTTCCACACCAAATGACCTGTACAAACGATGGTTACATCAGTACCTTCGTTCAGCATCACTGCTTTGCCAATTTCAAACTTTTGGTCGGGTGCAGTAAAGGTAGGCACCACTGGGCGGCCAAAACGCAAATAAACAGGTCCGTGATGGTTAGCAATAGCTATTGTAGCCGCTTTGGTTTGGTTAAAATCACAAGGGTTTATAACCGTCATACCGGGCAGCATTTTCATCAACCCGATGTCTTCTAATATCTGGTGGGTAGCACCGTCTTCACCCAGCGTTAAACCCGCGTGCGAAGCACATATTTTTACGTTTTTATCAGAGTATGCAATAGACTGGCGAATTTGATCGAACACACGGCCGGTAGAAAAGTTGGCAAACGTTCCCGTAAAAGGTATTTTACCCGTAGTTGCTAAACCTGCGGCCAAGCCCATCATGTTTGCCTCAGCAATACCCACTTGAAAGAATCGTTGCGGGAACTCTTTTTGGAAGGCATCCATCTTTAGCGAGCCTGTAAGGTCGGCACAAAGAGCTACTACATTAGGGTTGGTTTTTCCTAATTCTAACAACCCTGCTCCAAAACCTGAGCGGGTATCTTTCTTGTCCAGTATATCGTAGTGTTTCATTTTTTATTTACTGACTTTATTGGTTAACCGAGTTATATGTTCTCTGCCAACCAGTAAATTTTAATTCAAATTAATATTTGTAGCCCCTCCTGATGTTATTTCAAACTCACGTTCAGAAGTAAGCACGGTTAAGTTGGCCTTCATCGGCCTGAAAATCAACTTGTATTTACCCGGTTGTAACAATATGGTTTGCTTGCGGTTTTTGGAGTCAAAATCCGCCACCCACTCAAAATTATTGTTTTTATTCATGGTAAAAATACCACCCGTAAACTCATTACCCAATAGCAAAATAAGTTTACCCGGCTGCGGAATGGTAACTGTTGTGGTAGTGCTTTGGTCTATCGATACATTGTTCATGTACACGCGCGGTGTGGTAAGCACTTCTAAATCATACTTGCCCACAATGTATTTGCGACGGGTATTAAACTCCTGCACGTTGATGGTTTCGGTTTTACTTCCCTGCATCACACGAGCAAACACACGTTCATAATTAGTAAGCCCATCCATTTTCAGCATTAAATCGCCTTGCGGAGCATCTACTGCAATAATGTTGTGTTTACCGGGCAATACCTCTATACCATATTTATAAACCGGCGGTAAGGTATGCACCACCATGTCGTACTTATAACCGGGGTCAAGCACCAGCGTATCAGGCACTCCCCTGTCGTTCATTGTGTGTATGTAGTTATAGATTATTTTGTGACTGCGGGCATCGTAAAACGTCATGTTTACATTGGTTTCAGTAGCCCTGCCTTTTATATCCAGCAAGTTTACTTGTGCCGTAGTAGCGTTTAACGCTTGTGAAACCACCGTGCCTAAAATGTTTTCAAAATCACTTTCGGTTTTGGCATCAAAATAACGTCCCACACACTCAAAAGCACTTGCAAAATTGTCATTACCCCCTACCCCTATAACAAACGGACGCAACACTACTCCTTGTTTCTGCAACGCTTCTGATACAGCACAGGGGTCGCCGTCGCACTCTTCAATCCCGTCTGTAATCAAAATAATAATATTCCTCCATCCGGGCTGGTTAGGAAAATCATAGGCTGCCTGCGTAAGTGAGTAGGCTATCAGTGTAGTACCACTGGGTTTTATCCCTTGCAGTTTCTTTTTTATATCATCAGCATTGTCTTTTCCAAACGGTACTTCTAAACGGGTATCCTTGCAGTTTTGCGCCGCTTTAGGACTGGTATGCCCATACACACGCAAGCCTACTTCAACAAAATCAAAGGTTTTAAGGCTATCAACCATTTTACTGAGAAGGTTTTTGGCAACCGTCATACGGTTGTCTTTATCCATCTTAGCCCACATACTACCCGAAGCATCCAGCAAAAACAAAATTCTTGTCTTTTTTTGCGAAAACGAAGGCAGCATAAAAAGGCACAGTAAAGTAGCCAACAGGTATTTTTTGTATCCGTTCATCCTTTAATTTTTCGTAGTGTTCATTGTATCAATGAAAAAACTATGCCTTTTATTATAGTTACCGGTGATTTGATTCTATTTCTAAAGGATATTGTACTTCCTCTCAACCCTAACTCACCCGAGATAATTCGTATTTTCTGATTTTTCAAATTTTCCCTCTCTTTATAAGAGAGGGGCGAATATCTGCTATCCTGCCTTATTCATTCTCAGGGGTGAGTAAACTCATATATCTTAATAGTCTCCAAACGTTTCAGGTAATTGAGCCAACGCAGCGGCCAATTGCTCATCGTTTGGTGCTATACCGTGCCATTTGTGGCTGCCCATCATAAAATCGACACCGGCACCCATTTCGGTTTTCATCACTATCATGGTTGGTTTACCGTTAAAAGCCATTGCTTTTGCTTTATCAAGCGTAGCAACCACTTCTTCCATTACGTTACCGTCCATTTCAAGTATTTGCCAGCCAAACGCTTCAAACTTCTCTTTAAGGCTGGTAAAGCCCATAATTTCTTTAGTGCTGCCATCTATTTGCTGGCCGTTAAAATCAACCGCCACAATCAGGTTATCCACTTTGTTATGTGCTGCATACATTACAGCTTCCCAAATTTGACCTTCTTGCAACTCACCGTCACCGCAAAGGGCATATACAAGGTTGTTTTCGTTCTCTAACTTCTTACCCAACGCTATACCTGTTGCCACAGATAGCCCTTGTCCTAATGAACCGCTGGCTATGCGCACGCCAGGCAAACCTTCGTGCGTTGCAGGGTGACCTTGCAAACGTGAGTTTATATTACGGAAGGTGCTTAGTTCTTTTACATCAAAATACCCACTGCGGGCAAGCACTGAGTAAAAAACGGGCGAGATGTGGCCGTTGCTCAATACAAAAACATCCTGTCCTTTGCCGGTCATATCAAACGGCTGGGGGGTATGTTGCATTACATCAAAGTACAACGCAGTAAGATAATCGGCGCAACCTAACGACCCGCCGGGGTGTCCCGACTTGGCTGCGTGTACTTGTCTCACTATATCTCGGCGCACTTGGGTGGCCATTTTCTTCAAATGCTCTATATCTCTCATGGCAGGATTTTTGCTGCAAAAATGAGCTTTTTAATTTTTTAATTAAAATTGCAGTAACATTTTAGGATAGAAACCTAACTTATGAACAATACCGCTGAGCTATATCTCTCGCCTGAAGAGGCTTTTTTTCCCGAAAAAATATTACTGCGCCTTGCTGAAAACCTGCGCACGGATGTTGATAAAATTTCGGATTGGAAAATCCGTAAAAAATCGATTGATGCCCGAAAAGCGAACATTATCGTCCGTTTGGTCATTGAATATGTGATGAAAAGCGACGGGACAGGAAAACTTCCCGCCGTTCCTCTTTTTGAGAACCCCACACAATATAAAGACTGTACACAATCACCTCAAGAAGTGATTATAATAGGCGCAGGCCCTGCGGGTATGTTTGCCGCTTTACGCTTGCTTGAAGCAGGCATTCGTCCTGTTATCTTAGAACGCGGCAAGGATGTTAGGGAACGCCGTCGTGATTTGGCCGCCATCAATAAAGACCGAATAGTGAACCCTGACAGTAACTATTGCTTTGGTGAAGGCGGGGCAGGTACCTACAGCGATGGTAAACTATACACACGCAGCAATAAACGTGGCAACGTAGCCAAAATATTACAGGTGTTTGTAGAACACGGGGCGGCTGAGAACATTGCCTACGAAGCCCACCCTCATATAGGGACTAATAAATTGCCGGATATTGTAGCGGCCATGCGCGAAACCATTATCCGTTTTGGAGGTAAGGTGCTTTTTAACAAACGGGTAACGGATATTATACACCAAAACAACCAACTGCAACGAGTACAAACTGCGGACGGTGAAGAGTTTGCTGCCCGACATATAATATTAGCCACAGGCCATAGTGCCCGCGATATTTTTGAATTGCTACATAAAAAAGGGATTGAAATTGAGGCAAAACCTTTTGCGCTTGGAGTACGGATTGAACACCCGCAAGAACTTATTGACCGCATACAATACCACTGTGATGTGCGCAGTGAGTTTTTGCCGCCCAGCAGTTACAGCTTGGTAGAACAAGTAAACGGACGCGGGGTGTTTAGCTTTTGTATGTGCCCGGGGGGTATTATCGCGCCTGCATCTACTGCACCCGGTGAAGTGGTGGTAAACGGTTGGAGCCCCAGTAAACGCAACGGCAAGTTTGCCAACAGTGGTATGGTGGTGAGTATTGAAGAAAAAGACTGGCAAAAATTTGCCAAACACGGCTCTTTGGCGGCTATGTATCTGCAAGTTGAAATTGAACAACGAGCCTTTGTAAAAGGCGGCAGTAATCTTACCGCCCCTGCCCAACGTGTCCCCGACTTTGTAAACAAAAAAATATCGGCCACCTTGCCTGAAACTTCATACCTGCCGGGAGTTACCTCTGTTTCGTTAGACGAGGTATTGCCTGCCGAAGTAGCTACACGCCTACGGGGTGGTTTGCAAGCCTTTGGCAAAAAAATGAAAGGGTATTACACCCACGAAGCTGTATTAGTTGGCGTTGAATCACGTACCTCATCACCTGTACGTATTCCCCGTGATAAAGAAACCTTGCAGCACCCGCAAATAAGCGGCCTTTATCCCTGTGGTGAAGGAGCAGGCTATGCCGGCGGCATCGTTTCGGCCGCTATGGACGGCGAACGGGTAGCAGAAGCTATTATAGGACTTATGGGTAAATAATGTTAAATGCCCAATGCAAATGCAGTCGTTTACTTTTCTGCTGATTATCGGATTAAACTTTACTAACCAAATTAAAAATCAGATGAAAAACTTTAGTTTTGGGTTCAAATCAACCTCACATATGAAGAAACTCTTTTTATTGGCCTTTGCCATCTTTTCATTTGCCGCGCTTCGCGCCCAAACGGTAACGATAGCAAGCGAATTAGACAGCTTTGATAATCCTATTTACGGAGACGTTGTATTGTTTGACAGCGAAGAAAGCGTGCCTTTTTTCATCATTGTTGACGACAACAAGCCGATAAACTGTAATAAATTTAAAGTAAAAGCCTTCTTCAAAGATTATGTAAACGGTACCAGCGAAAATGAATATTGGGTGTACCAAGGCGAATTTGATTTTCCAATCACCCCTCAATATTACGGATATTGGATGCAGATGAATGCCTTTACCCCCGGCAACTACCGCATGGAAGTGTACGGGTATATGAACGGAACTTACCAAAAATACTACGGTAGCAGCGATTTTTGGGTATATTCTGAAGACGAATACTGGGATTTTGGTTGGTGGTAAGCCACTGCAAATACTTTTTATAACAGAGTCCGGTTGCTAATGCAGTCGGACTTTTTTATTTACCCTCCTCACTATTTCTGACACTCTGTCAGCACTTGTCAGTATCATTATTGTTCTTATAAACTGATTTCTGACGTTTCGCCTCAAATTGTCAGCCCAACAGCAATGGCATTGCTATTGTAAATGGTATCCTGACTAAAAAACATTAACGAAATAAAATGGGAAAAATAATCGGAATTGACTTAGGAACAACTAACAGTTGTGTAGCCGTAATGGAAGGTAACGAGCCCGTGGTAATTGCCAACAGCGAAGGCAAACGCACCACCCCTTCTATTGTTGCATTCTTAGATAATGGTGAGCGTAAAATAGGCGACCCTGCCAAACGCCAAGCCATTACAAACCCTCAAAACACTATCTATTCTATCAAGCGTTTTATGGGTCAAACCTTCGATAACCTTAAAGAAGAAACAAAACGTATTCCTTACCAAGTTGCCAAAGGCGATAACAACACTCCCCGTGTTAAAATTGGCGACCGTTTATATACACCTCAAGAAATATCGGCAATGGTGCTTCAAAAAATGAAGAAAACTGCTGAAGATTTCTTGGGACACGAAGTGAAAGAAGCCGTTATTACTGTACCTGCTTACTTTAACGATGCTCAACGTCAGGCTACTAAAGAAGCCGGCGAAATCGCTGGTCTTGAAGTGAAACGTATCATTAACGAGCCTACTGCTGCTGCCCTTGCCTATGGCTTGGACAAACGCAGCAAAGACATGAAAATTGTTGTGTTTGACTGCGGTGGTGGTACTCACGACGTTTCTGTACTTGAATTGGGCGACGGTGTATTTGAAGTAAAATCAACCGATGGTGATACTCACTTGGGCGGTGATGACTTTGATAACAAAATCATCGACTGGTTGGCCGACGAGTTTAAACGCGATGAAAACGCTGACTTGACTAAAGACCCAATGGCAATGCAACGTTTGAAAGAAGCTGCTGAAAAAGCTAAAATTGAGCTTTCAAGCACTACTTCAACCGAAATCAACTTGCCTTATATTATGCCTGTTGACGGTGTGCCTAAACACTTGGTGCGCACCCTTACCCGTGCCAAATTTGAACAATTGGTAAGCGACCTTGTTGACCGCACCATTGCTCCTTGCCGCAGCGCACTGAAAAATGCAGGTTTATCAGTAAACGATATTGACGAAGTGATTTTGGTGGGTGGTAGTACCCGTATCCCTGCCGTACAAGACGCGGTTAAAAAATTCTTTGGTAAAGAACCCGGTAAAGGTGTTAACCCTGATGAAGTAGTAGCTGTTGGTGCTGCTATCCAAGGCGGTGTATTAACCGGTGAAGTAAAAGATGTGTTGCTGTTGGACGTTACCCCGCTATCGTTGGGTATCGAAACTATGGGCGGTGTGTTTACCAAACTGATTGAAGCCAACACTACCATCCCTACTAAAAAAGCTGAAACATTTAGTACTGCCAGCGATAACCAACCCAGCGTAGAAATTCACGTATTGCAAGGCGAACGTCCGATGGCACGCGATAACCGCACTTTAGGTCGCTTCCACTTGGATAGCCTCCCTCCTGCCCCACGCGGTGTTCCACAAATTGAAGTTGCTTTTGATATTGACGCTAACGGTATTATGCACGTAAGTGCTAAAGACAAAGGTACCGGCAAAGAGCAAAAAATCCGTATCGAATCAAGCAGCGGTTTGAGCGAAGAGGAAATTGCAAACATGAAACGCGAAGCAGAAGCTAATGCAGATTCTGACCGCAAAGCCCGTGAAGAAGTAGATAAATTGAACCAAGCCGACAGCCTTGCTTTCCAAACTGAAAAACAGTTGAAAGAGTACGGTGATAAAATACCTGCTGATAAAAAAGCTACCATTGAAGAAGGCTTGAAAGACCTTAAAATGGCACACGCTAATAAAGACATCACCGGTATTGATGCAGCCATGCAAAAACTGAACGATGCTTGGGCAGCTGCCAGCCAAGATATGTATGCACAAGGTGGCCCTGAAGGCAACCCCGATGCAGGTACAGGTGCTAATGCCAATGCAGGCGGTGGTGACGGCAAAGACAATGTAACTGATGTTGACTACGAAGAAGTGAAGTAATCTTTCGGCAAGCTCAAGATTAGAGCACGCTCAGAATAATAATAAAGCCCCTTCAAGTTTTTGAAGGGGCTTTTTTGTTGCTCTTTCCCTCATGCGGAACTTGCTTCAGCATCTCATAGGCATTTATCGTGAATGGTTATTGCGATGCCGACCTGCGTCGGCATGACTGTTTTGTATAACTTTCTCCCCCGCCTACGGGGGACATTGAACGCCGAACGATTTTGGATGCTTGAGGCATTATGAAATAGGATAGCATTTCCAATGTCCTCCCTTTGGGGAGGATTTAGGAGGGGGAACAACCTCGCTCGCCCGTACTTATTTCGGTATCTTACTACCAATTCACGGTTAGCACAGAGTGATAGCCTGAAACAAATTCAGGATGACGGGCACAAAGTCCAACGGGTTACGTGCTGCTCCCCTCCTTGCTGGGAATTGTGCAAAGGTTAAGGAGGGGTTGGGGGTGATCTGTATTAGTAAAGCCTCTCGGCTTAAACCACTCTTACTCTCTCCTTTTGCAACCCACAAGCCTTTCAAGGAGAGAAACCCTGCGCTCATAGCCATCGCATTATGCAGAAATCTCATTACCAATTCACAGTTAGCACAGAGTGATAGCCTGAAACAAGTTCAGGATGACGAGTGTAAAATCTGCCCACACCCTAACCTCCACAGAGTTGGGGACAACACTGAACACCGTATGATTTTAGCGAAACGGTTTTGTTATTTATTTAACTACATAGTTTACCAATTGTATTAGCAAAACCTGAATATAAAATTCAGATCTGTTGAGGGTGGTGTTCCGAATGGTTTTAAACCATTCGGAACGTGCCAATACAAAAGAGGCGGGCTTTACGCCCGTCGGTACAATGTGTTAAACCCAATCAAACATTCACCCCAAAACTGTGAACTAACCTTTATCTTGCACCGTAAATGACGGATGTACGACTTGTTGCCTTTGAAAGGCTGCTGAAAATAATGGACGAATTGCGCGAGCAATGCCCTTGGGATCGTGAGCAAACGATAGAATCGCTACGCCACCTTACTATTGAGGAAACCTACGAACTTTCAGATGCGATACTTGCCAATAATCTTGATGAGATTAAGAAAGAGTTGGGCGATGTATTGCTCCATATTGTGTTCTATGCCAAAATAGGACAAGAAAAAGGTGCATTTGATATTACAAGCGTCATTAACCAGTTGTGCGATAAACTGATTGTGCGCCACCCGCATATATACGGCGATGTGAAAGTAAGCGGCTCTGACGAGGTGAAACAAAATTGGGAGCAGATAAAGCAAAAAGAAAGCAAAGGCGAAAAAAGCCTGCTGGCAGGTGTGCCCAACAGTATGCCAAGTTTGGTTAAAGCCTACCGGATGCAGGAGAAAGCCGCACAGGTGGGTTTTGATTGGGAAAACAAACAGCAAGTGTGGGCTAAGGTAGAAGAAGAGCTGGGTGAGTTACGAGAAGAATTGGGTACTGAAAATGCTACGGGTGAATTTGGCGATTTACTGTTTGCCTTGGTAAACTATGCTCGTTTTGAGGGAATAAATCCTGACGATGCCCTTGAAATGACGAACCGGAAATTTAAAAATCGTTTTGAGTATATCGAACTGAAAGCCAAAGAACAAGGCCGCAATTTAAAGGACATGACATTGGCTGAAATGGACGCTATTTGGAACGAAGCCAAAACAAGAGTTTAATTTTTTTAAGTATGTTACGTTTTTATTAAACATTTTGGAACGATTAGTGTTTAGAGGTTATCAAACCCTTAACACTATGAAAAAGTACATTCTTTTATTTGCCATTGCCGTTTCTGCAATCGCAGTACAGGCACAAACCGCATCAGGCACTTTCTTTGCCGGCGGTTCATTAGGATTCACCTCGGGTTCTAATAAAATCAAAGTGGGTTCAAACTCAACTGACGACTGGAAATCAAGTGCATTTTTCTTCAACCCTACTGCCGGTTACTTTGTAGCCGACAAAACTGCTGTAGGAGTCATGGCCACCTTCACCAGCGAAAAACGCACTGAGTTTTTCCCGAACAACGACAAAACCATCGAAAAATCAACCCCGATTAATGTGGGTGTATTTGGCAGAAGGTATTTTATGTTGAACGACCAATTTGGTTTTACCGGAACATTAGGTGTTTACGGAATTTTAGGCGGCTCAGAAGATGAGGATTATGATGCCTCAACCAACACAACCACTGTTACCAAATACAACAACAGAGGGTTTGGTGCTGCAATATCTGCCGGCCCGGTATGGTTTGCAACTCCACACATCGGACTTGAAGCTAATGTGGGTGTAATTGGATACAGCAGTGAAACTATGACCCAAGAAAACTCTAATCCTGAAATATCAATGACTGAGGCAGGATTTGCTTTCGGCTTAAACTCAATGAATCTTAATTTCGGGTTCCACTACTACTTTTTTTAAGTAATTACACAACTTGTACATAATAAAACCCGTCAGATATATTATCCGACGGGTTTTTTCGTTTTATTTGAAATCTGTAAACCACGTACCGCAGTAGTGAGAAAAAGTATAGTTGTTTTCTTTTGTTTCATCGCAATTCATGCAACAGCCCAAATTGGCGGAAACGGAATATATCAGGTGCTTAATGTTGCCCCCTCGGCACGCATAGCAGCAATGGGTGGCACATACATTACCCCTTACGACAGGGATGTAAACATTGGTTTTCAAAATCCGGCTATGATTAACCGCCAGATGGATAAGCAACTGGCTATTAATTACCTAAACTATTTTACCGATATCAATCAAGGGTATTTTGCATACGCAAGACATTTTGATAGTATAGGTACGTTTGCAGCAGGAATACAGTACTTAAACTACGGAACTTTTAAAGGTGCTGATGTTGCGGGTAATTCCACTGGTACTTTTACAGCCTCTGATATGGCCTTGCAAATCGGGTACGGTAATAACAAAAAACAATGGCGGTATGGTGCCAATATGAAACTGGTATATTCCCAACTTGAGACTTATAAATCATTGGGAGTTGCATTTGATATTGCCGGAGCCTATGTAAGTAAAGACACTTTATTTACAGCGACAGTAGTTGCCCGCAACGCTGGCTTTCAGCTTGTGCAATACGTACCGGGCAATGCAGAACATTTACCCTTTGAGGTAATGATAGGCGTTTCACAAAAACTGAGACACGCTCCTTTCAGGCTTTCAATGGTTGCACATAATCTGCAAAAGGGCGATATATCTTACATCAACCCCAATGCAAAAAACCTTCAAATTGATTTTGCTACTCAAAAACCCATACAAGAGAAAATCTCAACAGGAGATAAAATCATGCGCCATTTGATTTTTGGTGTTGAGGCTGTTTTCAGTAAAAATTTTAACATTCGTTTTGCATACAACCACCAACGCCGCAAAGAAATGAGTTTACCTGATATGCGCGGCTTTACAGGATTTTCGTGGGGATTTAGCCTTAAACTGCTTAAAATGAATGTAAGCTACGGTAATGCTGGTTTCTTTCCCAAAACGGGAAGCCATCACTTCTCACTGCTGATTGATACTCCTACTTTCTTTAAAAGAAAGAAAAAAACACCCCAAACCATCACTCCTGCTTTTTAAGCAGCCAATGGCTTTGCTTTCCATCACAGGCTTTTCACCGCTTATTTACTATCTTTGTATAAAATTCAAGCGTTGAAAAAGATAATTATAGCTATTGACGGTTATTCATCATGCGGTAAAAGTACAATGGCGCGCGCCCTTGCTTCGCACTTAGGATATACTTTTATAGACTCAGGGGCAATGTACCGTGCTGTTGCATTATACTTTACCCAAAACGGGGTTGATAAAAACGATGCCGCCCAAGTTGCTAATGCGCTTGAAAATATCACTATACAATTTGTTTATAACCCGCAGCGCGGTGCCAGTGATACGTATTTGAACGGAAAAAACGTGGAGGATGAAATACGCAGCATGGCTGTTGCCCAATTTGTAAGTAAGGTGAGTACTATATCGGCAGTGCGCCGCTTTTTAGTAAAACAGCAACAACAAATGGGTGCTGATAAAGGACTGGTGATGGATGGCCGGGATATTGGCACTGTGGTATTTCCTGATGCGGAGTTAAAAATATTTTTGACTGCCCGCCCTGAAGTAAGAGCAGAAAGAAGGCAAAAAGAATTGGCTGAAAAGGGTCAAAACGTCTCTTTTGATGATGTAATGGAAAACTTACTTGAAAGAGACCGCATTGATTCTACCCGTGCCGACAGCCCTCTTAAACAAGCCGACGATGCACTGGAGCTTGACAATAGCGATATTACCCGTGAAGAGCAATTTGAACTGGCTGTAAAATGGGCCAACGAGCGGATGCGTCAAACAGCTTGCTGAAGCTGATCGTTTAAATTGGGCAACGAAATCGTAAATGTTGTACCCTTCCCTTCTTCGGACTGAACATCAATTTTACCGCCCAATTTATCAATAGATTCTTTGGTAACATATAAACCTATGCCCGAACCTGCATTGATAAAGGTAGCACGGTAAAACATATCAAAGATATGTGATATACTCTCGGGCTTAATACCTATACCATTATCAGCCACTTGCAAGTACAATTCTTTATCATCAACCCTTGCTTCAATTTTTATCTCTTTATTTTGATTTTCAGGACGTTGAAATTTTATAGCGTTGCTGATAAGATTATTTACTACCGAACGCACTCTAAAGCCGTCGTTCATAAACGTTGAAGTTTGAGTGATATTAATATCAAAATTTATTTTATCAGCTCCTAAATAATACCGCAAACTGCCCACCGTTTCTTCAATCATTGCCACAAAATCAAGCACCTCAAGCCTTGCTTCTTTTTTATTATTTATATAATAATCTATTACGTTATTATTCAACACTTCCATACGCTTCACACTAATCTCAACCATGCGCAGGTACTCGTGCATTTTCTCGTCCGATGTTTCATGCTGTGCCAAACTTACTACCCCAAGTATAGAGGTAAGCGGCGCACGCATATCGTGTGAAGCACTATATATAAAACGGTTTAGTTCGTCGTAGGCTTTTTGTAATTCTTCGGTTTTCTTTCTTAACTCGCGGCGAGAATTGCACAAATCCACCCCGTTTTTCACGGCTACCATTATATCCTCGTCTTGCCAAGGCTTAGTAATATATCGGTACACCTGCCCTTTGTTAATGGCATCAATAACGGTGTTTATATCCGCATAAGCTGTTACCAGTATCCTAACGGTGTCAGGATATTCGTTTTTAATTGACTCACAAAATTCAACCCCGCTCATCTCAGGCATACGTTGGTCGGTAAGCAACACATGAAAAGGTTTTTCTGTAAGCTTTTGCCGTGCTTCAACTGCACTTATAGCTACTTCAATATCAAAAAACCGCCTGAACTGTGCTTTAAACCCCGTGAGGTTGCCCATTTCATCGTCCAAAAATAATACCGATGGTTTCTCTTGTTCCAAAATGTAAACCTATGTTAAATATGGCTGTGTAGCAATATGTATTTTTTTTCTACAACACAGCAAAATTATAATTTTATGGCTCAAAGCATCAAAATTTTAAAAAAAATACATTCTTATTTTAAGCACACACAACCAATTGTTTTTCAAAAAATTACTACATTTTTTATAGCCACTTAATTAAAATATTTGTACTAATTGGCACAAGATACCAAAAAAGGTTGCTCTTATGATAGTATAACTAACAGAATAATTTATTCATTAAATTTTTTTCGCCATAAAAAGAGAAGATAACAATGTTTTGTACAAATGATAATTATTTGTATCAAAACCTCCTATTATAACGGGTAGCGGAAATAGGGATACATAGGGCATTTAACTATGCAAACAATAGTTAACCGAGTACTGATTGAAATTGGGTTTACTATAACTGCTCTTTTCTAACTACTGTTTTCCCTTTATCATCATAAAAAAGCCACTGACCTGACTTTCTCCCGTCTTTGTATTGACCTGTAGATTCAATAGTACCGTCTTTGCGGTAGGTGATGGCCACACCATGACGCACGGGAACGGGTACCGGACTGATTGCCGTATCGCCGTTTGAGTAGTTTACCTGAAAAGAGTACCGAAGGTAATAGTGGTACACTTCTTTTAATTGAGTTTGTGCAGAATCGTAATACACATGCCCCTCTTCTTCAAATTGGGCGTTGGCAGTGGCAAAAACAAACAGGGCAGTTAGGGCAAGAAACAATTTCTTCATATTTCCTTAATAAACGCAAGTACGTAAAAATTAGTGTCGGAGCAAAACTATTTATCATCCCTATATACTCATTTGCAGGTAATTAGTAAACGATATAAACTAAAAACACCTGTAAGGCTAAGCCTTACAGGTGTTTTTATAATATTATTCAACAGCTATTTAAGCATTGGCAGCTTTTACTCCCAATACTTCAGCCATTTTAGCACCGATTTCTGCGGGGCTTTCCACCACGTGGATGCCGCATTCGGCCATAATTTTCATTTTAGCAGCAGCAGTGTCTTCAGCACCACCGATAATTGCTCCGGCGTGTCCCATACGCTTGCCAGCGGGAGCAGTTTGCCCTGCAATAAAACCTACTACAGGTTTAGTACCGTTTTGTTTTATCCAACGGGCAGCTTCAGCTTCCATACTTCCGCCAATCTCACCAATCATAATAATACCATCAGTATCAGGGTCGTTCATAAACATTTCAACCGCTTCTTTGGTGGTAGTACCAATAATTGGGTCACCGCCAATACCAATTGCAGTACTTTGTCCCATACCTGCTTTGGTAATTTGGTCAACAGCTTCGTAAGTAAGGGTACCTGATTTTGAAACGATGCCTATGCGTCCGGGTTTGAAAATAAAACCGGGCATAATACCGATTTTAGCTTCACCGGGAGTAATGATACCGGGGCAGTTTGGCCCGATAAGACGTGTTTGGCGACCTTGCAAATATGCTTTGGCGGCAATCATATCTTTGGTAGGGATACCTTCAGTGATACAAACCACAAGGGCAATGCCTGCATCAGCAGCTTCCATAATGGCATCAGCCGCAAAAGGGGCAGGAACAAAAATGATAGATACATTGGCGTTGGTAGCATCAACTGCATCTTTTACAGTGTTAAACACAGGACGGTCTAAGTGCATTTGGCCGCCTTTGCCGGGAGTAACACCGCCTACTACATTAGTTCCGTAGGCAATCATTTGCTCGGCATGAAATGTACCTTCGCCGCCGGTGAAACCTTGCACCAGCACTTTTGAATCTTTATTTACTAAAATACTCATGGGTTGCTCTCAAAAATGTGCCGCAATTTAGTGTTTTACGCCTAATTGGGGTGGATTTTTTTATAAAATACTATGGCTTAATGTTGCACCTTAGGTAGGGTAAGTATAAACTCGGCTCCTTCGCCGGGCGAGCTGATAACTTCTACTTTACCGTTATGGCTTTCTTGTATGATGTTAAACACTATCGAAAGACCCAGCCCTGTACCCTGCCCTACTTCTTTAGTAGTAAAAAAGGGCTCAAATATTTTGGCTTTCACTTTATCATCCATGCCTATACCATTGTCTTTAATACTAATGGTAATATAATCGCCTGCATTGGCAGTGGTTAGCGTAAGCACCCCTTTAGGGTTAACATTGCGGTTAGCACGTATAGCATGTACAGCGTTACCTATTATGTTCATAAATACTTGATTAAGCTTGCCCATAAAGCAATCAATTTCAGGTATTTCACCATAATTCTTAATCACATTAATATTATCCAGCTTGTTGCGCAACAGCATCAGGGTTGAGTCTAACCCCACGTGTATATCACCACGTTTCAAATCTTGTTCATCAACCCGTGAGAAATTACGCAACCCTTTCACTATCTCAGAAGTACGCTGCGCACCATCGTCAATTGTTTTAATAAGCAGGTTTATTTCTTCTTTAACAAAATCAAAATCTATCTCTTTTTTAAAATGCGCAATCTCTTTTAGTTTTTCCTCCAATTTATCAGGTTCAACAACATCTTCGTACATCTTCACCAACTCCATAATATCATTTATATCCCTATGCAAGGGTTTAATGTTTGAAGTAATAAAGTTTACAGGGTTGTTAATTTCGTGAGCAATACCGGCTGTAAGCTGACCCAACGACGACATCTTTTCTGCATCTACAAGTTTTGATTGTGCATTTTTAAGATTGTTCATCGCCTCGTTCAATTCAGAAGTACGTTCGTCAACCCTTGCTTCTAATATTACGTTTTGCTCACGCACAATACGTTCGTTTTCTCTAACAGCTTCAATAGCCTTGCGTTGATTTTCGTGGTTTTCTTTCGTAAGCAGGTTAATTTTGTTTGCCAAGGCTATAGATAGTAAAGCTACTTCGAGAGCTGAGCCAACAAGAAGGGTACTATTGGTGAACAGGTTGTATGAAAACACACCGAAGTTCATCATTACATAAATAAATATACCTACCATTAACGAACCCCAAGCAATAAGATAAAAACCTGCGGCAGGAAACCCTTTACGATAGATGTATATAGCCGTTGCCAATATATATATAGCTACTAACGATTGTGTACCCAGTATCATACCGTATGTAGTGCTATGTATGCCTGCAAGGCTCATTATAATAAACACTACATAAAGAACAGAAAACACGTGCAGCCCTTTGTGAAGACGGGGTGCATTATCTTTTGTATGTAAGAATACTTTTAAGAATTCTATACCTGCAAGGCTAACCAAACTGGTAAAAATAAAAATGCTGTGGTGCGCCAACCATGATGAACCTGGCCATAGGTATTGGAAAGCATAGCCTTGTAAACTGGCTTGGGTAAGTCCCACAATCAAAGTATGCAGTACATACCAAAGGTAACTTTTATCACGTGTGCTGATAAGAACAAACAGGTTATAAAAAAACATAACCAATATAAGCCCTGCGTATGCTCCAAATAAAACACGTTTATTATCCTGACTTTCAAAAAGTAATTGGTTTTTACCTATGTACATAGGTAAAAGCAGTTGCTCGCCGCTTTTTATACGCATATAATACGTATGTATGCCGGGCGTTTCGTTCAAGTCAAAAACAAAAGACTCTTCTTTATATTTTCGTGTGGTAAACGGAAAACGTTCTCCGTATTCAATTGACTGGTACTTGCCCGTACTGTCTTTGTAATAAAATGTTATCTCATCCAACAATGGTTCAGCCACATTCAACAACAGTCCTTTTAAGCCGGCACTGTTATCAACGTTAAGCCTAATCCAAAAAACGGATGACGAGGTGTTTAAATTGGGTACTTCTTTGCCTAAGGCAGCAAAGTTAGCAGCACCTTGTACTTGTTCAAAAGTTAGTTGGCCTGTTTTATCCTCCAACACATGCAGGTACTTCCCAATCAGGGCAGGTTCCTCAGCAGCAGGGTAGGCATCCTGCGGAGTTTGCGCTTGTAAAGCACAAGCGATAAGAAAAAAACTAACGAACCAAAGACCTGTTAATATCTTCTTGCACATGAAACGGTAACGGGTTTATATTTTTTAATTTAAGGTCAAACTCAATCTTCAAGGGGCCGCGCGAAGTTTCTTCAGTAATTGTTTGATGGGGGTTTTCGCGCAATTTCAAAATATTATCTCGGTGTATAGCATCGGCTGTTGTTAGCTTTGCTGTATCACGCACTACTATTGATGTGGCGATAAGATCAATTTTGGGATAAAAGAATGTTCCCCTGTTACCCAACCCCATTTCAATTACAAATCCTTTTTCAACGCTTATTTTTAGCGTATGTTCAGCACAAAGAGCAAACAACGTACTTAACTGAAGCTGATTAATTATGGCTATCCCCGCCCACATTAGGTAAGTAGTACCCACTCCGTATCCGGCAACTTCACGGGCATTCCACAAACCACACAACTCCCCTGCCCCATTCTCAGCAAATTTTCTTATAAAATCAAACACGTTGTCCTCTACCTGTCCTATAGCTACTTCCATAGGCAATGGTATTGTGCCGTTTGATACATGCACCCTTATCCCGCCGCAAATAAGCCCGTCGGGGGCTTCAGCCATGCACACATACACATCAGGGTTCTGCATCCACTCATTATTGGCAGATGTAACTTTAGTTACCCCGTAAGCATTAAGCACATTAGCATGCCCTTCGGCAAACCTTATACAAGCATCCGGCTCATCAACGGCTCTAAAGGCCCTTATTTTTATTTCGCTAATCAACGTATTTATATATAAAATAATACCTCACTTAAATTTCTACGCAGTGCCTTTACTTTAGGCTCATCGGCCCTGCCCAGCCTAAACATAAATATATGCCCGCCGGTTTCAAAACCGGGGAAAATAAGCTCGTATTCTTTCATTAAAGGTGATAATTTCTCCATATCCTGTTTGGTTAGCCCCACACCTTTGCCTTGGGTTAATCTCCTAAATAAGAACAAAGGTACTGAAAGTGGTTGAAAAGCATAGCCAAGTTTTGTTGCTGTTAACCAAGCCCTTTGCACAGCCCTTCCCCCTATTAAATAATCTGCGGGGGTATTTCCGGGCATGGTTACAAGTCCCATTGCCGATGCAACATTAGTAGCCTTTTTTGTTTGTTTTTCAAAAGCAGCTCCCTTGTCCCATTCCCTCAACAACTTTATAGCCCTGTAATCTTTGGCCATTGTAAACCCAACAGCTTCTGATTGGGTTGCACCCGTAGTAGCAATATCTATACCGTCACGTGTGCGTTCGGCCTCTTCAACACTCCACCTCATTTCTTCAAAAAACGTATTATAATGCCCTTGGTCGTGCATCATACGTACCTTATCAGCTTTTGCCACCACACTACCCAGTTGGCTAATCTGCTCTCTATCGGTTATAAAGCTAATACCTGCGCCTGATATTTTTGCAATTTCTTGCTTAAAAAATTCTTTATCACTCTCTGCCAAAGGTTCGTAATGCCCTGCATTACGATTGGTTAGTCGAGTGGCAATATAATCTGAAAGTCCGTCGCTTGGCGTATTGTCCTTTTGCAGACCTATACCCGCAATTAAATGATTTTTAGCTTCTAAAGGAAAATACTCAACATTGGTCTTGTATCCTAATGACTTGGCTTTTAAGTCAAAGTTTTCTATTGCAGCACCCAACCCCACATAAGAACCTAAGTTATTATAATCTAACAATGAGAACGAATAATGCTCATCATGAAATAAATAAGCCCTACCATCTTTATAAGCCCATTTCCATGGCTGCACATTACCACCTGACGGTGCAAGGCAAGCTGCTGTGATTATCTCTTCAAGGTCGTTTTGCCCGACAACAATTGTCGGAACGTTTGAAGTTGTTTGTGTTAGCGTTTCTTTAATATCGCCGCTGTTTAACTCAACAGGCTTTTCAGGCAATACTATTGGTTTATCCAATGGTTCTTTATCGCCCACCAATTCATCCAAATCAATATAATACCTGCCTGATTCATGGTATTGATCAAGCAAAATCCTGCGGCATACATCACCCCCCACAGCTCCGCCTAATATTACAGATGTTGCCAATTGCGGCCACGTATTTATAGTCTCCTCTACCTCCATCATTGAGGCCTTCATGCGTGGTGAAATTTTTTCAGCACCAATCATCGGCAAAATGTAAGGTATCTTCTGCTCGTTTGTAAGCCCCTTAATGTCTTTAGGGTTCACATTACCTACCAGCCCGTGCAGTATAGGGCGGTTAGGTTCACGGTCAAAACGCTCCACATCCAATAACCCTCTGTCACTGGTATCCATCACTACAGGTACGCCTAACTCCCTTGCTTTGTAGCGCGAAAGTATCTTCATATCCAAACCGTCACACTCATCCACCAAAATATCCAACTTGCCGCCCTCGGTAAAAAAGCGGTCAATATTTTCCTCTGTTAAACCATCATCAAATAATGTAACCTTCAAAAAGGGGTCAATCTCGGCAATCTCTCTTGCTGCCATCACCACCTTTTTAAGCCCCATATTGTGCAAAGGGGTGCGTATGCGGTTTAGGTTACTCAGCTCTAAATCATCAAAATCAGCAAGACGCAGTTCACCAAAGCTACGCTCCATTGCTAAGGTAAGTGCTATGGATTGCCCTACTGAAAGGCCAACAATCCCGATTTTTTTTGTAGCCAGCAAATCACGCTCTTCGCGTGTTATTTTATATTGGTTTCTATTGGTTCGTACCTCTATAAACTCTTCTTCATCTAACAAATGAACCAACCTGCGCGACCAAGGATAAAATACCCACACTCCGTAATGTTGTATATTAGCACCCGCAAGGTGTTTTTCAACACCTTGGTGTAATTCTTCTTTACTTAATTTGCGGGAAGGGTGCAAACTTTTAATAAGTTCGCATAATTGTGAGTGTATAGTGTCAAAAACAAAAATATTGGTATTTTTGATTAGAAATTGGTTAAACACATCAATTTCATTTTCAGTACGAAGCCTGAAAAATATGGGAACACATGAAACATCGTCGGCTAACGCGGGTAATTGGATGTTTGATTTCATTTGCAGGTGCAATATAATTTTTTTTAAAGAAATATTTTAAATTTTAAATACTTTTATTGAAATTTACGCTCGAAAAATACACATGGAAAACGAGAAGATTAAGATACTTTATGTAGATGATGAGGTTGGAAATTTAGTGGGTTTTAAATCTACATTCCGTCAGTTGTATGATATTAAAACAGCAGTATCTGCAAAGGAAGGTATGGAAATTTTAGATGCTAACCCAGGTATTGAAATTATTATTACTGACCAACGAATGTCGGAAATGACGGGTGTTGAATTTTTAACGGCCATTAAAGATAAACACACCGAACCTATCCGTATTTTGTTGACAGGTTATACTGATTTTTCTGCTCTTGTAGAAGCTATTAATAAAGGTCAGATTTATCGTTATTTACAAAAGCCTTGGAACGAAGACGAAATTAAAGTGGTAGTGAACCAAGCGTATGAAATTTTTGACCTTCGCAAGAAAAACAAAGAATTGATGAAAAGCCTTGAAAGAGCTAATGAACAACTTGAATTTTTACTGCGTCAAAAACTTATTTCATAAGTTTTATTATCATAATAGCTTATTAATAAAGATTTTATTAAAAAAACGCGAGGTATTTTACCTCGCGTTTTTTATTTTAAATACCTACCCGTATCCCATCTGTACATTAATCTAAACACTTGTTGTTAACTATAATTGTTAGCAGTACATCATTCGGTTTAATTTGCTATAAATATTAATAGTATGAAAAAAGTACTTTGGGTGGCACTGATAGCTTCAATGGCATCTTGTGTGCCGTTGCGCAAACATCAAGATTTGCAGAAAGCATACGATGAGGCTGCCGAGAAAAACAAGAATTGCAACACACAATTAGAAACTGCCTCAGCTGAAAATAAGGTGTTGAAAGAAGAAAACTATGCACAGCAAAAGTATATAGGCCGTTTGGTGATTGACTCTACTGAAAATACTACCCGCCTGCAACGCACAAGAGAGGATTTGGAACAACTAAAAAATTCATACGAAACTCTGCAAAAAAATACCGAAAAAGAAAACCAAAAGTTGGATAGGGAGCTGAGGGATTTGGAGACAAAACTGAACAAAAAAGAGGTAGAATTGAACAAAAAAGAGCAGGATTTAGCAGATAAAGAGACATCAATTACAGAGTTACAACAAAACCTAAAACAGAAAGAAACGAGGGTAAACGAGTTACAATCGATACTAAACACCAAAGATTCTGCTGTAAATGCACTTAAGAATAGTTTAACAAAAGCGTTGCTTGGCTATAAAGACCAAGGGTTGACTGTTACCGTTAAAAACGGAAAAGTGTATGTATCAATGGATGAAAAACTACTGTTTGCAAGTGGTAGTATTGTGGTTGACAAAAAAGGTAAAGAGGCATTGCTTGAGTTTGCCAAGGCTATAAACAGCCAACCCGATGTAGGCATTATGATTGAAGGGCATACTGACAACGTGCCTATGAAAACCGCCCAAATAAAAGACAACTGGGATTTAAGTGTGCTTCGTGCCACATCTATAGTACGAATTTTGGCTGATGACGGTAAAATAGACCCTTCCCGCATTATTGCATCAGGTCGTGGTGAATTTTCACCTATTGCTGAAAATAAGAGTGCTGAGGCACGTGCCAAAAACCGCCGTACTGAGATTATCCTTACCCCTAAATTGGATGAGCTTTTCCAAATCTTAGGAAACTAATACGCATACAAATCAACTCAAAACAAAATATACAGCCCGACCCATTAGGTCGGGCTTATTTGTTTGTATAAATTTGCCTTTAGTGCAACCCAAAAAATTAAAAGTCCTTTTTTTACCTGCTTGGTACCCGCACAAAAACGATAGTATGGCAGGGTTGTTTGTTAAATATCATGCGTTTGCCGTTTTAAACTATGCCGATGTTGCGGTGCTGCACATAACTACAGACCCTAATCAAAAAAGGGGACTTGAATATAACTATCATATTGAAGGGCAACTAAAAACTGTAATAGCCTATATCCGCAAAAACAGCACGCTGGATAAATATTTATTCCCCTTGCGTTATCTGTGGGCTATTATTAAAGGCTATGGTTTGATAAAAAAGGTATTTGGCAAACCTGATATTAACCACGTACACATACTTACCCGTAGCGGGCTGTGGGCATTGTATAAGAAAATCACTTCAGGTACACCCTATATAATTACTGAACATTGGTCGCGATACTTGCCACAAAATAGTGGCAGTTATAAGGGCGCATTACGCAAATGGTTTACCCGCAGAGTGGCAAAAAACGCCTCGGCCATCACTACTGTATCAACCCATTTGGGGTTGGCCATGCAACAACACCATCTTACTAACAAATACATACAAATATCCAATGTGGTAAATGTTGGATTTTTCAGTCCGTTAAATCCCAAGCCGCAAAACCCTACGCCGGTTTTACTGCATATATCTTGTTTTGACGAAAAGCCTAAAAACGTTAAAGGCATTTTAAACGCTGCAAAACAACTCACAAACGATGGTTTTGAGTTTGAGCTTCGTTTGGTTGGTGATGGTAAAGACCATGCAATGTGTGTTGACTATGCAAAAGAATTAGGGCTTACTAATGTTGTTTTTACAGGATTAAAGACCGGAACTGATTTACTGGCCGAATATCAAAAAGCAGACGTGTTTATTCTTTTCAGCAATTTTGAAAACCAACCTGTAGTTTTGATAGAAGCTTTTGCCTGCGGATTGCCTGTTATCGCAACTAAAGTTGGCGGCATACCTGAAATTGTAACGCCCGAACGTGGCATTTTGATTGATGCTAATGACAAAGACGCATTGGTTGAAGCCATAAAAAACAGTATTCATCACCCCGAACAGTTTAATAGAACTGCTATGCAGCAATATGCCCATGATAACTTTAGCTATGAAGGGGTTGGTCGCAATTTTTTTGAAGTGTATAAACAAAGCCTAAAACTATAACCAATGGAGGCACCGCGTATCCTATCCTTTGGTATTTTATGCAACAGCACCACATTGCCCAAGTGGCAGGCCACTGCGTTGCAGTTGCTTATAAACAACCCTGCATGTAAGTTAACGTTGGTAGTGGTAAATGCTAATCCCACTCCCAAAAAAAACATCTTCCAAAAGCTGTTTTCGCGCACATTGTTCTTTACTCAGTACGAAAACCGTTTCCTCAAAATCCCTTCACTACAAAAAGTTGATTTACAACACGCTCTCCCACAGTGTACAGTTTTACAAGCTACTACGCTGAAAAAAGGAAAATTCAGTCATTATTTCAAAACTGAAGATATTGAAACAATAAAGAGCCACAACCTTGATTTTATTATCCGTTTTGGCTTTGGGATTATTAAAGGTGAAATTTTAACGGCGGCTAAATATGGCGTTTGGAGCTATCATCACGGCGATGAGATTATGTTTAGAGGAGGGCCTGCGGGGTTTTGGGAAATTTTTAAACGTTCAGCTGTTACATCTGCCATCCTTCAACAACTTACCCCAACGCTCGATGGAGGAAAGGTATTGAAAAAGGGATACTTTAAAACCGTACACCATAGCTATCCTGAGCAATTAGATACGTTATTAAGCCAAACTTCAAGCTGGTTATTACAAATAGGGTTGAAAGTGGCACATTCCGGCCAATTGCCTGAAGTTTCATCAGAAATGAAGGCCGGAAAATTGAACAAAGCTCCCGGTAATTTTGCCTTTAGCTGGTTTTGGGCAATCATATTGATGAATAAAATCAGTTTAAAACTGAACAATTTATTTAAGGTTGAAATATGGAACATCGGTACCTTAACAAATACTATTGACGATGTTATTGCGGGCAAAAAGCTATCTATAAAATGGCTACCCGGACATAAACATCAAAGCCTTACCTACCGTGCCGACCCTTTTGTATTAACTGAACCCGGCCGTGAGGTATTTTTATATGAAAAATTTGATTATCACACCCATAAAGGTCATATAGAAGCTATAGAGCATTATCCGCTAACCAATACATATACACAAGAAAAAATCGTTATACCACAGGGTACACACCACTCCTACCCTTTTGCTTTTGAATACAACGAAACACGGTATTGCCTGCCCGAAAATTTTGAGGCAAACAACGCCATCTTGTATTTTATCAATAAAGAAAATGATTTGAAAAAAGTGTCGGTAGTATTAAGTGGTATTCCAGCAGTTGACCCCACTTTAGTGCATCACGACGGTACATTTTGGTTGTTTGTAACCTTGAAAAATGCTTTGCCCAATGCTCAGCTGTTTATATATCACAGTGCTACGATTGAAGGGCCTTATGAGCCTCATATCTTAAATCCTGTAAAAACGGATATTGCCTCGGCAAGACCGGCAGGAAACTTTTTCCACCACAATGGTGATTTAATTCGTCCATCGCAAAACTGTACCCACACATACGGCGGTAGTTTGGTACTTAATCGTGTGGTTAAACTTAGTAAAACTGATTATATTGAAGAAAAACTAACCGAGGTGATACCTTTTGATGAAGAGTATAACAAAGGCATACACCACCTGAGTGTAGCAGGCAATGTATTGGCAGTTGACGGAAAAAAATATATCTTTTTACTCATCCTATTGTTAAAAAGGCTACAGGGCAAGTAATGAAAATACAGATACTGGTTACCTTTTTCTCGCGGTTTGGCAGTGCAGCAGCCGGCTTTGTTATAGCCATTCTGCTATCGCAGTTTTTAGGCGCAGAAGGAAAGGGACAAGCCTCATTACTTATCCTTAATATCTCATTTATCAATTTACTTACCAATGTTATGGGAGGGTCAGCAGTAGTATTTCTTGCACCTCGTTACCCCTCATTTACACTTCTTGCAATTTCATATATATGGGTGCCTTTATCGGCATTATTCCTATGGGGGCTTTATACTATTTCAGGCTACACGTTCACATCGCTAAATCATCATACGTTTATACTTGCCATCTTGTTAGGGTTTTTCCAAACCAATACCAATTTACTGCTCGGAAAAAAGCAAACGCATACCTTTAACATTCTTAGTTTAGCACAAGTACTACTAACATTAACATACCTGTTAATTGCTTTATACAGTTCTTTTGCTACTAAAAACTATCATCAATATGTTTATGCGTTGTATTGCGGCTACGGACTCTCTTTTCTTGCCAGTTTATACTATGCCAACAAAGAAATAACCGACTATAGAATTTCAAACACAAAAGAAGTAATCAATAAATTTATCAAGCACGGCGGCTATTTGCAGCTTGCCAACTTAGGCCAGTTGTTGATATACCGCGCAAGCTTTTACATTATAGGTTACTATCACCAACTCCCCCCATTAGGTATTTATTCTAACGCGATAGCCATTGCAGAATCCATTTGGATTGTAAGCCGAAGTATATCTACAATACAATACGCTGAGGTAGCCAATGAAACAAATATGGGTGTATCGATGCAAAAAACATCAAAACTACGATGGATAAATATTGCCATTGCAACAGGCCTCACATTGATTGTTTGTTTACTACCTGACTCATTATATACTTTGTTATTTGGAAAAGAATTTAAAGGGTTGCAGGAGATTATTTGGTGGCTGGCTCCGGGCATAGTTGCCTTCTCCTACTATACTATCACGACGCACTTTTTTGCAGGTATTGGTAAAAACCACTACAATACTATCATATCTTTTTCCGGTTTCGGATTAACGGTTGTTGTTGGTATGGCACTTATTCCTGCATATAGTTCAGTAGGTGCTGCTATAACGGCCTCAATCGTATATATGCTAAACACTTTGCAAGCGGAGTATTATTATAGAAAACTGCGTAAAGGATAATCTCTTAAGGAACTTAATTATATCCTTCCATTTTCTATTAAGAACTACTAACCCTTAATCTCATTTGTTTCATTAAGGCTATTACGGTACTGTTTAAGGTATTGGCATAATGTCTAATAGCTTCACAATTAGAGTCCTCCCACGCGGGTACATTCTACCATCTGTATATGTTTATTGGTTGATGGATTGCTAGGATTAAGCGAAGGAGCTTTATTAAGGGTTTCTTGTTATGTTATATAGCTATAACCCTGATAGCTGAAGGCAGTAAGCTGTATACACAAGACTGTGAACATAAGTCTGCCGGCTGATAACTATAACCCTGCTGGTTAGCTTGTTTTTTAGTTCTCTTGGAGGGAGGTATAAAAGCAAAAAAGCCCGATACTTTTCAGTTCGGGCTTTTTTAAAGATTCCGGCGACGACATACTTTCCCAGGTATTACCCAAGTATCATCTGCGCTGGCGGGCTTAACTTCTCTGTTCGGAATGGGAAGAGGTGGACCCCGCCGCTATA
>JAMIFM010000015.1:0-116828 GCA_035906255.1 Bacteroidia bacterium
GTACCTTTGTATGGCTGTATGAGGCATTTTTTGAAAATACACATCCTGTTATTGCTGCTGTTTTCTGGCAGTGTGGCACTGAATGCACAAACCCTTGGGGGTTTGGCCGATTCTGTATTTATGGCTTTGCACCATGAAGAGTTTGACAGCCTGAAACCTTTTTATCCGAGTTATAATGATTTGAAAACCACTTATGACTCAATGGATATTGAGAAGCAGGCTCAACAGATATTGGTGGCTCAAAAACAAGTAGAATATGCCTTAAAACGTTCGTTTAAAACCCTGAAAAAAGAGGCTGAATCGTTGGATATGCCTTTGGCAAAACTTGAGAAAGACGAGATTAGGCATTTGGTACAAACACAGGATGGCAAAAAGTTTAGTGTGGTAGAAATTGACTGCCATTATAAAAAACGGGCGGCTACTTTGTTTTTTATTGCTATTGAGCTGAACAACATTTGGTATTTGGGTGAAGATTTTGGGATAGAAAAACGTGAGGTGGAGGAAGTGCCCGATTATGAAAAAATTGACCGTGAGGCTGAACGCAGGCGCGAAAAACGCGAACAGCAACGTACAGCGGCTAACCAAAAAGCGGAGGAAGATTCTGCTAAGGTTGCCAAAATAAAAGAGCTGGAAGCCAAGAAGAAAGACAAAGAGGATACTAAAAAGCTGAAAGCTGAGGAAAAAGCCAAACAAAAAGCAGCAAGAGAAGAAGAAAAGCGTAAGAAAAAAGAGGCTATTGAACAAAAAAAGAAGGAAAAGAAAGAGAAAAACAAAGCCGGTAACGCTCCGCAAAAAACCACCCCAACGGATAGCCTGCCCCCAAGCCCAAAGAACTAAGAAATATTTAAGCAGCAGCCGAAAACACCCGCTGCAATTCTTCTACACTAATGGGTTTGATAAGATAGTCTGACAGTTCTTCATACTGTTTAGCCTTTTCAATATCGGCAGGGTTTATTGAAGAACTCACCATGTAAATTTGTATCTTTTTACTCAACTGGGGTTTAATTTTAACAAACTCGTCCAAAAACTCCCAACCGTCCATCACCGGCATATTTAAATCCAGTAAAATTACATCAGGCAACTGGTCGTTGTTTTTTATTATAGGGGTTATATGATTTATTGCTTTTTCCCCATTTTCAAACACAAGGACATTCTTACATAAATTATTGATAGCTATTAACTTTTTCAAACCAAACACATATATCTGGTCGTCATCAACAATAAATGCAACATCATTTCTGTCGTTCATTAAAATAAATTTTAAACGTTGTTCCGCTATTTGGTTCGCTTTTCACATCAACACTTCCACCCATGGCATCTATCTGATTTTTAGTGATAAACAATCCTACTCCGCGTGCATCACTATTGCCATGAAATGTTTTGTACAAGCCAAAAAGCTTTTTCCCATACTTCTCCAAATTTATGCCAATTCCGTTATCTTTTATCGATAAATACAATTTCCCTTCATTTTTCTCTGTGGTTAGTTCAATTTCGGGCACTCTTTCAGGATGTCGGTATTTTATCCCGTTCGACATAAAATTAAGCAGCACACTCTCTAAATAAGCGGGATTATAAAACACCTTATCATGCTCAGCCACATCATTTATCACCTTCACATTATACTTGGTTATTTCACCCGCTAATGTATCTACCGTTTTATTGATAAACGACCGCAAACTCAACTCTTGCCTTGTAATATTTGTATTGGTTTGTATTTGCACCACCTCGTTAAGGTGTCGTATTGCCTCGTCTAACGACTGTGCATTCTCTTTCAGCAGGTTCAGCATTTGTTCGTACTCGTCATCATCATCCGCATTTTCAAGCAAATTCATCAATAACTGAAAATTGCCTGAATGCGAACGTAAATTGTGCGATACGATATGAGCAAAATTCATCAAACGGGCATTTTGTTCGCTAATGATGGCCAATGACTGTTGCACAACGTTCTCTTTTTCATTTTGCAACGCTATATCGCTATGCGTCCCAATTACCCGTGCCGGTTTTCCATCATCACCCCATTCAATAACCTTGCCCCTGTCAAGTATCCACTTATAAGTTCCATCTTTGCATAACAACCTGTGTTCGTTTACATAATAGGACGTTTCTTTGTTAAAGTGCCGGCTCAAATCCTCCAAACATTTCTCTATATCATCAGGATGCACCCTTTTTTCCCATTCGTCAAAAGTTGTCCCTACTTCGTGCTCCTCATACCCTAACATACTTTTCCATTGTGCAGAATAAAATAACTTATTAGTGCTCACATCCCAATCCCACACCCCATCGCCCGAACCCTCTAATGCAAACAACCAACGTTGCTCACTTTCTTTCAGGGCAGCTTCTGTTCTTTTTCTATCACTTATATCCTCTATCTGCGAAATAAAGTGCAACGGGTTGCCATCCGTATCGCGTACCAACGATACTGCCAATAGTACCCACACAACCCAGCCGTTTTTGTGTATATATCGTTTTTCTATTTGATACGTTGTAATCTCACCCCGCAACACCCTGTGCACATTATCAAGGTCAATATCTAAATCATCAGGATGGGTAATTGTTTGAAAATCGGTGGCCAATAACTCCTCTTCCGAATAACCGACAGTGTTGCATAAATTATGGTTTACCTCTAAAAACTTGCCATCAGTTGATACCAATGCCATACCGATAGCCGAATACTGGAACGCCCCTCTGAACATTTCATTGCTTACCTTTAAACGGTTATACAATTCGCGCCTCTCACTAACATCACGCACAGCTGCTAAAACAATAGTTTCCCCTTCGTTTTTAAATGTGCTAAGTGTTATTTCAGCGTGAAAGGTCTCCCCGTTTTTACGCTTCGCCATAAAATCAACCCCCTTTGCCATTTCACGGTTTTTGGGGTGCTTCATAAAATTCTTTCTGTTTTCAGTATGTGCACCAACCAAGGCATCAGGAACAAGTTTTTCCAACAATTCACCTGTCAAACTACTCGTCTCATACCCAAAAAGGGTTTCAAGTTGTGCGTTGGCAAACAAAATAGTACCGCTTGCATCCACTGCCAGCATTGCATAGGGAGCTATACTAAAAAAGCCTTTTAGCGAATCACTTGTGTCCATAATTTCAATCAATTAGTTAGCCGAGAGAATAGTGTAAAAAACAACTCTTTCCTTACTCGTTACAAGTTACAAAAATTTACATACAACAATAAGCGCAGCCCGCATTTTATAAAAGCAATACTATTCAAAAGGTATTTTTACTTATGTGGTGATGCCTTTTATTTATTTTTGCTATATGGTTGATTTTTCGATGGCTGATATTGCCTGCCTTACAATACATTACGCAGGTAACAAATTAAAGGATGAAGGCTGCAAGCTGACTGAAAAAAACGTATTGGATGAATTGAGTGACGATGAACAAGCCGTTTTGCTAAAGTATTTTTTAAAACCTTTTACTACTGAAGAGTTTTATAGCTTTACCCACTCGTCTGACATTGGGCTGAATGAAATATACACTTATGCGGGGCGATTGTTTACTGATACCAGCCTGTTTCAGCCCCTTTCAAAAAATATTTGCACGCATTTATACGAATGTTCTAATCACCCCAAAATAAAAGCCGGCGAAGTATATGTGGTACTTTTTACGGGTTGTGTGATTGATAATGAAACCGTAGATGTGTTGGGTATCTTTAAATCGGAAAACAAAGACCGTTTTTTAAATATTGAGTTTAACCGTACCGGATTGTCGAAGTTAAATTTATTGGAAGGTATAGACCCGAAACATTTGGATAAAGGGTGTTTGATTTATAACATTAATAAGGCCGATGGGTACAAAATTGCCATTGTGGATAATACCAACCGGGGCAGCGAAGCCCAGTTTTGGACGGATGATTTTCTTTCGGTAAAACCGTTGCAGAATAATTATTTTAATACTGCAAATTATTTAAAACTGTGTAAAGACTTTGTGGTGAATGAGCTGCCAAACCACTTTGAGGTAGCTAAAAGCGACCAGATTGATATTTTGAACCGCTCGGTTGACTTTTTTAAACGCAACGAATCGTTTGATAATAACACCTTTACCGAAGAGATTTTTGGGCAACCGGAGTTGATTGACAGTTTTAACGGATTTAAGGATACTTATGAAAAAGAGAATAATTTTTCGTTTGAGGAGAGCTTCGATATTTCAAACCAAGCCGTTAAAAAACAATCAAAAACTTTTAAAAGCGTGCTGAAACTGGATAAAAACTTTCACGTATATATACACGGCGACCGCAATCTTATTGAGCGCGGCTATGACGAAGTGACGGGTAAGAAGTTTTATAAGATTTATTACGACGAGGAAGCGTAATACGCCTGTTATATGTATTTGTGTGGTTTGGCGTAAACTGCCCTTAAAATTGCCGCATAAACACCGTAAGCGTGTGCATTGCCCTCGATATATTTGCATAACAAACTATAAAACAACAATATAACAACTAAAACTATGCAAAAAATCACACCTTTCTTATGGTTTGACGGCAACCTTGAAGAAGCCGTTACCTTTTATGCTTCAGTATTTAAAGATGCTAAAATAGGCAATATTATGCGCCAAGGCCCTGATGGCCCTGCATTTTCGGCCACGTTTCAACTGAACGGTCAGGATTTTATGGCACTAAATGGCGGCCCGATGTTTAAATTTACCCCTGCGGTATCGTTTTTTGTAAGCTGCAAAAATCAGGAAGATGTTGATTATTATTGGGAAAAGCTCACAGAGGGCGGCAGCGAGGAGCGTTGCGGCTGGTTAAAAGATAAGTTTGGTTTATCGTGGCAAATTATCCCTGATGCGCTAAGTGAATATTTGTATGATGCCGACCCTGAAAAAGCCAACCGTGCTATGCAAGCCATGCTAAGCATGAACAAAATTGTGCTTGAAGATTTGAAACGTGCCCGCGACGGTCAATAATTAACTGCCATACACCATGCCTGCTACTATAACTGCCGAATTATTTGTTGAACGGCTTTGGAAACTCCAATCGGATGAGGAATTGACCAAAATACAACGGTATTTTAAATCGGGCAAAGGCCAGTATGGCGAAGGTGATAAATTTATAGGGGTACGCATGGGGCAACTGTTTGCTTTGGCAAAAGAGTTTGTAGCCATGCCGCCCCTTGAAATTGAAAAGTTATTGCAAGATAATATCCACGAAATACGGGCGGGGGCATTGAGTATTATGGATAAGCAAGCCCGAATTAAAAAAACGCCTGAAAGCCGCAGAAAAGAGTTGTATGATTTGTACATACACAATCACAACCGTATTAATAACTGGGATTTGGTGGACGTGAGTTGTATTTATGTGGTGGGGGGATACTTGTTTGATAAACCCCGTGATATTTTATATCAATTGGCCGCATCGGGCAATATGTGGGAACGACGCACCGCCATTGTGAGTACTGCGTATTTTATGAAATACGGAGAGGTTGACGATACGTTTAGAATTGCCGAGATTTTGCTGCACGATGAGCAAGATTTGATACACAAAGCCACAGGCGGTTGGATACGACAAGCAGGCAAAAACAAACACCGCGCCCGCTTGCTTGAGTTTTTAGACAAGTTTGCTGCTACAATGCCCCGCACCATGCTGCGCTATGCTATTGAGCATCTTGACGATGACCAACGCAAACATTATATGGGGTTAAAGAAATAATTACTACGGGTTATTGTTCTATTTCAATATTGTAGGCTTCCAACAATCCGGCTACTGTGTTTAAAGAAAATTTGGCCTTTTTTATTCTATTCTTTTCAGGACTGATTGAGAAATTATAGGACGTTCTGAAATCAGCTTTTTCAAGCACTGTATTATCAAAAATAGCTCCGCTAAAATCACAATTAACAAACGTTGATGCTGTAAAATCCGCATCGGCAAAATCAGCTTCCCTCAGGTTACAATTCTTAAATTTTGTGCCCCCCAACTTTAGTTTAAAAAAAGAAGCGATAGTGAGCACACAATCTTCAAACTTTAATAACGACAGGAATTTGTTGCACACGCTAAAGTTTACTCCCAATAACTTACAGTTTTTAAAAATAACATCCCTAAACGAGGCATCTTTTAGCTTCACATTACTGATATTACAATCAATAAACTCGCAATCCATAAACGATGTACCCGATAAATCAGCTTCCGAAAAATCGCACCCTTTAAATACACAAGTATCATACTCGTGTTTCATCAACACCTGCCCTGAGTAGTTTTTGCCTTCAAAAGTTTCATTATCAAAATTCCCAATCATATAACTCGTTCAATTATTTTACAGGTATCCAAACTTCTTCTTCAGAGGCGGGGTCGTTTATTTTGTACCGTTCGCCCAACACCTCAAAATGCGCTCTGCTATCCACCATTAAGCCGTTTGCAGGCAACCATTCTGTAAACATATACCCTAAGTTTTCAAAATATTTGGCATCGGTACCTACGTGCAAATAGGTTACATACTTTCCCCCTGCTATTGTATAAGTCTCCATGCCTTCGGGTACATTGTTGTAATCGGTAACTTCCACTGTAGCCCAATTCTCAAACGTTGGAGGCTGTTGCATTGCACCAAATTGGGTAGAAGGCTCAAAAATCTGCATCGAAACTACCTCATTGCCAATTGCATTGGTAATTTCCCTCCTTCGGGGCATAAATCTCCGCCACAACTCGCCCGTAGGGTTATTTTCAGGAGTAACGGTTGTGTGCATCCCTATCAGTTTCTTTTCAGTGATAGTTATAATTTCAGGTTTCATAGCTTTGTTTCAAAATAAGCCATGTTTATTGAAACAAAATAATTGTTTCCCAACAAAAAAATCAGAGAGGTTAAACACCTATGGTGTTTGCTACAACCTTGATAGTAGCTTTTTAAACTGCCTAACGAATAAGGGTTAATGTACCTTTAGTATTATTTGTACGCCCTATTCCGGCTTGTGAAGATATTATATAAAAATATACCCCTGACGGTACTAACTGACCGTTGTAATCACCCCGCCAAATAAACGAAGGTGAGTCTGACTCAAAAACCCGCTCACCCCAACGGCTATATATTTCAATTTTAAATGCAATTACATTCTTATAATCAATGTAGAAACCATCGTTAAGGCTATCTCCGTTAGGAGTAAATACATTGGGAATATAGGGAGGGTTACAATCGTCCACCACAATTAAGGCTGTATCTGCTGCGTTTCCGCACTTGTTTGTTGCCACTACCACATAAACACCGCCTGAATCAGGAGAAATTAACGGTGTTGTTTCGCCCGTATTCCAAACGTATGAGGTTGCACCCACAGCACTGCCGTCAAGCACCAATACAGCATCCTCGCAAACGGTCGTGTCATTTATTACAGGTTTTGCGGGCAATGAATCCAAATCAATCATTGCAGAGTCGGTATAAGCACATCCGTTCAATGCAAAAACTACTTTGTATTTGCCTTTTGCACTTACTGTGCGGGTTGCTTGGGTGCTATTATCGTCCCACAAATACGTTGCCCCTGCTATTGTAGCATCCAGCACTGCACTTTGCCCGCTGCAAACAGTAGTATCTTTAAGTTTTTTTGCAGGAGGGTTTACCACACCAATGGTTATACTATCGGTATGACGGCATCCGTTTAAAGTGAGCCTCGCCCAATATATGCCTGCCGTATTCACAATTACTGAATCAGCAGTAGCCCCCGTATTCCATAATTTGGTTGCACCTGTAACGGGTGTTTTGAGGGTGTAACTCCCGCCCGAGCTGCATATTGAAGTATCACTACCCAATGAAAAAACAGGGGTCGGTTTTGAGCCTACTTGTATAGTATCAACAGCAGAACACCCTGCACTAGTTACTTTTAACCAATACGCTCCTGTTTGTTTTATTGAAACAGCAGATACTGTATCTAATGTACTCCATAAATATGAACACCCTGCACAACTGTATGATTTAATTATGCTATCACCTTGGCACACTGCGGTATCAGCCCCCAAATTAACCATCGGGAGTTGTTTAACGGCTACAGCTATGGTATCGCTGTTTTTGCAACCGTTATCTGCCTGTAACCAATAGGTACCTGCCTGCTTGATAGTAATACTTGGGGTGGTTTCGGCGGTACTCCATAAGTACGAGCAGTTTGAACAGTTGTATGATTTTGCGATGCTATCACCTGCACAAAAAGAAGTATCGGCACCCAAAGTAACTACAGGAAGCTGGTTTACGGATAATATAACGGTATCGCTGTTTACACAACCGTTATTTGCACGCAGCCAATAGCTGCCTGCCTGCTTCATATAAATAGAAGCCGTGGTATCGCCCGTATTCCAAAGGTATTTACAACTTGTACAGCTATATGTTTTTAAAAGACTATCGCCTACGCACAATGCGGTGTCATTGCCCAAAGTAACGGCCGGGCCTTGTTTAATGGTAATCACTACCGTATCGCGGGTTTTGCAATTGCCGTCGGTAACTTCAAGCCAATAGATCCCTGCCTGAGTAATACTAATTGCAGAAGAAGTTTGGTTGGTACTCCACAAATAACTGCATCCTGAACAAGTAAACGATTTAAAAATACTATCGCCTCCGCAGATAGAGGTATCTGCCCCTAAATTAGGTATTACAGCGTTTTGAAGGCTTATAACAATGGTATCAGCAGCGGTGCAGTTATCACGGGTTACTTTTGCCCAATAGGTACCTGCAACAGTTGGTTGATAGGTAGTGGTAGTTGAATTGTCTTGCCACACATAAGTTGCATTACTTATTGCAGGGTTGAGGGTAGCATTTATCTGCCCGCAATAGGTGCTATCAGCACCAAAGGTAAATGAAAACGGTGCCCCCACTTTAACAATCAGGGTATCGTATGATGCTACTCCGCATGAGTTTCCCTCAATAATTATCGTATCTGTACCGCTTACATTAAATGTTATTGAAAGAGCAGCGGCACTGTTGTTTAGTGTTGCTGTGCCGTTGCTGTTTTTGCGGTACCATTTATATGCTGCTGATGCTGTAAAGTTAATGGCTGTGCCGTTGCACACCACTGTATCATTGGATGGGATATTAATTTTTGGCGTACCGCTTGAACCGCTTAACGAAAATCCGCCGGTGATACACGAATACCCTGATACCGTCCACCCTGTTACATTTACAGATGAACTGTTGGGCCATGAGTTTGCCCCTGAGCCGCTTGTAGATGTATAACGTGTACAGTTGTTAGCATTACGAATAATTTTATGCCACAACAACGCATCGGTAGTGTTATCAACCTTCCAGCCTTGCGAACCGGGGTCGTAACCTACTAAGCCCACCATATCAATAAATGCACCGCTCTTGCGCAATGCAACGGCATCGTTTCCGTTAACGCCTGCGTTTGTATTTACCAAATTACACGTTGATGCACAATTGGTGTTGCAATAGGGTGTATTTCCCGTAATAATTGATGCCCCAGCGGCAAGGGTGCCGCTAAGTGTATATGACCCGTTGGGTGAAGTTGCCCCGTTGTTGTAAACATCCAACGTGTAGGCCGATAAATTGATACTTGCATTGGTAGGGTTGTAAATTTTAACCCCAAAACCGCTGCCGGGATTCCAATCCACATATTCCACAATCATCAAATCATCCGTTTGCGAAAACCCTTTAGCCCCAAATACAAGAAACAATACAATTGAAATTGCGTATTTAATCCCCCTAAACATATTCTGCAAAACAACACTTGCAGCTTTAAGAGCATTTTATCAAAATATTAAAAGTAGCTTTTGTAAATGTTACTTTTCCTTGTTTATAACATGATTTACAAAGTTTTAGAATACACCTGATAAACACATTATAAATCACCCAAATACACCGATAAACCTACTCCGGCAAACCAATACCCATCGTCAAAATCCATCACCCCGCCTGAAGCATCTAATTGATAACGTTCGCCCATTTGGTAGGTATAACCGCCTATGATGCCTAATTCATCATCATCGCTTTCTTCGGGTGTAAAAAAAGAATACTGTTCGGCAAATACTGCTTTGCGGTCGCTAATATCATAGCTAAGGCAATTACCAAACATATAGCGGGTTGTTGTTCCAAAATTCTCAACCAATATGCCAGTGTTGTTGGTATATTCAAACCTGTTCCATGCTTTTTGCACCACTAAAAAAACATCGGTTCCATAATACCGTTCGTTTAAACTTACCCTTTTTGCAGCTCCTTTGGCCGTAGCTATAATTGATATGCCGGGCATCTTCGCCCCTTCTTGCCAAAGGTTTACTTTAGTCCCCAACCCGTGTACAAGTATGTCGGTTCTCTCATAACTACGTATTAATGAGGGGCTGTAAAGTGCATAATCATACACATACCGCACCTCAAACCGTTTTCCGAAACTCTTACGTGCTGTTAATGAAGGTAATTCGTCCTGCTCATCGTGCAGGTTAAAATAATCATACCCCAACTCAACCTGAAAAGCATTGTTGGGTACAATGGCGTATAAATCAGTAATACCGGGGCGATCGAAGGTTAACTCCGTTTGCGCCCCGGCAATTTTAAAAGTTATAACAAAAATTACGAGATGCAGTTTTCTCATTCGTGCTTAAAACAAAGTAGCTATCCTTAAACCAACATAATTGTTCTTACCGCTTGCATTTCCAAACGTGCTTGTTGAATTGTAAACGTTTGCACTACCCATACCTGCCACCAAATGCACTTGTAATATGGCTGCGCCGGTAACATCAACGTTTATGCCTAACGACGCATTTATATCAAAATCGCTTTTAAAATACAGGTCGCTTTGTTTTTGCTCAAGGTGAAAACCATCTTCAACACTGTGAAACACACGGTTGGTTTTAAAGTTAATTACAGGGGCAATCCCTATTCCGGCGTGCAAAGTCCATCTTTCTCTCACAAAAGGAGAGCGGTACACCAATTGTATCGGAAAATCTATGGTGTTAAACCTCAAACGGGTTCGGTTGGTAGAGTCTGCATCGCCCAATGCAGAGTATTCATCCTTTAATTTAATCCCCGCACCGCGTTGCATATAATTAAACCCAAAGCTCACCCCAAGGTTTTTAATGGGATAATACTCAAACCGCATACCGCCGCCCAAGCTGGGTTTGCGGAAATAAGTAATAGTATCAGCATTGTCTTTTATGGTTGAGAAGTTTTGGTAGAACGTAAAGCCCCAGTAAAACTTTTTAGTTCTAAACAACTCCAATGATTTCTCTTTGGGTTGTGTTTTCCATGTGCTGTCGCCTTTAAACTGCGCATCGGCTTGTGTAGCAACGGTAGCCAATACCACTATTGCTATCAGCTTATATAATTTCATTTTCGTTTTCTTTTGTTGGGTTAATAACTACGGGAGCTGTTTTAGTCTCCTTTTGCTTTTTCATGATATAATAAATCACGGGTAATATCAGCAGGGTAAGAATGGTGGCTGATATAAGCCCGCCAATAACTACAACTGCCAACGGCCGTTGGGTTTCTGACCCAATACCTGTTGAAAGTGCCGCAGGCAATAGCCCTAAACCTGCCATCAAAGCCGTCATCACTACGGGGCGTACACGGGTAAGTGCCCCTTCGCGAATGGCTTTCAGTTTATCCATGCCTTTTTCCATGTTTTGGTTGAATATGGATACCAGTATCACACCGTTTTGTACGCACACACCAAACAAGGCAATGAAACCCACACCCGCTGAAATGCTAAAGTTGATGCCTGTGAGGTATAGCCCCATAATACCCCCGATGAGAGCAAACGGAACGTTGATAAGCACGATACCTGCATCTAACGGCGAGCCGAACATGATGAACAACCAGAAGAAAATAAGCAGGATTGATATAGGCACTACTATTTTTAGCTGATTGGTGGCGCGCACTTGGTTTTCAAACTCACCGTTCCAAGCCAATGAGTAGCCTTTATCCAACTTCACCGATTCGTTTACTTTTTGTTGGGCTTCGGCAATGGTACTACCCAAGTCGCGCCCGCGTACCGAGAATTTAATAGGCACAAAACGCTGGTTGGTTTCGCGGTACACAAAGGCCGTTCCTGTGGCAATATCAATATCGGCAATTTCACGCAAGGGAATACGAGTACCCTCTTTGCTGCTGGTACCTTTTACTGCCGGAACAAGTAGTTTGCCAATAGCTTCAATACTATTGCGGTATTCAGGTGAAAAACGCACCCGAATATCAAACTTACGTTCGCCCTCGTATTTTTGGTTCACTGCCTTACCGCCAATGGCCATTTCAATCACATCGTTAGCGTCGGCAATATTCACCCCGTAACGTCCCATTTTCTGGTAATCCAGTTGCACGCGTAATTCGGGCTGGCCAATGCTTTTAAACACCCCCAAATCTTCAACACCGGGTACAGTGCGCATAATGCTTTTTATTTGCTCTGCCTTTTGCTCAAGGGTAGCCAAATCTTCTCCATATACTTTTATGGCCATTTCACCCTTTACCCCTGATACAGCTTCCTGCACGTTATCAGAAATGGGTTGTGAAAACCCGAATACTACCCCGGGGTAGCGTTCTTCTAAACGGGTTTGCATACTGTCAATAAGTTGCTCCTTCGTCCAGCCGTCGCGCCATTCACCTTTAGGCCTCAAATCCACAAAAAACTCTACGTTAAAAAAGCCCGTAGGGTCAGTACCGTCATTAGGACGACCGTTTTGTGAGATTACTCCTTTTACTTCGGGATAGTTTTTAAATATCCCCCGCATATTTTCAGAGTATTCGTTAGCCTCAGTAAAATTGATACTTTGCGGCATACTTGCCCTAACGTATATAGAGCCTTCGTTTAGCTGCGGCAAAAATTCAGTACCCAGTGTTCCTCCAACCACAAGGCTGCCCACCAATATCAATCCTGAAATTATAAGGCTTAGCTTTGGTTTGTTAAGGCATTTATCAAGAAAAGGCATATACAGTTTTTCCATACCGCTAACCAAGGGATTGTGCTTTTCACGAACGTTTTTATTGAGTAATATTTTACACAACAAGGGCACAAGCGTTAGCGTAAAAATAAGTGCCCCTACCAATGCAAACCCAATGGTGTAGGCAAGGGGCGAGAACATTTTGCCTTCAACTTTTTGGAACGCAAAAATGGGAATAAGCGCAGTGATGATAATTAGTTTGGAGAAGAAAATGGGCTTACCCATTTCGGTAGCTATGCTTTTCACCATGCCTATTTTGCTGGCAAGGTTAAACCGTTCTTTGCCCATCTCGTGGTTGCGGTGAGCAAGGTATACAAACACCCCTTCTACCATTACCACAGCACCGTCAATAATAATCCCGAAGTCAATCGCTCCTATCGAAAGCAAGTTGGCACTCATGCCTTTTAACTTCATACAGATAAAGGCAAACAAAAGTGCTAACGGAATAATCAGCGATACAATAAGGGTAGTGCGCCAATCCAGCAAGAATATGGTAAGAATAAAGGTTACAAGCAGCATGCCCACAATAAGGTTTTCCATTACGGTGTGGGTGGTTAGGTTCACCAACGTTGTGCGGTCATAAAACGCATCAATTTTCACATCGCCGGGCAGCACGCGTGCATTCATATCAGCAATGGTGGCATTCAAATCCTTCAATACCTTACTGGGGTTTTCGTATTTGCGCAGCAGTACAATACCTTCTACCACATCGGGCAGGGTATCGCGTCCCACCTTACCCATACGGGGGCGGTTGCTTTCTTGTACATTGGCTACTTCTTTTATAAAAACAGGGATACCGTTTTTAATCGTTACAATGATGTTTTCAATATCGGTGATGGATTTAACAGCCCCTATACCCCGCACCACAAAGGCTTGTGAGCCTTTTTCCATCACATCACCGCCCACGTTGGCATTGTTTTCTTTTATCGCATCATATACATCGCCTACTACAAGGTTGTATTCGTTTAGTTTATTAGGGTCGAGGGTTACTTCGTAGGTTTTAACCTCACCGCCAAAACTAATTACATCAGCAACCCCTGCAACGGCTTTTATACGCTTATCTATCACCCAATCCTGTATTTCTTTTAACTCGCGTACGGTTTTGGTTTTGCTGGCAAGTGTGTAACGGTATATCTCACCCGTAGGCCCGCTGGGCGGTTGTATTTCTGCCTCTATATTTTCGGGCAGGTTTACGTTGCGCAATTGGTTAGCTACCATTTGGCGGGCGGTAAAATCGTCCACACCGTCTTCAAACAACAGGGTAACTACTGAAAGGCCGAACAGTGAAACCGAACGCAGGTTTGATTTGTTGGGCACCACGTTCATTTCGGTTTCAATCGGAATGGTGATAAACTTCTCTACCTCTTCGGCACTGCGACCCGGCCATTGGGTAATAAGTACCACACGGGTGTTTATCACATCGGGGAAGGCTTCAATCGGGGTTTTGGTGAAACTAAATATACCCGCAATTACTATTAGCAGCGTACCTGCTATTACAGTAAATTTATTTTTCAGCGAAAAGCTGATAATACTGCCTAATATCTTATCCATTGTTTAGTAGTATAAAAGCAGTACTTAGTTTTTGTTATTTATTTCGTTGGCTACCAAAAGTGCCCCGCTATGCACTACCACATCGCCTTCTTTAAGGCCTGAAAGAATTTCGGTATGACCGTTAAATACTTTACCGGTGGTAACTTTTACTTTCTCAAACTCATCCGTTGCAGTTTTGCGGATAACATAATTCTCATTCTTTTCTAAGAATATGCCCGATGTAAGCACTGCCAAAGCGCGGCTTTTTGTTTGGGGTTTAATTTTAATGGTGGCAAACATTTCAGGTTTCAGCAACTCGGCTTCGTTGGGTATTTCTGTACGTACCTTCACCACACGCGATTCAGGCTCTAATACATTGTTTATTTTTTGCACCCTGCCACTAAACTCTTTATCGGGGTATGATATTGTTGTTGCATCTACGGTATCACCTACGTGTACGCGGGCAATATCACTTTCATACACATTGGCCCATACCCATACGGTTTTTAAATCGCTTATGGTAAACATATTAGTGTTATTATCCGTACGTATTTGGGTTCCTTGGTTCACGTTACGCTCAACCAAATAACCGCTAATGGGTGCATACACGTTAAAAACAGCGTCTGGTTTATCGGCTGAACCTCCGTACAATTCAAGAATTTGTTTCTTGCCTGTAAAATCGGCTTTGGCGTTTTTAAACTCCGTTTCTGCAATTTGCAAATCCTTTTCCGAGGCAAAGTTTGATTCGTACAATTGCTTCATACGCTCGTAGTTTTTCAAAGCCACGTCAAGGTTAGCACGGGCAATGTTAAAATCGCGCTGGTAGGTTGAAATATCTGTTGACAGGATGGTAGCCATTAACTGCCCTTTTTTAATATAATCTCCCAACGAAAATTTAATGTCTTCAACACTACCGCTCACAATGGGGTAAATACGCACCACGTGGTCTTCGTCAAAACTCACTTCGCCCACTACGGTTAAATACTCTTCGTAGTCTTTTACGGCCAATGTTTCAGTAGCAATGTTTTTAAGGGCAAGGCTGTCTAACTTCACCGAAGTAATAATTTGCTTGGCTTCAACGGGCTTGCTGTCTTCCTTTTTTCCGCATGAGATAAGAGCTGCGCTTAAAATAAAGGAAGCATATATGATGGTTTTTAGAGATGTCATGTGATTAAAAAATTTCTTTACCGGTTACGTAATTTAATTGTGCTTTTGAATTGAAATAGTCTTTTTGAAGACTGATGAAATCGAACGAGGTTTGCAAGTATATACGCTGAAAATCAATGTATTCAAGTATTGATATGGTTTTACGGGTATAGTTATCGTTAGCATTTTTGTTCAGTTCATTAATCTGTTCAAAAAACTCTACCGAATACAATTTCATAGCGTTATCAAGCAGTTCATAACTTTGATAGGCCGCTACCACTTCGTTCATTATCTCGTTTTCTTTTTGCAGCACCATTATTTGCGACTGCTTAATGCTGTTTTTAGCCTTTTGTATCTCGCCTTGGTTTCGGTTAAATACAGGCAGGAAGAACTCAAGCACCAATCCTGTGTACGGACGCACGTAGTTACTACCCTTATCGTGCGGCTGAAACCCTACTTTCGAGTCGGCAATGGCCAACGCCTTTTGCAGCGTAAGATTCTTTTGGTTGTATTTAATACTTAGCAAACGACTTTCATAATCGGGTCGGTTATTAGCTGCATCTACCGTTAAATCAGCAAGGTTTATTAGCGCATTAGCATTTGTATCGTTCACTATCGGCTCAATAGAAACGCCGGGTTTAAGATTTAGCAGCATACGCATACTTGCCATAAGGTTTTGCAAATCAACACTATTGTTCACCCTATCGTTATGCAGTGCCAACCGTTCGGATTTAAGACGCACCACTTCACTACCGGCAATCAAACCTGTTTCGTACTGCTTTTGTGCAGCCGCAATAGATTTGTCGTACACATCATCAGCCTGAACATATATCAGCGAAGCCTTGTACGAAGCATGCAACTCATAAAAATTTTGAGTGAAATTGTACAGCAATTCCCGAATGGTATTGGCGTACTCTGTCTTAGCTATTTCAAGCCCCACCTCTGCCACTTTACGCGCTTTGCGGTGACGGCCTGTAAAAGGCACCATGTGCTCCAGTTGTATCAGCTTTTGATTGCGGTAATTAAAGTATTCATTGCGCTCAACACTGTACAAATCAGCATTAAACACAAAGTTGGGGTTGTTCCAAAGCCCCGCTTGTATCACATCCGCCTCTGCATTAGAAAGGTCGTATTGTGCAGCCATCAACTCAAGATTTTCTTTGAGCAAGAGGCTTTTTGCATCGGCCAATGTCAGGCGTAGCAACAAAGTATCATTGGTTTGCGCATTTAGCAAACCTGCGGCAGCGCAAAGCAGCACTGCCAGCATTATTTTTTTCATTAAATTAAAAGGAGTATTAAAAAATCTTTAGCGATAAAAACAGCATTCCACGCCCTGTTAATGGGGCATGAACAATAAATAACAATAATCGGTAAAGATATTTTACAGGCGCAGTTGCCTATTAGATGTGAGAATGGAACAATAACCTGTTTTTCTCTTAGTGGTTAGCGATTCATTTACAGAATATACTTTTGCGAGCGAAAATCTTATTTGTGAAAAGACCTCTAAGATTAACTTCTGCCTTTTGCGCTTGGTGTAATCCTCGTCGGTTTTATAAGCAGGGCCGTTGTGAGATTTTAGCCTGTTTTCTGCTGATGAAACATACCAATCAGCAGCTTTAAGTGAATACTCCCTCTCAAAAAAATCTTCTTGGTCTGTTGCAACTACAACCTCCTTAGGAGCCTGAACCTCAATCAGTGAGGTATATGTCCCAAAGCACAGTAGTGCCGCTACTAAAACCAGTAAATGATGTAGGGATTTTTTCAAGTATGAGACTTTTGCGGCGCAAAGTTAATTGTTTTGTTATTACGTAGGATAACTATCCAAAAAATTAACATTGATTTTTACTATCCATTACGAGTAAAATAAAGCAGGTAACTTGTATCTTCATTTTTTATTATGACCGTACAAACACAAATTGACGAGTATATTACCAGCCAGCCTGAGCCAAAACGTAGTGATATGCATGAGTTGCACCGCATTATTATGGTGATGGTGCCGACGTGTAAATTATGGTTTTTAGACGGCAAGGACAGTGATAATAAAGTGGTCTCTAATCCTAATATTGGATACGGAGCATATACGATAAAGTATGCCGATGGAAAAACAAGGGAGTTTTATCAAATAGGTATTAGTGCAAACACAACCGGAATCTCGGTTTATATTCTTGGTTTTGATGATAAGAAATATTTAGCCGCAACGTATGGTGAAAAATTAGGTAAGGCAAGTATTACAGGGTATTGCATTAAATTTAAAAAGCTAACCGATATTAACATTGAGGTGCTTAAAAATGCCATCCGATACGGATTTGAAGCGAATCAATAATAACAAACAAAATAAAAAAGCCTCTCAGCTTAAAATTGCTGAAAGGCTTTCTGTTTCTGTGTGATCCCGATTGGATTCGAACCAATGGCCTACTGCTTAGAAGGCAGTTGCTCTATCCAACTGAGCTACGGGACCATGAAAAAGCGGCTGCAAAGATACAGCTATCTTTCATAGTTCAAACCGTTATTTCGTAGGATACTTTCAGAGGTTTCAAAGCTTTGTTCAAAAAGCGGTTTACAGCTTTTATTCCTTTGTAATGGGCTATTATAATATCAGGTAAAATATCATCGGTAATAAAACGAGCGGGAATATGCCCTACGCAACCAACAAAACCTGTGTTTAGCACCAAACCCTCTGCGCAAGTATCAACGCCTAACGGATTGGTTGGGCGGCAAAAACCCTCTTTACCAAAACTTTCTGAAAAATCTTCGTTGTCTTGTAACAAAACATATTTCTCATTTTGTTCAGTCAAAAATCCTTTAATCTGCTCCAGTTTTTGATTTTCGATGCCGAAAATTCCTCCTGCCAGTACAATTTTTTTAGGGGTAAACCCAAATACCATTCCTTCAACCGGCATTCCTGCCACCACCTGTTGTTGAGTAATTATCGCCCCTACTTCTGCAAACTCACCCGTTGGCAATTCAAAAAACGAACGGTTAGCGCAGGTTATTAAAATCTCTTTCAAATTATCGTTTACACTACCGTCGCATTTTTTTAAGCGCGGCAATAAATCTTTCATAAACCGCCTGAAAACAGGAAGAATGTTTCTTGTATAAAACTCTTCATCATCCTTTCCCCACATGGTGCAGGGAACAAGATAAGAGCGGCACAACGCACGCATAAACTTATCACTGAAAAACTTCTGCTTCATGGTGTTTAATTATTCGTAGCGTAAACTATTTGCAGGGTTTAACCAAGCAGCGCGTAAAGCCTGCCACAACATGGTTCCAAGGGCTATTGCAGCGGCAACAAATACCGCCAATACAAAATATTTCACTTCGGGGTTAATGTGGTATGCAAACCCTGTGAGCCACTTATTCATGTATATGTAAGCGCAGGGGATGGCAATAACGATTGCTAACAGTATTAGCAGCAAGTATGATTTTATTAATACATAAGCCACCTGCAAAGTACTGGCCCCTATTACCTTACGTATGCCGATTTCTTTGGTACGTTGCTCAATGCTATAAGATACAAGGCCAAAAAGGCCGAGGCAGGCCACAATAATGGCTACTATTGAGAAGTAGCCGAATATTTTTAGCCTCTTGTCCTCGGCTTCGTATTTGCTGTTAAAATTCTCATCAACAAAAAAGTATTCAGTAGGGTATTTTTTAGAGTATTTCTTCCAAACACCCTCAACAAACGCAACGGTTTCTTTTGTGTTATGCTCTCCCAATTTCAACAGCATCACCCCTCCCCCTTCGCTACCCCGCTTCCGAACCAGCACCATAGGCTCAATGGGCTGCTGCATAGGCATAAAATGATAATCGTTTATTACCCCTACTACTTTTCCGTTATAACCAAACCCGTTCATCAGCGAAACATCAAAAGGTTTATCCCATCCAAACTCACGTATGGCAGCTTGGTTCACAATAAATGCACCCGTATCGTCGGCCATGCTTTCTTTATTAAAATTACGGCCTTGCGTAAGGGGTATCTTCATCAGCTCCAAAAACTCATCGTCAACCCCATAAATATTCATTAAACGCTCTTCGGCTTTCCCTTTGTAGTTAATATACTGTAGCACCTTACCGCCGAACTCACCGGGCACTTGGCTTGCCAGTGCTACCTTTTGCACATTGGGGTTACCCAATAATTCGGCTTTCATCACATCAAATTTTTCTATAAAAGCAGTATCGGCTCCGGGGACTCTGAAAGACAACACCCGTTGGTTATCAAATCCCGGGTTTTTGTTTTTCATGTACTGCATTTGCCCGTACACTATTAGTGTGCAGCTAATCATAAATACGGCAATGGCAAACTGTACAGTTACCAGCAATTTGCGAAATATTGCAGAGCCTGAGCCGGGTATTTGTCCTGTTTTCAGCACTTTTACGGGTTGGAAACCCGATAGAAACCAAGCAGGATATAATCCTGCAAAAATGCCCACTAACATTGCACCTGCCAGTAATACTCCTGCCAAACCTAAATTAAAGCTAAGGCTTAGGGCTTTGCCCGACAGGTAATTAAACCCGGGTAAAAGCAACTCAACAAAGCAAAGGGCGATAATGAGACTGAAAATAACCGTTAGTATTGACTCGCCTATAAATTGAAAAAACAGTTGGCTGCGACTTGCCCCTGCTGTTTTGCGGATGCCAACCTCGCGGCTACGACGCGCCGAACGCGCCGTAGCAAGGTTGAGGTAATTGATACACGCAATTACGAGGATTAAAAAACCAATAGATGAAAAAATATAGATGTTAGACTTTTTAGTAGTTTGGGCATACTCATGATTAAAATCGCTGCTGTTTAGCCGTATATCCAACAAGGGTTGCAGCTTATAGGTAATGCTTCCGTTTACGTTTTCGCTTTTAAGCCAAGGTATAATAACCTTTTGTACCATTGTTGCCAGTTTAGCCTCAAACACCGTCTTGTCTATGGGTTGCTTAAACAACACGTAATTGGTTTGTTGCATAAAAAACCAATCACGGGTAAGGGCTTCTTTTAACCCGGGATTCATCGAACTACCTGAAATAAGTGCATTGGGGATTATATGCGATACATCAGGCTTATGTTTTATGATGCCTGTTATTTTATAGCTCTTAAGCGTAAACTTGAGCATTTTGCCCAGCACCCCTTCGGTGGTACCAAAAAAGGTGCGGGCAAGCTCATCGGTTATGACTATGGTTTGTGGTTCTTGTAAGGCAGTTGCAGGATTACCCTGCAAAAACTCGTAATCAAATATTTTAAAGAACTCAGGGTCGGTAAAGTAAATGCGCTCAATTTGAAAAACCTTATCACCATACCAAAGGGTTTGCTTTGGCAGGGGGCTTAACCTCACTGCCTCTTCCACTTCGGGATAATCAGCCTTTAATGTAGGAGTTAGCATATATGAACTGTAACTAAGGTTATCATCTTGCCCCGAAAGGTTCATAATAGAGGTAATGCGATAAATCCTATCAGCTTTGGTATGATGGCGGTCGTAACTCAATTCGTTACTCACGTATAAGAAAATGAGTATGCACGACGAAATGCCCACCGCCAACCCGAAAATATTTATAAACGATACCGTTTTGTTTTTATAAATATTTCGTAATCCTGTAAGTAAATAATTCTTAATCATAGGTTTGAGTTTTTACAGGTTCTGCGATTACATCAATGCCTTTTCGGTTTCGGTTAATAGTTTACCGTCAAACAAATTCACCACACGCTCTGCATGCTGTGCATGTTCGGGGGAGTGCGTTACCATTATTACCGTTGTGCCCATAGCATTCAACGATTTAATAATGTCCATCACCTCATCCCCATTACGGCTGTCAAGGTTTCCCGTAGGTTCATCGGCCAATATCAATTTGGGGTGGGTAATTACCGCCCTTGCAACGGCCACACGTTGTTGTTGTCCGCCCGATAATTGTTGCGGAAAATGCTTGGCACGATGGGCTATTTGCAGCTTTTCCATTACCTCAACGGCACGTTTTTTTCTTTCGGTTGCCGAGAGTTTTTGATACAGTAAAGGCAGTTCAATATTTTCTTGAACCGTTAATTCATCAATCAGATTAAAACTTTGAAAAATAAAGCCCACATTTTGTTTCCGTAGTTCGGCCCTTTGGCGTTCGGTATAGTTGGATACGTCTTTCCCTAAAAAATAAAACTCACCCGAAGATGGGTTATCAATCAACCCTAAAATATTAAGCAAGGTTGATTTACCGCATCCTGATGGCCCCATAACTGCCAAAAATTCTCCTTCGCGCACGGTAAGATTTATTTTATCCAACGATATGGTTTCCACCTCGTCGGTTTGGTACATTTTGCTCAGGTTAATAGTTTTAATCATCGTTCTTTATTCGTTTTTTATTCTTTTAAGCCCCCCCAGTTTCTTTTTTGGTATAAAGAAACTGAGGGAATGTGCTGCTTAAAATTCCAGTGCTGTTTTTTCTCCAAAATTTTCGTAGCTCGATATAATCACCTGCTCACCAACTTTAAGCCCATCAAGTATTTCAAAGTGTTGGGGGTTTTGTCTGCCTATCTTTATTGCACGTTTTTCGGCCGTTTTTCCATTGCCTGATAACACAAAAATCCATGCCCCGCCTGTTTTCTGGTAAAACCCGCCCCGCTCAATCACCAAACTTTGTATTTTTGCACTCATTTGCAGTTTAAGCGAGATGTTTTGCCCACGTTTCAAGGTTTCGGGCGCGTTTGCACTAAACTTTAAATCAATGGCAAACAAGCCGTTAGTTACCTGCGGATATATTTTCAGCACCTCCAACCTATACTCTTTTCCATCCCATTCACAAAAAGCAAACTGCCCCACATAGGTGCGGGCAATGTACAACTCATCAATATTGGCCCTCACCTTAAACCCTTTTGATACATCTATCGAGGCTATGTTTTGCCCCTTCCCTTTTGTTTCTCCAATTTCACTGTCAAAGTTTGACAACTGCCCCGCCACAGGAGCAACAACAGTAAGCCCTTCGTTTTTCTTACGTACCAACTCAAGGTGCTGCTGCATACGGCTAACTGAGGCGGTCATTTGTGCAATTTGCTCAGCAGTAGATACTGAATCCTGCACCAACGCTTTTTGTAAAAGCCTTAGCCGTTTATTTTGATACTCATAATTGTTTTTGGTTTGCAAGTACTCCTGCTCTGAAATAACCTTATCCTTATACAGCTTTTCACTGTTCTTCATGGTGCGCTGTGCTTCGGCCAGTTGAAATTCAGCATCGGCAAGTTGCGTAAGCCGGTTGGTTTTATTTTGTTCCAGCGTATTGCGGCTATTGCGTATATTATTCAGTAAATCCAATACCTGCGCCTCTTTATTCAATAAATCCAGCTGCAAGTCGGTATTATCCAAGCGTAGCAACGGTTGACCCTCGATTACCTGTGCACCGTCTTCCACAAACTTTTCCCGCACAACCCCGCTTTCTAAAGCATCCAACACCACTGTTTTTAATGGAACCACTACCCCATCGGCAGGTATAAACTCCTGAAACTCTTTCATCTCTACCTTACTCACCGAAATTTTGTCTTTATCGGCCTTAAAAGAGGATGGCTTACCCGCGCTTGCATAAAATGAATAGAGCAACGCCAATACCCCAAGCACAACCACAGCGGTTATCCCTTTTTTGCGCCATTTGGCGGTTTTATTATCAATTGGCCTATCCATTTTCCTTTTTGCATTGCAATTCAATGCCAAAAACACAATAAACTAATATTCAATACTTTAAAACAAGTCTAATAGAATAGCTTGTTCGGGCGTGGACACTAATTTGTCCGATTTCGGACACCTTTGGTCAGATTTTACAAAAAGTGAAACCGCTTTTGTTTTTACTTGTGGAGGATTTTACCCAAGCTAATGCACAAGCACGACCTGAATATATTAGTGGTTGATGACGATGAGGATGTGGCACAAGCGGCTACCATTATGCTAAAAACCTATGGTTTTAAAGCATCGTTTGAAACTAACCCTGAGAAATTACTCCCCACGCTTGAAAAACAGCAGGTAGGAGTGGTTTTGCTTGATATGAATTTCAGGGGAACGGTTTATACAGGCAATGAGGGCTTGTATTGGCTGCAACAGGTGAAAAAAAAGCATCCGCACATTGTGGTGATAATGATAACAGGCTACGGAGATGTGGAGTTGGCTGTTACCGCCATAAAAGCAGGAGCCAGTGATTTTATATTAAAACCTTGGCAAAACGAAAAGGTGTTAGCCTCAATAAAAACGGCAATACGCTTGCACGAGGCTCGGACAGGAAAAACCCAACCCGTTACGATAGACGGGGTACATTTGGTGGGGCAGCATCCTAAGTTGCAAGAAACCCTTGCTACCTTAAAAAAAGTAGCCCCTACCGATGCCAACGTGTTGATACTGGGTGAAAACGGTACAGGGAAAGAATTAGTAGCCAAATTGCTGCACCAGCACTCCCAACGCAGCCAAAAACCTTTTGTGAGTGTGGATATGGGCAGCCTGAACGAAAACTTGTTTGAAAGCGAGTTGTTCGGCCATGTAAAAGGAGCTTTTACTGATGCCCGCGAAGAGCGGCAAGGCCGTTTTGAAGCCGCCAACGGCGGCACTTTGTTTTTGGATGAGATAGGAAACCTTTCGCCTGTGATGCAGGCAAAACTGCTGAGTGTATTGCAAAACAGAGTGATATACAAAGTGGGGTCAAACACGCCTACTTCTGTGGATATACGTTTAGTATGTGCTACCAATATGCCCTTGCTACAAATGGTAAAGGAAAATAAATTCAGGCAGGATTTACTGTACCGCATAAACACTGTAGAAGTTGGGCTGCCGCCATTGCGTGAGCGTAAAGAAGATATAGCTTTATTGGCTTCGTTTTTTATTGAGTTGTATTGCAGTAAGTACAGAAAGCAAGAGAAAAGTATTCATCCCGTTGCACTGAAACAGCTTGAAAAATACCACTGGCCGGGCAATGTACGTGAGTTACAACACGCCATTGAGCGGGCAGTAATATTGAATGATAACGGCGAATTATTACCGGGTGATTTTTTGTTGCCGTTGTATGAAATTACTGACGAAGTTGGTAACGGTAGCTTTAACCTTGAGGAAAACGAAATACAGTTAATTAAAAAGGTATTGCAGGCTCATGGGGGAAATATAAGTAAAGCAGCTGCCCAACTGGGCATTACAAGAGCCGCACTGTATAGAAGAATGGAAAAATATGGTATTTAGCAGGTTTAATACGGGGCTTATTTTACGCATTATTGTGCTGAACATTGTTGCAATAGCTGCGGGCTTTTTGCTGTTTGAAAACCGATATACCTATACCCCTGCTGTTTTGCTGGGAATTGAAACGCTGCTGGTGGTTGAGTTGGTGGTGTATTTGCAGCGCACACAACGAAAAGTAACCCGCTTTTTTGAATCGGCATTGTACCACGATTTTAATTTTACTTTCACTAAAAACGACACCAATCCTGACGTGCAAGAACTGCACGCTGCACTAAACAGTGTTGCCGACCGCTTTAGACAACGGAAAATGATGGCCGAGGACAGTATTAAGTTTAATGAAACGGTGATTGACCAAATACCGCTGGGTATTTTAATTTTTAATGCGGATAATACGCTGTATAGGTATAATAACCATGCACGCAAAATATTGGGCGATAATACCACTGCACACGTAAACAAACTGTTGGAGAAATATAATTTTTTGCCTGATTTGCCCGGATATTCGGCATCGCCAGCCCCTGCAATTGTTGAAGTGCAAAAAGAAAACGGGCTGCTTACGCTTGCCGTGCAAGAACAACGGTTTGTGCACGATAAGAAGCCGTTTAAAATATTAACCCTGCAAAATTTTTCTGACCCACTTGACCGTAAAGAGCAGGAAAGCTGGCAAAATATTATCCGTGTGCTTACGCATGAAATAATGAACTCGCTAACTCCTGTGGTATCGCTTACTGAAACGGCCTTGCAGCTTACCAAACAAGAAAATCAAACCGAAATTTTGCAGCAATCACTTGAAATTGCGCACAAACGCGGGCAAGGTTTGCTGGGTTTTGTTCACTCGTACCGAAAAATAACCAACATTAAACCCTTGCAAAAAACGGTTTTTACGGTTGGTGAGCTTATTAGCAGCATTGCTATTTTGAAATCGGAAGAATTGCGTGCAAAAAACATTCAATTAACAACGGCTATTGTACCCGAAGACCTTGAAATGGAGGGTGATTATGAATTGCTTGAACAAGTAGTTATAAATTTGGTGAATAACGCTGCTGATGCCTTGGTTGAAACCGAAAATGCCCGCATTGAGGTAACCGCAGGGTTTGATTATCTGAACAAGGTTCAAATAAGTGTGAGTGATAACGGTTTAGGTGTGCCAAAAGATATTTTAGATAAAATATTCATCCCCTTTTTTACCACCAAAAAGCAAGGCACAGGCATTGGCCTTAGCCTGTCGAAACAAATTGTGTTAATGCACGGCGGCAGCCTGTATTTTGAAAAAGCGGAGGCAGGAAATACCAGAATCGTACTGAAAATATAAGTATTCTTTAGACACTCCCCTTATTATTCTTGTGCCAATTCGGCAAGAGTTAGTAATAACGGAATTACCCCTCTACCCTTCTCTGTCAATAAATATTCAATGTGCAGCGGTTTTTGACTGATTACTGTTTTAGATAATATCCCCTCCTCTTCTAACTCTTTTAATGCTACCGAAACTGATTGTTTGTTAGCATCGGGTAGTTGTTTCATTACTCCGTTAAAACGTATCGCTCCCTTTTCGGCCAACCGCAATATCTGTGGCTTCCATTTGCCCGATAGTGTTTTTAACATTGCCTCTGCGGGACACTCGGCAGCATCTTTATTCTCCATCATTCAGTGTTAAAACATCAAAAATCATTCCATTGATAAAAATTTAAATACACTGAAAATGAATGCGTTAATGTAGTCATTTTTTTTTGACTAATTGATTGCTACCTTAAACCCCACCACCTTTGTATCACAATTACAACCACCGCGGGATTGAAATTATAAAAATGAAGACCATAGTATTTACAACGCTCGTTGCACTGATATACCTTAACGGCGGGTGCAACAGAAAAAATATTTCTACTACAATGAATAATCAAGAAACCAACCCATTATTATGTTCGCCTGAAACAGGTGCGTGCGAAATACCTGCCGGAGGCGAGGGGATAGAAATGGAAACCACGCAAACCCAAAAACCGGTGCATATTGTTTATTATACCGACCCTATCTGCTCGTCGTGCTGGGGCATTGAACCACAGTTACGCCGCTTGAAACTTGAATATGGCGATTATGTTTCGATTGAATATCACATGGGCGGATTACTGCCCGGTTGGGAAAATTTTAACGGAGGCGGTATTACCAAACCATCGGATGTAGCCCACCATTGGGACGAGGTTAGCCCACATTATGAAATGCCCATTGATGGTGATGTTTGGCTTGAAGACCCGCTATCATCCTCTTACCCCCCGTCGGTTGCTTTTATGGCTGCCCAATTACAAGACAAGGGAAAGGCAGTGAAATTCTTACGCCGGATTCGTGAAATGGTGTTTTTAGAAAAGAAAAACATCACCAAATGGGAGCACCTGCAAACTGCTGCACAACAAACGGGATTAGACACTGCTCAACTGAGAAAAGATTATGAAGGCAAGGCTAACGGTTTGTTTGAAAACGATTTGGCTCAGGCTCGCGGAGCGGGAGTTCGGGGTTTTCCAACCTTGTTTTTCTTAGATAGTAATAACAACCGTCAAACACTTTACGGAGCCCGCCCATATCAGGATTTTGAACGTATTGTGCAGTTTATGTACCCTGATGCGGTGAAGAAACCACTACCCACCAAAGAGGAACTGTTTAGTTATTATCCAACGCTAACAGCTAAAGAGTTCTCAGTACTTACAGGGTTAACGGTAGCCCAAAGCACACAAACACTTGATGCTTGGGTGACCACCGGAAAACTTGAAAAACACAACACCAAAAACGGTGCACTGTGGAAACTAAAAAAATAATACACATATAAGGGGGCTTATTGCCCCTTTATATTTTTAAGGATTTTTCTATCAATGTAAAATGTACCAAACGGCACTAAGCAAGCCAGCAGCACCTTCCAAGTTGTTGTACTGAATCTCCAGTGTTGCTCAACCCCTACACTTAAAGTATTAAACACAAAGAGCAGAAATAACGCTCCGTGCAATGGCCCCATAATTTTTGTCAATTCGGTACTGCCTGCACCATATTTCAGCGGAACAGCCACAAAAACCAATACCAGCAACGACACTCCTTCTAAAAAACCAATAATGCGCAAACGTCCTACGTTTGTTTTTGCTAAATGTTTCATACTATACTTTTATTAAAACCTGATTAACGGGCGGTGCGACAATGGAGAAAACGGCCAAGGAATAGCCACCAATATTATTACCAACGCCCAGCTAAACCACACAGCCATTGTTTTAAACTTTTCGGCATCGGTGGGTTTACGTTTCGCTAATGATGAGCCGATGGTGATAATAACAATGGCCGCTAACATGGCAATCATGTGTATTACACCAAAAAATAACGGCTCGGAACTACCCTGCGAGCTGTTGGGATGAATAAGAAAATGTTTGACTACGGGACTTTTTGAATACATCAAAATGCCTATAACCAACTGAATATGGGCGATTGTAGCTGTACTGTGCCGTATAAAATTATCAATTTTTAAAAACGGACGGTTGTTCTTGTAGCCTATACAAGCCCTGTATATGGCATACAGCAAACTTATAAGTACCAGCCAACGTACTATTGAATGAATAATGATGAGTGTGTAATACATTGTTATCGTTTTTATAAAAACATACTGGTTAGTATGTTTTTGGTGAAAAAATTTTACTTTAACCCTTCTAAATAATTTTTTAGCTCTTTTAAATACAATGCGTAAGCATCGGTTCCCTGCACCTTGCCAATGCTTCGTATGCCATTGTATCCGGCAGCTATATACAAGCTCACCCAATGGGGTTTAACATTGGCTCTTATTTTCTGCTCCCGTATCCCCCTTTCTAAACATTGCTCGATAGCCTGTTGCCAATCCCCAAAAAGTTTATTCAATGCCATTTTAAAAGATGCATTTAAAGGAGCCATCTCTTCCACAAGGTTTACAGCAGGACAACCGTATTGCACCTCAAAAAACGGAGCCGTAAATAATAAATGTTTCATCATTACATAAATATCCTTTACAGGATTACTACTGTTTTGTAATGGTTTCACCAGCACCTCGTGCATACCGGGTAGCATCACATCGGTTATCATCGCCAAGCCCATTTCGTCTTTATTCTTAAAATGATAAAAAAAAGCCCCCTTGGTTACTTGGGTTGTGGCAATTATATCATCTATACTGGTGGCTTGGTACCCGTGCTTATACACCAGCTCAAAGGCTTTTTGCAGTATTGTTAATCGTGTTGTGGCGGCTTTTGTCATAAAACATACCAATTAGTATGTTTTGCAAACATACTTCCATTTCCGGAAATTACAACTACCAAAAGTTTTACCGTGCTGGCACAAAAGCACCCTCAAAATGCCGTTATCACACCCCGTTGTAACGCAATAAATTTTGCAACTTTGCTTTAACAAATAAGAATACTATGAAAAAACTTGAATTTGAAATAACCATCAATGCACCACGCGAAAAGGTTTGGGGTTTATTATGGAATAATGCCTCATACCGTGAATGGACTGCTATTTTTAGCGAAGGCTCAAGAGCAGTAACCGATTGGCAAACGGGTAGTAAAGTATTGTTTGTGAATGCCGATAACGATGGCATGATATCTATGATTGCACAAAACACCCCTAATGAATATATGTCGATAAAACACTTAGGGATGGTACAAAACGGAGTAGAAGATTTGGAGGATGCAAAAGGCAAAGAATGGTACGGGGCAATGGAAAATTACACGTTAACCAATGTAAACGGACACACTCACCTTAAAGTGGATATTGATATTACCGAAGAGCACGAAGACTATTTTAGAGAATCTTGGCCGCAGGCAATGGCTAAAATAAAAGAAATGGCTGAGAGAGCATAAAAGCATTTTCCATCAACAAAAAAGCCTTTCAGAAATCTGAAAGGCTTTTTACTTTCTCGTCGGGGTGGCAGGATTCGAACCTACGACCCTCTGCTCCCAAAGCAGATGCGCTACCGGGCTGCGCTACACCCCGAAAAAGGGAGTGCAAAGATATAAAAATACTTTACTTGTCAAGGGCATTTTTACTTTCTGTCAAAATATTTTATCAAACTACCTATGTAACAAACACTAATTCATAGCAAAAATATTTTAGTATCATGCAACGTATTAATGGCATCCTTTCCCTTTAGGGTGCATGATGACAAAAACGTTGACGTTATCTTCTGAATACATACAACAGCCCGACCTTGTTGACCGCTGCATTAACGGGGAACGACTGGCGCAAAAGCAATTGTACGACCAGTATAAAGCTGCCATGTTTACTATTGCCCTGCGCATACTTAATGATTATGACATGGCCTGCGATGCCTTGCAGGATGCTTTTATCGAAGTTTTTAAAGACCTAAAAACCTTTAAACGGCAAAGTACGCTGGGAGCTTGGATAAAAACCATCGTGATAAGGCAGGCTGTGAAAAAGAGCAGGTTTGAGTTCCGCTACCAACCGTTCGACCCTGATGAACACGACAGTTTGGTGGAGCAACTGCAACACATTAACTCGGCTGATATTGACAAAGCCATCAACCAATTGCCCGACGGATACCGCAGCGTATTTACTTTGGTAACGGTTGAAGGATACAGCCACAAAGAAGCCGCAACAATTTTGGGTATCACAGAAGTAACCTCACGTTCGCAGTTACATCATGCAAAAAAACAACTGCAAACCTTACTTAAAGAATTAAAGCCATGACAAACGATATAAATAAGGGATTAGAGCACTTGCCGCAAACCACACCGCCCGACAGTGTGTGGGATAACATTGAGCAAACCCTTGATAAAGAAAAACGCCGCAGATTTCCCCTTTGGATTATATACTCAGCAGGGGCTGCCGCCTCGCTGGCCATATTAGTTACTGCTTGGTTTGTTTATAACGGAGCAACTGAAACTCCTCTCACAGTAATAAATGAAACTTATGACTCTACCCGCCAATACAGTGCAGAGAAGGAGGAACTGCCGAACATAACCATAGTTGAAGAAAGCAAAGCTACCACTGCGAAAGGAAACCAAAACACAACAACCAACGCAAACACAGGTAATAAAAACATAGCTGCATCTAATAGTAATAAATCCCTTACTACAATTAGCAGTTCATTCTCGCACACGCCTACTTCAAACACTTGGACTTTTGGTGATGGTACTTCTGCTTTAGGAGCTACCTCTTATAGCTATACAGCTCCAATGGGTGCTTATACCATAACCCTTACGGATAATTTAACTGCCGCTAGTCCTTACTATGATGTAAACTTTGCACCTGAATCTGAACAGCCTGTTTCGTTTGAATGGAGTTTAACCGAAGGCAGGTTTAACAACGGATTGTTAAAAGAGGGTGAAGAAGACCTTTCAGAATCACTGACCACTAATTTAGGTATGTACAGCGATTCTGTGCTTTGGGATATCGGTTACGAAGAGCCTGAAAGTTTTGAAAGCTATGCCCCGCTGATTGAGAATGAGTATCTAAGCCCATTTAGCGAGCCACTTTCTACTTTTAGTATTGATGTGGATAATGCCTCGTATTCCAATACCCGTCGCATGGTAGAAAGCGGAGATAAACCACCCAAAGATGCCATCAGAATTGAGGAATTCATTAATTATTTTGATTACGATTATGTTGCTCCAAAAGGCGAAGTTCCCTTCAACATATACATGGAAACCGCCTCTTGTCCTTGGAATAAAAACACCCAGATTGTAGGCATAGGCCTGCAAGGTAAAGAAGTTGAGCGTGGTACCCTTCCTGCCAGTAACTTAGTGTTTCTGATAGACGTTTCAGGCTCGATGGAAGAAGAAAATAAGCTGCCTTTGGTGAAAAAAACACTGAAACTGCTGGTTGACCAAATGGGGGCAAAAGACCGTATCTCAGTTGTTACCTACGCAGGGGCGGCAGGGTTAGCCCTCCCCTCTACTGCTTGTTCAGAAAAGCAAGCCATAAAAAGTGCCATTGATAATTTAGATGCAGGCGGCTCAACAGCGGGTGGCGAAGGCATACAACTGGCCTATAAAGTGGCTGCCGAAAATTTGATTAAAAACGGAAACAACCGCATTATTTTAGTTACCGACGGTGATTTTAACGTAGGTCAGCACAGCGATGAGGATATGGAATCGCTGATTGAGTTGAAACGCAAAGAAGGAGTGTTTTTAACCGTATGCGGCTTTGGCATGGGTAACTACAAAGACAGCAAAATGGAAATACTGGCCGATAAGGGCAATGGTAATTACTATTACATTGATAACTTTAAAGAAAGTAAAAAAGTGTTTGTTACCGACCTCACTGGCACTTTGTTTACCATAGCCAAAGACGTTAAAATACAGGTAGAATTCAATCCGAAATTTGTGAAAGCCTACCGTTTGATAGGGTACGAAAACCGTAAAATGCCCCCACAGGATTTTGACGACGACACAAAAGATGCGGGTGAATTAGGCGCAGGCCATACCGTTACCGCTTTGTACGAAATAATCCCCGTAGGAAGCTCACAAAACATTAACGGTTTCTTTGAGTTAAAGTATCAGGAAACCGAGCACAAAACAAAACTTAAAGACTACGGAAACGAACTGCTTACCGCAAAATTGCGCTACAAAAAACCCGATGAAGACGTTAGTAAACTGCTAACGCAAACATTGGCAAACAATTCACAATCGTATGAAAAAGCAAGCGATAACCTTCGTTTTGCCTGTGGTGTTACAGCGTATGCCATGCTATTGCGCGATTCAAAATTTAAAGGCGATGCAACCTACACGCTTGCCAAAAACTTGCTACAAAGTACTAAACTAAACGTAGCCAACGGCTACCGCGAAGAATTGCTGAACCTTATCACCAAAACCGAACAACTTTCACAATAATTCATCATAACCGTTTGCTTAACCCCTTTGTAGATTTTTAAATCTTTCAGAGGGGTTATTTTTTAGCAAAATGTACTTTTGTTGCAACAACCTTTAGCAATATGTTTGTCACCATCACCTCATTAGAGCTTAAAAACCCTTTCAAGTTTTTTGCCTTATCCTTATACGCCCTAAAGATTATTAAACAATTACAGCAAACCCCTTGTGCGGATAAGAAAACTACGGGTATCTGGACTAAACATTACACCATGACTTTGTGGAAGACAGAGGAAGATTTGAAAAACTTTGCCATGCAAGGTGCCCACTTAGAAGCTATGCGTAAAGGCGGCTTAATAGCTAAAGAAATAAAAGTGCTGACCTACGAAGCTGACAAATTACCCGACTGGAAGACTGCCAAGCAACTACTGCAAGCGCAAGGCCGCTCGTACACCTACTAACCCTTGCTGCCAAATATTTTCCGTATTTTTGCAGTAAGTACCGGACTTGTTCCGGTATGTACTGAGAGAAGAAAGAAATTAAATGAAAATAGACAGCCACGCACATATACTTCCCAAAACCTGGCCCGATTTAAAAAGTAAATACGGATACGGCGGTTTTATTTATATGGACCACCACAAGCCCGATGCAGCCCGTATGATGCGCGACGATGGCAAGTTTTTCCGCGAGGTACAGCAAAATTGTTGGGACCCTGAGGAAATTATAAAAGACATGAATGCCCACAACGTGGATATGATGGTGCTTTGCACCGTTCCCGTGTTGTTTAACTATTGGGCAAAACCTGAAGATACTTACGACTGGAGTATTTTCTTAAACGACCACATTGCCGAAGTACAGGCCAAATACCGCAAGCGTTTTATAGCATTGGGCACACTGCCCATGCAAAACATCCCGTTGGCCATAAAAGAGATGGAACGCTGCCGAAACGTGCTGGGATTGCCCGGCATACAAATAGGCAGCAACATACAAGGCAAAAACCTTGACGATAAGAGCTTTTTCCCGTTTTACGAGGCCGCCGAAGCATTGGGTATGGCCTTGTTTATACACCCTTGGGACATGATGGGTACCGACCAAATGCCCAACTATTTTATGCCTTGGCTGGTGGGTATGCCTGCCGAAGAAAGTCGTGCTTTGTGCAGCCTGATATTTGGCGGTGTGTTTGATAAATTCCCGAAACTGCGCATTATGATAGCACACGGAGGGGGTAGTTTTCCCTTTACGTTGGGACGTATTTCGCACGGTTACCACTGTCGCCCCGATTTGTGCAATGTGAACGATGTGAAAGACCCGCGCGAATACGTAGGTCGCTTTTGGGTAGATGGCATTACGCATGACCAAGACGCTATGCGCTACCTGATAAAACTAATGGGCGAAGACAAAATTATGTACGGTACCGATTACCCATTTCCGTTGGGTGATTTGGAACACGGCAAATTCTTAAATGAAATGACCGACCTGAACACCGCTACCAAACAAAAAATATTCGGCACCAACGTATTGGATTGGCTGGGCATGGAAGCCGTTGAGGGTGTTGGTGTGAGGTTGATAGAGAGTAGCAAATAACCCCCAACCCCTTACTTGAAAAGAGTATTAATCATATTGTCAGGTTCTTTGGTCTGTTTGAGTTTCGTTTCGGCTTACACAGAAAAGGAACTATTGGGCACTTGGCAAAACACCGAATATGATATTGAGAAGGGTGTCTTCGGATACAGTATCACCTTCAAAGCCGATTCCACTTTTAAAAGTATCACGTTACTTGATTCGTCATACGACCAAGCTTCAATAATTTATGACGGGATTTACCTGATTCAAAGAGATTCACTATTTCTTACTTTTCAGCATCCATGGGGAAAAGAAGCCTTTTTAATCACTGAATTAACAGATAACTCGTTGCGTTTTTCCGGTGTTATTGATAATCAAGAGGTTTCTTACCAGCTAACAAAAAAGAATTAGACATTTTACTTATTCAGTAAGCCAACTCACTAACGATTTTCATAACGAAACCTTGCGCAGCTTGGTTGAAGCAATCCGTTTGTATGTGGCTTGGGATTGCTTCGGAAGACCTCGCAATGACGCAAAAGTTTGTTTAATGTAGCTAAGCAGCACATTAAAACACAATACTTAAGAGTAACCAATTAACAACATTCTAAAACATTTTCTTGGCAACACAATAATTCACACAATACATAAGTTATTTATGTATATTTGACTTATGTATCCGAAAGATTTATTAAAAGGTACCCTGCAACCCATCATTCTTAAACTGCTTGAGGATAACGGTAGAATGTATGGCTACGAAATCACCCAAAAGGTAAAAGACCTTACGGCGGGCAAAATCAACATTACCGAAGGGGCACTTTACCCTACGCTTCATAAACTGGAAGCCGACGGAACTGTAAAAACCGAAGAGGAGTTTATTGGTAAACGGGTACGCAAATACTATTCACTAACCCAAGAAGGGAACTCAGTTGTGAGGCAAAGAGTCACAGAAGTTTCCGACTTTCTTGCTACAATCAGCAGTTTGTTAAACATTAAACCTACCACCTGATGGAGCTTACCACTGAACAAATAGATTTTATCAGCCATGATATCACTGAAAGAGGTATCACCATGCCCGCTCTTGCTGATAGCCTTGTTGACCACATTTGCTGCGTGATTGAAAACAGTAACGAAACTGATTTTTCTACTGCTTACCACAATGCCATTGCCGCCTTTGGAGAAAACGGCTTGCACGAAACCCAACAAAAAACCTTCTTTTTAGTAACCCATAAAAAAGTAATCATTATGAAAGCAACCATGTATTTATTAGCCTACATCGCTGTATTTCTTTGCAGCACAGGTCTTCTTTTTAAAATGCAACACTGGCCCGGAGCATCAATAATGTTTGTTTTGGGAGTAGTGGTATTAAACCTTGGTTTTCTCCCCATGTATTTTTACGACCGATATAAACGTGCAATAGCTTAATACCTCTTCCTCCTACAATAAAAAAACTGCCACAAAGACACAAAGCAGCTAAGGTTTGCCTCTTTGTGTCTTTGTGGCATGAAGCCGTTACACTATTCGGGTATCGCAAATTCACAACCTAAAGTGTAAAAGTTCTTACTTCTTTTGATTAACTGCACTTGACTTCATAAAACAATTGGGATTAATTTTCGCCCATAAAACTCTGAAAACAAATGTACACTGCAAAACGCACCAACAGCCAAAGCGACGACTTTAACACGTTAATTATCGACCTAAATTGTTATTTGTCAGGTCAGTACGGCGAAGTACAAAAACAATATTCACCCCACAACAAAGTAGATGGTATTGATACCGTAATTGTTATTTACGACGGTGAAAAGGCCGTTGGCTGCGGTTGTTTTAAACCGTATGACGAAAATGCCGTTGAAATAAAACGGATGTTTGTCCGCCCTGAATACAGGCAACAAGGTATTGGCAAACTGATTATGAACAACCTTGAGCAATGGGCTAAAGAACTGGGTTACAATGCCTGTGTGCTTGAAACGGGCGACAATCAACCCGAAGCCGTTGCCTTATACAAACGAATAGGTTACATAGAAACCGAAAAGTACGGCGTATATGTGAACCTGAACAACAGTATTTGTATGCGCAAAGATTTTGCTGCCGTTCAAGCATGATAACAACATAAATTTCTGCCACAAAGGCATAAATAAACACTTTATGTCTTTGTGGGCACTTAACACTCATTAAATCAGCTTTTTACTATGAAATCATTTATTATAGAAGGTGTTGCATCAGACCGGTTACTTTTCAGAAAAGTGGCACAAAGCGATTATGAAGCATGGCTGCCGTTTTTTTACGATGCCGAATCAACAAAATACTTAGGTGCTTTTGAGGGAACAAAAGAAGAACGTTGCCAAAGCTGGATAAACCGTATGCACTGGCGTTATGAGAATGATAACGGCCTGATGGCATTGATTGATAAAGCCAACGGAGCATTTATAGGCCAGTGCGGTTTGCTGAAGCAAACGGTAGATGGTGTGGATGAAATTGAAATAGGCTATCACATATTGCCCCAATACCGCCGCATGGGGTATGCAAGCGAAGCTGCTGTATTTTGCAAAAACTACGCATTTGATAACAACCTTGTAGAGTCGGTAATATCATTAATACATATCGAAAACAGCAAATCGATGGCAGTAGCCAACAAAAACGGTATGCAGCTTGAAAAGCAAACTACCTATAACAACATACAAGCGAATGTTTTTAGAATAACCGCCCCGTCTCCCCTATCCCTATAAAAGTTTTACGACAAAACGAGGCTTGTAATAGACGAACAAAACCCAATTAAGTTGACATATCAACTTTTGGCATTACCTTTGCAATCACATCTGCAAAATGGAAAAAGAAACAAAACAACACCTTATTTCCGAAAGATTCTTTGCTGAAATGAAAGACACATTTTTCTTTCAAGCCCAAAGGATTAAGAGAGTGATTTTTCGCACTGCCAAGCAACTGATGAAGGAAGAAAATATCGACTTAAAGGTTGATCAATTTCCCATACTTCTAACAGTTCATGCACTTGAGGGAATGTCTCAGCAAGAAATTGCCGACATCACCGAACGCGATAAATCATCAGCCCAGCGCACGCTGGTATCTCTTGAAAAAAACGGGCTTGTAAAAATAATTCAGGATGATAACGACAAGCGTAAAAACCTTGTTTACCTGACCGAAGAGGGTAAATCCCTTGCCAAAAAAATAAAAATTCTGTTTAAACAGGCCGAACAACAAACCTTTGCCATTCTTACAGAAAAAGAACGCAATGAAGCATTAGTTCACATTAAAGAAGTAGCTGATAAGCTTGAAAAATAATAAAACTTTTTTTTAAACCCTAAATAGTTGATATGTCAATAGTTGATAAGTCACCAATATTTGGTGCAACAAAATTTCTGCTCGTGGGGCTGGCTATTGCAGTAGCAAGTACAACTGCAAATGCCCAAAAAACACTCAGTTTAAAAGAGTGTATTGATTACAGCCTCAAAAATCATCCCTCAATCAACGTAGCCCAAAACAAAATCGAGAAGGCACACCAAGCCTCACGCGAAGCGTTATCAGGGTATTTACCGCAGGTATCGGTAAGCGGCGATTTAAACAATAACTTAAAGCTGCAAACCAACATCATCCCTGCCAGCCCTCCCCTGTTCCCTAACGAAACAAAACTTACGTTTGGTAACAAACTCACCAGCACTGCCACTGCGCAGGTAGAGCAACAGATTTATAACCAATCGTTACTGATAGGGTTAAAAGCTAACAAGCCCAATCAGGAGATTGCCAACCTAACTGCCGAACAAGCAAAAGAAATTCTTATCTATAATGTATCTACCTCGTATTTTCAGGTAATCACAATTTATAAGCAATTAGAGTTGCTGAACGGTAATAAAGAACGTACCGAAAAACTGCTTGAGGTTGCCAAACTTCAAGCATCAGCAGGGGTTGCAAAAAAGGTAGATGTGAAACAAGTACAGGTGGGGCTGAACAATGTGTTGGCTCAACTATCAGTAGTACAAAACAATCTGCAACTGGCTTATAACGGTTTAAAAAACTCAATGGGATTTTATACCAACGATTCTCTGGTACTAAGCGATACCGGCCGTTGGCTGCAAAATGCTCCGCAAATAACCACATTGGCCGAGTTTAATGCAGCAAACACCACTGATTACAAGTTACAGGAAAAACAAATCCAGTTATACGATATCAACGCAAAATCTATCCGTATGCAAAGCATCCCAACGCTTTCAGCATTCGGCAGGTATGGTTTAAACGGTTTTGGCAAACAACCTTCGGACATTATTAACCGCCAGTTTGATTATTCAACCATTGGTGTAAGATTATCATGGAGAGTTTTCGACGGGTTTAAACGCAACTCGCAATACAGGCAGGCCATAATAGACAGGGATAATGCCAAATTAAATTTAGATATAAATAAGGCAGGCCAAAATCTAAAATACCAAAATGCGGTAGCACAGTTTAAACAAGCGCAAAGCACCCTGATAACTAACAAAGAAAATGTGGAGTTGGCTGCAGAGGTGTACGATAATGTGAGCTTACAGTATAAAGAAGGTGTAGCATCGCTAAGTGAGTTGCTGAATGCGGAAACATCGTATCGCGATGCACAAAACAATTACATAGTATCATTAATAAATTTTTACCTAACCCAGCTTGACCTTGAACAAAGCAACGGCAGCCTTGGGCAGTATTACAATAAATTATAACAAAACATAACAGTATATAAACAAATGAAAAAGAAACTTTGGATAGCAGTAGCCGCTTTGGTTCTTATATCATTAATAGTGGTGAAGTTGGCTGGCAATAAGCGCAAAATTGAAGAGAAAAAAACCGTTTCGGTGGATGCTTCTATCGAGATACCTGTGAATGTGGTAGCCGCATCACTCGAAAAAGTGCAAGGAAACCTTGTGAAAACAGGAACCCTTATACCTTTTAATGAGGCAAACATCACAGCCGCCGCTTCGGGTACTTTGCAAGCCGTAAACTTTGAGTTGGGCAGCAATGTGCAAACCGGACAAGTTATAGCCCAAACCGACAACACATTACTAAACCTGAAACTTGAAGCCGCTCAACTGCAACAACAAAAGTTGCAACGCGACTATGACCGTTACAGTAAACTATTGGCGGGTGAGGCGACAACTGAAACAAACTTGCAAGACATTAAGTACAACCTTGATAATGCCACCAACCAAATAGGCCAAATTAAAAAACAAATTGCCGATAACTTGGTAAAAGCCCCTATTAGCGGACAAGTAACTGCTAAAAATGTGGAAGCGGGAGAGTTTGTGAATCTTGGTGCAGTATTGGGTAAAGTGGTGAATGTATCAAAACTAAAAGTAGATGTGCAAGTGAGCGAAAACGACGCTTACACTATCACAATGGGACAAAAAGTAACCATAACTACTGATTTGTATGCGGGTAAAACTTTTGATGGTAAAGTAATTTTTGTAAGCCAGCAAGGCGATGCAGCACACAACTACCAAATACAGATAGAATTGCCCAACTCAAGCTCGCACCCCCTAAAAGCAGGAACGTTTGTGTATGCTGATTTTATTCACCAAGGCGCAGGACAGGTATTGCAAATACCCCGCTCGGCATTGGTTGAAAGCATGAAAAACCCATACGTGTATGTGGTACAAAACGGCAAAGCAGCAGTACGTAAACTAACTGTGGGCAAAGATTTAGGAGCAAACATTGAGGTAATTGCCGGATTAAAAAACGGTGAACAGGTAGTAGTAAACGGCCAAATAAACCTTGCCGAAGGCACTCCTGTACGCATTGTTAAGTAATATTTAACGAAGATTTTAAAATGAAAAGACTTGCAGAATTAGCCATTAACAGGCCACTGCTGATAACAGTAATATTTGTAACCCTTATTCTTTTCGGGTACATCAGCTATAGGGCATTGAATTATAACTTGTTGCCCAAGTTTGATGCTAACGTGGTTACAGTAATTACCAGTTATCGCGGGGCTTCGGCAGAGGAGATTGAAAACGTGGTAACACGTAAAATAGAGGATGCTGTATCGTCATTAGAAGGGGTTGACCGTATCACCTCATCATCACAAGAAGGAGCATCCATTGTTACTATTACACTTAAAGACGGGGTTGACGTGAACCGGGCATTGAACGATGCCCAACGGAAGGTAAACCAAATTTTGGTTACCCTTCCCCAAGGTATTGATAACCCTGTAGTTAATAAATTTTCTACCGACGATTTCCCTGTGCTTAGGATGAGCGTTACAGCCAAAGCCAGCCCATCGGAATTGTATGATATTATTGATAACCAAGTATCACCACAACTTGCAAACGTTGAGGGTGTGGGACAGGTAGGGCTTGTGGGCGGAAATGAGCGTGAAATTAAAGTAAACATCAACCGTGAAAAGTTGGCAGCATACAATCTTACTATTTCACAAGTGGCCAACGTTATCAGCTCAGCCAGCCTTTCTTCACCTGCGGGTAACGTACAAACTACCGAAACTGAATATTCGATAAAATACGATGCAAAGTTTAACAACTCCAATCAATTACGCGAATTGGTGGTAGCTCAATTTTCAAACGGCAGCAAAGTATATGTAAAAGATATTGCCGAAGTGGTAGATGCGCAAACCAAAGTAACTGCCATTAACCACTTTAACGGAGTACCATCACTGGGTGTGCAAATTTTGAAACAGAGTGATGCAAACGCTGTAGAAGTGAGCAAGCTGGTGAAAGAAAAGATTGCTGCTATTGAAAAAACACACAGCAATATTGACCTGAAATTTGCTATTGCAGGCGACCAATCGGTATATACCCTTCAATCAGCCGAAGCGGTAATCGATGACTTGTTTATTGCCGTAGTTATTGTGGCATTGGTAATGCTATTCTTCCTGCACAGCGGCCGTAGTGCTATGTTTGTGTTGGTAGCACTTCCTGCCTCTATGATACCCACATTTATCTTTATGAACCTGTTGGGTATGTCGCTAAACCTTATGACCCTTATGGCACTTTCGCTGGTAGTGGGTATTTTGGTGGATGACTCGATAGTAATTCTTGAAAACATTATGCGCCACATGGAGATGGGCAAAGACCGGCGCACGGCGGCTATTGAAGGCCGCTCAGAAATTGGTTTCACTGCGATAGCCATTACACTGGTTGACGTTGTGGTGTTTGTTCCGCTGGCACTATCGGGCGGTTTGATTGGTAACATTCTTCGCGAGTTTGCATTAGTGGTAGTTTGTTCAACCTTAATGAGTCTTTTGGTATGTTTTACCGTAACCCCTATGCTGGCTGCACATTTTGGTAAAGTACAGCACCTTAACCCCAAAACCCTTTGGGGCAAAGTGAACATTTGGTTTGAGAATCTTATCACCAGTTTGCGCGAAGGCTACACTAACATACTTAAATGGGCTTTAAGCCATAAGCGTTGGGTATTAGGCGGTACGTTAGTATTGTTTTTTGGTTCATTTGGTTTGTTTGCAGGCGGTTTCATCGGCAGTTCATTTATATCACCCAGCGACCGTGGCGAATTGAGCATCCATATTGAACTTGCCCCACAAACATCCGTATATCAAACCAATCTTGTAAGCAGGCAAATTGAAGAAATCTTATTCCAGCAACCTGAGGTGGTGAATGTGTTTTCTAATATCGGTTATTCATCAACAGGGGTAGCAACTTCAAGCAACGGTAACATTGCCGACTTGAACGTTACCCTGAAAGACAGAAAAGAAAGAAGTATATCAACCGATGAGTTTGGTTTGCGCATGAAAAAGTTAATCAGTACCATACCGGGTGTTAAAACAACCATTTCACCAATCGGTATTACGGGCGGCGGTAATCAACCTGATGTGCAAATTGCCATTAAGGCCAACAACCGCGAGCAAGTGCGCGAAGCAGCTGCCAAAATAAAAGAGCTGGTTACCAAAACTCCCGGCACACAATACGTTAAATATAGCACTGCCGACCCGAAACCACAGCTTGAAATCAACCTGAACCGCGAAAAAATGGCACTATTAGGAATTAATGCTTCAGAAGTGGGTGCCGCCGTTTCTAATGCCTTTAGAGGTAACGACCAAACTAAGTTCAGGAGCAACGGTAACGAATACGATATTATGATTCAATCGGATGAGTTTGATAAAACCGATGTGAACGACGTTCGCAAATTGCGCTTCAAAAACTCACAAGGCTTATCGTTTGAATTATCCCAGTTTGCAGATATTAAAGAAAACCTTGGTGAAACTGCACTGGAACGTATGGATCGTTTATCATCCATCAACATCAACGCATCAGTAATAGGCCGCTCAGTGGGTACTGTGGGTACTGAGTTAACTAAAGGTATCAATGCTTTAGACCTTCCTTCGGGCGTAACATGGCATTATATCGGTACACTTGAAAACCAATCAAAATCATTTGGCAGCCTTTTAGGTGCTTTAGGATTAGGTATTTTGCTGGTGTATTTAATTATGGTGGCTTTGTATGAAAACACCATTTATCCTTTTGTAGTATTGTTTGCATTGCCGCTGGCAATGATTGGTGCTTTCTTAGCACTGGCACTTACTATGAACGACCTTACCATTTTTGCAATGATTGGTTTGATTATGTTGATGGGGTTGGTGGCTAAAAACGGTATTTTGTTAGTTGACTTTACCAACCAACGGAAAGCAGAAGGTGCATTGCTGCTTGAAGCACTGATTGATGCCGGCCGCGAACGTTTCCGCCCTATTTTGATGACTACCATAGCAATGATTGTGGGTATGATGCCGCTGGCATTGTCACAAAGTGCGGGAGCTGAGGTTAAATCGGGTATGGCTTGGGTGATTATAGGCGGTTTAACCAGTTCACTGCTGCTTACTTTATTAGTTGTGCCTACCATGTACTACATAGTGGATAAACTGAAAGAAAGATTTAGCAAGAAAAAAGGGAAAAAAGTTATTGAACACGAAGACTTGCAGGTAGCAGCCTCTAACTAAGCATCCATCATGGACGTATTGGTTTATAATAAAATAACAAACCCCGAAATTAAATCGGGTGTGGCAGAAGCTCTGGCAGCTATTGCAGACCCTTCTTTCAGCTCGCCCGATTTAATTATACTAAACAACAAAATCCCTGAAGAGGTGGTAACACACCTTCAGGGATTTTTACATAAAAAAGAACTGGATATTAGTGATGTTATTTACATCATCTATCCCAAAGGCGGCGGGTTTGCAATATGGCCCTTAAAACGCGAAGGCCGTAAAAGAGCTACAAAACTCACCATGTCTATTCTCTCGTCATTTATTGCTCCGTTGTTTTGTAAATAATCAATCGAGTCTGTTTTCAATCAAATTACCGTCTGCACTAAACACCAATACCCTGTCTTCAGACCTACGTTCCAGCTCCACTTTGTACATTATTGTGCCATTCTCAGTGGTCTTTTTCACATCATCTATCCTATGGCGGGGATAGTTTGTTTTAATCGTTGTTTTAATCCACTCAGGTAAATCGGTTTGTGCAATATCTTCTTTGTGTTTCACCAATTTACCCGTACTGTCAAACCATGCATCGTGGTCGTTTACCCCAATTTCAAACTCAACTGCATAGTAGCCGTTATCCATTTCCCACTCTACGTCTTTAGCATTAGAAAACTGCTGCTGAAAGGCATTTAACACCAGCGAGGGCACAACCGATTGATAATTGTTTTGAGCGCAAGACACCATAGCTGCGCTGATAACCATTAAAAATACTACTGTCTTTTTCATATTATTCTGTTTATAAATGTTTTCTGAACTCAAAATTCACTTCTAATGTTGGAAACAATTGGGAAAACCCTCAACGTTTGGTTTTTCGTTGCGGCTCATACACAAGGCGTGTTAAAAAGCTTAGGTTCTTTTGTTCAAAATGCAGCGGTATGCCTGTTACAAACCCCAACGCAAGCGATTTTGAAACAGTAAGTTTTATTTGAGGACGCAGGGTGGTTTCTACCAAGTTACCGTAGTATTCTCTGTTTATTTCAACACCAATAAAACTGCGGGTTTCGGGCATCACATAATGTATACTTGCATTTATCTGATAGCCGTTTTTTGTATGATTATTATCAAAACTATGTTCAACAACGGGACCGGTATATAACAAGGTATGAATGTGCGTTCCCCAGCGTTTGGCTGCCACCAAAAACGGAGAAAATATATGCGTAGGCATGGTTATGCGCGGTTTGGCAAACTCTAGTTCATAGATGTTTCCCGCAGCTAATGACAGGTTATACTTTGCAGATACCAAAAAGGTATATTGTGCGGCCAGCTTTATCCCTTCTACCTTTATTCCCTTATTGGCAGGGGCACTGCTGTATTTTTCGCTGCTGCTGAATGTAAACGGAACTTCTACCTCAAGCCCCAAGCGATTCATGGGAGAAAATTCATATTCAATAAACCCTGTATGCGATATGCTTTCGCGCTCATCGTTTATCCCCCAACCCACATTCCACTCTCGTTCTCCTTTTCGTGCGCCCAAATCACGTATCAAATCAATATACAAAGGTTCGGCATGGCTTATTTTAAGCGGTTTAACCGTTTGCGCGGTAACTTTTGTACTATCTGCCTGTGCTGCGCATACAATACTGCTGAATAAAATAAGTACGGTTATGAGTATCCTGTTTCGCATATCGCCTGTTGTTTTTATGAAACAAAGTTGAAAAGGGAAACAGGAAAGAATTGGGATTGGAAAAATTATTTGAGGGCGTTTTTAAAATCAACTGACATGGTATGAACCCCTTCTGAAAAATGGTAGGTTATATCCAAGTTATACAGGTCGGTTATTGCTTTTACTATTGCAAGCCCCAACCCTGTATTGCCTTTATGATCTGATTGCTTTACAAACCTGTTAAATATCTTTTTTGAATCTAATGCCGTAGCGGGGCCGGTGTTTGCAATTAAAAGCCGTGAACCTTTTATTTCCACCTCAACCTTACCCTTAGATATATTATGCACAATGGCATTTTTAATAAGATTGCCTACCAATATTTCAGCCAAATCGGTGTTAAGTACGGGTTTTAAAACGTACTCAGCCTCTACAGAAATGCTTACCTCTTTATACTCAGCAAAGTCTTCAAAATCATTGGCCAGTTTTGAAACAATTGCAGGTAAATCAACAGGTTTGTCATTAGTAAACTGCTTGTTTTCAATTTTAGTAAGCAGTAACAATGCCTTATTTAGCCGTGCTAACCGTTCAAGATTTTGCAGCACCCCTCCTATTTGTTGTAGGCTCTCCTCATCATGTGACAGGTTTTCGGCCAATAGCTCCAGTTTATTTATGCTGATAGCCACCGGGGTTTGCATCTCATGCGAGGCATTTTCAATAAACTGTTTTTGACTATTATACGTTTCTATACTGTTATTAATAAATGATTCTATCGCTTGGTTAAGAGCCTTAAACTCTATAATGTTAGTTGCCTCGGGTGAAAAAGTGTTTTCTTTACCTAACCTGAATTTTTTTACCTGCTCGATGGTTTGGTAAAACGGTTTCCAAATTTTACGCAACAATAAATTATTCACCACCAGTATCACCACCACAAGGGCAAGGTACAGCCAAAGCAATGAGTACAAAAGGTCTTCTATCAAATCATCCTCCTCTACCATTGATGATATTACCTTTAGTTCATAGTATTTTCCATTTAGCATAAATACCGTAGTAAGCATACGCACAGGTTCATAATCAGCCTCGTTTTGCATATACATCAGCGTATCCTTATAATCGTCTTTTGCAACTATGGCCTCATGTGCAGCCATTTCATGCACCAAGTAATTACTTTCTGCAAAAAGGTTTTTATGTAACAACGTGCTATCGGTTTGCGCCTTTTGTATGATTACGGTTTTGTAATTATCCAAGCCGTCGTCAAGACTATCGTACACTTCATCCAGCATTTCTGCATAAAAAACTGCCGCCCAAATGCCTAAAATAATAAGCAGGGCTAATGAAAAATACGCCAGTGTACGATTCAGTAATTTCATTCGGTTACCAACTTATACCCTATTCCATACACCGCTTGTATTTCAATGCCTGCACCATGCTCTTTCAGCTTCTTCCGGAGGTTCTTTATTTGTGAATAGATAAACTCAAAATTATCAGCATCGTCAGTATTATCACCCCACACGTGTTCGGCCAACGAGGTTTTGTTTACCAATCTGTTCTTATTTGCTGCAAAATAGGTAAGCACATCGTACTCCTTACGGTTTAGCACCAGCTCATTTCCGTTTATACTTACTATCCGTGAATCAAAATTTATTTCAACATTACTGAGCCGTACTATGTTTTGCCCTGCAAATGTTTTCCTGCGCACCACCGATTTAATACGGGCATTCAATTCGGCCAAATGAAATGGTTTTGTGAGGTAATCGTCGGCACCAAGATTTAGCCCTTCCAATTTATCGTCTAATGAGTTTTTTGCAGAAATAATTATCACACTATCCGCTTTACCCATACTTTTTAGCTCCCGTAATATATCCAGTCCGCTTCCGCCGGGTAAGGTAATGTCCAACAAAATACAATCGTAATCATACCCTTCGGCTTTATCAATGGCAGCATTAAAAGTTCCGGCGGTTTCAACCAAAAACTGTTCTTTTTTGAGCGATTGGACTATGTTCTCCCTCAAATCCGGCTCGTCTTCTATCACCAAAATCTTCATAAACCACAAAATACAAAATAAAAACGGGAAAGATTTGGGAAAATACCCCAATAGATTGCCCTCAACAAGTTGCAACCTCCCTGCAAAATCGCGGGGTAACTAACTAAAAGAGTGTTAAAGGGGATTATATCAACCCAAACACAAGGTTGGGTAATATACCTAATGCGATTAAGCCTAGTGCCATCAATACAATAACCACCTTTTGGAAAGCAGGAACCGATATCGGGCTTGCTTGGTTTTCATCGGCTTGAGAGAAAGCAGCCGCTACTACTTTAAAGTAATAAATGATTGAGATAAGTGAGGCTACCACCCCTGTTATAACCAACCACAATAATCCCGATTTAAGGGCGGCGGCAAACAAGTAATATTTAGCAAAGAAACCTGCCATTGGGGGAATACCCGCCAATGACAATAACGAAAGTACCATTACAAAGGCCAATAACGGACTCCTTTTATACAATCCTTTAAATCCTGCTATATCGTTAGTTCCGCTGTATTCGCTTACTTTATCCAATACAAAGAATGATAATAGCGTAGCCAGCGAATACGATGCAGCATAGTACAATATTGCCCCTGCTGAGTATGAGTTTAATATCAATAACGCCATTAACAAATAGCCTGCGTGTGCAAGGCTTGAATAGGCCAACAAACGTTTTGCATTGGTTTGCTGCACTGCAATAATATTACCCACTGCAAGGGTAAGAACTGTAATAATGCTTAGTGCAAGCCACCATACATCGCTATTGCTTGCAAAGGCAGTATAAAACAACCTGAAAAATGCTGCGAAAGCAGCCGTTTTTACAATGGTTGCCATGTAAGAAGTAACAGAAACGGGAGCTCCCTGATATACATCGGGTGCCCAAAAATGGAACGGTACTGCCGAAACTTTAAACGCAAGGGCAATAAATATTAAAACAATGCCAGCATAATAAAACACAGGGGGTTGGGCGGTTGCACTATACTGGGCAATTTTAGCAAGGTAAAACGAACCTGATGCACCATATACCAACGCAACACCAAACAGCAAAAAGCCTGTGGCAAATGAACCTAACAAGAAATACTTAAGGGCTGCCTCGTTAGACAGTAAATCGTTTTTACGGCTGCCTGCCATTACATACATAGACAGTGATATGATCTCGATACCGATAAACAACACCACCATGTTACTGAACGAAACCATCAGCACGGCTCCTATCAAGGCAAATATTACCAAGGCAGTGTAATCGGTTACATGGTAATTGCTATCAAAGAATTTTTTTGATAGCAGCAGCCACAATAACCCCACAGAAGCCAGCAAAGCAGAGAACGCTATGGCATAATTATCAAAACGCACCATATCGTTAAAATAGCTAATGCTTGTGCCCCAATCAGCTACTGTGAATACTAACGTAGCAACAAGGCCTAAAACAGCCAGCCAAACGATGTATTTTTTAAAATTTAATATCTCTGAAAGAAGGGAAAGTACCCCTACTCCCGTTAATATATAAATGGCATTCATCTCTTAGTAATCGCAGGTTTATTTATACAATTCAACAATTTGCAGCAGGTTTTGCGCTGCGGTTTGGCTCAAATCAAGCAAGGGTGCAGGGTAAATACCTATCACCACTACCATCAGGCACAAGGGTATCAATACAGCTTTTTCAACAGTGGTTAAGTCGGTAATGCTTTGAGTTAATGTATTAGCTTCACCCGACATTGATTTGCGGTAGGCATTCAGCATATATATTGCCCCTAAAATAACCGATACTCCTGCCACTGCCGATGCCCAAGGCTGGTATTGGAATATCCCGTTCAGCAATAAAAACTCACCCACAAAGCCACTGGTAAATGGCAATGCTACCGAGCCAAACATAATCACCATAAACAAGGTAGCCAGTTTTGGGGCTACACTTCTTATACCGCCCAATTCATCAATTTTAGTAGTTCCTGTGCGGGTTTGTATAATCTCAACAATGTAAAATAACCCGAAAACAATAATACCATGACTGAACATTTGTATCACTGCCCCTTGTACAGCGGCACTGTTTTGCGTGAATATACCTGCTGAAATAAGCCCCACGTGGGCAATGGACGAGTAGGCTACCAAGCGTTTAATATCTTTTTGTATGATGGCTAAAAACGAGGCATACACCACACCGATTACTGAAAGGATTACCGCAACATACGACCATTGCTCTACCCCTTGAGGAACAACGGGTAATAGCCAGCGGATAACTCCAAATACGCCCATTTTAAGCATAATGCCCGAAAGCAACATGGTGCCCTGCGCAGGGGCTTCAAAATAGGTATCGGGCTGCCATGTGTGGAAAGGGAATACAGGCATTTTTATGGCGAAAGCCACAAACAACGCCCAAAACACCCACGACTGGCTAACGGCATCTAAGTTTTTACCTGCTTCATACAAAGCTTGCATGCTAAACGAATGCTCACCGGGTGTTTGCAAGTATAGGTATATAAGCCCTAACAGCATAAACAAACTGCCTGCAAGGGTATAAATAAAGAATTTTAAGGTTACACGCACCCTTTCAGCACCACCCCACAACAAGCAAATAAAGTAAATGGGGATAAGCGCCATTTCCCAGAAGATGTAGAACAAGAATCCGTCTTCGGCAACAAAAACCCCAATCATTGAGGCTTGCATTACTAAGATAAGGAAATAGAACAACGCAGGGCGTTCAATATTTCCCGTGTACGAAGAAAGGATTATCAACGGGGTTAAAATAGTAGCCAGTAGTACCAAAACAAGTCCTGTACCATCAAGGCCAATATTAAAGTTTATGCCCAGTTGCTCTATCCAAGGGGTGGCTATACTAAAAGCCGATGTATCGGCAGGATTAAATTGCGCAAAAGCTACTAATGACACTGCCAACTCTGCCAACGCAATAATCAAAGCAGCTACCCTTGCCTGTGCAGGTTTTAGGGCAAGTACTAATACAGATGCCAATAACGGCAGGAATATCAAAATTGCAGTTAACATCTATATAAATGAAGGGGTTAATAGTAAAACAATAATGGCAAGCACCATCATAAAAATGTAAAACCCTATGCTGCCTTGCTGTACCAGCTTTAATCCGCGTCCGCCAATTTCAACAATACGGCCGCTAAGGTTCACTATGTTATCAATCACGTTCACCTCTATAAAACGCAATACATTGGCCGAAAACCAAGCAAGCGGCTTCACTATCACCGCATTGTACAATTCGTCCACATAAAACATGTTATACGATAGTTTATGCAAAGGTGATAAGGCAGAACCTTCGGCAGCAGGTACTTGTTTTTTAGTACCGTACATAAACCAAGCTATACCAATAGTTACAATTACTAAAGCAACGGTAATACCCATCAGCATCCACTCAGTGCTATGGTCGGGTGCAGCGTGGTGCACCAATGTATGTGATGTTGCAAAAACAGGCTCAAGGAAACCGTTTAAGGCATGGTCGAAATGGAAAATCTCAGGGATACCCATAAAACCGCCTATTACTGATAATACTGCAAGCACCATTAAAGGAACAGTCATTACAGCAGGCGATTCATGCAAATGGTGTTCTTGTTCGTGTGTTCCCCTAAAACCTCCTGAAAAGGTTAAGAAAAACAAACGGAACATATAAAAGGCTGTACACAACGATACTGCCAAGCCCAATACCCAATACACTTTGTTGTGTGCAAAGGCGTGAGCTAAAATTTCATCTTTTGAGAAGAAGCCCGCAAACGGGGGGATACCCGAAATAGCCAAGGTAGCTATTAAGAATACCGCATACGTAACGGGCAAATATTTGCGCAAACCGCCCATGTTGCGTATGTCCTGTTCGCCGCTCATGGCGTGGATTACACTACCTGCTCCCAAAAACAACAGGGCTTTAAAAAATGCGTGGGTAGTAACGTGGAATACGCCCGTAGCATACGAGCCTGTGCCCAGTGCCAAGAACATTAATCCTAATTGGCTAACGGTTGAGTATGCAAGTACTTTTTTAATATCGTTTTGGGTGAGGGCTATAATAGCTGCAAGCAGTGCTGTTACCAGTCCTACCACACTTATAATCTCAAGGGTAAAGGGAGCTAATGTGTATAGAATGTTGCTGCGGCAAATCATATAAATACCGGCAGTAACCATTGTAGCCGCGTGGATAAGTGCCGATACAGGCGTAGGGCCTGCCATCGCATCGGGTAACCAAGTATATAAAGGCACTTGAGCACTTTTACCCATTGCCCCGATAAACAACAACGCGGTAATTAATATCACCTGCGGGTCGTTGAAGCTAAAACGGGTTGCCTGACTAAAGATAGTGGCGTAATCAAAACTGTTAAAGTGAGTAAACAACAAGAATATACCCAACAAAAAGCCCAAATCACCGATACGGTTCATTATAAAAGCTTTGTTGGCAGCTTTGCTGTATTCAGGATTCTTAAACCAGAAACCAATCAACAGGTAAGAGCACAAGCCTACCCCTTCCCAACCCACAAACATTACTAAATAGTTTGAGCCTAATACTAACAATAGCATAAAGAACACAAACAGGTTTAGGTAGGAGAAGAAGCGGTTAAACCCTTCGTCTTCTTTCATATATCCTATTGAATAGATATGGATTAAAAATCCTATGCCCGTGATTATTAACAGGAACAATGACGAAAGAGGGTCAACTAAAAACGAAAGGGAAATGTTAACTGAACCGGCTGAAATCCAGTCGAAAAGTAAAAAGGTATGAGGTGCAGGATTGCCGCTACTCAATTCAATAAATATTCCCAAGGATACTCCAAAGGAAGCCAGTACTAACAGCGATGCCAAAATGCCGGCAACTGATTTGGGTAACCGTTTGTTTAACGACCCTATAATCAAAAAGCCCAGCAAGGGGAAAAGTGGCACCAGCCCTACCAATTCTTTCATATCTTACCTTATTCTTACCTTTAAATCGTGTATTCGTTTGTAATTACTACCACTTCATGCGGTTTAAAAAATTCACATCGGTAGTTCGTATATTCTTATATATCATCATCAATATGGCCAACCCTACTGCAACTTCAGCAGCAGCAACAGCCATCACAAAAAATACAAACACTTGTGCCGAGCCGTCGTTAAAGTAGTTCGAAAATGCTGTAAGCAGCAAATTCACTGAGTTAAGCATTAACTCAATGCACATAAATATGATGATAATATTCCTCCTGAACAGTACCCCTGCCACGCCTATTGAAAACAAGGCAGCACTAAGGTATATGTAAGAGTTTACTGATATTACTGCGGTTTCGTTCATTGTTTCGGTTCGTTTTTGCCCAACATCACTGCTCCTACCATAGCGGCAAGAAACAGCACTGACGATACTTCAAAAGGAAAAAGGTATTCGGTAAACAATATGTTACCTAAGTTTTTCACCAAGCCCATAGTATGCTCACCGCCAACAATGTCGGCCTGTGTATCAACACCTTTAAGGGCTGCCACCAACACCGTAAGCAAAGCACCGCCCGATAACACAGCGGCAAACTTTATAAGGCTGCTTTTGTGCGGCTCTGCTTCTTTGTTCAGGTTCAGCAGCATTATAACATACAGAAACAACACCATAATAGCCCCTGCATACACTATTACGTGCACGGCAGCTAAAAACTGTGCATTAAGCAACACATAATGCCCTGCAATGGCAAAAAAGGTGATAATAAGGTATAACACACTGTGTACAGGATTTTTACTGGCTACTACCATCACCGCACTCATAAGTGCAAGAAACGAAAGGAAATAAAAGATATACTCCGTCATGTACTGGTCTTATCGGTTGTGGCTGTAGTTTTTGTGTGTTTTAAAATCAAGTACCGCAGGGGTTTGGCGTTTGGTTACATCTACGCGCTGGTCAACAGGTTCTACCAGTTTATCCTTGCCGTAAACAAAACCGTTTCTGCCAAAATCTGTATTCACAATCCTGTCGGTTAAAAAGATGGCCTCTTTGGGGCAAGCCTCTTCGCAAAGCCCGCAAAAAATGCAGCGCAGCATATTAATCTCATAGGTTGTAGCGTATTTCTCCTCCCTATACAGGTTCTCCTCCCCTTTCTTACGCTCACCCGCAGTCATGGTAATCGCCTCGGCAGGGCATGATACCGCACAAAGTCCGCAAGCGGTGCAACGTTCAGCACCTTTCTCGTCGCGCTTTAGCACGTGCTGTCCCCTATATATAGGGCTAACCTCCCTTTTTTGTTCAGGATAGCTGATGGTGGTTTTCCTGCTCAGAAAATGTTTAAGGGTAATGCCAAGCCCTTTTATTACAGCAGGCAGATACAGTCTTTCACTGAAAGACATTTTTTTATCTGATACTACTTTCGAACGGTTTGTTAACATTTTATAATCCTTACTATTTTCCGGTTATCATTAATATTATACCTGTGATACCAATGTTTAGGATTGACAAGGGTATTAGTGTCTTCCATCCCAAATTCATCAATTGGTCGTAGCGGAACCGAGGAATAGTCCAACGAACCCACATGAAAAAGAAAATAAAGAAGAAGATTTTTAGGAACAGGGCTATGGTACCCAAAATGGTAATCCAGTTGGCCGATAAGCCCAAATCGTGCATAAAAGGGAAGTTATACCCGCCAAAATACAGGGTTGAGATAACTGCCGACGAGATGAACATATTGATGTACTCAGCAAACAGATAAAAGCCCAGTTTCATACTGCTGTACTCGGTATGGTAGCCGCCTACCAGTTCTGTTTCGCATTCAGCAAGGTCAAAAGGAGTTCGGTTACACTCGGCAAAAGCACATACCAAAAAGATAATAAAGCCGATAGGTTGATATACAATGTTCCAAAAATTCCAATCGCCCGCTACACCACCGTCTTGCATGGCCGAAATTTCTTTCATGCTCAAAGTTCCCGTCATCATCACCAAAGCGATAATAGAAAAACCCATCGCTATCTCGTATGAAATCATCTGGGCTGACGCACGGATAGCACCCAACAACGAAAATTTGTTGTTTGATGCCCAACCGCCTATCATAATACCGTAAACACCTATTGATACCACACCAAACAGGTATAAAAGCCCGATATTTATATCAGTGATTTGTAGAGAGTACTCTTGCCCTGCAATGGTGATGGTATTGCCCCAAGGCACTACAACACCGGTCATCAATGCAGTTAACATGGCAATACAAGGGCCTAATACAAACAACATTCTGTTTGATGCAACAGGAATAATCTCCTCTTTCATAAACATCTTCACCCCATCGGCAAGGGGTTGAAGTATGCCTAAAGGTCCTGCGCGGTTTGGCCCCACCCTGTCTTGTATAAATGCAGCCACTTTACGCTCTGCATACGTAGAATACATGGCTATTAACAGTGTAATACCAAATACTGCTACTATCAAAATGAGTTTATATATGATAAACGTTTCCATTATAAAGCTACTGCCTTAGTCAATCTTTTTTACTTCGTTAAGCCTATCTAAATCTTTGCCTCCCTGAAATTTAACCTGTCTTTCAACATCGGCCTGCAACTTCTGAAGGTCTGACAACTCGTAGTGGTTTTGTGAAATAACGCTACCCCTGTCTATATGGCGTGGGCCTTCAATCACCCAGTCTTGCATATTTTTATGTTCAAAACGGCATTCGTTGCAAATAAACTCGTGTACCTCGCCGTATTTGTCTTTGCGGGCTGATACGCGCAATACTTCTTGGTCTTTTGTCCAAAGCACTACCTTACCGCTGCATTTGGGGCAATCCCTGTGCGCATCTAAAGGTTTGGTAAACCATACCCTGCTCTTAAACCTGAATGTATTATCGGTAAGCGCACCCACAGGACACACATCTATCATGTTGCCCGAAAAATCGTTCTCAATGTTGTTTTTAACGTAGGTGCTAATCTCTGCTCTATCGCCGCGATTCATCACCCCGTGCACGCGTTCGCCCGTCAATTGGTCGCCAACATAAGTACAACGGTAGCAAAGTATGCAACGCGTCATGTGCAGCTTTATCTTATCGCCTATATCAATTTTCTCAAAAGTGCGTCGCTCTTCTTCGTAACGGGTAACTGACGCTCCGTGCTCATACGCAAGGTTTTGCAAATCGCACTCCCCTGCTTGGTCGCAAACGGGGCAATCCAACGGGTGGTTTATCAATAAAAACTCCACTACCGCTGAGCGGGCATCCAATACTTCTTTGTTGGTAATGTTTGATACCACCATACCGTCTTGCACTTGTGTTGAACACGAGGCAACCAACTTAGGCATAGGGCGGGGGTCGGCAGCACTGCCTTGCTCTACTTTTACCAAACAAACCCTGCACTTACCGCCACTGCCTTTTAGCGATGAGTAGTAACACATAGCAGGGGGCACTATCTCCCCTCCTATTTGCCGTGCGGCATTTAATATGGTAGTGCCGTTGGGCACTTCTGTTTCTATACCGTCTATGGTTATTTTTGCCATAACATCTCTTTAAGCCTACAAAAACGGCTTAGTTTACAGTTTCTAATGGTTGAGGTTCAACAGGCTTTAACGTGGGCGAAAAAGGCTCAAGTTCAAAGTGTTTAGGGTTTTTCACCTTATCGGAATTTAGTACGTGGTACTCAAACTCTTCTCTAAAGTGGCGGATGGCACTTGCTACCGGCCATGCTGCTGCATCGCCAAGCGGGCAAATAGTATTCCCTTCAATGTTCTTGGCCACATTAACCAATAGGTCTATGTCGCTCATTTTACCGTGCCCCGATTCTATCTTGTGCAATACCTTTTCCATCCACGCAGTACCTTCACGGCAAGGGCTGCATTGGCCGCACGACTCGTGGTGGTAGAAACGGGTGAAATTCCAAAGATTACGAACGATACACGTGGTTTCGTCCATCACAATAAAACCGCCTGAACCTAACATGGTGCCTGAAACAAAGCCTCCGTCTGACAATGATTCGTAGGTCATCAAACGGGGTTCGCCGTTGGCTGTTTTTAATATCAAATCAGCAGGAAGAATGGGCACGGATGAACCGCCTGCCACCACCGCTTTTAGTTTACGGTTGTTGCGGATACCGCCGCAGTATTCATCTGAGTATATAAATTCTTCAACGGGTAAGCCCATCTCAATCTCATATACTCCGGGCTTATTAATATGCCCGCAAGCCGAAATAAGTTTGGTGCCTGTACTACGTCCTATACCAATTTTTGCGTACTCGTCACCGGTCATGTTAAGAATGGCCGGAACGGTAGCTATCGATTCTACGTTGTTTACAACGGTTGGGCATCCCCATAATCCTGATACAGCAGGAAACGGAGGTTTAATACGCGGATTACCGCGTTTACCTTCTAATGATTCTATAAGGGCTGTTTCTTCACCGCAGATATATGCACCGCCACCGGGTTGTACATATATGTCTAATGAATAATCAGTGCCTAAAATGTTTTTCCCTAAAAACCCTGCTGCATACGCTTCGTCGATGGCTGCTTCCAATTTGGGAAATATCCACCTAAACTCACCGCGCATATATATATATGCTGTGTTAGCGCCCAATGCGTAACTGGCCGAAATCATCCCCTCAATCAGCAGGTGGGGCAGTTTATCAAGTAACGTACGGTCTTTAAAAGTACCGGGCTCGCTTTCATCAGCATTCACCACTAAGTAGCGCGGTTTATCACTTTTTTTATCAATAAAGCTCCACTTCATCCCCATAGGGAAACCAGCACCACCCCTACCCCTAAGTCCTGATTTTTTAACCTCTTCGGTTACTTCATCGGGTGTCATGGTTTTCAGGGCTTTTTCAACCGAGTTGTAGCCGCCGTTTTGCCTATATACCTGAAAGGTGTTGATACCGGGTATATCTAATTTATCTAAAAGCAGTTTTCTTCCCATTGCTCTTATTGCTGAGAATTTTTAAACTTTTCAAGTAACTCGTCCACCTTGTTGTTATCAAGGTTTTCGTAATAATGGTCGCCCATTTGCAGCATGGGTGCAGTGCCGCAAGAGGCCATACACTCTACCGTTTTAAGCGTAAACATACCATCGGCAGTGGTTCCCCCTGCCTTTATGTTCAGTTTGTTTTCTATGTGTGCAATTATGTCTTCGGCACCCATTAACCAGCAAGGGCCTGTGCGGCATACTTCAAGTACACACTTTCCTACAGGTTCTAAATTGAACATGGTGTAGAATGAGGCCACTTCAAATACTTCAACGGGTTTTATGTGCAGCATACGGGCTACGTACTCCATTACGGGAGCACTAAGCCAGCCGCCAAATTCGGCTTGTGCCAAATGCAATACCGGCAACAGGGCAGATTTTTGTTTGCCCTCGGGGTATCTTTTAATAATTTTTCCGATAACCTTTAAGGTTTCCTCAGAAAATTGCACATTCTCTTGTCCAGTCTCCATATACTCGCTGTATCAGCTTGTTAATGTTTTTTACGCGTCTAATTCTCCTGCTATTACGTTCATGCTGCTCATGGTTAAAATGGCATCACTAAGCATTGAGCCTTTTATCATTTCAGGATATGCCTGATAATAGATAAAACAAGGCCTGCGAAGGTGTAATCTGTATGGAGTACGTCCCCCGTCGCTTACTAAATAAAAACCAAGCTCACCATTACCACCTTCAACACTGTGATATACTTCGCCTTTGGGCACATCGGTTTCGCCCATCACTATTTTAAAGTGATAGATAAGAGCTTCCATATTGTTATACACCATCTCTTTGGGAGGCAGGTAAAAGTCAGGAATATCCGCATGAAACTTACCGTCTTTAGGCATTTTGGCCAATGCTTGTTTAATGATGCTGATGCTTTCCCACATTTCTTGCTGGCGCACCATAAAACGGTCGTAAGTATCACCCTGTGTGCCCACAGGGATTATAAAATCAAAATCTTGGTAAGATGAGTAGGGGTTCATTACCCGCACATCATAATCAACACCGGCCGCCCTAAGATTAGGGCCAGTGAAGCTGTAACTCAATGCCCTCTCAGCCGATATAGGCCCGCACCCAATGGTACGATCCATAAAAATACGGTTGCGCTCAAGCAGGTTACTAAACTCTTTTAACACTTTGGGAAACTCCTCAACAAACTTGTGAATCTTATCCCATGCTTTTTGAGGGAAATCGCGTTCAAACCCGCCTATACGGCCAATGTTGGTAGTAAGGCGCGCTCCGCAAATCTCTTCGTATATTTCGTAAATCTTTTCGCGTTCCTGAAACATATACACAAAGCCCGTTAAGGCTCCGGTATCAACCCCGATTACACTGTTACACACAATATGGTCAGCAAGGCGGGCAAGTTCCATAATAACCACCCGCATATAATCCACCCGTTTGGGTATTTCTGCCTTTATCAGTTTTTCAACCGTCATGTGCCAACCCATATTATTTATGGGCGATGAGCAGTAGTTCATACGGTCGGTAATGGGCGTAATCTGATAAAACGGCCTGCGTTCAGCCAGTTTCTCAAAAGCACGGTGTATGTAGCCGATAGTAGGTTCGGCATCCACAATTATTTCCCCGTCCATCGTAAGCACGTTCTGAAAAATACCGTGCGTAGCCGGGTGGGTAGGCCCAAGGTTTAGAGTGGTGAACTCTTTTTCTTCAGGCGCAACTATAGTTGCTGTTAAATCCGTTGCTTGCTCCATTATCGTCCAAACATTTCGTCTTTTTTATCCTCCCGCATCTGGTCTTCAAGCGGGTATTCTTTGCGCAAAGGGTGGATAATCATATCCTCCACGTTCAAAATCCTTTTTAGGTTTGGATGACCTGTAAATTTCACCCCGAAAAAGTCATACGTTTCACGTTCCAGCCAGTTAGCGGCCGCAAAAACGTTGGTAAGGGTTTCAATTTCAGGAGCCGCATCACTCAAAAACGTTTTTATGCGTACCCTTGAGTTCTTTTCAAGATTATGAAGCAGGTAAAACATTGCCATTTGAGCCGTTTCAGGGTAGTGAACGGCAAACAATGTGGTAAGAAAACGGTAACCCAATGCAGGCTCGTTATACAAATACGCTATCAGTTCAATGGTTTTGCTCTTATCAACCGTAATGGTTAAAAACTCACCATCGTTTTCAATTGCAAAAATATAAGGCCCAAACTGTTCTTGTACTTTGCCGGTAATGCTGCTTGTTTCCATCAAGATTATTCTATGCCGTAACTATCCAACATCGCTTCATACCTTGATGAGCTTCGCCTTCCAAACTGCTCGGTCTCTGCCAGTTGTTGTATCTTTAATATACCTTCTATTATTTGTTCAGGACGTGGCGGGCAACCCGGCACATACACATCCACCGGGATAATGCGGTCTATACCTTGTAATACGCTGTAAGTATCAAAAATACCGCCTGTGCAGGCACAAGCACCCACACTAAGTACCCATTTGGGTTCGGCCATTTGCTCATACACTTGTCGCAATACAGGCCCCATTTTTTTTGCTATGGTACCCATTACCATCAGTAAATCTGCCTGACGGGGAGAAAAACTTAGACGCTCTGACCCAAAGCGAGCCAAATCATAATGTGCCCCCATGGTAGCCATAAACTCAATACCGCAACACGATGTAGCAAAAGGTAAAGGCCATAAAGAGTTTTTGCGGGCCATGCCTACCACCTTCTCAAGGTTTGTGGCAAAAAACCCTGCACCTTCCAAGCCGGCAGGTGCATTTGTCATTTTAACAATATCCGACATTACTACTCCCTGATATACTTATTAGTCCCACTTCAACGCACCTTTTTTAAGAATATAAAAAAAGCCGGTTAGCAAAAACCCGATGAATAAAAACATTTCGATAAAACCTGTCGTCCCTAAGTCTTTAAAGTTAACAGCCCAAGGATACATGAAGATTACTTCCACATCAAACAGCACAAAAAGAATAGCTACAAGGAAGTATTTGATTGATAATGGAATACGGGCATTGCCCTGCGATTCGATACCACACTCAAAGGCATCGAGCTTATTTTTTGAACGATGCTTAGGCCCAAGCACGTGTGTAACAATCATGGTTGTAGCCACAAAACCTAATGCTACTATGAACATTAAGACTATTGGCAGGTATTGCATTAAGCTGTCATCTATCTGCATATCCATTTTCAAAAAAACGGTTAAACTCTTTTTTTAGCGGCCAAAACTATAACAACAAAAGGGTAGCTATGGGGTGATGTTTGTTTAAACATCATTCCACGCATAATTCGCCAAAACTTGAGTTTGTATAGAACCTTATGCCTATGCCTTAACTACCTAACCATCTGATTTACTGAACGAAGCAACCCGTATTTTTTAAATAAAAACGGCTTTGTGTGTACAGTTACTACCTGCTTTCAGTAGCGGCGCGCAAAGGTAAAAACTTATACCATATTATGAAACAAAATCAGCACCCCTGTACCAACATGTTGTATGCCTTAATGCACAAGGGTTTTGCAAGTTTTTTGTAAACTTTTCTACAATTTTTTTAACTGCTGCCTCTAAAATTTGTCAGTTTCTTAACACATTTCATCTAAAAAATTAGTACTCCAAAATATCTCCCTCGTATTATTCAACCCTTTATGTTGTAATTTGCTCTTTGCCCGTTGTCTTGCAAAAGATTTAACACATTTTTTTGTTCAAACTTTTTATATTCGCCCCCTGATTTTTTTAAATGCGCAGATAGCATTACACACATACCAAAAAATGAAAAAAAACAAGTTCACTCTTATGTTTAACACCCCTGCATCATTCAGGGCGTTGTTATCCTTGTTTTCTATTCCTACAGGAGTAGTTTTTGTTCAAAGCCGAATAGCTTACATTTCCCGACGCTGATAGCGTATTGTAATTCTTCTTGCCCCGTTACGCTCGGGGACTAATATTTCAAAAAACATACATTTTAAAAAATTTTAACCGCCTTGGCTGTGCTACGCTTTTTGCAGGCACAAGCAGGGCATGGACATATTACATGCACAAAAAAGACTTTGTGGTGTGTGTGGCTGAGGAACGCCACGCACACTTTGCAAAACAAATTTGCGATGAGATGGCCTCATCGGCAAAAGCAAGGGGAACGGGTATTGCCAAACGCACGCCCGAATACCTGCAACTGAAAATGGCCGAAGGAAAAGCCATCATAGCTTTTACGAAAAAAGGCGAGTGGGCGGGCTTTTGCTACATTGAAACTTGGGGACACGAAAAGTTTGTAGCCAACTCCGGCCTTATTGTTTCGCCTGATTACCGTAAAAGCGGTTTGGCAAGGGAGATAAAGGAGCAGGTATTTGAGCTTTCGCGAAAAAAATACCCTGCTGCTAAAATATTCGGTCTCACTACGGGTTTGGCCGTAATGAAAATAAACTCTGAGCTGGGTTATGTGCCCGTTACGTATTCTGAACTTACTGACGATGATGCGTTTTGGAAAGGCTGCCAAAGCTGTGTGAATTATGAAATACTGATGAGCAAAGAGCGTAAAAACTGCCTTTGCACAGCCATGCTATACAACCCCGAAGACAAAAAACGCGGCAAACGCAAGATGTGGGAGTTTGCAAAGCAATCGAAACTTTACGAACGACTTACGCGCCTTAAACGCTGGAGTTTTTTGAAACAATTAAAAGACCAGAATAAAAAAACAACTCTTTACTAATAATGAAAAAAGCAGTTTTAGCCTTTAGCGGCGGACTTGATACCACTTATTGCGCCGTTTATCTTACCAAGATAAAGGAATATGAAGTACATGCAGCCACTGTGAATACAGGCGGGTTTACTGAGGATGAAACCTCAGTAATTGAAGCCCACGCCCGCAAGCTGGGGGTGGCTTCATATACCTGCCTTGATGAGCGTGAAAATTTTTATAACAAGGTTATCCGCTTTTTGGTGTTTGGCAACATACTTAAAAACAATACCTATCCCCTATCGGTAAGTGCTGAGCGTATAGTGCAAGCTATGGCCGTAGCCCAATATGCCAAAAGCATTAATGCCGATTGCATTGTGCACGGCAGCACAGGCGCAGGTAACGACCAAGTGAGGTTTGATATGGTGTTTAATATCCTTGCTCCTGAAATAGAAATTATTACCCCTATACGTGACAACAAGCTATCACGCGAGGAGGAAATAGCCTTTTTGAAGCAACACGGGGTAGAAATGAATTTTGAGAAGGCGTTGTACAGTATCAACAAAGGATTGTGGGGCACTTCGGTGGGCGGAAAAGAAACACTAACTTCACACCAGCCTTTGCCTGATGAGGCATACCCTACCCCGCTTACCAAATCAGAACCCGGCAACCTTACCCTACATTTTGATAAGGGAGAGTTAACAGGCATTAACGGTGTTACTTATACACCTGTAAATGCTATTATAAAACTGGAGGAGTTAGCCGCGGGTTACGCCATTGGCCGCGATATACACGTGGGCGATACCATTATAGGCATTAAAGGCCGCGTGGGTTTTGAGGCGGCAGCCCCGCTTATTATTATAAAAGCTCATCATGCGCTTGAAAAGCACACGCTCACCAAATGGCAACTGTATTGGAAAGACCAACTGGCAGCATGGTACGGTAACTGGATGCACGAAGGCCAGTACCTTGACCCTACCATGCGCAACCATGAGGCTTTTATGCAAGACACCCAACAAACCGTTAGCGGTGATGTATTTATCACCCTGCACCCGCACAGGTTTACTATTAACGGCATACAATCTCCCCACGATTTAATGGCAGCCAAGTTTGGCAGCTACGGCGAGATGAATAATACTTGGACGGGTGAAGATGTGAAAGGTTTTGCAAAAATATTCGGTAATCAGGTAGCTATATATCAACAAGTAAATGGAAATGAAGATTAAAGCAGGTATAGCTGGGGCAGCTGGATATACAGGCGGCGAATTGCTACGCCTTTTGCTACTGCACCCCAACGTAGATATAGTGTTTGCACACAGCAACAGCAATGCGGGAAAACCCGTACACCACGTACACGCCGATTTATTGGGCGATACCCAATTGCTTTTTGCAAGCGAATTAAGCAATAAAATTGACGTATTGTTTTTGTGTATGGGGCACGGCGACAGTAAAAAGTTTTTAGAAGCGAATACCATCCCCTCGCACATAAAAATTATAGATTTAAGTCAGGATTTCAGGCTAAGAAGTAATGCCACTGATAAGTGGGTTTACGGCCTTCCCGAGCTGAACCGTGAACAAATAGCCGGCAGCAACTACCATATTGCCAACCCCGGTTGTTTTGCCACCTCAATACAACTGGCGTTGTTGCCTTTGGCAAAAGCAGGTTTGCTGCAAACCGATGTGCACATAAACGCCACCACAGGTTCTACAGGTGCTGGGCAATCGCCAAACGCAACCGGACATTTCAGTTGGCGTGCCAATAACCTTTCGGTGTATAAAGCCTTTGAACACCAACACCTGAACGAAATTGGCGAAAGCCTGTTGCAATTGCAGCCTTCATTAAAAGTTCCGTTAAACTTTGTGCCGCAGCGCGGCAATTTCACACGTGGTATCCACACTGTTGCTTACACAAAAAGTAACTTAAACATTGATGAGGCAGTGGCTTTATATAACGATTATTACAACACCCACCCCTTTGTGCACCTAAGCCTAAATACTATTGACCTTAAACAGGTAATAAACACTAACAAGTGCCTGTTGCACTTAGAAAAGCACGGTGACCAACTTATGGTAACAAGCATTATTGATAACCTGCTGAAAGGCGCATCAGGGCAAGCCGTGCAAAACATGAACCTTGTTTTTGGTTTGGAAGAAACCGCAGGACTAAAATTAAAACCCGTAGCATTTTAACCCATGAATTTATTTGACGTTTATCCCTTGTTTGATATAACTCCTGTAAAAGCCGAAGGCTCTTACATTTGGGACGATAAAGGCAACTGCTACCTCGATTTATACGGAGGGCACGCCGTAATTTCAATCGGGCACAAACACCCGCATTATGTAAAAAAGTTAACCGAACAGTTGAACGGCATTGCTTTTTACTCGAACGCTGTAAAAATGCCTATGCAGGCCGAGCTGGCCGAGAAGTTGGGCAAACTCTCGGGTTATACCGACTACAGTCTTTTTCTTTGCAATTCGGGAGCAGAAGCCAACGAAAATGCACTGAAACTGGCATCGTTCCATAACGGGCGTAAAAAAATAATAGCATTCAGCAAATCGTTTCACGGGCGTACCTCGCTGGCAGTAGCCGCTACCGATGATGCTTCTATCGTAGCCCCTGTTAATCAAACTGAAAATATCACCATCCTGCCCTTTAACGATATGGAAGCAGCTACCCAACACATTACTGATGAAGTATGTGCGGTTATTATAGAGGGGATACAGGGTGTAGGCGGAGTGCAAATACCCACCTCTGAATTTTTGCAGCACCTGTCAGCCCTTTGTGAAAAAACAGGAGCTATTCTTATTTTAGATGAAGTACAATCGGGCTATGGCCGTTCGGGCAAGTTTTTCGCTCACCAACACGCGGGTATAAAGCCTCACCTTATTACCGTTGCCAAAGGCATGGGCAATGGTTTTCCTGTGGCGGGAGTTCTTATCAACCCTTTATTTAAAGCAAAATACAGTATGCTGGGCACCACTTTTGGCGGTAATTATCTTGCCTGTGCTGCTGCCATTGCAGTGCTGGATGTTATTGAGGAAGAAAACCTTGTGCATAAAGCCGCAGAAACAGGTGAATACCTTGTTAATGCCCTTAAAAATCACCCTGCGGTAAAAGAAATACGCAGCTTAGGATTAATGATAGGTATTGAACTGCAAACCCCTTGTGCCCCAGTGCGCAACGATTTGTTGTTTAAACACCGCATATTCACAGGCTCATCGTCAGATAAAAACACCTTGCGCATATTGCCCGCACTCAATCTTTCGCTTAATGATGCCGATGTATTTATAGATGCCTTTAATCAGGTGCTACCTAACACCCTATCGCAGCCATGAAACAGTTTATCAGTGTAAACGATGTGCCGAATGTAGCTGCTTTGGTGCAAGAAGCTATTGAGCTGAAAAAACAGCCATACGCCTATACTCATTTGGGTAAGCACAAAACCTTGGGGCTTATTTTTATGAACCCCAGCCTGCGCACCCGCCTCAGCACCCAAAAGGCCGCCGCTAATTTGGGCATGAATGTGATGGTGATGAATTTTGATAAAGACGGCTGGACACTTGAAATGAACGAAGGGGCGGTGATGAACGGCTCCACCGTTGAGCACATTAAAGATGCTGCCGCCGTAATGGGGTTGTATTGCGATATTATAGGCATCCGCAGTTTTCCCTCGCTGAAAAACCGTGACGACGATTATAACGAGGTATTGCTGCACAAATTCATAAAATACTGCGGCGTTCCAGTAATAAGCCTTGAATCGGCCACCTTGCACCCTTTACAAAGCTTTGCCGATGCCATCACCATAAAAGAAAACTGGCAACTTGCCCGTAAACCTAAAGTGGTGTTATCATGGGCACCGCATATAAAACCATTGCCCCAAGCGGTTGCCAACTCATTTGCACAGTGGATGGGCAAAATGGATGTTGAGTTTGTGATTACCCACCCCGAAGGTTTTGAGTTGAATACATCATTTACCTCTAATGCTTTTATCACATTAAACCAAGAAGAAGCCCTGCAAGCAGCCGATTTTGTGTACGTAAAAAACTGGTCGGGTTACCACGATTACGGTAAAACAATTACGGGGGCTGAAAACCGGATGTTGACTGAAAAGCATTTACAACACAGCAACCAAGCCAAAATAATGCACTGCCTGCCTGTGCGTCGCAATCTTGAGTTGAGTGATGAACTGATTGACGGCACTAACTCGCTGGTATTGCAGCAAGCACACAACCGCTTATTTGCGGCACAAACCGTATTAAAACAAATGTTAGCGGCACTATGAGCAATGCTATATTATACATAATAAAAATTGGCGGTAATGTGGTAGATAACCCTGCCGCACTACAGCAGTTTTTAACTGATTTTTCTACCATAAAAAGCCCCAAAATATTGGTGCACGGCGGAGGAAAAATTGCTACCCAAGTTGCAGAAAAATTAGGGATAGAAGTAACAATGGTAAACGGTCGTCGAATTACCGATGCCGCAATGTTAGACGTGGCCGTGATGGTATATGCCGGCCTTGCCAATAAAAGCATTGTAGCTCAATTACAGGCCAACCAATGTAATGCCATTGGCCTTAGCGGTGCCGATGCAAATAGTATTACTGCTCATAAACGCATACACCCCGAAATTGATTACGGTTTTGTGGGGGATATAGACGCTGTAAACACGCCACTGCTACAAACCCTTATAGATAATGAGCTTACTCCCGTAATATCAGCGATAACACACGACGGTAAAGGCCGGTTATTAAACACCAATGCCGATACCATTGCGGCAGCACTGGCCACCGCAATGGCAACCATTTATGACGTGCAATTGATTTATTGTTTTGAAAAAAACGGAGTGCTAACCAATGTTGACGATGAGAACTCAGTAATACCTTTTATTAATCCATCGTTGTTTAAAGAACTGAAAAGCAACGGGGTAATTTCGCAGGGAATGTTGCCCAAGCTCGATAACGCTTTCAATACTTTGCAATCAGGAGTTAAAAAAGTTATTATCGGACACTCAGCGCAATTACTACAACTAACCCAACCTACCCTCCATGCAGGAACCCTTATCAGCAAATAATCTAAACACATTATACCGGCAAGCGGTGGCACTGCTGCAACAACTTATTGCAACCCCTTCTTTTAGCAAAGAAGAAGATAAAACCGCTGAAATATTGGTTGGTTTTATGCAAGAAAAGGGCATTGCAGTAAACCGCAAAGGCAACAATATTTGGGCAGTAAACAAACACTATGATGCCCAAAAACCAAGTTTGCTGCTCAACTCTCACCACGATACCGTTAAACCCAACGCCAACTATACCTTAAACCCGTTCAGCCCTATTATTTCTGATGGTAAACTTTACGGGCTGGGCAGTAACGATGCCGGGGCTTCGCTGGTATCACTATTGACTACTTTTCTTCATTTTTACGAAATCGAAAACCTGCACTACAACATTGTGTTTGTAGCATCGGCAGAAGAAGAAAACTCAGGTTTGAACGGTATAGAGTTGGTGCTACCCGAAATTGGCACCATTGAGTTTGCTATTGTGGGCGAACCCACCCAAATGCACATGGCTATTGCCGAAAAAGGCTTAATGGTATTAGATTGTACCGTAAAAGGCAAAGCAGGCCATGCCGCCCGAGAAGAAGGCGAAAATGCACTTTACAAAGCCCTGCACGATATTGATTGGTTTAGAACTTACGAGTTCCCTAAAATATCACCCACACTGGGCAAGGTAAAGATGTCGGTAACCATTATACAGGCAGGCACACTGCACAACATGGTACCTGAAACCTGCTCGTTTACGGTGGATGTACGTTGTACCGATGCCTACACATTAGAAGAATTGCTTGATACCATTAAAGCGAATGTTAGTTGTGAGGTCTCTCCCCGTTCATTACGCATGAGACCATCATCGATAGCTATCAACCATCCCATTGTACAAAGCGGAATAGCATTGGAAAGGGACTGCTATGGTTCGCCCACCACTTCCGACCAAGCCTTGATGCCTTTCCCTTCGCTGAAAATGGGCGTTGGCGATTCAGCCCGTTCACATACGGCTGATGAGTTTGTGTATTTACACGAGATTGAACAAGGTATTGATTTATACATTCACCTATTAACCCCGCTTTTGGTATGAAACTTTGGCAAAAAGACACACGACAAACCGCCGATTGGATTGAAACGTTTACTGTTGGCCGCGACCGTGAGTTTGATTTGTTGCTGGCTGAACATGATGTTACGGGTTCAATAGCACATACCACTATGCTCCAAAGCGTGGGATTGCTTACCGAGGCTGAACTTGATAATATTCATAAAGGGCTTAAAATCATTCTTGCCGAAATAAAAGCAGGCAGTTTTACTATAGACGATAGTGCCGAAGACATACACTCGCAAATAGAGTTGTTGCTTACCCAACGCATTGGTGAGGATGGTAAAAAAATACACAGCGGGCGCAGCCGTAACGACCAAGTACTGCTGGATTTGAAACTGTTTTTGAGGACTGAATTAAAACACGTTTCTCAAGAGGTGAAAGCATTGTTTGATACGCTGATACATTTAAGCGAAACCCATAAAAACGAGCTGTTGCCGGGCTACACCCATTTACAATTGGCTATGCCTTCATCGTTTGGATTATGGTTTGGAGCGTATGCTGAAAGTCTTACCGATGATATGGAATTGGTGCAAGCCGCTTATAACATCTGCAATAAAAACCCTTTGGGCTCAGGAGCGGGATACGGGTCGTCGTTTCCGTTGGATAGGGAGTTAACCACCCAACTATTAGGTTTTGAGCGTATGAACTATAATGTGGTGTATGCTCAAATGACAAGAGGAAAAAGCGAAAAATCTGTTGCAACTGCTTTGGCAACCATAGCAGCTACCTTATCAAAATTTGCGTACGATGTGTGCTTGTATATGAATCAAAACTTCGGGTTCATTACCTTTCCTGATGAACTGACAACGGGTTCAAGCATTATGCCCCATAAAAAAAACCCCGATGTTTTTGAGTTAATACGTGCCAAATGCAACCGCATACAAGCCCTGCCCAATGAACTTACGTTACTGATAAACAACCTTCCATCGGGCTATCATCGCGATATGCAAATAACCAAAGAGGCTCTTTTTCCCGCCATTACTGAATTGTTGAACTGCCTCACCACCTGCCGGCTTATGCTGCAACACATTGTAGTAAAAGAAAATATACTTGGTGATGAAAAATATATACACCTGTATAGCGTTGAGCGGGTAAACGAGTTGGTATTGCAAGGCACACCGTTTAGGGATGCCTATAAACAAGTAGCACAAGAAATTTCGGGTAATACGTTCGCTGCACCACTGCATCTTAACCATACCCACGAGGGCAGTATCGGCAATTTATGTAATAATGAAATAGAAAAAGCGATGCAGAAATTCAAGAATCTGTTTTGATGAGATGAGATACTCTATAAATTTGAGGCTTACACTTACAATTGTCTCAAATGAATAAAACCCTCTCCAAAATACCCCTTTCATACATTGTCTTATTTCTTGTTTTATGTTGTTTTGCTATTCTTAGATTGGACTCTATCAGTCTTGCTTATTTTGGGGATGAAGCAATGGTGTATGGCCCCGCTGTTCAACAAATGGCCAGCAATGGCCCATCTATGCTGCCGGGTGCTATACAGGAAGATTTATCAAGAGGACACCCTATGATGTTCCATTTCACCGCAGGATTGTTTCTACTTTTATTTGGCAATACTGTTACCAACTCACACATATTTGCTCTTCTTATCTCGTTATGCACTTTGTTTGTCGTATTCAAGATAAGTAAAGAGTTTTTATCTGATTTATATTCTGTTCTGATAGTAATAAGCGTAGCTTCTTTCTCATTATTTATAGGGCAATCTATAATGGTTTATCCTGAAATGATGCTAACCTTATTTGCTCTCACAACATTTTACTTTTACTTAACTAAGAAACCCATACATTTTTTTATTTCGGCCTCTTTTCTCCTTCTTACTAAAGAAACAGGCATTCTCTTTTTGTTTTCCTTAGCTATATGGAATATTTTAAAATCTATTTTTATAGAACACAAGAGAATACTCTCGGCTGATTTTATTAAGAGCCAATTACCTTTTGTTTATCCCCTATTAACGCTCATTACATTCTTTGTTCTACAAAAAATAAAATTCGGATATGTGTTTTACCCCGAACATATCGGTTTCATAAAAACAAACTATGAAACAGTTGAATACATGATAGGGAATCTCTTTCGCCAGCTGTTTGTGTACGATTACAGGTGTTGGATGTATCTAACATTCGCCCTCATATTTCTTTTGTTTTATAGGAAAGTAAAACTGAAACATCGAATAATAATAGCCGTACTATATTACTTCCAATACAAAATGCTATTTGGAGAGGAGTCACATGACTCTTTTTTAACAATCGTAACCTTTATTTTATCTAACGTACTTATTTTTTCGGTTTATTTATTTGCGGTAAAACATAATCTTACTATTCAGGACGAATTGATATTAGTCCCATTCCTGTTTATTTTAATCTATGTTTTATTTTGTGTAATTAATTTTTTTACAGACAGATACCTGATTATTTGTTTGCCATTTTGTTTGCTGATATGCTTTGGATTAATTGGACAACTAAAGTACAGTAAACAAATAGGGATTGGATTTAGCGCGATTATTTTAATTAGCAATTTTTATTTTCTGACTACAACCCAAAGCAATGGCGAAACAACGCCGTACTATAAAAATGTACTTATGGTGCAACAAGAAATGGTTGACTATATTGAATCGTCTTGTTCAAGTGGAGATACAATTTATTGTGAATTTCCTCATTTTGTTGCCTTAAACAATAAATCGGCAGGCTTTAAAAGGCATGATATATGGTTTACTATTAAAGTTGATTCAACAATTCAGTATAACTATTGGGTTACTGATAATTTTTGTGGGAAGAACTATTATAAAACTATTGAAAACAGAAAGGATTTGAAGCTTTTAAAAGAGTTTAAACACGGTAATGCTGAATTGAGAATATATACTGACTTTAGTACAAAGCCCCGTATTGAATAACGTAAAGTATTACTTTCTGTTTAGTGCTGAACAAAGTTAAAAATTCACTAAGTACTGTTTTTAGTATCTTTATCCCGTTGTTTTCAGGCATACGATATGATTAACTACAACCCAAAAGACTGGTTTACTTTCATTTTCAGGATTCACCACTCTGAAACTTTCAGGCAGCTTTTACCTTTAATGACGGGTGTATGTGCGTATGCATTTATTGTAACTTATTTCGAGCTGCATTCTTTTCTCACAAAAGAATACGTTGAAACAGCAAAGAATATTTCGGTCATTTATTCAATATTAGGTTTCACTCTCTCTTTACTACTGGTATTCAGAACAAACAGTGCCTACGACAGGTGGTGGGAAGGCCGTAAACAATGGGGTGAACTTACCAACTCTTCCAGAGCATTGGCAGCACAGCTTAACGCCCTTATGGGTAAAAACCACCCTGCCCGTTTGGCCGCCTCAAATTATATAGGATTGTTTGCTTTTGTTTTACAATCACACTTAAAAAGTGAAAAAGTTTCTCTCAGCGATATTGAAAGCAAGTTTAATGCATCAGCCATTTCAAAAGAAAACCTCGAAAAAATTGCGGAAAGCTATCACCAGCCACAAGAAGTTTATAAGCAACTAACTACCTTACTACACGGCTTAAAAAAGCAGAATGAATACAGTGCTGATGAAATGTATGTTTTTAAAAACGAGCTCAATAAACTGATTGAGGTATGTGGTGCTTGCGAACGAATAAAAAATACTCCCATCCCTTTTTCGTACTCAGTGTTTATTAAAAAGTTTATCTTTTTTTATGTGATGTTGTTCCCATTAACATACGGGCTCACAATGTCGTACTTTATTATTCCGGCGACAGCCTTGATTATCTACGTACTTGCCAGTTTAGAACTGATTGCCGAGGAAATTGAAGACCCGTTTAACGGCGAGGCCAACGACTTACCCACTACTGAAATGGCCGAGAATATTAATAAATCAGTAACCGCTATTTTGGCAAGCTGATTTTAAACCTTCTATTCTTTTATCAATGTTTTCTGTAAACGGTCGCATTATTGCATAAAACCGTTTTTACAGCTTTTCAAACACTTCATTTCGCAATTAACTATCCATCAATAAATAACATTATTAATTACCCATAGTTGCCCTGCATTTTGTGCATTTTTCAACTACGACTATAGTATTATAAAAACCCGCACTTTCTTTTAAAAAATCATACAATATGCGTATTTCTGGCGCAAGCACTCAAGATAAATTTGTTTAGATATATAATGTCTAACCTATAATTCTTGACATGAAACACAGATTTTCTATTTTTAGCTGGCTTATGCTCTTCCTGATGTGTTCCCTGCAACCTGTGCAGGGAAATTCCGGGAACTCCGTGCTTATCGGAGCAGACTCCTACACAATTATGGAATCCCCACCTGCGGCGGGTTTCACTTTCACCACCAGCGGAGGTTGCGCTCCGGTTATTGTACAGTTTTACAGTCAAATGTCAGGTCCGTCTTACTCGTGGACTTTTGGCGACGGAGGCACCAGCCCTGATTGTAACCCCGTACACACCTACACCACTCCGGGTACTTACACTGTAACCCTTACGGCTACGGGCGGAACATATACCACTACTATTACAGTAGGGGCTGTTCCGGTGGTTACTTTCGGCGGCGACTCTGTAAGCTGTCAGGGTGATGTTAAACCCTACACCGTATCCAGTACTATTCCGGCTGCGTCATACAGTTGGAACCCAATCGGGGGAATATTAGGGCCTAACACAGCCTCATCTGCTACTATTACTTGGACTTCATACGGTATTAACTACATTGATTATACGATAACTACTGCACAAGGTTGTACCAAAGTGTTTAGGTATAAAGTAAAAGTAATACCTCCGCCAATGGTAAATTTACCTTGTTGCGAAGAACCTAAACGCGATACTATCAAAAATCCTAACTCTTCGGTTGTTGTAAACCCTAATCCTCCACACAATGAATTTGAACCGGGCGGCAAAGAGCCTTGTTCGGTGTGTGCGGGCAGCTATTCTTGTTATCAAGGCAGTATTGACCCTTTGTTCGGTGTTGCCGGTGATTTTACATGGAACTGGAGTATTACCAACGGAACTATTGTTTCTATCAGCCCCGATTCTACTAAATGCTGTGTAGTATGGGGACCCGGCGGCACGGGTAAAATAACCCTTACTATCACCCATAAAATATACGGATGCCAAACCGTGAGGGAATGCGAAGTAATGATTAACCCCGGTATTGTGCCTATGCTTACAGTAACCGGAACTTGCGTAAACACTCCTGTTGATTTTGATGCCTCGGGCACCACTCCTTTGAGCGATGTTGACCACTTTTTCTGGGAATTTGGCGATGGCTATACCCAAACAACTACTGATGCCTTTACTACACACGAATACGGTTTTACCGGAACTTACACTGCTACTGTAACCATTACCACTAAAGAAGGTTGTGAGTATAAAGTGAGTAAAACGTTTAACATTATTGCAGGTACAAGACCTGTTATTGAATGCCCCGGCACTGTTTGCGAAGGTAGCAGGCAATGCTATACTACTACTGCTATTACCGGAGCAACCTATATATGGACTGTTACGGGCGATGTATCACACACGGCAGTTGGCAACGAAGTATGCGTTACATGGGGAACAGGCCCTGTGGGCAAAGTTGAGGTGCAAGTATTGGGCGGCGGTTATACCTGTACCAATAAAGTAAGTGTTGAAGTTCCTATCGTAAGTTCAACCATACCTATTTTCGGCCCTGATTATATCTGTTTCAGTTCCTCTTCACTTGAAGTTTCTACCACCAATTATTCGGGTGCTTGCTATATATGGAAAGTAAACGGCATAGTACAACCCTCAGGTATTAATAAATTGGTGTTTAACCCAATGTTCTACGGCACTGTTTTAAACATTGAGGTTGAGGTTGATTTCGGTTTGGGCTGCTGCCACGGAAAAGGCACAAAAACTGTAACCCGACTTCCTGAGTACACCATGATGTTTTATAATGATGCTTGTATTGGCGACATTATGACCTATAACCTCTTCTTCCCCGCAGGTGTGCCCAGCCCACCTGTTGCATGGAGTGTTGAGGGGGGACAAATTGTTTCTTCAACGCCTACTTCGGTTACTATTATTTGGGACGAGGTTGGAACAGGCAAAATTACCGCAGGTAATAACACCCCCACCCAGTATTGCAACGATGCAAATAACAACACATGGGATGTGAAAGTATGGGCAAAAGCTGTAGGCGAAGCCATTTCGGGTCCCAAGTTAGTTTGTGCGGGCACCACTGAAACGTACTATCACGGGTTTGAAGCTCCGACTGTATCGGCCTCATTATCTGTTGTTGGTGGCGGAGCTGTTGTAACACCCGGTTTATACTCTTCGGATGTTTCATTCCCTGCATCAATTATTACCCCCACTACCTACGTGCTTGCAGTTACCTATCATTTGGGGGCAGTTGCAGGATGTGACAGTACCGTGTATGATACCATTGTTGCTATACCTATTGCTATACCTACCTTTAGTACCATTGCTCCCCAATGCGAAGGCGATATTGTTACTTACAACGTAAGTAATATCGACAGTAACTACTACGAATGGGAAGTAATTGGCGGTAGCGTGCTTTCGCATACCTACACAGGCACAAACTTATCTATAACTGTACAGTGGAATAGTACTGTAACCAGCAGTATTACTGTTAAAAATAAAGTTTGCGGCACCAGCAACTCACAAGCAGTAACGGTGAATGGCAAGCCTGTTGTAATTATTTCTGCCAGCGATGTAGATTGTACAACACCTTTCAGAACCTTGCGTGTAGCACCTGTTTGGGCAAGCTATTCATGGAGCACCGGCTCGGTTACCAATACAACAAACATCGCTTCACCCGGAATATACTCTGTAACCATTAGCAACGGCGTTTGCTCTAATACAGGCAGTATTTCAATATCAGTAGTTGTTCCAACCCCGCCTGATATTACCTCGTTTACAGTTACTTCTTCACCATACATGTTCTGCCCTAAATACAATACCATCTGCGGTAATGTAACACCGGGTACAGGCAGTATCGCATCTTATTCTTGGAGTTTCAGCGGATTTACTACCGCATCATCAAGTTTGCCTTGCCCCGCAGTAGCTTTGGCAGGAATGCCAGGCCCCAGCACGGGAACTTGGTTTTTAACGGTAACTGACAGTTATAACTGTTTTGATACCATGAGCGGAAGCTGGCTGGATAGCTGTGTGATTGATACCAGCGGTTACGACCCTGCTGATCCAGATACCCCCTGTACTTCCATTGCTACTTTCGGTATCTCTTACGACCCCTGCACAGGACAATTTACCAGCACAGGTACAAACTATTCTGCTGTATTGTGGAATTTTGGGGATAATACTTGGGGAAGTGGTTTTAATCCAACCCATTTTTATACCTCACCTTGCTCAAAAACTGTACTTTGTTATGTAACGGATATAATGGGTTGTACCAAGGTATTCTCGTTTACAATATCCGTCCCCTACGTATTTCATAACATCGGTGTCACAACAACCAACTCCCCCTGTTTAGGGGCTATTTCGGTCTCAGCTAACGGGCTTAACATTTGCCCCGGCAGTGGTTTAACTCCTACCTATACATGGTCGGTAATGCTTGCGGGTACCTCCACCTTAATTTATAGTGTTACCACCACCTCATCTACCCTTGCTGTCGGTTCAATTACCGCTATACCTGATGGTAATTACGATGTAACAGTTGTAATGAATGTTTCGGGATGCACCCGTACCACAAACGGCCATTTCGATAAAGGCGGTTTAAAAGCCTTCTTTGTAAGTTGCGGTGGGTGCGATGGGTCGCCACTAACGTTTATCGACCAATCAGTACCCTACACAGCACCGCTTATTAAATGGGAATGGACTTTCTCAGGCCCAACAACGGTTACATCATTTTTACGTAACCCAACGGTAACCCTTTCAGCCGGTTCGTACACGGTGTCGTTAAAAGTTACGGATGATGTGCCATGTTCTGACACTTATACAACCACTATTAATATAGACCCTCCATTTGTTCCCGGTGATATTTTGGTAAACGGTGTACCAACCCCATCAGGCACTAAATTTAATATCTGCCCCGGTTCAAGTTATACGCTTACTGCCCCTCCGGGTGTTACCTACGCATGGTCAAACGGTAGTACTATAGACTCAACCATCGTTACCGAGCAAGGCGATTACTATGTAACTGTTACTAATTCTGACAATTGCGTTGCTAAAGTAGGCCCTATTAAATTCCGTTATAAGCCCGCTCCTGAAGCAATCATACAATTTTCGGGTAACCAGTGTGCTCCCCGTTTATTGCGTGCATTCACAGGTATCGGATACACTTATAACTGGAGTTACCCTCCCGGACCTTCTACATCCACCAGTCCGTACATTCTACTGAACACCAGCGGACTTGTTACGCTTTCAGTAGCTAATTTACACGGTTGCAGTGCTACTACGGTTCAAAACTTCACGGTTTATCCCACCCCTACTGCGGTTATAACATATCCGCCACCATATTGCGGTACTCCGGTTACATTAAACGGTAACCCTGCTGGCGGTACAATGCCGTACACCCATGTATGGAATAACGGCAGCACGGCTTCTACAACACTGGCCACCCAACCCGGTTTGTATAAGTACAAGGTTAAAGACGTAAACGGTTGCGTAGCCGAGGCTTCGCTCGATCTTCAACCTGCATTGCCAACCGGCATGGATTTATTACCGCACGGTTGCTACGATGTTTGCGGCCCTGTTAACTTCTGCACAGGTACTATGCCTTGGGGCTGGACAGGCCAATGGTTTTTAGGCTCAATGCCATACGGCCCTATGATACCACAAGGTGGTAATATAGCTACCACGTTCAGTATGTCAGGCACTTATACTCTACATTATACGCCTGTAAACCCAATGGTATCATGTCCTGCCGTATCTAAACCAATTACCATTAACATTACTGCACTTCCTCCGTTCTCAATTATTGCACCTTCTGCACCTGCCTACATTTGCGTTGGCGGTAGCGATAGTGTTTTATTGAAAGTTGACTCGTGCAACTACTTGCAGTTTACTTATACATGGTATAAAGGCACTACTATTGTGGGAACAGGCTGTAATTTTTATGCTACCGACTCAGGTACATACACAGTTAGGGTGGCTAAAAATCCTTGCTGCTATGTTGATTTAACCATCACTATATACGGTCGCAATTGCTGTATCGAAACGCCTAATGTACCTTTCCACAAAATACTTGCCCCTGTAACTTATACAGGCAATATGTATTGGGAAGGCACTTACTACATCGATTCGGTAGTGACTGTTTTAGGTCCAAATGCGGTACTTGATATTACCAACGTTGATTGCATATTCGGGCCAAACGGTACCATAGTAGTAACACAGGGTGCATTCTTGCGTACCAATAACTCGGTATTGCGTCCCTGCGAAATCAATGATATATGGCAAGGTATTTCATTCCAAGGCAGCTCTTCGGGTTGGATTAACCAAACCACCATCAAAAATGCAATCATAGGAGTTGATGTAATTGGTAATGCACGGGGTGTCAGACTAACTGATAATTCATTTATCAAGTGCCAGATAGGTGCACGCCTCACCAACTCATTTATGCAGCAATCTATCAGTGGCAACACCTTTGAAGTTGATAATACGCAATTACCATATCCTGCCACACCTAATGATTATTGGGGTATAAAAATGTATAGCTCGGATATCAGCGGCTTAATTGCCCAAAACGATTTCAGGCAAACAGAACCTCAAAACACAATCAACAGGCATTATGGTATCTATGGCGATGCCTCAAGCTTCACCGTTTCTGAAAACCATTTCAACGATATGTTCAGGTCGATTGACATTAGCAACAACAGCAATGTGGTAACCGTAGAGAAAAACAGTATCAAGCTGAATAAACTAAAATCAAGCTATGATATTTACCAAATACGTAATACCAATTGCAACAATCCTGTGCTTATTTACGAAAACGAAATGGACAACGGCTTGGTTGATAACTCGTTTGCAGGTGCCATTTATTGCGCCAACACCATACGTACCCACGTAAAAGACAATAAAATAAACGGGTATCTAGTAGGTGTAATGGCCAATAATACTATTGACCTTCATGTGGCTTCTAATGAGATAACCAATAGTATGAATTTAGGCATCGGGCTGATGAATACCAGAGGTTCTATTGTGGGCTGTAATACCATTAATTCGATGGTTACCAACTTCAATACCCCCATAGGTATCAGAGAATATTTTGGTGATGGTTCATCAAGCATTTATGCTAACTGTATATTCAATATGCACACTGCTATTGATTTGAGGGGTATGGGTGCTGCTGCACCGCTACCTGCGTTATACAATAACTATATGTATAACTACTCTGATTACGGTATCTACAACATAAACTACGGCGGTGCTATCGGAGGCCCCGGCGGTGCTGTAAATGCAGGCCGAAATACGTTTATGAGTAATAATGGAGCCACCGGAGGTACTATCGATATCTTCTCTGCACCGGGTATTACTGAGGGCGGAAACTTTGGGGTATTGTTTACTGTGGGCGTACTTTCTACCACCAACCCCGACCAATTCTACTCAACAGCAGCTTGCGGACAGCAGATACAACAGTCGTATCCAAATAACCAACTGGATAAATACAACGTTTGCGATAACTACAACCTGCAACAATGGGTTGCTCCGTTGGTTGCCGGCGGATATACTGTAAGTACCCCTGCCGAGCCTTTTACTTCTGCTTCGATAAATGAAACCTTGAAAAATGGCGGCAACCATGTGGTAGGTGGCATTACGGCCTTTATGCTGAAAGGCGGAGATACGGCTAAACAAACGGCCGACGCTGTGCTGGCTTCTGAAATGGAAAGGAACTTGGCAGCATCGCTTATTGTGTACAACTACCTTACTATTTCGCAACCCGTGTTGGCTACTACCTATCTAAACTCGCCAGAATTAAGTACAATTAATGACGACCTTAGGTATGTGTTGAACACAGAAATAGCTTTGGCTACAGATGCAAAACTTGACGGCGGCCAAGTAGGCAGACTTAAACAAATTGACGATAGTGAAGTACGTTACAGCTCGTTAGCAAGAGAAGTTATACAAGCTATTAACGGTGACCACGATTATAAGTTTGCAAAAATGCCTGACCCTGAGTTTGCATCACCTGAAAATGCGTTGACACGAAAAGCAAACAGCTTGATAGTTTATCCTGTCCCTGCTTCGCAACAAATTACAGTGAGGCACAATGTGAAAGATGCTAACGTGCAGGGTCTAAGGATAGTTTCGGCTATCGGCACTGAAGTTACATCGTTTACATACACCCTGAATGCCGGAGAAATAAGCATCGATATTTCAACCCTGTCTCCCGGTATTTACACGGTGATACTGGCCACTGATAATAACGATGCTCCGTTTATGAACAGCCGCTTTATTAAGCAATAACACACATTCTATATTCGGCTGCTTTGACAGTAAAAGCTGCCCCATTTTGGGGCAGCTTTTTTATTAATCCCGAAGTTTGAAGATTGCCTAATGTTGAGCAAATATTATGAATGTGTTAATTGTCATTTTACAATCATTAAAACACTGTATTGATGACACTTAACAATTTGGTATCTTTTTTGATTTTGAATGCAAATTGATGTAATGTTGCACACCTGAAAAAATGCTAAAGGTAATAGCAAAATATCTTATCTCTTTTTTAGTCCTGCTGCTGTGCGGATACAGCCATCAAGCTGTTTACTCATATCAGGACAACACCCAACATTTTTCAGCAAAAAAACACATTGCAATTGAGTTTGTAAGTCTAAATGAACATGAGCAAAGGGCTACCCTTTCAAAAAAACCTTACTCGCCCGGCACAAAAAAGCTTAATCACGATTTAATCGTTCCGATTTTTGAAAACGAGGAAGAAGACAAGCTAACTCACACAAAAAAGTACTTAAACAGTAATAATTACTTTATCACGCTTTTCTCAATAAGCAACCCCTCTCAGCATTTCAGCCTTGCAAACAGGCAAGTATTATATCCCAATACTAATCTATCAGAAAACTCTCACCGATATATTGATTTCGGAGTATTCAGGATATGATACAACCACGTTAAGGCACACCAATCGGCCTTAATCTCTCCCCTATCTACGTTCCCCTGTTTGTCGTTGGCGCGCCGCCAATCGATGATATGTGTGTTTGTGCTTCACACCTCTTAAAAAGCACTACAACAGAATAACATTATTAAACAATAAAACATTATGAGAAAATCTCTCATGTTTATGGGCTTGTGCGCATTACTGTGCTATACAAGCTGCAAAACAAAAGACGAAGTAAAAGAAGAGGAAACTAAATTTATTGTAACCAGTGTGCTTAAAAAGGATACGCTTACTACAAGAGAGTATGTGTGCCAAATACACGCCATACAGCACATTGAGCTGCGTGCACTTGAAAGAGGTTATCTGCAAAAGATTTATGTTGACGAGGGACAGGTTGTGAAAGAAGGACAAATGATGTTTCAGATTATGCCTGCCCTGTACCAAGCCGAACAACAAAAAGCTCAAGCAGAGGCAAACTTTGCCGAGATTGAATACCTGAATACTAAAGCATTGGCCGATAGCAATGTGGTATCGAAAAACGAGTTGGCCATGGCAAAAGCCAAATTTGATGAAGCCAAAGCAAAATTATTGCTGGCAAGTGTGCATTTAGGGTTTACTGAAATACGTGCCCCGTTTAGCGGCATTATGGATCGTTTTCATGTGAGGCAAGGCAGCCTTTTAGAAGAGGGTGATTTGCTTACTATTCTTTCTGACAACAGCAAAATGTGGGTGTACTTTAATGTGCCCGAAGCTGAATACTTGGATTATAAAAGCCATTTAACAAAAGACAGTTTGATAAAGGTGAACCTGCTAATGGCTAACCAACAAAAATTTGAGTTTCCCGGTGTGGTTGAAACCATTGAAGCCGACTTTAATAACGAAACAGGAAACATTGCATTCAGAGCCACATTCCCCAACCCTAAAGCCCTGTTAAGGCACGGCCAAACGGGTAATATATTAATGACAGCCCCTATAAAAAACGCCTTGCTAATTCCCCAAAAGGCCACTTTTGAAATTCTTGAAAAACGATACGTGTTTGTGGTGGATAAGGACAATGTGGTGAGACAACGTGAAATAACCGTGAGTGCAGAAATGCCCGACATTTATATAGTAAAAAGCGGTTTAAAAGAAAACGAAAAAATACTGTTGGAAGGCATAAGAAAGGTGAAAGATAAGGATAAGATAACCTGCGAATACGAAGAGCCTAACAAAGTATTTCAGCACTTGAAAGTATATGTTGAATAGTGTAATGATTTAAAAGAGAAGCAAATGTTTAATAAATTTATTCATAGGCCGGTACTTGCTATAGTAATATCACTTGTTATTATATTTTTAGGTACGCTGGCTATTGAAACGCTGCCCACATCGCAGTTTCCCGAAGTTGCACCACCCGTAGTAATGGTAAGTGCATCGTACCCCGGTGCCAGTGCAAAGTCCCTTACTGAGTCAGTAATCATCCCCCTTGAGCAAGCCATTAACGGTGCTTGGGGTATGCGTTATATGGCTTCTGATGCTACCAGTGCAGGTGAAGCCAACATTCAGGTAATTTTTAATCCCGGTACGGATATAAACCAAGCATTGGTGCAGGTATCCAACCGTGTGGAGCAAGTTAGGAACCGCCTCCCCGATTTGGTGCAGCGAGAAGGGGTAGTTATCACCCCTGTAATTCCAAGTATGCTTATGTATGTAAACCTTTACAGCAAGGATACCAGCGCAAACATGAAGTTCCTGTTCAACTTTGCGGGAGTAAACATGGTGCCTGAACTGCAAAGGATAAACGGTATAGGCCAAGTGAGGATATTAGGCAGCCGCCAATATGCCATGCGGGTGTGGCTAAACCCCGACCGTATGCGGGCTTACAAAATTTCGCCCGATGAGGTAATGGAAGCTTTGGCCGACCAAAGTATTATCGGTAAACCGGGCAGAATTGGTCGTGGGGATGGTAGCAGAGCCGAAGCACTTGAATATGTTTTGGCTTACTCTGACCGATTTAACGACCCTAAACAATATGAAAACGTTATTGTAAAAGCCAACCCCGAAGGGGAGGTATTACGGCTTAAAGACATTGCTACTGTTAACTTAGGTAGTGAGTACTATGATATTTACTCCAACATGAACGGGCACCCCTCCGCTGCGATTGTGTTAAAGCAAACGTACGGTAGTAATGCCAGCGAGGTAATTAAAGAAGTAAAAGCCAAACTGGAGCAATTAAAGGGTACTTTTCCGCCCGGTATGGAGTACGAAGTCAGTTACGATGTTTCTAACTTCTTGGATGCCTCTATTGAAAACGTAATTCATACCCTGCGCGATGCCTTTATTCTTGTGGCATTGGTGGTATTTATCTTCTTGGGCGACTGGCGTTCAACGCTTATCCCAACCTTAGCGGTTCCTATATCGCTGGTGGGTGCTTTCTTCTTTATGCAGCTTTTCGGGCTGACTATTAACATGATTACCCTGTTTGCATTGGTGCTTGCCATTGGTATTGTGGTAGATGACGCTATTGTAGTGGTTGAGGCCGTACACGCCAAAATGGAGGAAGAGCCGCATCTTTCACCATACAATGCTGTGAAGAAAGTACTGGGCGAAATTAGCGGGGCTGTAATTGCAATTACCTTACTTATGGTATCTGTATTTGTACCCGTATCGTTTATGACCGGCCCTGTGGGAACCTTTTACCGACAGTTTTCAATCACAATGGCCTCTTCAATAGTATTATCAGGTATAGTGGCTCTTACGGTAACCCCTGTGCTTTGTGCAATGATTTTGAGGAATAACCATGGAAAACCTAAAAAGAAAACATGGCTTAATCGTGCGCTCGATGGTTTTAACCGTGGTTTTGAAAAACTTACCGGAAAATACGTTTGGCTGTTACGATTAATCACCCACCGCCGCATTGTCACCTTCGCTTTATTTGCACTATTTGCCTGCGGTATATTTTTCATCTCAAACAGCTTGCCATCAGGGTTTATCCCCAGCGAAGACCAAGGGATGTTGTATGCCATCATACAAACTCCACCGGGTTCAACCCTTGAACGTACTAACGACTTATCGAACAAGTTGGAAGAACAAATTTTATCGGTTGAAGGTATAAAATCAGTTTCATCCATAGCAGGGTACGAAGTACTTACCGAAGGACGCGGCTCAAATGCGGGCACCTGTCTTATCAACTTAAAACCTTGGTCGGAACGAGAACATACAGTAGCTGAAATAATTGAAGAGTTAGAGGAAAAAGCCAAAGAAATACCCGGTGCAACCATAGAGTTTTTTGACCCACCTGCCGTACCCGGTTTTGGTGCTGCGGGCGGATTTGCTTTACAGTTGCTGGATAAAACCAACTCAGGCGATTATAAGCAACTTGAAAAAGTTACCACTGATTTTATGAGTGAGTTGAAAAAGCGCAAAGAGCTAACCGGATTGTTTACCTTTTTTAGTGCCAATTACCCTCAATACGAAATTGAAATTGATAACCAACTGGCCATGCAAAAGGGTGTTACCATTGGCAATGCCATGAACACACTATCTATATACGTGGGTAGTACTTATGAGTTAGGATTTATTAAATACCAACGTTTCTTTAAAGTGTTTGTGCAGGCTGCGCCTGAATATCGTCGATTACCAACGGATGTGATGAACCTGTTTGTTAAAAATGATAAAGACGAAATGGTACCCTTTTCAGCCTTTATGAAAATCAAAAAAACACAGGGGCCTAACGAGATTAACAGGTATAATATGTATAACACCGCAGGTATCAGAGGAGGCCCTGCCACCGGATTTAGTAGCGGTGAAGCCATAAAAGCAGTGCAGGAAGTTGCCGCAAAAACACTACCTCACGGGTATGATATAGATTGGGCGGCACTATCGTATGATGAAACAAGGCGTGGAAACGAGGCCATATACATTTTCATTATCGTGTTAGTGTTTGTGTATTTTGTATTGGCCGCACAATACGAGAGCTTTATTATACCGCTGGCCGTTGTTTTCTCATTGCCAGCAGGTGTCTTCGGCTCATTCATGCTGATTAAAGGGTTAGGGCTTGCCAATGATATTTATGCGCAGGTAGGATTAGTGATGCTGGTAGGTTTGCTGGGTAAAAATGCCGTGCTTATTGTTGAGTTTGCCGTTCAAAAACACAGGCAAGGATTCACCGTACTCGAAGCAGCTATTGAGGGTGCTAAAGTACGTTTCAGACCCATCCTTATGACCTCGTTTGCATTTATCGCCGGTCTTATTCCCTTAGTGATAGCCCACGGAGCAGGCGCCATCGGTAACCGAACAATAGGTTCATCAGCCCTCGGTGGTATGCTTTTCGGTACCGTCTTTGGGGTAATCATTGTTCCCGGATTGTACTACGTTTTCGGCTCTATTGCATCAGGTCGTAAACTCATAAGAAACGAGGAGGACGATTCGCTTACCGAAAATTTAACTCACTCAATAGACCGTTTTTCTCAACCCGATACTGAAGACAATGATTAGAAATAATGTTTTAAAATTCGTAGGGGTTATTTGTATTGCATTGATATATGCAAGCTGTAATATCCCCTCTATAATTCAGAAAAAAGAGAATAAAACAGTTCCTGCCGCTTATAACAACGAGCAGGACACTGTTAACTCGGCAGAGGTAAAATGGAAGGACTTTTTTACCGACCCATACCTTATCGCCCTTATTGATACTGCTCTGAAAAATAATCAGGAGTTGAATATCACCACACAAGAAATACAGGTTTTGCAAAATGAAATACGGGCAAGAAAAGGGGAATACTTGCCCTTTGTGGGACTTGGAGGCGGAGCAGGTGTTGATAAAACAGGTAGGTACACGAAAATCGGGGCAATGGAAGCTACCACCGAAATTGAACCGGGAAAAGAAATGCCCGACCCTGTGCCTGATTTTATGGTAACAGCTATGGCTTCATGGGAATTAGACGTTTGGAATAAACTGCACAATGCCAAAAAATCAGCGGTGGCCAAATACCTTTCATCCGTTGAAGGGCGTAATTTCATGGTAACCACATTAGTGGCTGAAATTGCCAATTCGTACTATGAGTTGATGGCACTGGATAATCAGTTAACAATATTGCAAAGCAATATTCAAATTCAACAAGACGCATTAGAAATAGTGAAGCTGCAAAAAGAAGCTGCACAGGTAACAGAGTTGGCAGTACGTAAGTTTGAAGCCGAGGTATTTAAAAACCAAAGCCGCCAGTTCTATATCCTGCAAGCTATCAGGGAAACCGAAAACAGGATTAACTTTTTGGTAGGCAGGTTTCCCCAACCGGTGCTAAGAAACTCGCAATCGTTTAACGAGTTAACCCCTACCCTTGTTAGTGCGGGCATCCCTTCACAGCTATTACAAAACCGCCCTGATATTAAACAAGCAGAATTGGAGCTTGTTGCTGCAAAACTGGACATTAAAGTTGCCAAAGCTAATTTCTATCCTTCGGTAAGGCTTACCGCCGGAGTGGGGTTTAACGCCTTCAACCCCCAATACTTAGTAACCACACCGCAATCATTAATGTACTCATTGGCGGGTGATTTGGTTACCCCTTTGATTAACAGAAATGCAATAAAAGCCAGCTACAACTCTGCAAGCGCAAGACAGGTGCAAGCGGCATATAATTATGAACAAACTATTTTGCAGGCATATATTGAGGTGGTTAACCAACTTTCAAACATTAATAACCTCGACACCAGCTATTCATTAAAAGAACAACAGGTGCAAGCCCTTACACAATCCATTAATATATCCACCAGCCTTTTTAAATCGGCCAGAGCGGATTACATGGAAGTGCTGATGACCCAACGCGATGCTTTAGAATCTAAATTTGAACTCGTAGAAACCAAGATGCAACAAATGAAAGCCATGGTTTCTATTTACAGGGCTTTGGGCGGCGGCTGGAGATAAGGTGAATTGAATAATATAAAAAGGGGCATTTTACGATTTTGTAAAGTGCCCCTTTCTCATTAATACACAGCACACTATACCAAAATCAATTTTAGGTTACGGTGTTATTCGGTTACACAGTTATCGTGTTATTTTTGTTACGCACCGCACAGGGGATTGCGAGGTTTTGCCAATACGAAGACGGTTCAGGAGGTCAAAGAACTTTTAGATACGTAGTAATTGGAAACAGGCTTAAATGAAAAAGTTCCAATCTCTCGAGACTTCCATAACTTTTTTATACAAAGGTGATAATTGGAACACTACCAAAGACCTTTTATATGAAATTTCTTCCAAAGAATTCTTTTGACTACGATACAAATCATCGATAAACAAATAAAAAATAAAAAACGGTAGATAATACATTTAGTCTCTCTGTTGATATAAAAAATATATCATCTTCCCCAGATAAAAAATTAGCAATAGGGGAAATTATACCTGCCGCACAGCAAATCAAAACTATTGATATAAAAAAATTAATTATTTTTAATATTAAAAATCTCATCATCTTTTATTTACAATCTAAATATTCATTATAAACCCACCCCTTATTACCTTCTGAATCTATCACTTCCGTAAAGTTATTTTGAAAATTACCCGTTCTAAGAAGTCTGTCACTCTTTTTAGTTAAATATAAGATATTATCGGTCTCCTCTATCGTTGGAGAAGGTCTAAATCGTACATTTTGCCCTGTAACAGTAGAAGAATATTCATTGATTATTTTCTTAAATTCTTCTTTAATAACAGGTAATGCTTCATCTACCATTGGTTTTAAACCACTAGCCCATTTCGTATTAAATCCCCCCACTCTCGCAAGTCTGTAGCGCAAGCTGTGTGTCAGCGACTTGTGTAAACACATCTATCAGATCCATAGTCGCAATGGTTACAAAATACAGCCGACCTGTATTGTGAATTTTTAGACACTGCTCATAATGCAAATTACTTTTTTCTAAGTTACAAACTTAGGTATTTACCCTCACAAGTCCCCTACGCTACAGACTTGCGAAAGCAGGGGCTTTTTGCTTTATACAAAGGTGATAATTTGGGACAAAATAATCCGGCTACATACAACTAAATATTAATGTGTTTTTTCCGTACGGCCCAGTAAAAGAAATTGGGAAACACCAAAAGGGTGAAAATGGTTGCCGTTATCAACCCCCCAATAATTACAATGGCCAATGGTTTTTGCGATTCTGAGCCTATGCCTGTAGAAAGTGCCGCAGGTAGCAATCCTATAGCGGCCATCATGGCGGTCATTACCACAGGGCGGGTACGCACCTTTACCCCCTCTTTAATAGCAGCATCCAATTCTAAACGGGCTTTTAGGTTTTTATGAAACTCTGATACCAGTATCACACCATTTTGCACACAAATACCAAACAGTGCAATAAAACCTACTCCTGCGGAGATACCGAAGTTTATCCCCGTAATATGAAGGATTAAAATACCCCCAATCAATGCAAACGGTACGTTGGCTAATACCAACAACGAATCACGGATATTACCGAACATAATAAACAGCAATACAAAAATCAGTATCAGGCTAATAGGCACTACTTCACCCAAACGTTTGGTGGCACGCACTTGGTTTTCAAACTCACCCGTCCAGCCTATGCGATACCCTTTGGGCAACTGAAGTTTGCTTACTTTTTCTTGTGCCTCAGCAATGGTGCTTCCCAAATCACGCTCACGTACAGAAAACTTAACTCCTATAAAACGTTTTGTGTTATCACGGTATATAAAAGCCGGTCCCGTTAATTTGGTAATCGTTGCTATTTCTTTCAGCGGCACTTTATCACCCCGCATGGTGGGCACCATTAGGCGCATAATATCTTCTTCATCTTTACGGTATTCTTTTAAGTACCGTATCCTCACATCAAACTTGCGTTCGCCCTCGTATTTAACGGTGGCTGTTTTTCCGCCTATCGCCATTTCAATAAGACTTTGCGCATCAGATTTTGATACCCCGTAAATGGCCATTTTCTCCTCATCTAAATGCACGCTTATTTCGGGCTGACCGACGTTGCGTAATATGCCCACATCTTTTATCCCTTCTACTCCGTCAATTTGTTTAATTATCTGATTGGCAATATTATCCAGCACATTAAGGTCGTCGCCATACACTTTTATCGCATTTGATGCTTTTATACCCGCCGCCGCCTCTGCCACATTATCAATAATAGGCTGGGAATAGTTGTATGTAATTCCTTGGTATTTTGATAATTCGGCATCCATTTCCTCGATTATCTGCTCCATATCTACCCCTTTTCTCCACTCACTCTTAGATATCAAATCCACCTGAAACTGAACAAAGTAAAATCCGTTAGGGTCGGTTCCGTCATTACTCCTTCCCGTTTGTGAAAGCACGTCTTTTACTTCCGGAAATTTCTGGAGCTTTTGCCTTAATTCACCCGTTAGTTTCACGCTTTCTGTCAGCGACATACTCATGGGCAATTCTGCCGTTACCCACAAGGCTCCTTCGTTTAATTGTGGTAAAAACTCACTACCCAGCCATTTGGTTGATGAAAGGGTTACCCCAAGAATAACGATTGATATTATTAAACTGGCTTTTTTGTTGGTATAAGTGCGGTTAAATCCTTTTTCAACAATGCGGTTAATGAAATTTACAAAAGGGTTGTTTTTTTCTTTTACATTTTTGCGCAGCAAAATAGAAGCTAATACCGGTACTAATGTGAGGGTGAAAATTAATGCTCCCAACAATGCAAACCCCAATGTATAGGCCAGTGGAGAGAACATTTTGCCTTCTACCTTTTGAAATGCGAAGATGGGCAGCAAGGCAGATATAATAATTAGTTTTGAAAAGAAAACGGCCTTGCCCATTTCAGTACCAGTTTTCTTAATAATGCTAAGTTTTGCCAGTTTATTAAATCGAGGCATCCCTATGCGGTGGGCTAAATGATCGAGTGTAACAAAAATGCCCTCCACCATTACCACCGCCCCGTCTATTATTATCCCGAAATCTACTGCACCTAATGAAAGAAGGTTGGCACTCATTCCTTTTAATTTCAAACAAAAAAAGGCAAACAACAGCGCCAACGGTATCACTAACGATACTATTAGTGTTGTTCGCCAATCGGCCATAAAAAGAAACACAATTACCGTTACAAATATTATCCCTTCTATCAGGTTGTGCATTACTGTGCGTGTGCAGTAATCCATCAAATTATCACGGTCATAAAATGCTTCCATTTTAACATCCGCAGGCAATATTTGGGTGTTAAGTTCTTCTATCTTTTCTTTCAGGCGAGTTAATACTTCGCTTGGATTTTCACCCTTGCGCATCACCACAATACCTTCTACAATATCATCGCTGCTATTAAGTCCGGCCTGCCCCACACGAGGGGAGTTAGATTCTGCAACCGTGGCTACGTTTTTAACCAATACGGGGTTATCGTTGTAGTTATCTACAATGGTATTTTCTATATCAGCGATAGAAGACAGCAGGCCTACGCCTCTTACTACGTATGCCTGTCCGTTCTTCTCTATCACATCTCCGCCCACATTTAAGTTTGCCCTGTTAACTGCACTAAATAACTCAAGCGGAGTTAGGTCGTACTTTTGAAGTTTAATAGGGTCGGCTGATATTTCATAAATTTTTTCTTGTCCGCCAAAGGCCACCACATCAGCAATGCCAGCAACCGCCCTAAGTTGGCGGTCTATCGTCCAGTTTTGTATGGTTAATAAGTCTCTTGTATCACGTTTTTCACTTTTTAACACATACCTGAATATTTCGCCTGTAGGCCCATAAGGAGGTTGCACGTCGGGCTCAACATTTTCGGGTAACTGCACGTTTCGCAGTTGATTGTTCACTTGCTGCCGCGCAAAAAAGTCCTCTACGTCGTCTTCAAAAATTATTTTTATTACCGATAATCCGAACATACTGATGCTGCGCACATTGGTTTTACGCTGCACGCTGTTCATAGCAATTTCAACGGGTGTGGTAACAAATCTTTCTACCTCTTCGGCACTACGGCCGTTCCATTCTGTTACTATTATTATTTGGGTATTGGTAACATCCGGAAAGGCCTCAATAGGAATATTGGTATAGCTTATCCAGCCTGCTATTACCAATATCGACACCCAAAAAAAGGTAAACAGTTTATTTTTTAGCGAAAACGCTATAATGTTTTTAATTAATTTATTCACTGTTTTTCCTCCCTTTAATCATTCAGTGCATCGTATATCAACAACCCGTTCTTTGAGATAATTTTCTCGCCTTCTTTCAACCCTGCTGATATGTATGTAGTATCTCCCAACTGACGATACACCTCTATCTGCCGTGTTTCAACATCGGTTTTGCTTTTATATACCATTACCCAGCTTTTGCTTTTATCAAATATTACAGCCTCCGATGGAACTGCCGTCATTTCTTTATTTTCAGAAAACTTTAAGGTTATGGTCGCATTCATTTCCGGCTTTAATGAGTTGTCTTCGTTAGGGATTTTTGCTCTTATTTTCATTGCCTTCGTCGATGGGTCAATGGCATTAAATATCCTATCGATTTTGCCGCTGTATATTTTTCCGGGATAACTGATGGTTTGTATTTGTGCATCATACCCCAATGCAATTTTTGCAATATCCGACTCATTCACGTTGGCCAATGCCCAAACCTCATCTATTTGAGCAATAGAGAATATTGCATCGCTTTTGTCATTACGCACCTGCTCGTTCTGGTTAATGTCTTTATATACAATAAACCCACTGATAGGCGCAGTAATGTTGTATTCAGCATTTTTTCCCAAGCTATATATGGCATATATTTCATTTATGCGCCGTAATTCGGCACGGGCTTTTTCAAGTTCGCGTTCGGCAGCTACCACCTCTTTTTCAGAACTTAATTTCCCGTCAAACAACTCTTTAGTCACTTTAAGGTTCTTTTCAGCAATGGCCAAGTTGTTCAAGGCATCCAGCCTTTCCTTTTCATATTCTGCCACTTCACTGCTGCGCAGCACAGCCAGCACTTGTCCCTTTTCAACATAATCACCCAGTTCAACATTAATTTTTTGCACGTTACCGCCAACTATCGGATACACTTGCGCTTGACGGTTATTATCGGGCACTATTTTTCCAAACAGTTTAAGTTCGGCTTTTACTTGTTTTTTTTCGGCAATTGCAAACTCGCACTTGGCAGTCATAGTATCGCTCATACTAAAGGCTACTGCCGTTGGTTCTGCCTCTTTGTTTTTACAGCCGGTAACCATATATGTTACCAGTAAAAGGGCTGTTATTAATTTAAAGTTATTCATATTTATATATGGGCGATGCTGTTACGTAATTAATTAATTCAGCGCCTGTGGCCAACTGTATATTAACCCGCTGTGTTTCTGCCACTGACTCGTTGTAGGCTTCAAAAAAATCAACAAATTCAATAATCGAAATATTGCGCTTGCGGAAATTATCAGTAACCCCTTGGGCAACTGCTTCAAAGTCTTCGGTAAAATAACTGTTGGTTTTTTTGTATTCGGTTATACTGCGCAGCATATTGGTATATGCCTCGCGCACTTCTGCGCTTATTTCAACGGTTGTTTGTTGTTGGGCTATTTCGGCACTTTTCTTTTGCCACCTTGCGGCTTTAATATTGCCTTGGTTACGGTTCCAAAACGGCAGGGGAATACTTAATCCGGCGTTTATTTGGTTGTTAAATGCTCCGCCACGCTGGTCGTATGAAGTAAACAGGTTTATATCGGGTACTGCTTGTGCTTTTTGAAAACGTAAATTGGTGGCCGCTTGCAGTATTTCTACATCGGCAATTTTTGTTTCGGGGCGGTTATTTAATGCTTGACTTAACAGTTGTTGCAACTGCGGCTCTTGCTGAAAGCGACCGTAAAACGAATTATCGATAGCTGGTTTTATATATACGGGTAACTGCAAAAGCACCTGCATTTTCTTTATCTCTTCAGCATGCTGTGCGGCCAATTCAGATTTATCGTTGTTTATTCTGAGATAGGCCGATTTTAGCCTCACCACATCTTTTAGGGGAATGTTTCCGCGTTGTGCCTGCACCTCGTAGGCGGTAATCATTGTATCCAGCATGGTAAGCTGTTGTGTGTATTTCTCAAGTAGGGCGGTTTGTTGTTGCAGCGTGTAAAAGCTGATATGCAATTGCAGTTTTAGGCTATTTTGCAGGCTTTCAAACTCTAATTGAGCTAATTGTGTGTTTTGCTTTGCTAATTGGATTGAGGCTGAGCGTTTCCCCCCTAAAAGTATTAACTGTTCAAGGTTAAATGCCTTTTGCCCTGTGGAACCCACGTGAAACTCTTTTTTATTTTGAGGATCGTATGCGTTTACATCAGCAGTAAATATTGGGTTGGGATATAAGCGGGCTTGTACTTCTAGGGCTTTTTGCTGCTCAATATTATACTGCGAAGCCAGTAATGTGAAACTGTTTTTAACAAACAGGCTATCTGCCTGCAACAGGGTTAATGAGAGCGTATCTTTCTCTTGAGCCTTGATGCTGTAATACCCAAAAAATATAAATAGGGTGAGTAATGTTAGCTGCCTAAACATGCAGCAATGTTCGGACTGACGGGCTTAAAATGACCTTAAAACGAATAAAATTCAGCTTAAAATGCCCGATAGCAAGAGGGTAAAGGTGTTTTTTTCATCGGTTGTTGTATAAGTAATTGTACCGCCATGTATGGTTACAATTTTGCTTACAAGCACCAGTCCTAAGCCAAAGCCTTTTACCGTTCCTGAGCTATTGCCCCTAAAAAAATGATTGAATAGAAACGTTTTTTCATCTTCAGTTATTAATAAACCGTCGTTTATAATTTGCATCTCCAATTGCTGTCCCTTTTTTGATATAACCACTTTAACCGGAAAAGTAGCAGCGTACTGTGCCGCGTTTTTAAGCAAGTTATTAAGGGCTATTTTAAGCATACGGGCACTACCCCACACTTCAAGGTTATGACCTTCGGTAATATCAGGTTCAATGGCAATATCAAAACTACTGTTACCGCGCTGTGCATTAATTTCTTCAATGCACTCAAACAGCAATTCATCAACCCTAATTTTGTCTTTTGCAATGTTTTCACCGTCTGTTTCGGCTTTTGAAATATCCAGCAAGGCATTAATAACATTGGATATTTCCATAAGGCCCTCTTTCTGAAAATCAAGCCGTTGTTTTATACTTTCTATGTTATTTTCATTCCCTGCCCTTTCAATATTAGAAACCATAATGGCCAAAGGGGTTTTTAACTCGTGCGAGATTTGGTGTGTAAAATGATTTTGAAACTTAAATGCCTGTTCAACTCGTTCAAGCATTTCGTTAAACTTTTGGGCAAGGAAATTAATTTCATCGTTTGTTGCCGGCTCTTTTACCCGAATGGAAAGGTTTTTGGGCGATACTTCTTCTATTTCTTTTGAAAGTCTGCTTACAGGAATGGTAATGGTCTTTGAAATATAGATTGATATAATTGCTACCAACAGCACCGAAACAATGAACGCTATAAATAATACCCAGCCTAAAAATTGCATTTTCCCTTTCCCGTAACGATCATAGGCTTTGGTGATACCGTAATACGACGCTCCCTTTTCTTTAAAATTTAGCCCCAGTATTTCATAGTCTCCCTCTGTTCGTTCTATTTCATCAGTGTAGTCTTTTTTCAATTCCTCAATAATGTTATCCGAATAAAAAATGCGGGTATCATCAAGGCTACTGTATATAATCTTTCCGGTTGAGTCAAACAGTATAATTTTCTCTTCATATAGGCTGTTGATAGTGTGTCGGTCAAAAACCTGCAATAAATCCTGGTCGATTTGTTCAACATCCATCAGCAGCCTAAAGGTAGTAATGGTTCGGTCTTTTAGTCGCCTGTAAAACTCATCCTGCCGATACTCGGCAGAAAGCAGGTAAATGGATAAAAGTATCACCCCAGTAAGCAGGCTAAAAACCAATGAGTAGTATAGGGATAACCGTGTGCTTAGTTTCATGGTGTTGCACTTAAGTAATAGCCAAACCCTATACGGGTGTGTATTAGTTTTACAGGGTACTCTTTATCAATCTTATTTCGCAAAAAATTTACAAAAACCTCAATAGTGTTGGTGTTGGCATCAAATGCACTGCCCCACACTTTGGCCAGAATATCTTTTTTAGAAACCACATTTCCGTTGGCAGCGGCCAACATTAATAGTATTTCAAACTCCCGCGCTGTAAGCGGTATTTCGTTTCCGCTACGGTGCACTTTTTTCTTTACGGTATCAATGCTAAGTGTGTCTATACTTAGTACCGCATTAGCTGATGGTAGGTTTTCAGCACGTTTTATTAGGGCTTTAATGCGAGCCAACAGCTCTTTAAAAAAGAACGGTTTGGTAATATAGTCGTCAGCACCGTATTCAAAACCTTGTAATTTATCATCCAATTCACCAAAAGCGGTTAACATTATCACAGGGGTTTTAATGCCTTGCGCCCTAATAAATTTGCATACTTCGTAACCGTTTTGCCCGGGAAGATTTAAATCGAGTACTATGCACTCGTAACTGTTTTTTTTGACGGCCTTTTCGGCTAACAACCCGTCAAACACTGCATCAACCTCAAAACCCTCAGCACTAAGCCCTGCTTTTATATCTGATGAGAGATGGGCATCGTCTTCTATTAATAGAATCTTCATGGAACTTAAACTAAATACGAATATCGATAAGGACGATATAAATGCTACAACTTTTGTAATGAATAATGCTTAGCTGGGGTTGAGTAACGGTATGCGCGTTAAATTAAATGTTGTTTCTGTTGAACGAAATATTCTTTCATTAAACCTGCATAAAAACCAAAAGCCCTTGCTATGCAAGGGCTTTTGGTTTTGTGAAGTTGGTGCACTACACCTTATTTTATTTTGCTACGGCAAAACAACGCTGTTTTTCTGTTCGGTATGGGCTGAAAAAAGCCCCAGCGCGCCATTAGATATATTATTGAGCGGATTATTGGGTGTTGCGCCCCCTCCGGGTCCGCTGTCAGCAATCAACGCCAATGTTTTGTAGTATAACGCTACGTTTTTGTCTACACACTGCATAAGTATCGTTACTGAGTCATTAGGCACAAACTTTACGAGGTCGTTATTAATTTCAAGTTTAAGGCTATTTACTCCTCCATTTTTCAATTCATCATTTTGGACAAACTGCTGATTAAGTATTTTATTATTAACTGATACTACAAACCGGTAATTGTTGCCTTCGGTAACGGGGTCGTTATACAAGGGTATCAGGTTGTATTCTTTTTCGTTAGCAGAGCCTACCTCTTCAACTTTAATTGAGTCGAACGGTACGGATTGCGGCATGGTGCTTTGAGCTGTATATGTTTGGCCTTCGGCAGTCACACTTAATGTATATGTTCTGCCTGCCACTCCGGCAAGTACATTGGTTTTATACACCCCGTTCCCTTGTGCAATTAAAGTCTCGCTGTTTCCTGCATCGTCGCTAAGTGTTACTATAGCATTGTCTATTGTAGGATAACTACCTGTATTTGATAAACTGATGGATTTAGTAACTTTTACAAAATACGGGCCTGCCCCGTTGGTTATATTACCTTCAATAACAACCTTAGATTGATTGTTATTGTATTTTAAATCTACCACAGTCTCACAACTTGTTAGGATTGCGATGAGGAGTAATATGCTGAAAGTGTTTTTCATTTTTTATTGCTTAAAATTTAAAGTTATACGTTACGCTTGGAATCCACTGAAAAAGGGATGTTTGCACAGCATCTATTTTATTAGGATTGGATGGGTTTTCTCTAAAAGTAATGCTATAGGGATTCTTACGACCATATACATTGTACAGCCCAAAATTCCATGAACTCTGATACCTTCGTTTACTTGGCTTTTCGTAAGTAACACTAATATCTAACCTGTGAGTGGCAGGCATTCTGTCGGCATTGCGATTACCATACTGATACATAACTACATCGTTCAGAACATATTTACCGGTAGGAAATGTTACTGCATTTCCTGTGTTGTATATGAATGTACCTGAAATCGTCCATCGTGATGAGAGACTATAAATCCCCACTATTGATAAATCGTGCGTGCGGTCTTGCTTAGCATTGTACCATTTCCCATTGTTGATGCCGTTTATTTGCCGTTCAGTTTTAGAAAGCGTGTAACCAATCCAACCGGTTAGCTTTCCTTTTTTCTTTTTAATCATCACCTCCAAACCATAAGCTCTACCCTTTCCAAAAAGCAAGGCACTTTCAACATCAAGAATGGTATTAATATCTGTTCCGTCTTTATAATCTATTTGGTGTTGCATTGATTTATAATAAACCTCTGCGTTCACCTCATACGCATTGTTTTTAAAATTTCTGCTATAACCGGCACTAATTTGGTCGGCTATCTCAGGCCTTATATTGTAACTATTACCTATCCATTGGTCGGTAGGACTGCCGCCCGTAGAGTTACTCATCAAGTGTAAATTTTGAGTATTGCGTGCATATCCCGCCTTAACACTGGTAGTGCTGCTTATCCTATAATTTGCAGCTGCTCTTGGTTCTAAATTATAATAGGTTTTACCTATTTTTCCCTCCTCCGGCTTTACGGAGTTAATAATCTGACCATTTTGATACACATTGTAAGTATCCCCTCCTAAAACATTATAAAATGAAAACCGTAGCCCGTAATCAACGCTGATTCTTTCTGATATCTTCCATGAATTGTTTGCATATACGGCATTTTCAAGTCCTTTGCGGCTTTTTTTATTGCTTACAATTCCCATCCCTTCAGTGGTTGAAGGAGTTATGGTGTGGTGAATGACATTAAAGCCAAAACGCACCGTATTTTTTGAATTAGGATAAAAGGTAAAGTCCTGCTTCAGGTTCAAATCCTTAATATTGGAATTAATATCTATTTTGCCTCCATCACTGCTAAAATTGACGTTAAAATCATAATTACTGTATATAAAAGATGTGTTTGAAAATAACCTGCTGCTTAATACACTGTTCCATCGTAAAGTGCCGGTAGCATTTCCCCATTCACTTCCAAACGTTTTAGATACACCTAATACATCTTTTCCAAAATAACCTGAGAAAAATATTCTATTTCTTTTATTTATTTCCAAATTCGCTTTGGCATTCAGGTCGTAGAAATACAATTTTACATCCCTAAAATCGGGAGAAAGATTGGCAAGAAGGTCGGCATAGGTTCTCCTGCCTGAAACAATAAATGATGATTTATCTTTTTGAATTGGGCCTTCTATTGTTAATCTGCTGCTGATTAACCCAACTCCTCCGCTAACTTGATACTCTTTATCATTTCCCTCTTTCATCTTTACATCCAAAACCGAAGAAAGCCGCCCGCCGTAGTGTGCAGGACTATTCCCCTTAATAATCGTTACATCTTTAATTGCATCGCTATTAAATGTACTGAAAATCCCTAATAGGTGTGAGGCATTATATACAGGGGCTTCATCCAGCAATATCAGATTCTGGTCGGTGGCACCACCTCTTACGGAAAAACCGTTACTTCCTTCTCCATTTGATTTTACACCGGGCGTTAGCTGAATGGTTTTTATAAGGTCTTTTTCACCAAATAGCACCGGAGTTTTTGCAACAGATTTCATATCCAGCACTTCAATGCCCATCGTGGTTCTTGTAAGATTTTCATCCTCTTTCACGGCTGTTACTACTACTTCTTCAACGCTGATATCATTCTCAGACAGATCTACGTTTAATGTTGTATTTGCTTCTAACTTTACGGGGATTAACTCACTATTATATCCCACATAAGAAAATCGTAATGTGTAAGCTCCTTTGGGTAATGTAAGAGAGTAAAAACCATACTCATTGGTTACTACACCCACGCTTGGTTGTTCAACCACTAATATGGTTACTCCAACAAGGGTTTCGCCTGAAGATTTTTGTTTCACCGTTCCACTTACAGCATATTTTGACTGTGAAAACAGTAGTACAGTGTTAAACAACAAAACAAATGTTAATCCAATCTTATTAACAATCATGCATTTATAAATTAATTTATATAGTTTGATAATTATGCCGGTTCGCCCGTCATCTGATTACGATACAAATGTTAGGTATCAAAAAGACTTGAAAAATTTTTTGAGAGGAAGTGAAGGAATTGTGCGAAAAATGTAACGCAGCTTAGTTTTAATATAATACGTGGTATTTTATCCTTGATAGCATCAAGATGAATAACGACGGAAAAACTCATCAGAACACGTTCTTCCTATGGGAAACTCGTTGTCCCCGCTAAAAATAATAGTTCCTCTAACTGCCTCTATCTTGTTTAGGGGCAGAATAAAACTACGGTGTACACGAATAAAATCAGCAGAAGGCAGTTTTTCCATTATATCTTTCATGGGCATCCTTGCCACAACAGTTTTGCGCTCTTTTATGTAAATTTTGATATAATCAGCCAACCCTTCAATGTATATAATATCCGCCAACGGAATCTTCACTAAACTGAAATCCGCCCTGATAAAAATATTTTTATCTGCGTCTTGGTTCTTTTTACTGATATAGTCAAAATATTCCTGCGCTTTTACAATGGCCTGTGTAAACCGTTTTTGGTTGATAGGTTTTAGTAAATAATCAATAGCATTTAACTCGTAACTAACAGCCGCATATTCGCTAAACGCCGTGGTAAAAATCACCATTGATTTTTGGGGCAACGCCTTTACTAAGTTTATCCCGGTCATGGCAGGCATTTGTATATCGCAGAAAATTAGATCAACAGGAAATTTCTGCAAATATCTTAACGCTTCGCTTGGCTTAGTAAAGACTTTTTGTAAAGTGATGTTTTCGTTTTTATCGCATAACGACTTAATCACGGTAAGTGCTAACGGTTCATCATCTATGGCAATGGCATTTATCATTGTAAATTAATGTTCAAAGAAACTGAAAACTCCTTTTCTGTATCATTAATAGTCAATATATGCTTTGAAGGATAAATTAGCTCTAACCGATGTTTTGTATTTTCAATTCCCAACCCGCTTCTTTCCGAAATATCTCTTTGGATATTTACCTTATTATTTTTCACTTTTAACTTAAATTCTGTTTCATCGATTGTCATTTCGATTTTAATATAGCTTTTTTGTTCCGGGTTAACACCGTGTTTAAATGCGTTTTCTATAAAAGGAATCAACAACATAGGTGCTATCTGCAAAGCGGGTATGCTTTCTAAAATAGTATATTCCAATTTCACGCTATCATCCAAACGCAAATGCTGTAATGCAATAAAATTTTCTATATGATTAATCTCATCTTCCAACAACACTAAATCCTGCTGCGTGTCTTTCATAGTGTAACGCATCATTTCTGAAAGTTTATCAAGCATATCTGCTGCCCTCGGAGAGGTGTCAATGGCTATTGCATAAATATTATTGAGGGTATTAAAAAGAAAATGTGGGTTTATCTGTGATTTTAGTGACGCTATTTGTGCCGAAAGTTTTTCGCTTTCGGTTTGTTTTAATCTATTATAAGCTGCCCATAAAATGGACGATGCAATGGTTAAAAGCCATAAGAAAAGTGCATTGATAATGATAACGGGTATTATTTTTTCGATAATCGGATTTGTTTTGGCCAATATTTCAGGGTTGAAATCGGAAAAGATAAATATAGCCCCCGACAGGAAAAGCACCAATACTATTGCCAGTAGCAGCAATGAAAAATAAAGCCAGTACCTTTTTGTAAGCAGAAATTTAGGAATAAGGAAAATATAGTTAAAGTAAAAGCTCACTATTAATACTGCGCTTAAAATTAAGCTAAGCAAAAGATAGTTAGTTTCGTATGTTGGTGCTAACAGGTTAAAAACCTGATCGGTTGTAACATAAGGAATCACTACCAACAACATCCATACTAATGAATGCATGGCAATAGTAAACAGTTTAGCTTTCATTATCAGCCCATATAATCATAATCAAAGGTATTGGTCTTTCTTTTCCTTTAAAAAAAATGAGAAAAAGATAGGCACTTTGTAGAAGAATGTATTGCCCTATTACTTAAAAGACTTCGGACTGCCATGATTTGATAACCTATGTTACAAAAAATTACAAACAGTCCTAAAACAACAAAACCCTTGCCGTACAAGGGTTTTATGTTTTTGTGGAGCTGAAGAACAAATTGTCGAACCAGCTATACAGCTTCAATTAGATATGGAACTCTTCTGAACTTTAAGTACTACACTATTAACAGCGGATATATAATAGGGATTTTTACAACAGACTATGCATTTACTTAAAGTGATAAGAGTATCTGGCAATGTTTTTAAAACAATAGCATAAAAACACTTCGTATATGTGAGTTAGTAAAAAAAATGTTATTATAGCCTACAAATTGCAACAATGTCATTTCCTTTTCATCAACAACTGGGTATAAAAGATTGTGGGCCCACCTGCTTAAAGATGATTGCAGCGTATTATGGGCGTAATTACAGAATAGATTACTTAAGAGAGAAAAGCCATATCATTAAAACTGGTGTTAGTATGCTTGGCATTAGCGAAGCTGCCGAGAGCATTGGTTTCAGAGCTACAGGAGTTCGAATAACTTTAGACAAGCTAAAAGAAATTGCAAGCCACAAAACTCCTTGCATACTGCATTGGGACAGGGATCATTTTGTTGTGCTTTATGATTATAAAAAAAGTTTTTTAGGGAAGACTGTTTTCAAAATTGCAAATCCCGCTAAAGAACTTCAAACACTAACTGAAGACGAGTTTTTACTACATTGGAAAATTGAACCCAAAGTTTCGTCTAACAACCAAGATATATATACACCCCAAAAAGATATGAAAGAAGGGTATGCTCTTTTGCTGGAGCCCACCCCTCAGTTTTATGAAAAAGATATAAAGGACCATGAAAATAAAAAGTTAGGTTTACAGTTTTTATTACATTACTTCAAGCCCTACAAGTCATATTTTGTACAGTTGGCAATGGGTATGCTTCTATCAAGCATCATAACAATGCTTGGTCCTTTTCTTACCCAAGCTATGATTGATAAAGGTGTAACGTTAAAAAACATCAATATCATCTATCTTATTCTAATTGGACAAATTGCTATTTTCTTTGGCTCACTAATGATTCAGCTAATTCAAACCAAACTGATGTTACATTTAGGAACGAGAATTAATATTGGAATGGTGTCCGATTTCTTTTTCAAATTATTCAATCTCCCTATCAGCTTTTTTGATATTCATGTGATGGGCGATTTGATGCAGCGTATTGGGGATCATAAACGAATTGAAAGCTTACTCACAGTAACTTCATTAGGAACAATATTTTCTGTACTCAATGTCACTGTTTTGGTTTTTGTATTAGGCAGTTATCATTCGTTAATATTAATCATATATCTTATTGGTAGCGTATTGGGGTTTGGCTGGACTCTAATCTTCTTAAATTGGAAAAAGAAGATTGATTATAAAATGTTTCACTTAGCCAGTCAAGAGAATAGTAAAGTTATTGAAATGCTTGATAATGTGCATGAAATAAAGATAAGCAATAGTGCACGCCAACACCGTTGGGATTGGGAAGAAATACAGGCCACGCTTTATAAACAAAAAATTACAAACTTAAACGTCGGTCAAATACAATCTATTGGAAGTAGCTTCATAGCCAGGGCTTCTAACATAGTTATCACATTTATATCAGCTACAAGTGTTATAGATGGATCGCTAAGTTTAGGAGGAATGTTTGCAATTAATATGGTAATTGGTCAACTCAACAGTCCAGTTCAGCAACTACTTGGCTTGGTAAATACATTACAGCAGGCTAAAATAGGCATGGAAAGAGTTTCGGATGTTATTTCACAAAAAAACGAATCGGATAGTGATCTGCCGTTATTACATCAAATACCGGAAGATGAGGATATTCACATTAAAGATTTGTCATTTACATATGGAAGTGATAGGCTTGAACCAACATTAAACAATATCAGTATCGAAATACCTCATGGAAAGGTTACAGCCATTGTGGGGGCGAGCGGCAGTGGAAAATCAACTTTGTTAAAGCTTTTATTACGCTTTTATGAAGCGCAAAAGGGAAGCATTCATTTAGGAAATATAAACTTTGCAAATATGCATCATGGTGCATGGCGCGACCTCTGCGGTGTGGTTATGCAAGATGGTAAACTGTTTAATGGAACTGTTGTAGATAATGTTATTGCGGGAAAAACACCGTTAATGTCAGAGGTAATAACTGCCTGCAAAATGGCAAATATTGATAGTTTCATCAATACACTTCCTAACGGCTATATGACTGAAATTGGTAACAATGGTACCAAGGTAAGTATGGGACAAAAACAAAGAATTTTGCTTGCAAGGGCCTTGTACAAAAATCCTGCATACCTTTTTCTAGATGAAGCTACTAGTTCATTGGATGCTAATAATGAAAAACAGGTAATTGAAAATCTGAATGATTTTTTTAACGGACGTACTGTTCTTATCGTGGCGCATAGATTAAGTACTGTGAAAAATGCTGATCAAATTATTGTGATGGAAAATGGAGCTATCGTAGAAACAGGCACTCATAGTTCATTAACAGCCTCAAAAGGCCCTTATTACGAATTAGTAAAAAACCAATTAGAACTTGGAAATTAAGACATAGAATATTGTGGAATTAGAAAGAGATAATAATCATACAGACTCGATTAATTACTTACTAAAAAGTAAACTCGGTTTCTTTTTACAATACGGCATGGGGTTAATTTCTATCCTTTGCTTACTGGTGTTGATATGCTTGCATTTTATTAAAGTACCCGACAGTATTGAAGCCAAATTTGTACTCACAAGCAGTAATCCTCCTAAAATGCTGGTGTCAAAAATATCAGGACGTGTATCGCAGAAATTTGTAGAGGATAAGATACATGTAACCAAAAACCAGTTATTATTTGAAATGGAAAACCAAGCTGATTTTTCTGAAATACAGCAGCTTGATAGTTTGATAAATAATATTGAACTACTGATAACAAATAAACAATTTGATGAAATAGTAACAATTGAAAATAAGCCTCTGGCTTTGTTAGGTGAAATCCAACATCATTATGAGATTTTTAAGAAGAGTAATAATGAATTTGCTCAATTAGTAGCTAACGAACAATACCAGCAAGAAAAAGCATTGATTTTAAATAGGCAGAAGAACCTTGATTTGGTATATAATAACTTAATGGCTCAGCAAATTTTGTACACTAAAGAATTAGAGCTATCAAAAAAAGATTATGTTATTGACTCTATCTTAGTTACGCAAAACGGATTAGTAGAACAGGTGTTTAGAAAAACAGAAACGGATATGTTGCAAAGACAGATTTCTTTGCTGAACATCGAACAGAGTATCATAGCGAATAACAACAGTAGAAGTGATTTAGCACAACAGCTAATAAATCTTGAGAAAGTTTTGCTACAGTACAAAAATGTTTTTATACAGAGTTTCTATGGATTAAAAGCTGCTTTACAAGATTGGAAAAGTAAATTTCTTATTGTAGCACCTGTGCAAGGAATCGCTTCTTTTAATAAAAATATACACGAAGGAATTCAAACACAGATTGGTGAACCATTGTTATATATAATTCCCAATGGCAGTACTTGGGTCTGTGAAATATTAATTCCCCAAACCAATCTTGGTAAGTTAAAAGAAGGCAATAAGTGTATATTGAAGTTTGATAGTTATAATTATGAAGAATACGGAGTATTTGAGGGTAAAGTACAATCTGTTTCTGCTATACCGCAAGAGGTAAAAGGGCAAACAGGTTCTGAGAACCTATTTTTAGTACGAGTAAACATAGCTGATAGCTTATTATCTAACTACAATAAAACGATCGAGGGAAGATACGGGCTAACAGGGTCAGCAAGTATTTTACTAGACAATAAATCCCTCCTTGAAAAAATATTTCTCGATAAGTTTTTATCGCTGCTATCAAACAATTAAACTAGCTACTTTATTTTCATTAGCCTTATCCCTTGCAAGTTGTGATGAATAATATTTTGACAAAAACTGATAGATAAACATCTCATTCATACGTTGGCCTGAGTTAAAAAACCTGTTAACAAACATGTGAATATAGCTTGGGATTAGCTGGTATATATTTTTACTATATTCTTGTTTATTTAACTCCGACAACAGTTTTCTTAGTTCACGGCTTTGAGCATCAAATTCTGCTTTGATAAAATCAAAAACTTCATCACCTTTTGGAAAGTTCTCTATTAATTGCGAAATTCTTGGGTTTACCTCCCTGTAATCTCTTTTTATTTGTTCGCGCAAGTTTTTATTATGCGCTACGTTAAATTCAATTGCAAACATCCTCTTTGATGCTTCTACCAACGGAATTCTATCTTTTAAACTAATACCAAAGGCTTCGTACAAACAATGTACCCCATAAAGCCCTATAATAAACCTTATATCTCCATTCTTATCAGAACTAAACAGTTTTGTTAACTCTGCAACGCATTTGCTGTTTCGGTAAAAAAAATTTTCTGTAATCTCAATTGTATCAAACCCATATCGCTCCAACTCACGATTATAAGTATCAAACTGAACTTTCCAAATTAGTTTCGTTTCAACATAATTTTTTAACGTCTCATCAAGATATTTATGCAACTTAGCAATATTGCTATTTCCATTAACATGAAACCTAACCCGTATATGATGTTTAGGATCGGCATACCTAATAAAAAACCATTTATCAATAACTTTTTCTTTAATTAGTTTTTTGCACAACGGTCTTAGTATTTCACCCACTATTTTATCACCAATCTTGTACCCGCAAAATAACTTTACGAATATCCACTCAGAATATGGAGGGAAGCTTCTCTGAACTTTGTGTTCAACAAGTTTGTTCGTTTGTACTTTTGTTATTGAAGATGTTACGGCTTCATTGGCTTTCTTAACAAAAGGAATCATTACCTCATTGGCATATCCATTCCCGTCTTCATCCTGTACAATGCAATTATTTGAATTAAACAAGAACTCTGTTAGCTCAATTATCTCTATTCCTCCTGAGTATGACAACAATATGTCGATACAAACCGGTAATTCAAGATTAAGTAACAGTTCCCTATCTCCTACCACATAAACAACATAATTTGGAATTCCCAATTGCTTTTTAACCTTAGCAAACTCAATATATTTCTCCTTTCCATGTTTCTTTAATACATCCACAAGCAATTGAGTTTTAAGATTCCATGTTGCCAAACTCAGAATAACGTTTTTATACGTAACCCTTGGGAGAAAAGGTTCATTTGACAGAAAATTCCAAGACCACTTAAATCCGGTTTTTACTCCTTGAAACTGTAAATCGCATAAAAAGTGATATATGGAGAGGCCAAATGCCCTAAAATTATGAGCGTTTGCCATTCTGGGCTCAACATATTTATTCAATTTTTTCGACCTAAGTACTACTTTGTTTGCCCTAACACTCACTAATAAATCATCTATAGTAATTTGGTTTTCAAGTGGTAATCGAGATAGTGTAAGGTATGGGATTTCATACTGCCTGTAATGCGGTCTGAGAAGAACATTCCCCATCCTGTCTTCGGGCAAATGAACTATTTCAGCAAAAACTTTATGAGGGTCATTTTTCTCCTCCTTCTTTGCAATCTCAACACACAATTCTTCTATTCTTTTATCAAGATAGCCAAATCTTCCAAAAAAATATAAAGGACTAGGACCTGTAAGAATTTTCCAAAAAACTTTTGTTTGACCATTTTCTGTAAGAAGTTTGCTTGTTAAAGACATCGAGTTTGCTATCGGACCACGAGGTTCAGGTATATGTTTAACATCAGCCTCTGTGATCTCTATAGTTTTTAAATTTTGCCTTTGCGCTTTTAGATAAGTGTCAAAATAAAATTTAGAAATCTTATCCCACTTCATATTGTTCCCATTCCTACTCCCTCCATCATCGGTTACAATATTATTGTAATCAATACCTATTTCACTATCCATTACCTCTAATAAAGGTACTTCAGCATCCTCATACCTCTCATAAAACTCTTTCCTAAATCTTTCTAGGTTAGTTTGCCCAATATCACTGTTTGTAATTTTATTTAATACTGTGGCACATTCTTTCAGTTCTTCAAGTAATTCTACGGCTATAGTACTGTTTACAGTCTGCCGGGAGGAATCCACCTGAAAAAAAGTACGGTCATTAATTTCGGTTGAGAAAATTTTTTGCAATATTTCTTTTGAGGTTACAAATTTAGTTTGGCTTGAGTTAGCCTCTGATTTCTGCATAATTTCTTCAACCTTCCCTAACGCTTCATATCCCTTAAACAGCTTTAACTTACTAAATAAAATATCTTGATATTCTTCTCCGGAGACCGACGGACTAATCTCACTAATAATTACTTGCGAATCAATCAACTCCATTACAAATTCTTCAGCATCTTCTCTTTCATACCCTTTACGCGTTATAAGATTTATAATTTCTTCGTAGTATGTTCCTTTTTTTGCCTTTTTAAAAATCTGGTTCAATACACTATTGCCATCTACAAATGAGAGGCTGTATTTACGTTTATTTCCAACATACTTATAATCGATATACTTCCACTTACTCCCTACTTTAAAAAGGCTTGAATTGGGATAATAAATAAGGTGCTTATAGATTAATGGATCATTTTGTACCTCATTATATATATCACACAGGTAATCCATATCAAGCCTGATGCGAGGATAGGGCTGCCTTTTAACTTTTATATTAGTTTCTCCTTCAGAGATATTCCCCACGCTTACCATGCCAAACAAACCATATGGTGTACATCTTGCCCCTGCTCTTGAGTAATATTTTAGCAGACTTTGAATGGCTTTTTCTTTTATTGTCCCACCGTTTTGTATTGCGTCATATATTTCGGAGTACAAAGTGGGAGATGCGATAAACAAAGCCTCTTGTAACGTAGGGTCTGAAAACTCTTTTACTAGCTTTTCATCTGAATAATCAGACAACAGGTTTAAAAGTTTATCAACTCCTATCAAGGGAGTACGAAGTATAAATGCGGTACTTTGATAGTCTGTAAGCATTCTAAATTCTGTTTTTAATTTTTTAATTACGACAACAAAAAGCAATTATCCCAATAAGTGTCATCAGTGTTATATAGTGCTGACAACAAACATAATCCTATACCGGCTCCTCCCGTTAGCATACTTGCATCGTCTCTTTGTTCTTGCTTTTCAGTTGTTGAATTATAATGCCACGAACGAAATCCTGCCACTCCATAACCCTCGCTACGTTGCCTCATAAGGAAGTTGTAGTATAATATACTTGCTCCTTTAAAAATGTCTTCATTAAATATTTTATCCAACTTATAAAACATATATCCATTACCGGCCGAGCCATGGCAAATACCAATATCACTGGTTTCAAGCACTCTCTTAGGCACTTGTTCTGCCGTTTTCAGCCCTACATATTTGCTAAAAGCAAGCATATCATTATTTCCTATACGTTTTGCTGTTTGAGCCAAAGCGACCGCTATACTTAAATCACCATAACACCACGAAATTTTTGCTTGCCGCATTTCGCCTGTGGTTTTGATATGGTGTGGAAACTGGTCACCGAACTGCTGATACTCTGTCGTGTATCTTTTGTGTTGAGCCAGCAACCATTTATACCCTTCTTCAATAAGGTATTTGCATCTTTCAATACATATCCCTCTTTCATATATCCTTCCCAAGAGAAGTAAAATAGCAGGAATACCGTGCGCAAGCCCTAAGTTGAAACGTATGGCTTTTTCTAATGTCGGTTTTGTAACGAAGCTTTTTTCTGATTCCCATGTGATGCCTGTCTCATCTATCAATTTAAAAGTATCCAAAAAATCAACTATTCCCGCCAATGCCAAGTCAGCTGTTTCTGTATTTCTTGTCAAAAAATAGCTTGCATAGCCTAGCGTACCGTACATAGGGTCGTATACGGGCTCAAGTTTTGATTTTTTAACCCTTTCTAACAAAATACTATCCAGCTCCACCAAATACTCTTCACAATCAATTTCATATTCATCAAATTTTGACAGATAATTCATTACCCATGCAAAGCCGCTAATGCCTGAACAAAAGGCCGTTTCTTTATCATGTAATTGGCTACTGCTCTCTATTGCACTTTCGATAGCCTTTATAGCTTTTTCTAAGTATTTTTTCTCATTTGTGCTTTTATGCAAAAAATGATAAAACAGAGCCACGCCTGAATTTCCCCAAAAAAGGTTAACCGAGTCATTGGGATGCACATAATCTTGCAGGTTAAAATCCGCTATCGCAAATAGACTGTTTTCTAATTTTATTTTTAACTCTTCTGGAAATGGTATCATTTTCTATTTTTTACTAATAAGTGTGATGCGGTGGCGTTTTCTACAATAAACAAGTAGTTGAATGACTTGCACAGATTAATTTTTTGCAAGTAAAGTTGAGGCTTTTGGGTCGCTAATCGATACGCATATACAGCTCCGATTGACTGTATAAATTTCTTTCTATTGCATAAGGTTTCCCTATTTTGCTGTAAAGTCAAATCAATGCATAGAACACCTTTGTTTAGACTACTAACTTGATTGACAAATGCTTCCTGAGGTGCCTGCCTGTTAAACTCTACTCCAAAAACGGTTTTACCAAAGTTTAAAGAATCTATATCTGTTGCAGTAAAGTTGCCTTTGTTAAAATCGAAGCCTATAGTTTGGTATTGCTTTTTGTATTCCTTGTCAAGAAAAAACCCTAAACTCTTTCTATCATTGCTTTTCTGGGTTATATGCTCATTATGAGCCCAAAGAATAAACTTAGAACCGGCGAGTGTTGTTTCTTTAATTTTTTTTACCATTTCAAAAAGGGCAGCTTCTCTTTTCCCTCTTAGCCTCCCTCCTGTATGAGTCCATACATAAGCCGAAGCAAGAATATTAGCTTCTACAAAATATTCTTTATCGTTTTTGCCACTTTGTTTTAGGTGTTTGTTTTTAATGCTTTTAAGCCGCTTGCGTTTACTTCTAACTGATAGTTTTGTGTCGTTATATACAGAAAGTGCTTCTTGTACTAGTTTATTTGCTGTTTGATTGCCATAAAAGGCCGATGATTTTTTTTCTAAAAATTGTTTACTGCAAATATCCATGCCATAAAAATGAATTTTATCTTCTTCATTTTTAAATAGATTATAATTCCTCATCCACTCCACAAGTTCCTTAAACTCCGTACATGCCCATGGCCAAGGCATCAATCTTATAAGTAGTGAGTCAATACTTAGCGTGCCATTATTTATATATATATTAATCTCGTTGCACTCGACCTCACCAGCCTCTAAAAGAAATTTATTGAATCCTTGATTTACAAGGTTTTTGATAATTTGACTTTTTATCTTAAAAAACTCACTTGTTCCATGAGTACCCTCACCCAAACCAATAATACTTACGTTGGGCGGTAATGATTTTACTAATTTATCGTATGGGAAATCTATATAGGATTTTGACGTTTCAAAGTTTATACCGGTTGAATCAACTCTATCATTTTTATGCTGCCCCTTTAACCCACTATTGAATAAAAAAAACAACCCTATTGTAATTAATGTTCTATTGTAACCCACTAACCATCATTTAAAAACATTCAACAAGATGTAACCGCACTTACACAGAATTTTACATCTAAAACTAATACTGAAATAACTGTAAAGAATGATAACCTGAACAAATCAGATTATCATTCTTATGAAATTATACTGACACAGGAGGCCCTCCCACAAGATGGTAAGGTGCTGTATCAGCATCAAAACCCGGAACATTAATTATTGCTCCGTTGTTATCCAAATAATGTATTGCTCCACCAATTTCCATAGCTTCACCATAAGGCATTAAACCTACAGGATCACAAGGAATATTTTGACTCCATTGTTCACCACAAAGCGGATCACCGGGTGTTTTAGGTTGGCAGCATTGATGTGCTTGCGGATTAGTGTCATAGCAATTTGAACCCCAAAGAGACAAAAAGGCCAAACCACCATTAATTTGTGACATCTCTTTGTCGTTAAGTACCACAAGAGATTCTTTATTTAGCTTTAATATTTTTTTCATCATGTATTGATTTAATAAAGAAACTCCCCAAAGGGAGTTTCTTTAAATTTTATACCGATACTGCTGGTCCTCCAACTAAATGATAAGGGGCTGTATTAGCATCAAATCCGGGAACATTAATCACTGCACCATTTCCATCCAAATACATCAACTCATTTCCTACATACATTGCTTCTCCATATGGTCTCAAACCTACAGGATCGCAAGGAGGATGCTCACTCCACTGCTCGGCACAGTTAGGATCGCCCGGTGTATCAGGCGCACAACATTTATGTCTGCCGGGGTCGGTTTGATAACAGTTTGAACCCCAAATAGATAAGAAGGCTAACCCCCCATTGATTTGTGACATCTCTTTGTCATTAAGAATTACAAGAGATTCTTTGTTTAATTTTAATGTTTTTTTTGTCATAATGCAATTTGGTTTTTGATATTAGAACACCCCTACTTGGGGTGTTTGTTTTTATGATCTCTATGCTCCAACAACAGGTCCCCCAACAAGATGATAGGGTGCCGTATTTGCGTCAAAACCGGGAACTTCAATAATAGCCCCATTGCCATCTAAGTACTTAAGTTCGCTGCCAACATACATGGCTTCTCCATAAGGGCTTAGGCCAACCGGATCGCAAGGAAGACTTTCGCTCCACTGCGGGGCACATGTGGGATCACCCGGTGTATCAGGCGCACAACATTTGTGCCTGCCGGGATCGGTTTGATAGCAATTTGAGCCCCAAATAGACAAGAAGGCTAACCCTCCATTGATTTGCGACATCTCTTTGTCATTAAGGATTACAAGAGATTCTTTGTTTAGTTTTAGAGTTTTTTTTGTCATAATGCAACTTGGATTTGTATAGATAAAAGTTTAAAAAACATTTAATGCAACTGGTCATTGCCCATGGTACAGCAGGGCAACATTTTTTTGTGTTGAGGAATCTGTTTGACAGCAACTTGAAACGCAAATAGATAAACGGATATACATCTGTTAACTTGCTCCATTGCTTTTTTATTTAGACCAATAAGATGACTCTTTCTTACCATTTTTTATGCAGTATCAAGGGACTCTTGAAATTTTGATAGCCGAAACATTAATATTTTAACACCAATGTATGAGACAATCGATTTAAACAAATTTGTTAAAGAAAAACAACATTTGCAAGTAAAAATACCTCTTCAAATATTTCAGAAACAACTTGTCTCATACTACTACAGTGCTCAAACGATTTTTCTACATTCTATTTTTAGTATGAATAATCAATATAGATTCGATTTAAAGGATCTTACTTCTTATCAGTTCATTTTCTTGACACCACACATTCAATTATACATAACCTATTTATTGGTTTTAGTGCTGGGACAAATTCAAAAACTTAAATTCTGTATTTGTATACCATCTCACTAAATAAAAAAGAGTTTAAGACGTGATCTTAAACTCTTTTATCTGTCATGGAGCGATAGTTTGTGGAGCTGACAAACAAATTGTCGAACCTAATCAACGAAGATTTGAAGTTGATGCAAGAAAATTATTACAATGTTTTTAGTGACTCACCCTGAGTCTTTTTATGTATTACAGGAGAACAAAAATGAAACTCAGGAAAAGGGTTTTACTGTTTTCTAATATCAATTCAAGTCCATGCCGTTTATGAAAGTCTCCACAAAATCAATTATGCGTCTTAAAATGCGGTCACCTATCTTTTTACGTTGTAATAAACTGGGCTTTTCGCCTTCAATAAGTTCTAATACTTCGTCACGTAAAGGCTCTCTTTCGGCAAACAAGTAATCTTCAATTAGTTTTTGGGTTTTCTCAGCAGATAGGTTTTCTTCTGAAACCATTTTAGCAAGCTCTCTTTGTTGTTCTTGATTCCAAAACCTCTCAAAGGCAGGGATAATTTCATCCGCGTCTTTAATTTGAGGCAAATTTTCTAAAATAAATCTCTCTATCAACTCCCGTTTGCTTCTTAAAGTAGCTTCAGTATTAAGTAAGTTAAAAATTTCTTTTTCCGCCTTGGTAATGTCTTTCCGGGTTTGGGATTTTAACTTAATTAACAATTGAATGATATAGGCTACGTTGATTTCGTCCCTGTGAATTAATTCCAACTCAAAGTCCACATCCTCTAAAATAGATACCTTCTCTTTTTGATGATTGCTTTTTACCTTTTCATAAAGGTCTAAATATTTACTTTTATAATCCTCAAAAAGTTGTTCATCCATTTCAAGGTCTTCCCACTTAAAGTCAGAAAAGGCAACCAGAATATTTTTAATCCTCATTAAGTCTCTGAAAGATTGAATGAATTTAAGCTCATCTTCTTCGGATTCAAGTTCATTAACGCTATCAGTTGTTGGCGTTATTTCCAAGAGGTTTTCAAATGCTTCATCAAATTTGGCAGTATAGTCTTCATAAGGCTGCATGATAATTACTTCAATAGCTTCCTTATTACTAAATAATGTAATAGCTTGGTCTGTGCTTGCCTTTAAGTTTCTAAAAACAACAATGTTTCCCTGCGATTTCTGTTCGTTTAGTATCCTGTTGGTACGGCTAAATGCCTGTATCAAACCGTGGTATTTTAAGTTCTTATCTACGTAAAGGGTATTCACTTTTTTGGCATCAAAACCTGTCAAAAACATATTGACTACCAGCAAAATATCAATGCGGTTGTCAATATTTTCAGGCTGCCTTTCCCTGTCTTTCAGCTTTTTTGAAATATCGTTGTAGTAGTTATAGAAATCCTCGCTTGTTTTGGTAGAATATTTAGTGCCATATTGCTTATTGTAATCTTCAATGTATTCATCCAACTTTTCACGACTATGGGCTTGTAGTCCATACAACACTTGAGGCTCTCCTACCACAGAGACTTCTTCAGGTATAAAACCATTTGCATTGGCATCATCTTCATTGGACGCATAACTAAAAATAGTAGCAATGTTAAGATTATGCTCACCTTTTAATCTTTTACGTTTAAAAATATCATAATATTTAATCAATGACTTTACACTATCCACACAAAACATAGCTGAAAAATCCCGACTATGGGTTTTTCTGTTGTGGTGAGCAATGATATAGTCAGTAATTTTTTCCAAACGTCCTTCATTCTCCATCAACTCTTGGGTGTCAATGTCCTCCACCTCAATATCAACATTGGTTTCGCTCCCATCTTTGTATTTGTAACGGCCAACATATTCTACAGAAAATTTCAATACGTTTTCATCTTTGATGGCATCAGTAATTACATATTTGTGTAAACAATCTTCAAACAAATCTTTGGTGGTACGCTTACCCAATTCGTTTTTATTGGCATTATCAGCAAAAATGGGTGTCCCCGTAAAACCAAACAACTGGGCATTGTTAAAAAAATCCTTGATTCGATTATGAGTTTCTCCAAACTGGCTGCGATGGCATTCATCGAAAATGAAAATGATACGTTTGTCTCTTAGACTCTCCATTTTACTTTCATACTTCAACTTGCTAATTGCAGTATTTAGTTTTTGGATTGTAGTTACAATCAACTTGCTGTCTTTGGCTTCTCCTTTCTTATCCTTATAAGTGCCTATAAATTGCTTAACCAAATTGCTTGTGTTATCTGTACCATCTATACAGCCTTCGCTAAAGCTGTTAAACTCTTTGGTAGTTTGGTAGTCCAAGTCTTTTCTATCCACCACAAAAACTACTTTATGAATCTCCGGCAAATCCATTAAGATTTGACTTGCTTTAAAACTGGTTAAGGTTTTTCCTGACCCTGTAGTATGCCATATATAGCCATTTTTAGTGGTGTTTTTTACCCGTTTAATTAGGGCTTCAACAGCATAAAACTGGTATGGACGAAGTACCATTGGTATTTTGTATGCCTCATTCAATACGATGTACTTACAAATCATCTTGCTCACATGGCAGGGTTCTAAAAAAGTATCTGTAAACCCGTTGAGTATATTCGTTAAGGGCTTATTTTCTATATCAGTCCAGTAGAATGTTTGTTTAAAACTTTGGCCTCTATTGTTGGCATAATACTTTGTATTTACGCCATTGCTTATGACAAAAATTTGAACGTATTGGAATAATGCCGAGTTAGAAGCAAAAGAGTGTCGTTGATAGCGATTTATCTGATTAAAAGCCTCCTTCAATTCTAATCCTCTACGCTTCAATTCAATATGAACCAAAGGCAAACCGTTGATTAACAAGGTAACATCATAGCGATTTTTGTATTTTCCTTCCTGACTAATTTGGTTAGTAACCTGATACTGATTTTGGCACCAATGGTCAATGTTTAAAAACTCAAAATAGAGATTGTCTCCATTATCCCTTATAATGTGCTGCTTTTGACGAAGGTTTTTGCTTTTCTCAAACACTGAACCTTTGTTCAGTAGGTTTAACACTTTTTCAAACTCGCTTGCTGAAAGTGAAATATTATTGTGCTTTTCTAATTGGGTTTTAAGATTGGCTAAAAGTCCCGCCTCATCTACCACCGATATATATTGATAGCCCAACTTTTGCAATTGGGCTATCAATTTCTCTTCTAATACTTGTTCAGACTGTTTCGACATTATAACGACTTGATAAGTAACAAATATCTCAATTTTAAAACTGAACTGATAATTAATGTTATCATTTTAATGCTCGAAACATCTGGTCAATAGCTTTTTTCTTTTGCTCTAAATTGGGGTGAACATAGAGGTTTAGCGTAGTGCTGATGTTTGAATGCCCCAAAAGTACACTTACCGTTTTATAGTCGCATTTGCTTTCGATACATCGGGTGGCGAAGCTGTGCCGCAGCCCGTGAAATTTTAACTGCGGCAACCCAAGTTCTTTCATCAGGTTTTTATAGTAGGTACGGTATGTTCTGGGTTCGGTTGGTTTAGCTTCATTAGTAAGTACGAAAAATGAATTGTTAACAATTTTCTTAATGGGTTTCAGCATCTGCAATAAATCTCTACTCATGGGAATTTCACGAATGGAGTTGGTAGTTTTTGGAGTGTCAAGGATAAGTTCTGTCTTGCGTCCGCCTTCATCAATCGTATAAATACGCTGTATGGTTCTTCTTATTTTAATAACTCCATTATCGGTATCCACATCCTCCCAAGTAAGGGCACAGATTTCGCCAATGCGCATGCCCGAACAAAGGCAGATATACACACCCAAGTTGCGAAAAGTGAAATGCTCCTGAATGTATTGCATTACCTTCTTTTGATGGGTACGGCTTAGTACCTCCATCGTTTGTTTTTCGCGCTCTGTGGGGAACTGGATATCAAACGACTGGTATTCTATCCATTTATTTTTTGCGCCAAATTTCAACACCATTTTCAGTACTATTAAAATATCTTTAATTGTTTTTTGGCTTAGCCCTTGTTCTAATTTTTGAAACACAAATGTTTGTATTTCTGCTTCTTCAAAATGCTGTTTGCCTTTAAATACGGGTAATAAATGATTTTCAACCAAAAGGGCATAAGCCGAAAAACTTGATTTTTTAATGTACTGCTTCTTGTCCGCCTTCCATAAATTGACGATTTCTGAGAATGTTTTTTGCTTGTTCATTGAATAGATTTTTTAATACTCCCAAAGGAAAAGAATTAAGAATTTGAAATCTTAAAGTTATTAAGGTTCCCAATTTGAGATTTAAGGGGTTTGAGGGGGAATGGGAGAAAAAGAAGCTAGAGGAATTTATCGATATAATTTCAGGAATAGCATTACAATCAGAGGATATTTCAGAAAATGAATTAGGCATCCCAATACTAAGAGGAATTAATATAACAGAAGGATTTATTCGTCATAGCAGAGAAATCGACAGATACTACCCTAAAAACCTAACGGATAAAATAAAGAAATATCTCCTCCAAAAAGGAGATATAGTAATTGGGATGGACGGCTCAAAAGTTGGAAAAAATGTAGCGTTGGTATCAGAATCTGATGAAGGATCTATTCTTATCCAAAGGGTTGCAAGGATAAAAGCATTAGAAAATGCTGAGATTAGCTATATATATCAAAAAATATTCTCAAGTGAATTTCATCAATATGTTGATATTGTTAATACAAGCTCTGGAATACCACATATAAGTTTACAACAAATCAAAGACTTTGAAATAGGGTTTCCTGCAACCATTATAGAACAACAAAAAATAGCTTCATTTCTATCTCTAATAGATGAAAGAATTGCCACTCAAAGCAAAATAATTCAAAGATTAGAAACCTTAATTAAGGGGCTTTGTCAAAAGATTTTTAATCAAAAGAAAGAAGATTTTAAATGTGTGCCTTTAGGTTCAATATGTGTTATTAGTAAAGGTGAACAAATCAATAGCTCTGAATTATCAAAAGTTGATAAATATTATGTAATGAACGGAGGGGTTTTGCCGTCAGGTTATCACTTTGAGTACAATACCGAGGCTGATATAATTTCTATTAGTGAAGGTGGAAATTCTTGTGGTTATGTACAGTATAATGAAACACGATTTTGGAGCGGAGGTCATTGTTATACATTAAATGATGTTAATATTAACGTCAAAAATAAATACCTCTATTATTATCTGAAAGCCTTCGAGAACGATATTATGAAATTACGCGTTGGTTCTGGATTGCCTAATATACAAAAAAAATCTTTAGATGGGTTTCAGGTATTAGTTCCAACAATTGAAAAACAAGAGGAAATCATAGCCATTCTTGATAACTTATCAAATAAATTAAAAATTGAAAATCGGATATCTTCAAATTATCAATGTGTAAAAAAACACCTATTACAAAACCTATTTATATAAACAGATTTTGGAGCAAAAATTTCTTTTGATTCTTGTATTGCTCTAATATTTTCTTTTCTGATTCGATTTTTGTACTAATGGTAGAAAGAAGGTCAGCAATATATGTTTGTTCTTTAGGTGAAACGGGAATAAGTAAATGAATGTTTTTTAAGTCTTTACTGTAGATATGTTTAACCGTTGTGCCAGAAACCAATTCTATCACTTTTTTCTTTTCAAAATTAAGTAGATATGATAAAAAAATAGGATTGATTTCAGTGAATGGCCGTAATACATTTATATCTCCGCCTAAAACGACACTGCTTTCTAAAATTACACTTGCTGTTGCAAGGCCTAATGGTGTAACGTCTGAGCTTGGCATTAAAACATCGCCAACTTTGCTATGAAAACCATCTTTATTTGTTCGGGAGATTACAATAGAAATAATCTCTTCATAAATTGTAAACAATTCACCATAATGAATACACTTTATTTGCCCATTTTCTGTAATATCTCCTTTTGATAAACTACTACCTTTATAAAACTCAACAATTTCACTCAACTTCTTCACTTCCCAATCAGGAAACTGCTGCCCATTCTCGTCTTTAAACCTTAATTTCTGAGTAAATAGCTTTTCCCTAAGGCCCTGCATTAAGGTTTCTAAATGCTGTACTATTTTGCTTTGAGTGGCAATTCTTTCATCTATTAGAGATAGAAATGAAGCTATTTTTTGTTGTTCTATAATGGTTGCAGGAAACCCTATTTCAAAGTCTTTGATTTGTTGTAAACTTATA